>NZ_JAEKFT010000023.1 GCF_018524365.1 Denitromonas iodatirespirans
CTTGTCCGGCTCGGGCAACAAGCCCTTGCGCTGGTAGAACCGGATGGTCTCCACATTGACGCCAGCGGCCTTGGCAAAAAGGCCGATGGTCAGGTTTTCAAATTTGCTTTCCATGCTGCTTGATTCCGTACATAGGTACGGAAGTAAGGTTACGTTAGCCAATCCAAATTCGAAAGGACAAGTGTATGTCTGAACCACACAGCGGGCGCGGCGCGCTCTTCGCTGGTGGGCTAGCTGCCATCCTCGCTTCAACCTGCTGCCTCGGGCCGCTGGTTTTAGTTGCCTTGGGCGTCAGCGGGGCATGGATCGGCAACCTGACCGTGTTGGAGCCGTATCGTCCGGTTTTCATCGGCGCAGCACTGGTGGCATTGTTCTTCGCCTGGCGGCGTATCTACCACCCGGCGCAAGCCTGCAAACCGGGGGACGTATGCGCGATTCCCCAGACACGAGCGACTTACAAGCTCATTTTCTGGATTGTGGCCGCGCTGGTTCTGGTCGCGCTCGGTTTTCCCTACATCGTCCCGTTTTTCTATTAGCCACAGGAGTTTGCAATGAAAAAGCTGTTTGCCTCCCTAGCGCTCGTTGCGGTCATCGCCCCTGTGTGGGCCGCCACCCAAACCGTCACGCTGGCCCTACCAGGCATGACGTGCGCCGCCTGCCCGATCACTGTCAAAAAGGCGATTTCGAAAGTCGATGGCGTCAGTAAAGTTGTCGTGACCTTCGAAGAACGCGAAGCCGTCGTCACCTTCGATGATGCCAAGACCGGCGTGCAGGAGTTGACCGAGGCTACCGAGGGCGCGGGCTACCCATCATCAGTGAAGAACTGATCATGAAAGACCCGAAGAGACTGCTGCGGGTGAGCATTATTGGCACGGCACTCGTGGCGCTGTGTTGCTTCACACCCGTACTGGTCATTCTGCTCGGGGTGGTCGGCTTATCCGCGCTAACCGGCTATCTGGATTATGTGTTGCTGCCTGCGCTGGTGGTTTTCGTCGGCTTGACCATCCACGCCATCCAGCGAAAACGCCAAGCTGATGCCTGCTGCACCTCGACATTCAATGGAGAAAAAAAATGACAGAAATCACCGTGAATGGCATGACCTGCGTTACCTGCGCCGCCCATGTCAAGGAGGCTCTGGAAAAGATTCCCGGCGTGGATGTTGCTGTGGTGTCCTATCCCTATGGTCACGCCCAAGTCATGGCAGACTCCGCGGTGAGCCACGGCCAAATGTTGTCCGCCATCGCTGCGTTGGGTTATCAGGGCTTGATCCGGGCGGGTGATTTCAAAGATGAAACAAAACTCCGCGATGCTCCTGAAGATGCCGGTTTGCACATCGCCATCATTGGCAGTGGCGGAGCCGCGATGGCGGCAGCGCTGAAGGCCGTCGAACAAGGCGCGCACGTCACGCTGATCGAGCGCGGAACCATCGGCGGCACCTGCGTCAATGTCGGCTGCGTGCCGTCCAAGATCATGATCCGCGCTGCCCATATCGCCCACTTGCGCCGCGAAAGCCCGTTCGACGGGGGGATCAAGGCGACTGCGCCGGCGATTGATCGCCGCAAGCTACTGGCCCAGCAGCAGGCGCGCGTCGACGAACTGCGTCACGCCAAGTACGAGGGCATCCTGGAGGGCAATCCGGCCATCACCGTTGTGCACGGCGAAGCGCGTTTCAAGGACGGCCAGAGCCTTGTCGTTCGTTTGAACGATAGTACCGAGCGCACCGTGGCCTTCGACCGTTGCCTGGTCGCCACCGGGGCCAGTCCGGCTGTGCCGCCGATTACGGGCTTGAAAGACACGCCATATTGGACTTCCACTGAGGCGCTGGTCAGCGAGGCTATCCCTGAGCGGCTGGCCGTGATCGGCTCGTCGGTGGTGGCGCTGGAACTGGCGCAGGCATTCGCCCGACTCGGCAGCAAGGTGACGATCCTGGCGCGCAGCACGCTGTTCTTCCGCGAAGACCCGGCTATCGGCGAAGCCGTCACGGCCGCATTCCGCATGGAGGGCATCGAGGTACTGGATCACACCCAGGCCAGCCAGGTCGCGCACGAAGGCGGCGAATTCGTGCTGACCACGGGGCACGGCGAAATACGCGCCGACAAGCTGCTGGTCGCTACCGGCCGCGCACCGAACACGCGCAGCCTGAATCTGGAAGCGGCGGGCGTTGCCGTCAATGCGCAAGAGGCCATCGTCATCGACCAAGGAATGCGCACGAGCAGCCCGAACATCTACGCCGCCGGAGACTGCACCGATCAGCCTCAGTTCGTCTATGTGGCGGCAGCAGCCGGCACCCGTGCCGCGATCAACATGAACGGCGGCGATGCGGCCCTGGACTTGACCGCCATGCCCGCCGTGGTGTTCACCGATCCGCAAGTGGCCACCGTAGGCTACTCAGAGGCAGAAGCACACTTAAAGGGCATCGAGACCGACAGCCGTACGCTCATGCTCGATAACGTACCGCGCGCGCTCGCCAACTTCGACACGCGCGGCTTCATCAAGTTGGTAGCCGAAGTGGGCAGCGGGCGCTTGATCGGCGTGCAGGCGGTCACGCCGGAAGCGGGAGAGTTGATCCAAACGGCAGCACTGGCCATTCGCAACCGCATGACTGTGCAGGAGATGGCCAATCAGTTGTTCCCCTACTTAACGATGGTCGAGGGACTGAAGCTCACGGCACAGACCTTCAGTAAGGACGTGAAACAGCTTTCGTGCTGCGCCGGATGAGAATGAGCCGAGAGTGTGGTTTCGTCGGCGAGAGAAGCTGCTGTTCGAAGTGAATTCCATCTGAACGGCAGGTGGCCCGCGCATTGCCGCCTGAGCTATGTCGGATGGTCACGGTCCGAATTGGCCGAGGATCTGCCGTTTGCATTCGGCACTCCTTTCCGCAAAGCACTAGAATTGATCCATGTGCAATCGCTACATTTCTCCCGAAGATGCCGAAATCGAGCGTTTCTGGGAAGTGGGTCGGCGAAACCCCGTTCCGTTCTGGAAGCCGGACATCTTCCCGCGTGCGCTTGGTCCATTTGTTCGATCGGCCGCGGATAGCGGGCGTGAGTTGATTGTTGGTCAGTGGGGTCTCATCCCTTGGTTCGCAAAAACGCCCAAACTCTCCTTCTCGACAAACAATGCGAGATTCGAAGGCATTGAGAGCAAGGCCTCTTTCAAGCGTTCATGGCAACAAGGAAAACGCTGCATCATCCCCGCCTGGTCTTTCGATGAGCCTTGCTGGGAAAGTGGCCGGAATGTGTGGTGGACGTTTCGACGATCAGACGGACTTCCCTGGGGGCTGGCTGGCATCTGGAACGCTTGGACAGATCCCGAGACCGGAGAAATCGTCGAGAGCTACACCATGCTGACCATCAACGCCGACAACCATCCTCTTATGTCGCGCATGCACAAGCCCGATCCAAAGCTCGCGGCCGATCAACAAGACAAGCGTAGCGTGATCCCGATCGAATTTTCAGACGTGGATACTTGGTTAAACGGCTCTACCGAGGAGGCCGCCGCCCTGGCGCGCGTACCGCCAGCCGATGTATTCGACGCTAGTCCAACGAACCAACCTTGAAGATAGCCGTTGCTTTTATAGAGAACTTATATAGAGTTAGCGTAATTCAATAACGTTGTATAAGGTTGCTATAGATGAACCCTCGCAACAATCCCTATGCGCCTGGTGCCGGTACACCACCACCAGAGCTGGCCGGCCGCGACGAAATACTCGAGAGAGCCAGCGTCGCACTGCACCGAACGGCTCACGGTATGGCTGCGCGAAGCATGATCCTCTACGGACTGCGCGGCGTCGGCAAAACCGTCCTGCTTCGCAAAATTTCAGAACAAGCAGAAGAGGCGGGCTGGTTGCCGGTGTTCATGGAAGCGCCCGAATCACGCTCATTACCTGCCCTGCTCGCCCCCGCATTGAGAGCTGCCATCATTCGTCTGGACAGGCTGGCGGCAGCGAAGAAGGTCATGAGCAGCGCTTGGGGTGCCTTCGCAAGCTTTGTCAGTTCGATCAAGGTCCGATACGACGATGTTCAAATCAACCTCGACATCGAGCCCGAGCTTGGCATTGCCGATAGCGGCGACCTGGAGATGGATCTGACCGACCTCTTCACAGCGCTCGGGACCGCCTCTGCCGAGCGCAACACCGCTATCGTGCTGGCCATCGACGAGCTGCAGTACGTGCCAGAACGCGAACTATCAGCGCTGATCACCGCGCTGCACACCATCAACCAGAAGCAATTACCAATCACATTGATCGCCGCAGGCCTCCCCCAATTATTGGGACAGATGGGGCAAGCAAAATCCTACGCGGAGCGCCTTTTTGAGTTCGTCCCTATCGACCGACTTCCGGACGATGAAGCCACCAGAGCGCTGTGTGTGCCTGCGCAAGCGCAAGGCGTGGAATACACCAAGCCCGCGGTTCATGAGGTGCTTGAGCAAACGCAAGGCTACCCATACTTCTTGCAGGAGTGGGGAAAGCAAGCCTGGGCGGTCGCCGATTCATCCCCGATCGACGATGACGACGCACGAGCCGCGACTGAGCTCGCGTTAGCCGAGCTCGATGCCAGTTTCTTTCGCGTGCGTTTTGACCGACTGACGCCGGCGGAAAAGCGTTACGTCCGCGCGATGGCGGAGCTTGGACCAGGAGCTCACCGATCGGGAGAGATCGCCAAGGTGCTAGACAAGCCTATCAACTCCGTCGCACCAACCCGCGCCGCGCTCATCAAAAAAGGGATGGTCTTCAGCCCAGCGCATGGAGACACGGCATTTACCGTGCCGCTCTTCGATGGCTACATCATGCGAACCATGCCTGACCTCACACAATAGATTCCGCGTCACCCGCGAATCTGCCGCCTTGACCAGCGGCACCACTCAACACCGGAGACGGCGACAATAGAAATAAAAACCCTTTAATCCAGCAAGCGACAGGTGCGCACTCAAGATGGCCACACGGCTATTAACTTGAGGAACTGCCCATGGCGCCGAACCTGCAGCAATCAATCACCCATTCAGATCTACGCGGCTTGCCGCCTGACGAACAGTGGCGTCGCGCGTACATTGGGTGGATTACGATTTGTGTTAAAACCGCCAGCCGGCTGATCATCGGAATATTTGTGATCGTCCCAATCTTCGGACCTACGCTGGCGCGGTCAGAACATTCCCCTGAAGCGCAATCGATCCAGCATGATCAGCCCATGCCGAAGTCTCAAATTTGCGACTCGGCCTCAGAACGCTAAACCCTGGAAGAAGCCTATGAACTGGCTCCGCAATCGGATCTTTCTGGCAATACTCGTCGGCGCCGCTCCCTGGGCCTACGCACAGAACACGCCCACCGGCACCTACACGGGCAAAGTGGTGTCGATCGCGGATGGTGACACCGTCACAGTCCTCGATGGCGCACACACGCAACACAAAGTTCGCCTGGCAGGCATCGACGCGCCGGAACGCAAGCAGCCGTTCGGCAAGGTGGCCCGGCAGCATCTCGCGTCCGCAGTGTTCGGAAAGACCGTCACTATCGAATGGAACAAAATCGATCGCTATCGAAGAGAGATTGGAATAATTCGCCTCAATGGCGCTGACATCAACCTGGCGCTCGTCGATGCTGGCCTCGCGTGGCACTACAAATTCTACGAACGCGAACAGTCCCCAGAGGACCGACACAGCTACTCGACAGCAGAACAGCGCGCCCGCGCTGCGCGTCGTGGGCTATGGAGCGACAACAACCCGTCCCCGCCATGGGAGTTCCGCCGGCGCAAATGACCTCACGCGCTTAATCGGCCGACCCCGACTTCACCAACTCGCAGCCGATCGGCAAAAAGCGCACTCCATCGGACGAGACCTCGACCACAAAGGACTCTCGCCCTACGCAGTTCATGCGGAAGGACTGCCCGGCTTCAACCAGACACAATACGACCCCGCGGGCAAACTGCTTGCCTTCGACCCGATACGCCAGGAATTCAACATCACGGTCTTGGGTCATCCCCCCTCCCCTCCTTAAATTACTCGCGCCCCTTCCCTGCATCGCGCTGTTCGACACGGTTCGCCTCAATTTTCGCCAAGAGCTGAGAAGCAATCTGTTCCTTCTCGGTCCGCACCTTCGGCATTGCCGACACAAACGCATCGACCTGGCTGGCCAGCGCTTTTTCGCCTTGCGCAACTAGCGCCGCGGAAATTGATCGCCACAGCTCCGTGACGGAATCCCGAGTTCGCTTCAAGGTTTCTTTTCCCGCTTCCGCTTTTAGGCCCCCTGCTTTGAGCTCGTCTGCAACCGACTGAACCTTTCGCCGCATGAAGGTCGATGGCACTGGCGCCGAGCGAGAGGTCTTTTCGGCAGCTTCCAGACCAGCAAATTCAGCCAGCGATTTCAATCGTTGATGAATCGCATCCTTCTTCGGCGCGCGATTCTCCGCACGCATCTGGCGAGGCGAGGCATTCGCCGCGACGCCCTGCTCTCTCAACGACGAAGCAAATGCTTCACGCCAATCGCGCAGCGTGGCTTTCCGAACATACAACCGCTTGCCCTGCTCGTACTCATGCTCCGCCTTGACGACAAGGTGGACATGGGGATGATCCTGGTCCGTATGCAACACCATGGCATACCGATACTGAAGGGCAAACTGCTCTCTGGCAAACGCCTTGGCCGCAGCGAGGACCTTTTCGGGCGGCGTATCACCCGGCATCGACAGCACGATGTTGTGAACGACTTTCGGCCGGTTGTCCTTCTCGCCCTTCGCTGGCGCCCGCCGATACTGCCCCGCCGAAAGCTCAAGGTTCCAGTCGTCCAACATTTCCGCCGCCGCATCCTTGCCAACAAGCGCGCGATCCTCGTCGGTATGGATCTCGAGCTTGCCATGACGATCAATGTAGCTGAAATGGGCTTTCGCGCCGCTGACCTCTCTGGCGCCACCAGAGACTTTCACCATAACTTCCGGCGTACGCCCTACCGTTCGCGCTACTGCCGCGACTTGTCCGGGCGACAAGACGAGATTCCCGCCAGGCCCCTTCCGCCCTCGGCTGACAAGCTCAAACAATGACTCGTCAGTTCGCACCACCGATGCAGTTCGTTTAGGCATTGCCGCCCTCCCAGCTCATCAAGTTTGCGCGGACGATTTGCGCGACATGGGCACGAAGATCACCAAGCTGCTGCCGCACTTCGTTTAGGTGCTTTGACAGAGGCTCAGAGCCCTCTTGCTGCCCCGCGTTGATTCCTCTCGCGATCTGGTTGAGGTTTCGCCCAACAGCACTCAATTCGCTCACGCAGGCTTTCAGCGCACGCACCTCTTCAGGAGGCATCGGTGCCGCGTCCCTCACGTGAGCATGTATGAGCATCGAAAGATAGGTGGCTGGAGGCAGGCCGCGTGCCTTCGCACGGCGCTCCAGCGCCGGACCGTCACCGGGTCGATATCGGAAAGTTGTTCGCTCTTTCGGCCCTCGCCGACCCGGCGCTACGGGTTCGCTATTGAACTGGTGGCCGGCCTCCGCAAGCACCGTCAGGATCACCTCGCGAAGCAAAGCGGACTCGCTGAGTCCGCGTGCGGAGGCCACTGAAACAAAGTCGTCTTTGACTGGTTTGGGTACTTTCGCGCTGATGAGGGCTTTGTCTGAGCTGGGCATATTCGTGTAGTTCGTAATACGTTAGCTGACGCTAGTCTATCCTGCCTTCAATTCTATGGCAACTATTTGTCATGTTTTGCCTACCTCGTCGAAGCGAAGCTGAGACCTCGATCCGCGCCGCCGCCCTGCTCCGCAGCTCAATTCTTCCAAGTCGGCCTGGCCAAAAAAAACCCGCCAAAATGGCGGGCAAAGGAGGAGCCGGTAATTCACTTCATGTCAGTCCTGGGCCGCCTGGATCTCACCAGGCCGAGAATGGATGAGCCACTCAAAGCGAGGGTCTGCACCAGCAGCCAGACCTTTTCATCAAGAATGCAAAAGGCGATCCAACCGACATTCGAAGCAAGGTAAAAACCAAACCCGACACGCAAGAACCTGCCTTGCAAGGCGACCAACCAGGCACCACAGATGGCGAGGCCGGCCGAAATGAATTCAACAAGCTCAACCATGGAAAGCGCCCTCCTCCCCTTCGCTCGGGCCGTCACATGGGTCTAGAAAAGACTCCGCCGGGAGACTGTTCAAAAGACACTTCAAATGACGTACGCCCCCTCTGATCAGTCCTCGGGTCTCAACAGGCAACTCAACCCAGGTGCGATGAACATAGTGCGGGCGTTGCCCGGCGATGCTCAGGAACAACGCCCGCCGCCGTTCACTCGACGCCTCCCAAACGGATCGCATCGGGTCGTACTGGCCACCCAAAATTGCGCGGCATTGAGCAAGGGCGAGCTGTGCGGTGCAAATGTCATTCGGCTGCATGATGTCCCTCCCCTTCCCTACTCAAACAAACCGAGCTGTGCGCCCGAGGAGATCCGGTCTGACACAATGCGCTCGCGGACAGATCCGATCTGATCGGGAGTGATCGCCGGGCCAGTCACCAGCGCCGAGGGCGCCAACGGCGCGGCCTCGATCACAGGAGATGTTTCACGGGATCGGCGCAGCTTCAGATCCCAAAAGCCAAGCACGTGTGCCGGCGTCACCCAGTGGGACCAGGTCTCTAGAGACAAGCTGTTGCCATGAAGCACGATGGCCGGAATGTGCAGCAAGGAAAATTGCACATAGGCCATATGCGCCGCCGTCGGCTCAACATCCGTCGCTGTGACATGCATGCACTGCTGATAATTGACTTTGCCACTCAACAAGGCTTCGGCCGCGGCGATCACCATGGCGCCAGCGCCAGCGGCGGGCTCACAAACAGTAATGAAGCCGCAGGCTGGCAACTCATCCGGGCCGCTGGGCATCGTCATTTGCGCCATCAATGCGGCCACCGGGTACGGGGTGAAGAACTGGCCGTGCCATTGGCTGTGAAGTTCCAGGGCACCAAAGATCTCGCCTAAAGCATCATGGAAGCCGAGCGAGAGAGATTCCGTGAGATGGGCCAGCATGAGAGGAAACAAACCCACTTGCGTGCTCGTATAACCGGCGACTATCTCCATGTATCGCGCTTCTCGCGCATCGAACTGACCGCGATCCACTGCATTCGAAAACGACAGCGCCGATAGCTCGCAGAAATCGCGGAATACTTCATGTGCTCGGCGGTTCGTCGCGACCTGCCGAAGCGTTTTGATAAACGCCTGCTGGTGCATATCGAGCCCGCTATAATTGCCCTTAGCCATTTCACGCATCTCCGTGAGGTGGTTAGACGCCCGGCGCTGCGCCAACATCGCCGGGCGTCGTCTTAATCAAATTCCGTTTTTCGCGACCGATATCTCTGCATCAGTCCAATGCGCCTGAACATAGGCCAGCAACCCGAGACCCGCGCGATACGCCAGCGCGCGAACACCGTCGCCGCTCTCCTTCAAACGCTTCGCCAGCACGCGATACACCTGCGCGTGTGCCCGGCAATCTTCAGCCTTCTCGAAATATCCCTGAGCCGACAATGCAAATTCCCCGGCTGCTCGCATGTGGTCCTCAATTTCTGAAAGACGCTTCATTACCTCGTCGTCTGGATGAGGGAGCCGCTGCACCCACGCGAGTCCGGGAACGAAAACCACCCCTGCCGGCTGGTGAGCCTCAGCGTTGGCCGTTTTGCTTTGGATGTTTGTTGCTGTGTTCATGATGACCTCCTGTCGTGTTGGATCTGCCTGCTGGAGCCGCCTCGACGCATGACTTGCGAGTGCGGCGGGCAGAACAAGGGCACGCCCGGAGGCCGCATGCGGAGCGCAGGGCGCAGCCCGAGCACCGAACGGGTGAGGACGTGGGCGTAGCCGAACCCTTGTTCTGCCCGCCGCAGGAGCTATGCGTCGATAAGAGGCGGATTCAGCAGGTAGGTCCAACACAGGTGCTGGAACACCGCCACGGGGTGACATCCGAAGTAAAACGGCTGAGGGGCAAAGCCCCGACTCAGCGTGCCAAGGGCACGCTCTGTCTTGCGCCGTTCAGGCGCCCCGGTTGCGCTTGCCGCATCCGGCCGTCTCCCCCGAGACACGGTCGCAAGACGGTGTCTCCTCGACCAAGGCCACGCCGACCAGGACAAGGGATCAGAAGGGCCGCGCAGCGGTCCCGAAGCGCAGCGTAGGGATGAGCGAATAGCGAAACCCTGGCAGAGCCCGGTGCCGGCTATGCCGGCATGGCCCACACGCCACGAGCCAAAAAAATCCCCGCACCAGGCGGGGAGACATCAGATCAGGAAAAGCATCACCAGGACAACACTCAGAACTGGCGAACATCAACAACCGTCGATCACGGATAAACGAGAACAGAACAACTCAACGCCCGAGTAAACAAAGACCACCGGATTTCGACATGTCGAAATCTTTCGTATCGCTCAGAACGACGTTTCATTCCTCATCCTGACCCAATCGAAGCCCCGCCCAGACCTTTTCAAGACCTCGGGAAAGCTTGTCGATATCCGCCGTTTTGAGGTGAGCGCTCAAAACCTCATCTTGGGAAAGCACCTTAAGCTTGTCGAACGAACTCATGATCCCGCGAAGCGTCTCGGAAGCCTTGGCATAAGCAGACGACTTGGTAGAAGAATCACCCGCGCGTGGCTGGCCAGGAACGCGTTTGGCAACACCACCGCCCTTCCCTGCCCCGCTCACGCCAACCACGCCCTGGCCGCTTTCCACCTCAGACGCACCGCTGACGGAAGCACCAGGAGTGCGAGAAGCGCGCAACTGATTGAAGTGATCAGTAACAGCCGCACGGCTCAAATCGAGACCGTCACTCAAATAGGCATCCACCTCTTCCGGAAACTCTGTCGAGAGCTTGGCCAAGACGTACAACGTCTTGGCACCAACCTTGGCCTCGCGCGCCAGCGCCTGGATGCTCGCAGGCGCATCGACCAAGGCCAGGTGTTCCGAAATATAGGAATTCTTCTGACCCAGATTCGCCGCGATATCGCCCTTCCGCTCTCCCGCCGTAACTCGCTGACGGATGAACAGGCCAATCTCCATCGGGGTCAACGAATCACGATGGATGTTCTCGATCATCTGATCGTAGCTATCATGCGTCGCGTCGATGAAGCCAGGGATCGAGAGCTTTCCACACAAAAGAGAAGCCCGATAACGGCGAGCGCCATGGTTGATTACATAGAAACCATCCGCGTTCGCCGGTTTAACTGAGATGGGCGACTTAACCCCGCGAACTTTGATGGACTCAGCAAGCGCCTCAAGCGCGGCTTCATCAAACCGTTTCCGCGGTTGATCGGGGTCTTCGATCACCTTGTCCAATGGCAACTGAAGAGGTTCGCCCTTCTCCTCGGAGGATTCATTCCGCAGGTCATCCAGCCCAGTGAGATTCAACATTACGCCACCCCCATACGTACACGGATAAGGTCGAACGCCTTTTCCATTTCGCGTGCAGCCAAGCGCGCGCTGCTCTTCTGGATCATCCAGATGGATTCCGCTGTCGATGCAGCATCGCGAAACGCAGTGCGCTTGGATATCTTGGCTGGCAGCACGTAATCCTTGTAGTGAAGAAGAAGTTGTTTAAGGTCATCGCGCTGACTTGGCGCAACCGCATCAAACAAATTTGGAAGCAGCCCGAGGTTCACCAATGTGGTGTTGAACTGCTGAACCTTCTTTATGCGCTTCAGCATGTTGATGGACACATCCATGCTGTACGAATCCACGATCGCCGGTACCACGATGTAGTTCGCCGTGAACAGAAAGGCGTTGGCGGCCTTGCTGTTTGAACCCGGGGTATCCACCACAGCAACATCAAACGCGTCATTCACCGAGCGCAGATGTGTACTCAGCGCATCAACCAGCCCCTTGTCATCGGGATCACGTTCAATAACGGACAGCGCACCAGGCGCAAGCGCACAGATCGAGCCCGGTTCGCACTGGAGACTGACCGCCTTGCTGGAGAACAAATCCGCCACGCGAACTTCTTGATTGAGATGCGAGACCAAGCTACTGGAGCTGTTCGCTTGTTGGTCCGCATCTAGAAAAAGCACGCGAAGCCCGCGATTGGCAAAGTAGTGAGCCATGTTGTAGGCAAGGATTGATTTGCCAACACCGCCCTTCTGGTTGGAAAAAACCAAGGTTTTCATGAAAGCTGAACTCCAGTACGAATTGAGCTGACGACGCGAGAAGATCTCGCATACAAGGCTTGCACAATACCACCGACAAGGGTTTCATTGCACCGGTAGCGGCAGAAACCAGCAAAATATTTCGACATGTCGAAATCTCCATTCAGGCGGCACGGACTGATCCGTGCCGCCATTTGGTCTTACGCCACGCGCATCAATTCAGGAACCCAACGAGTGCCCACAAGCAACGTCTCGGCTTGATGTGTCAACTCACCCTTCTTGAGCAAGGCCAAAGATGTTGTCTCCGATTCGCCAACCACGCCTGCTTCGCACAAAACCGAAACGGTTCGATGTTTCGGCACTGAACTGAAGTACCCGTCCGCCGTCGGCTTCCACCAATCGGCCATATCAATGCCGAGAGCAGATAAAAGGGTCGGGATGGCTTCAGGGACCGCTGCATCCGTACTCTGGATGCCATCAAACGAGGCGGCGACGCATAGTGCCAGGAGGGAAAGAAGGGAGTCTTGATCCTGTTCCAGCATCCAATTCAGTAGCGGGCCTTCAACGCTCGAAATCCGAGCGCGCCACTCATCGAATGCATCGCTGTAAAGTTTGCTCGCCGGGGCCTCATCTCGACCATCCGACAGATGACTGGAGATATGGTTGGTCATGCTTACGCGACTGTCACGGAAGGGCTCATATCGGCTGAACAGCTGCCCAGCCAGTATGCTTGTCACCGTCGCAAGCGCTACCAAGGGCTGATTCGCCAGATGGCCGGCGATCGCGATGCTGCGATGAGCCGATAGATCGCGACAAAGCCGCTCACTGTGAATCGGTTTTGCCTTTTTATCGGCAGAATCGCCTGCGGCGCCGATTCCCGTTTGCGTTTTGATACGTTCAGCATCTGCCTTGCGCAACACATTTCGTGTCACTCGAAGCGCGCCATCATTGCCGACAAACACCACAGCACCCGTCAGTTCGGATGAATCCGGGTGCGGCACTTGTAAAGAAGAGAGGAGGGCGTCTAGCGCAGCTTCTTTCTCATCCTGCTCGGTGTAAAGCGCGCTGACTTCATCCTCTTCGAGCTGTTCATCCGATTCATCGGCACACAGCGATGCATGGATCTCATCAAGGCGCTGACGGAGTTGCTCCATTTGGCCCTGCTCATCCGCGCTAGCGTTCCGGCTAACCGACGGCGCGCACGGGAACAGGGATGACACTTCATACGGCGCTTCATCCACAACAATCTCCACCCAATTCACGCCATCATCACCATCGATTGTCGCAGCCTCGGGAGCGAGGCGATCCAGGACCATCTGACGGAGTAGGGCGGCATCGCGGAATGTGACAGCACCATCAAACAAATCACAATCAACTGCGCCGCCGGCCGATTGGTACGCTTCCAGCCCAACGAAGCTTGCGAAACGACTCGAACCCGAGATCCCATCACCGCGAGCAATCGATCGAATAGAGTGAGCGTTCCGGTTGTAAGCGGGGAGAGAGTTCCACAGGTCAAGTTGTGCTTTATGACCATCGACCGCGGTCAGCGCCATCAAGAGCTCAAGAGAGATTTCGTTATTTCGCAGCATGTCGATGAATGCCGGCGCGACCTGAGCTAGCTTCAAACGCCGCCGCACAACATCTGGCGTCACGCCAAACGCCGCCGCAACCTCTTCAATCGACCTCTTTTCATCAACCACCATTCGGTGAAAGGCTTCAAACTCGTCCGCCGGGTGAATGGCGGTGCGAGTGTTCTCCTGCGTACTCATCGCGAGCGCATCGCTTTCACTGATGAACATGACAGGGACTTCATACTCGCCCCAGGCAGCACCATCCCTGGCCGCCAGCAACTCGAGCGCCAAACGTCGCGTTTCCCCGGCTGCAACGCCAAAAGTGCCGGTCTGCTTTCGACCCTCCCTGATGGGATGAACAACAAGGTTCTGAATGATCCCGTTGGCCGCAGCAATCAGGGCGGCCATTTCGCGAATGCTTTCCTCGGTACGAGGTTGCTTCCGCATGTTGTACCTGGACGGCACAAGTGATTTGAGCGTCAGCGTTCCGTGCTGATTTGTCTGCCCGGAGAGTTTGACATTAGCCTTTGTCATGATGATTCCTTGAGTTAATGATGGTCATTGAATGGGTGGCTTGTGCCACCTCTGATTTGGTCAGCGGTTGAACCTCAATCGCTGCCAACGGGTAGGCGCAGGAGCGCCAAATTCTCAGCTCGACTCGGCTGCGCAGTAGTCAGCAACCCACGCGTCGTGTGCAACTTGTTCCGCCTTGTCATCTACTTCCGCGTCTGTTTCGTCGTGCAACAGGGCAGGGGAGGGCGACAGGTAGTCAATGGCCTTGACCTTTAGCGTGATGCCACCTCGACTCTGTTCGGGATCAAACCAGCTCTCAATGACACCCCTGACAGAAACAATCTTGCCCTTGGCTAGATAGGTAGCGTCCGCTTCCGCCTGCGTTCCCAGCGAAACAAGAGGGATAAAGTCAGTACGCTTTTGAAACGTGCCGCTCGAATCCCTGTAGCCACCTGCACAAGCGACGGTATAGAGCGCCACGACACGACCATCCTTGCGGATAACGTGTGGCGCACGAACCACCCGGCCTGAAACAAAGAATCCACTCGATCCGCTCATGAGGCACCTCGCTTTATGATGTAGACATTATAATGACCTAGGGGTTGTATTACAACCCCTAGGTCATTATATTTCGACATGTCGAAAAATCACTGCCGGTAGCTTGGTTCTGATCCTTCTAACAAGCGCCAGTCGATCCCAAACCCATGGTGTTTCGACCTATTCCACGACCTGGTCGGTATCAGCCAAACCTATCCTTGTTGAGTTTGTTCGACGCACGATCTGTTTGTCTTGAAACCATGGCAGCAACCCGGATGAGTCAGGCACTGCATTCCATGACCGGACAAACGCAATCAAAGCATCTCTCTTATCACGATCGCTGTAGATGATATTCAGCAGGAGCAGGGTAGAGCGAGGAATCGGCCGGCCGGATTCATATCGAGAAGCGGCACACTGAGTTACGCCGACTCGTTGCCAAAATGTGGACTGGTTCTCTTTAAGACGATGGCGCAAAGCGACGATTGTCGAAATTTTGGAGTAGGGCAGTTGTGGCTTCATGGCGATCCTCGGCAAGTCATACGGAATACGCGAAAATCATATTCTAGCGGCGAACTAGCAGCCATCACCTTTACATGCGCTAACACGACATGCACTTTTGTTGAAACGCGTCTTTGGAAGCCACAGAAAGTTGTCAGCGACCGCAATTTCGCCAACTTTGACGCCACACCACGAGAGTGGCCTGAGACGCCAGCAAGGCTGGCGTTCGAATCGATCAGCTAAATAGCGATGAACCGGGCCAGTTAGGCAAGGCATGCTTTTGATCCTGGTCCAGAAGTCCCGGTGGTTGAGCCGAGAAAATTGCAACTCCCTTCTTCTTGTAAGCGTATTTGGTGGTTGGTGATTTAGGAGCGTTTGAATCGAGGTGCGCACACGCACCGGGTTGAGCGGTGGAATTGACCGAAGGTCGATTTCGCCGCGATTTATCCCGGTCTTGCGCCCGTAGGGTTGCGCGTAGCGCAAATGGGGCCTGATCGAAGATCTGGCCCCATCGCTTAGACCTCGAACTGCACTTTGGTTGTGCCGAGCTGTTGTGGATAGTGTTAGCGCTGATTGAGGCTTGATACGGAGGCGTTTTTTCTCCGAGTCGAAGACTCGTCAATTATGGGGCGCCGGGTGGGAGCGCGTAGCGCGGGCGTAGCGTAGCGGAGGAGCCGGCGGGGCGTAGCCCCTGGAGGCGGTGGCGTTAAAACGTTATAAGAAACAAAGTTAAACGCGCGCGCGTGTTAAGCATTTTGAAACCCAGTGTTCACAAGGGTTTGCGGCCGATTGATATCCGTGATCGCCGGTAACGTGCATCCATGATCGACGGTGAAAAACATCCGTGATCGACGGCGTTTACATCCGCGTTCGACAAAAGCTGTGGATAAGTGGTCGGAACATCCGTGTCCGACGGTGAAACATCCGCGATCGACGCGGCTACGTATGGGCTTACTGGAAGTTCGAAAACGGGCTGAATACATGACGCTTGCCTGAAAACCCCCAAGATATAGGGTTTTTGGGATGATTCGCCTACCGGTGAACATCCGCGTTCGACGGCGATAATGTCCGTGTTCGACGGTACGGCATCCGCGTTCGACAATAGCGTCATTTCTTCAATCATCCGTGTTCGACGGTGAATTTTGCCGACTGGTCTTCCATTTCTTCGAGCGTTTAGCGAGGCGGGCACGCCATTCTTTGGTGTTATCCGGCCGTTCCAGACACTGGAACCAGCCACTTGTATTGTTGGCTATCAATGACTTGGCCAGCTTTGCGCTATCGCGCGAGTAGAACACCACATCATCAGGATTCGCTTGAGGGTCAAGGGCAATACGGTACTGCGGGAGCTCATCCTTCTCGATGGCGGTGCGCAGCTCGTCTCGGAACTTGCTTCGTGATCGGGTTGTTCCTACTTTCTCCGCCAGCAAGTCAATGTTGATCTTCCAGATCGGCTGATCGCCGCAATGCTTCCTGGCCAGCTCGTACAAGCGACGGTCCAAAGGACGGCCGAGTTGGAAGTAGCCTCGATCAAGCGTCAGTACCTCGACATTGAGAAGGGCGTTGTAAAGCCACTCGGATAGGGTGATGGAGAAGCAATAGACCTTCTCGGCCTCACTTTCCTCGATCTTTCCTGTTTTCTCGTTCTTGTTCGTGATTGCCCTGGTCGCACCGGCAAGCACACGGTAGTTTTCGATCATCGCAAATCCGTCGGTCTGCGTAATCTTGTCAGCACCGGTCGGAATGTTTGTCTCGATCGTTGTTCCGCGGAGTCGGCGAAGCATGGAAATGATCCGCTCGAAACTACCACCGCCATCACCACGCTCAGTTCCAAGCAAGAAATCAATGGCGTTGATCTGGACTGTTCGGCTCACTGGCAAGCCGCGATTGCGTGCTTCGACAATCTGGCTGCCGGCATAGATCAACAGATCCTTGTCGAACACGGTTGCAGCGCCGACGGAAGCAGGGATGATCCGAACGACGCGATTGCCTCGCCTAAACTCGCGAACATTGACGTCTTTGTTCTTGGCCAGCGTAAACAACGGGAATTCCATGCTGGCCAGGTCATCCTTGACTGGCCAGTTGGCGATCTCACACAAAAACAACTCCCCTTGTTCGGGCTCGGTACTGACCGGAAGCGCCGAAACGTCTACAGCGGGCCTGCGGCGACGGCTAGAGGTTGTGCTACTCTTGGGCATTCATTGGCCTCGTTGTTTTCGACAGGGTGAATGATGGTCTTCATGCCCGGCTCAGGCCGGGCATTTTTTATTCTGAGGTAGCCGGCATAGCTGCCGGATCGCTTTGGATATTGCATCCGCGACTTGCAGCCTGTCATCAGGCGATAGACTGGCGATATGGCGAGACATGTACTCAAGCTCGATCGCGAGCTCACGCGGCGTCTGTACAGTCACCGCGAACTCGGCAAGCTCGCCTTCAACGCCCAGGTCACGGTTCCAGAATAGCGCTTCAACATCACGCGCGACTACGCGCGCGCGCTGGGGTGATAAACCGGCTTCACGCGCCATTTCACTATAAGTTGCACCGTCAACAAAATGACGGCGGGCCGCGGACAGGCTTCCTATCGAGAAAGAAGAGTCGGCAGTCATGGACTCGAAGCCGGCAGGGGAGAGTCGTACTAATTTCACAGCGTTTATCCAATAACGATTGTGCGGCAGTATCGCATTTGTTGGGGTTGTATTACAACCCTATGGGTTGGCTTGCCGTTCCTGCGATGCAGAGCTATATTGACGATATAGTCCACATATGTGGACAGTTTGGAGAAAACGTCATGAACGCCAAGACACAACCGGCCGGCCCGGAAATACGGTTGCGCCTGGACCCTGAAACGCATCAGCAGTTTACAGCGGTCGGAGAGTCCATCGGGATGACGGCAATGGACATGGTGCGTGTTTTTGTTCGCAGGGTAATCCTGGCGGAGGGACTCCCCTTCGAAATGGCGAAAGGTCTGAAGGCAGCAAATGACGACCTGCCCGTCATCACAGAGAGCAAGATGCAAGTGCATGGCGCCTCAATTAACGCGATCGCAGCGATTGCATCCCAAGCTGCCGCCGCGGCTGATCGGGAACATGTTCGAGAAGGGCGCTTGCCGGCCGCATCCCCCGCTGTGCCAACTCGATAGGCCAGCCAGTGGCGAATTCACCCGAACTAGTCATGGTCGCAGGCCCAAATGGTTCCGGCAAAAGCACTCTGATCGCTGCGCTAAGGGCAAGCCCCGACATCGACCTACCCAAGCTATACATCAACGCCGACGACATATTGCGGGACGAAGGATTGAGCGATCCTGGTCAGGCGCAGCAGCAAGCCCAGTTTCGACGTGCAAAAGCACTTCAGGGCCGTGAAGATTTGATGTACGAAACCGTCATGTCCCATCCGAGCAAGATTGCCGAGCTGCAATTGGCCAAACAGGCTGGATATCGCATCATCGTTCACTTGGTTGCGACCAACGACCCGGACATTAATGTTGAGCGCGTTGGCGCCAGAGTCCATGCCGGTGGGCATGACGTTCCAGAAGATCGAATACGTGCGCGCTATGAGCGAACCTTGGCGCTCGCGC
This sequence comes from Denitromonas iodatirespirans, assembly GCF_018524365.1. Lineage (GTDB taxonomy): Bacteria > Pseudomonadota > Gammaproteobacteria > Burkholderiales > Rhodocyclaceae > Nitrogeniibacter > Nitrogeniibacter iodatirespirans. Next base: position 18,764 of record NZ_JAEKFT010000023.1, read on the forward strand.
CGGCTGCGCTGGGCTACGCCAGCCAGGCGCTGATATTTGATAACACGGCACGCGGCGCGACAGCCAAAGGTTTGCAGCTTCAGGCGCAACTTGATGACGGTAGCATTGCACTGACGGTACCCACTGCGGCAGAATGGGTGCGAACCATTGTCGGACAGGTACAGGAACGGGCAACGGAGTTGGACCGTTTCGCGCGTGTCCAACGTCTCAATACAGGCATCGCGGATTTGAACGGAAGCACACGCGGACAGATCATTGCCATCGGCAAGCACTATGCGTTGCAGTACGACGAGGCCACGGGCTCGGGTGTGCTGCACGACAAGAGCATTCTTGGCAACGCGGCTTTTTCGAATCTTCAAACCAGCCAACACTACTCGATCACTTACGCGCAAGGGGTGGCCACTCCCGAACGACTACCAGGGAGAGAACCACCAGCTCACACCAGATGAAAAGACTTGCCCTGATTGTCGCCACTGCCGCGCTGACTGCATGCAGTACGAACCCGCCGCCTCCAGCGCATAGCCAATCGGAACCGTCGTTGGCACCGTCGGCCAGTAGTCATCCGCGCGCGGATGACCCGGATGATTTCGCTCACTACAGCGTCCTCCACGCAAGACACACAGGGCTGGAGCAGGTCTTCGACGATGGTCAATCAGTGTTTTTGGTTTTCGATGAAGACCAAGACACCCAGCAATACCGATACTTTGATCAAAACGGCCAGCCCGTAATTGTCAGAACCAGCGGCCGCTATGCCGTGGTGTCTGGCATCCATCGCGGACTGCTAGTCAGGTCGGCCTCTCACTACAGCTACGCACAGCCTGCGTGGGTATTGGCGAATCAACAACCGCGAACTCCACGGAAACTCACGCCGATCGAGGCGTCTGCACGCGCTGCGTCCCTGGTCGCAATAAATCGGCTTCCGTCATCTTCTCCACAAGCGTCAGAGGTCACGCGGAAAGCAGACGGCATGTCGGCGGCCCTCGTTCGCATCTACTTCCCAACCGGTGGCGCAACCATTCGCCTGTCAAGGCTCGCAAAAGCAGAGCTCGCAGAAAAGGCGATGAGCGCAGAAAGCATCGTTGTACGAGGGCGCACCGACGACACAGGCTCGTATGCGCAAAATAGCCGCATCGCAAAAGCGCGCGCCGTTGCTGTCTCAAGGATGGTTCAACAGTTCGGTGTACCCGCAAGTCGCTTCAAAATCCTGTCATCGCCGATGAGCAACTACATTGCATCAAACGACACCGAAGAGGGCAGGGCGCTCAACAGACGAGCGGAAATCGAGTTCTACCCCGGCTCATGACCTCTTCCGTTGTTGCGGCCACTCCCGCATCCTGGACAGTCAAAAGCGGCACGCTTGAGGTTTTGAAGTGGATTGGCGTGGTGTCGATGTTGGCCGACCACGTAAATTACGCATTCGACATTCAATCGATCGCCGCACTGAGCTTCGGTAGACTCGCTTTTCCGCTGTTTGCGTTCGTCTTTGCCTACAACCTGGCCGCCGGTGATTCGTCCCGCATGCGCCGGGGTATGCGCCGGATGATGATCGCCGGCGTTCTCTCACAACTCCCTTACTATCTGATCTTTCACGATCCGCTACGCCTCAACATCTTCTTCACCTTTCTGCTGGCCGCGATGATCATTCAGGTCAATCCCAGCAAAGGAACGAAAGAGCGAGTCACCGCCGTCGGTCTGTGGCTTTTTGGTGGATTTTTCGTCGACTACTATCATCCAGGCGTGGCCGCCGTGCTGGCCATGTACTACGCCCTACAACCACATCGAGCGCACCTTGAGTGTGTATCTGCGATGTCATCGGCATTCTTCGTGTTGAGCGGATTCTTGATCAATCTCGTCGGCTGGCCAGGAATAGCCGTCTTGCTTGCATGGCCATGCATTATCGTAACGAGAGCAATCGAACCAAGCTTGGCGAGATCCCCGCGAGCCTTTTACGTGATCTATCCGGTGCACCTGGCGCTGATCGCCACCACCGCAACCTATCTGAAATAATGCTAAATCGCAGAAAGCGAATGCGATTTTTCGGTAAGGAACGAGACGTGTATCAACAGACAAGATACCGCCGCTGCGGCTCCACTTCAGAACGCGACCGCCCCGGCAACGTGACTACCGAGCTTTCGCAGCTCATCCGCGCCAACGTGAGCGAACTAGTCGTCCATCAGGACGTGGAACAGGGAGTGTAAGAATGCCCTCAATTGACAAGCACTGGCTCGTCGGCAAAGCATTTGCTCGCTCACTCCAGCGCGCAATCGACCGGAATACCATGATCGACCTGCTGGGCATTGTTGAGTATGACGCTCAACGAATGGCACATCTCGAAGATGCAGGTTTCCAAGACACCATGCCCGCTGTCGAATGCCTGTTCGATTACGTGCTGGATGCTCTTGATGTACCGCCACACGGAACAGACTTTGATCGCGAGCCCTTCGAGGCACTGTTCTACGATGACTATCTTCTCGAGAACAGATTTCCGTCGCTTGATGCTGTTATCGACGGATTGATTGAGCTTCGAGACGCCCATGGCGTCCGCGCCAGGGCGCACGCAGGGCGCAGTGCGACCACCTCATACCTGAAAGTCGTTGCAAAGCGCGATAACAATGGAGCCGAGTCATGAACGAACTTGAGCACATGGTAGGCAAGGCCCAGCAAGCAGCTCGGGGCGGTTTCGGCGGGTTGTCGACCGGAGAGAAGCTTGCCGCCGCGTTGATCCTCAATCGTCCGGACTGGCTGGAAGAAATGAACTACACCATTGCCGAAGCGATCGATCGCATCGGTCCAGAATGGCTGTCTCTGCTGCCCGCGGCTGCGCGAACCGTTGCCGAGTCAACAGAAGTCATCAGTAAGGTCGCACAGGGAGCAAAGAGCGAGGAGGTCCTCGCCAGATACACGAGCGAGGACAAGATTGACGTAGGCTCCGAGCTGGTGACCTATGGTGAAACGCCCGGGTACCGAGATGTTTCACTCACGTTTGACATTTGGCGCCTAGGCGCAATGACGAAGCATCGCATTTGCTTGCGCCTTTCGCCTACCGATGGAGAAACGGTGAGTCAACACATTCTAGAGGTCCATCGACACGCGTGGAAACGAGGGACACCTCTCGACATGAAGCCGGGCGAAATACGACCTGCTTGGATCGCTTAGCTGCGTTCTCTCTGCAGGTTGCTCATTCGTGACGTACCCATCAAATTGGAGGTACCAACCCAACAAATCATCCGAGGTTCCAGAATTAAAACTCATAAAATCGCCAGATTGACGGTCTATAGTCGAGCGCTTCTTGTGAGATGCGTTGTCAAACATGGTCTGCGCGAGGAAGAAGCAGCGCAGGCTGCGGAGGTCATCACCCTCACGGCTTACAAGGGCTCAAGCGCTGCGGAGAAGGGGTTAAAAAGGCAGTTATTTTGACCGGCGGCCAGCTGACAAAGCACATATGCCATTCCCGCCGACTGACCATCGAAAAGTCATTGCCCGCAGAGGACAATCTCGAGCAACCGGATTAAACCGTAGTCAGACGCAAAACAGTCGCTCGCGAACAACCCGAATGCGCATATTCTCAACCTTCCCGCATTTTTATAGCTTCATAAGGCATCATTGTGTCTTTTGCGGACCGCCGAGCACATCATGCCGTTGAGTTGGAACGAAATCCGAAGCCGGGCACTGGCCTTCTCAAGAGAATGGGCTGACGAGAGCTCCGAAAACGCCGAGGCGAAGAGCTTTTGGGACGCCTTCTTCACTGTCTTTGGCCTCACTAGGCGTCGCGTCGCATCTTTTGAAACGCCGGTCAAGAAAGGCGATGGCAAAGGCGGATTCATCGACCTGCTGTGGCGCGGAGTGCTTCTCGTAGAGCACAAATCTCGCGGCAAGGACCTCGACAAAGCGATTCACCAAGCGTTCGAATACTTCCCCGGCCTCAAAGAGCGAGACCTGCCCCGCTTCGTCCTTGTCTCCGACTTCGCACACTTTCGCCTATACGACCTCGACGAGAACGCTCAGCATGATTTCGAGCTTGCTGACCTACACAAAAACATCAAACTGTTCGGCTTTGTCGCCGGCTACCAGTCGCGGTCTTTCGGGCAGGAAGATCCCGTCAACATCCAAGCTGCCGAAAGACTCGGCAAGCTCCATGATTTGCTGAAAGAAAGCGGCTACGACGGACATCCACTCGAGGTCCTCCTAGTTCGTCTTCTTTTTTGTGTCTTCGCTGAAGATACCGCCATCTTTGAGCGCCGCCAGTTCACAGAGTACGTCGAGCAGCGCACGAGCGAAGATGGCACGGACCTAGGGCCACACCTCGCACAGTTATTCCAGGTACTCGATACACCTCACCATAAGCGGCAAAAGACGCTTGATGAACAGCTGACCGGTTTCCCCTACGTTAACGGGAAACTGTTCAGAGAAATGCTTCCGCTCGCGAACTTCAATAGGGCCATGCGGGAAATGCTGCTGGACTGCGGTTCACTCGACTGGAGTCGCATCTCCCCCGCAGTCTTCGGCTCCCTGTTCCAAAGCATCATGGACGCCGCCGCGAGGCGGAATCTCGGTGCTCACTACACTACCGAGACCAACATTCTTAAGGCATTGGGACCGCTGTTTCTCGATGAACTACGGGCGGAATTTGAACGTGTGAAATTCAAGCCGAAGGCGCTACCAGATTTTCACAAGCGCTTAGTCGGGATTCATGTCCTCGACCCTGCCTGTGGCTGCGGCAACTTCCTTGTTATCGCGTATCGCGAGCTCCGCCTGCTCGAGCTAGACATCCTACGTGCCCTAGAACTGATCAAAAAGACGCAGCACCTCGAGTTTGACCTTGGGAACCTTGTACAGGTCGGAGTCGAGCAGTTCTATGGCATCGAAATCGAAGATTTTCCGGCTCAGATTGCACAAGTTGCGATGTGGCTGACCGACCACCAAATGAACATGCGAGTGTCCGAGGAGTTTGGCCAATACTTTGTCCGGCTGCCGCTAACGCAAGCACCAAACATCGTACACAAAAATGCGCTAACGCTCGACTGGGCATCTGTCGTCCCTCCGAAGACCCTCAGCTATATCGTCGGCAACCCCCCATTTGGGGGTAAGCATTACCAAAACAGACAACAAAAGGCTGAACTCCGAACGGTCTTCACCGGAGTCAGGAACGCCTCCGACTTAGACTTCGTAGCGGCTTGGTTCCGCAAGGCGACCGATTTCATGGCGCAAAATGAGGCGATACGGACAGCCTTTGTCTCGACGAACTCCATCACGCAAGGTGAGCAGGTGGGTATTCTGTGGCCGGACCTCATAAGCCGCGGCGTCAAAATTCACTTCGCCCATCGCACGTTCCAATGGTCGTCAGAAGCCCGCGGCAGAGCGACCGTACATTGCGTCATAATCGGTTTCGCACTGCACGACAACGCCAACAAGGTCATCTTCGACTATGAGACGCCGCAGGGAGAACCACACGCGGTTCGTGCAAGCAACATCAACCCCTACTTGGCTGATGCACCGAATGTAATCGCTAGGAAGCGGCAACAGCCTTTCCTTGGCGTTCCGACAATGCGCTGCGGCAACAAACCTACAGATGGAGGTCACCTGCTGCTGACGACGGCCGAGAAGGAACAACTGCTGCGTGATGAACCGGCTGCTGCACCATGGATTCGCCGGTTTGTAGGGGCGGCTGAATTCATCAACGGAATTGATCGCTGGTGCCTCTGGCTTGACGGCATTGATCCGAGAACACTACGAGCCATGCCGAAAGTCTTGGAACGTGTCGAAGCGGTCCGGAGATACAGAAGCCAGAGCAGCGCGGAGCCTACGCGAAAGATGGCTGACATCCCGACACGGTTCTTCTTCCGGTCCCAGCCGACTACCCGCTATATCCTGATGCCTGAGGTGTCGTCAGAACGGCGGCGATATGTTCCGGTGGGGGTTATGGGCCCAGAGATTATTTCGAGCAACAAAAACTACCTCGTCGCCGAGCCTAGTTTGTATTTATTTGGCCTCTTGCAGTCGGCAATGCATATGGCTTGGCTTGGCGCTGTTGGTGGTCGACTAGAGAGTCGTTTTCAATACTCAGCATCCCTTGTCTACAACACTTTCCCTTGGCCCACCCCAACGGCAAACCAGAAGGGAGCTATCGAGGCTGCAGCGCAAGGCATCCTCAATGCTCGAGCGAAGTTCCCAGCATCGACCCTTGGGGACCTCTACGATCCCCTGGCAATGCCGGCGGAACTCCTCAAGGCACATAAGGCGCTAGACAAGGCAGTCGACTCTGCCTACGAGAAATCGAGGTTTTCCTCGGAGGCGGAGCGGGTTGCCTTCCTGTTCCGAATGTATGAGCAATTGGAAGCGCCAATTGCGGCTCCTCAGCCGACCAGAACGACGCGGCGCGTGCGTAAGGCCGACGCTACCAGCGTCGTCTCGACGGACCAGGCTGAGTCGTCAGGCCTACAGGCTGACGGCGAATAGCCTTCGCCCAGCCTAGCGCCGCGAATTGCATGCACTCGTACCCGTTGTCACTTCGTGCTGTTACATTCGAGGCCGCTCGTGCCAACGTATCTTAATGGCCGGACGCGAGCTACTCATTTAGCACTAGCACTTCGCCCGGATTGACAGAAATTCATGCGTAGGCCGTCCCGTTGGTTCCCGAGTGGTACGGCTAAAGGGGACAGGTCACAGGCAGAATGCGGGTAAGTGATGACCAGCTTATCGCCGTCTGGCGCCAGATTCATTATTGAGAGTCAAGTGGTTTGAATGCGCTCGGCGTGATTGGACTATCCGCGAAACACATTGCGGCGATGGTAATCGAGAAAAGCCTCGTGCTCCGGCCTCAACAGCTTCCGGTTGACGCGCATCCTGGCGTTTATGTGTAGCTGGTAAGCGGAGGTTCCCACGATTGCTTTCGACAGCATAATCTTACCCAGAGCGTCGAAAGTAATAAGGCCGGTATCGAACACAGCATCCAAGTTCGGCGACAAAAGCAGGCCATTGAACACGTCCAATCGCTCCGCGTTGCTCGACACGCGCCAAGGCTTAATATGAGAGGCCTTGAGTACGGGGGCACACACTGCTCCAGTAACCGCACAAGCCTTCCAATAGACCAACAATCTCGCCCGGAACTCTCCTTGTCCAACGCGGCTTTGCACGATGGCTTGGCGCATGGTCTCTGGAACCGCCTCCAGCGCCTGTAGTTCGGCCAGGACATCGCCAACCGGGTCATCGATCAACACATTGGGCGGCGCACCGATCTCATCCATCTCGTCCGTCACGACGAACCAACTGTCGTAGCCGTTGCGCCCATGCAGCTCGTCGGCAAGAAGATCCTTCATGCCCAAATCCTCGAGAGCTCCGGTGACATGGATGTAGGCCCCCATCCCCACCGAAGAGATCACACGGTAGATCGTGTTGTCGAAATTCTCCACAGCGATGTGCATCGCATTGCCCCCGCCGTCGATATCGCAGTCGGACAACGCCGCGGTGATTGCGGCGTCAAACGGAGGAATGTTTGCGCCTAGGATGTAGTGTGATTCGAGCATCGTGTTATCAAGATACTTGCCTAGTGAAAGTTTGGCGGCAGATGCCAACAATACCGCATGCTACCCATAATCTTGTTTTTCAATCGGAAACGAATATTGCGAAATCGACCAGCATCTCGCCTCGAATTTCAGCAGTACGCGCATATCCAGCAAAGTCAGGCTGGCTGCGTGTTTCGTTTCAAACCGCGATAGAACGCGATCCGGACGATGTAGCGAACGACGCCGAGTCTTTGTTTGTGACAACACTCCAAACACACCAGGATGCTCTGTTGAGGTAGTTGCAGTCGGCACCGGTTTTTGGATTGGTGCTACGCACGAACCAGAAGCAGCGACCAGGCATGGTTGCGGAGGTGTGAGCACCACGCCTCAAGATCACCAGGTTCGATGCCGTGCGCCGTGGCCACGGCATCGACAGACCTCCCCGAAAACACCTCAAAACACAGCTCGGCTCGCCGAGCCGCGACTTGCATGTCTGCCAAGGCCTCGGACGGCTCATCCAATGAGAGTAGGGAAGGGGCATCGCCCAACGCCGAAGACAGAGCCTCCAAGATCTGCTTCTTGATGGCATAGACGCGTTGGGTGCTGACACCATTGCTGTAGGCCACCACTTTCGCTGCGTTTCCCTCGACGAAAAGCTGCCTGGCAATCGCCAGCGTCTTGTCGTCAAACCCCCGCCGACCTTCCAGCAGTTGCAGGAGCGCACCATCAATTTTCATATTTCGATCAATCACGCTGGAAACCAACAAGCAGATATCCGAGCCCCGCAACGGCCACATACACGAGAAAAAGCGACACGGAGAACATCAACATGCCCCACGCGGGGAAGTGGGGAGCATCGAGCACGAAACCAAACAGGATCGTCACCCAAAACATCAAGAATGACGCCGGCAACAGCACAAGCCTGAGCACCGGCTCGACCATCGCAAAAAGCGTCGTCAGCAAGACATAGGCGCAAGCAAGCGCGAGAACGCCCAATCCCCGCAGCCCCACAACAACCGTGTTCTTGAGGGTCATGTTCTGCCTCCAATAGACAGGTCGGACCAGAGAAACCGACCGTTGGTCGAAAAACAAGCGATTCGCGGATATCAAACTAATGGCCAACTCGCCTTGTAGGGCATATCCGCAACATTGACGCAATCCCGTGCAAACGCTCATTAGAGCGAAGCGCATTCCACCTCACACCCTGCGCCGCCTACCACCAAGGGTATAAAACTACTCATTTATCATTTATAGCAATGGCGAAGTCATATCTGTATGTTGTTTCCCCGCGGTCGTCATCACTAGGAGGCCTGACGGCTTAACTATATACAGCTATTGCACGCTATTGCAAATAATTCGTACACTTTTGTATGCTGAGCAGCTATATTCCATGCACATAACGGAGCAACGCGCTTCGTATACGGCCTACCCATTTGAGGCTTGAGAGCATGGACAAGATGTTTTTTTCAATCATGCCAATCGTATTGGCAGCGCTGTCCGCCAGTACCTTCGCTGCGCCTGGCGCATTCCCGCACGTGAGCGCAGAAACACAGGCCTCGCGCGATGACACGCGCAGATCAGTCCTCGAACAAGAGCTGGAATCAGAAGCAACCGCTCTGCAAGAGGCAACAAAATCGCATGCATTGCTGCTCGCCGTCGGCCGGCTGGAAGAAGCTAAGACTCAATCCGGCAGAGCAGACCGCGCAAGACGAAATATGCGCGAATTGCAAAAAGAGATTGCGCTGACACTCGACGCAAAAACACACCCCCCTGATTTGAAATCCCGTTGGCCGAAGCCTGTACGTGTAGACGCCAAACGACGCGAGCAACAACCACCTCGACCACCGTGGTGGGATGGCTACGGCCGGGCACCAAACAAAGTCCCCGCGGATGCACGCCGTTCGGACGAGAACAACGGCCGGTGGGACGGCTACGGTGAAACCGTGCGCGTCGCCAGCCAAGTTCCTACGCAAGACGGAGTCGAAGTCAATGCTCACTGACAACAAACAACAGCTACGGACCTTTGGAGATTGGGCGGACACCCGCCCGATGATTTCAGAGGCCCAGTTAAAGGGCGCGCTTCGCGCAGACGATGTCCGCGAAATCAAGATCGTGGAATTCACCCCCCAGATCTATCGCCTTCACGTTGCACTCGAATCGACGACGACGATGAAGACCCTTCAATCCGCGAGACAAGCGGATCGAACCTTCAAAAATCTGAATCTTCTCGCGCGCTACGTGAAGGGAATAGGTGCCACCCAAACCCCCATTCGCCTGGAGCTCAACAATGAAGATTCAAAATCCTAAACACGGTCGCGCGCATCTTGCGAACGTCGCATTTCTACTGATCACGATGATTGCACCCGGCTTGGCGTTTGCCGGCACTCCCGCCAGTCCGTTCGCTACCGGTACGGCCGGCTTCAGCCCTGCATTGCTTGCCATCCTCACGCCGCTTGCCGTCGTCGGTTTCATGGCCTCTGGTGTGGGCGCATTGACAGGAAAAACACCATGGTCATGGTTTGTAGGCGTGATTATCGGGATCGTCATGATTTTCGGCGCACCGCAGCTTGTGGCCTGGATTCGCGCACTCTTCGGCGTCTAAGGACAGACAGAGATGGATCGAAACCAAGGCATCACGAATGAACCGCTCTTTGTCGGCGTGACCCGTCCGGCAATGAAGTGGGGCGTAACTTACGCCGGCCTGCTGTTCAACATGATGATTGTCATGCAGGCGTTCATTCTCACCAAAAACCTGCTGTGGCTACTCGCCTTCGCTCCGATCCATCTCCTGATGCAACTCGTGTGTCTGTATGAACCGAGATTTTTTGACCTTTTGCTCGTCTGGCTTCGCACACGCGGTTGGCCGGCTCTCATCGGTGTCACTCGACACTGGAAAGCCAACACATACAGCCCGCTGAGCATCGATCTCCCCGATCGGCATGGTCGGCGAAAAGCCCCCACAGCGGTTCACCTCTAAGGAAAGCGCCCGTGACGTTCAAGCGATCCAAAGCACTGCGCGCCGAGACTCACATCTCGACCATGATTCCGTACACCGCCCACATGGATAAGCACATCGTGCGTACGGACCGTGGCCACTATGTTCAAGTGTTTCGCCTTGGCGGCGCGAGTTTCGAAAGTGCTGACGACGAGCAAATCAACAACTGGCACGAACGCCTGAACGTATTCTGGCGCAGCATCAGCAGTCCGAACTTCTCGGTATCCGTCCACCTGGTCAGACGTCGAGAAAGTGGCTTCCCGGTATCAACGTTTAGCGAGGGCTTTGCCTCAGACTTGATGGCGAAGTATCGCAAGCGAATGAGTCGCCAGACGCTCATGGTCAATGAGCTCTACGTGTCCTTGGTCTACCGGCCAACGCCATCCAAGGTCGGCAGTCTTTTCATGAAGGCGTTGAACCGCGCCAATGACGGTGAAGAGGCGCAGGAAATCGCCGATTCGATCGACACCTGCCAGAAAAAACGCCAAGAACTGATGACCGCGTTCGCACGCTACGACCCCGACCCCCTCGGGATCTACGATCGCAATGGAACCATGCACTCCTCCGCGATCGAATTCTTTGGTTTCTTGGTCAACGGCCACTTCGAGCGCCGTACCGTGCCCAATGGGCAGATTCGCAATTCGTTGGCAGATACACGCCCGTTGTTCGGCAATGAGGCGATGGAGTACCGGGGCGCAACGCGCACCCGTGTCAGCGCCTTTCTGGGGATTAGCGAGTATCCGCCCACCTCGCCGCCTGGGTTCATCAACAGCCTACTGAGCACCCGGTTCCCGTTCATCCTTACCCAGTCATTCGAATTCATCGGCAAGGCGACGGCCGCGAAATTGCTCAAGGAGCAACGCGGTCGGCTCCGAGCATCCGAAGATGATGCTCAATCCCAGGCCGAGGAACTGGATGAAGCGATCGACGCCCTTGCGTCGAACCTGTTTGCGTTCGGCCGACACCATTTCACTCTACAAGTCATGGCGGAGCATTTCGACGCCACGAAAAGCGCGGAGGAGGGGCAGCTAAAACTTCTCAACGACAATCTCGCCGAAGCCAAGTCGATCCTCGCCGACAGCAACATAGTGACCGCACGAGAAGACTTGGCGCTGGAGGCGGCATTTTGGTCGCAGTTGCCGGGCAACGAGCATCTTCGTCCTCGCGTTGCGCCGATGTCATCCCGGAATCTGGCGGGTTTCGCGCCGTTTCACAACTACCCCGGTGGCCGCAAAGCAGGCAACCACTGGGGGCAGGCAGCGACGATGTTCGAAACCACCGCCCAAAGCCCGTACTTCTTTTCGCATCACGCATCAGATCCACGCAAGGCGGATGGGGGAAGTCGCAAGGACGTAGGCCACATGCTTGTCGTCGGCCCGGTCGGCTCAGGAAAGACAGTAAACGTCGGCTTCCTCATTGCGGCGATGACGCAGTTTGGCGCAAGGCAGGTGGTTTTTGACAACGAAGAAGGTCTTCATATCCTGGTGCGCGCGCTGGGCGGGCGTTATCGCTCGTTGAAGGTTGGCCAGCCCACGGGCCTTAACCCTCTGCAACGGGAGCCCACCGGCGAGAACATCGAGTTCATGAAACAGCTTCTGCGCACACTGGTGGATAGCCAGAATCGCCCGCTAACGGTGCAAGAGGACAAAGAGCTGAACCTTGCGCTCGCCGGTGTGTTGCAAATCTCTAACAAGCGCGATCGGCGCCTCTCACGACTCATCGAGTTTTTGCCCCCCACGAACCCGGAAGGACTGCACGCCAGGTTGCAGCGCTGGACGCACCTCTTTCACGGGGAGTACGCCTGGGTGTTTGACAACCCCGAAGACAACATAGACAACTTCATGGATGGCGCCGCCATTGTGGGTTTTGATGTCACGGAGTTCATCAAGGTGCCCGCCCTGGCAGAGCCCCTAAGCATGTACTTGCTGCATGTGACGAATCGACTCGTCAACGGTCAGCGGATGATCTGCTGGATGGACGAATTCCCACAGATGATCGGGCGGCCGGCATTTGCCGAGTTCGCAAAACACGGTCTCGAAACATGGCGCAGAAAAGACGCAAGCTTTGTCGCGGTCGCGCAGATGACATCACACATCTCGCGTTCAGAAATTGCACGGTCGCTGATCGAGCAAACGCCTACCAAAATCTTCTTTCCGAACCCTGAAGCCAGCTACGCCGAATACGTCGATGATTTCGGTTTCAGTGAGCGCGAATTCTTCCTGATCAAACAGGAGCTGCAGCCCGGGGATCGCACCTTCCTGATCAAGCAAGGCAACAACAGCATCGTCGCCAAACTGGATCTCAAGGGCTTTGATTTCGAGCTCGACGTGATATCCACGCGGACACGCAATATTCAGGTCATGAACGAAGCGATTCAACAGGCCGGAGAAGATCCAAACAACTGGCTACCCGTCTTTAAGAAAGCGCTCGAAGATCGAGCAAAGAAAGCCAACCACGCCTCCACAGAGGAGAAAAACCATGTATTTGCGTAGAAAGCTCACCGCAATCATCGTCGCAGCGTCGATGGCCATGGCGCCGGTAGCTACCCGCGCCAGTGGCATTCCAGTAGTTGACGTCGCAGCGCTCGCGCAGTTGATCCAACAGATCATGTATTGGCAACAGCAAATCCAAAGCATGAGTGACCAGCTCAACCAAATGAAGAGCACCTACAACTCACTCAACGGATCGCGCGGGCTCGGAAACCTCATGACCTTGAGCAACGCTCAACGCAACTACCTTCCGACTGACCACGCTGAAATCGTAAAGGTGTTGAATGGCGTATCCACCCAATACAGCGGCCTGTCAAGCAAGGTCAGCGCAGTGATGAGCGCCAACGCCGTTCTGTCTTCCACGGACCTGGCTGCGATGACACCGAGCCAGAAGGCCATGATCGAAGACGGCCGCCGGGCAGCAGCCATGATCTCCACCCTTAGCCAGACGGGCTACCAAAACACCAGCGGCCGCTTCGCCCAGTTGCAGTCTCTGATCACAGCAATCAACGCAACAGCAGATCCAAAAGCAATTGCGGAAATACAGGCCAGAATCGCCGGCGAGCAAACAATGCTTGCGAATGAGCAAACCAAGATGCAGACGATTTTTTATATGGCTCAGGCTGAGCAAATTGCTCAAGAGCAACGAGCAAAAGAAAAGCGTGTCGCGGCTCACGGTGCTTTTTCTTCTAGGCCAACAATAGTCTTTCCGTAAACGTCATTTCAAATAGCAGTTACAGGAGCCGACATGTCCAAAACAGTCATATACGTTGCCATCGCTGCCGTCGTTGTTGCCGGAGCGTCCGCTGCCATTTACCTGAATTCAACAACAAACGTCACGGTTGAAAGAAATGCATCAACGCCTAGCCAGACGATAGTAATCACAAAGGAAGAGCGGGTCAGACCGCCTCATGGAAGGTTTGAAGACCGTCCTGTTCTGGTTTTCCCCGGAGTGAATGACAAGCAATAAGTAAAAGATGGCCTCTATTCAACAAGTTATCTAGATCTTCCATCAGCGGCAAAAGAACTCTAAACAAGGGAAAGGTATGTTCTTCGCGACCTTTTGGACGTGGCTTAACTCGACCTTGGCCGGATATGTCGGGGCAAAAACAACCGTCGTAGCCGCAGCTATTGAGCCGGCTGTCGTTACACTGGCCACTATATACATAATGCTTTGGGGTTACGCCAGCCTAACAGGAAAGATTCAGGAACCTGTCCTTGAATTCGGAAAGCGCTTCCTTATTATCGCGGTCATACTCGGAATCTCAATAAAGCTTTGGTATTACAACACCGTTATTGTTGACACCTTTGTAAATTCTCCGATGCAACTGGCGGCAGTCGTCGTAGGCTCAAGCAATCCAATGACAATAATTGACAAAATTTGGAGTGACGGCGGAGCAGCCGCTGGAGAGCTTTGGAAGCAAGGTGGTGTATTTAGCGGAGATGTTGGATTCTATATTGCAGGCGGGACCGTTTATCTAATCATTGGACTGCTGTGTATTTACGCGTTCTTTTTGATGACATTGTCCGCTGTTGCCCTAAGCATTATTTTGGGGCTTGGACCGATTTTTCTTTCTCTTCTTTTCTTCGACGCTACTAAACGGTTTTTTGAGTCATGGATGGCTCAACTCGCTAACTACGCACTAATTTCAATACTGGTAGCCATGGTTTCGGCTCTATTTCTGACGCTTGTTCAAAAAACCACAGCTCAGATCGCTGCGCTAGGAAGCTCTGTCACCTTCTTCGCTACTTTGGAAATGCTACTCGCAGCTGTTCTCGTTTTCCTCGTCCTGAAGCAAGTCCCGGCCATTGCTGCGGGGCTAGCCAGCGGGATTGCTCTGAGCTCTTTCGGAGCAATCAGCTCGGCCCTGCGCTGGGCCGGCGGGGGCGCTGGTCGATCGCTGTATCAATCGGGAAGAGGTCTCATCGATGGCCTCAAAGGTGAAAAACGCAGTCGCTGGGATTCAATGCGACGGAGTGGCGGAAACCTGATTGGTCAAGGAATTCGCCGAGGCGCCCAAGCTGCCTTCGGCTCATCCCAGAAAAAGGGCGGCACTGTCAGTCGTGACAGTGTGATGCCACGACCCAACCGATAGCTCAATAAGGCATTCGCCATGAAGACCATCATGACCATTTTGTTTTTCTCGCTTACCCTTTCGGCATGCGCAACGACCCCGCCGCCGCCACCCGAGTGCGATGGTGAGCTGTCTCCAATCAACGGGAGTGCAGGCGCACAGTCGATCAAGGAGGTCGGAAATGGCTGAAAAAACGGCAGTTGATGCCTATCTGAAAGAAGCTCAGTCCTTCGAGGCGGACCGCGCAGCAAATGCCACGAAGTCCGCTCGTATCGCCTGGCGTGTTGCATCCGTCGCAGGACTGATCGCCGTTGTCTCTGTCGGCGCCGTGGCCGCGCTAACGCCTTTGAAGACCGTAGAGTTGCGCACCATCCGCGTGGACAACTCCACCGGCATCGTCGACATCGTGCCCAGAGCTGAAGCGAACGCAAGCTACGAAGAAACAGTTAATCGCCTTCACCTGGCGAACTATGTTCGCTCACGTGAGCGCTTTTTCTGGGGCATCGCTGAATACGATTATGAGTTCGTTGCGACACAACAGACGCCGCAATTGAATCAGCTTTGGGCCGACGCCTGGACCGAAGCCAACCCACAATCTCCGCTCAACCTCTACAAAGACGGAACGATTATCAAGGCGGACATCCGTTCCATTGTTTTCCTCACGCTGGGATCTGGAAAGAGCGTTGCTCAGGTTCGGTTTGCCAAGAGTGCGCGCCTCGGCGGCTCTGGTGCCGATCAAACAACCCACTGGGTTGCAACGATCGAATACACATACACCGGGCCGTCTAAAGACGACAAGATCCGCACAATGAACCCCCTCGGATTCCGGGTCGTGAGCTATCAAAAAGAGCCGGAAGTTGTGTCCGCAGGAGAATCCTCATGAAGTTGATTGCCTCCATGACGCTCTCCGTGCTCTTGTTGGCCAGCGCACCGGCCAGCGCCGAAGTCATCCCCCCAAAAGGCGATGCAGACTCGCGTGTCCGCGTGGTCGCATACGACGAAAGCGACGTCGTCAAACTGACGGGATACGTTGGCTACCAGACTCATGTCGAACTGGCGCCCGGGGAAAAATTCGTCGATCTGTTCGCCGGGGATGTGGCGGGTCTGGATTTTGGTCAGGTACGCAACAACCTGTTTCTCAAGCCGAAAGCCGACCTCGTGAGAACGAACGTAACGATCGTGACGGACCGCCGGGTCTATCACTTCGACTATCACGTTTCCAAGGCCACTGCGAATCTCGCGAATCGTCGCGACATGATCTATTCGCTCCGCTTCATATACCCGAAAGACGAAGCCCTCGCCGCCGCGGCGCAACTGCAGCGACAGGAAGCGGATGAGCGCTTCCAGGAGTCCAAAGACAGCCGGCCGCAACAACGAGACTACTGGTATTGCGGTGATGAAGCACTGCGTCCCGTGGAGGCTTACGACGACGGCGTGCACACGTACTTGCAGTTCAGCTCGCGCGGGGAGTTCCCGGCGATCTACATAAGGAACGACGACAGCAGTGAATCGCTCGTGAATTTCAACGTCACGAATGACCGCCTGGTCGTTCACAGAGTCGCGAAGCGCTTCGTGCTGCGCCGCGGCCAGTTGGTTGGATGCGTCGTCAACAAGGGCTACACAGGTGGCGGCCAAAGGCTCAACAACAACGTGATTGCCCCGGCCGTTGAGCGAGTCACCAAAGGAGACATCCAATGAGCGTAGGGCGCGGAAATGACGTGTCGGGGCTGCGCCCTGGCGAAATTCTGGATGACGAATCGGGCGAAATTCTCACGGGCAGGTCCGAAACGACCAACGAAACGTCGCACGCCATAGGCGAAGAGCGCGATATACCGTCGGTCAATCGCTCGCGTTCGATGCGAGCGCGCATGACAAATTGGATGGCGGTCGCGTTGATGTGCCTGCTCGGCGCCGGCTTTTTGGTTTGGTACTACTCGACGCAGTTCTCCCGGATCGCCGACGAAGAAGCGAAGGCCAAAGAAACGGCAGCAGCACGCGCCGGCGGAGAGATGATCCTTCCGCCGCTTGGTCGGATTAATCCACCAGTGGCACCCGCACCAGCCGCCGCATCGCTCGTAGAGGCGGAATCGCCTCTGTTCGAACCGCCAGCACCGCCCCAAGCAACAATGAACGCGGCGCCAGACGCGCAACAGGGTCCCAAAGTCCCAACGCCGGCAGAACTTGCCCACCAGCGGCGACTTTCTGCACCGGTACAGGCGGGTAGTGGAGCCGCCGGGACGGCTGCGGCAGTTGTGCCCGCATCTTTTGATGGAGCCACCGGACAGCCTGGCTCAAACAGTCGTCTCGCAGCGATGCTGATGCCGACACCCACGCCGGCAGTCATGGCGAAAGTGCTACCTACGCTACGGTATCTCCTGCCCAAAGGCGATTCGATCGACTGCACCAACATCACAGCGATTGACTCAACCTACGATGGCATTGTGACCTGCGTAGGTGCAACCGATGTCTATAGCGCGGATGGCAGCCTTGTCCTTCTCGAGCGCGGAACAAAATACGTCGGCGAGAAGAAAGGCGACATCAAGCGAGGGCAGGGCAGGGTCTTCGTCCTGTGGAATGAAGCACGCACGCCCACCGGCGTTGTCGTTGATCTCGCCTCGCCTGGATCTGATGAACTAGGACGCACTGGCCTGCCGGGCTTCGTTGACACGCACTTCTGGGACCGCTTTGGTGCCGCCCTTCTAATATCCGTGATCGACGGTACGATCCAGGCCCTGGCCAACTCACAATCCGACAGCAGTGGAACGAATATCAGCTTCGATTCCAACGGCTCACGAGACGTCATGACGGAGATCCTGAAAGACACCGTCAGCATTCCACCGACCGTCATCAAGAATCAAGGCGAACGCATTCAGATCATGGTTGCGCGAGATGTCGACTTCAGGAGCGTCTATGAACTCCGTCGTCGATAAGAGCATCTTGCAAGAGTACGAGACGCCGCGCGAGCTCACCTCGCTTGAGCACTACATGAAGCCGCTTCGCCAGTGGCTCGATGACCGAGACCTCACCGACCTGGCCATCAATCGCGAATTCGAAGTTTGGACGGAGTACCGGTCAAGGGGCTGGGTGCGCCATCCGGCAGCGTTTGTGACTTCCGAGTGGTGCATGCACTTCGCATCGCTCGTTGCAAACTACACCGTCCAGCGAATTTCAGCAGATGCACCCATCCTGTCCGGCACGCTGCCAACAGGCGAGCGCATCCAGATCGTCATTCCACCCGCTGTCATGACCGGTGAGATATCGATCGTCATTCGACGTCCATCGTCTGAGCTTTGGACACTCGACGATCTGGAAAACATGGGCGTATTCGGCCAGGTCAAAACGTTGCCGAGACGGCCAGCCGACCCCAGTGTTGATGACTACGACAACGAAGAGCTCGAATTGCTGGGCTTGCTGCGAGCCAACCAGGCCAAAGAGTTTTTGAGCCGCGCAGTTGAAACCCGGCAGAACATTCTCATGTCGGGCGCTACCGGTTCTGGCAAGACCACCGTTGGAAGAGCGCTGACCTTACGAGTGCCGAGTGTTGAGCGGTGCATCAGCATCGAAGATGCCTCGGAAATGAGCTTTCCGAATCAACCAAACCACACTCGGCTCTTCTATTCACAGGGCGGCCAGGGCGTTGCAAGCCTGACCGTCGAAGATCTGCTGACCTCCACCAAGCGAATGTACCCGAGCCGTGTGTTTGTCTCGGAAATCCGCACTGGCAACGAAGTCTATTACTACCTGACTTCGGTGGCCTCCGGCCACAAAGGCTCGATCACCAGCGCACACAGCGGATCCGCCGAAAACGCTTTCTGGACGCTCGCCCAGCTCATGCAGAACTCAGGCCCTGGCACCAGCATGTCGCTCGAAGGCGGCGTCCGCCTTGTTCAAGCCAACATCGATGTCGTCATTCACTGCCGCGCAATCGAGCGCCAGCGTGTCATAAGTGAGATCTGGTATGACCCGAGTACCAAGCGCCGAAGCATCGCTTAACGCCCCCAAGATCCTCGGCTTGCTCGCAATGATCGTCGCGTGTTCGGCGTACCTGGGCGGCTACCTGTTCTTGGTATTCATCAAGTCACCCGAACCATGGCGCGCCACACCGATCACGCTCTTGCAGTATTGGGAGCACTACGGCGACCGCGTGGACATCCGCCAGAAGATTCTCTACGCCGGCGGCGGTTCGCTGGCCACCCTTCTTGTGACGGGCGTCTTGCTGGCCATTCCTCGGCGCAGGCCGCTTCACGGCGATGCACGATTCGCCACGAAAGGCGAAATCCGCAAAGCCGGGCTTCTGGCCGACAAGGGAATCATTCTAGGCCGCTTCAAAAATCAGATCCTCATGCTGTCTGGTCAGCAGGGCGTCCTTCTTGAAGCGCCGCCCCGATCGGGCAAAGGCGTCGGCGTCATCATTCCCAATTTGTTGAATTGGCCAGACTCGGTAATCGTCAATGACATCAAGGGCGAGAACTGGACCCGCACAGCCGGGTATCGAGCCGCGCACGGCCACGCCACATACCGCTTCGATCCTCTGGCTGTAGATGAGTGTACTGCCTGCTGGAATCCGTTTGACTACGTGTCGGACGTGAACTACCGACGCATCGGCGATGTCATGGGCATTGCAAGCATGCTGTTCGAAGAGTCAGACAAGGACAAGTTTTGGTCAAACTCGGCCGCAACGCTATTCCTGGGTATCTCCCTCTACCTTTTCGAAAAACCGGGAACCACATGCACCGTTGGTGAAGTGCTGCGTCAGGGCATGGCAGCTGACGGCGAGGGCTTTAAGCAGCACTGGACGGGCCTGATTCAGATGTGCCAATCGGCAGGCTACACGCTGTCGCGCGAAGCCCAGCAAGCATTGTATGACTCGATCGATCTCGCACCAGTCACCGCCTCCAGCGTCCGGAAAACATTCACGTCAACACTCAGTCTCTGGGCAAACCCCATGATTGACGCCGCCACGGCGCGCAGTGACTTTGATTTGCGAGCGCTTCGCAAGAAGCCGATATCGATCTATTGCTGCACCAACCCGAAGAACATTGAACGGCTCCGCCCCTTGCTCAACCTGTTTTGGCAACAAGCCATCGGGCTACAAACCACCGAGCTACCAGAGGACAACCCGGCGCTCACGCGGCAACTGCTTCTTTGCATGGACGAATTTGCCGCGCTCGGAAACATCCCGATCATTGCGCACTCGACCGCGTTCCTGCCGGGCTACAACGTCCGCGCCCTGGTTGTTGTGCAGTCCTTCGACCAGTTGGTGCAGATCTACAGCATGGACGGCGCCAAGGCGCTCAGAAAGATGCTCGCCGCGAGAATCGTATTCCCTCCAAAGGAGTATGACGACGCAGAAGCCATCTCGCGGGAGCTGGGAACATACACGGTCAAGCAAAAATCCAGAACATCAAAGCCCCTGGAGGCTCATAGCGCTTCGGTCAACGTCAGCGAGCAACCGCGACGCCTGCTCATGGCCCAGGAGGTCAAGGAGCTGGGGAATGAGCGAGCCATCATCATGTATGAAGGCCTTCGCCCCTTCGTCGCGACCAAAATCCGCTACTTCAAAGACAAGCTGTTTACCTCGAGATTGCTGAGAGCGCCCGTCGTGATTCCTCTGGATGTGGAAGGTCACTACAGCCGGCAACAACACACACCAGGCCAAGAAAAAAATACATCTCTGGCGAAGCAGGCGAGCTCGACAGTAGATGGGGGTGAAGGCCTATCCAACGCGATTGAACTCGACGCTGAAATCTCAGAGGCCTCGGATATCACGCCCGCGCATGTGGATGCCTTGGCCACGGGCTCTCTCAGCGATGTGCTTTCCGCGCTTGATGACATCGAGCTGCCCAAAGAACGACCGTTGAGCGACGACGAGATTCAGTCAGCCGTCGATTCCTTTTTTGACACCCTCGCAGAGTAGGAGACAACAAGATGGCAGATTACAGCGATACCGGCGTTTTCAACGTCGACGGCCAATGGGCAACCAGCATCAACTATGAAATCAAAGTCGTCCCTGATGGCGTCACAAGCGTGGATCTGCAATTCAAGAACGGCCGCGCAAACGTAGCAAAAACCCAACTGACACTTGAGCAAGCCCGCGAAGTGCTTGGCCAAGACAACTTCAGCACGATCGAAAAAGAGCTGAAGGAGCGCGGTGAAAACACCGGAGTTGGCCAACTGCGAGGCCGTCATCTTCGGTTCCGTCAGGTGACGCTCCCCGACTTTGAGCACAAAACCGCTGAAAACACGATCGCCCTCGATAGCCGGACAGCGAGAAAAGAAGAAATCGCCGAGAGCAAGGACAAACCGCCGTCGAGAGCAATCGAATCGAATGACCCTGAAGTGACCAGTAAACGAAAGATGCAAAGCGTCATGGTCCCCGCGGCCGTCGAACAAAAATTCATCCACGTCGGCGATAACTACTACTTCCGGGATCAAACGCTGGCCTTCGTCGACAAAGGCACCAAGCTGAAAGCCGAAAGCCAGAACGTCGAAGTTGTCCGCTCGCTGGTTGCCATCGCCGAGGCGCGCGAATGGCAAAGCATCACAGTCACCGGTACCGAGCAGTTCAGACGCGATGTGTGGCGAGATGCCGCCGCACGGGGTATCTCGGTTCGCGGCTATACGCCGACGGAAATCGAACGTCAGCAGCTAGAAAACAAGAAAAGCGCCACCAACGAGCGCGCATCAAACAACACGGCCGACCGTCAGCCCATCCCCGCCGGCGCGACCATCGGCAAACTCGTCGCTGCCGGCGCCGCGCCATATCAATTCAAAGAGGGAAACACGCCTTCGTTCCAGGCAACGATCGAGACCGAGCAAGGCAACACCACACTTTGGGGCGCTGATCTGAAGCGAGCCCTCAACCAATCGAAATCACAGGCCAAGATCGGCGATATGGTGGTGATTCAATCCACTGGAAGTCAGCCAGTAACTGTGAAAGTGCCGGACCAACAAGGCGTCTTTCAGCCAGAAGTTCGAGCAAAGAAGAGCTGGTCGATCGAGAAGGCGGATTATCTGAAAGAGCAAGCGGGCAAAGCGGAGGCCATCCGAACCAGCTCGCCCGAAACCGCTGCGGCAGTGGCAAATGAACATCCATCTCTATCAAGCGCGCTGGCAGCCGTCTATCTGCAAGCACAATTTGCCCGGAACAAGGGCATGAGTCAGGCCGATAGCGAGCGGATGGCCACGATGGTCAAAGAACGCTTTGCGGCGAGCATCGAGCGTGGCGAAGACATCAACCTGAAGAGGTTGGAGCGCGAGCTGGCACTCGCCAATCCGCGCGCGGCCGCGGCCGCGAAACACCCGGAACTCGCCATCGAGGCACCGGAAAAGAACAGCCGAGAATCAGCGCATGCCCGCTAGGACAGCGCTGCTAGTCGCTCTGCTTTGCAGCCAGTCGATCACGGCGCACGCAGAACTGACGATCCAGGAGCATGCGAGGCGCTTCCTGGCGATCTACAGCGACTTGACCGAACGCAGAGACGTGGACGCGGCCGACCTCTATCGACCAACCGCCAAAGTCCGCGTGAGCTATTTCAACGGAGAAACCCTGATTCAGTCGACGCTTCTCACTGGTGAGGCCTGGAAGGACAGTCTCCGCAGAGGCTGGTTCGACAACACCAATCGGCTCGATGCCGCACAGTTCGAAAACGTTCGAGTGGTTCCGGCCGGCCCCTCCCAGATTGCCATCTTCGCCACTCGGATTTCTCAGGAAAAGTGCTATCTCGATACGGGCTATGCGGTTCGCATCAGCCCACAGGCTGCGAACGTGTATCGAATTAACCAGGAACGAATCAGCATTCAGATGGCTGCAGCGTGCCAATAGCCGCCGCGAAAGAAAAACCCAACATCCACTCGAATCCATTGAACAATGAGAGGTGCCACATGAAATTGTCATCCATCACGCAAATCGCCGTTGCCATCATTGGGATCAGCGGTGCTCCAGCGATACAGGCCCAGCAAGTGCTCACAGGCGACACCCGACTGGCTTGCGAAGCAATCCTTTGTCTGTCATCTGGATCTCGCCCAAGCGAATGCTCACCGTCGATCCGGCGCTATTTCAACATCCACAAGCGCAAGTGGAAGGACACGCTGAAAGCACGAACCAACTTCCTCAAACTCTGCCCCGCGTCGAACACTGACAGCAACATGAACTCGCTGGTCGGTGCAATCGCATCGGGAGCAGGGCGGTGTGACGCGGCCTATCTCAATGCAACAAATACCGTTTGGAACGGCGGCGACAACGGCACCAGCTATATCGACAATACGCTGCCATCGTACTGCGCGGCCTACGCCAACCATTCCTATACCGACGTGCAATCCACGGTCGCTGTGTATGTCGGATCACCGCAAAAAGGCGGGTTCTGGGCCAACCCGCCGCCGAGCAACTAAGCCATTCCGATCGATGCCGCACCTATAGATAGCAAAGACTGGGGGTGCATTTTCCATCCCCTGTCCAAGCGCCAACGTCGACGACCGGGCATCGTCAGCACGGCATGCAACGCCGCCCGCAAAAAGCACACTTTTGTAAGTTTGCCGGTTCGCGAAGGTATACTTCAATAACCACAACTTCCAGTCGATATCGCATGAAATCGGACGACGATTCGGTGCTGATCCGGTTCAGAATCGACAAATCACTGCTAGAGAAGGCCGAAAGCACCTGTCAGCGTCACGGCCACGAACTCTTTGAGGTCGTTCGGGCCATGATCGCCCAGGTCGTGCGAGACGACGCGATCCCGGTGGATATTCCGCCTACCGGCAAACCGGCAAGCCATAGCCGCTTTGACGACCATCTGGCTTGGGACGGTCAAAAAACACAAATTTCCGCATCAGTGCTACTCGAACTCATCGAGCGCGTGATTGCTCGATGCTCGACAAGGCTGGCCATGCACACCGGGCCGGCAAATCATCACTCAGACATGTTCTCAAAGATACGTGAGCGAGCCGTGCATGACCGGGACACGCTGGATCTGACCGACCAGAAATCGATTGATAGAGCCCTGGCCGCCTACAAAAAACTGGTCAACGACATTGGTGGTCCCAATGGCGTATGAACGAGAGCGATTGAGTCGAGCCGAAACCACCGATATCTACGCGCAACAGATTCGACCGGCAAGGCTCGATCGAGCGCAAAGCGTTGACGCGCCGAAGGCAATCATTGTGATTGGCCATCCTGGCGCCGGCGCGGACCTGGTAGCACGTGAAAGCCTGCGCGCCCTCGGGCATCAACAAACCGTTCTCATATCAACGGAATCTCTGCGAGAACATTCCCCAGCGTGGCAGGGCAGGGCGCCCGGACACACCCCGCCGGTGAAGCAAACGCAACCAGAGACTGACAAATGGGTCGATCGCCTGACCAAAGATGCGATTGAGAAGCGCACCAACATCGTCATTGATGGCACGCTGAGCGCAAACGAGAAAGTGTCGGAAACCGTACAACTCCTGAAATCCAAGGGGTTTCAGGTTGAGGCCATCCTGGTTTCTCGCGACATTGAGTCCAGCCGACTATTGGCCACCGCAAAGTATCTGAGCGCCCGCGAGTACGATATTGCGCCGCGCTTCTTCGATGAGCCAGCAATGCAACGAGCAGTAAGCCAAAGCGTTGCAGTCGCAACCAGATTTGAAGCTGACAAACTCGTCGACAAAATCTCGGTGGTCGATGGTGATTCGCTTCTGTACGCAAACCAGCTCCGCGATGGCGCCTGGGGAAAAAAGCCTCGCGCCGGCGAGCTGCTCGAACAACGTCTCGCGCCAGTGAAGACCCCGAACCAACTGGCAATAGAGGTCACGCGATGGGAATCGCTCGCGCGCCACATCAAAAGCGATCCATTGATTCCGACAGAAACCGCAAAGCAGATTTCCGCCTGGCAGATGGACTCTAAGACCCGCGCGCAGAACGATCCGCTGGCCCAGCGGCTGGCTGTGCGGAACGAAGAAGCAAATACGTTCCTCCACACCCCGGTCAGTGAGCTTGGCAAGGTCTTGCCACAGTATGGGAAACAAATCGCCCGGCTCGCTGCCGCACAAGAAGTGGCGCAGCAAACGTTCAAGCTGGCGTCAGACCGAGACAGTTTTGTGGCGGCCGCAAAGACAAAGATTGCGAACGATATAGCGCAAGGAAAGATTGCGCCGTCGAAGGGCAAAGAGGATCTGGCTCGCTAATCCGATTCCGCCCGCACGATACCTGTAAAAAACTGCTCTTCCGTCTCGAAGAGTGCGGCCGAAACAGCCGATCGACACTGTTTTCTTGCTTTGTCGCATGCCTCAAGCGTTGAAAACACCAAAGCATCCTCTGGGCGCCGCGCCCAGACGCGCCGGACCGCCTCAGGCGTAATTTCCAACTGCGCGAGGAATTCATCTGCATCGACCAGATGAACCACATACCCGATAAACCGCGCCTCCGCTGGAATGCCGAGCTCAAGTTTGGCCGCCTCAAGCGAATCACGTACACGACCCTGCTTGCCCTTGGTGCGCTGCTCCCTTGTGCCTCGTCGCTTGGTTTCGCCCATGAAAAAAAAACTCCCTCTAGGGGTGAACATCCAAAAAAAAATGACCGTCATTGGGTAAAAGCATGCCATATCGATACTGACTGCAAAAGCAATACTCATCATCTGACAGTATCTGTATGACATAATTCGGCGTCCAGCCGGGCACGGCTGTCTATAGCATTCCCGTCCTGTCACCCCTATCGCGAGCTGACGTCAGGCACCAGCGTCTCCGGAATCCCGGAACCGGTCGGTCAAGAGGAGTAGCACCCATGTTTTTCAGGAAGTCGCGCGCAGCCAACCCTCGTAGCGAACGCCGCGAGAAATTTCAGGCGGTCATGCACATGGCGGCTGAGATGAACAAGTGCAACCCGCGCGGTTTGCAGCAATTGATCTTTGCGTTGCTGCGGCCACTCCAGGCCGAGCAAATGCTTGCCGTCGCCGAAAACGTCCAGCATGGCGCACCAGCGGAGATAGAGGCGTCGAGCTTCTTTTTTCAAACAAGCGAGATCATCTCGGAGACAGCGTGTTGGGTACAGCCAACTCCCAACATCAGGCTCGATCTGAAGCAAGACATTATCTTGCCCACCCCTTGGGTGCGCGCTCGCTTTGCAAGCGCGCTGTCACACATTGGCCAGGGCAGGGCAATGGGCGCATGGAAGGAAGACACCAATCATGTAATCGCACTTTGGTTGCCGTGGCGCATCGGATTCGTGAACGGAGGCAACCATTCGATCACTGCCGGCATTCTTCGCGGTGAAGGGACCGTGACAGCAAGAGACGTCTTCGACATGAGCCCACTCCTGGAGCGTGTCACCTGCGACGGTGACAGGTATTTTGATACCGTGAAAAATCGGGTTGTGGGTGAGGTCCAGGATCACCGTCGAGCTGCAGTATTCGAGATCGGACGGTTGATCATGCAGCAAAGGGCGACCCCATCCGTACTCCAGCTCGTCCCCCGCTAGAATCCGAGCCAAACGAGGAATTTCAATAGATGGCAAAGCTCTACGATGCGCCCAATTTTTCGAAGAAGATCAACGCTGCCCGCGTGTCCCGGTTTCGGAAGCTCTTGGCGAACCCCATGCAACTCCGGGAATCCGACAACTACAACCAAAGTGACTACTGGCGACTCTACGGTGTCTCGCAGTCGGCCGGCAGCCGAATGGAAAACGGGAGGCCGCTTTCCGGCTCAACCCAGATCCTCATTGTGCTCAAGGCCCTTGGCCGGATCAGTGACGAAGACCTGATCGATGCGGTGCGCCTGGTCGAAGAGGTAGGGCTGCCGCGACGCGGCCAAGCCGACGACTAGATGAGCTAACGCGATAGAAGCATGGCTCCCACGACTGCTCCCGCTCAACCAAATCACTTCAGGTGGGGCCTTCAAGGTGGCGAAATCGGCTCATAAGACCCGGTTGTCTTTGCGCGTTGAATCAAGGCAGATCGCCCGAATCAGTTGTGGGTGTCAGATTTCACCTATGTGTCGACTTGGCAGGGCTGGCTGTACGTGGCCTTTGTCATCGATGTCTTTGCCCGCCGTATCGTGGGCTGGCGCGTGAGCAGTTCGATGAGCACCGACTTTGTCCTCGATGCGTTGGAGCAGGCCTTGTATGCTCGCCAGCCCGGTGCGGAGGAAGCCTTGATCCACCAGTCGGATCGAGGTTCGCAGTACGTCTCTATTCGCTACAGCGAGCGACAGAGGACTGCATTCGGCCAGAAGCGGACGGTCGTGCACACGGCGGGAAGCAGCCGCTCGCGATGGGCCGCGCGGTCTTGAGCCGTGGGCTGAGCCGGCAACGTAAAGGATATTCTTCGCGGGGCCCGGAGTCACACGGCGGCGAGCCGAACAGGGAAGGACCGCCGCTAAGAGCCCGCTTTGTGCGACTGGCGCGTAAAACCGTCCTTACCCGCGCTGCGCTCAGGTCGCACCGCGACGGTGCCGAGACCGCGTCACGGAGACTGCTGGCGTGGCGGGAGCCGCGCATGGGATCAATGTATGCAGCAGCCTGATTGGTTCGCCAGAAGCGACGCGTGGCCGACCGTGGTTCGTGTCGAACCTGGCCCAGGTCGGATCGGACTGGGATGGTCGGATAACTACCTGACCTGCCGCGTCAGCAATGCAGCACAAGCGGCTGCGGTAGTCCGTCTGGTCGATGTAGGCGGCCAGCGCCGATGCCTCCGTATCCAGGTTGTTCGGGCTAAACGCGCACATGACGCCGAAGGCATGCCCCTGGGCATACTTGCCCTCCACGAAGCGGTTCATACCGTCGAAGCAATAGCGCCAGCGGCTGTCGGCACTCCCATCCAGCTTCTTGAACTCGATCACCAGATGCGGAGTTCCGGGAGCGCCTAGAATGACGCGGATGTCCGCCCTGGCCACCCGCGTCGTTCGCCCGTCGGCGTCGCGCCGCAATTCCCACGTCTCGGCCTGAAAGTCGCAGTCCATGCGCTTGGTCAAGCGACGCTCCCGGTCTTCCAAGGCCTCGCAGAGATTGTCGGTCAGCACCGTTTCATCATGCGAGAACGAAACGGCCTCCGCAAATTCCCGCTGGAGGGAGCCCCATGTATCGAAGACGTACGCAAGAACATCCGGGATGCGCGGGCTCGGGAAGACATCAAACCAGGCTGAGGACGGGTGTGTCGTCATTGATACGCCCGCTCCCATGCCGCGGAATGCACCGTTTGAACGATGCGATCGGCGTCCGTGAGCGCGGTTCTGGCCAGCCAGAATCTGCGGCGCAGCGGTTTCACGAAAAAGAAGGAGTCACCCGCCAGCACCATGATGTTGGGAATCTTGAAGAGATCGTCTGGATCCGTCTGCGCGGTGCGTTTGCTAAGACTGACGTGCAGTTCTTCGAGCAATTTCTGAAAGGCATCGTGGGACGTGAGCAGCCCGACAGCGTCGTCTCGCCCGCGGCTCGTCTGGATCTGGACCGCGCCAAAGAAGCCTCCGCTGCCATCCACGACGACGCGGACCTCGAGCGCGCCCTTGCCCCCGTTGCGCGCGCGCCAGTCCGAGAGTTCGTTGGTGAGCGCCGCCACGTACGCCTGAATTTCGTGCTTGTCTGGGCGATGCAGCAGTGGCGTCGCGAGCCGCTCATAGTCGGGTGGCTGAATGGACTTCGCCACGACCCGGACCGTGTCCTGCACAAGTACACGTTCAGCAGTCGTCAATTGGAAATAGTCGTAGACTAGGCCGTCGAGTCGATCATTGATGTTCGAGTAGGCATGGTCGCGCTGCCACTCCGGCACTTTCGCCAGTTCGTCGAACAACGACGACACGGTCGCGACAATCCGTGCTGCTGCGTTGCCATCCGGGTGTCGCTCGGGCGCGCAGAACGGAAAGGTTTCGATATCGTCCAGCGCGATCCGCGGCCGCTCGCCGATTACCGAGTAGCCGGTCATCACCATCAGATAGGAGGCCAGCGGCGATCTAAGGTAGGCCGTGAGCAACTTCAGCAGGCCAGCATCGGCCCGCCCCCCTCCGATCGCTCCGATCGACGACGTGAAGGCGAACGGCATGTCGGTATAGACCGCACGCACGGCATGTCCGTCGGCAAGACCATCGGGGAAGATGACCCGCGGCCCCTGATACAGACGTGCATTGCGGCCGCCCGGGCTTGCCACAATCGAGAAGTGATCGCGGACCCGTTCCAGCTGTGCGTCCGACGCGATCAATGGGTAACTGCCGGGCAGCCTCTCCGCCTGAAGAAAAGCCAGCTTCTGCAGTGGGCCCAGATCGCGGTCCGGGTTGCTGGAGTTGGGTGCATGAAAGCCCTTGCCGGACAGCCAGCGCTCCTCGCGCGACATCATGGTCGCGCCCACCGTCCCAAGGCGTTGAAGCCGCCGCAGCAGATCGATGTCGCGACGTTCGCCCCAATAGCTCGAGATAAGCAAGTAGGGCATATCGTAGACCTCGCGCGCGCGCAGCATCTTCCTGTCGACTGCGTGAAGGGCAAGACGTCCCAGGGCAAGACTGACGTCGGCCTTGGGCGTCCAGTATTCGACGATCTCATCGGTGAGCGAGATTGTGGCCTCCACCCTCGGGCGCGGTCGTGCGCACACGACCGCGCAAGGATGCTTCGCCGCCGGGAAGAGCAGGCGGCGAACGTCGGCGAAGTTGATAACCCGCTCGATCTGCGCCTCCTCCAGCAATCGCTGACGGAACGTGCAGGATTGGCTGCTCGCGCCGATCACGAGGTTGAGGGGCATAATGAGCGTCACGACGCCACCCGGCTTGACGCTGTGCATCGCCCGATAGGCAAATCCCGCCGCGATCTGCCGTCGGCCGATCGGGTACGGCGGCTCCTGCTTGCGGCACCACTCTTCCCATGTCGGCTTCTCGCTGCCGGCCGATTCGCGCCACGGCGGGTTGCATAGGAAGATATCAAACCTTCCCGAGGCCGCGAACGGATTCTTGTTGGAAAAGAAGTCGCCGTACTCGGCACCTTTCTGGATGTTCAGGCCCGGCCCGATCAGCTTCGGCAGCTTGAGCTGTTCGTCGGTCTGCAGCAGAGAGATGTCCGACGGATCGAGTCCTTCGAGCAACGACAGGTACAGACTGAACGCAGTGATCCAGCAGGCAGTCTCGTCGAGGTCATTGCCGAAGATCGTGCGCTGCATGAGCGACACGCGTTCGGTGAAGCGAAGGCGGCTGCCGCTCTTGATCTCGGCATACCGCAGCATCTTGCGAAAAGCTGTCGTGAGAAGAATGCCCGAACCGCAAGCACCGTCGTAGACCGCGCACTCGGAAGGATCCGGGAACGACTCGAACGCCTGCTCGGTCACCAGATTGGCCAGATGCCGGGGCGTGTAGTAGGCGCCCAGCGCGCCCTGACGATCCTTCAGCAGCGTTTCGTAGATGCCCGAAATGAGCTCGACGGGGATGTGGCTGAAGTCGTAGCGCCAGAAAGAGCCTTGGCCGGTTTCGACGTCGACTGCCTCGAGGAACTGATGGATCGCCCAGAAGGCGCGCTGTCCCAAGCTCGACCAAGGCGGCGCACCGCCGTCGCGAGAACTCAGAAAGTCACCGTTGAAATCGGCTCTGAGCCGTTTGAGCAGACGGTCGACGCCTTGTCCATCCTGTCGGGACACGTAGGCTTTCAGCAAATCGAGCTGGTGGGATCGGCGGTAGGCATCGCCCACGATCCCCCGCTGCTCAAGGTAGCAGAGGAAGATGACCTGGGCCATCAAGGCCTCAGCTTGGCTGTCGCTCAGTCTGTCCTTGGTGAGCTGCTTCACTACCTCGCGGAGGTTGGCGAGTAGGCGCTGATCCACTCGCTCCTCGGGCATAAACCAGTCGGACAGCCGATCCTTGATGAAACCGGATTGGACTTCGTAGGCCGACCAGCGGCCGCGCTTGGCGGCTTCGGTGCGCACAAGGGTATCGGGTGCGGCATCGCGGTCGTTTACCGCGTAAGCGGCCAAGCCCTCGCGATCGAGCACGAGCACGACGGAGGCCAGGTTCTGGTTCCAGACGCGTTGGCGGATGTGCTCCACACGTTGCGCGTGCGGCTGGGCAAGCGTGGTGGCGTCGATGAAGCAGACGGTCGGTTGCTCGCCGACACAGAAAACGGCCGAGGCGCCGATGCCGCGGTCTGGCGCCAGCATCTCCTCGATCTCTGCCGCGTACTGCCGCGTACCTACTGTCTTTCCGGCCCGGAAGAGTTCGTCCGGGAAGTCGGTGTAGGCGAGTTCGGCCAGCCAGCTATCGACCGCCCTCATGGTCGCCTCCACACTTCAGCTAGGAATGACCATCCGCGAGCCGGGATCATCGCACGGCCATCGCAGCAAACAACGGGAGCTGTCCAGTAGGTTCGACAAATCCGAAATCGGTCGACAGCGCGTCGAGATGGGGGTCCAGCCGGATGATCAGAGAGTCGGTGTCCACTGTGCGAATTTCCGGCAGCGGAACGATGTCGTACTGGGCTCCCGCTTGGAGCACCAGCGCTGATCCACGCAGGGCATGGAACGGCCTTTTCTCAAGCCGTTGAGCCAGCGCCGCAAAGAGGTCGCGCTGTGCCTGCAACTCGATATGAAAGGTTTCCTTGAACACGACTGCCAGCCTCAACAACAAAACGGTTTGCCACGCATAGCGAGCCCTGGATCCCGGCCCATTGGGCTGCACATCGGGTTTGATCAGGCCGCGCCGATTGGTCCACTCGCGCAACTGGTCCGTCGTCAAACCGGTCAGTTTCTGGGCCTCACCTGCCGTTACCAGCCGCTTCGCCACCCTGCCCCCACACGAACCGCCACCAAGCGGGCATTATACCCACTTGTTCATGGCGATACCGCCTTTGCTTCAGAAATGTCTGCCGTGCAAGCACTCATCGGCAACGGATTGGCGAGCAAACTGAGGCTCCCTTTTTGACGAGGCCCCGTCGGCTGTGCTAGGCAGCATCGCGCCCGGTCTCTGAACTTCCGCTCTAGGTCTCGATGAGCGTCCGCTTCGGGTCGAAACCGGCAGTTCGTCTTTTGAGGGTAGGTAAATAGTGCGCCAATCGAGAGCAACGCATTGAAGCGTCCTACAGCCTCGTCGGTATTCACCCGCGCGGAAATTGATCTTAACAATGCTCAACGGTCACTCGATAAGGGTCTCGACGCTCCTGTTCTGACGAACGGCAGCAATGGAAGAGAGAAAGCCTCAACAGATGCGAATCAGTAGGAACCTCTAATTCATGGGCGTTTGAGCACGGTGAATTTTCCGAACCCACCAATTTCTTCGTATTGCGGTCAGCGCACCAACAGAGGGCATGAACGCCGTTGAATTTTCAAAACCCTCTAAGTTTTAGTATGGCGGACTCATCGTTACGCTTCTATTGAATTACCGAAAACAGCGATAAATATAGTTATGTAAACCAAACTAGGGCCTACACATTGTGGATGTCTATGACACACCACCATAGTACGTTCAGGCCGCCCTCCTGCCTAACGCGAGCTGCCGAAAACAGCTGTTAACCTACAACCACATCACTGACGTCTTTTTGGCCAATACCGTCCTCCCAATCCTAGCGTTACTCGCGGGATATTCTTTCCGAAGATACTTTCACCAGCCTCCTGAGGCGCGGAGACTCGATGTAGCGCTTCCTTCCGGTGCCAGCCGTCGCCTCAGTGCGAAACGGCAACTGGCGCCCCAATATCTCGCCGCCCGAGTCAATGCCGCTTTGATCGAACTGAGGTCGACTCCTCGTCAATTTGCTCGACTACTTCTTCGCGACCAAGAAGCTTGGCCAAATCCCGAGAGTTCATCCCGGAGGCGTCTTGAGCATGGCCCCCGCTCCCGCCTTTGATTAGCACCTGAACAACATCGTCGTGTCCTTTGTAGACGGCCCAAAACAGAGCCAACTCGCCATCCTCATTTCGGAGATCGGGATTGGCGCCCAGCTGGATCAGTCGCGAAACAACGTGCGCGTGGCCGTTGAAGGCCGCCCAGAATAGCGGCGTCCAACCCGCGATATCTTGCGTATCGATACTTGCTCCATGTCGCAGCAATTCTTCTACCATCGCCCACTCGCGCCGATAGATCGCATGAAACATCGCCGTACATCCCTGATCGTCGCGATGTCGATCTGGGGGCGCGAGTGAAAGCAACTCCCGCAATGCCCCCTCGTCACCACCCCTGATGGCATCGATCAGGGGCTGTACGGAATTTGGAGGCGGCGATGGTTTATGTCTGTTGTCCATTTTTCTCTGAAGAGATGTCGCCTTGTCGCCGGGCGGATAGGCTTCACTCTACGCGGTGTTCCTCGTCGATTTCCCAACCACTACATTACAAATCGGTAATATTGCGAACTCGAATGTTGCCGTAGTGGATAATCAGCGTATGAAAATCCTGGTTATTGAAGACGAACCGAAGCTTGCGGAGTATTTGCGCAGGGCGCTTGCGGAAAACAGCTACGTCGTCGATGTAGCCCATAACGGTCATGACGGGCGCTTTCTCGCGCTGGACGGCAACTACGATCTGATTTTGCTCGATGTCATGCTACCCGGCCTGGACGGCTTTTCAGTCATGCGCGACATCAGGAAGGAAAAGCGCGTTCCGATCATGATGCTGACGGCCCGGGACAAGGTCGAAGACCGCGTCCGAGGCCTTCAGGATGGCGCTGACGACTATCTTGTCAAACCCTTCGCGTTGTCCGAATTATTGGCACGAGTGCAGGCGCTGTTGCGCCGAGGCGTCGTCGCCAGCCAGAGCGCTGATCCTACGGTACTCACCATGGCGGACCTGGAAGTCGATCTTGCCCGTCGACGAGCCTCGCGAGGGGAAACACGATTGGCGCTGACCGCAAAAGAGTTC
Organism: Denitromonas iodatirespirans; assembly: GCF_018524365.1. Lineage (GTDB taxonomy): Bacteria > Pseudomonadota > Gammaproteobacteria > Burkholderiales > Rhodocyclaceae > Nitrogeniibacter > Nitrogeniibacter iodatirespirans. The sequence goes on from NZ_JAEKFT010000023.1 coordinate 52,602, forward strand.
ACCTTGCTATCGTTGTTGCTACGCCAACAAGGGCAGGTGCTATCGCGCAGTTTTCTCGCCGAACAAGTGTGGGACATGAATTTCGACAGCAATACCAATGTGGTTGAGGTGGCAGTACGGCGCCTACGCGGGAAGCTAGACGATCCGTTCACCGACAAGTTGCTGCACACGGTGCGTGGCATGGGCTATGTGCTGGAGGACCGCAGCGGATAAGCCCGCGGCACCAAGCCAATAATTCGGGCTCGTAGCAGGAGCAGGTTTCACGCTTGGTGACTCGGATAGATCCTGGCCTGCTCACCTTGGCTTTGTCGCTCCATCGAGCGCTTGTTGCCAGTCACGCGTTTTCCAACATCTCAATGCCTCACCTCCGCCAGGGGAAGTGGCCGGGAGGTGGTGCGCCTCCCAGCCACGGTATCAAATGGTGACGGCTTCTGCAGCAGGTTCCGCCGTAAAGTCCTCTTCTTCTGCATCACGGCGATGTACCAGACGGTAGAGTGCCGGCAAGACCAGCAAGGTAAGCAGCGTCGATGACAAGATCCCGCCAATGACCACGGTGGCTAACGGACGCTGCACTTCGGCGCCGGTGCCAATTGCTATCGCCATCGGCACGAAGCCCAGCGAAGCTACAAGCGCAGTCATCAGCACCGGGCGTAAGCGTGTCAAGGCGCCCTCTTCAATGGCTTCGTCCAACGTCCGACCTTGCTCACGCAGGCTACGAATGAAGGAGATCATCACCAGACCATTGAGTACCGCCACGCCGGACAACGCGATGAAACCCACCGCGGCCGAGATGGACAGCGGAATGTCTCGAAGCCACAGCGCAATGACGCCGCCAGTGAGCGCAAAGGGAATCCCTGTGAACACCAGCAAGCCATCCTTGGCGTTGCCGAACATGACAAACAGCAAAGTGAACACCAGCAAGAGAGCAACCGGCACAACAATCTGGAGGCGCGCAATCGCTGACTGAAGCTGCTCGAACGTACCGCCCCAACTTGTCCAGTAGCCCGCCGGAATCTTCACCTCCGCCAAGCGTAACTCAGCGTCCTTGACGAAAGAGCCGATATCCCGCCCACGCACGTTCGAACTGACCACCACTCGACGCTTGCCCTCTTCGCGGCTAACCTGGTTCGGCCCCGGAGCCAACTTGAGTTCGGCGACTTCGCCGAGCGGAATATAAGCGGTCCGTTCGTCTCCACTCGCGTTGGCACTCCGTGGCAAAGCGATTGGTAGCCGCTTGAGCGCATCAAGATCAGAGCGCAAGGCATCAGGCAAACGCACCACAATGTCGAAGCGCCGATCGCCTTCGAACATGGTGCCCGCCTGACGGCCACCGATCGCCGTGGCGACCGCGTCCTGCACATCGCCAACGTTCAGGCCATAGCGAGCGGTTTTCTCTCGATCGATGTCGATCGTGAGCATGGGCAGACCGGTGGTTTGTTCAATTTTGACTTCGGATGAGCCCTCGACACTTTCAAGTGCTGCAGCCACCTTGGCGGCTGTTTCGTTCATCACCTTCATGTCGTCACCGAAGACTTTCACCGCAACATCACTTCTTACCCCGGAAATCAGTTCGTTGAATCGAAGCTGGATGGGTTGTGAAAATTCATAGCTGTTGCCGGGAATGGCATTCACCACGGCCTGCACAGCAATGAGCAACTCGTCGCGACTCTTCTTCGGCTCGGGCCACTGATCTTCTGGCTTGAGCATGATGTAGCCGTCGGAGATGTTCGGTGGCATTGCATCAGAGGCGATTTCCGCCGTGCCGGTGCGCGCGAATATCCGCTCAATCTCGGGGAACTCGGCTTTCAGCTTACGTTCGATCTGGCGCTGCATGTCGACCGACTGACTCAGGCTGGTTCCAGGAATACGCAGTGCCTGGATCGCGAAATCCCCTTCGTTCAGGCTTGGCACGAATTCGCTGCCCAGACGTGTTGCCAGCACACCGGACAAGGAGACGGCCACCACGGCAAGCGCCACCACCACCGGTCTGTTACGCATCACCAGGCCCAGCACCGGCTTGTAGCCACGGCGCGCGGCGCGCATCAAGCGGTTTTCCTTTTCAGCAACCTTGTCGCCGATGAACAGGGCGACGGCGGCCGGGATGAAAGTAACCGACAGCACCATAGCGCCGAGCAAAGCGGCAACCACCGTGAACGCCATCGGGTGGAACATCTTGCCTTCGACACCGGTGAGCGCAAAGATCGGCAGATACACCACCATGATGATCACCTGCCCGAAAAGCAGCGGACGGCGCGCCTCGACCGAGGCGGCATAGACTTCGTGGAAACGTTCCGTGCGGGTCAGCGGACGGCCGTGGTGCTCCTGAGCAGTGGCCAGGCGGCGCACACAGTTTTCAACGATGACGACTGCGCCGTCGATAATGATGCCGAAATCGAGCGCGCCCAGACTCATCAGGTTGGCGCTGATCTTGTAGGTCACCATGCCGGTGAAGGTAAACAGCATGGACAACGGGATCACCATCGCGGTAATGATGGCCGCGCGGATATTGCCGAGGAACAGGAACAAGATGGCGATGACGAGAATCGCCCCTTCGAGCAGGTTCTTCTTGACGGTGTTGATGGCCTTGTCGACCAGCACCGTGCGGTCATAGACCGTCACCGCGCGCACACCCTCGGGCAGGTTGCGGTTGATCTGGACCATTCTCTGGTCGACTGCGGCAGAGACCGCACGGCTATTTTCACCGATCAACATGAACACCGTACCAAGCACGACCTCATATCCATTTTCAGTGGCTGCGCCGGTGCGCAACTCACGTCCGATGCCCACCTCGGCCACGTCGCGGATGCGGATCGGCACCCCGCGCACATTACCAAGGATGATGCTCCCTATATCCGCCAGTGAGCTCACTTGCCCTGGCGCGCGGATGAGATATTGCTCGCCACGCTTTTCGATATAACCCGCCCCCACATTCGCGTTGTTGCGATCGATGGCGGTGACCATGTCCGCCAGCGTGAGGCCGTAAGAGGCCAGCTTCTCCGGGCTGGGCGCGACTTGATACTCCTTGGCAAATCCACCAATCGAGTTGATCTCGGTCACCCCCGCCACATTGCGCAACTGCGGTTTGATGATCCAGTCCTGGATTTCGCGCAGATCAGTCGACGTATACGGCTTGCCATCGGCCCTGCGGGCGTCGTCGCTCGCCTCCACCGTCCAAAGGTAGATCTCGCCCAGCCCCGTGGAGATCGGCCCCATAGCCGGCGTCACCTCGGCGGGCAAACGATCGCGCGCCTCCTGGATTCGCTGATTGACCAACTGCCGAGCAAAGTAGATGTCGGTGCCGTCCTTGAAAATCACCGTCACCTGCGACAATCCGTAGCGCGAGAGTGAGCGGGTCTGCTCCAGATCAGGCAAACCGGCCATCACTGTTTCAATGGGATAGGTCACGCGCTGCTCGACTTCCAGCGGCGAATAGCCAGGTGCTGCCGTGTTGATCTGAACCTGGACATTGGTGATATCAGGCACCGCATCAATGGGCAGGCGCTGATAGTTGTAGATACCGATGCTGGCCATGCCGAGCACGGCGAGCAAGACGAGCCAACGATGCTCAATGGCGAGCCGGATAATGCGTTCAAACATGGTTTTCTCCCGGCTCAGTGGCTGTGTTCAGCACTGCCTTTTCCCAGTTCCGCCTTAATGACAAAACTGCCGGCTGCGGCATGGGGGGTTCCGGCCTTCAAGCCCTCGATAATTTCAGTGCGCATCCCATCCGAGCTGCCCAACATCACCGGCTGAGGGACAAAACCACCCCTGGTTCGAATGAACACCACGGGTTGCTCTTCAACGGTGTGAACCGCTTCGGTTGCCACTGAGACGGGCACGGTCTTTTCACTGGAAATAACGTCAACATCGACAAACAGTCCGGGCCGCCAGGCCATGTCCGGATTTGCGAGGGTCACCTGCGCTTTGGCAGTACGAGTATCCTGCCCAAGCAACGCGCCAACATAGGAGATCGTGCCAGTCGTCCTTGACTCGAACGCCGTTGCGCTGATAGCGACCTCCTCGCCAACCCGAATGGTGTTCAGATCCTTGGCCGGGACGACAATCTCAGCCCATACAGACGAAAGGTCCGAGATGGTAAAGATGCTCGTGTCTTCTTTGACCGCTTCACCGAGCGACAAGTGTTTTTCGACGATCACACCATCGAATGGTGCTCGAATTTCGTAGCGGTTGAGGGCACCGGAAATCGTCGTACCAGCCCCCAAAGCCTTCAGTTTCTGCTGTGCGTTGGCAACCGCAATGTCAGCCTCTTGCAGCACCTGAGTGGCCTGCAAATAGTCTTGTTCCGCCGACACTTTTTCTTCCCACAGGCGCTTTTCCCGCACGAAGGTGGACTGAGCCAGAGCCCTCCGCTTGGTTGCGGCCAATAGCTCGCTCCTCTGCTCTGACAAGCTGGCACTGGCGATCACCGCCAATACCTCTCCGCGCTTGACCGACTGGCCAAGCTTGGCCGGTACGCTTTCAACCAATCCACTCAGGCGCGGAACGACGTGAGCTGTGCGATCTTCGTTGAACCTGATCTCACCCGGCAAGCGCAAGACAGTCTTGATTTTTGCTGGGGCCGCCGTATCAACGACCACGCCGGCGTCATCGATTTGCGCATCCGTCAGCTCCACTTTACCTTCTTCGGCGACGTAGTTGATGGTCAGCTTCTCGCCATTGACCTCAACACTGATGTTGGCGTCGAAAACATGGGGTTCGGCGACCTCTGTCGTGCTCTTCAGGTAATCATCCGCTACCGCGAAGGCGAGTTCCTCGACGCTGCCATCCGCGCGCACCAGCCGGCCACTGGCTTTCACAGTGCCAGGCGCCAAAACGCGATCATGGTCAAAAGACCACATCCGAATGTGCGGACTCCCCCCTTCTTCCGACAACAAAAATTCAACCCTGGTATCGCCGGCAGAGAACACCTGACCACCATGCACGCCAGGGACCGATGCTGCGTCATGGTGCTCACCATCAGCATGTTGATCATCGTCAGCGTGGTTGGTGCGTGGGGGTGCGCCGTGATGCTCCTCGTCTCCATGCGCACTCGCTTCGCCATGGCGGTCCGCCACGGGGGCCTGCGTGGAGGGGCTGGCGCCGAGCATGGCAGTTCCGGCGAGTCCGCCAATCAGCACGATGGCTGCGGCAAGCACGGCTTGTTTTTTTTCAATCATGGACGCGTAGATCCTCTCAATGGAGTTTGATTTTGAGTTCTAGTGGACAGAAGGCGCCGCTGAGCCCTGCGGCCCGAGCACGCGCTCAATCTGGGCCACTGCGCGGCTGATTTCCGTCAGCGTTTCGATATGCCGGGACCGCGCCTGAGATAGCGAGCGCTGTGCATCGAGTACATCCAGGAAGCTGAACTTGCCCAGTTCAAACCCAATCACTGCCGCTCGAAATGCGCTCAGCGCGGCCGGAACGACATCGGCCTCCAGCGTCGTCGCGCTTTGTTGCGCCACTAGAAGCTGCTGGTAGGCCTCAAACAAATCAGCCTGGAGTTTGGCTCGGAGCGCGTCCACCTCGTCAGCGGCCATGCCGGCGCGCTGTGTAGCAGCAAGAATGTTGCCTTGGTTGCGATCAAACAGAGGTATCTCGATCGACAGGCCAATGAGCGCCTGATTACGACCGACCTCTTCGGCGCGGATATTGCCAAGGCTAACTGTCAGGTCAGGGGTCCGCTTTGCCCGCTCCAGCACCACGGCCGATTGGCTGCGCTCAAGCGCATGCCGTGCACTAAGCATTTGCGGAGCCTGATCCAAACGCGACAGCAACTGAGGCCACGCCATGGCCACTGCTCCCGTCACGGTTTGGCCGGTCACTCGCCCGAAACCATCGTCCGAACCGGCCCAAGTTGCAGCCAGACGACGCCGCTGAACAGCAAGTGCGCTTTGAGCCTGGTTTTGCTCCATACGCGCAGACGCTTCAGCGATTTTCGCACGGGAAGCTTCCAGCGGTGCGGCCTTCCCGGCAGCGACCCGCTTGGTGGCCGCAATCAGGGCGCGCCCGGCAAGTACGACCAACTCATCAGTTAACGCGACACGCTCCTGCCCTGCCAATACGGCATAAAAAGTGGCAGCCACTTCGGATCGCACCACCAAAGTTCGCGCCGCCAGATCCGCATCTGCTGCTTTCACACTTCCGGCCGCCACATCCACTCGCGCGCTACGCTTGCCGCCGAGTTCGATGCGCTGGTCAATCTGGATTGTGGTCGTGCGCGTCGCGCTACGAGTATCCTCAAGCAGCATCGAGAGACTTGGATTTGGCAGAAGGCCCGCTTGCACGCGCTCGCCTTGGCGGGCAGCAACCTCGCGCCTTTGTGCGGCAAGCGCAGGGTTTGACGCCATGGCACGCTCAATCGCCTCAGTGAGCGTCAAGTCCGGCCGGCGCAGCCGCACCTCTGAGGTCAATGTAGACGCGGCACTCTCGCCATCCGGCGAACTCACCTCGGCCAACACAGCCGGGGAAAACACCATCAACAGCGACGTAAGAACAACAGGCGCCCCCGCCACGAATCCAGCATAGCTCAGCATGAATTTGTCTCGATTGTTTGTCTAAAACGATGAATGAAGCTCACTCAACGCGGCCCCATTCGACTCCAACTGACCACCGTCCGTGACGGCTGGAAAGCTCAGCACTGCGGGTTCCAACAATGCGCATAGAAGTGCGGAGACCCCAACGACGGCGCGGCCTGTCGTATCCGCATGGTCGTCCGTTCAGCACCGGTGCCAAAACGCGCACCGAAAGACTTTGCCGCTTGAAATGAACCGCATTGGAGATGCGCAAGGGTCAATCCGTCGCGCCACACCGCATTCACTGCCAAATATCGATAGCGCACGGACGATCAATTCTGGTAGTGCTCTATCGCGTCACACCGGTTTTTTGAGCACAATTTGATTCGAGGCGAAGCCTACAAGGCTGATATCGTCGAAAAGCGAACATTTAGATTACAGTTTTGTAATCGGCCAAGCCGTGGAACCGATCGCCTTAATGACGTAGCATGAACGGCTTGCCTCCGGCGCACTGGATGAGCACTCGACAGCGACTGGTGCGCAATCACAACACGCCGAAGACCGACTGAATGCGGCTGTGACGGCTCAGCACACGTGGCGATTAGGCGTGAGATGAGCGAGCTCACCAAGCCGAACTCTTTACGATTTTGCCCAGAAGTCCTAATGCACCGAAATGACAAGACTCGTCAGAAAAAACGGGAAAGGCCGGGCGTGAAGTCGCTGCGGCGCTGGCTTACTCAATGGCTTGCTGCATTGGCTTTCCTGGGCTTGGGAGTCGTTTGCAGCGTGATCTATTTTGCGACGACCATGAGTTTCGTCGAACGCCAAAACACGACGCTCTGGCAATATAAAAAAATTATTCAGCACCTGATTGAAGAGGTTGCGACTCAGGGCGATATAGAAACGCTTCGGCACAAGCTCGACGATTTTTTTTTCGGCCGCTTCGATCTTCGACTTGAACTGGCCTTGCACGGAGAGCGCACGACTTTTCCAAAAGGCGCCATAACCGAACGATCCGAACAACTACGGTCCGTTGACTTTCAGGTGCCCGCCCGCTGGCTCAGCGACGGTGTCATGCACGTCACCCTGGCCCTGGATACCAGCGCAGACGCAACAATGTTGACGCGATTGGCATGGACCTTGTTTGCGAGCGCCCTTGGTGGAACGCTTCTCGTGTCCTATTGTGGAGCGCGACTTGTGCGCCACTCCCTTGAGCCGGTAAATGAATTGGCGGCTCAGGCAAAGCAGTTGGTGCCTGAACGGCTAAGCGAACGCCTTGATGGCCAGACGCAGGCTGAAGAATTCCAACCGCTGATTATGCAGTTCAACGCCGTACTGGAGCGGCTTGAGCGCGCGTATGTTCAACTTGAAGCATTCAACGCGGACGTGGCTCATGAACTTCGTACGCCCTTGGCGACGCTCATCGGCCAAACCGAACTGGCTTTGACTGGCACTCGGTCGAGCGAAGATCTACTCGACTTTCTTGGGTCCAATCTCGAAGAGCTACAACGCCTTTCAGGCCTGATCAACGACATGCTATTTCTTGCGCAGGTCGATCGCGGCATCAGTGCGCGCGCAGAAATAGTCAACAGTATTGCCGACCTGGCATCTGAAGTTCTGGAGTACCACGAGGCCGCCTTGGCCGAGAATGGGCTTCGCGGTGCGGTGCTCGGCGACGCAAGTGTCGCTGCCGACAGAGCGCTTCTAAGGCGGGCGCTTTCCAACCTGCTTTCGAATGCCGCGCGGTACGGCTACGCCGGCACATGCGTTACCGTGCGAATCGGCGTTGAAAGTGGGAAAGTACTACTTTCAGTTGAGAATGTAGGCGAAGCAATCCCCCCAGAAGAGATCGACCGGATTTTCGATCGCTTCTATCGACATGACGTATCGCGCGTGCACCGGCAGGAAAACAATTTTGGACTTGGCCTCTCCATCGTCGCCGCTATTGCACGCATGCATGGAGGTAGCGTTTTTGCACATTCAGATTCGGAAATAACATCTGTCGGGCTGTCACTGGTTCCTGCTCGCCGAACATGTATTTAGGGAAACCCCTCGTTTTCCAGTGCTTCGCTATCGTGTTGGCACCACGTCGTTCTGAATGCGGGCAAGTTGCCGAAATGCGAAAACCCACCGCGAAGGTGGGTCCATCGAACTAATGTATGGCGGGTCTGCCGACGACTACCCGCGATGGTCTTTGTGAAGGAGTGCATCCAATCGCCAGATTTCATTGCCGTTCATGATGATCTTCTGACCATCGGTCGTTTCCATCACATGACCCGGCTGCATGTGTGTGGCTCTTCCCAGCTTGTCCTCCATGCCCATCTTCCCGTCTTTGAAGATGTACACCGTCGCGCCATCCTTCAAAGGGATGGACTTCTCGACGAGTGCGGCGTCAGCGGCGAAGGCAGAGATGCTGACTGCGCTGATGGCAATAATGGTGAGTGCTTTCTTGATCATGGTTGCCTCTTGGAGCGTTGAGTGATATCGCGGGCACGTTCAAAAAATCCCGCTAAGCAAATGTTCTTCCGGCCTTAGCCGGCAAAATCCGGGTTCTTAGACACATAGACTGTGACGCCCTTGGCGCCGGGTATGACCTCGGACAGCGCGAACGGGCGGGTGCCGAGCGTATCGAAGGTCCAATCCAGGCTCTTTCCGTCAACCGTGATACGAACGGTTTCAAGTTGGTTTACGTTCAGATATTTCGCCTCGCCGCTCAGCGTGATCTCCCGACCTGGCGCGGCAACGGCCTTGTAGCCGAAGGGGGCCAACTGGTTGGCGGAGGGCTGAGCATTCGATTCGGACACATGATTCAGCCAATGGGAGCCAGCTTCCGTGTAGTCCGGATGAGCGTAGGCGGAGGTCGCGGCAACGCCGCCAATTGCGGCGATGAAGGACAGTTTGATCAGGGTGGTTTTCATGGTGTTCTCCTTGGAAAAAGTTTCAACTGAGCCGAACTTCGTCTATCCGACCGTGAAGACATCCTAAGGGGCTGACACCGACGGGACGCTGACCCGGGAATTACATTGTCGTTAGCCAAATGTCGTGATGCCGTTACGTCACGGGAGGTCGCTCTCCGGACGCCTGCCGCACCACAAACGACAACGGCCGGGCGCATGCGAGCCGCCCGGCCGTTGTCTTCGCGCGAGTCTTATTGACTAGCTTGGCTCGGGAATCAACTCCGACTTAACCACTGCCCGAGGTGTTTCCAGGCCTCGCTTGAGGCGCCACTGCTTGACCAGCGCATACAACGCCGGGATCACGCCCAGCGTCAGCACTGTCGACGAGATCATGCCGCCGACCATCGGCGCGGCGATGCGGCTCATGACTTCAGAGCCGGTGCCGGTGCTCCACATGATGGGTAGCAGGCCGGCCATGATGGCTACTACGGTCATCATCTTGGGTCGCACCCGCTCAACCGCGCCTTCCATGATGGCGTGATAGAGGTCCGACACATCGGGTTGGCGACCATCGCCAAGCCGTTTCGTTTTGATTTCCTCCCATGCCTGATCCAGGTAAATCAGCATCACCACCCCGGTTTCAGCCGCCACGCCGGCCAGTGCGATAAAGCCCACCGCCACCGCCACGCTCATGTTGTAACCCAGCCACCACATCAGCCAGATGCCGCCCACCAGCGCGAAAGGCACCGACAGCATGACGATCAGCGTTTCAGCCAGGCGGCGGAAGTTCAGATACAGCAGCACAAAGATGATCGCCAGCGTCAGCGGCACAACCAGCGACAGCTTGGCCTTGGCTCGCTCCATATACTCGAACTGGCCCGACCAGGTGGCGTAGTAGCCCGGCGGGAAGCTGACCTTGTCGGCCACTGCCTGCTGCGCTTCTTTTACATAGGAGCCGACGTCGCGGTCGCGAATGTCGACAAACACATAGGCCGCGAGCAGCGCATTCTCGGTCTTGATCCCCGGCGGACCGTTGCGCAGCGCAATCTCGGCCAGTTGCCCCAGCGGGATCATGCCCGCGGCGCTGGGCACGAAGACTTCATTGGCGATGCGCTGCGTGTCCTCGCGCAAGGCGCGCGGGTAGCGCACCGTGACGTTGTAGCGCTCCAGCCCTTCGACGGCGGTGGTGACCGGCGCGCCGCCCAGGGCGGTGGATACCACCTGCTGGAACTCACCCACGGTGATGCCGTAGCGCGCCAGTTGCTCGCGGCGCGGAGTGATGTCGAGGTAATACCCGCCGGTCACCCGCTCGGCGTAGGCGCTGGTGGTACCGGGCACGTCCTTGACCGCCTGCTCGATCTGGCGCGCCAGCTTTTCGATTTCGCCCAGATCCTTGCCGAAGACTTTGACCCCCACTGGCGTGCGGATACCGGTCGACAGCATATCAATGCGCGCCTTGATCGGCATGGTCCAGGAGTTGGCCACGCCGGGGAACTTGAGCGCCGCGTCCATCTCGGCGATGAGCTTGTCCACCGTCATGCCCGGGCGCCATGTGTCTTCCGGCGTGAGATTGATGACGGTCTCGAACATCTCGATCGGTGCCGGATCGGTCGCGCTATTGGCGCGGCCGGCCTTGCCATACACCGACTCAACCTCTGGGAAGGTCTTGATCACACGGTTAGTGGTCTGCAGCAGGCGCGCGGCTTCGGTCACCGACATGCCAGGCAGCGAGGCCGGCATGTAGAAGATCGAGCCCTCGTTGAGCGTGGGCATGAATTCCGAGCCGATCTGCCGTGCCGGAAAGATCGTCGCCGCCATTGCCAACACAGCGAGCACCAGGGTGGTCCATTTGCGGCGCATCACCCACTGAATGATCGGCCGATAGGCCCAGATCAGGAAGCGATTCACCGGGTTCTTCTGCTCCGGCATGATGTGCCCGCGAATGAACAGCATCATCAGCACCGGCACCAGCGTGACCGAAAGAATGGCAGCACCGGCCATGGCAAAGGTCTTTGTGAAGGCCAGCGGGCTGAACAGCCGCCCTTCCTGCCCCTCCAGCGTGAACACCGGCAAGAAGGAGACGGTGATGATCAGCAGCGAGAAGAACAGCGCCGGCCCCACTTCCTTGCAGGCGCGGATCATCGCCGCCGCACGGTCGCGTTGGTGCGCATCGTGCGGTAATCGCTCCAGGTGTTTGTGGGCGTTCTCGATCATCACGATGGCCGCATCGACCATCGCGCCGATGGCAATGGCGATGCCGCCCAGGCTCATGATGTTGCTGCCCATGTCCATCGAGCGCATGGCGATGAAAGCGATCAGGATGCCGATCGGCAGCGTGAGGATGGCGACCAGCGCACTCCTCACATGCATCAGGAAGATGATGCACACAGCGGCGACGATCAGGCTCTCCTCGAACAGCGTCCATTTCAAGTTGGCGATGGCCCGCTCGATCAAGGGCGCACGGTCATACACCGGCACAATCTCGGTGCCCTCGGGCAGGCCGGGCTTGAGTTCCTCGATCTTGGCCTTGACGTTGGCGATCACATCGAGCGCGTTCTGGCCAAAGCGCGCCATCACGATGCCCGAGGCCACTTCGCCCTCGCCGTTCAGTTCGGTGATGCCGCGCCGCCCGGCGGGCACGAGTTCGACCCGCGCCACGTCGCGCACCAGCACCGGCGTGCCGCCATCGGCCTTGAGCACCAGGGTTTCGATGTCCTCGACGCCCTTCAGATAGCCCAGGCCACGCACCATGAATTCCTTCTCGGCCAGCTCCACCACCCGGCCACCGACATCGCGGTTCGATTCGCGGATCACCTGCGAGACGCGCGCCAACGGAATCCCGTAGCTCGCCAGCCGGTGCGGGTCGACGATGACCTGGTATTCCTTGACGAAGCCGCCCACGCTGGCCACCTCGGCCACCCCACCGGCCTTGGTCAGCTGGTAGCGCACATACCAGTCCTGCACGCTGCGCAGGTCGGCCAGCGACTGGTCCTTGCCGGTGAGCGCGTACTGGAAGACCCAGCCCACACCAGTGGCGTCGGGGCCGAGCTGCGGCGACACCCCTTCGGGCAGGCTACCCTGCACCGAACTCAGGTATTCGAGCACGCGCGAGCGGGCCCAGTAGATGTCGGTGCCGTCCTCGAAGATCACATACACGTAGGACGCGCCGAACATCGAGAAGCCGCGTACCACCTTGGCCTTGGGCACCGCCAACATGGCGGTGGTGAGCGGATAGGTGACCTGATCTTCCACCACCCGGGGGGCTTGCCCCTGGTATGGCGTAAACACGATGACCTGGGTGTCGGACAGATCGGGCAGCGCATCGAGCGGGGTCTGCTTGACCGCGTACACCCCGCCGCCGATCACGGCCAGCGTGGCCAGCAGCACCAAAAACACATTGCGCGCCGACCATTCAATCAGACGATCGAGCATCTCAATGCCCCTTGTGCGCGGCCGCGCCGGCTTGCTCGACTTTGACGATGACGAACTCGCCGTCGCCCCGATCTTCAAAGGTAAAACGCACCGGCTGCCCCGGCAGCACCCCTTTGATGACCTCTTTGCTGGCCAGACCGAATTCCATGGTCATGGCCGGCCATTGAAGCGCGGGGATGGCCTCGTGGTTCATCGACACGGTGTCGGATGACAAATCAACCGAATCCACCGAGCCGACCGCTTCATAGTTTTTCGCCGTTGTTGCATCAGGCGCTGAGAAGGTCGACAACGCGGCCTTGAGATTGCTCTCCGCATCGATCAGGAAGTTGGCTGCCACGACGACTTCAGCACCGTCCTCCAGCCCCTCCAGAATTTCAACGTGATCTCGCCCGCGCAGCCCAACTTTCACCGGTTGCGGTTTGAACTTGCCCTCACCTTCGACCCGCAGCACCACCTGTCGTTCACCGGTGTCGATGAGCGCCGATTTGGGCACAGTCAAACGCTTGGCGCTGCCGGCCGAGGCGATGTCGACATGAGCAAACATGCCGGGACGCAGCAAGCCGTCACGATTGGCCAGCTCCAGACGCACCGGGGTGGTCCGCGTGGCCGCGTTGAGGGTGGGATAGAGATAAGTGAGCTTGGCATCGAAGGTCTGGTCCGGAAATGCTTCCAGACTGACCTTGGCCATCTCGCCGACCTTCACCCGGGCCAGATCCTTCTCGTAAACATCGGCGATCACCCAAACAGTGGACAAATCGGCAATGCGGTAGATCGCCGTCCCCGGCATAAAACGCATGCCCTCGACGGCCTTTTTCTCTAGGACGAAGCCGGTCGCCGGAGAGTTGAAAGTCAGCCGGCTTGAAACCTTGCCTGCCGGCGCCGCGACCTGCCAATTGGCCAGGCGCTCGCGCGCCGCCTCGGCAAGACGGCCGGCGGCCGCGCGTGCGGCGGGGTCCGCATCCGGCGCATCGAGCTTAAGCTCGCGCGCAATCGCCAGTTCCTTTTGCGCCGACACCAGTTCGGGGCTGTACACCGAAAACAGCGGCTGACCGCGTTTGACCGGATCGCCACTGGCATTCACATGCAGCCGCTCGATCCAGCCCTCGAAGCGCGGCGCCACATCATGAATGGCGCGCTCGTTGATCTCCACCCGGCCGACCGCCCGCACCGCCGCGTCCATCGCGCGTATCTCGGCCATCGCGGTCTTGACGCCGAGCGTCTGCAAGCGGGCCGGGCTGACCTTGACCGCACCTTCGCCATCCGGCTCGTCACCTTCATAGACCGGAATGTAGTCCATGCCCATCGAGTCTTTTTTGGGTTCAGGCGAGGTATCCGGCAAACCCATCGGGTTACGGTAGTAGAGAATCTTGCGGGGCTGCTTGCCGCCATCCGCTGCAGTTTCCGCCGCATGCGCTGCAGGCAGCAAATCAGTGGTGATTGCCGCATGGCGGCTACCCGCCCAATAGGCCGCCGACAGTGTCACACCGACAGCCACCGCGGCCAGCGTTAGGGAAATAGGTCGTTTCACAGGGGGGCTCCCACCAGCAGTTCGAGTTCAGCGAGCCGAATATGGATCTCGGCGTCGGCGTCCAGCAAGGCAAGGCGCGCGCGCAGAATCTGCCGCTCGGCCTCGATGAGGGTATTGAAGTTGACCCGGCCGGATTCGTACCCCGCCATGGCCGCATCGAAGTTGGCACGCGCCTGCGGCAGCAGCGTGCCGCGCAGCAGCCGTGCCTTGTCGACGTTGGCTTCGAAGGCAGCATGGGCTTCGCCGAGTTGGCCATTGAGTCGCGCTTCCGCGGCGGCGACCTGACTGTGGGCGGCATCAACTCGCCGTTCAGCCTCCCGCTCCTGCGCCCGGCGGGAACGTTGCTGCAACGGGATGTTGACCTCCAGCATCACATCCCAGCTATCGGTGCCGTTTTGCGGACGGTTATTGGTCAATGCGACGCCGAAATCGGGATAGCGATTCAGATACACGAGTTCTCGCGACTTGGCGGCGGCTTCCGTCCCAAGTCGCTCACGCGCCAAGCCCGGCGAGAGCGATTTGGCACGCTCAAACAGCGCCGCCAGATCGAGTTGTGCGGGCGCCTCGGGCAATCGGGTCGGCGCATCGAGCGGCGCGTCAGCCCGGCGCGGCAATTGCGCATTGAGCTTGGCGACAGCATCACGCCGGCGACGCTCGGCCTCAACGCGTTCAATTTTGAGCGTGGTCAGTTCGCTATGCGCTCGAATCGCGTCCTGCTGCGGCACCAGCCCCACGCTGTAGCGGGTCTCGACCAGCCGGCTCAGGGCATCGAGCAGCGCAAGCGTCTCGCCAATAATCGCGGACTGGCCGTCCGCCTGGTAGTAACGCACATAGGCCGTCTTGATACGTGCCTCGACCTCCAGCACGGCGCTGTCGGCGAAGCGTGCGCTTTGATCCGCTAACGCTTCGGCCACACCACCGCGCAACCCACGCTTACCCCAGAATGGGACGGACTGGATGACCCGGTAGCGGGTCTGCCCAACCGCTCCGGGCACCAAAGATGCACCGCCACCCGACATGGTGTTGGTGAAATCCATCAATTCAAGCTGAAATTTAGGGTCGGGCAACGCACCGGCCGGTTCGATGCGCTCCCGATTGGCTGCCGCCTCCAACCTGCGAGCGGCCAGTTCCGGGTTGTGTTCGCGGGCATAGGACAGCAACTCGTGGAGCGAAGCTCCAAGCGGCGCTTCAGACGTCTGAGCATGAGCCGGGCCAAACAGCACCGCGCCACCGAGAGCGCTGGCAAGCAGGCCGCGCATCAGGAAGTTTTTCATCGGTTTGAAGTCCGGAAGAGGATCATCGGCGAGGTGCGCACCATGCGTGAGCGCACCTCTCGTGCGGGCCTATTGAGCGCTTTCCAGCTGGGTCACCGTCAGCGTGCCGCCAACGTCTTCGGCAACAAAATGTACGGTGTCACCCGGCTTGACCTTCTTCAGCATGTCCATCGACGCCGCTTTGAACACCATCGTCATGCCCGGCATGCCGAGATTTTTGAGCGGGCCGTGCTTGATCGTGATCTTGCCCTTGGCGGCATCCACCTTTTTGACCATCCCTTCTGACATGCCGTCCGTTGCCGCGGCCATGGGCATCGCGCCATGACCGTGGTCCCCCGCTGCACTGGCGGGCAGGGCCGAACCCAAGGCTGCTGCCACGAAAATGGCAGAGATAAGTGCTTTCATGATCCTTCCTAGAATGAGTTTCGAGTGGCGCCACTGTAGAGGAACCATCCCGTCGGTGACCTGACGCAAAGATGACAAATTTGTCATCTTTGCGTCGCAGCCCAGGGCACCGCCTGAAAAAGGAAAAATGACACGGTTGTCATCCGCAGGTCATGTTTCCGTTCCCTGCCGAGGCGAACAATTGACGCATCCTCAGTGACCACAATGGACTCGCGATGAACGCTTTGAAACCCGATGCGCAACACGAAAGTAACCACGCAACGCGCCACAGTCGTCGCACGTGGTGGATCTTTGGTGGCTTTGCCGCCATCGCGTTGGTGATGCTCGCTATCGAGCACCAGGCGCACCTGCTCGGTTGGCTGCCCTGGCTGTTCCTGGCGGCCTGCCCGCTGATGCATGTTTTCATGCACGGCGGTCACGGTCATGGCGGACACGGCGGCAAACACGGCGGTGACGACAAATGATCGAATCCTCCTACGGACTGTGGTCGCTGGTGGCGATCAATTCCGCGATCTTCATCTTCTTCGCCTTCAGCTTCTTCAAGCCCCGCACCGCGCGGGATTGGCGCACGCTGGGGATGTTCTCCGCCTTTCTCGTGGCGCTATTTACCGAAATGTATGGCTTTCCGCTGACCATCTACCTGCTCTCGGGCTGGCTGGGACAGCACTTTCCAGGCATCGATTTTCTGGCCCACGACTCCGGTCATCTGCTGGAGATGATGTTCGGCTCGCGCACCAACCCGCACTTCGGCCCCTTCCATCTACTCTCAACGGTCTTTATCGGCGGCGGATTCTGGCTGCTGGCAGCCGCCTGGCGGGTGCTCTACGCAGCGCAAGCGAGCGGGCAACTTGCCACAGCGGGTCCCTACGCCCGGTTGCGCCACCCGCAATACGTGGCCTTCGTGCTGATCATGATCGGCTTTTTGCTGCAGTGGCCCACGCTGATCACGCTGGGGATGTTCCCGATCCTCCTTATCGTCTATGTCCGACTCGCCCGCCGCGAAGAGCGTGACTCGGCAGCGCACTTTGGCGAGGCATGGGATCGCTACGCCAAGGCGACACCCGCCATTTTCCCGCGCTGGCAGGCAATCGACACCACGCGACATTGAACAAATAACGCCCCATTGCAATCAAAATCAATCAGGAATGCGGACATGACTACGCACCACTCAGCCTCTCAAGGACATGCAGACCACGGCACGGCCTGCCATCATGAGCACGCACCGATCAAGGATCCGGTGTGCGGCATGAGCGTCGCGCCTGACGCCGGAAAACCAACGGCGCAGCACGGGGGCCAGACCTACCATTTTTGCTCGAGCAAATGCCACGACGCCTTCGTGGCCGATCCGACGCGCTACCTCTCCGGCGCACACAAGGCCGCCAAGCCGGCGCCGAAAGGCACGCAATACACCTGCCCGATGCACCCAGAGATCGTCCGCGACGCGCCGGGTGAATGCCCAAAGTGCGGCATGGCGCTGGAGCCGATGGGTGTGCCTGCCGAGGATGCCGGGCCGAATCCGGAGCTGGTCGATTTTCGCCACCGCTTCTGGGTTGGCGCCGTGCTCACCGTTCCGTTGCTGATCCTGACCATGGGGCCGTTCGTGGGGCTGGGTTTCATCCGCGAGATGATCGGTGAGCGCGCCGCGCTGTGGACCGAGCTGCTGCTGGGCTCCCCGGTCATCTTGTGGGCGGGCTGGCCGTTCTTTGAGCGCGGCGTCAAATCGGTCATCAACCGCAGCCTCAACATGTTCACCCTGATCTCTCTCGGCGTGGGCGCCGCCTACCTGTTCAGCGTGGTGGCGGTGCTCATGCCCGACATCTTCCCGGCCGGCTTCCGCAATGCCGAGGGCCATGTCGGGGTGTACTTCGAAGCCGGCGCGGTGATCGTGGCGCTGGTGTTGCTCGGTCAGCTGATGGAACTGGGTGCGCGCGAACGCACAGGCTCGGCGATCCGCGCACTGCTCGACCTTGCCGCCAAGACGGCTCGGGTCATTCGCCCCGACGGGCGCGAGGAGGAAATCCCGCTCGAAGACGTCGTAGTCGGTGACCAGCTGCGGGTACGCCCCGGCGACAAGGTGCCGGTCGATGGCGTGGTGCTCGAAGGTCGCTCGTCGATCGACGAGTCGATGATTTCGGGCGAGCCCGTGCCGGTCGAAAAAACCGAAGGCGATGCCGTGACGGGTGCGACGATCAATGGCACCGGCTCACTCATCATTGAAGCCAAGCGCGTCGGCGCCGACACGCTGTTATCGCAGATTGTCGACATGGTGGCCAACGCACAGCGCTCGCGTGCGCCAATCCAGAAACTCGCCGATTCGGTCGCGGGGAAGTTCGTTCCGGCCGTTGTAGGCATCGCAGCGCTGGCCTTTATCGGCTGGGCCGTTTGGGGGCCGACGCCAGCGCTGGCGTATGCGTTGGTGTCGGCGGTGGCGGTGCTGATCATCGCCTGCCCCTGCGCACTGGGGCTGGCTACACCAATGTCGATCATGACCGCCACCGGCCGCGGCGCGCAGGCCGGCGTGCTGATCAAGAACGCCGAGGCGCTGGAGCGCTTCGCCAAGGTCGACATCCTGATCGTGGACAAGACCGGCACGCTGACCGTGGGCAAGCCAAAACTGGTCGCGGTACTACCGGCCGCCGGGCATGATGAGGACGAGGTGCTGCGCCTGGCCGCCAGCCTCGAGCGTGGCTCCGAGCACCCGCTGGCCGAGGCGATTGTCAGCGGTGCAGAGGAGCGCGGCGTTTCACTGACCAAGGCCGACGCCTTCGAGGCCATCACCGGCAAAGGCGTCAAAGGCGAGGTCGATGGCAAAGCAGTGGCGCTGGGCAACGCCAAGCTGCTTGAGGAACTGGGCGTGGATGCCCGCCGCGACATGGACGAAGCCAATCGCCGCCGCGACCAGGGCGAAACCGTGATGTTCGTGCTGATTGGAAGCGAGATCGCCGGTCTGGTGAGCGTCGCCGATCCAGTCAAGGACAGTACGCCGGCGGCACTCAAGGCACTGCACTCGCAGGGGCTGCGCATCGTCATGGCCACCGGCGACAACGAGCGCACTGCCCGCGCCGTGGCCGGCCAGCTCGGCATCGATGAGATCCGCGCCGATGTGCTGCCGGCCGACAAGGCGCGCATCGTCAAGGAACTGCAGGCGGCCGGACACAAGGTGGCGATGGCCGGCGACGGCGTCAATGACGCCCCCGCACTGGCCCAGGCTGACGTGGGTATCGCCATGGGCACAGGCGCCGATGTGGCCATCGAGAGTGCTGGCTTCACCCTGGTCAAGGGCGACCTGACCGGCATCGTGCGAGCGCGCAAGCTCTCCGTTGCCACCATGCGCAACATCCGCCAGAACCTGTTCTTCGCGCTGGTATACAACGCCGCCGGGGTGCCGGTCGCCGCCGGGGTGCTGTATCCCTTCCTCGGCATCCTCATTTCCCCCATCTTCGCCGCCGCGGCCATGAGCCTGTCCTCGGTGTCGGTCATCGCCAACGCCTTGCGCCTGCGGCGCGTCGATATCTGATTCAAGGATCAACGACATGAGCACACACACGCGCGTCAAGGATGTCGTCTGCGGCATGATGGTCGCCCCGGACAGCCACCCGACCGACTATCAAGGCCAGCCCTTTGCGTTTTGTTCGGCGCAGTGCCACGACCGCTTTGTCACCAACCCCCACCTCTACATTGGACGCCCCGGCCAGCCGGCCCCCAAGCAGCAAGGCTTGAAAGTGCTGAAGCGGCGCCAGTTCGTGCTCGACAAGTCACTTGACGAAAACCAGGCACAGGCTTTGCACGCCAGCATTAGCGCCATGATGGGGATCGAAACACTGGTCATTGAAGGGGCTCACATGAGCGTGACCTACGATTTGCTGCAAGCTACCGCCGAGCAGATAGAAGCGGTTCTGGCAGAGGCCGGCGCCCGGCTGGGCAACGGCTGGGCCGAGCGTTTGCGCCGTGGCTTCGTGCACTACACCGAAGAGTGCGAGATCGGCCAGCTGCAAGTTGGGCCACCCTCGGGCTGTCACTGATGACATCCGGACACGGCCGCCCGATGCAGTGCGCGTGCTGCGCGGCGGCGCTCAAGTCGAATCCAATCAATTCTGCGGGCGCGCCACCGCTTTGCGAGCGCTGTTTTCTTGAGCAGATTGACGCCATCCCGGCCAAATCCGAAGCGGCTTCGCACGCGGCTTTTGTCGAAGCTCTGGCCGAAGCGCTGGATCTGCGGGAGCGCGAAACCGGCCTGCACTCACGTCGCGTGGCCTGCCACACCCAGGTGTTGGCGCGCCAATTCACCGACGACGCGTCGGTGCTGCGGCAGATCTATTGGGGCGCACTTTTGCACGATCTCGGCAAGATCGGCGTCCCAGACCACATCCTGCTCAAGGCGGGCCCGCTCGACGCGGCCGAATGGGCGGTGATGCGTCAACACCCGGAGGACGGGTATCACATCGTGAGCCGCCTGCCGGACATGGCCTTGGCGGCGCAGGTGGTGTTGTGCCATGAAGAGCGCTTCGACGGCAGCGGCTATCCACACGGACTGGCTGGCAAAGCTATCCCCCTGGGGGCGCGCTTATTCGCGGTTATCGATACGCTTGACGCCATGACGTCGGACCGCCCTTACCGCAGCGCATTACCCTTCGATGCCGCCAAAGCGGAAATCCTGTCCATGGCTGGCCGCCAATTCGATCCGCTCGCCGTCGACGCCATGGTCCACGAAGAAGCCGCGCTACGCTGGATGGTCGGCATCAAATGTACACAATTCGAGCCCCCGCACACACCAGTCGAAGGCCGGGGCGACGCCTGACGCAAAACGATAGGCATCTCGACAGCGCCGAACCATAACGACGAAAGCCCCGCAGCCCTACAAAGGGGGCGAAGCCACCGCGCGAGCAGGCCGGCGTCGATCCAGCGACATCACGTTCCGATATCGCGCATCTTCTGCTCATATTCATCACGGCCGATTTCCCCTGCCGCATAGCGTCTTTTAAGTACGTCCTGCACGGTAGGCGCCTGCGCCGTATCATTGCTGGCTCGGGGACGCAGCAGGCGAGCGACAAGCATCACGACAAATACGATGACCAGGATCCAGAAAACCGCCATGAAGATCATACCGGCCCCCATATGGCCCCACCCCTGCCCCTCCATCATGTATGCCCACATCGCCTCTTTCTCCTTGCGCGGATCAGTCCGTGCGCTTCAGGCGGCAATCCTGCCGGCCGGTTGATGAGGCACCGGTGGTCGCGCCATGCGTCACTAGCGAATACCCGCCTTGCGTTGATGCATGCGGACGTAGGCCGTAATGTGGGCCACATCGTCGGGCGTCACGCCCGGCACGGCGGGCATGTCACCGAACTTCCAATGATGGGCGCGCGCGCCATTTTTTACGGCGAGCTGAAATGCCACATCGCCGTGATGCGAAGGCTCATAAACCCGATTCAGAAACGCCGGGCCTTTGTCGGTTCCGCTCAGATCGGCGCCATGACAGGACGCGCAATTTTTTTCGAACAACGGCTTTCCGGCGCTCGGATTCGGCATCAAGCCCTGTGATGGCTTCGGGACATCCCAGGCTTGCGCCGATGCGCCCACCGACAATGTGATCAAGATTGACAGCGTAGCAACGCTAAGGGCTTTCTTCATGCGAACGTCCTTTGAGATCATTGCCGCTGCCGGCCTGCACCGGGTGGCGGCGCTGAACAGCAGGCATGCGGTTTTGCATCAGCGTGCGCTTTCGCGTTTGATGCCATCCAACGGCGCAAACCGGCGACAAGACTGTTAAACCACTTCATGATTTCATGCTCCGGAAAAGGAGGTGACGCGGCGGCTCACCGCCGCCGCGTGCTCACTCATTTGGGCATCGGCATCGGCATCGGCATTTGTTGATTCGGCATTTGCATTGGTGTGCCACCTCCGGCGCCCCCCATGCGCTGCATCATCATTTGCATCATGTCCATGCGCTGCTCCATGTTGTGCATGCGAGCGCCCATGTCTTTCGGCATCCCGCCGCCACCCATCATGCCCATTCCACCCTGCATCATCGGACAGGCCATCATGCCGCCTTGCATGCCCTGCGCCATACCCATGTTTTCTCGCATAGTCTGCATATGCTCAGCCATGGCCTGCTGCCGCGCTTCGTCGGTCTTTGCCCCCGCCGCGCGCTGCAGTTGCCCCTGCATGATCTTGAGGTTGTCCTGCATTCGCTCAAGCATTGCACCAGCTGGCACCTCGGCCGCGGCCTGGTCCGGGTGGTGGCTTTGGTCGGCAAACGCCGGTACGGTCAAGAAGACAGACATGCTCAAAAGTGTCGTTGCCAAGGTTTTCATGATGGCGCTCCTGTTGAATTCCTGAGTTCAAGGCTACGCCGGCCATCTCGACAAAATGCTGACCTCAAGATGACATTGTTGTCATCTTGAGGTCAGCATTGCGGGACCTTGGAAGCGGATGACAACTATTCAGTCACTGTCACCTTGGCAATCATGCCGGCCTCCATGTGCCCGGGGATCAGGCAGGCGAAATCCACGGTGCCGGGTTTGTCGAACTTCCACACGACCCCGCCGCGCTGACCGGGCTTGAGCGTGACCATGTTGGGCTCTTCGTGCTCCATACCGGGGAATTTGCGCATCATCTCAGCATGGGATTTAAGATCGGCGATCGAGCCAATCACCATTTCGTGCTTCATCTGTCCCGTATTGCGGGCAAAGAATCGAATCGTCTCACCCGCCTTGACGGTGATCTCATCAGGCACAAAGTGCATGCTGTCGTCCATCAACACATCGATGGTCCGCACGACATCGGCCGGGTTGCCCGGGACGCCGATGTTTGCCGCGTGGTCTTCTGCATGAGGCACGTCATGCATGTGGTCGGCTTTTTTTTCGTGCATTGGCATGGCATGGCCGCCGCTGTGACTACCGGCAGCGATGGCGAACGCCGGTAAAAGACCGAAAGCGATCAGCGAAAGTGTTTTTTTCATCATGTATATCTCCAAGGGTTAGTTGCCACAAAGTCGCCGTATGACTCGGCGTTGTCAGAACCAGAAGCGCAGTCCCGCCACCCAACGGGTTTCACGGGTCGATGCGCCTTCGGCGCGTGCTAGATCGGCTGTCTGGCCAAACTTGTTGCTCCACTCCACTCCGATGTAGGGCGCAAACTGACGCGAGACCTCATAGCGCAGACGCAGTCCGAAGGTGGCGTCGGTCAGGCCACTGCCCATGCCATTGGCTTCATCCTTTTTGCCGTATACATTGATTTCGCCACGCGGCTGCAACACGAGGCGTTGAGTGATGGGGAGTTCGTACTCCGCCTCAACACGCAAGGCCGACCGGCCTTCGTTGCCGACGTAGGCTGTGGCGTCGAGCTCGAACCAGTACGGCGCAAGACCCTGAATACCGAACGCGAGCCAGGAGCGGTCCGGCCCCTCTCCGGTGTCGTAGCGCAGCCCGAGCTGTGCGTCCCAATAGCTCGCGATGGCGTGCCCCCAAAGCAGTTCGGTGCGGGCTTCTTCGAGGCGGCCGTTGGCATAGTCGCCTTCGGCTTTGACCACGAGACGATCGTAGTCACGACCAAACCAGGCTTGGGCATCGAAGGCCGTCGAGGTCGCGTCGCGGGTGTCGACCCGTTCGAGCCGATCGAGCAGCAGCGTACCGAAGCTATGCTCATCGGCGAGGCGAAGCTGACGCGGCCCGGCCAGGGCGTATTTTCCGCTGTCCAGGGTGTAGCCGCCCGAGTAGGCATGGGGGTCTCGCGCATCGGCCGGCGCTGAGCCGCCTTGCATGTTCATATCGCCGTGGTCCATGGCGTCCATCGGCATGGCGGCGGGCGCGGCAGCTTGTTTCATCGGGCTGGCACCGGACTCCGGTTTAGCGCCAGCCGCTTCCATAACGTGTTGGCCCTGCGCGCCGGCGGCGATGGCGAGCGTGGGGGCGGCACCCAGCACGAGCACAGATGCGGCGAGAATCGACAGTGTATTCATGTGTTTTCCCTGGCTATTCGATGTGTTCATGACACCACCACCTGGCGGAACATGCCCGCGTCCATGTGGAACATGAGGTGGCAATGCCAGGCCCATCGACCGAGCGCATCGGCGGTCACCAGAAAGCTGATCCGTTGCGCGGGCTGAACAGGAATGGTGTGGCGCCGCGCCTGGAAGGCACCATCTGCGGTTTCGAGCTCACTCCACATGCCATGCAGGTGCATGGGGTGGGTCATCATGGTGTCGTTGTGCAGAATCACCCGCACACGCTCGCCATAGCGCAGATGCACTGGCGTGGACTGGCCAAATTCCAGCCCATCGAGAGACCAGGCGTAGCGCTCCATGTTGCCGGTCAGATGCAGTTCGATCTCGCGCTCCGCACCGCGCGGGTCGATCGGGCCACCGACGGTGGACAGATCCGCGAGCGTGAGCACACGACGGCCGTTGTTGCGCAGGCCGATGCCGGGGTCGTCGAGGTTGGTGCGCGGCATGTCGACCCGCATGTCGGTACTCGGGCCGTATTCGGTGCGAGCATGGCGGACCGTCTGGCTGGCTTTGTCGAGCGGATTCTCGGCCATCGCGTGCTGGCTGTGATCCATCGCCATGGCGCCGTGGTTCATGCCGGGCATGTTGTGCTGCATCGGCATCGCCGCGTGGTTCATGTCCTTCATGCCACCGGCCATGGCGCTGTGGTCCATCCCGGCCATACCGCCCATGGCCCCCATCATGTCGGCCATAGTCAGCCACTCGACTTTGTCCAGCGCCGGCACCGGCGCAGTCAGTCCCGGCTGCACTGCCAGGGTTCCGCGTGCATAGCCGCTTCGATCCATGGCCTGGGCAAAGAGCGTGTAGGCGTCGTCCTTGGGTTCGACAAGCACGTCGTAAGTCTCGCCCGGCCCGAAGCGGAACTCATCCACCGTCACCGGCTCGACGTCGACGCCGTCCGACTGGATCACGGTCATCTTGAGACCGGGAATACGCACGTCGTAGAAGCTGTTGCCCGCGCCGTTGATGAAACGCAAGCGAACCCGCTCACCACGTCGGAACAGGCCGGTCCAATTGCCAGCCGGTGTCGTGCCATTCATCAGGAAGGTCAGCGTCGCGCCGGACAGATCGGCCAGATCAGTCGGGCTCATGCGCATCTCGTTCCACATCTTGCGTTTGGCGATGGCGCTTTTTAACCCGTCGGTAGACGCATCGCGGAAGAAGTCAGCCACCGTCGGCTGGTTATAGTTGTAGTAATCGCTCTGCGTTTTCAGCTTGGCGAAGACTTGCATCGGCGCTTCGTCGGTCCAGTCCGACAACTGGACGACGTAGTCGCGATCGGCACGTACCGGCTCGCCCTCGCGCGACTCGACGATGAGTGCGCCGTACATGCCGGTCAACTCTTGCATGCCGGAGTGGGAGTGGTACCAATATGTGCCGGTTTGCTCAAGCTTGAAGCGATACGTAAAGGTCTCGCCCGGCGCAATGCCGGCAAAACTGATGCCGGGCACCCCATCCATCTGATAGGGCAAAATGATGCCGTGCCAGTGAATCGAGGTGGCCTCACGCAGGCGATTGGTCACCCGGATGGTGACCGTGTCGCCCTCGCGCAAGCGCAAGGTTGGCGCGGGGATCGATCCATTGATGGTGGTCGCCATGCGCGGATTACCGGTGAAGTTCACGGGCGACTCGGCGACCACGAGATCGATTTCGGTTCCGCGCAACACCGGTGCAGCGCCGGTGACAGTGCTTGGGGCTCGGTCCGCCGCCGCGTGCAACAGCCCGGGCAGACCGGCAAGAACACCGCCGGCGGCCAGACCCTGAACGAATCGGCGACGATTCAGCGTGACAGGTATTCCTATGGGGGAAAAGCGTGCCGGCATGATGACTCCTGTAGGTTGACGACGTAGACTTCTGCGAGCCTTATCGTTTGGAACCGTCAGTCTGAGCAGCCCAGTCCGTCAGTCAGCTGACCTGCGCATTACATCTTTGTCATCTACGCCCGAGGCCCGCCGGCACTGGCACACTGCGCGGGAAACGAACAGGAGCGTCGAACCATGAAGGTATTGATCGTAGAGGATGAAACGAAGACGGGAGACTATCTGCGCCAAGGCCTGAGTGAAGCCGGATTTACCACCGATCTGGCGCGTAACGGCATGGATGGGCTGCATCTGGCGCTCACCGGGGATCACGACCTGATCATCCTGGACGTCATGCTCCCCGGCCTCGACGGATGGCAGGTGCTCGAAACCGTACGGCGCAGCGGCAAGGAAATGCCGGTACTGTTCCTGACGGCGAAGGATCAGGTTGAAGACCGTGTCAAAGGGTTAGAGCTTGGCGCCGACGACTACCTCGTCAAACCTTTCGCCTTTTCAGAGCTGCTGGCGCGGATTCGAACGCTCCTTCGACGGGGGCGTAACGGCACAGAGCCAACCACCTTGAGCCTGGCCGATCTTGAGCTCGATCTGCTTCGGCGACGTGTCACGCGCGCCGGAAAACGCATCGAGCTGACCGCCAAGGAATTTGCCCTTCTCGAACTATTGCTGCGCCGCCACGGCGAAGTGCTTCCGCGTTCACTGATCGCATCTCAGGTGTGGGACATGAACTTCGACAGCGACACCAACGTGATTGAAGTGGCGGTGCGCCGGCTACGCAACAAGGTCGACGAACCTTTCGAGCCCAAACTCATTCACACCGTCCGTGGCATGGGCTACGTCCTTGAAGCACCGGAGGTCGATTGAACACCAAGTGGTCGATCACGACCCGCCTCACCTCGTTGTTCGCGCTGGTGTCGAGCGGCGTGCTGCTTGCCTTCAGTGGGATCGTGATTTCCGCGATCGAAAAGCATTTCGTCGAACAAGACAAAGAAGCACTCCAAGGGAAAATCATCCTGATTGAAAGCGCGGTACGACGCGTCAGCACCCCCGACGCACTCCCCGCTTTAAGCCAGCTACTCCACGACGCCTTTGTCGGCCATGACGACCTGGTCGTTCTGGCATTGACGCCCGACGGCAACACCCTGCATGCCTCGACTGGCGTCAGCTTCCCCATCGACAGAGTCCGCCATGCAGCGTCGACTCAGAGCGCCGACACCTTTGACTGGCACGAAGGCGAACAAATCTTTCGGGGGCTCGCGAAAACGATACCCAGCAACATTCCGGGCGCCGAACCCATGGTAGTCGCGGTAGCGATCGACATCGATCACCACGCAACCTTCATGGTTCGCTTTGAAAAAACGCTATCCGCGTTGGCAACGACTGCCGCACTCGCTTGCGGACTATTTGGTTGGTTCGTCGTACGCCGCGGACTCGCGCCACTTCGGCTGCTGAAAGAGCAGGCCTCGAATGTCACCGCCAGCCGCCTGGATACCCGGCTGCCCGAAACATCCATACCGGTTGAATTGACTGGCCTCGTTCAAACACTCAACCAGATGCTCGAACGCCTTCAGGATGCGTTCAACCGGCTATCAAACTTCTCGTCAGACCTCGCACATGAACTCCGAACGCCCGTCACCAACCTGACAACACAAACCCAGGTCGCGCTCTCCCAGCCACGCGACGCGCAAGCATATCGAGAGACGCTTGCCTCGAATGCCGAAGAGTTCGAACGGCTATCACGCATGATTTCCGATATGCTGTTTCTAGCCAAGGCAGATCACGGCCTCATGCTGCCCTCGAGCGAAACCATAGAGCTCAAACAGGAAATCGAAGGGTTGCTCGACTTCTACGACGCCCTCGCCGAAGAGCGCCAAGTCACTTTGACGGTCGAAGGTCAAGGCCGCATCACCGGCGATCGGCTCATGTTGCGCCGGGCAATAAGCAACCTACTATCTAATGCACTACGACACACACCATCGGATGGTCGTATCACCGTTCGCATCCAAAGCACAGGCGCACGCACCCACCTCACCATTGAAAACACGGGTCAAGCTATCGCAGCCGTGGATATCCCCCACCTCTTCGATCGCTTTTATCGCGCAGACAAAGCCCGCACCCATTCCTCATCGGAAGGCACCGGCCTGGGCCTTGCCATTACAAAAGCCATTGTTTCAGCTCACAGAGGTAGCGTATCGGTGTCTTCAGACGCCGGCCTAACACGGTTCGATCTCGTTTTTAACGAATGACCCCAAGTACTTGCGAACAAGCGAACGACATGCTTTCGCCGATATAGCGGCGGCAAACGACGAGATAGCAGCCGTTCAGCTGAGTTGTAATCATCGGCTGACTTGGCCGACCTGCTGAAGTAGATCATCCGGCAGGTATCAGCGCGGAGCGGCCCGTCAAGCGGCTGGTTTGGAGAAGATGTGTCCGGCAGCTTCTGGCCGGTTGCTGAAGTTCAGTCGGCGCGGACTGGCCGGCAGCTCCGGCCGAGAACTTGTCATCCATGATTCGACGGCAGCTCGGCCTTTGCTGACCTTCGGTCGCAGTCCAAATCGGTCAGCAATGTGCCGGTCACCTGCCGTTTAGCCGCTGATAGTGATTGGTTGCCGCTTGTTAGGGCTACTGCCGAACCCGGCCCGATATTGCCATTCGACCTGCCACGGGCGTCTCATAAATAGAACGATAAAACACGCTAAGGCGTGGTCACCCGCGATTGTCCTGCTCCGATGCAGCGAGCTTCGTTCCGTCCTGTAATGACGCAATCAGCGGACAGGACACGTTCCCTTGCCGCGCGTGACAGGCGCGCACCAGTTCAGATAGCACGCTTTCCATACGCGCCAAATCGGCCATTTTCTCGCGTACGTCTAGGAGCTTGTGCTCAGCCAGGCTGCTGGCTTCCTCGCAATGGGTGCCGTCATCCAGGCGCAATAGCTCGGCGATTTCATCCAGGCTGAAACCCAGCCGTTGGGCCGATTTCACAAATCGCACCCGCGTCACGTCCGCGGCGCGATAGCGGCGAATGCTGCCATAGGGCTTGTCCGGCTCGGGCAACAAGCCCTTGCGCTGGTAGAACCGGATGGTCTCCACATTGACGCCAGCGGCCTTGGCAAAAAGGCCGATGGTCAGGTTTTCAAATTTGCTTTCCATGCTGCTTGATTCC
>NZ_JAEKFT010000001.1 GCF_018524365.1 Denitromonas iodatirespirans
GCGGCTCGATCAGCGCTTCGAGCGCCGCCCACGGTGTCACCGCTTCGATCTGGGCAAGGAACCGGTCGCGGCGCGTCATCTTCTTCTTGGCCGCGTACTCAAGGTCGGAGAAGCTCGATTGCATCGGGATCGTCACCGTCGTGAAGGAACTATGCGTATTGTCTCAAACAGAGCCGCCCGTGGGGCGATATGCAAACGAAATAATCAGCGTTTCCCTAGGCCATTTGCATCCATTTTCAGAACGGGCATCACGCTCGCGATCTGGCATCGGTGATGTTCAGCACGGCCTGCAAACAGCCTTCCTGTCCGTTGCCGCGCAGGTGTGGGGTGAGAATCGATGTCATGGCATCCTTCCTTTAGGTTGCTATAAACATGATGAGATGATGCTTTTCTGTGCCACCGCCACGTTCTGGAGCAAATTGGCCGTCCTTTCGGCCTTGCATGCTGCGTATTCGCCGGTGCAAACCGGCAATGCGGTTGGACATGGGCGCACGGCTCAAGTTGCTTCAAAGTGATGGTTTCAGCCAAAGCTTCCGTCGCTCCGCCGCCTCTAGGCACCCTCCGCAAAAGGCGGCGCGTGGCGATCCTGCTCGATTTCGATGGCACGCTGGTGGAGATTGCCCCGACAAACGATACGATCGCGGTGCCGGAGCGGTTCGGCGAGCGGTTAGTGGATCTTTCCCGGCGACTGGATGGGCGGCTGGCACTGGTGACCGGGCGTTCGCTGGAGGACTTGGCCGGCCATCTGGGTCAGCTCGCTTTGGCCTGTGCAGGATCGCACGGGATCGAACGTATCCGTGCTGATGGCTCGCGCCTTGGTGATGTACCGGCGCCGATTCCTACATCAATTGTGGAGGTGCTGGCGGGTTTCACCGCACAGCATCCGCTGGTGACGATCGAGCGCAAGGCTTTTGGCGCGGCCCTCCATTTCCGCGCCGATCCAGGGCAGGAGGAGGCCGCAGTGGCTCATGCCGCCGAAATCGCGCGGCAGCATGGCCTGGAATGCAAGCGCGGCAAGTGCGTGGTCGAACTAGTCCATCCCGGCGCGGACAAGCGCAGGGCAGTGTTGGCATTCATGGCCGAAGCTCCCTTTGCTGGAGCATTGCCCCTCTTTATCGGCGACGACGTCACCGACGAGGACGGCTTTCGTGCTGCGGAGGAACTGGGTGGCTTCGGTATCTTGGTGGGCGGGCTTAGAAGAGGCACTCGCGCGCGCTTTTGCCTACCCGATGTGAAAGGGGTTCATCATTGGCTGGAATTGTAGTTCAGTCGATTCCGTGGATAGAGCGGGAGAAGATAGATTGGCCGTGTGCAGCAAAAACACTATGGATTGCTACATAATGGACCGGCCCGGAGCCCTGCGACTTGGGCCGCGGCCTATTCCAATCCTTGCGCCGGGCCAGATCCTGCTGCGCACGGTCAGCGTTTCGATCTGCGCCACTGATGTCGCCTATTGGCGCGGTCTGGCGACACCCGATGGGCCATGGCCGATTGTTCCCGGCCATGAATATGTCGGAGAATTGGTGGACGTGCGTGGTGCGGCTCCAGGCATGAAAATCGGCGATCTGGTGACTTATTGGGGCCAGACGGATTTTGATGGTCTTGCCGAATTCCGTGCAATCTCCCCTGTGACCAGCAGCTCAGACCAGCGGGTCTTCTATACCAACCGTCATTTCTGCGATGCCACCGGGGCGGCAGTCGCAGTGGTTCCGCGCACGATCCCGCTTCATCTCGCGCCACTCGCCGAACCTCTGACAGCGGTGCTACGCTTGCTCTATTCCTACCCACCTGAACCGGGGGACCGGGTCGCCGTGCTGGGCGCGGGGACTTGCGGATTGCTGGCGATCCAGGCCTTGCGCGCGTTTGGCTGCGGCGAGATCGTTGTGCTGGAAGTCCACCCCTATCGGCGGCAACTGGCGCGTCAACTCGGTGCGGAATCTGTGTTCGACCCCGGGAATGGAGGTTCAGAAATCGATCGGCTCGAGCGAGACACGCAAGGTGATGCTGTCGATATGGTGATTGACCTGCTGCCGGATATCGGCGGGCTGCCTGGTGAAGATGTCCGCTCAATGGCCATGCGGCTGTTGCGGCCGGGTGGCAAATATCTTCTCTATGGCGCGCCAGAGCGGCCCCAGCCGCTGAATCACTGGCTAGTGCTATCCAAAGGCTTGCAGCTGCTGGCCGCCGGTTTCGATATGCGGCGCTTTCCCATGTGGCGTACCGCGGCCGTGCTGCGATCGGCGTTGCGGATGCTCGAATGCGGTATCGTCGATCCGGCACCATTGGTGACCAATGTCACTAAATTCGGCCATCTGAACGAAGTGAACGAGGCATTCACCAACCACGCACACGATAATCGCATGAAAACCGCCGTGCTGTTCGACTGAAGGAGGCCGCGGGATGGCGTTACCACGTTGGGGGTTGGTTGGTGCCGGAGGGATGGCAAGGGTCATTGCGCGCACGCTCGCACGCTTGTCCTATCCCGTGTCAGGCATTCATTCGCGCACTTTCGAACGGGCGCAGGCGCTGGCTGAGGAGTTCGGCCTCGGCCGGACCTACCGCTACTATGCGGAGATGTTGTATTCGGGCGAGGTGGATATCGTCTATATCTCCGCGACCAATGAAGCACATTTTGATCTTGCCAGCGTCGCTCTTGAAGCTGGCGTGGCGGTCCTCTGCGAAAAGCCGCTGACACTTTTTCCCGCAAGGACAGAGCAACTGACCGCGCTGGCGCGTGCGCGCAACGTGCTGCTGGTGGAAGCGATGTGGACGGCCTTCCTGCCGTCCTTTCTCAAGGTCCGGCGCGAAATTGACAGCGGCACTATCGGATCGGTGGAGTTCATCCGCGCCGATTTCGGTTTTAGGATGCCATTCGCAAACCGATCGCGGCTGTTCGATCCCGCGCAGGGCGGCGGCTGCATATACGATCTTGCGCCCTATCCGCTGCTGCTGACAACTGCATTTCTGGGTCCGCCTCAGACGAGCCATACCATTGCCCGACGCGCAGCATCCGGCGTAGAGAGCCATGTCTGCGCCATGCTAGAATATGCTGGTGGCAAGGTGGCGCAACTGCTACTCTCGTTCGAATTGCCGGTCTGCCAGAAGGCAATCATCTATGGCAGCCAGGGCGTCATCGACATGGCTGAGCCATTCTGGCGCAGTGAATGCATCTCCCTGCTTCAGGCGATAGACGACCCGCCATTTACCGAGTCACCCTATCTTGGTAGCACGCAGCGCGAATTGCACCGCTCCCAGTCCGACTATGCGCCGCAATTGCGGGAAGTGGTGCGGTGTTGGCAAAATGGCCTGATCGAGAGTCCATACTTCAGCCATACAGATTCCATTGCTCTGGCCGAAAATGTTCAACTACTGCGGGAGAGTCTTGGACTACGATGAGCGACCAGAATCCCAAGCCGGAAACACCGGCGAAACCTGCAAAGACGCCACGCACGTCCGTGGTGAAGACAGATGTTGGTGCAGGAAAGCCGGCTCCAACCGAAGAAAGGCCATCCCCGGACCAGCAACTGGATTCGCTGATGTCGCACTACGAAGGGTGCAGGTTGGAAATCATCGAACTAATGCAATCGAACGAGCGGCTGCTGAATATTGCGATCCTGATCCTGGGTGCGGTGATGACCTACGGCATTTCGGTCGACGCCCACAAGATCGTTGCGCTTGGGCCCTTTGCGCTGAGCATTGTCGTCTTCCAGGGCATCCAACGTTACGAACTCGTCTATCAGCTTGGCGGTTATCGCAAATACCTCGAAGAGAAGATGCAGGATCTGACCGGGGACAAGCCTGCGTTCTGGGAAGATCTGGTGGCCCAACTGTTCCATCGCAGCTGGACGCATTATCCGCTTCGAGCGCTAATCGTCCTGGCGTTCCTGCTCCTTTGCGCTGTAGGCGTCGACGCTGTCACTAGACTAGCGGCTCCGCTCGAGACGATCTACCGGTATCTAGCGGTGGGCAGCTATACCGGTCTTCTGGTTGGAGTTTCCATCGCTGTCGGGATAAATTTCCGGCACTACAAGGCATCGTTTGCGAAGGCCTACGATCTCGCCTGCATACTGGGGAAGGGCAATGGATGATGATGGTGCCCGCGCGCTCAACGGTCTTGCCTTCATCGTTACCGGTTCTACTGCCGGGATTGGTCTCGCCACAGTAGATCGCCTGCTGGCTCAGGGCGCCTGCGTGCTCGGCGTTGACAATTGCGCATTGCCAGGCGCCGACATGCTGGCTGATGCCGAGAAGCAGTTTCACTTTCTTCTAGCCGATGTGACCGATGCAGAGGCGCCAGATGCAATCGTGGGACTGACCATGGCGCGGTTTGGGCGGTTGGACGGCCTGGCTAACAACGCGGGAGCCTATCCGCGCGGCGGAGTGACCGATACTTCACCGGAGCTCTATGACAAAGTCATGCAACTCAATCTGCGTGCTCCATTTTTCCTAGCCCAGGCCGTGATTGGGCGGGCGCTGAAAAATGGCAAACCATGTTCGCTTGTGAATATCGGATCGATCAATGCCTATTGTGGTCTCCCTGAACTCTCTGCCTACGCCATGGCAAAGGGCGGGCTGATGACGATGACCCGCAATCTGGCCAACAGCCTTGCGGGCACGGGCATCCGCATCAACCAGCTGAACGTCGGCTGGACCGATACCGAGGGAGAGGACGCGCTCCAGCGTTCGACCGGTGGCGGCGCCGACTGGCGCGAGCACATTTCCCCGCGTGATGCCCCGCGTGGAACCATCCTACAGCCCAGTGAAGTGGCTGAGCATGTCTGCTTCTGGCTTTCTCCCCGATCTGCACCGGTCTCCGGATCGGTTTGCGAGGTGGAACAGTTTCCGGTGATAGGAAGACCTTGACCGGGCAGCGTGACCAGCTCGTTGTCGTTTCCAATCGCGTTTCTGGTCTGACAGGGCGCGGGGCGCCCGGTGCGCAAGGCGGTCTGGCAGGTGCGCTTGAAGCAGTGCTCAAGCGTCGTGGTGGCACCTGGTGTGGATGGTCCGGCAATGAGCGGGGCGAATTCACGGGAGACGTGCACATCAACTACCGCGACGGCATAAGGAAAGCGACAATTGACCTCGAACCGCAGGATGTGGAGGAATATTACAATGGGTATGCTAATTCCACGATTTGGCCGCTGTTCCATTGTCGGTTGGACCTGACAAGGTACGAGCGGAACTTCGGCAAGGGATATGAACGGGTCAATAAGCGAATTACCGATTGTGCTGCGCAGCTGATCGGCCCCGGCGACCTAGTATGGGTCCACGATTATCACCTGATGGCGCTGGGTAAGGGGCTGCGAATGCGTGGAATCGCCAACCGGATCGGGTTTTTCCTGCATATCCCTTGGCCCCCGGTTCGGCTGTTCTCCTCGCTGCCGTTTCACGAACGGCTTGTATCGTCCTTGCTGAAGTATGACCTTATCGGCTTCCAGTGCGACGAGTGGCTGGAGAATTTCCTTCATTATTGCCGCAAGGATCTGGGTGCGGCGGTGGACGAGCAAAGTGGTCGGATCAAGTATGAGGGTGTGACGACTCACGCCCGCGTCTATCCGGTTGGCATTGATTTCGATCACTTCACCGCGCTTGCCGATACACCCGAGGCGCAGGAGGCTGCTTGGTGGCTGAGGTCCAGCACACGTGAACGCATAGCCATGATCGGGGTCGACCGCCTCGACTATTCTAAGGGTCTGCCTGAGCGCCTCGATGGCATCGGCTGCTTCTTCGAACGCCATCCCGAACGGACGCACGACCTCGTCTTCGTGCAGATCGCTCCGCCCAGCCGGGAGGATGTGAAGAGTTACCGCGATATCCGCGCGCGGCTTGAACGGAAGACTAGGCAGATCAATGACGCCTTTTCGGAAGTCGAATTCGACCCGATCCGCTATGTGAAGCGCGGTTTCAGCCAGGCGCAACTCTATGGCCTCTATCGTGCGGCCCGGATCGCACTGGTTACGCCGCTCCGCGACGGGATGAACCTGGTCGCGAAGGAGTATGTCGCGGCGCAGGATCGCCTCGATCCTGGCGTGCTGATCCTTTCTCGCTTCGCCGGGGCCGCGCGCCAGCTGGATTCGGCGCTGATCGTCAATCCCCACAATCCCGTAGAAATCGCCCAAGCGATCCGGGCCGCGATGGACATGCCGCTTGAGGAACGCCGCAGCCGTTGGGAACGACTGGCCGACAATGTGCGGGACGAGAATGTCCATGTCTGGGCCGGCAATTTCCTCCACGATCTGGAGTCCGTCTGACCGAGGGAGGCTAGCATGGTTATATGGCAAGCATATGTCGTACATCAGTTTTGCAATCAGGTGCGTGCAGTCGCTTGGAGATTCCCTTAACGGCTCTAAAGGTCGAGTTGAGTGAATTGGCTCTCCGCCAGGTTTTGGGGAGCAGCAGACAGTCGGGTCGCTGCTTTCCGGAGTTCTCGACTGTCTGCCCCTGGCCGGAGGCCGCCATTCAGAATCGAACATCAACCCCCCTCCGCTTCCACCTCCCTCCCGCACCTTTGAACCAGCAGCGCCTTTGAAAGGTCTATGGAACACCCCCGACCGGAGACCTCGATCATGTTGCGTCGCACCCTGTTCCCTGCCCTGATCGCCCTACTTGCCACGCTGCTCCCGGCCACTGCGCCGGCCGGGGAGGCGTCTGCCGGGCTGTTTGCGCACGAGTTGCGCCGCCTGCATTCGGGCGAGGTGGTGCGCTTGGCCGACCGCTTTGCCGGACAGCCTGTGCTCGTCGTCAACACGGCCAGCCATTGCGGCTTTACCAAGCAGTTCCACGCGCTCGAGGCGATCCACCAGCGTTACAAGGAGCGGGGCCTGCGGGTGGTCGGCTTTGCCTCGGATGACTTCGACCAGGAAGCCGACGATGAAGCGAAGGCGGCCGAGGTCTGCTTTGTGAACTTCGGCGTCACCTTCGACATGTTCGCCCCAATCCACGTGCGCGGCACGGGGGCGCATCCGCTATTCGGCGAACTCGCGCGCCGCTCGGAGGCACCGGCGTGGAATTTCCACAAGTATCTGGTCGATCGCGATGGCCGCGTGGTGGCCACCTTCCCGAGCCGGGTCGAACCGGATGCGGCCCAGGTGCGCGCGGCGATCGAGCGGATGCTCTGAGGGCGTTTGCGGTTTGCCCCGCTGGCCTTCCAATGCTCGCTCCCGATTGTCGAGCGCATCGTCTCGCCCCCGCACTGCCCAGCGGCGCGGCGACGGTCTGGCTGGCGGTGCATCCGGGCGGAGCATGCCTGGTGCCGTGAGGTGAGGTGCACAGCCGGTCCATCTTCTTGGCCGGTGGAAGACTGCGGCCGTGGCGCGCCCAAGCGCAGCCACGGTGCCGGCTCCGCTTGCAGCGCCAGCAAACGGCGGCGGCTTTGCGCCTGACGGGCGGCGGGCGCTTTTTGCGCCTTGCATTGTCGAAGTTGAATCGCGCACGGCCAAGGAGCCCTGCGCGGCGATCGTCTCGACACGGAGGAACGGATCATGCACATGCCTACTCTTTCGCGCACCTGGCTGGCGGCGCTCGCGCTGTTGGCCGGCCTGGTGTTGGCCTCGGGCGCTTGGGCTCATCATGGCTGGCGCTGGGCCAGCGATCAGGAATTTGAACTCTCCGGCACCATCACCGCGGTGCGCTTGGGCAATCCGCATGGCGAACTGACGCTGGATGCCGATGGCGAGCGCTGGGAGGTCGAGGTGGGGCAGCCGTGGCGCAACCAGCGCGCCGGGCTCACCGAGGATCTGCTGCGCGTGGGTACGCGCATCACCGCCCACGGCCACCGCGCGAGCGACCCGGCGCGGCGCGTCATGAAGGCCGAGCGCATCGTCATCGACGACAAGAGCTACAACCTCTACCCGGATCGCGACTCCTGATTGGCAACGCGGACGGTGCGCGCCTGTGGAAGCGCTGCTCGCCACGCTTGAAGCCAGCGCACTTGCCACCGCGCTGAGCCGCTCGCAGTGGGTGTATCCGCTGATCAATGCGGGTCATGTGCTGGGCGTGGCGCTGTTGGTGGGTGCCATCGTGCCCATGGATCTACGCCTGCTGGGCGCCTGGCCCGCGGTGCCGCTGGCGCCCTTTTGCCGGGTGCTGGCCGGCTGCGCCGCTGCGGGCCTGCTGCTGGCCGCCGTGTGCGGCGCCCTACTCTTCGTCACCGGCGCCAGCGACTATGCGGCCTCCGACCTGTTCGTCACCAAAATGACCGTCGTCGCGCTCGCCACCTTGAATGCACTGGCCCTGCGCCTGAGCGGCTTTCACGCCTGTCTGCGCGCGGCCGACGCCGGCCACGCCTTGCCGCGCCGCGTTCGTGCCGGTGCCGCCGTCTCGCTGCTCGCCTGGCTGGTGGTGCTCATCCTGGGGCGGCTGGTGGGCTATCGGTAAAGCCCGCGCCCGATCGACCCGATCAGCCCTGCCGGTAGGAAAGAAGTGCCCGTCGGCGCGGTAGTGGATAGCGCGCTTACGGTCATCGGCAAAACACAAGCGGTGGCCGAGGCCGAGTTACGCACATCGACCGTCCGGCAGCTTGCAGCATGGAGCGGTCGTTTGCGCGCCGGCTGGCGGGGTGCAGGCGACGGCCTGCTTTGGGCCGACAAGCACCGACGCCCGCGCCCGAAACGCCTCAGAGCGCCGGCGTGACGAGCTTGCCGGTGCGGAAGAAGGCCTGCAGGTTTTCCAGCAGCAGGGCCTCCATGGCCTGCCGCGTCTCCCGCGTTCCGCTGGCCATGTGCGGCGTGAGCACGACGTTGTCCAGGACGAGCAGTTCGCCGGGCACGTCGGGCTCGCCTTCCAATACGTCCAGGCCGGCGCCGGCGATGGTCCGGGCGCTCAACGCGGCCACCAAGGCCGCCTGATCGACAACCGTACCCCGCGCGATGTTGATCAGAAAACCCTCGGCGCCCAGCGCATCGAGGACCGACGCGCCGATCAGGTGACGCGTTTGCGGCCCGCCCGATACCGACACCACGAGAAAGTCTGCCCAGTAGGCCAGTGCCACCACGTCTGGCTCGAAACCGTAGTCGACGCCGTCGACCGGCTTGCGGCCGGTGTAGCGGACGCGCATGCCGAACCCGCCCGCCCGCAGAGCGATGGCACGGCCGATCTGCCCGAGCCCGACAATGCCCAGACGCTTACCGCTGATCCGACGGGTGAGCGCAAATTTCTCGCGTTGCCAGCGGCCGTCGCGCACGAAGCGGTCGGCGGCGGAGATCCGGCGCGCGACGTCGATCATCAACCCGAAGGCGAGATCGGCCACGCAGTCGGTCAGCACACCGAAGGTGCCGCTCACCGCGATGCCGCGTTCGCGGGCGGCCTGCAGGTCGATCTTGTCGAGCCCTACCCCACGGCACGAGATCACCCGCAGCGCCGGCAAGGCGGCGATGAGTTCGGCCGAGGCGCCGACCGGCGCCGAGGTGGCGATCGCCTCGATGCGCGCGCCATGCCGGGCGAGATAAGCGGCGGTGTCGTCCTGCTCCCACAGGCGATGCACGTCGTAGGCATCGGCCAGCGCGGCATCGAGCGCCGGGGACAGGGCGGAGGTCTGCAACAGGGGGATCTTCATCGTCTCGATGCCTCATCAGGGGGCAAGCGCCGCGCTCAGGACGGCACCAGGAGCAGAACCAGCACCGACAGCGTGACGGCAGAAAAACCGGTCGACAGCAGGATTGTCGTCGCCGACGATTCGACCACCACCTGGTAGCGCTGGCCGAACAGGTAGGCGGTGATGCCGGTGGGCTGGGCGGCCAGCACGGTGGCCACCGCAGCCCACAGATCCGGCAGGCCGAACACCGGCGTAGCGAGCAGCCACACCAGCGCCGGGTGCACCACGGTCTTGAAGGCGACCAGCGACAGCGGCTCGGCGAGCTGGCCGGCCACCTTGTAGCGCGCCATCGAGGCGCCCAGGGCGAAGAGTGCGCAGGGCACGGCAGCCGAGCCCAGCGGCGTGATGACCGCCAGCAGTACCTTGGGCAGGCTCAGGCCGGCCAGGTTGCTGATCAGCCCCGCAGCCAGGGCGAGGATGATCGGGTTGCCCGCCAGGCCGCGCAGGATGGCCGACAAGGTCTTGCCCAGGCCCTGCCCCTTGCCGCGCCCGGTCTCGATCGCCACCGTGACGATGGGCAGCAGGATCAGGCTGTGCACGGCGAGCAGGATGAACATCGGCAGCGCCCCTTGCGCACCGAAAGCGGTGAGCACCAGCGGAATGCCGAGCATCGAGGTATTGGAGAAGCCCGCCCCCAGCGCCATCACCCCCTGCTCGTCGAGCCGGCGGCCGAAGCACCAACGCCCCACCGCCATGGCCAGCGCCATGGTGGCCAGGGTGCCGCCGAAATAGGCGGCAAGATAGGCCCAGGGGATCTGTGCCGGCAGCTCCGCGGCGGCAATCGACTGGAACAGCAGCAACGGCAGCGCAAACCCGAACACGAACAACGACAGGCCGCGGTTGGCATGGTCGTCGAACTTGCCCGCGCGGGCCGACGCGTAGCCCAGCGCGAGGATGCCGAACACCGGCAGGATGATCTCGATGACCTGGCTCACGCGCTATGCTCCGATGGCAGAATCCGGCGGCCTCAGCCGCTGTTGCGTAACCCCGCGACCACGCCGTTGATGCTGAGGGGATGCCGCGGCGCACCGGCGCGCCGGTCTCGCCGGTGCGGTGGCGGCGCAGCAGCGATCAGTCGATCTGCGCAATGCGCAACAGGTTGGTGGTGCCCGAGGCGCCGAAGGGCATGCCGGCGGCGATCACCACGGTGTCGCCCGAGCGGCCGAAGCCCGCCGTGCGCGCGGTGTCGCAGGCCAGGTCGCTCATCTCGGAGACGCTCTGCACATCGTGGCAGAGCACCGCATGCACGCCCCAGACCAGCGCCAGCCGGCGCGCGGTGGCCCGCCGCGGCGTCATGCCGATGACCGGCGCCTGCGGGCGCTCGCGGGCGATGCGTAGCGCCGAATAGCCCGAGCTGGTGTAGGCCACGGTGGCGGCCACTTGCAGCAGCGCGGCGATGTCGCGCACCGCGGCGCCGATGGCGTCGGCTTTCTTCGGCTCGGGCGGGGTCTGCGCGGCGTCGATCGCCTGGTGGTAGTAGGGGTCGGCCTCGGTCTGGGCGATGATGCGGTCCATCATGCGCACCGCCTCCACCGGATATTTGCCGGAGGCCGACTCGGCCGACAGCATCACCGCGTCGGCGCCGTCGTAGATCGCGGTGGCCACGTCCGAGGCTTCGGCGCGCGTGGGCACCGGCGTGCCGACCATGGATTCGAGCATCTGGGTGGCGACGATCACCGGGCGGCCGGCCTGGCGGCAGGCGCGCACGATGCGCTTCTGGATCGCCGGCACCTCCTCGGGCGGCATCTCCACGCCGAGGTCGCCGCGCGCCACCATGATGGCGTCGCTTTCAGCGACGATCGCCGCCAAGCTGCCGATGGCGGCGGGTTTTTCCAGCTTGGCGACGATGCCCGCGCGCCCCTGCACGATGCCCTTGATCTCGACGATGTCCTCCGGGCGCTGGACGAAGGACAGCGCCACCCAGTCGACGCCCAGTTGCAGCGCGTAGTCGAGGTCGGCGCGGTCCTTGTCGGTGAGCGCCGAGAGCGGCAACACCACGCCCGGCACGTTCACGCCCTTGCGGTCGGAGAGCGCGCCGCCGGCGATGACACGCGTCTCGGCGAAGTCGGCCCCGCAGCGCTCGACGCGCAGGCGGATGCGCCCGTCGTCGAGCAGCAGGTCGGTGCCCTCGACCAGCGCATCGAAGATCTCGGGGTGTGGCATCGCCACCCGCGTGCGGTCACCGGGCTGCGCGCGGTCGAGGTCGAGGCGGAAGGTGTCGCCCTCGACCAGCTGCACCGGGCCATCGGCGAAAGCGCCCACGCGCAGCTTGGGGCCCTGCAGATCGGCGAGCACGCCGACCGGCCGGCCGCTGTGCCGCTCCAGCGCGCGGATGAGATCGAAGCGCGCTTTGTGGTCGTCATGGCTGCCGTGGCTGAAGTTGAGGCGGAACACGTCCGCCCCGGCCTCGAACAGGGCGCGGATCGTCTCTTCGGAAGAACTCGCCGGGCCCAGCGTGGCGAGAATCTTGGCTTTGCGGTCGCGTTTCATCAGGGGGTTTTCCATCTCTGTGTGCGGGTTCGACGAGCGGGCATGCGGCCGCCCCTCAGGTGACCGGCGCCGGGTTGAACAGCGTCAGCGCGTTGGCGAGCTTCCAGTGCTCGGCCCATGTCTTGCGCCCGCTCGCCACCTCCAGCATCAGGCGGAACAGCTCCCAGCCGAGGCCGTCGATGTCGATCTCGCCGTCGGCGATGCGCCCGGCGTTGACATCCATCAGGTCGTGCCAGCGCCGCGCGAGGTCCGAGCGCGTGGCGACCTTGATCACCGGGCACTCGGCCAGCCCGTAGGGCGTGCCGCGGCCGGTGGTGAAGATGTGCAGGTTCATCCCGGCGGCCAGTTGCAGGGTGCCGCAGATGAAGTCGCTGGCCGGCGTGGCGGCGTAGATCAGGCCGCGCTGGGCGAGCTTCTCGCCCGGCGACAGTACGCCGCTGATCGGCGCGGTGCCCGATTTGATGATCGAGCCCATCGCCTTCTCGACGATGTTCGACAGCCCGCCCTTCTTGTTGCCGGGCGTGGTGTTGGCGCTGCGATCCACCCGCCCCTTGTCGAGGTAGGCGTCGTACCAGGCCATCTCGCGGATCATCGCCTCGGCCACTTCGGCATTCACCGCGCGCGCGGTGAGCTGGTCGATGCCGTCGCGCACCTCGGTGACTTCCGAGAACATCACCGTGGCACCGGCGCGCACCAGCAGGTCGGTGGCGAAGCCCACCGCCGGGTTGGCGGTGACGCCTGAGAAGGCGTCCGAGCCGCCGCACTGCACGCCCACCACCAGCTCGGAGGCCGGACAGGTCTCGCGCCGGCGGGCGTTGAGGCGTTCGAGGTGCTCCTCGGCCGTGACCAGGATGCTGTCGATCATCGACATGAAGCCGACATGATGCTCGCTTTGCAGGCACACCACGTCGAGTTCCGGGTTGGCGGTGAGGCCCACGTCGGCGACGTTGCGCTCGTCGAGGATGGGGATGCTGCCGGGCGGCAGCAGGCGCTCGGGCTGCAGCTTCTCACAGCCCAGGCTGACCACCATCACCTCGCCGCCGAAGTTGGGGTTGAGGCTGATGTTGCGCAGGGTGCGGATGGGGATGATGGCGTCCGGCGCGTCGATGGCGACGCCGCAGCCGTAGCTGTGTTCGAGCCCGACCACGTCGTCCACGTTGGGGTACTTGGGCAGCAGCTCGGCCTTGATGCGCTGCACGGCGAAATCGACCACGCCGGCCACGCACTGCACCGTGGTGGTGATGGCCAGGATGTTGCGCGTGCCGACCGAGCCGTCCGGGTTGCGGTAGCCCTCGAAGGTATAGCCCTCCAGCGGCGGCAAGGGCGCGGGCTGGCGGGTGGCGATCGGTAGCCCGTCGAGCGCGCGCGCGGCCGGCATGCGCAGCAAGCGCTCGTGCACCCAGCTGCCGGCGGCGATGTCTTGCTGCGCGTAGCCGATGGCGACGTTGTAGCGCAGCACCGCGGCGCTGGCGGCCAGATCCGTGAGGGCGATCTTGTGCCCCTGGGGCACGTGCTCGCGCAGCGTCAGCCCGTCGGGGAGCACCGTGCCGGCGGGCAAGCCGCCGTCGTTGACGACAACCGCCACGTTGTCGTCCGGATGGATGCGGATCGTGCGCGGAAGGGAGGCGGAAGCGTGCGTCATGGTCGTGTCCTGTTCAGACGGCACCGTGCGTCTCGACATACAAGGCGTACAGGGAGTGGCTGCTGGCCATGTAGAGCCGGTTGTTCTTCGGCCCGCCGAAGCACAGGTTGGCGCAACGCTCGGGCAGGCGGATATGCGCCAGCGGCTTGCCCTGGCTGCTGAAGACCATCACGCCGTCGAGGTCCTCGGGCTTGCCCTTGAGCTGGAAGACCTGGCGACCGCCCACTTCCGTGGGTTCGGGCTGGAGCGCGCCGTTGCTGCCCCAGCCGCACCACAGGTTGCCATCGCGATCCACCTTGAAACCGTCGAGCGCACCGAAGTCCGCCGCGTCGATGAGCTTGGTCTTGTTCGACACGGTGCCGTCGGCGTTCACGTCGAAGCGCCAGATGCTGCGATTTGGCGAGCCCTTCCATTCGACGACATAGAGCTTCGATTCGTCGGGGCTGAAGGCCAAGCCGTTGGGATTGACGAGGTCGGTCACGACCGCGTTGAGCCGGCCATCGGGTGCGAGGCGGTAGACGTTGGTCGTGGCCTGCTCCGGCTTCGCACGGCTGCCCTCGTATTCGCCGTTGATGCCGAAGAGCGGGTCGGTAAACCAGATCGAATCGTCCGACTTGACCACCACATCATTCGGCGCGTTCAGCTGCTTGCCTTCGTAGGCATCGGCCAGCACGGTGATCTCGCCGTTCTTTTCGGTGCGAACGACCCGACGCGTCCCCGAATGTTCGCAAGTGATCAAGCGCCCCTGGCGGTCGCGGGTGTTGCCATTGGCGAAATTCGACGGGCTGCGGAAGACCGTGAAGCTGCCGTCCTTTTCGCTGTATTTCATGATCCGGTTGTTCGGAATATCGCTCAGCAGCACGTAGCCCGGCCCGCCATTCTCGCCCGGGAAATAGACCGGGCCCTCTGCCCAGCGCATGCCCGTGGCGACCTGTTCGAGCGACGTGGCATAGACCCGGTATTTCGCGAAACCCGGGTCCAGGATCTGGATCGCCGGATCCGGATAGCGCTGGTTCGGACTGAACGCAAACGCCTGTGCAAAAACCGGGATGCTCGTCGCTGCCAGGCCGGCACCGGCCGCGGCCTTCAGGAAGTGACGACGGGTATTGGCGTGCTGTTGCGTCATGGGGTGTCTCCTCGTTGATGCCCTGCGGGAAGTCGTTTTTTTTTGGGCCGCCAGACCGGCGGGCGGCCTGGCGGAGAAACGTCGTGCCGGAACTGGCTCGCAACGCAAGCCCTGCCCGGCAGCGCCGGGCCATGTCCTCGTCCGGATTCAGCCCGCCATCACTTGCCGGATGGCGTCAGGCGCTTGTTTTTGCGGTGGCTATAGATCGAGTACCCCACCGACAGCGCGATCAGCACCCACAGGAAGACGGCGATCGGGCTCTTGGTGAAGAAGATTGAGAGCGTGCCGAAGGACTCCAGGCTCTTGACGAAATAGACCTCGGCCGACGGCCCCAGGATGAAGCCGATGATGAAGGGCGCGATCTCCAGGCCCAGCTTGGCGCCGACGAAGCCGAA
The DNA here is from genome assembly GCF_018524365.1 of Denitromonas iodatirespirans. Taxonomy (GTDB): domain Bacteria; phylum Pseudomonadota; class Gammaproteobacteria; order Burkholderiales; family Rhodocyclaceae; genus Nitrogeniibacter; species Nitrogeniibacter iodatirespirans. Next base: position 15,246 of record NZ_JAEKFT010000001.1, read on the forward strand.
CAGGCCGAAGATGAGCAGGGTCCACACGTCGAACATGATGCCGCTGTTGATCGCATAGGCGCCGACCACGCACATCATCATGATGCCGGGGTAGAGCAAGTACTTCGGCACGGTGATGACCTTGGCGATATGACGGATCGCGAACCACATCACCAGGAACATCACCAGATTGGCGGCGACCAGGCCGATCATCATCACGTCCCAGGTGGTCTGGTTCTCGCCGATGAACAGCGGCCCCACCTGGATACCCTGCAGGGTGAAGGCGCCGATCAGCACCGCGGTGGTCGAGTCACCCGGGATGCCCAGCGACAACAGCGGAATCAGCGCACCGCCGGTGAGGCCGTTGTTGGACGATTCGGAGGCGATCACCCCCGGCGGATGGCCGGTGCCGAACTTGTCGTTCTCCTTGGAGAAGTTCTTGGCCTGCGAATAGGCCAGCACCGAGGCCGCGCTGCCGCCCACGCCGGGCAGCATGCCGATGAAAGTGCCGATCGATGAGGAGCGAACCAGGTTGGTGACCTGCCCCTTGAACACCGACCACTGGAAGCGCTTGCGCGCAGCGAGCTTGACGCTCTCGGCGTGTTCGTCATGCACGCCCTTCTGCGCCTCTTCGAAAATCACGGAAAGACCAAACAACCCGATCAACAGCGGCAGCAGCGAGAAGCCGTTTTCCAGCCAGGGCGACAGGAACTCGGGCACGATGCGCAGCTCGCCGTTGCCACCGGTGCTCATGTTGTACACGCCGAACAAGCTCACCCACATGCCCAGCACGCCGGAGAAGATGCCCACCAGCAGCGACTTGCACAGCGAGGCGATGACGGTGAGCGCGAACAGGATGATCAAGAACTTCTCCACGTAGGAGAACTTGATCGCCCAGTCGGCCAGCGTGGGGGCGAAGTAGAACAGCACCGCGGCGCTGAACAGGCCGCCGAACAGCGACGAGGCGATGCCGAGCTTGAGCGCCTTTTCCGGCTCGCCGTTCTTGGTCATCGGGTAGCCGTCGAAGGTGGTGGTGATCGACGATGGCGTGCCCGGGATGTTGATCAGGATGGCCGGCACCAAGCCGCCGGAAATGCCGCCGACGTACAGGCCGAGGAGCAGCGCGAGACCATGGTTCAGGTCCAGTGCGTAGGTCATCGGCAGGCACACGGCCACCGCCATGGTCGCGGTCATGCCCGGGATGGCACCGAACAGGATGCCGATGACGGTACCGAGGGTCACCAGCAGGAAATAGGTGACGTCGAGGGAAGAGAGAATTGCGTCCATCACATGGGTTCCTCGCGCTTACGGCAGGGTGATGCGGAAGATGTGGGCGAACACGAACCACACGACTGTCGGCGTAACGAGCGCGTTGAGCGCCATCAGTAGGGTCTTGCGACGGTTGTTGTCATGGACGAACAGCCACGACAGGGCAAAACCATAGACGTAGGACGTCAGCAGGAAGCCGACGCCGGTATTGGGGTAGATGGTGCCGACCGGTTCCATGACCGCGAAATACACCGGCGTCAGCGTCAGGCAGCCGAACAGGCGCCGCTTGTCGATCTCCCAGGCCCGGATGCGTGCACCCAACGGGGTTTCGCGCCACCGCGCCACCCAGTGCCGCCCGTGCGTCACGACGATCGCCAGCATCAGCACCACCAGCACCCACTCGACGATGGTCGGGAAGAACAGGTGGGACTGATCGAAGTCGATGCGAACCTTGAAGAAGTCGGAGATTTTTTCCATTGCCTCATCCACCTCTGCGCTTCTGGAGGGCGTACGCTGCCGGCCGCTCGGCCGGACCGGCAGCGTACGCCACTGGCGCTTACTTGATCTTGTCGATCAGGACCTTGGTCTCGTCAGCCTTGGCCTTCAGGTAGCCCTGTGCGTCCTTGGCCGGCATGAAGTTGGGAATGAAGAAGGACTTCTTCAGCGTGGTCTTGATCGAGCCGTCCGCGTAGATCTCGGCCAGCGCCTTGTCCAGCGCCGCCACCACTTCCGGCTTGATGTCGGCGTTGTAGATGAGGAAGAACTCCTTGTCGAAGGCCCAGTTCTTCTTGCCGTCCAGCGTCACCGAGGCTGCAGGCGTCGCGTAGGTCAGCAGTTGCTCACGCGAGGTCTGCCCCATGCCTTCCGGGTTGGCCTGCTGCAGGGTCTGCTGGCGGGCGGTGATCCACACGAAGCGCATCGCCTTCTGGTCGTCGGCCGGCAGGCGGGTGTATTGCTCGTTGCCCTGCACCGAGCCGTTGATCACGTCGGCGTTGCCGTCGAACAGCAGCTGGTTCTTGTCGGCCTGCGAGCCGGTGTTCACCGCCACCACATTGCCTTCCTTGCCCGGGAAGCGCACCGCGACCGCGTTCTTCAGCGCCGTGTAGCCGAGCGCCGAGGTGCCGCCGGGCTGGATGGCGACGCGGATGCGTTTGCCTTCGCCGGCAGCCTTGAGAATGTCGTCGACGGTCTTGTACGGCGACTTGGCCGGCACCAGGAAGGCGTCGCCCGGGTTGATCGCCACCGTCGGGCCGATCTTGTATTCCTTGAAGATGTCCGGGAAGCCGCGCACGCCGTACAGGTTGCCGACATAGGACTGGTCGTGGAACAGCATGATGGTGCTGCCGTCGGTGCTCTTGGCGATGGCCTGCAGCGCCGCGGTGGGGCCGACCGCATCGACCTTGGCGTTGATGTCGAGCTTCTTCGACAGCGCGTCGGCGACGATGGCCGACACCTGGTAGGTGTCACCGCCCGTGGACGTAGAGCCGATCACGATACGCACGTTGCCGGGCAGCGGGCTATCGGCCGCCGCAGCGGTGAAACTCGCGGCAACGGTGGACACGGCAAGACACATTCCGAATGCAATCTTTTTCATTGTCTAAGTCTCCTCATGATGCGGTGATACGCAGATTGGCGGTTGGCGTACCGCCGCCTACAAAATGGGCTGGTGGCCGATCCATGCGGGCCACGCTCCAACCCGGTCCCTGTCCGGCGCTTGCGCGCCGGTGTGTCACTCGCCCGTGACGATCACGGCGCGAAAATCATTCACGTTGGTCAATGTCGGGCCGGTCACCACGGCATCGCCCAGCGCGCCGAAGAAGCCGTGTCCGTCGTTGTTCTGCAGGGCATCCATGGGCTTGATGCCAAGCGCCCAGGCGCGCACCAGCGTGTCGGATGCGAGCAGTGCGCCGGCAATTTCCTCCTGCCCGTCCACCCCGTCGGTATCGCCGGCCATGGCATGGATGCCGGGGTGGCCGTCGAGCGCGATGCCCAGCGCGAGCAGGAACTCGACGTTGCGCCCGCCGCGGCCCTCGCCACGCACGGTCACCGTGGTCTCGCCGCCCGACAGCAGCACGCAGGGGGTGGCGAAGGGCTGGCCGTGGGTGGCCACCTGGCGGGCGATGCCGGCCATGACCTTGCCCACATCGCGCGCTTCGCCCTCGATCGCATCGCCCAGGATGTACGGGGTGATGCCTGCTTCGCGGGCCACCTGCGCCGCCGCTTCGAGCGCCATCTGCGGGGTGGCGATCAGGCGGGTGTCGACCTGCGCGAGACGCGCGTTGCCCGGCTTCACGCTCTCGCCCTCGCCGCTTTCCAGCAGCCGGCGCGCACCCGCGGGTAGCTCGATGGCATAGCGGCGCACGATCTCCAGCGCGTCCGCGCAGGTGCTCGGGTCGGCCACCGTGGGGCCGGAGGCGATGTCCATCGGGTTGTCGCCGGGCACGTCGGAGATCAGCAGGTTGATCACCCGGGCCGGATGGCAGGCCGCCGCCAGCCGCCCGCCCTTGATCGCCGAGAGGTGGCGGCGCACGCAGTTCATCTCGGAGATGGTGGCACCGGATTTGAGCAGCGCACGATTGATCGCCTGCTTCTCTTCCAGCGTTACCCCGGCGAGCGGCAAGGGCAGCAGCGCCGAGCCGCCGCCGGAGATCAGACACAGCACGGTGTCGTCAGCGCCGAGCCCGGCGACCAGATCCAGGATGCGGCTCGCCGCTTCCCGCCCCGCGGCGTCCGGCACCGGATGCGCCGCTTCGACGATCTCGATGCGCTCGCACGGCACCGCGTAGCCGTAGCGGGTGACCACCAGCCCGGACAAGGGGCCCGGCCAGTGGCGCTCGACCGCCTGCGCCATCGCCGCGGAGGCCTTGCCTGCGCCGATGACGACCAGGCGCCCGGCGCCCGGCGACGGCAGGTGCGGCGGAATGCAGTGCGCCGACTGGGCGGCCTGGACGGCCGCGGCGAACATCTCGCGTAGCAGGTCGCGGGGGTTCATCATCGCGCGTCGCTCCGGCGGACCGTAGGGATCAGGCCTGCTGGCCGATCTCGAAGTTGGCGAGCTTCTCCAGCGCGCGCACCATCGCCGAGTGGTCCCAGCCGCTGCCGCCATGCGCGGCGCAGGCATTGAACAGCTCCTGCGCATTGGCGGTGTTGGGCAGCGAGACGCCGATGGCGCGGGCGCTGGAGAGCGCCAGGTTGAGATCCTTCTGGTGCAGCTCGATGCGGAAGCCCGGGTCGAAGGTGCGCTTGACCATGCGATCGCCGTGCAACTCAAGGATGCGCGACGAGGCAAAACCGCCCATCAGCGCCTGGCGCACCTTGGCGGGGTCGGCCCCCATCTTGGCGGCGAACAACAGCGCTTCGCCGACCGCCTCGATGTTGAGCGCGACGATGATCTGGTTGGCCACCTTGGTGGTCTGCCCGGCGCCGTTGTCGCCGACCAGGGTGATGTTCTTGCCCATCAGCTCGAACAGCGGCTTGACCGTGGCAAAGGCGTCCTCGGGGCCGCCGACCATGATGGTCAGGCTCGCCGACTTGGCGCCGACTTCGCCGCCCGACACCGGGGCGTCGAGGTACTGGCAGCCCAGCGCGTTGATGCGCTCGGCGAACTTCTTGGTCTCCACCGGCGAGATCGAGCTCATGTCGACCACGATCTTGCCCGCCGACAGGCCCGCGGCGATGCCGTTCGCGTCGAACAGCGCGGCGGCCACATGCGGGGTGTCCGGCACCATGGTGATGATGATGTCGGCCTTCTGCGCCACGTCCTTGCCGCTGACGCAGGCTTTGCCGCCGGCCTCGACCAGCACCGCGGGGATATCCGAAATGGTGTACAGGAAAACCTCGTGGCCGGCCTTGATGAGGTGTTCGGCCATGGGGGTGCCCATGATCCCGAGTCCGACGAATCCGATCTTGCTCATGTCGCGTTTCTCCTGGAGGGGTGTCAGTAAGTGCCGCCGGCGGCCTGCGGGCGCGCCTGGGCAGCGCGCATCGATCCGAGCACCTGCTGCGAGCCGGCGGCCATCAGCCGCGCGTCCGAGCTGACGGTGACGAACTGGAAGCCCTTTGCGATGCGCTTGAGCGCGGCTTCCGACGAACCGTTGTGGATGCCCGCCACCACTCCGTGGGCCTTGGCGCGAGCGAGGATATGGTCGACCGCCTCGGCGGCCTTGGGGTCGAGATCGTCGAAGGTCGGCGTGCAGCCGAGCGCCAGCGACAGGTCGGAGGGGCCGATGTAGATCGCGTCCAGCCCGTCCACCGACAGGATATCGTCGAGGTTGTCGAGCGCCTTGGCGGTCTCGATCATCGCGAAGGTGACGATGGTGTCGTTGGCGTGCTGCGGGTAGTCGGCGCCGCCGTAGAGCAGCGCGCGCACCGGGCCGAAGCTGCGCGTGCCGCGCGGCGCGTAGTGGGTCCAGGCGACAAGTTTCTCGGCGTCCTCGCGGCTGTTCACCATCGGGCAGATCACGCCATAGGCGCCGGCGTCGAGCGTCTTCATCAGGATGCCCGGCTCCAGCCAGGGCACACGCACCACCGGCACCGTCGCGGTGGTGGAGATGGCCTGCAGCATGCCGACCATGGCCAGGTAATCGACCACGCCGTGCTGCAGGTCGATGGTCAGCGAGTCCCAGCCCTGGTGGGCCATGGTCTCGGCAGAAAAACCGTTCGGGATCGCCAGCCAGCCATTGACGACGGCGCCGCCGGCCTTCCAGATTTTTCGCAGTCTGTTTTCGCGCATGTTCGTTGTCTCCAGGTTGCGCTGAATTCGGGGTTGGGGACGCACGCTCAGCGCACCAGGCACGGACGCTTGTTGTCGAAGGTCCAGCCGGGGATCAGGAACTGCATCGCCACCGCATCGTCGCGCGCGCCCAGGCCCATGTTCCTGTAGGCCTGGTGGGCCTTTTCGACCTCGGCCATATCGATCTCGATGCCGAGGCCGGGCCGCTCGGGCACACGCACCATGCCGCCTTCGATCTTCAGCGGCGCCTTGGTCAGGCGCTGGCCGTCCTGCCAGATCCAGTGGGTGTCGATCGCGGTGATCTTGCCCGGCGCGGCCGCCCCCACGTGGGTGAACATCGCCAGTGAAATGTCGAAGTGGTTGTTGGAATGCGAGCCCCAGGTCAGGCCGAACATGTCGCACAGCTGGGCCACGCGCACCGAGCCCTGCATGGTCCAGAAGTGCGGGTCGGCGAGCGGAATGTCGACCGACTGCAGCTGGATCGAGTGGGCCATCTGGCGCCAGTCGGTGGCGACCATGTTGGTGGCAGTGGGCAGGCCGGTGGCGCGGCGGAACTCGGCCATCACCTCGCGCCCGGAGAAGCCGCCTTCGGCGCCGCAGGGGTCTTCGGCATAGGCCAGCACGCCGTGCAGGTCGCGGCACAGGCGGATCGCGTCCTTCAGCAGCCAGCCACCATTGGGGTCCAGCGTCACGCGGGCGTCGGGGAAGCGCGCGTGCAGCGCGCGAATCGCCTCGACTTCCGCCTCGCCGGCGAGCACGCCGCCCTTGAGCTTGAAGTCGTTGAAGCCGTAGCGTTCGCGCGCGGCTTCGGCCAGGCGAACCACGGCCTCGGGGGTGACCGCCTCTTCGTTGCGCAGGCGGAACCAGGCGTTGTCGGCCCCGGCCTCCGAGCGGTAGGCGAGATTGGTCTTGTTGCGGTCGGCGATGAAGAACAGGTAGCCCAGCATCTCCACCGCGTCGCGCTGCTGGCCTTCGCCGAGGAGCGCCGCGACCGGCACGTTCATGAACTGCCCGAGCAGGTCGAGGAAGGCGGATTCCACCGCGGTGACCGCGTGGATGGTGGTGCGCAGGTCGAAGGTCTGCAGGCCGCGCCCGCCGGCGTCGCGGTCGGCGAACGCCTTGCGCATCGCGTTGAGCACCTTGTTGTAGTCGCCCAGCGTCTTGCCGACGATCAGCTCGCGCGCATCGTCGATGGTCTTGCGGATCGCCTCGCCGCCCGGCACTTCGCCCAGGCCGGTGTTGCCGGCGCTGTCCTTGAGGATGACGATGTTGCGGGTGAACCACGGACCGTGGGCGCCGCTCAGGTTGAGCAGCATGCTGTCCTGCCCCGCCACCGGGATGACCTGCAGCTCGGTGATGGTCGGGGCGCCGGAAATGGAAGTGTTCATGAAAGGCTCCGAATGGGGAGAAGCAACGTCAATTCAGGCGGCCTGACGGCTACCGACGCGGCGGGCAAGCCGCAATCAGGCGCAAAGCATTCGGAGGAAGGGGCCGGCCGACAATGAGCGTCGACCGGGCAGGCAGCGACGTACCGTGGCGGGCGCCGACGGCGGCTGAGCCGGTGACGGACGCACCGTGGGTCAGCAGTTGCTCCATGTTTGTCTCCTCCTTCCGGGTGCCGGCGCTGTCCTGCGTGGCACCTCTTTCTGGGTGATTCATTGTGGAAGGAGATCAATTCACAATCAAACCAACTGATGACTCAATAAATTCAAACAATGAATCAATCCCAGGAGAGCGCCGGCGCCAGGCGCTGCATGACCGCCCGTCTCAATGACCGTTGAGACCGGGCAGGATATGCGTCTTGAAGATGCCCAGCACCGGGTTGTCGTTGTCCTTGCGGTAGGCACAGACGGTCTCCACCGGTCGCGGCGGATCGGTGGCGAGCCGGCGCATCACGATGCCCTCGAAATGCAGGCGGGTCGCCGCCTCGGGAATCAGCGCGGCGCCGATGCCCGAATGCACCAGGGCGAGCATGGTGTGCATCTGGGCAACATACTCGACAACATCCGGCGAAGCCGCCGACCGGTCGAAGATACCCTGCAGCAAGTGGTAGAAGTATTGCGCCTCGTAGGGCGAATACATCACGAAGGGTCGGCCGTTCAGGTCCGCCGGCACGGGCCGCTCCGGCCAGTGTGCGGCCTCGCGCGAGGGGATGGCGAGCACCAGGCTTTCCTGTGCCAGCGAGATGGCCTCCAACTCGCCATGCTCGGCATGGGGGCGCAGCAGGCCGAGATCCAGCTGGCCGGCGGCCAGCGCCTCCAGTTGCCCGCGGCTGACCAACTCTTTGAGCGTCAAGGAAATGCCGGGAGAATGCACCCTGATCCGACGCACGATCTGCGGCAGCAGGCCATAGCCGGAAGCCGCCGTGAAGCCGATCGACAAGGAACCCGTCTCGCCCTTGGCCACCCGCCGCGCGGTGGCCGCCGCCTCCTCGGCCATGCGCAGAATGCGGGCGGCTTGCGGCAGGAAGGCACGCCCTGCCGCCGTCAGCCGCACCGAGCGGCTGGTCCGCTCGATCAGCTGTGTGCCGACATGGTGCTCCAGCAGGCGGATCTGCCGGCTCAGTGGCGGCTGGGTCATGTTCAGGCGTTCGGCGGCACGGCTGAAGTGCAGCTCTTCGGCCACGGCGACGAAACACCGGATCTGGCTGATTTCGAACATTGAGGCACATCCGGCAAGAATCGCGAAGGGTCTATTCTTTGACTGAATTCGACAACACGCAACGCCATCGACTGCCGCGCACACGGCCAGCCGACAGCACGCACCGACGCGCCGGACGGCGGAACCACTCCGCCTGCCGCCGTACGAATGAGGCCATCCGGTTGCGGTGCGCGCCTGGCCGGCCTGCGCCGGTCCTTGCGACGCACTTCTTTACTTGTATTCCGCCATCCGCCCCGGATACCATCCATATGGTATTTCTCGTGGTCATATGACGGAGCGCGTCCGGCAAACCGGATGCCATTCTCCAGATGCATAGACTGTGCGAACGAGGATACCCACTTGCCGGCCGCGACACGCCGGGCCCATCCCGGGCGCCGCGGCGAAGGATATCGACGATGAGTCCCTTCCTTGCCTTTGTCGTCGCCGATCAGGCGTTCGGGTTACCGCTCGGCGCCGTGCACCGCGCGCTGGCAGCCGTCGCGCCGCGCCCGCTGCCGGCGGCTCCGGACATCGTCTGCGGCATCATCAATGTGCAGGGGGATATCGTGCCGGTGATCGATATGCGCCGCCGGCTCGGCCTGCCCGAGCGCGAGATCGACCCTGCCGACCGTTTGCTGATCGTGCACACCCGCCGGCGGACGCTGGCGCTGATCGTCGATCGCGTGGGCGACCTCATCACCTGCGACGACCACGATTTCATCCCGGTCGACCGGGTCGTCGGTGGCACCCGCCATGTCGCGGGCGTGGTCAAGACGGCAGACGGCCTGCTGCTGATCCACGACCTCGACAGCTTCCTGTCCCCGGCCGAAGCCGAGGCGCTCGACGACGCCCTCGCCGCGAGCCCCTGACCCGGGCAACACCGCATATGCCGACCACCCTCCCCGCCCCCCTGTTGCAGCAGTTCAGCGCCTTCCTGTCGGCGCGTCTGGGGCTGCATTTTCCGCCGCCGCGCTGGGCCGATCTCGAACGCGGCCTGAGCGCGGCGGCGGCCGACTTCGGCCTGGCCGGCCCCGAGTCCTGCATCCGCCGGCTGATGTCGGCGCCGCTGCGGCGCGAGCAGGTCGAAACCCTCGCCAGCCACCTCACCGTCGGCGAAACCTATTTCTTCCGCGATCCGGCCGTTTTCGCGGCCCTCGAACACCACATCCTGCCGCCGCTGATCGCCGCCGGGCGCGAACAGGGCCGCCGTTTGCGGCTGTGGAGCGCCGGCTGCTGCAGCGGCGAGGAGGCCTATTCGCTGGCCATTTTGCTCGACCGCCTGATCCCCGATCTCGACGACTGGCACATCACCCTGCTCGCCACCGACATCAATCCGCACTTCCTGGCCCGCGCGCGCCTCGGCGCCTACCGCGAGTGGTCGTTCCGCGGCACCGCCGTCAGCTTGAAGCCGCAGTACTTCACGCCCGCCGAGGACGGCACCTTCACGCTCAAGCCGCGCATCCGGCGCCTGGTCAGCGTCGACTACCTCAACCTGGTCGACGACACCTACCCCTCGCTGGCCAGCAACACCAACGGCATGGATCTGATCCTCTGCCGCAACGTACTGATGTACTTCGCCGAAGACACGGTCGATGCCATCGTCGCCAAGCTGCGCCGCTGTCTCACCACCGACGGCTGGCTGGCGCTCAGCCCGACCGAAGGCAGCGCCGCGCTGCGCAGCGGTTTCACCGCCGTCGAGTTCTCCGACACGTTGGTCTACCGCAAGACCGAAACCGCCGAACGTCCAGCCCCAACAACCGCACCGTCGTGGGCCGCCGCGCCCCTCCCGCCCCGGCCCGCGCGCCCTGCTGCACGCTCGGCTCCCCCGGCGCGCCCTGCCGCCGCGCCGCCGGAAACAGCGATCGCGCAAGCCCGGACCTGCTTCTCCCGGGGCGCCTATGCCCAGGCCGCCGACCTGCTGAGCGCCGCCGCCCCCACCGCGGCCCCCGACTGCGCCCTGGCCGCCCATGCCTGCGCCAACATCGGCCGGCTGGACGACGCGCTACGCTGGTGCGCCTTGGCGATCAGCGCCGACAAGTCCGGCCCCGAGCTGCGCTATCTGCAGGCGGTGATCCTGGCCGAGCGGGGCGACGCCGCAGCGGCGATCGGCTGCTTCCGGCAGGCGCTCTATCTCGACCCGGATTTCGCGCTTGCCCACTTCGCCCTCGGCAATCTGCATCGCCGCCTGGGCATGGCAACGCAGGCGGCCCGCCACTTCGACAACGCCCGCCGGCTGCTCGCCAACTGCGCGGCCGACAGCCCGCTGCCGCATGCGGAAGGGCTCACCGCCAGCCGCCTGCTCGCCATCATCGACAGTACGGAGCAGATCTCATGACCCGACCCGACCCGATCGACTGGGATGCCGTCAAACAACGGATCGAGGCTGCCGGACAGCGGCTCGAGGAAGAATTCGCGCCGCCTGCCGACAAGCGCCGCGCCCTCCTCGAGGCCCGCGCGCGGGCCCTGGCGGTCGCGCCGGCACCGGCGCCCGGGGCCGGTTTCGACGCCCTGGAATTCACGCTGGCACGCGAGCACTACGCCATCGACACCGTCTGGGTGCGGGAGGTCTATCCCCTACGGGAGTTCACGCAGCTGCCCGGCACGCCGGCCTTTGTCCTCGGCATCGTCCATGTCCGCGGCCGCGTGGTCTCGGTGCTCGACCTGAAGCGCTTCTTCGACATGCCGCAGATCGGCCTGTCCGACCTCAACAAGGTGATCGTCCTGTCCAACGGCACGATGGAGTTCGGCATCCTCGCCGACACCATCGTCGGCGTCCGCCGGCTGCTGCACGCCGAGGTGCAGGAGGCGCTGCCGACCCTGACCGGCATCCGGGCCGATTACCTGCTCGGCATCACCAGCCGCCGCGAGGTCGTGCTCGACGCCCACAAACTGTTGTCAGACCCGGCCATCGTGGTCTGCGCCGACGTCGGCGACTGATGGTCGACCACACCGCAAAGGGGATCCCCATGAACTGGCTGCTCAATCTTGCCATCCGCACCAAGCTGCTGCTCGCCTTCGGTGTGATGCTGGTACTGCTCGCCGCGCTGATCGCCGGCGGCTACTCGGGGCTCGACGCCATCCAGCAGGCCCAGAAAACCCTGTTCGAACGCGACATGGTGATCTCCACCGAGCTGGAGGAATTCCGCGCCGGGCTCAACCTGCAACGCGCCAACATCCTGGTCATGCAGCTCGAATCACGGCGCGCCGAACAGGAGGCCCTGGAAGCAGGCATCAACACCAGCTCCGCCGAGCTTGACCTGCGCCTGAACACGTTGGCAACGCTCGGCGGCTACGACCCCGCCTTCGCCACCCGCCTCGACGACATTCGCCAGACGCTAGCGGCCTACCGACAGGCCCGCCAACAACAGATCGCGATGATCTACGGCGGCCAAGTCGAGCAGGCCCGCCTGCTCGGCACCGGCGTCCAGCTGGACCGCTTCGAGAAAATCCGCAGCCTCGCGCTGACGCTCGACGCCGAGGCCCGGCAGCGCGGCCAGGCGGAGATCCGCGACAACGAGCAGCGCCTGCAGGACACCGTCCGACTGGCCGTATTGCTCGGCGCCACGGCACTGATCGCCGGCTTCGGCATGGCCGTGTTCCTGCACCGCCTGATCGCCGTACCGCTGAGCGACATCGCGGCGCGCGCGGCCCGCATCGCCGACGGCGAGATTGCCCTTGCCCCGGCACTGAGCGGGCGCCTCGACGAGATCGGCGATCTCGACCGGCAGTTCAACCGCATGAGCGCCTCGCTCCGCGACAAGGCCGAGCTGGCGCAGCGCATCGCCGCCGGCGACCTGCGCGTCGAGGTCAAGCAACTGTCGGACAAGGACATCCTGGGCGAGGCCTTCGCCACCATGGCGAGCAGTCTTCGTGACAAGGCCGAGTTGGCGCAGCGCATCGCCACCGGCGATCTGCGCGTCGAGGTCAAGCTGCAGTCCGACACCGACGCCCTGGGGCAGGCCTTCGCCACCATGGTCAACAACCTGCGCGAGCTCAACCGCGACATCGGCGAGGGCGTCGAGGTCCTCGCCGCCTCCGCCGCCGAGATCCTTACCAGCACCAGCCAGGTCGCCACCGGCGCCACCCAGACCGCCACCGCGATGTCCGAGACCGCCACCACTGTCGAGGAAATCAAGCAGACCGCCACGCTCGCCAGCCAGAAGGCCAAGAGCGTGGCCGAGGTCGCCCGCCAGGCCGCCCAGGTGGCCCGGGGTGGCAGTCAGGCGGTCGAGGACACCGTCGAGGGCATGCAACACATCCGCGAGCAGATGGCACAGATCGCCGAGAGCATCGTCCGCCTCTCGGAGCAGGGGCAGGCCATCGGCGAGATCATCGCCACCGTCAACGACCTCTCCGAGCAGTCCAACCTGCTCGCCGTCAATGCCTCGATCGAAGCCGCCAAGGCCGGCGAACAAGGCAAGGGCTTCGCCGTCGTCGCCCAGGAGGTGAGAAGCCTCGCCGGCCAGTCGAAACAGGCCACCGCCCAGGTGCGCGCCATTCTCGGCGACATCCAGAAGGCCACCGGCAGTGCCGTGCTCGCCACCGAGCAGGGGTCGAAAGCGGTCGAAGCCGGCGTGCGCCAATCGCGCGAGGCCGGCGAGGCGATCCGCCAGCTGGCCGACAGCATCGACGACAGTGCCCAGGCCGCCAGCCAGATCGCCGTCTCCGCCCAGCAGCAGCTGGCCGGCATGGACCAGCTCGCCGAAGCCACCGCCAACATCCGCGTCGCCACCGCGCAAAACCTCGACAGCACCCGGCAGGCCGAGACCGCCGCCCACAACCTCAACGAGCTCGGCCAGACCTTGAAACGGCAGGTCGCCCGTTACCGTCTGTGAGACCACCCACCAACGCCACCGACAAGCGCTCGACACCCGAGCTCCGGCCACACCCCCAAAGGAGAGAGTCCATGAACTGGCTACTCAATCTCGCCATCCGCACCAAGCTGCTGCTCGCCTTCGGCCTGATGCTGGCACTGCTCGCCGCCCTGATCGCCGGCGGCTACTGGGGGATCAGCGCCATCCAGCAGGCCCAGAAAACCCTGTTGGAACGCGACATGGTGATTTCAACCGAGCTGGTCGAACTGCGCGCCGAGCTCAATCTGCAGCACGCCCAGCTCCTTGTCATGCTGATCGAGCCTCAACGCAGCGAACAGGAGCTTCGGGCACACAACATCGCCCAGCGCGCCGGCTCGATCGACGAGCGCCTGCAGCGGCTGACACGGCTGGGCGGCGCTGATCCGGCCTTCATCGCCCGCATCGACGACATCAAGGCGACGCTGGCCATTTTCCGGCAGACCCGCCAACAGCTGATCACCATGATCTACGACGGCCAGACTGAACAGGCCCGCCATTTGATCAACGATACCCAGGTCGAGCGCTTCGAAAAGATCCGCAGCCTCGCACTGGCACTCGACGACGAAGCCCGCCAACGCGGCCAGGCCGCGATCCACGACAACGAGCAGCGCCTGCAGGACACCGTCCAGCTGGCCGCGCTGCTCGGCATCGTGGCGCTGGTGGCCGGCCTTGCCATGGCCGTGTTCCTGCACCGCCTGATCGCCGTGCCGCTGGGCGACATCGCCGAGCGCGCGGCCCGCATCGCCGACGGCGAGATCGCCCTCGCCCCGGCGCTGAGCGAGCGCCACGACGAGATCGGCGATCTCGACCGGCAGTTCAACCGCATGAGCGCCTCGCTCCGCGAAAAGGCCGAGCTGGCGCAGCGCATCGCCGCCGGCGATCTGCGCGTCGAGGTCAAGCTGCAATCCGACGCCGACGCCCTGGGGCAGGCCTTTGCCACCATGGTCAGCACCCTGCGCGAGCTCAATCGCGAAATCGGCGAAGGCGTCAATGTACTCGCCGCCTCGGCCGCCGAGATCCTCACCGGCACCAGCCAGGTCGCCACCGGCGCCACCCAGACCGCCGCCGCGATGTCCGAGACCGCCACCACCGTCGAAGAGATCAAGCAGACCGCCACGCTCGCCAGCCAGAAGGCCAAGACCGTGGCCGAGGCCGCCCGCCAGGCCGCCCAGGTGGCCCAGGGCGGCAGCCAGTCGGTCGAAGACACCGTCGAGGGCATGCAGCATATCCGCGAGCAGATGGAACAGATCGCCGAGAGCATCGTCCGCCTCTCCGAGCAGGGGCAGGCCATCGGCGAGATCATCGCCACCGTCAACGACCTCTCCGAGCAGTCCAACCTGCTCGCCGTCAACGCCTCGATCGAGGCCGCCAAGGCCGGCGAACAGGGCAAGGGCTTTGCCGTCGTCGCCCAGGAGGTGAAGCACCTCGCCGGCCAGTCGAAACAGGCCACCGCCCAGGTGCGCACCATTCTCGGCGACATCCAGAAGGCCACCGGCAGTGCCGTGCTCGCCACCGAGCAGGGGTCGAAGGCGGTCGAAGCCGGCGTGCGCCAATCGCGCGAGGCCGGCGAGGCGATTCGCCAGCTGGCCGACAGCATCGGCGAAAGTGCCCAGGCCGCCAGCCAGATCGCCGTCTCCGCCCAGCAGCAGCTGGCCGGCATGGACCAGCTCGCCGAGGCCACCGCCGACATCCGCCTCGCCACCGCGCAGAACCTCGACAGCACCCGACAGGCCGAAACCGCCGCCCACAACCTCAACGAGCTCGGCCAGACCTTGAAGCAGCTGGTTGCCCGTTACAGCGTGTGACCCCGTCATGCCCAACATCGACGACGAACACCTACTGCAGCGCCTGCTCGGTATCTTCCGGATCGAGGCCGCCGAGCACCTGAAGGCGATGGCCGGCCTGCTCTCGACCCTGGAAGCACCGGCGGCGGCGAGCGACATCCCGGCGCTGATCGAGGCCTTGTTCCGCGAGGCGCACAGCCTCAAGGGCGCCGCCCGTTCGGTGAATCTGTCGCAGATCGAGGCCGTCTGCAAAGGCCTGGAAGACGAACTGTCGGGCCTCAAGCGGCGGCCGCCAGCGTCGCTGCCGCCGGCCTGGTTCAAGGCCATCTACCGCAGCCTCGACACGCTGGACACGCTGCTCGCCGACAGCCCCGGGGAGCCGACGCCAACGCCAACGCCGCCACCGGCCGCAGCGCCGTCGCCCGCGGCCAAACCGGAAAAAGCCCCCCCGCCACCCAGTGCAAGCGGCGACACGGTGCGCATTTCGAGCTCCCGGCTGGCCGCGCTGCTGGTCGAGGCCGAAGCGCTGCTCGCCTTCAAGTTCGGCACCAGCCATGTGGCCGACGAACTGCATGCGGTGGCCGACGAGGTCGCGCGCCGGCGCAAGGCAATGGCGCGCGCCGCCCGCGAGGCGCGAGCCTTGCGCCGCCGCCACGGCCGGCGTGCCGCCGGCGATGCCGGCGCACGAACGGCGAGCACCATCGAAAAACTGCTCGACATCGTCGATCATGACGACCCGTTGCTGAAGACCCTGGGCGACCGCCTGAGCGCGCTCGCCCAGCGGGCGGAGCGCGAAAGCCGCGCGCTGGCCGGCAGCGTCGACACCCTGCAGGCCGAGCTGCGCATCGCGCTGATGCTGCCCTTCGCGTCGCTGCTCGAAGTCATGCCCAAGCTGGTGCGCGACCTGGCCCGCGACAGCGGCAAGGACATCGAATTGCGGATCGATGGCGCCGAGCTGGAAATCGACCGTCGCATCCTCGAACAACTGAAGGATCCGCTGATCCACCTGGTGCGCAACGCGGTCGATCACGGCATCGAAAGCCCCGCCGAGCGGCACCGCGCCGGCAAGGCGTCGCGCGGTCGCATCGCCATCGACATCCAGCCCTTGGAGGGCAGCAGGGTCGAGCTGCTGGTGGCCGACGACGGCGCCGGCATCGATCCGGCACAGATCGCCAACTCGGCCGCCAAGCTCGGCCTGATCGCCCCGGAAGAAGTGGCGACGGTGAGCCACCAGGCCGCGCTGTCGCTGATGTTCGCCTCCGGCCTGAGCACCAGCCCGATCCTCACCAACCTCTCCGGGCGCGGCCTCGGGCTGGCGATCGTCCGCGAAAAGGTCGAAAAACTCTCGGGCAGCATCGTCGCCGAACTGCCCGACGGCGGCGGCACGCGCTTTCGCATCGTGCTGCCAAGCATGCTGGCGACCTTCCGTGGGGTGCTGGTGGGCGTCGGCGAGCAGCAGTTCGTGCTGCCCTCGCGCAATGTCGAGCGTGTGCAGCGTGTTGCCGTCGACAGCATCAAGACCGTGGAAAACCGCGAGGCGATCGAGATCGACGGTCTGGCCGTGGCACTGGTGCGGCTCGCCGACGTCCTCGGGCTGCCGGCCGACACTGCCGACGACGGGCGCCTGCCGCTGGTGGTGCTGTCCGCCGCCGGGCAGCGCATCGCCTTTGCCGTCGATGCCGTGCTCGGCGATCAGGAGGTGCTGGTCAAGGGGCTGGGGCCGCAGTTGCGGCGCGTGGCAAATTTCTCGGGCGCCACCGTGCTCGGCTCCGGGCGCCTGGTGCCCATCATCGATGTCGCCGATCTGATGAAATCGGCCCCGCGCGCCGCGGCCAAGAGCAGCACGCCGAGCGCCCCGCCGCCCCGCCAGCACAGCCTGCTGGTGGTCGAGGACTCGATCACCGCGCGCATCCTGCTCAAGAGCATCCTGGAGAGCGCCGGCTATCGGGTGGACACCGCGGTCGATGGCATCGACGCATTGACCGCGCTGCGCACCGGCGCCTACGATCTGGTTGTCTCCGATGTCGAAATGCCGCGCATGGACGGCTTCAGCTTGACCGAGTCGATACGCCAGGACAAAAAACTGGCCGACACCCCGGTGATCCTGGTGACCGCCCTCGAATCACGCGAGGATCGGGAACGCGGCGTCGAAGCCGGTGCCAATGCTTATATCGTCAAGAGCAGCTTCGACCAGAGCGATCTGTTCGAGGCCATCCGCAGGCTGATATGAGCAACGACCTCCCTCACGACCCGTCGCAGACACCCCCGCAGATCCGGGTACTGCTGGTGGACGACTCGCCCCTCGCCCGCGAACTGCTGCGCTATTTGCTGGAGAGCGATCCGCGGCTGACCGTCGCGGGCACCGCCGACGACGGCGTGGAGGGCGTGCTCGCCGCCCAGCGCCTGTCGCCCGACGTCATCGTCATGGATGTCCACATGCCCGAGCTGGATGGCTACGCCGCCGCCCGGCGGATCATGGAGACGGCACCGACCCGCATCGTGATGGTCACCGCCAGCACAAAACCGGACGACGTGGCGGACACCTTCCGCACGCTGGAGGCCGGTGCGCTGGCGGTCCTGGCCAAGCCGAGCGGGCCGGGATCTCCGAATTTCGCCGAGCAGACGCGGGAGTTTCTGTCCACCGTCCGGCTGGTGGCGGAAGTCCCGGTGGTCCGCCGCTGGCCGGCGCGTTCGGCGCCACCGACCATCCCCACACCGGCGCCCGCCGCGGCGCCGGTCCGCGTCGTCGCGCTCGGCGCCTCGACCGGTGGGCCGCAGGCGTTGCGGGAGATCCTGTCGCGCCTGCCCGGGGATCTGGCCGCCCCGCTGCTGATCGTCCAGCATATTTCGAGCGGATTCACCGAAGGCTTCGCCGAATGGCTGGCGCATGACACCGGCTACCCCGTGCGCGTGCCGCGCGCGGGCGAGCAGGTGCAAGACGGCATCGCCTATCTGGCCCCCTCGGGTTGCCAGATGGGCCTGAAGCCCGACGGCAGCGTCGAGCTGACCGACGCGCCCGCCGAGCATGGCGTCCAGCCGGCCGTCTCGTATCTGTTCCGCTCGCTCGCCGCCGGTTTCGGCCGGAGCGCCGTCGGCGTGCTGCTCACCGGCATGGGCCGTGACGGTGCGCACGAACTCAAGGCGATGCGCGACGCCGGCGCCGTGACCATTGCCCAGAATGCCGCCAGCGCCATCGTCTTCGGCATGCCCGGTGAGGCGGTCAGGCTCAAGGCCGCCACCCATGTCCTCGCGCCGCCCGACATCGCGACGATGATCGCCGGGCTGACCGGGCGCCGGCCGCCACCGGACCCGAATCCCCAGGAGAACCCCCGATGAACGCCGCCAATCCAGCTGTGCGCACCGACCAGGTCCACATCCTGATCGCCGAAGACAGCCCCACCCAGGCCGAGCAGCTACGGATCCTGCTGACCAAACGGGGCTACCGCGTCACCGTCGCCACCAACGGGCGCGAGGCCTTGCGCGCCGCCCTCGATCTTTCGCCGACGCTGCTCATCACCGATATCGTGATGCCCGAGATGGACGGCTACGAGCTGTGCGCCGCAATCAAGGCCGACCCGTCGCTGAAGGATCTGCCGGTAATCATGGTGACCTCGCTGACGGGCATCCAGGACATCGCCAAGAGCCTGGAGTGCGGCGCCGACAACTTCATCCGCAAGCCCTACGACGCGAAGACGCTGCTGGCGCGCATCGAGTACATCCTGCTCAATCTCGAACTGCGCAAGTCGAGCAAGATGCAGATGGGCATGGAAATCTACATGGGCGGCAAGACCCACTTCATCTCCTCGGGGCGGGAGCAGATCGTCGATCTGCTGATCTCGACCTACGAGGAGGCCGTCCAGATGAACGACGAACTCCAGCGCCAACGAGACGAGATCGCGCAGTCCAACCGCAACCTGCGCACCCTCTATCGCATCGCCGCCGACATGAACCACCAGTTGAGCGAAGACGAAGTCTGTGCCCAGGCGCTGCGCGGCCTGCTCGAACTGACCGACTTCACGGCCGGCTGGATCTTCCTCGACGACGGCGATGGCGAGTTGCGCCTCGCCGCCGCCAGCCAACTGCCCGCCGCCCTGCTGGCGCCCGGCGCCCTCGAAGGCGACTGCCGCTGCCGCCGCATGCTGCGCTCGGGCGAGACTCAACGTCATGGCGTGGTGATCGACTGCGAACGCCTCGCCCTCCATGCCCGCGACGACAGCGACATGCGCACCCACCTGAGCATCCTGCTGACCACCGGCACCCAGTCGCTGGGCATCATGAACCTGGCCGGCCATGCCGATCGCCCCATCAGTGCCGAAGATCTGCGGATGCTCGACGCCATCGGCAGCCAGGTCGCGCAGGCCATCCAGCGCGCGCAGCTCTACGGGCACCTGGAAAGCCAGGTCGAGCAACGTACCGCCGCCCTGCGCAGCGAGATCGTCGAACGGACCCGGGCCGAGCAGAAGGTCGCCAGCCTGAACCGCATCTACGCGGTGCTCTCCAGCATCAACACCACCATCGTCCGCGTCCACGACCGCAACACCCTGTTCCGCGAAGCCTGCCGGATCGCCGTCGCGCAGGGGAAATTCCGCCTGGCCTGGATCGGCATCGCCGACCCCACCGGCCAGTTCCTCCAACCGGTCACCTGGCGGTGCGACACCGGGGCCACGGCCGACCGCAGCCCGCCACTGAAACTCGATGACCGCATCGACCTCCAGCAAGGCATGTTCGCGCGGGCGCTGCACGAGCGCGCCACCGTCACCTGCAACGATCTGTCGGCCGCCGCCGAGCCGATCTTCCCGGCCGGCGCGTCGGCCCGAGGCTGCCAGTCGATGGCCGTCTTTCCGCTGTTGCTCGACGAGCAGCCAATCGGCGCATTCGCCCTGTATGCCGCCGAGCGCAATGTCTTCGACGCCATGGAGTTGGCCCTGCTCAACGAGATGGCCGGCGACATCTCCTTCGCACTCGGCCATATCCGCAACGTCGAAAAGCTCGACTACCTCGCCTACTACGACACGCTGACCGGCCTGCCCAACCGCCGGCTGATCCAGGACCGCCTGCAGCAGCTGCTGCATGTCCCCGACGGCCACGACACACCGACGGTCGCGCTGGTGCTGATCAACATCGACCGTTTCCGGCACATCAACGACAGTTTCGGCCGCCACATCGGCGATGCCCTGCTCAAGGCGGTGGCCGAGCGCCTGGGCGAGGCGATGGGCAGCACCGACCACCTCGCCCGGATCGGCAACGACCACTTCGCCGCCATCCTCGACAATGCCGGCAGCGCGACGGAACTGGCCCATCGGCTCGACGACCAGATCCTCGCCAGGCTCGGTCGCAGCTTCGAGATCGAGGGCCACGACCTGCATCTCACCTTCAAGCTCGGCATCGCCCTGTTTCCCAGCGACAGCACCGAGGCCGAAGCGCTGTTCGCCAACGCCGAGACGGCCATGCGCAAGGCCGCCGCATCGCAGGAACGCTACCTGTTCTACGCGCCCGCCATGAATGCGCGGGTGGCCGAAAACCTGACGCTGGAAAACAAGCTGCACCGCGCCCTCGACAACGGCGAATTCGTCCTGCACTACCAGCCCAAGGTCGAGCTGCAACAAGGCAACATCATCGGCGTCGAGGCGCTGATCCGCTGGCGGGACCCCGAGGGCCGGCTGGTCCAGCCCGGAGCCTTCATCCCGGTCCTCGAAGAAACCGGTCTGATCATCGACGTCGGGCACTGGGCGCTGGAGCAGGCACTGGCCGACCAGGCCGCATGGCGGCGCATGGGCCTGCAAGCGCCGCGGGTGGCGGTCAATGTGTCGGCCGTACAGATGCGCCGCGCGGATTTCCTCCCCGCGCTCGAAAAGCTGCTGTCACGCCACCCCGGCCTGTCCGCCAGCCTCGAACTGGAGCTCACCGAGAGCCTGCTGATGGAAGACATCGAGGCCAACATCCGCCGCCTCGGGGCGATTCGCGAGATGGGCCTGAAGATCGCGGTCGACGATTTCGGCACCGGCTATTCCTCGCTCAGCTACCTGAAACGCTTCCCCATCGACTACCTGAAGATCGACCAGAGCTTCGTGCGCGACATCACCACCGACCCCGACGCCGCAGCGATCTGCATCGCCGTCATCGATCTGGCCCACAACCTGCGCCTGACAGTGATCGCCGAGGGCGTGGAAACCGAAAGCCAGATGAACTACCTGCGCCGCCATCGCTGCGACGAAATTCAGGGCTATCTGTTCAGCCGGCCGGTGCCGGCCGACGATTTTGCGGAACTGCTCAGAACGCAAAAGGTGCTGACACTGGCGCCGGAAGCCCAGGATCGGCGACGCAAGAAACTGCTGCTGGTCGATGACGAGCCCAACATCCTGTCGGCGCTGACGCGCGTTCTGCGCCGCGACGGCTACGAGATATTCGCCGCCGGCAGCGCGGCCGAAGGCTTCGACATCCTCGCCCAGCACGACATCCAGGTCATCATCTCGGATCAACGGATGCCGGCGATGAGCGGCACCGAATTCCTCTCTCGCGTCAAGGAGCTCTATCCGGCCACCATCCGCATCGTGCTCTCCGGCTACACCGATATCGAGGCGATCACCGGTGCCGTCAACCGCGGCGCCATCTACCGCTTCCTGACCAAACCCTGGGACGAAATGCAGCTGCGCGAGCATGTGCGCGAAGGCTTCCGCCACAGCGAGGCGGGGCAAGGCCTCTGATCGAGGTCGAGAACGCACTGCCGCCGGGCAGAATTCTCGACTTTGATCAAACCCCGCCCATCGCCGCTCCGGTATCGTCACTCCACACCCACTCCGGAAGCGCGCCGTGACCCCGATCCTCAACTTCTACCGCAGCGATGTCCGCACCGGCATCAAGATCGTGCTGACCAGCCTGGTGCTCGGCACGCTCACCGCCGCGCCGCTGTGGCTGTTCAACCAGTTCGGCCCGACCGACGTCACCCCCACCGGGCTGGCGCTGACCGCCATGTTCGGCACCATTGCCGGCGCCTTCGGTGTGGCCATCGGCGTGGTGTGGCTGGTCGTGGAACTGATCGTGCGCCGGCGCTGATCAGGCCAGCAGAAACTCTTCGCGAAACGCCCTCTCGCCCCAGGGATTGAAGGCCACCACC
This sequence comes from Denitromonas iodatirespirans, assembly GCF_018524365.1. Lineage (GTDB taxonomy): Bacteria > Pseudomonadota > Gammaproteobacteria > Burkholderiales > Rhodocyclaceae > Nitrogeniibacter > Nitrogeniibacter iodatirespirans. The sequence goes on from NZ_JAEKFT010000001.1 coordinate 37,617, forward strand.
CGGCTGTCCGGCAGGCGCCGGGCCCAGCCCGTGTCGAGCACATGGCGCAGCACGGCCGCGCCGACGGCGCCGGCCAGATGGTGGCGGCGCTCGCCCCAGTCCAGGCACATGCGGCAGGCCGGGCGGCGTCCGGCATCGAGCGCCAACACGTCGATGCCCAGCCGCGCCAGCTCGGCCCGCCCGGTATCGGTCAGGCGCAACTCGCCGGGGCGGGCGAGAAACCAGCCGCGCATCAGCATCGCCTCGAAAGCCGCCACCGCCAGCTCGCCGGCCAGATGGTCGTAGCACACCCGCGCCTTGCGCAGCGCCGGCTCGCGCGGGCTGGAGCGCAGGCGCACGGCGCCAGTGCGAAACGCCACGCCCATCAAGGCTTCGAGCAGCTGCGCCACGTCATGCCCGGCCAGGCGGAAGTAACGGTGCCGGCCCTGCGCCTCGACCGCGATCAGCCGCGCGTCGACCAGCTTGGCCAGATGCGCGCTGACGGTCTGCTTGGTCACGCCGGCGATGCCCGCCAGCTCGGTGGCGGTCAGCGCACGGTCGGCCATCAAGGCGGTAAGGATGTCGGCGCGGGCGGGGTCGCCGATCAGCGCGGCGATGCGGGCGATGTTGGGGCCGTCTTTCATGGTTCGATCGTAATCGAACCATCTCGCCACTTCAACGGGCTATCGTGAGCTCACCTTCTCGACGGAGCCATGACCATGATCACCTGCTTCATCCGCTACCGGATCGACCCCTTCCAGCGCGAGGCCTTCCAGACCTATGCGGAAAACTGGGGCCGCATCATTCCGCGCTGCGGCGGCCACCTGCTCGGCTACTTTCTGCCCCACGAAGGGACCAATGACATCGCCTGGGGGCTGATCGGCTTCGACAGCCTGGCCGCCTACGAACGCTACCGCGCGCGACTGCGCAGCGATGCCGACGGCCGCGCCAACTTCGCCTTCGCGCAAGAGAAACGCTTCATCCTGCGCGAGACGCGCAGCTTCGTCACGACGGTGGCGGGCACCTTCTGCCTGCCACCGCAGATGGCGGCCTGAGCATGTTCGCCGTCATCTTCGAAGTCGAACCCGCCGACGGCCAGCGCGCCACCTATCTGGACCTGGCCGCCGCGCTGCGCCCGTCGCTGGCAGCCATCGACGGCTTCATCTCGATCGAGCGTTTCGAAAGCCTCAGCCAACCCGGCAAGCTGCTGTCGCTGTCGTTCTGGCGCGACGAGGCAGCCATCCGGCGCTGGCGCACGCTGGAGGCCCACCGGCAGGCCCAGGCCGCCGGCCGGCAGCATGTCTTTGCCGACTACCGCCTGCGCGTGGCACAGGTGGTGCGCGACTACGGCCTGGCCGAGCGAGCCGGCGCGCCGGACGATTCGCGCCAATGGCATGACGGCGCGGCGCTCGGCGAACCCCGATCCGCGTGCCCGGCGGCGGGTATCATGAGGCCACCACCTCCCGCCGAGCCACCGGATTGAAGCCTGTAGCCACCCCCGCCACCGCCGACGAACCCGCCGCCCTGGTCGCCGATGCGCTGCGCGTCGGCGATCTGTCGGCGGGCGATCTTTGCATCGCGCCCGGCCGCATCCTCGCCCTCTCCGGCCCCTCCGGCTCGGGCAAGAGCCGATTGCTGCGCGCGCTGGCCGATCTCGATCCACATGAAGGCACGGTGGCGCTCGGCGACATGCGCCAGGGCGCGGTGCCCGGCCACCGCTGGCGCCAGGCGGTGATGATGGTGCCGGCCGACAGCCAATGGTGGGCCGACACCGTGGGCGAGCATTTCCCCGACGGTGCGCCCGATGGGCTCGACACGCTCGGCTTCGACACGGCGACGATGGACTGGCAGGTGAGCCGGCTGTCGTCGGGCGAGCGGCAGCGTCTCGCGCTGCTGCGCGCCGTGGCCCACCAGCCGCGCGCCCTGCTGCTCGACGAGCCGACGGCCAATCTCGACGCCGAGGCCACGGCCCGGGTCGAAGCCTGGCTGGGCGATCTGATCGCACGCCATCACTGGCCGGTGCTGTGGGTGGCGCACGACCCCGCGCAGATCCGCCGCGTGGCCGACCAACATCTGCGCATCGCCGGCAAGCGCCTGGAGGACGTGCCATGCAGCTGATCGACCTGGCCTGGTGGCAACTGGCGCTCGGCGCCGCGCTGGTGCTGGCGCTGGCCGGCTGTACGCTGGTGGCGAAGCTGGCCATCGGCCAGACCCTGCTCGTCGCCGCGCTGCGCACGGTGGTGCAGCTGAGCCTGATCGGGCTGGTGCTCGAAGCGCTGTTCTCGGTCGCAGCGCTACCATGGATCGCGCTGATGGCGGGCGTCATGCTGCTGATGGCCGGGCGCGAGGTCATCGCCCGGCAAAAGCGCCGCCTCACCGGCGGCTGGGCCTTCGGCATCGGCACGCTGTCGATGTTCGTCTCGGCCTTCAGCGTCACCGTGCTCACGCTGATCGTGATCATCGGCCCTGAGCCCTGGTACACCCCGCAATACGCCATCCCGCTGCTGGGCATGATGCTCGGCAACACCATGACCGGCATCGCCATCGGCCTCGACCGGCTCACCGATGCGGTGTGGCGCCAGCGCGCCCTCATCGAAAACCGCCTGATGCTCGGCCAGCGCTGGCAGGTGGCGGTCGGCGACGCGCGTCGCGACGCCATGCGCAGCGGCATGATCCCGATCATCAACAGCATGGCGGCGGCCGGCATCGTCAGCCTGCCGGGCATGATGACCGGCCAGATCCTGGCCGGCGCGCCACCGTCGCTGGCGGTGAAATACCAGATTCTGATCATGTTCACGATCACCGTCGGCACCGGTTTCGGCACGCTGGTGGCGGTGCTCGCCGCCAGCCGTCGCCTGTTCGACGAACGCGAGCGGCTGCGGCTGGACCGGCTGGCCAAGCCCGGCCACTGATCTATAGTAGGCATTCATCATCGCGGAGGATCCGCCATGCGTGTCGCGCTCAACACGATGCTCGGCGGCCTGCTCGGCGCCGCCCTGCTGGCCGGCTGCACCAGCACGCCGTCATTCACCTACCACCGCCCCGACCAGCCCGAAGCCGCCTCCGGCTACACCGCCAAGCCGGGCTGGACGCATCACCGCTATGCCGTGGCCGCGGCCAACCCCCTGGCCACCGACGCCGGCGACCAGATCCTCAAGGCCGGCGGCTCGGCCATCGATGCGGCGATTGCGGTGCAGATGGTGCTGACGCTGGTCGAGCCGCAGTCGAGTGGCCTCGGCGGCGGCGCCTTTTTGCTGCACTACGACGGCCGCCAGGTCGAGGCCTTCGACGGCCGCGAAACCGCACCGGCCGCCGCCACCGAAGCGCTGTTTCTCGACCCCGACGGCAAGCCGCTGGCCTTCGATGCCGCCAAGGTGGGCGGTCGCGCGGTGGGCACGCCGGGCACGGTGGCGATGCTCGAAATGGCGCATCGACAGCATGGCAAGCTGCCCTGGGCGACGCTGTTCGAGCCGGCCATCCAACTGGCCGAGCAGGGCTTCAAGGTCAGCGCGCGGCTCAACACCATGCTCGCCAAGGACAAGTACATCGCCGCCGATCCGACCGCGCGTACCTACTTCTTCGACGCCGCCGGCCAGCCCTGGCCGGTCGGCCATGTGCTGAAGAACCCGGCGCTGGCCGCCGTGCTGCGCGGCATCGCCCGCGACGGCGCCAAGGGGCTGCTGACCGGCGAAGTGGCGCAGGCCATCGTCGACAAGGTACGCGCGCATCCGACCAACCCCGGCCTGCTGGCGCTGTCGGACCTGGCCGGCTACCGGCCGAAGATGCGCGCACCGCTGTGCCACGATTACGCGGCGCGCGGGCGCGACTACCGCATCTGCGGCTTCCCCCCGCCCAGCTCGGGTGCCACCACGGTGGGCCAGATCCTCGGCATCCTCGCCGCCACCCGAAGCCCGACCACCACGCTCGAGGCCGGCACGCCCGGCAGCGACGAGATGCTGTCGGTCGACTGGCTGCACCGCTATGTCGAGGCCTCGCGCCTGGCTTTCGCCGACCGCGCGCAATACCTGGCCGACCCGGACTTCGTCACCGCGCCGGGCGGCGACTGGTCGACCCTGCTCGACCCCGCCTACCTCGCCGCCCGCGCCCGCCTGATCGGCGCCATGGCCATGCCGGACGCACCGGCCGGCACACCGGGCCCGCAGAAGACCGCCTACGCGCCAATGCCCGCGCAGCCCGAATACGGCACCAGCCACATCAGCATCGTCGACGCCGCCGGCCGCGCCGTGGCCATGACCACCACCATCGAAGACGCCTTCGGCGCGCGCCAGATGGTCCGGGGCTTTCTGCTCAACAACGAGCTGACCGACTTCAGCTTCGCGCCGCGCGCCGCCGACGGCACGCCGATCGCCAACCGGGTCGAGCCGGGCAAGCGGCCGCGCTCGTCGATGGCGCCCACGCTGGTCTTCGACAAGGCCACGGGCCAACTGGTGATGAGCGCGGGCAGCCCGGGCGGCGCGCTGATCATCCACTACACCGCCAAGACGCTGTATGGCGTGCTCGAGCGCGGGCTGACGCCGCAGCAGGCGATCGATCTGCCCAACTTCGCCTCGATCGGCGGCAAGGTGCCGGTGCTGCTCGAAACCGGGCGCTTCGATGCGGCCACGATGGACGGCCTCAAGGCACGCGGCCATGCGCTCAAGGAGATCGACATGACCAGCGGCCTGCAGGCGATTCAGGTCAAGCGCGAGGGCGGCGCCACGACCCTGCTCGGCGGCGCCGATCCGCGCCGCGAAGGGGTGGTGATGGGCGAGTAGGACGGGCCGTGCCCGCGATGTCAGCTCAGTCGGCCGGCGGCGCGTACAGGGCAAACACCTCCGCCCCGGTCATGTTGCGGGTGTCGTTGGCGAAGCGGTAGTAGGCGGGCTGCTCGTCGATGAAGATCTGCTGGTCGAAGTGCAGCTCGGGCACCGTATCGAAGAGGCCGGCCGGCAGGTGGTACTGGCCATTGCCCTTGAGCCGGTAGAACAGGTGCGTGCCGCAGTGCTTGCAGAAGCCGCGCTGGGCCCAGGGCGAGGAGTCGAACACCGACACGCTGTCCTCGCCCGCGATCGTCACCGCCGTGCCGCACTCGACCGCCAGCAGCGGCCCGCCGCCCCACTTGCGGCACATGCTGCAGTGGCAGGCGCCGACGCTTGCCGAGGGGTGGGCGACGCTCAGGCTCACCGCGCCGCACAGGCAGGCGCCGCTAGCCGGATCGTTGTCAGCCATGGTTCTTCTCCTTGCGCTGGATTGAGGAAAGTCGCATGGCATGGAGTCTATCGCCCCGGCCGGATTCGGCAAACCGGCCGGACGCGCGGCGCCCCTCAGCGCACGCGCAGATAGACCTGGGTCTGGTTGAGCAGTTGGTAGCCGATCTCGCCGAAGGTCACCGGGCCGGTGAGCGGCCCGCTGGGCTTGCCCTCCAGCGCGCCGTAGAGAAAGTTGAGGATGCAGTTGCAGGCGAAGGGCACGGTGTCGGCAGCCGACGGGACGGCATCGGTGGCGCCACTGCCGTCGACCGGCACCGCGACCCGGTAGGTGAGGCCGGGAAACACCGGCGCGTAGAACGCCACCCGCCGGGCCGCCGCATCGATGTCCTTGATGCTGACGTTCACCCATGCGCCGCAATAGTCGGCCACCAGCGGCAGGCGGGTGTCGATGGCCTGGTCGAGCAGGTAGTCGGCCAGATTGGCGGGCGAGCCGTCGATCTGGCAGGCGCCGGCGTCGAAGCCGGTCTGCGCGAAGGTGATGGCCGCCCCCTCGCCCGGGCGGAAAGCGTTGAGGATCTCGATCTGCGCATAGCGCTCGGGCGGCAGTTCGACATCCATGACCACGGCGTGCTCGGCCGAGAACTGCCCGGTCGGCCCGTGCACCACCTGCGGGCGGGCCCGGCCGGCGTCGTCGAGGTGGGTGCCGGCCACCCAGCCGGCCAGCGGCTTGAGGTACATGTCTTCGTAGTTCGGTGCGTTGCGCGCGAAGTCGCTGTGGCAGGTGCTGAAGGCCGGGACGATGAGCAGGCTGTAGCCATGCTCGGGCGCATTGCGGCACAGCTGCGGCAGGCTGGCCGCATCGTAGAAGCGCAGCCGGGGCGGCGCGGCGTAGTCGCTCACCACTTGCACGAACACTTGCTCGCGGCTCACCGTGCCGCCTTCGGCGGCCATGAAATAGGGAATCGTGCCGCCGATCCATTGGCCGGGCGGCAGCTGGCGCAGCGCGGCCTCGTCGCCGGCGATGCTCAGCACCTGTCCGCCGAGGATCCGTTCGGCCGCGGCGGCCACCGACATCAGTCCTGCGTTGGGCGTCATAGGGAATCTCCAGACAGCGTTGCCGGGCGGATCTGCCCGAGCTCATGGGCCAGTTGCGGCGCGTAGCGCTCGAAGTAGTGTTGCAGCTCGCGCGCCTTGAGTTGGCGCACCTCGGGATCGCTGATCAAGGGCATCTGCCCGCGCAGCTTGGTCAGCAGCAGCTTGAGGCTGAGCACGCGGATGTCCAGCTCGATGGCGCCGTCGAGCAGCGAGGCCCATACCGGATGGTCGGCCTCGGGCACGCCGAAGGCTGAGGGCTGGCGATCGGCCATCAGCGTCTCGCGGCCCGACAGGGAGACCTTGCCGTTGTCGAGGTTGTGCTTGAACTTCCACAGATCGGCCACCGGGATGTCGAGCAGCTCGCAGATGCTCTGGAACTTGATGCCGGCCAGAAAGTGGGCGGCGATCAGCCGCGTCATCCCGTGCGTGAAGGTCTGCTCGTCGGCGCCGACCCACGGCAGCGGCGCCTGCATCATGTCGTCGGTGGGCGAGGCATGGATCAGGCAGCGTGCCTGGCCCACGTTGACATGCCGCCACACCTGCTCCGGCGCCTCTGGCGCCGCGGCGGACGTGCCGAAAAACCAGCCGCGTCGCGGCGTGTGCCGCGCCACCCAGACGTCGAGTTGGCGCCGGCCGAGGTCGTTGCGCATGCGGACGATGCGCCAGGGCGGCTCGATCTCGAGGGCTTGGCATAGCAGATCTTCATTGGTGCTCATCCTGTCTCCATGTCGCTTGATGCCGTTCGGATCACGGATGCAGCAAGGATCGTGCAACGGCAAAAACCGCATGGAATGGGAACGCCGGCCATGAAAAGTGCATCGAAACAAGACCGGTGCTGCAAAACGGAGCACCCCCGGCGGACACTCCGCCCGTGGCGGTTGCCGCGGCAGCCGCGCCTTGCGATAAGCTGACGCATCGCCGCCACGGCAACAGGAGAGACGATGGGACCGGACATTCAGGCCTGGCTGGAGAGGCTGCCCGAACGCTTGGCCGCATTGGCCAGCTGGTCGCTGGCCTACGAAGCCGGCGTGCTGGTCCTGACCGCCATCGCCACCTGGCTATTGCAGCGCTTCGTCAAGCAGCCCTTGCGCGCACGCAGCGATCGCTACGGACGGGACGAGCTGCGCCATGTCGCGCTGCGCGCCGTGCAACGCCTGATGTGGCCGGTCACGGCGCTGGCCGGCGTGCTGCTCGGGCGCGGCGTGTTGCGCGCCCTCGGCGAGCCGACCGGCCTGCTCGACATCACCATTCCGCTGTTGCTGTCGCTGGCCACCATTCGCCTGCTGGTCTATGTGCTACGCAAGGGCTTTCGCGCCACGCCGCTGCTCAAGGCCTGGGAGAACATCATCGTCACCGGCATCTGGACCATGGTGGCCCTGCACCTGGTCGGCTGGCTGCCGGCGGTCGAAACCACGCTCGACGAACTGGCTGTCACCATCGGCAGCTCGCGCGTGTCGGTGCTGTCGGCGATCAAGCTGACCGGCCTGATCGCCCTGCTGCTGACCATGGCCTTCTGGATCTCGGGCGTGATCGAGCGACGCATGCGCGCCTCGCCGCACATGACACCTTCGCTGCAGGTGGCCTTCGGCAAATTCAGCAAGTTTTTCCTGATCGCGCTGGCCATCTTCCTGGCCATCGACGCGGTCGGCATCGACCTGACCACCCTCACCGTGTTCGGCGGCGCGCTCGGCGTCGGCATCGGTTTCGGCCTGCAGCGCATCACCAGCAATTTCATCAGCGGTTTCATCCTGGTGCTGGACCGCTCGATCAAACCCGGCGACGTGATCTCGGTCGGCACCAACGACGCCAAGTACGGCTGGGTGCAGGAGCTGCGCGCCCGCTACGTGGTGGTGCGCGACCGCGACGGCGTCGAACGCCTGATCCCGAACGAGAACCTGATCACCTCCGAGGTGGTGAACTGGAGCTATTCCGACCCCAACACGCGGGTGCGCATTCCGGTGCAGATCAGCTATGACGACGATCCCGAGCACGCCCTGGCGCTGTTGATGGAGGCGGCCAAGGCCTCGCCGCGCATCCTCGCCATCCCCGAGCCCGCGGCACGCCTGCTGGCCTTTGCCGACAACGGCATCGAGCTGGAGCTGCGCGTCTGGATCAACGACCCGGAAAACGGTATCGGCAATGTGCGCACCGCGGTGAATCTGGCGATCTGGCGCCTGTTCAAGGCCAACGGCATCACCATCCCCTACCCGCAGCGCGACGTGCACCTCAAGACGCCGCCCGCTCGCCCCGACACGCTGAACGGGTAAGCACAGGGGCGCCCCGGAGACGCCCCTGCCCGGCCCACGAACGACCGGTCAGCCGGCCTTGGCCGCAACCGTGCGACGGCGGGCCGGGGCCCGCGGCGCGCTCACCGACGCCTCGGCGGAGCGGGCCACCGCCACGCTGGCATCCGCGGCCAGTTCGGAGGCCGATTCGGCCGCGTCACCCAGCAGACCGACTGCCTCCACGGCAAACTCGGTGCCACTCGGCATCCAGCGCTGCAAGTCTTCCAGCGACGCATGGGTGGTGCGTTGCATCAGCTGCATCTGGGCTTCGAGCAGTTTGATCCACCGCCCATAGCTCTCGGTCAGCACATGCAGCGACGCTTCGAAGGTCGACACCGCCGCATCGACATCCACCGGCGTCAGCTGCTCGCCCTCGGCCACGGCCTGTGCGCGCTGGCCATGCGTGTCGGTGCTGCCGCGCAGGTGGCGCAGCGACAAATCGGTCAGCCGTTCCAGGGTATCGACCGCCAGCTGGCCGGCGTGATGGAAGTGGTCGAGCGATTCGGCATGGTGCGCACGGATCAGGTGTTGGGCAATCATGAAGCGTCTCCGCTGGAAATGGGGTATCCCGGACCTTAGCCGGCCTGTATTACAAAGCCATGCCAACGGCGCGGCGCCGACATGAACGCAAACATGCCGCCCGGCTTTCGCCGGACGGCATGTTCTGGGTACTACGATCCGGGACGGACCCGGACCCGGCAAACTTACTTGCCGCGGACGGCCTTGGTGGCGGCAGCCACGTTGGCTTCGGCCATCTCGGTCGCCTGCTTGGCGGCCTTGCTCATGGTGTCGTACGCGGTGCTGGCAGCGGCCATCGACGTCTTGGCAGCAGCGAAAAGGGCCTCGGAGCCGGCCGGTGCGGACTTCTCGGCCTGCTCGAGCGCGGTGCTGAAGGCCTTGTTCATGTCGGCGATCTGCGACTCGAAAACCTTGGTCAGATCGTTCTGACCTTCGGTGGCGATTTCATACACGCTGCGTGCATAGGCCACGGCCTTGTCGACCATCGGCTTGGCCAGTTCGGCCTGCAGCTTGACCAGCTCTTGCGGGTCCTTGGCAGCCAGGATGGCCTTGGTGTTGGCGGCGCCGTCTTCCAGCATGGTGCGGCTGGTGTTCAGGTTCAGCGCGGCCAGGCGCTCGGCACGGGAAAAGGCGGTGGTGGCTTGCGACAGCAGGGCCTCAAGACTGGCTTTGCTGACGTCGGCGAGTTGCTCGGGGGTAGCGAATTTGTTCATGGTGATCTTCCTCGATGTGATGATTCAAAAAACCTGCCCGCAAGGTGCCGTCTCGGGCACATGTTATGTTGCGGTGCAGCATGGTTCGAAGTATAGGGGTTTTGTTCGTGATGTCAAGGAATTTTGTGCACTGCACAATTAACGCGCTCTGCTGGCACGGCCAGGGCGCCGCCCGGCAACCGATCGGGCACAGCACCGCGGTTTTCGCTACCCTGCTCGTCAGCAGCCAGCCCTTGCGCTCGCAGCATCTACCATTGTCCAGCCCTGGATGACATCCTAGTGAAAGCGCCACCGCCTGCCGCCTCGACACGCACCGGCGCGGGTGTTTTTAGGTAAGCTGCGCGCCCCCGCACCGACAAAGGACACCGTCTTGGAGCATCAACACTACATCGCACCGGTCCGTCGCTGGCTCGAGACCCTGGTCATCGGCCTCAACCTGTGCCCCTTCGCCAAGCGCGAACTGGCGCACGAGCGGGTGCGCTTCTATGTCTCGGAAGCGACCACCGACGAACAATTGCAGATGGACCTCGAAGCCGAGCTGGCCTTGCTGGCCGAAGACGAGACCATCGAGACCACGCTGCTGATCCACCCGCACGTGCTGCAGGACTTCTTCGACTACAACCAGTTTCTCAACCACGCCGACCGGGTGGTGGCCCAGCTGGGCTATCGCGGCACCTTCCAGATCGCCAGCTTCCACCCCGACTACCAGTTCGGCGGCACCGAGCCGGACGATGTGGAGAACACCACCAACCGCTCGCCCTACCCGCTGCTGCACCTGATCCGCGAAGCGAGCCTGGCGCGGGCCGTCGCCCACTACCCCGACCCGGACCAGATCCCCGAGCGCAACATCGCCCGGGTCGAGGCGCTCGGCGCGGAGAAAATGCAGGCCCTGCTCGACGCCTGCTTCGACCCTCCGTCCAAATAGACGCGGCGCCACGGGAATAGCGGCAATTTTTGCCGCCTTATCCCGCCCTTGCCTTGCCCCGCACCGGGCTACTCTGCCAGCGTGTTCCTGAACCGCCCCGAGGCACCCGATGTTGCGACCCCTGATGTGGATGGTGCTGTCCCTGCCGCTGGCCTGCCAGGCGGCGGACGCCCCCGCCACGCCCACCCCCTCGTCCGCCGCGACAACCGCCGGCAGCGCCTCGCTGGCCGGCAGCCTGGGTCAGATGGCCTTCGGGCTGATCGTCGTCGTGGCCGTGCTGCTGGTGTGCCTGTGGCTGCTCAAACGCCTCGGCGCACCGCGCGGCGGCGCGCGCGGACTCAAGGTGCTCGGCGCCGCGCCGGTCGGCCCGCGCGAGCGGGTGGTGCTGGTCGAAGTGGCCGACACCGTGCTGGTGCTGGGTGTCGCGCCCGGCCGGGTGAGCATGCTGCACAGCGTCGATCCGGACGCGCTCGCCCTCGCCGCAGCCCCAGCCGAGGCCGCCAACGCAACCGGCTTTGCCGCCAAACTCAAGACGCTGATCGAGGCACGCAAACCATGAGCGCGCGCGCCCTCCGCCTTCTCGCCACCCTGGCACTGAGCCTGCTGCCCGGCCTCGCCCTGGCCCAGGCCGTGCCGGCCATCACAGGCACCCCCACGGCCGGTGGCGGCACCACCTACAGCCTCAGCGTGCAGACGCTGGTCCTGCTCACCTCGCTGACCTTCCTGCCGGCGGTGGTGCTGATGATGACCAGCTTCACGCGCATCATCATCGTCTTCTCGCTGCTGCGCCATGCGCTGGGCACGCAGACCTCGCCGCCCAACCAGATCCTGGTCGGCCTGGCGCTGTTCCTCAGCTTTTTCATCATGTCGCCGGTGATCGAGAAGGTGTACACCGACGCCTACCTGCCACTCACCGCCGGCACCATCGAGCTCGACGAAGCGGCCAACCGCGCCGCCGAACCGGTCAAGGACTTCATGCTGCGCCAGGTGCGCGAACCCGATCTGAACCTGTTCTCGCAGATGGCCGACACCCCTAAGGTCGACTCGGCCGCCGATCTGCCGATGAAGGTGCTGGTGCCAGCCTTCGTCACCTCGGAGCTGAAAACCGCCTTCCAGATCGGCTTCGTGGTGTTCATCCCCTTCCTCATCATCGACATGGTGGTCGCCTCGGTGCTGATGTCGATGGGCATGATGATGATGTCGCCGGTGATCGTCTCGCTGCCGTTCAAGATCATGCTCTTCGTGCTGGTCGACGGCTGGACGCTGCTGATCGGCTCGCTCGTGCAGAGCTTCGTGCAATGACCGCCCCCCAAGCCCCCGGAGCACGCTCATGACCCCCGCCACCGTCATCGACATCGGCCGTCAGGCCGTCGAAGTCACCCTGTTGGTGGCTGCGCCGCTGTTCATCGCCGCGCTGGTCACCGGCCTGCTGATCAGCATCTTCCAGGCCGCCACCCAGATCAACGAGATGACGCTCTCCTTCGTGCCCAAGGTGATCGCCATCTTCGTCACGCTGATCCTGGCCGGCCCGTGGATGATCACGCTGCTGACCGACTTCATGATCCGCATGTTCGAGTCGATTCCCACCATCATCGGCTAGCGATGATCGACGTCACCAGCGCCGAGCTCAACGCCTGGATCGCCGGGCTGATGCTGCCGCTCGCGCGCATCCTCGGCATGATCTCCGCCGCCCCGCTGTTCAGCAACGGCGCCGTGCCGGTGCGCATCCGCCTGGCCGTCGGCCTGGTCGCCGCGATGGCCATCGTGCCTGCCCTGCCGCCGCTGCCGGCGATCGACCCCGGCTCCGGCCTGGGGCTCACGATTTTCGTGCAGCAGATCCTGATCGGCGTGGTCATCGGCTTCGTCATGCGCCTGGTGTTCGCCGCGGTCGACGTCGCCGGCGAGCTGATCGGCCTGCAGATGGGCCTGTCCTTCGCCACCTTCTTCGACCCGCAGTCGGGCGGCCAGACCGGCGTGCTCGCCGAGTTCATCGGCCTGCTCGCCTCGCTGTTGTTTCTCGCCCTCAACGGCCATCTGCTGATGATCGACGTGGTGGTGCGCAGCTTCGAATGGCTGCCGATCCGCCCCGAGCCGGTCTTCGCCATCGGCTGGCGCGAAGCGGCCGCCACCGGCGCCCTGCTCTTCGCCGCCGGCCTGCTGCTGGCCCTGCCGCTGGTCGCCGCGCTGCTCATCACCAACATCGCCATGGGCGTGCTGACACGCGCCTCGCCGCAGATCAACCTGTTCGCCGTCGGCTTCCCGATCACCATGACGGCCGGCTTCGTCGTGCTGTTGCTCAGCCTCGATGCCTTCGGCCCGGTCATGACGCATTTCTATGACGAGGGCTTCGAAGCGATCGCGGTGGTGGTGCAAGCCCTGAGCGGAGCGCCCTGAGGCGCGCACGCCTGCGGCTAAGGCCACTCGCCCGTCAGGCGCCACAGGAGTGCGGCCAGACACAACAGGCCGACCGACTCGACCAGGCACTGAACCGGCCCGCTGGCATCGTCCTGGCCCGACAGCCGCTCCCGCGGAAACCGGCCGACAGTGAGCACCCGCAGGGCGCACCACCCGATCGACCATCCCACGGTTTCGATCATGAACTCCCAGCCCAGCCACCACAGCGCCCGCAACACCCCCACCAGGAGCGTTCGGGGCAGCTCAAACACATCGCCAGCATCCATCGGCGCCCACCGTCGAAAAATGGAATCAGCATAGCCGAACCCACCGACCCGCGGCTGGCCATGATGATGGCCCGAATGACATGCTCCTACGGCGTGGCGCAGATCGTCGCTCCAGCCATCACCGGCGCGAGCCGCGCTCAGTCGTCCGCCGCCTCGGGCGCCTCGCCGACATCGGCATCGTCGTCGAGCGCAAAGTCGCCGCGATGAAAGGCCACCAGCACCGCCTTGGCGCGCTCAAGCTGATCCGCCGGCACCAGCACCCGTGCACCGCCGACCGCCACCGCGATCAGCGAATGGGTCTGCACCAGATGGGCGTCGGCCACGATCGCCTCGACACCGGCCGCCTCCAGACAGGCTCGCAGCAGATGCGCTTCGGTCGCGTCGAGGCAGCGCGCCGCCATCAGCCAGTCACCGTCGTCCCTCATCCTCGCCCTCCTGTCGGTTGGTGGACTCGTTCGCCAGCCCGAACAACGGCCGCAAACGGATACCCCACAGGGTGCCCGGAATCGCGCAGACAATCCACAGCCAGCCATGCAGGCTGGTCGAGGCCACGCCCGCGACAAAGGCGCCGATGTTGCAGCCAAAGGCGATGCGCGCGCCGTAGCCCATCAACCCGCCGCCGACCGCCGCCGCCACTACCGTGCGCCAGGGCATCGGCCGGCGGGCGGCATAGCGCCCGGCCAGGGCCGCCGCCAGCATGGCCCCCAGCAGCAAGCCGATGTCCATCACCGAGGTGGTGTCTTCGAACACACTGCCCGCCAGCGCCGCCTGCTGGAAGCCACCCTGCCAGAACGGCGCGGTGGCCGCCTCCCAGCCTGCCGCGCTGGCCAGCTTGGCGCCCCACAGGGTAAAGGCCCAGGTGATGGTCCACGGATGCCCGGCCAGCGCCAGTGTGGCGACATTGAGCAGCGCCAGCAGCACCGCGCCGGCCGCCAGCGGCCACGGCCCCTGCCACACCCGATGGCGCCGCGCCGCGGCCGGCGCCACATCCACCCGCTTGAGCCACCAGGCCACGCCGCCAAGCACCGCCAGTTGCAACACCTCCGCTGGCCACCAGCCCAGCGCATGGCCGAGCGACACCGCCGGCCCGCTCGGCAGACGCTGCCAGTCGCCCATGTGCAGGCTGGCCCAGAACGAACCGGCGATGAAGGCCACCAGGGTGATCGCCATACGCCGGTTGCCGCCGCCAACGGTATACAAGGTGCCCGAGCCGCAACCGCCGCCCAACTGCATGCCGATGCCGAACAGGAAGGCGCCCACCGCCACCTGCACGCCGACCGGTGCCACCGCGCCGCCCACTGCCTGGCCGAACAACGCGCCATCGGCCAGCGCCGGCGCGAACAGCACGCTCGCCAGCGCGATCATGCCCAGCTGCGCACGCACGCCCGCCGTGTCGCGACGCAGGATGGCCACCCGATAGGCCGAGGCAAAGCCGAAGGCGGCATGGAACAGCGTCAGCCCGAGCAGTGCGCCGATGCCGAGCAGCGCCGCCATGCGTGCCGGCAGACCCGCCGCCAGCGCAACCAGGGCGAGCAGCGCGATGGCCGCCACCGGCCACTGCACCCGGGGGCGCTCATGGGGCGACGGCATCGGCCACGATCTGCGCGAACACCGGGTCGAGCTCGCGCGCCATGGCGTCCAGCTCGGCATTGCCATAGGGGGCGAACACGGTGCTCGGTGGCGGATAGCTGATCTGCGCACTGCCGTCTGGCCGCTCGGTCACGTACAGGCGCAGTGGCGCCTCGATGCCAGCCGGCACGCTGGCGGCCAGCATGCGCATCGCGTAGTCGTTGCGAAACACCATCAGCACCGCGTTGCCGGGGATCTTCACCCCGCGCGCCGCCGCGCCATGGCTGGCGCTGGCCTGGGCCACCAGCCCCATCTGGTGCCGGGCTATGGCCGCTTCGAGACGGCTCACCAGGGTGTCGAAATCATGGGCGCTGGCGACGGTGGTCACCGCTGGCGGGGCGGCCGATGCCGCCGTGGCCAGCAGACCGAGGCTGAGGGTCAGCGCCGCAGCGGCCAGCGACAACCGGCGCAGGCCGGCGGAACGAATGAAAAGCTTCATGGACAGGATCTCCGCATCGACGCAACAGGCGCCTCTGCCGGTAGACCGCCGGCCGGGCAAGGGACTTACACCGCCCGGGCGGATCGCTGGCGCACGATGCGCCAGCCAGTATCTACAATGAAAGGCACGGGCCCGGGGCTGGCAGGATGCCGCCCCCGGCGCCCTGCGGGAGACCCACGGACGATGGCCTACACCCAGACGATCGGCAGCACCACCTACCGCTTCGACTCGCTCCGCCAACTCATGGCCCAGGCCACGCCAGCGCGCGCCGGCGATGTGGTGGCCGGTTTGGCCGCCGACACCGACGAGGCGCGCGTCGCCGCGCAGATGGCGCTGGCCGAGGTGCCGCTCAAGCGCTTCCTGACCGAAGCGCTGATCCCCTACGAAGACGACGAGATCACGCGCCTGATCATCGACGGGCACGACGCCGACGCCTTCGCGCCGGTGGCGCACCTGACGGTCGGTGACTTTCGCGACTGGCTGCTGTCCGACCCGGCCGGCGCGGCGGAGCTGGCGGCCCTGGCGCCCGGCCTCACGCCCGAAATGGTGGCCGCCGTGTCGAAAATCATGCGCATCCAGGACCTGATCCTGGTGGCGAAGAAGTGCCGGGTGGTGACCCGCTTTCGCAGCACGCTCGGCCTCGACGGCCGGCTCGCGACGCGCCTGCAGCCCAACCACCCGACCGACGACCCCACCGGCATCGCCGCCAGCGTGCTCGACGGCTTGCTCTACGGCAGCGGCGATGCGGTGATCGGCATCAACCCAGCCAGCGACAACATCAGCGCGGTAATGGCGCTGATGGAGATGCTCGACCGGATCATCGAGCGCTATGCGATCCCCACCCAGTCCTGCGTGCTCACCCATGTGACCACCCACCTGGAGGCGATCCGGCGCGGCGCACCGGTGGACCTGGTGTTCCAGTCGATCGCCGGCACCGAGGCCGCCAACCGCAGCTTCGGCATCGATCTGGCGCTGCTCGACGAGGCCCATGCCGCGGCCCTGGCGCTCGGTCGCGGCACCCTCGGTGACAACCTGATGTACTTCGAAACCGGCCAGGGCAGCGCGCTGTCGGCCAACGCCAACCATGGCGTCGACCAGCAGACCTGCGAAACGCGCGCCTATGCGGTGGCCCGCCGCTACCGGCCGCTGCTGGTCAATACCGTGGTCGGCTTCATCGGGCCGGAATACCTGTTCGACGGGCGGCAGATCATCCGCGCCGGACTGGAGGACCATTTCTGCGGCAAGTTGCTGGGCCTGCCGATGGGTTGCGACGTGTGTTACACCAACCATGCCGAGGCCGACCAGAACGACATGGACGTGTTGCTCACCCTGCTCGGCACCGCCGGGTGCCACTACATCATGGGCATCCCCGGCTCCGACGACATCATGCTCAACTACCAGACAACCTCCTTCCACGACGCCCTCTACCTGCGCCGCGTGCTGGGCCTGCGCCCGGCGCCCGAGTTCGAAACGTGGCTGGCGCGCATGGGCATCTTCGAGGCCGGCCAGCAGGGCAACGGCAATGCCGTGCCGGACGCCTTCCGCCGCGCGCTCGCCCAACTACCCCGGGAGACAGACGCATGAGCCGCAAGACACCTGCCCTCGTCACCGAAGATCCATGGGGCACCCTGCGCCGCTTCACCGATGCGCGCATCGCCCTGGGGCGCAGCGGCGTCAGCCTGCCGACCCACCCGCACCTGGCCTTTCAGCTCGCCCATGCCCAGGCGCGCGACGCGGTGCATCTGCCGCTCGATGTCGACGCCGTGGCGCAAGGCCTCGCCGCACTCGGCTATCCGGCCATCCGCCTGCACAGCGCCGCGCGAGATCGCCGCGAATACCTGCAGCGGCCGGACCTGGGCCGCGTACTGGACGCGGCGTCGGCACAGGCGCTGTCGGCCCGCCGTCCCGATCCGGCGGCCGGCGTCGATCTCGCCATCGTCATCGCCGACGGCCTGTCGGCGACGGCCGTCCATCACCATGCGGTGGCCTTGCTGCACACGCTGATCCCGGCGCTGGCCGACACCGGCTGGTCGCTGGCGCCGATCGCCATCGTCGAGCAGGGCCGGGTCGCCGTCGGCGATCCGGTTGCCGTGGCGCTCGGCGCCCGCATGGTGGCAGTGCTGATCGGCGAGCGCCCCGGCCTGAGCTCGCCCGACAGTCTGGGCGTGTATGTCACCTACGCCCCCCGCAGAGGCAGCACCGACGCCGAGCGCAACTGCATCTCCAACATCCGCACGGCCGGGCTGTCGTATGACGCGGCCACCCACACGCTGATGTACCTGCTGCGCGAGGCGATGCGCCGCCGGATCTCGGGCGTGCGCCTCAAGGACGAGACCGCGACCGCGCAGCGCATCGTGTCGCGCGGCAGTTTTCTGACCGACGACTGAGCACCGCCGCGGGCAGATACGGAGCCCGCGCCGGTCGCGATCTCAGGCGGCCTTCTTCATCTGCTTCTGGTAGAGGAACTCCATCACCGCCGCGCGGTATTCGGCAAAGGCCGGGTCATGCGCCAGCTTGAGCCGCTCGCGCGGTTTGTCGAGTTTGACCTCAAGGATCTCGCCGATGGTCGCCGCCGGGCCGTTGGTCATCATCACCACACGGTCGGAGAGCAACACCGCCTCGTCCACATCGTGGGTCACCATCACCACCGTGGCGCCGGTCTTGCCCATCACGCCCATCAGCTCGTCCTGCAGGCTGGCGCGGGTGAGCGCGTCGAGCGCGCCGAAGGGCTCGTCCATGAGCAGGATCTGCGGCTCCATGGCGAAGGCGCGGGCGATGCCCACGCGCTGCTTCATGCCGCCGGAGATCTCGTTCGGATACTTCTGCAGCGCGTGGTCCATGTGCACCATCTCCAGTGCCGCGCGGGTGCGCGCCTGCAGCTGGGCCTTGCTTTCGGTGGCGCCGAAGACACGCTCGACGGCGAGGTACACGTTCTCGAAGCAGGTCATCCACGGCAGCAGCGAGTGGTTCTGGAAGACCACCGCGCGCTCCGGCCCCGGCCCTCCGATCTCGCGCCCGTTGCACAGGCACATACCCTCGGTGGGCCGGGTCAGCCCGGCGATCAGGTTGAGCAGGGTCGACTTGCCGCAGCCGGAGTGACCGATCAGCGAGACGAACTCGCCGCGGCTGATCTGCAGGTCGATGTCGCGCAGCGCGACGAAGGGGCCGTTGTTGGTGTCGAAGCGCATGCCGACACGTTCGACCTTGACGATGGGTGCGTTCATGATTAACTCCTCAGACCGCGCCGCCGTAGCTGAACCGTTTGGCCAGCCACAACAGGGCGTATTCCAGCGCCAGACCGACCACGCCGATCACCAGGATGGCGACCAGGATGTGTTCGACCGACAGGTTGTTCCACTCGTCCCACACCCAGAAGCCGATGCCGATGCCGCCGGTGAGCATTTCGGCAGCGACGATCACCAGCCAGGCGGTGCCGACCGCCAGGCGCACGCCGGTGAGGATGTGCGGCAGCACCGCGGGGAAGAGGATCTTGGTGACGATCTTCCACTCCGACAGCGCCAGCACCCGCGCCACGTTGAGATAGTCCTGCGGCACGGCGCGCACGCCGGCAGCGGTGTTGATGATCATCGGCCAGATCGAACAGATGAAGATCACCCAGATCGCCGCCATGTCGGCGTCGCGAAACACCAGCAGACCGATCGGCAACCAGGCCAGCGGCGAGACCGGACGCAGCAGGCTGATCACCGGCTCGCTGGCCGAGCGCATGAAGTTGAAGCGCCCGACCAGGAAGCCGGCAGGGATGCCCACCAGCGCCGCCAGGCCGAAGCCGATGCCCACCCGCTGCAGCGAATAGAGCACGTTCCAGCCGATACCCATGTCGTTGGGGCCGTTCTCGTAGAAGGGGTCGGCGAACAGCTCCACCGCCGCATGCCAGGTGGCGAGCGGGCCGGGGAAGCTGTCGACGTTGTCGGCCACCATCCACCACACCGCCACCAGCGCGCCGATGCCCGAGACGGCGGCGATCAGCGTGCGCAGCCAGGGCAACGCGGCCCCCCGGCTACGCACCGGTGGTGCCGGCGGGGTCGCGGTCGGGGTGCTTGCCGGGGTCGCGGTCGGGGTGCTTGCCGGTGTCGCCGCCGAAGCGGCCTTGTCGATTTTCTCCGGCGCCGCGTCGGCGGCGGACAAGGTCAGTGTGCTCATCTGCGTTCTCCTTGTGGGATGGCTGCGCTCAGGCGGCGGCGTTGGCCTTGGCCAGGGCGGCCAGATCCATCTTCATGGCATGGACCTTGAAGCCCTTGAGGTAGTCGATGGGCTTGGCCGGGTCGAACTTCATGCCGTCGAAGAACATGTCGGGGCCCATCTGGATCGGCGCGCTCGCCTTCTCCAGCATCCAGCGCGCGGCGTTGATGCCCTCGGGCTTCATCTCGATGCTCGGCACGGCAATGCCCAGGTCCTTGGCCGCGTCGCGGTAGATGTCGCTGCGATAGACCGTCTCGGCCACTTTCTTGAAGTTGATCGGCGCCTCGATCTGGCCCCAGCGCACCATCTGCGTGAGGAACCACACCGCATGCGACTGCCACGGGAAGGTGGCCGCGTAGCGGTAGAAGACGTTGAAGTCCGGCAGCTGCACCTCTTCGGTCTTGGTGTAGCGCCAGGTGCCGGTCATGGAGTTCTCGACCACGCTCTCGGGCGCATTCACGTAGGACTTCTGCGAGATGATCTTCACCACCTCGCGGCGGTTCTCCAGCTTGTCCATCCACTGCGCCGCTTCGATCATGGCGCGGATCAGCGCCTTGTGCGTGTTGGGATGCTTGTCGGCCCATTCGCGGTTCACGCCGAACACCTTCTCCGGATTGTTGTTCCAGATCTCGTAGTTGGTGATCAGCGAACGGCCGATGCCCATCTCCACCGCGCGCTGGTTCCACGGCTCGCCCACGCAGTAGCCGACAATGTTGCGCGCCTGCAGGTTGGCCACCATCTGCGGCGGCGGAATCACGATCAGGCGCACATCCTTGTCCGGATCGATGCCGGCCGAGGCCATCCAGTAGCGGATCTCGTAGTTGTGCGTCGACACCGGGAAGACCATGGCGAAGGTCATCGGCTCCTTGCCGGCCTTCTTGTCTTCCTCGATCACCTTCTTCAGCGCCACCGCGGTGGTCGGGCGCGCCTTCATGGCCTCGGGGTCGGCCGCCATCATGCGCTCGTAGAGCTCGTTCGACACCGTGATGCCGTTGCCGTTGAGGTCCATCGAGAAGGCGGTGATGGTGTCCTTCTGCGTGGCGCCGACGCCCAGCGTGGCGGCCAGCGGCATGCCGGCCAGCATGTGCGCGCCGTCCAGTTCGCCGAGCGAGACCTTGTCGCGGATGTTGGCCCAGGAGGCCTCCTTCGACACCGTCACGTCCAGCCCGTGTGCCTTGAAGAAGCCCTTCTCCTTGGCCACCACGATCACCGCGCAGTCGGTCAGCGGGATGATGCCCAGCTTGAGCGCGGTCTTCTCCAGCCCTTCCGAGCCACCGGCCCAGGCGCCGCCAAAGGGCAGCAGCGAGCCGAGCGCAGCCGCGCTGCTCATGGCCGCGCTGGCTTTCAGAAAGCCGCGGCGCTTCAGTTCCGGCGTGTTCAATTCGGTCATGGTGTCATCTCCAGGTTCAAAAACGGTCAGGCAATAAAAAACGGTGTCGCATCGAAGGCCGGCACGCCTGTCGCGTACCCGCTGCCGATGGACACCGTTGTCCCAGATCATTCTGTGTGCGAAATCGCCGTTGATTCCGCCTCGTCTCCCCTCTAGCGAGGAGCGTGCCAGTTATTGCATCCGTGTGCGATTCACCGTTTTCGCCCGGGCGGGGCGTGTTCCGCACCATTTCGGGCACTACCGCAGTGCACCATCGGCACCGCTCGCCCCAACTCGGGGCGGCCGCCTACATCAACAGGCTGGCGCCATCGACCACGCCGTGGGCGATGTCCACCAGCTTGCGCCCGCGCTCCATCGCCAGGCGGCGCAGGGCGTGGTAGGCGGCATCCTCGTCCAGCCCGCGCGCCTTCATCAGCAGCCCCTTGGCGCGCTCGATGGTGACCCGCTCCGACAGCCGCCGTGCCGCGTCGTCACGCTCCTGGCGCAGGCTCTGGTGTTCCTCGAACTGCGCCAGCGCGACTTCCACCACGGCGCCGAGCCGCTCGGGCGCCACCGTCTCGGCCACATAGGCCGCCACCCCGGCCCGCAAGGCGCTGCGGATGATCTGCGCGTCGCGCTCGCGCGAGAACAGCAGCACCGGGCGCGGATTGGCGCGGTTGATGGCCGACAGGTGTTCGAGGGTGTCGCGACTGGGCGATTCGGTGTCGATCAGGATCACGTCCGGCGACATCGCCTCGACATGGCGTGGCAGATCCATGGCGTTGGGCAGGACCGCCGACACCAGATAGCCGGCGCGCACGAGACTGAGGCAGATCTCGTCGGCGCGCTCACTGGATTCATCGACAACGAGCACTTTGAGCATGGGCAGACTTCCGGAAGACAAGCGCTGTTGTTCTGCACAATCCGTGCCACCACGATGCCCTCGGGCGGCCAGGCGCTTGACCCGGCCGTGAGCGGCCAAGATACTGGGCCGACAGACAACGGTCGCCGAACGGCGACACCCCAGACCGCCCACCGAGGGAGGCGACAACGCCCATGCACGGTGCGAACGATCCCACACCGGCACCGACGACCACGGTGGCGCGCCGCATCCGCGCCGCCCACCTGGCCATGGGGCTGCGCCAGCCCGAGGGCCGCATGGCCGCCGTGGTGGCGATCACCGGCCTGGCGTGGTCGCTGTTCCAGCTGTGGGTGGCCTCGCCCTTGCCCGAGTGGCTGGGCGTGGGCGTGTTCAACGAGGCGCGCATCCGTTCGATCCATCTGGCCTTCGCCGTCTTTCTGGCGCTGCTCGCCTATCCGGTGCTGCGCCGCCATGCCGACCGGCCGGTGCCTATGGCGGACATTGTGCTGGCCGCGCTGGCGGCGCTGAGCGCGGGCTATCTGGCGCTGTTCTACGAGTCGGTCGGCGCCCACACCGGCGACCCCACCGGCATCGAAGTGGCCTTTGCGGCGGTCGGCGTCGCCCTGCTGCTCGAGAGCACGCGCCGGGTGCTCGGCCTGCCGATGGTGGGGCTGGCGGCGACGCTGCTGGTCTACATCCTCTTCGGCGAACAGATGCCCGATCTGATCGCCCACAAGGGCGCCTCCTTCAGCCATGCCATGGGCCATCTGTGGCTGGGCACCGAGGGGGTGTTCGGCGTGGCGCTGGGGGTGTCCGCCGGGTTCATCTTCCTCTTCGTGGTCTTCGGCGCCCTGCTTGAAACCGCCGGCGCGGGCAGTTACTTCATCCGCAGCGCGGTGGCTCTGCTCGGCCACCTGCGCGGCGGGCCGGCCAAGGCGGCGGTGGTGGCCTCGGCGGCGACGGGGCTGATCTCGGGCTCGTCGATCACCAACGTGGTGACCACCGGCCCGCTCACCATTCCGCTCACCAAGCGTGTCGGCTACCCGGCAGAGAAGGCCGCCGCCATCGAGGTGGCCGCCTCGGTCAATGGCCAGGTGATGCCGCCGGTGATGGGCGCGGCCGCCTTCCTGATGGTCGAATACGTCGGCGTGCCCTATGTGCAGGTGCTCAAGCATGCGCTGATCTCGGCGCTGGTCTCCTACCTCGGCCTGCTCTACATCGTGCACCTGGAAGCGGTGAAGGCCGATCTGCGCGGCCTGCCGCGGCGCCATTCGCCGCGCTGGCAACGCTCGCTGGCGAATGTCTCGCTCGGCGTGCTGGGCTTTGCCGGGGTGCTCGCCACGGTGTCGCTCATCGGCACGGTGGTGCACGCGCTGGTGCCGAAGCTGTCGTTTGCCGTGATGGCCTTGCTGCTGCTCGTCGCCTATCTGGTGCTGTTGCGCCTGAGCGCCCCCTTCGCCAGCACCGACGATTCGGCCGAGCGGCCGATCACCGCCCTGCCCGCCTTCGGGCCGACGGTGCGCTCGGGCCTGTATTTTCTGCTACCGGTCGGCGCACTGGTGTGGAACCTGGTGATCGAGCAGCTCTCGCCCACCCGGGCGGCCTTCTGGGCCACGCTCTTCCTGGCCTTCATCGTGCTCACCCAGCGCCCCTTGCTGGCCTGGTTTCGCGGCGAAGGCGATGTGGTCGCCTCGGCCTGGCGCGGCGCGCAGGATCTGGTCGACGGCCTGGCCACCGGCGCGCGCAACATGGTCACGGTGGCCGTCGCCACGGCCACCGCCGGCATCATCGTCGGCACCGTCACGCTGACCGGCATCGGCCTGGTCATGACCGATCTGGTCACCGCGCTGTCGGGCGGCAACATCCTGCTCATGCTGGTGCTGGTGGCGCTGATCTGCCTGGTGCTCGGCATGGGCCTGCCGACCACCGCCAACTACATCGTGGTGTCGTCGCTGATGGCGCCGGTGATCGTCTCGCTCGGCGCGCAGAACGGCCTGTTGATTCCGCTCATCGCCGCGCACCTGTTCGTCTTCTATTTCGGCCTGATGGCCGACATCGCCCCGCCCATCGGCCTGGCCTCCTACGCCGCCGCCAGCATCGCCGTCGCCAACCCCTTCCGCACCGGCAAGATCGCCTTCCGCTACTCGCTGCGCATGGTGCTGCTGCCCTTCATGTTCGTGTTCAATCCACAGCTGCTGCTGATCGGCGTGGAGGGCGTCGGCCACACCCTCATCACCCTGGCCAGCGCGACACTGGCGGGCTTCGCCTTCATCTCGGTGAACCAGGCCTGGCTGCTGATCAAGAGCACCGGGCGCGAGCGGCTGATGATGCTGCTGGCGGTGTTCATGCTGTTCAACCCGGGCATGTTCATGGACCCGCTCTTCGCGCCCTACGACGCGCTCACCGGCGAGGCCGCCGAGGCGGCCATCGTCGAGGCGCCACCCAACGCCCGCCTGCGGGTCTACCTGAGCGGCACCACGCTGGAAGGCGAGCAGGTCGAGCGCGGCGTGCTGCTGCCGCTCGGCGAGCCGGCCCCCACCGCCACCCGCCGCCTGGCCAATGGCGGTGTCGGCTCGGTGATCAGCGAGGCGGGCTTCACCATCACCCGGGTCGAGTTCGGCAGCCAAGCGGCCAAGCTGGGCATTCAGGCAGGTTTTCGCATCACCGCGGTGGAGGTGCCGAGCGATCGCCCGGCGCAGGAGTGGATGTTCCTGCCCGCGCTGGCGTTGATCGGCGCGGTGGTGCGCCTCCAGCGGCGCCGGCGGGCGGCGCTGGCCGACACGGCGTCGGCTGCGCCTTAAGTGCGCGGCGCGTGACGCGCCAGGAAACGGTCGAGATGGCTGGCAAAGGCCTTGCGGTCGCTCTGGCTGAGCGCCGGCGGCCCGCCGGTGTCGACGCCGCTGGAGCGCAGGGTGTCCATGAAGTCGCGCATGTTGAGCAAGGACCGGATGTTCTCGGCCGAATAGAACTCGCCGCGCGGATTCAGCGCATGGCCGCCTTTTTCGATCACCTCGGCGGCGAGCGGAATGTCGGCGGTGATGACCAGGTCGCCCGCCTCCAGGCGTTTGACGATCTCGTTGTCGGCCACGTCGAAGCCCGAGGCCACCTGCACCATGCGGATGAAGCGCGAGGGCGGCACCCGGATCATCTGGTTGGCCACCAGCGTGGTCAGCACCTTGGCACGGTCCGCCGCCCGGAACAGGATTTCCTTGATCACCACCGGGCAGGCGTCGGCATCGACCCAGATCTGCATCGTCATGCGCCCGCGCGCACGATGCGCAACTGCTCGCCGGCAAAGCTCAGCACATCGCCGGCCACGATCTGCCGGCGCTTGCGGGTTTCGACCTCGCCATTGACCTTGACCCGCCCCTCGGCGACGGCGCTTTTGGCCTCGCCGCCGCTGCCCACCAGGCCTTCGAACTTCAGAATCTTGTAGAGCTCGACCGGCTCCACCGTCACCACCACGTCTCTCATCGTCACGCCCTTTTTGTTGCCAGACCTTGCCGCATCCATCCCATGCCCCTGCGACAGGTCGGCCATGTTCCCCGCTCTGGCGCGGCGAGTAAAGCGAAATGGCCGCAGCCAACCGAGCGATTCAATCGGCCGCCATGGGCCCGGCAAAGGCGCCGGCTTCGCGCACCCGCGCCAGGTCCACCGCCACCGGCAACCGCGATTCGGCACAGGCCAGCGCCCGCCGCGCATGCCATCGGGCCGCGGCCGCCATGGCCACATCGCCGGTGTCGGCCAGCGCGTGCAGCGCCTTCAGCAGGCGCAGGACCACCTCGACCGTATCGGCGCCGTCGCGGCCGATGGCGGTGAAGGCATCGTCGAACATGTCGGCGATGTCGAGCTCGGGCACTGCCACGCGGTCATGGATGGGCCGGGCCGGTTCATCCGCCGGGCACGGCGCACGCCACTGGACGAACAGGCGCACCAGCGTGCCGATCACATCGATGGCGGTGCCCGGGTCGTTCACCCCGGGCGACAGCGCACGGCCGGCAATCTCTGAGAGCACCACCAGGCCGAAGCGCGGATCGTCGTCGAAGAGGCGCTCGTCGCCGATATCGAAGGCCGCGGCCACCTCATCGTGATCGACGCCCTCGGCCGGCCCGGGCACATAGGCCAGCGCCCGCCCGGGGAAGAGAAACGCGCCCGGCAGCGCCACCACCCGCACCCGCCGCCCGGCCTGCTCCGCCCAGGCCTGCAGCCGGTACATGTCGATCTGCTGCACATAGCCCACGCTGGGGGCGAACACCGCCTGCCCGACCGGTGCGCCCTCGGCCGGCACACCGCCCAGGGTCGGCGCCCGCCGTCGTCGCTGCAGGGCCTCGGCGGCAGCCGCCTCGACCTTGTCGATGGTCGACCCCATGCGCCCCAAGCGAGCGATGCGGTCCACCCAGCGCACGAAGGTGAAGATCACCAGCGCAAAAACCAGCGCCGTGAGCACGAAGAGGACGAACAGGCCCGCGGCCTCGAAGCCGTTGTTCTTGACCGCGGTGATCGCCACGATGCTGAAGATGAAGGCGCCGATGAAGGTCGACAGCGCGTTCTGCGACACGTCGTCGGCCACCACCACCCCGAAGGAGCGCGGCGTGGCCGAACTGCTGGCGGCGTTGTAGGCAGCCACCATGGAGCCGACCGAAAAGGTGGCGATCACCAGCATGCTCGACGCCATGATCGACAGCAGTGTCTCGAGCGAGTCCACCGCCGTCCGCGGAAAGAGCCGCGCCAGCGAGGTGTCGTCCGCCAAACTGGCCAGGAACACCGCCGCGATCGACAGCAGCGCCACCCCCAACGGCTTGACCCACAAGCGCTCGCGGAAGCGGTTGAAGACGAATCTGAGCCGCTCTGCCGACATGATGCGGCCCATGTCATCCTCCTCGTTGCGGCCGCCAGCGCCGGCCAGACCACCTCCCCGGCCTCACACCGGTTTGTCCGACACATGGGTGGAAAACACCGTAAAGAGGTGCCCTGCCGGCTCGCGCAGTTCAAAGACTTCGTGATCGATCGCCGGCCGTGCCTCAATCGCCGTCGGCGCCAGCCCTTGCGCGGCAAACGCGCGGTGCGTGGCGTGGAGATCATCGACCATCAGGTCGAACGGCGCCGGCCCCGGCGCGACGGTGTCCTTGCGCATCAGCACCAGATGCGTGCCGCCGCGCAGCTCGAAAATCGACACCTCCGGCCCCTCGAACACCGGCCGCATGCCGATCGCCCGCATGAACCCGGCAGACGCCGCCATCCGGTCGGTGTCGAGATACACATGCCCGACCCACACCGGCGGGCGTTCATCGACATGTTTCATGTCGCCACCTTCATCAATCGCCATGGCCGGCAGACGACGCGCGCTGCTGCGTCGGCGGGAATTCAGCCCACCATCGCCGCGCCGGCCTCGGCCAGCAACTCGCGCAACACCGAACGATGGCAGTGCGCCTCGTCTTCACAGTAGCAACCGACCGAGAAATTGCTCTGGTGGGATAGCGTAGCCAGCAGCGCGATGGCATGCCGGCTCTCCGGTGTCGACATCTCGGCCCGGTACTTCTTGATGAACGCCGCCCACTCGGCCGGCGTCTTGGCGGCCTGGCCGAGCTTCATGGTCTCCAGGCTCGGCGCCAGATTGGGAAACCACACGTCGTACCAATTTTGCGACGCGAACTCGGCCTTGGGCACGCCCCGCGGCGGCCGACGCACGGTGCCGATGCGCGTTCCCTCGTCCGCGGCCCGCGCGCTACCCAGCCGCACAACCCGAACCCCCATCGCGACGCCTCCCGCCAAAGATCACACGTTCCAGTCTAGCCAGCGCAGCGCGCGGCCACCATGCGAAACGCCGCTCAGCCGCCGGCGGCCGCCTCCGGCACGAAAGGCAGGATGTTCGCCAGCGCGCGCTCCACGTAGGCCTCCTTCTCGCCCACCGGCGCCACGTAGTGCAAGGCACTGCGCGCCGCCTCGATGCCTTCGGTGCGCGCCAGCACCCAGGCCGCCAGATACTGCGACGACAGACACCCGCCGGCCGTGGCCAGATTGCCCTGTGCGAAAAACGGCTGATTCAACACCTCGACCCCGGCCTCGACCACCCAGGGCTTGGTCGTCAGATCGGTACACGCCGGCACCCGGTCCAGCAAACCCAGCTTCGCCAGAATCAGCGTTCCCGAGCACTGCGCCCCGATCAGCTGCCGCGCCGGATCCAGCCGCAGCTGCGCCATCAGGCTGGCATCGGTGACGAACTCGCGTGTCATCGCCCCGCTGCCCACCAGCACCACCTCGGCCGAACACGCTTCCGCCAGCCGGCTCTGGGCATGGACCGTCACCCCATTCATCGACGTCACCGCCGCCTCGGGCGCGCAGATCGACACCCGCCAGTCGGGCCGCTTGATACGGTTCAGGATGCCCAGGGCGATGAACGAGTCGAGTTCGTTGAAACCTTGGGCGGTGATGATGGCGATGTGCATGGCAGGGGCTCCCCGGATGGCTGACGCCACCAAGGATGACGCAGATTCCGTCGGCATTCCACCCGCGCGGCCGGTGTTGTCGGCGCAGCACGCCAGTGGGAACGCACTGGCTCGGGTCTGCCGACAGCCGATGGCGGTTGCACCGCTAAACCTCGATCCGCGCGCGGAACCCTCTGGCCGCGTAATACGACTCGGCGCCATTGTGATAGACGAAAACCTGTCCGTAGCGACGATCGCAGAAGAGCGCCCCGCCCTGCGCCCTGATGTCCGCGGGCGTGCTCACCCAGCTTGAGGTCTTCCGGTCGAACTCCCCGAGCGCTTGCAGCGCCCGGTACTGCGCTTCGGTCAGGATGTCGACGCCCATCGAAGACGCCATGCCAGCGGCACTGCCGGCGGGTTTGTTCGTCTTTCGTGCCTCGAGCGCTTCGGGGTCGTAGCACAGGCTGCGCCGGCCAGACGGGCTCTCGGACGAGCAATCGCAAAAGATGAATGCACCGGTTTCGCGGTCGCAAGCGATGACATCCGGCTCGCCGCCGGTACGTTCCATGTCGTGGAGTATCGCCAGCTTCTGCGCATTCGCCGCCAACCTCGCCTGCACGGCATCCCAGGTCAGCCCTTCATGGCGTGCCATGTTCTCCTCGAACCGGCGCTTGAGCGCACCGAGCAGATCCTTGCGCTGTTCTGCGTTCACGTTTCAATCTCCGTTCTCCGTCTCACCACGATTCTTGCCGACGTGATGATTCGTCGACAAGCAGGCGCGCTCCGGCAGGACATCCCCGTGTTGATCTGAAGCGATGCGAGTCCGTGGCGGCTCCGCCGCGAGATTGGCGGGTCGAACCCCGCCCTACAGCCCGGGCAGCGCCCTGCCCCTGAGCATGCGCACGTCGGCAACGGCGATGCGGCGGGCGAACGGGCGGGTGGAGTCGATGCCCTCTTCGTAGCGGACGATCTCGTATTCGCTGAAGCCTTCCTGCCGCGTGAGGCGCTCGGCGTTGCGGCGCAGTACTTGGCGGGCTTCGCCGTCGCCGCCGGTATGCAGGAGCTTGTGCTTGAGGTTGAAGCGCACGAGGCGCTCGTCCATGCGGGTGGCTTCGATCTGCCAGTTGGGCGCCAGCGGATCGACCAGCGCCCAGGCGGCGACCCCGCCGGCGATGTGCGGGTTGGTGGTGTAGCCGTGTTCGAGCACGGTGATGGCGGCGGCCGGGGCGAGCAGCCATTGCTGCGAGCCGTTTTCGCCGGGGCCGGGGATGTGGCTGCAGCCGACGATGGCCAGCGATGCGGTGGCGAGGAGCAGGCGCATGGCGTGTCTCTCAGCTCAGGTAGTTGAAGAGGCTGAGCTGATTGATGCGCAGGAAGGATTGCTGCGAGGCCTGCAGATAGGTTTGCTGCAAGGTGAGGTTGCTCACCGCCTCGGCGTAGTCGACATCCTGCAGCCGCGAGAGGGTCTGGCTGTACTGGATGTCGAGGTCGCTGCCGACCGATTCGAGCGTGTTCAGCTCGACCATGCGCGAGCCGACCGAGGCGCGCACCGTCAGCACCTGGTCGAGGCTGCGGTCCATGCCGTCGATGGCCTGGGCGACGGCGCCCTGGATGCCGACGGTGGGCGACGGGTTTTCGAGCGCGCGGACCATGTTGGTGTACATGTTGAAGACGTTGGCGCGCGGGCCGACTTCGAAGCTGTCGCCGACGTTGGGCGTGCCGCCCATTTCGAGCTGCACGGCGCCGAAGGTGAGCGTGGGCCCGCTCTGGCTGACCACCGCGGCGCCGGTGTCGGCGTCGGTGACGTTGTAGTTGGTGCCGTCCCACTGGATGTCGTAGCGGGTGCCGGTGTAGGCACCGGTGAGCTGGGTCTGGGCGATGTGGCCGGTGCCGCCGTTGGGCGCGACCGGCACGGCGAAGAACTTGCCCGGGTCCTGGCGCACGGCATTGAAGACGTCGCTGCCGGCGTTGCTGATCGGCATCAGGCGCGAGGCCGACACCTGCAGCGTGCGCTGGCCCTGGTCGCCCTGGTAGCTGACGCCGTCGATGGTGCCGACATAGGGTTGCTGGTCGGCCTGATACCCGGAAAACAAGTATTCGCCCTGCCCGTTCTGGCTGTTGGCCAGCGCCAGCATGGACTGGAAGCTGGCACGCACATCGGTGGCGATGGATTTGAGTTCGCTCGGCGCATAGGTGCCGTTGCCGGCTTCGACCGCGCGGGTGCGCGTGTGGATGATGAGCTCTTCGACCGCGGCGAGTTTGTTCTCGACCAGGCCGAGGGAGTCCTTGGCATAGCCCTGGTTGATCTGGTGCTGGGCGTTGATGCCTTTGGACTGGCTGAGCTCAAGCGCGCGCGCCGAGGCGATCGGGTCGTCCGAGGGGGCGATGATGCGCCGGCCGGTGGACACCTGCTGCTGGGTGTGCAGCATCTCGGCGGTCTGCCGCTGGATGGTGTTCACGCCGGTCTGGTAGATCATGCCGGTGCTGATACGCATGGTCTTGCTCCTGTCTCGTTAGCGCGCGATGGAGAGAATTTCGTCGAACAGGCTGGAGGCGATCGACATCACCCGCGCCGAGGCCTGGTAGGCCTGCTGGAAACGGATGAGGTTCGCGGCCTCTTCGTCGAGATTCACGCCGGACAGCGCTTCGCGGCTGGCCGAGGCCTGGCCGACCAGCGTCTCTTGCGCGGCGCGGCTGACCTTGACCTCGCTGGTCTTGTTGCCGATGGTGCTGACCAGGTTGGAATAGGTGGACTGAAAACTGGAGGTGGCCGAACCGCCGGCCGCCAGCATGGTTTTTGCCGTTTGCAGGGCGGCGAGCGCCACCGCATTGGTGTTGTCGGCCACGCCACCGGTGTTGCTCTCGAGCGTGATGCGGTCGCCATTGGCCGGCACGCCGGAGAGCTTGATGTCGATGCCGCCGAGCGCGCCCGGCAGGGTACGCGTCACGCCGGCCGAGTCGGTGGCGGGGTTGAAGGCGATGCTGCCGATCAGGGTGTTGCCCGAATCGCGCACGTCGTACTGGTTGGTGCCGCTGTTGAACTGCAGCGAGTAGGTGCCGATGTGCGGCGAGTTGGCGGCAAAGCCGGCCACGCTGGTGACCGTCACCCCGGCGGTGGCGGCCGTGCCTGCGTTGTTGGCGGCCACCTGGGCGCGCACCGGTCCGGCCGCCGCCACCAGGCGGGTGTCGCCGATCCCGACGCGGATGTTGGCCGAGGCGTCCATGGTCGGTTCGATGACGAAGGCCTCGCCCGCCACGGTGGTTCCCGGCGGCGTGATGGTCAGCCCCACCCCGGCGGCCGACACCGTGGCATTGGTGCGCGTATTGACCAGCGTGAAGCCGCCGGTGGTGTTGGTATAGGTGAGCCGATAGCTGTCGCCGGTGAGGTTGGCGACATTGCCGAAGGCCACCGTCGGCGTGCCGGTGGCACCGCTGACCGGCCGCACGCTGGGGCTCAGCGGGGTAAAGAAGTCGAGCCCGAGCCCGCCGTCGAGATCCTGCCCGAGGCGGTGCTGGGCATTGAAGGTTTCGGTGATGCCGACGGCGACCAGGCCGAGCTGGCTCTGGGCGGTATCCAGCGCGCCGCGGCGGAATTCGAGCAGGCCGCCGAGCGATCCGCCGGTGATCAGCGATTCGGGCATCTGCACCGCACCGCCACCGATCAGTTGCAGGCCGACGGACAGGCGCTGCGGGTCCTCGGTGCTGGGCGTGGTGGTCAGCGTCGTCACCTGGCCACGGATGACCAGCGGCTGCCCGTTGCCGATGAATACGCTGAGCGAGCCGTCGCTTTCGGTCACGGTGCTGATCTGCACCAGCTGATTGAGATCGCGCAGCACATTGGCGCGCAGGTCGTGCAGATCGTTGGCCGGCGAGCCCGGACCGGCCGATTCGGCCACCAGGATGCGCTGGTTGATCTCGGCCAGTTGCGTGGCATGGGCGTTGATCTGGGTGACGGTGCTGGCAATCTCGCCTTCGACCCCGCTGCGGATGTCGCGCAGGCGCCCGTCGATCTGCTGGAAGCGTGCGCTCAGCGACTCGGCCGATGCCAGCATGGCCTGGCGTGCCGGCACGCTGGAGGGATTGGCCGCCAGCTCCTGCACGCCCTTGAAGAAACTCTGGATGGCCGGCGAGAGGCCGGCGGTGGGGTCGGCCAGCAGGTTGTCGATCTGCGTGACCTGCGCTTCATAGGCGGCGAACGAGGCACGGCGCGTGTCGGCGGTGAGCACCTGGTTTTCGAGAAACTGGCTGTACACCCGCTTGACCGAATCGACCTGCGTGCCCTGGCCGAAGAAGCCGACACCGCTGAACACCGGGTTGAGCGTGCTCTGGCCCACGGTCTGGCGGCTGAAGCCGGGGGTGGAGGCATTGGCGATGTTGTGGCTGGTCGTGTTCAGCCACGCCTGGGCGGCGTTCAGACCTGTAATGCCGATGTTGAGCATGCCTGCCATGGTGATTCCTTGTCGCTGAGCCTTTTACGACAGGATCAGAGCAAATCTGATGCCAGTTCGACAAACGGCCGCCGCTTTCGGGAACGGACGTAGCGGGTGCGGGGTGCGGATCGAAGGCGGGGTGCCTAGTCGGACCGGTGTTCCCGGATTCCGCTGCGCTGCATCCGGGCTACGCTGGTGCGAACCAACGGACGTAGCCCGGATGCAGGCCGCAGGCCGGAATCCGGGAGCGGCGTGCCGATCGGGAACGGCGTTCAATGGCGTGCGGGGTATGAATCGGCGGCGGGAGTGCCTGACCGGGCCGGTGTTCCCGGATTCCGCGGCGCCGCATCCGGGCTACGCAGCTGCGGATCAGCCCGGCAGTGCGCCGCGCAGCGTGGGGCCGGTGATGATGCGGGTGAGTTTTTCGGCGTAGCGCGGGTCGGTGGCGTAGCCGGCGGCCTGCAGTTCGCGGGCAAAGGCGGCCGGGTCTTGCTGGCCGACGACCTCGGCATAGCGCGGGCTGGAGCCGATCAGGCGGGCGTAGTCGCGGAAGGATTCGGCATACGAGCCGTAGGCGCGAAAGCGCGCCGACTCGGTGGTGGGCCGGCCATTGACGTATTCGGTGGTATCCACCGTCACCGTCTTGCCCTGCCAGCTGCTGCCGGCCTTGATGTTGAAGAGATTGTGGCTGGGCTGGCCGCTGGCGTCGCGCAGCTGGTACTTGCCCCAGCCGGTTTCCAGCGCCGCCTGGGCGACCATGAAGTGGGCCGGGATGCCGGTGGCGCGGCTGGCGGCCTGGGCATGCGGCATCACCTGGCGCACGAAGGCGGCGGCATCGGGCGAAATCTCCGCCGGCGTGGGCGCGATGCCCGGCGTGCTCACGCCGGCGGCACCGGTTGCCGGCAAAGCGGCACGGCGGGCGGCAAGATCGACCGGCGGCAAGGGCACGGCGGCAGCAATTGCCGGCCGGCGCGGCACGGAGGCGATGTCGAAGCCGGCCGAAATTTCCTCACGGCTGGGGGCCTGCATGGGGTCGCCGCCCATCTGGGCGATCAGCGCCTTGGCCAGCCCGGCACCGCCGCTGGCGGCCATGTTGGCGGCCAGTTGCTGGTCGAGCAGCGACTGATACATCCGGGTCTGCTCGTTGTCCATCAGGCCGGTGGTGGGCACCGCGGCGCGCATGGACTTGAGCACCATGGCCAGAAACAGCGCCTCGAACTGCCGGGCCGCCGCGGCGACGGCTTTCGGATCGTTGTCCTTGGCCAGCCGCTTGAGGTCGGCCATGGCGTTCGGATCGAGGGTGTTCATCTGCGCCACGCCCTGCATCAGATCACCTCGAGATCCGCGCGCAGCGCGCCGGAAGCCTTCATGGCCTGGAGGATGGAGATGAGGTCCATGGGGTTGGCGCCGAGCGCGTTGAGCGCCTTGACCACTTCGGCCAGATTGATGCCGGCCTGCACCCGCATCAGCGCGCCGCCAGACTGCTCCACCGACACGTCGCCACGCTGACCGACGACGGTGCGCCCGCGCGCCAGCGGATTGGGCTGGCTGACCACCGGCTCGGTGGTCACCGAGACCGACAGGTTGCCATGCGCCACCGCGCATTGCTGCAGGGTGACGGCCTGGTTCATGACCACCGAGCCGGTGCGCGAGTTGATGATCACCTTGGCGGTCTGCAGCGCCGGGGTGACATCGATGTTTTCGAGCCGGCCGAGGAAGGCCACGCGCATCGACGCATCGGATGGGGCGCGCACCTGGATGGTCCGCCCGTCCAGCGCCTGCGCCTGACCCGGTGAGGTGGCGCTGTTGATGGCGTCGACCATGCGCTGGGCGGTGCCGAAATCGGTCTGCTCCAGTTCGAGCAGGACCACATCGCCCTGCCCCAACGCCGTGGCCACCGCGCGCTCGACCGTGGCGCCGTTGGGCACCCGGCCAGCCGACAGGTGATTGACCACCACCGAGGCGCCGCCGCCCGAGGCGCCGGCACCGCCGACCACCACGTTGCCCTGCGCCATGGCGTAGATCTGGCCGTCGGCGCCCTTGAGCGGCGTCATCACCAGGGTGCCGCCGCGCAGGCTCTTGGCGTTGCCGATGGACGAGGCGGTCACGTCGATCTGCTGGCCGGGCCGCGCGAACGGCGGCAGGTCGGCGGTGACCATCACCGCCGCCACGTTCTTGAGCTGCAGGTTGGTGCCCGGTGGCATGGTCACGCCCATGTTGCCGAGCATGTTGATGATGCTCTGCACGGTGAATGGCGTCTGCGTGGTCTGGTCGCCCGAGCCGTCGAGGCCGACCACCAGGCCGTAGCCGACCAGCTGGTTGCTGCGCACGCCGGCGATGTTGGCCAGGTCCTTGATGCGCTCGGCGTGGGCGGCGCCGACACACAGCGCGCAGGCGGCGGCCATCAGCCACCGTAGGGCGGGTTTCAAGCCGCCAAACCCCATCCACGATCGATGGCGGGTTGAAACCCGCTCTACTGAAAATGCGCGTGCGCTATTCATGGCAACCTCAGATCGGCAACAGCAGCAGGAAGAAGCGCTGCAGCCAGCCCATGATCTGGCTGTCGTTGATGTAGCCGCTGCCCTTGTATTCGATGCGTGCATCGGCCACCTGGGTCGATTGCACGGTGTTGCTGGTGGTGACATGGGTCGGGTTGACCACGCCGGAGAAGCGTATGAATTCGTTGCCCTGGTTGATCGCCACCTGCTTCTCACCCGACACCAGCAGATTGCCGTTCGGATAGACCTCGATCACCGTCACGGTGATGGTGCCGTTGAACAAGTTGTTGGCCGCGGCCGCGCCCTGGCCCGAGAAGTCGCTCTCGCTCTCGGCCTCGACACCCAGCCCCGCCAAGCCCTTGAGGGGCAGCTTGTTGATCGAGGTGATGCCGGCCGTCAGCGAACCGTCGCGGCTGGCGCTGGCGTTGGATGCCTTGCGCGCCGTGGTGCTCTCGGCCAGGTTGATGGTGATGGTGTCGCCCACCATGCGGGCGCGGCGGTCTTCGAACAGCGGACGCACGCCGGAGCTCTGGAAGATGGCGCCATTGGCCGGCACCGTCTGGGCGCGCGGGTCGGGCCGTGCGGACATGGGCTGGTGCACCGCGGTCGGCGGCGTGGTTTCGAGCGCCGCGCAACCGGTCAGCAAGGCGGTGAGCAGCAGGGGGATCAGGGCACGCATGGTCAGCCGTCCTGCTCCGCTTACAGCTGGGTCAGCCGGCCGAGCATCTGGTCGGAGGTCTGGATGGCGCGGGAGTTCAGTTCGTAGGCGCGCTGGGTGGTGATCAGTTGCACCAGCTCTTCGGCCACGTTCACGTTGGAGGTCTCGACATAGTTCTGGTTGAGCACGCCGGCCCCGTTGCTGCCCGGGGTGTTGGCCGTGGGCGTACCACTGGAGGCGGTCTCGAGGAACTGGTTCTCGCCCGCACTCTGCAAGCCGCCCGGGTTCACGAAGGTGGCCAGCTGGATGGTACCGATCTGCGTCGGTGCCACCTGCCCGGCCTGCTGCACGCTGACCGTGCCGTCCTTGCCGATGGTCATGCTCAGGGTGTCGGAGGGCAGCACGATCGCCGGGCTGAGCGGATAGCCGCTGGCGGTGACGATCTGGCCCTGGTTGTCGAGCTGGAAGGAGCCGTCGCGGGTGTAGGCGGTGGTGCCGTCAGGCAGCTGGAGCTGGAAGAAGCCCTCGCCCTGGATCGCCACGTCCAGGCTGTTGCCGGTCTGCTGCAGGTTGCCCTGGGTGTGGATGCGCTCGGTGGCCACCGGACGCACGCCGGTGCCGATCTGCAGGCCGCTGGAGATCTGTGTCTGCTGGGTGGACTGGGCCCCCGGCTGGCGCAGGGTCTGGTAGAGCAGGTCCTCGAACACCGCGCGCGAACGCTTGAAGCCGGTGGTGGACACGTTGGCCAGGTTGTTGGAAATCACGTCCAGCTGGGTCTGCTGGGCATCCAGGCCGGTGCGGGCAATCCACAGTGAGCGGATCATGTCGGGCTCCTTCGCGCGCTCGGGCGCAGTGCATTCGCGTGGGCCGGCACGCCGGTGCGGCCCTTGACATCAGAGTACGCCGGCCGGCGCCATCCCGATGCGAGGAAGAAGCGCCGATTTTCCGGTCAGTTCCGGCTCTCAGGCTCTTAACCGGTA
This sequence comes from Denitromonas iodatirespirans, assembly GCF_018524365.1. Lineage (GTDB taxonomy): Bacteria > Pseudomonadota > Gammaproteobacteria > Burkholderiales > Rhodocyclaceae > Nitrogeniibacter > Nitrogeniibacter iodatirespirans. The sequence continues at coordinate 74,514 of NZ_JAEKFT010000001.1, forward strand.
CTCAGCAGTTTGGTGGCGACCTGGTCGTTGGTCTCGGCCTTGCGCAGCAGTTGGGTCTGCATTTCGAACTGCCGCGACAGCGAGATCATGTTGACCATCTGGTCGACCACATTGACGTTGCTGCCTTCGAGGTAGCCGCCGGCCACCTGCACGTTCTCGTCCAGCGGCGCGGGCACGCCGGCAGCGGTGCGGAACAGGCCGTCGTCGCCGCGACGCAGCTCGGCCTCGGGCGGGTTGACCAGCTTGAGGCGGCCGATCACGTTCACCGCGTTCTTGTCGCCGGTGGTGGGGATCGCCGAGATCGAGCCGTCCTTGCCGATGGTGATCTGGTTGTCGGGCGGAATCGTGATGGGCCCGCCGTCGCCGATCACGGCACGGCCGTCGCGGGTCTGCAGCACACCCTCGGGCGAGAGCTGGAAGCTGCCGTCACGGGTGTAGGCCTCGCCGCCATCGGCGCCTTGCACCGCGAACCAGCCCTTGCCCTCCACCGCCACATCGTAGGTGCGGCCGGTCAGTTGCAACGGCCCCGACCGAAAGTCGCTGCCCACGCTGGCATCGACCACGAAGGATCGGCTGGCCAGCGGCGAGTTCTGCACATCGACCGCCCGGAACTTGTGGATCTCGGTGCGAAAACCGGTCGAGGTGGCGTTGGCCATGTTGTGCGAGGCCGCCGCCTGTTGGGTCAGGATGTGCTTGGCGCCAGTCATCGCCGTGTAGATCAGCTTGTCCATGTTCTCGAACCTCGTAGCCGGTGATGCGCAGCGAGCGCCACGCCCCCACCCAAATCACCAATAACCAATAACCAATTACCAAATAACCGATTAACGCAAATTGACCAGCGTCTGCAGGATCTGGTCCTGCGTGCGGATCGACTGGGCATTGGCCTGGTAGGCGCGCTGCTGGGTAATCATGTTGACCAGTTCGGCGGTCATATCAACGTTGGACTCTTCGACCGAGCCGGCGGACAGCTGGCCCAGGCTGCCCGAGCCCGGTGCGCCGATCAGCGGTTGCCCCGACGAGGGCGACTCGCCCCACAGGTTGCTGCCCAGCGAGAGCAGGCCGCCGGGGCTGGCGAAGTTCGCCAGCACTACCTGGCCGAGATTGCGCGACTGGCCGTTGGAGTAGCGGCCCTGCATGGTGCCGTCTTCGGCGATGGTGATGCCTGACAGGCGGCCGGAGGCGTAGCCGTCCTGCGCCTGACGGTTCACCCCGAAGGCACTGCCATACTGCGAGCTGCCGGCAAAATCGAGCGTCACGGCCTGCGGCGAATTGGCGCCAAACGAGGCAGGAATGGTCAGCGACAGGTTGTGCGAGGCGCCCGCGGTGAGCACGCCGGCCCCGTCGAAGGTCATCGACGGGCTACCGGTGGCCAGGGTGGCCGCGCCGCCATCGAGCTGAGTGTAGAGATCCCAGGTGCCGCCGCCGGTCTTCTGGAAATACATGCTGAGGATGTGGTCGTTGCCCAGCGAATCGAACACCGTCACCGAGGTCGAGGCGTTGTAGGTGGTGGGGTCGGTGGCGTTGAAGGCCACCCCCGGCGCGGTCGCGCGCGAGTCAAGGTTGAGGCCGATGGCGATCGCCGCCGACGGCTGCGGCTGCAGATCGGAGGTGTTGATCTGCAGATCGGTCGGCGAGGACGGCAGGATGTTGCCCTGGTTGTCCGCCGCATAGCCGGTGAGCCGGTAGCCGGACGAATTGACCAGGTAGCCGTCCTTGTCCACATCGAACTGGCCGTTGCGGGTGTAGGCGATGGAACCCTGGCCGCTGACCCGGAAGAAGCCCTGGCCGTTGATGGCGACATCCAGCGGATTGCCGGTGGGCGTGATGTTGCCCTGGGAGAACTGTTGGGTCACTGCTCCGACCGCCGTGCCAATACCGACCTGCACCCCGGCAGCCGCGCCATTGAGGGCGGCCGCATAGACGTCGGTGAATTGGATGGCGCCGCCCTTGAAACCGACGTTGCTGCCGTTGGCGATGTTATTACTGATCACGTCGAGGGCTTTGGAGGCGGCATTCAGACCGCTCAAACCTTGTTGGAAAGCCATGGTGATACGCTCCCGTCAGAGAATTTGCTGGATTTCGTTGAGCTGGAAGATGCCCAGCGAACCGACTTGCAGATCGACGCTCTTCGGCCCACGGATCACACTGGAGACCTGCCCAAGCTCCAGTGCGGTAGCGGTCACCTTGTCGTCGCCGCTGGTGGCGGCGATGCTGACGGTGTAGGCGCCGGCCGCTGCAGGCGTGCCGTCGGTGGCGGTGCCGTCCCACTGGAAGGAATGGGTGCCGGCTTCGTAGGCGCCCAGGTCGACCTTGGCCACTTCGAGGCCGTTGGCGTCGGTGATGGTCACGATCACCTTGTCGGCACCGGCATCGAGCTTGAAGCCGCCGAGCGAGCCCTGATCGGTCAGCACCAGCCCCTTGCCCGGCACCAGCACGCCACGACCGAGCAGTTGCGCGGCCTGCAGCGCCTCGGAGGACTGCTGCCCTTCCATCAGCTCGGCGAGCGTCTTGTTGAGGCGCTCGATGCCATCGACCGTGCTGATCTGCGCGAGCTGGGAGGTCACCGCCGCGTTGTCCATCGGATTGAGCGGGTCCTGGTTCTTCAGCTGCGTGGTCAGCAGCGTCAGGAAGCGGTTCTGCGCATCCTCGGTGGTCGACGCCTTCTGCGTGTCGGTCCGCGCGAGGTTGCTGAGGATCTGTTGGGCGCTGGTGGCGCTATCGACGGCCATGGCTCGTCTCTCCTTTACTGGCCGATGCTCAGCGTGCGCTGGAGCAGCGTGCGGGCGGTGTTCATCACCTCCGCGTTGGCTTGATACGACCGCGAGGCGGAGATCATGTTGACCATCTCCTCCACCACGTTGACGTTGGGCATTTCGACATATCCCTCGCCGTTGGCGGCGGGGTTGGCCGGGTCATAGACCATGCGGCCGGGCTCGGCGCTCTCGACGATCTGGTTGACCTTGACACCGACCGAGCTGGCGCCATCGACCGCCTCGGCCGAGAACACCACCTGCTTGGCCTTGTAAGGCTGGCCGTCGGGGCCGGCCACACTGTCGGCGTTGGCCATGTTCGAGGCGGTCGTGTTGAGGCGCACGGACTGGGCATTGAGGGCCGAGCCGGCGATCTTGAAGACATTGAGCATGCTCATGATAAGGGCCTGCGACTATTGGTTTGGGGGTCGCGCTCGGGTCTATTGGCGTGCAGGGCAAGGCGCGCCGACGCGGTCTGGGTGGCTCCCAGACAAGGAGGCGCAACGCCGCCATGCGCGCCAATAGACCCGAGCCCTCCGGGTTGTTTCCAAATGGCTTCGCCACTGCGTTGCACTCGTTGCCAAGGGGACCCGCCCTTGGCTGCCTCGCGCGCCTTGTTGCGAAGCCATTTGGAAACAACGCGATCCCCCAAACCAATAGTCACAGGCCCTCTCCTCACTGGCCCTGAACCGCAGACTGCATGCTGCGCAACAGGCCGTTGATGAAGGTGATGCTCGCTTCGTAGTGCAGCGCGTTCTCGGCAAAGGCGGCGCGCTCCACATCCATATTGACGGTGTTGCCATCGACGCTCGACTGCTGCTCGGTGCGATAGCGGGCGGCCGCTTCCAGCGGATTGGCCGTGGTGCCCGATTGATGACCGCGTGCGGTGGTGGCCAGGGCCAGCGGGCCGAGCCGGGAACCGAGCGCGCCGGACAGCGCGGCCTTGAAGTCCAGGTCGCGCGCCTTGTAGTTCGGCGTGTCGGCATTGGCGATGTTGGACGACAGCAACTGCTGGCGATAGGCGCGGATGTTCAGCGCGTTCTGGTGGAACTGCAGTGCGTTGTCGAGCCGGTTGGTCATGGTGTCACCTCGTCTGCTGTGCCTCGGGCCATCGGTGGCTGGCGCCAGGGGCAGGAACCCCATTGCACCTTTCATGCCAGGCATCCTACGCACCGGGCAGACGCCCCCATCGGCCGAATAAGCCCGCAAAACGTGGGTATTTCGGCCGCCGCGGCGGCAAATCCGGCCGGCGGGGCGGCAAGCTTTGCCGATCCGGCAAACAGGGGGAAAAACCCCGGCCTGTTCACGGCAAGGCCACGGAGCGCGTCATGCTGTAATGCCGCCATGAGACGCATTGCCCCCTGCCTGATCCTGCTCGTCCTGGCCCTGTTCGGTCGCCCCGCCGCGGCCCAGTCCGCCGAGACCATCCGCGCCGTGGTGCATGAATTCCTGCGCGGCCAGACGGCCGGCATGCCCGGCGAGGTGAACATCGAGGTCACGCCGCCGCAGGCCCAGCCCCCGCTGCCGCCTTGCGACCGCATCGAGCCCTGGCTGCCCGCCGGCGCGCGCGCCTGGGGCCGGGTACGGGTCGGCGTACGCTGCGTCGGCCAGGCCAGCTGGTCGCTGTATGTGGCCGCCCAGGTCCAGGTGATCGGCCCCTATCTGGTCAGCGCCCGCGCGCTGCGCCCCGGCGAGATCCTCACCGCCGCCGATCTGGCCGAACAACACGGCGACCTCACCGAGATGGGCCGCCAGCTGCTGACCGACCCGGCGCAGGCGGTCGGCAGCCAGATGCGCTTCGCCGTGGCGCAGGGCCAGCCGCTGCGCGCCTCGATGATCGCCCAACCGCAGGTCATCGAATCCGGCCGGCCGGTCGCGGTGATCGTGCAGGGCAACGGTTTCCGGGTCGCCAACACCGGGGTTGCCCTGAGCAACGCCCGTGCCGGCGACGGTGTGCGCGTGCGCCTGCCCTCGGGCAAGGTGGTGCAGGGAATCGCCAGCGAAAACGGGGAGGTCCTGCTCAGTCCGTGATATGTTTCACAGCATGGCCTCAGGTGGGGCGGCGTTACATTCAGTATCTAAATCGGATGCTAAAGTTCTCTTGTGCGTCGCCGTAACAGCACCTGTAGTCATATAAAAAAAGAGGACCAGGCTGTGAAAATCGACAACTCCGTGAAATCGGTGGGCAACACGCCTGCCGGCGAGCAGCGCGTCAAGGCGACTGCCACAGCGCAACCGAGCGCCCCGACGGGCGATCAGGTGCAGCTGTCATCGGGGCTGCAGAAGGCGGAAAAGGCCATTGCGGCAACTCCGGTGGTTGATCAGGCGCGCGTAGATGAAATCAAACAGGCCATCAGCGACGGCCGCTTCGAAGTGGACGCCAACAAGGTCGCCGACGGGCTGATCGAAAGCGTCCGCCAGATGCTGGCGTCGCAACCGCACAAAGCGTGACGAACCAGCATCCAGATCGCCTTCGGCTGCACGCCCTGATCATCGACGAAGCCTCGCGCCTGCGCGGCTTCGTGGATCTACTCGTCCGCGAGGAGCAATTGCTCATCGCCGGCGAGGCCGACGCATTGATGCCGGTGGCCGACGAAAAGAACCAGCGTTACCGCCAGCTTCAGAAGATCAACGACGACCGCACCCACGTGCTGGCACGCCTCGGCCTGCAGCCATCGGACAAGACCATCCGCGCCTTGTGCCAGGATGCACCCGCCGCGCTCGCCGCCTGGGACACCGTGCTGACGTTGGCCCGCGAGGCGCGCGACCGCAACCAGCGCAACGGCGTGCTCATCGTCGAGCGCATGCAGCACAACCAGGCCGCCCTGACCACCTTGCTGGCCGCGGCCAACCAGCCCCAGCTCTACGGCCCGGACGGCCAGTCCCGCCCGGCCGGCGGCGGCCGCAGCCTGGGCAGTGTCTGAGGCGCATCACTCACCCCGGCGGTCCCTCCGCACCGCACAACGGACAGAATCATAGTCCCAACTGCGCCAGCTCGAACTCGCTCCGAAAATTCCGTGCAGCACCCTTCATGCAAACAACGTAGTGCTGTCCCTCAGGCGAATTCAGGTACCGCACCAGCGCTTTCCGCACTTGGCGCTGCGCCCACTTGGCGGGAGCCGTCAAATCCCACGGTCTGGGAACGAGGTGCATGGCCCGCGTGCATTGCTCACTTCCGGCAATAAGTCGCCCGAGCACTTCATACACGCCGTAGTTGATCGTCCAAGTATTGACGACCGGTCCGTAGAACTTGCTCAGGACGTGGCGCATTTCTTCCGACTCCACTTGATCAATCGCTTCCATCAGACACGCTCCTATTGAATTTCGATGGTGGACAAAATGATTTCGAACTCGGCCCGGCTGATGTTCTTGAACATGCCGTTCATCACGTAGTCGGGCTGATCGTCGCGAATCACGTAGAAATGGTGAGTGCGTGCCGTTCCGTAGGCAAACAGCTCACCGCCATGGTCCAGTCGGGCATGCAACCGATACTCCTCGCTCGGCAACCCTTGGCTCTTCATGTAGGCACAACCGATCTCGTCGAGCCCAAGAAACACGGTGCGCATGAACTCGGCAGGCGCAGTGTCCTTCTTGTGGATAGCGACAGATTGACGAGTTTCGTAGCCAAGAACGCCGACAATTCCTTTGGGATGATCACCGAAGCCAACACTGCCGTACGGAAAGGCCCCCCATTTCGAAAAATCTGACGGGATCCTCAACGTGGCCACTGGCTGCATCGCAAATGCCACAGCGACAAGATTCGGGGCGGTTTGCCCGACAACCTCAGGCCGGAACGGTTCGAACTGCGGAGGTTCGCACGCTGCCGCCGCGGCCACCACTGGGCAAACTCCGGTCAGAGCGACGATGAGAGAAGCTTTGAAATTCATGGAAATTCCTTGATACGGGGTGACGGCAGATCATCACCAAATAGACTGCGCACTTAAAAAATATTCGAACAGCATGTTATTGCGCTCAGCTTTTCTTCGCAACACCGATGCACCGCCACCGCGGAAAAGCACCGCTCCCCATACAGCGAAAAAAATCGTTATCCTTTGGCCCGGCAGCTTCGGGCCTCCCGGCTTCATTCGGAACCTCCATGGCAAGCAACACCACTTACGACGAATCCTCCTTCCGCGTCCTCAAGGGCCTGGAGCCCGTGCGCGAGCGGCCGGGCATGTACACCCGCACCGACTCGCCGGCGCACATCATCCAGGAAGTGATCGACAACGCCGCCGACGAGGCGCTGGCCGGCTCGGCGAAGAAGATCCAGGTCACCGTCCATCGCGACGGCGCGGTCACCGTGGCCGACGACGGCCGCGGCATCCCGGTCGGCCTGCATCCGGAAGAAGGCGTGCCGGTGGTGGTGCTGGCCTACACCCGGCTGCACGCCGGCGGCAAGTTCAACAAGCGCGAGGGCAACAGCGCCTACGCCTTCTCCGGCGGCCTGCACGGCGTCGGCGTGGCAGTCACCAACGCGCTGTCGCTGAGCATCGAAGTCGAGGTCAAGCGCGACGGCAAGGTGCATCGCATCGTGTTTGCCAACGGCGGCGAGCGCATCGGCCCGCTCGAAGAGATCGGCACCTGCGGCCAGCGCAACACCGGCACCACGGTCAAGGTGTGGCCCGATCCGAAATACTTCGACGTGCCGCGCGTGCCGATGAACGAGCTCGAACGCCTGCTGCGCTCCAAGGCCGTGCTGCTGCCCGGCGTGGCGGTGCAGCTCGACATCGAGCAGGCCGACGGCAGCCTCGCCAGCAAGCAGTGGCACTACCCCAACGGCCTGGCCCAGTATCTGTCCGAACTGGCCGGCGACCAGGAACCGGTGGCGCCGCTGTTCACCGGCGAGAAATACGCCGCCAGCGACGACGAAGCCTTCGCCAGCGGCGAGGGCGCGGCCTGGACCTTCGGCTGGTTCGACCCGGCGGTGCCGGCCGAATCCTATGTGAACCTGATCCCCACCGTGGCCGGCGGCACGCACGAGTCCGGCCTGCGCGCCGGCGTCTTCGAGGCAGTGAAAAGCTTCATCGAGCATCACGCCCTGCTCCCGCGCGGCCTCAAGCTGCAGCAGGACGACGTGTGCAACCGCCTGAGCTTCGTGCTCTCGGCGCGCCTGCTCGACCCGCAGTTCCAGGGGCAGGTGAAGGAAAAGCTCAACTCGCGCGAGGCGGTCAAGCTGGTCTCGGGCATGGTGCGCGACCCCTTCGAGATCTGGCTCAACAACCATGTGGACGCCGGCAAGGCGATCGCCGAGCTGGCGATCCGCGCTGCCACCGCGCGCCAGAAGAACGCCAAGAAGGTCGAGAAAAAGAAAACCTCGGGCGTGGCGGTGCTGCCCGGCAAGCTGTCCGACTGCGAAAGCGAGGACATCGACGACAACGAACTCTTCCTGGTCGAGGGCGACTCGGCCGGCGGCAGCGCCAAGCTGGCCCGCAACAAGGAAACCCAGGCCATCCTGCCGCTGCGCGGCAAGGTCATGAACGCCTGGGAGATCGACCCCGACCGCCTCTACGCCAACAACGAGATCCACGACATCGCCGTGGCGCTGGGCGTCGATGCCCATGGCCCCAACGACACACCCGACCTGACCGGCCTGCGCTACGGCAAGGTGGTGATCATGTCGGATGCCGACGTCGACGGCGCCCACATCCAGACCCTGCTCTTGACCCTGTTCTTCCGCCATTTCCCCAAGCTGATCGAGGCCGGCCACATCTACGTGGCGCAGCCGCCGCTGTATCGGGTCGACGTACCGGCGCAGGGCAAGAAGCGCCCGGCGCGCCGCCTGTATGCGCTCGACGACGGCGAGCTGACCGCAATCCGCGACCGCATGATCCAGGAGGGCTTCAAGCCCGAGGCGCTGGAGATCGGCCGCTTCAAGGGCCTGGGCGAAATGAACCCCGAGCAGCTGCGCGAAACCACCATGGACCCGGCCACCCGCCGCGTGCTGCCGGTGCGCGTGCGCCCCGAGGCGCTCGACGACACGCTGCGCATGTTCACCCTGCTGATGGGCAAGGGCGAAGCGAGCAACCGCCGCGCCTGGATGGAGACCAAGGGCGACACGGTCGACGCCGACCTCTGAGCCCCGCCATGCTGCGATGCCGCCTGATCCTGCTGAGCCTCGCCGCCCTCCTGGCCATGGCGGTGCTGCCGGTGCGCGCCGAGATCACCGTGCTACAGGTGGCCGACTACTCGGCCTCGCGCGCCAGCCTCGGCCGTGCGCTACGCTACGGCGCCAGCCTGGCCATTGCCGAGGCCAATCGCCAGGGCGGCCTCCATGGCGAGAAGTTCAAACTGGTGGCGCTGGACGACCGCTACGAAGTCGCCGAGACCCTGCGCCTGCTCAAGGAAGGCATCGACAAGCATGATCCGGTGGCGGTGGTGAACCTGCTGGGCACCGCCAACACTGGCGCCGTGCTCCAAAGCGGTCTGCTCGATGCGGCGCAGATCGCCCTGATCGGCCCCTACACCGGCGCCGACCACCTGCGCGTGCCGCTCAACCCGCGGGTCTTCCATGTGCGGGCCAGCTACGCCGAGGAGGTGGATCGCATCGTCCAGCACTTCGCCAACTCGGGCATTCGACGCATCGGCATCGTGCACGAGGCCGATCCCTTCGGCGAGTCGATCCACACGGCCTTCGTCGCATCGCTCGCGCGGCGCGGCCTGCAGGTCGCCGGCCGCGGCGTCAGCCCGCGCGGCAGCGTCGACGTTTCCGGCGCCGTGGCCGCGGTGATGGCGGCCGATCCGCAAGGCGTGATCATCGGCACCGCCGGTTCGCCCACCGGCGTAGCGATCAAGGCGATCCATGCCGCCGGCCTGCGGGTGCCGGCGGTCGGGCTGTCGGTCAATGACGCGACCCAGATCGTCAAGACCGCTGGTGTCGAGGCTGCCCGCGGTTTCGGCATGGTCGCGGTCATGCCCGACCCCAACGCCTGCGCCTTGCCGATCTGCCAGGAGCTGCGCGCCCTGCATGCCGCGCTCGGTGACGCGACCGAAACCCTGTCGCCCAATACCATGGAAGGCTTCATTGCCGCCCGGCTGATGTTGCGGGCCGCGGCCAGCGTCCGTGGCGCGCTCACCCGGCAAAAGCTGCGCGACGCCCTCGACGCGATGGGGCCGACCGACCTGTCGGGCTTTCTGATCCGCTATTCGCCCACCCACCACAACGGCTCCAGCTACAGCGACATCGGCGTGATCGGCGCTGGCGGCCACATGATGTACTGAGATTCATGAGTCACGACACCCTCGACCTGTTCGCTCCGCCGCCCACCGGCGACGCCCCCCAGCCCGGCGCCGATCTGCCGCCGCCCGCACCGCCGCCGGGCGGCACCCAACCGCCGATGGGCGACGACGCCCTGCCGCTCGACCTATTCGCCGAGCGCGCCTACCTTGCCTACGCGATGAGCGTGGTCAAGTCGCGCGCCCTGCCCCAGGTCGAGGACGGCATGAAGCCGGTGCAGCGCCGCATCCTGTTCGCCATGAACGAGATGCGCCTGTCGGCCAACAGCAAGCATGTGAAGTCGGCCCGCGTGGTCGGCGACGTGATCGGCAAATACCATCCGCACGGCGACAGCTCGGTGTACGACGCCATGGTGCGCACCGCGCAGGATTTCTCGCTGCGCTACCCGCTGGTCGACGGCCAGGGCAACTTCGGCTCGCGCGACGGCGACTCGGCCGCCGCCATGCGCTACACCGAATGCCGGCTCACGCCGATCGCCGAGCTGCTGCTCGCCGAGCTCGACCGCGGCACGGTGGATTTCGCCCCCAACTACGACGGCGCCTTCAAGGAGCCGGTGCTGCTGCCGGCGCGCCTGCCCTTCGTGCTGATGAACGGCGCCTCGGGCATTGCGGTGGGCATGGCCACCGAGATCCCACCGCACAACCTGCGCGAAGTGGCCAAGGCCGCCTGCCTGCTGATCCGCAAGCCCGAGGCCACGCTCGACGAGGTCATGGAAGTGCTGCCCGGCCCGGACTACCCCGGCGGCGGCCAGCTGATCTCCTCGGCCGAAACGCTGCGCGACGCCTATGCCGGCGGCCGCGGCAGCCTGCGCCTGCGCGCCCGCTGGCGCATCGAGGAGATGGCGCGCGGCCAGTGGCGCGTGATCGTCGACGAACTGCCGCATGGCGTGTCCACCGCCCAGGTGCTGGCCGAGATCGAGACCCTCACCAATCCGCAACCGCGCGCCGGCAAGAAGGAAGTGTCGCAGGAGCAAAGGCAGCTCAAGCAGCTGGTGCTCGGCGTGGTCGAGACGGTGCGCGACGAATCCTCCGACAAGGCGCCGATCCGCCTGGTGCTCGAGCCGCGCTCGAGCCGCCAGAGCCGCGACGAATTCATGGCCGTGCTGCTGGCCCACACCAGCCTCGAGACCTCCACCTCGCTCAACCTGACTATGATCGGCCGCGACGGCCGGCCGCAGCAGAAGAACCTGGTGCAGATCCTGAGCGAATGGATCGACTTCCGCTACGTGACGGTCGAGCGGCGCACCCGCCATCGCCTGGACGAGGTCGACCGCCGCATCCACATCCTCGAAGGGCGGATGATCGCCTTCCTCAACATCGAGGAAGTGATCCGCGTGATCCGCGAGTCGGACGAGCCCAAGCCGGCGCTGATCGCCGCCTTCGGCCTCACCGAGATCCAGGCCGAAGACATCCTCGAGATCCGCCTGCGTCAGCTGGCCCGCCTCGAAGGCATCAAGATCGAACAGGAACTGGCCAAGCTCAAGGAAGAGCGCGACGGCCTCACCCACCTGCTCGACAGCCGCCCGGCGATGACCAAACTCATCCTCAAGGAGATCGAGGCCGACGCCAAGCAATACGGCGACGAGCGCCGCACCCTGATCGAGACCGTCGCCCCGGCGGCCGTGGCCGAGATCAGCGTGGCCGACGAGCCGGTGACGGTGATCGTCTCCAAGCATGGCTGGGTGCGCACCCGCCAGGGCCACGGCATCGACCCGGCGAGCATCAACTACAAGACCGGCGACACCGGCTTTGCGGTGATCGAAACCCGCACGGTGTGGCCGCTGATCGTGATCGACACCAAGGGCCGTGCCTACACCGTGCGCGTGGCCGACCTGCCCGGCGGGCGCGGCGACGGCACGCCGATGGCCACGCTGGTGGAGTTCCAGGACGGCGCCAAGCTGGCCCAGGTGGTCACCGCCGCGCCCGAGGCGCACTACCTGTTCGCCAATTCGGGCGGCTACGGCTTCATCTGCAAGATCACCGACGCCACCACCCGCCAGCGTGCCGGCAAGGCCTTCATGACGCTCGAAAAAGGCGAGAAGGTGCTCGCCCCGACGCCGGTCAAGGGCGACTGGATCGTGGCGCTGTCGGACAACGGCCGCGTGCTGGTCTTCCCCGCCAGCGAAATGAAAATGCAGTCGGGCGGTCGCGGTGTCATCGTCATGGCGCTCGACGCCGAGGCGCAACTGGCCGCCGTGGCGGTGCCCGACAACGCCGCCAACCTGATCGTCGAAGGCATCGGCCGCGGCAATCGTGCCACCGAACTGAGCCTCAAGCCCAACCAGCTCGAACTGTGGCGCCACCGGCGGGCGCGCAAGGGCGTGCCCTTGCCGCAGAAGCTCAGGCCCACCGGCGCGCGCTGAGGCGTTTTCACCGACGACCCTCGCCTGCCCGACCCGGGGCTGCAGCATGCCCCGGGTGTTTTCTTCCTCGAACAAGCGATCTGCGCAAGGCCGTTTCATCCTGCCCACGCCTTCACACCCAAAAAGACAGATCTTTCCGGCCCGCCTCTCGTTTAATGGACAGACCCCGGCGATCCCGGGCCCTCTCCTCCGGGCGTGTCGGCAGACCCGTCGGCGCGCCCGGAGACCTGCTGCGCCGTGCGCCACACAATGACGGGCCGCCCCGCCATGAACGGGCCCCACGCACCCGCCGCCACCCACAGGAGACATCCATGATCGCCACCCGCCGCCTCCCCCTGCTCGTCGCCGCGCTGGCCTTCTGCGCCGCCCTGACCGCGCAGGCCGACACCCTCGACACGCTGCGCCGGACGCGCACGCTGACCATCGGCTGGGTCCCCGGCAACGCGCCGTTCGGCAGCCATGCCGCCAACGGCACCCCGCAGGGCTACACCATCGATCTGTGCAAGCACATCGCGGCCGACCTCAAGGCCCGACTGGACCTGCCCGAGCTGAAGATCGTCTATGTGGAGACCGACTGGGACACCCGCTTCACGATGCTGGATACGGGCAAGACCGACATGGACTGCAGCGCTTCGACCATGACCCGCGATCGCCAGGCGCGTTACGACTTCTCCCCGGCCTTCTACGTCACCGGCACTCGCCTGCTGACCCGCAAGGCCGACAAGATCCGGTCGATCGACGATCTGGGCGGCCAGACGCTCGCCATCATCAAGAACACCACCGGCGAAAAACTGGTAATGGCACACAATGACGCCGCCTCCCTGGGGCTGAATTTCATCTACGTGCTCGATGCCGACGCCGGCATGGCCGCAGTGCGCGAGGGCAAAGCCAAGGCCTTCGTGCTCGACGACATCATTCTCTACTCGCAGATTTCCGCCGCCGCCGACGGCGCACAGTACGAGGCGGTCGGCGCGTTTCTGTCGATCGAGCCCTACGGCATCATGATGCGCAAGGGCGACACGCCCTTCACGAAGATGGTCAGCGACAGCCTGAGCGCCTTGTTGCCGACGGCCGAGATGCCGGCGCTGTATCAGCGCTGGTTCAATACCCCGACCCTGAACGTGCCGCTGAACCGGCTGACCAAGGAAACCTTCATCACCCCGAACCGGGAGCCGGCCTTCCCGTGAGCGCCCGCGCGCGCCTCGCGCACGCCCAGAAACACCGGGCCGGCCTACACGCCGGCCATCACCACCCGGTTGCGGCCGCCGAACTTGGCCTTGTACAAGGCTTCGTCGGCCGCGGCCAACATCGCGCTGAAGCCGCTGTCGCGGTCATAGGGGCAGGTCACGCCGATGCTCACGGTGACCGTCTCCATCTTTGAAGCGTCCACCGCGGGCAGTTCCATGACGCTGGTGCGTAGCCGCTCGGCCACCATCAGCGCATCCAGGCGGCCGGTTTCGGGCAACAGGATGCAGAACTCCTCGCCCCCCCAACGCCCGACGAAGTCCTGCTGACGCAAGGCGCCCTGGATGGCACCAACCACGGCACACAGCACGGCGTCACCGGTGGCGTGGCCGCAGCGATCGTTGATGCGCTTGAAGTGGTCGATGTCGACCATCAGCATGCTCGGATAGCGTCCGGTGCGCTGGCTGCGCGCAATCTCGCGCGAGGCCAACTCCTCGAAGGCATGGCGGTTGTAGATGCCGGTCAGCGCGTCGGTGGTGGCGCGCTGGTAGAGCTCGGCAGTGAGCACTTCGCCCAGCGCCAGCATGAAGAACAGCGACGAGACGCTCACCGTCAGGAAGAAGGCGATGATCGAGAACTGCTGCATCGGGTCGCCGAAGAAACTGCTGTGGCTCAGGTCGCCGCCGCTCATCGTATCCACCGCCCGCACCCCGCTGACCAGCGCATAGGCCAGATAGACGACGATCAGGAGGCCTTCGATCGGACGCCGCCCATTGCCGCCCCCGGCCCACAGCTCGCGGACAATCATCAACAGCACCGGAAGCTTCAGCACCGACACCAGGACGATGCGCAGATTGATGTCGTCGTCGCTCACGAAAGTGCCCCCATACAGGGCGAAACAGAGCAACACCCAGACCAGTACCCACCGATCGTGCGTGGCGGGTCGGCCGTGCAGCGAGCGGATCGCCAGATAGGCCAGCCCGAAACCGGTGACGATCAGCGTATTGCCGAGCACCACCGACAGGAAATCGGGCACGCTCGTGCGAAAGAAGATGAAGGCCGCCCCCAGGGCCAGCGCGGCACTCGCCTCGCCCCACCGCCGCATGGCCTGCGAGACCCCGACCGGGTAGTGCCCGGCCACCACGAACATGGCGACCGCGATGGACAGGCAACTGACCGCGGACAGGAACATCACTGAGGGGATATCAAGATGCATCGGCAGCGGATCTCCGTGACATGGATCACACGCTCCCAGTCTAGACAGTGCGTGCGATGCCTTGATTATGCCTGCAACCATCCGTCCGACATATCCTACCGCGTATCGTCGCTCGCCGCCGGCAGTGCCACCGTTATCGAACGGCGCTACATGGCGGGCTCCCCCACGTCGATCGCCGTGTCGAACTTGTTGCGAAAGCGCGAGACCAGTGTACGGAACTTGCGCAGGTTGTCATCGGCATACAACACATCGTCACAGAAGCGGTCGTAGGCATTCATGTCCGGCACCACGACGACGAGCACGAAGTCCACCTCGCCGGTGACCTGGTAGCACTGCTTGACCGCCGGATTCGCCACGGCGCGCAACAAGAAGCGTTGGTACAAGTCCTTGCGGTCGCGCTCCATGGTGACCTCCACCACGATATGCAGCAACGGCCCGAGACGCTCGGGATCGAGGATCGCCACCTGGCGCGTGATGTGTCCGCTCTCGGTCAGCCGGCGCACCCGCTTCAGGCAGGCGGGCGGCGACAAGCCGATCCGTTCGGCGAGCCTCTGGTTGGTCAGCCGGGCATCCAGCTGAAGGATGGCGAGAATGCGCCGATCGGTGCGGTCAAGTGACATGGGAATAGCCGGTGGTTTCGAATATTTCTTTCATAGCAGAAAAAAGAAAGTTTTCAGAAACAATCGACAGGCATTCACCAAATAATTTTTTTGCCAACCCCTACACTGGAAGCCTCTTTCCAACGACGAACACCATGGACGCGCCCCCCGCCCCGCCACGCCCGCCCCTGACACATCGGCTGATGGCCTTCGCGCACGAAGTCGTGTTCGTCTATTGGGCATTGCTCAAAGTCATGGTGCCGGCGCTGCTGATCGTCAAGGCCCTGGAGCAGGTCGGCGGCGACAAGATCCTGGCCACCTGGCTCGCGCCGCTCATGGCGCTGGTCGGGCTGCCCGACACGCTGGGGCTGGTGTGGGCGGCCACCCTGCTGAGCAACATCTACGCCGGGCTGGCGGTGTTCTTCACGCTCGCCGCCGACACGCCGGTCACGGTAGCGCAGGCCACCGTGCTGGGCAGCCTGATGCTGGTCGCCCATTCCTTGCCGGTCGAGGGGGCCATCGCCAAGGCGGCCGGCGTGTCCTGGCGCGCCACGGTGCTGATCCGCCTGGGAGGCGCGATCGCACTCGGCGCCTTGCTGAATCTGATCTATCGGGGCACCGGCAGTCTCGAGCAGCCGATCACGCTGCCATGGCAGCCCCCGCCGGCCGCCGACTCGCTGGCGGGCTGGGCGCTCGACCAGTTGCACACGCTGGGATGGATCCTGGTGATCATCACAGTCTTGATGAGCACCTTGCGCCTGCTGCGCCACCTGGGCATCGAACGCCTGATCCATGCCCTGCTGACCCCGGCCCTGCGCCTGATCGGCATCCGCGGCGAAGCGGCGAACATCACCGTCATCGGCGTCACGCTCGGCCTCACCTTCGGCGCCGGGCTGCTACTCAAGGAAGTACGCAGCGGCACCCTGAGCCGCCGCGACGTCTTCCTCACGCTGAGCTTTCTCAGCCTGAGCCACAGCCTGATCGAAGACACCTTGCTGGTGCTGCTGATGGGCGCCGATCTGTCCGGGATTTTGTGGGGCCGCCTGCTGTTCGCGCTGCTGGCCATCCGCCTGCTGTCACGCCTGCCGCTGAACGGCCTGGCGCGCGCCGGATAGACAAAGAGGCCCCGCAGGGCCTCTTGTCAGCAGCGCGTGCGGGGCGCGCTTACCAGAACTTCCACCACCACTTCTTCTGGTTCATGCTCTTTTCGACATGCGGCGCCCAGGCCGGCGAACCGCCGACACTGATGAAATAGTCGGCAAAGCGCTTGTCGGCTTCCTTGATGTGATTGGTCAGCCAGACCTTGAGAAAGTGCAGCAACTCGAAGGTGATCTTGGCCTCGCCCGAATCGAGCTTGATTTGCAGCGCATTGACCTGCCCGATGAGGTCTTCATGGTTCTGCTTGTGGACGTCGAAGTCCGGGTAGTTCGACACCCGCATCAGCGACTCTTCGACCGCGAAATGGGTGCGTGTGTAGTCGGCCAGGTCGCCGAGGATCTTGCGCGAGGTCTCCGACCCCTGACGGGCATGAATGGCATCGTGAAGACGATTGAGCAGATCCACCAGCACCTTGTGCTGCTCGTCGATTTCCTGAATGCCTACGCCGTAGGCGTCGGACCACTGGAATAGTTCAGCCATGCTGCGCTCGATGTAAGTGAATGTATCGACATACTATTCTTGCGCAGCACAACCGTCTTGACTCAGATCAATTAACCGAACTGCGCGCGGCCGGCGGCTCCGCCGAGGCACTGGGCAGGATGGTCTGGATGGCATCGTCGCGCCGCAAGGGCACGACCGGCGGCAAGTCTTCGTCGACCAGCATCGACTCGATCAGCAGGGTCACCCGCCGGTTGCGGCTGCGGCTCTCCGGCGTATCGTTGTCGGCCACCGGCCGCTGGTCGCCATAGCCCGCCGCCGTCAGCCGTGACGGCGCCACGCCGGCATTCACGAACAGGCGCACCACGCTCGAGGCACGCACCGCCGACAGCTCCCAGTTGGAGGGGAAGCGGTAGGTGTTGATGGGCACGTTGTCGGTATGCCCTTCGATGATGATCGGGAACTCCGCCTCCGACAGCACCTGCGCCACGGCGCTCAAGGCACTCACGGCCGGTGCGCCGAGCAGCGCTTCGCCGGGGGCAAACAGCACTTCGGCATTGATCTCCACCTTGATGCCGTTGGCCCCTTCGGTGACCAGCACCTGTCCGCCTTCCGACAAGGGCTTGAGCACGCGCCGGATCTCGTCGGCCATGTTGCGCACCTTCTTCACCGCCGCCTCGCGCGCCCGCTGTTTGGCCTGCTCGGCGGCGGCCTTGGCCCGGTCGAGCTTGGGCACCGGGATCGGGCCGGTCGTCACCGGCATCGGCTGCACCACCATCTGGGTGCCCGACTCATTCACGCTGACGCTGCGAAACGCCTGGACCAGCGAATCGCTGAGCACCCGGTACTTGCCCTCATTGACCGAGCTGAGCGAATACATCACCACGAAGAAGGCGAACAGCAAGGTGATGAAGTCGGCATAGGACACGAGCCAGCGCTCGTGGTTTTCGTGCTCTTCTGCTTCGGTGCGTCGTCTGCCCATGGGTCGCGTCCGGTCGGTCGATGGCAACGCTCACCTATGTGCAACGTTCGTGCCACTCAAGGAGACACTACGGCATCCGGCGCAACGCCTTGAGCGCCCGCGATGACCGCGCCACCGATCGGCAAGAGACACCATTCGGGTTTTCCTGCCTAAAGTCTGACGCGCCGTAGCCGTACTCTCACGTCAGGTTCAACTTCCAGAGACGGTCCGATCATGCATTTCATCCTCTCCAGCATCCGTAACAAGCTGCTGTTGATCTGTGGCGGTGGTACCGCCCTGCTGCTGGTGGCTGCCTGTGTGGGCCTGTTTCTCCAGTA
Source organism: Denitromonas iodatirespirans (assembly GCF_018524365.1). GTDB lineage: Bacteria > Pseudomonadota > Gammaproteobacteria > Burkholderiales > Rhodocyclaceae > Nitrogeniibacter > Nitrogeniibacter iodatirespirans. Next base: position 92,755 of record NZ_JAEKFT010000001.1, read on the forward strand.
TCGCGCGATCGACACACTGACCCATGAGGTCACCGACCTACATGCCGAGCAGTTCAAACTTGCCGACGACAAGACGGTCTTCCTCTCGCAACTGCTCGACTGGAAAAACATCCTCCTGCGCATCACCGAAGACGAGATCACGGCCGACTACTGGCTGGCCTACGGTAAAAAGCACGATCAGCTGCAAGCCCACCTGACTGCCATCGCCGCCTCCCCGCTGGTCAGCGAGCAGACCCAGACGCTGGCCAAGGAATTCCTCAAATCCCACGCCGGACTGCGCGAAGCCTATGGCGACGCGCTGTCGGCCTACCGGGTCAGCTACGACATCTACGCGCTGGAAAAGAGCGTGCGCGATGCCGACAAGCCGGCCGCCAAGTATCTCGACGATCTGGCCGCGCTGGTCGATGAGCAGATTTCGGCACACACCAAGGCCATCGAAGCCGACGCACAACAAGCCATCCTGATCACCGCGGCCCTCGTTGCCGTGGCCTGCGCGGCAGCCTTCGCGCTCTTCCTGTGGTTGCTCAGAAGCCAGCTCATCGGCCCGGCGCGCGAGCTCGAAAACGGCCTGCACAAACTCGCCAAGGGCGACTTCAGCCAGCCGATCAAAGCCCACACGCAAGACGAACTGGGGCGTATCGCGCAAAGCGCGGAGTCGATCCGCAACGACCTGGGCAAGCTCATCGGCCGGGTCACCCAGTCGATCTCCAGCGTCGATGCCGCCGCCAGCGAAGTGGCCGAAGAGTCGCGCAAGGCGGCCGAATCGGCCGAGCGCCAGACGGCCGCCGCCGGCGATACCGCCCAGGGGGTGGACAACGTCACCGCGGCCATCCAGCGCATCAGCGGCAACACCGAGCGGCTCAGCGCCCTGTCCGACAAAGGCCTCGAAGCCTCGTCACGCGCCGCCTCACGCCTCGACGCCCTGGCCCGTTCGGTCGAAGGCTCGGCCACCGTCATGCGCGGCGTGACCGAAACAGCCCAGGCCTTCTTCAAGAGCGCCCAGGAAATCACCACCATGACGCAGCAGGTGCGCGAGATTGCCGAGCAGACCAACCTGCTGGCGCTCAACGCCGCCATCGAGGCCGCCCGGGCCGGCGAACAGGGCCGCGGCTTTGCCGTGGTGGCCGACGAGGTGCGCAAGCTGGCCGAGAAATCGGGCCAGTCCGCCAGCCAGATCGATAGCATCACCGGTGTGCTCGGCGACCAGGCCCGCACGCTGGAAAAAGCGCTCAACAAGGGCCTTGAATCGCTCGAAGACAGCCGCAGCGGCATGCGCCTGGCCTCCGAGGCGCTCGGCGAGGCCAACGAATCGGTCAGCCACACCACGGCCGAAGTCGGCGAAATCACCCGCGCCGTGCGCGAGCAGAGCGAATCGAGCAGCCACATCAGCCGCAACGTCGAGAACATGGCCGAACAGGTGCGCGCCAACCAGTCCGCCCTCGGGCGCATGGCCGGCGCCGCCGATCAGTTGCGCAGCCTGGCCGGCGAACTCAAGGGCTCGGTCAGCAGCTTCCGTCTGTAAGGTCCAATCGACGGCGCACGCCTTGCGCGTGCGCCGTCTTCGTCAGGTCGCTGCGAGCGGCCTCAGCCCGGCTGGGCCGACCGGCTCGGTCGCCCGCCAACTCACCACGGCACAACGCCTGCCGGGCACATCGGCCACCCGCCGGATGAACGGGATCTCGTAGCCACCGCGCTGCATCAGCAGCGCGTCCTGCGTTCCGCTGGCCAGCACGGACTGATTGACCACCCAGCCAAACAGCACGATACCCGCACGCGCCAGATCGGCCTGCAGGCGCTCGGCTTCATGCACCGGTGTCGCCTCGGGCAGTGTGACGATCAGCACCCGGGTGAACTGCGCATCGCGCAGCCGGGGCAACAGGTCGCGCACCGCCTCGGGCATGTCGCCGCGGGTGCGCATCACCTCCCGGTGGTAGGCCTCGGCCGCATCGAGCAGCAGGAGCGTATGCCCCGTGGGCGCGGTATCGAGCACCACGAAGCCGTCACGCCCGGCATCGACCGTACGGGCGAAGGCCCGGAACACCGCGATCTCTTCGGTGCACGGCGAGCGCAGATCCTCCTCGAGCAGGGCACGGCCCGCCGCGTCGAGACGTTCGCCGGCCTTGTCGAGCACCTCGCGGGTATAGTCCGCCACCTCCTGCACCGGGTCGATGCGCGCGACGCTCAGCCCCGGCACCGCCTCAGCCAGCGTGTCGGCCACATGCGCGGCCGGATCGGTGGTCGACAAGGTCACCGCATGGCCCCGCTCGGCCAGCGCCAGCGCAATCGCCGCGGCGATGGTGGTCTTGCCGACCCCACCCTTGCCCATGGTCATGATGACGCCACGCCCGCCCTGCGCCAGCGCATCCACCATCGCAGCCAGCCCTTCCGGCAGTGCGGTGTGCGGATGCGGCATGCCCCCGTCAGGCACCGGCAACGCCTCAGGGTGGGCCATCGCGCGCAGGGCATCGAGGCCGACCGTACCGCGCGGCAGGAAGGGCGTTGTGGTGTGCTCGAGGCGGGCCAGCGCAGCCGGCATGCGCGCCAGCGCTTCGGCGCCACGCCGCGCCATGGCGACGGCAATGGCATCGTCGGCGCGGGCCGCGGTAAATACACCGTTGATTGCCAAACACTGGTTGTCGATGCCCAGCGCGGCCAGTTCGGCACGGGTTCGCTCCGCCTCGCGCAGCGCGGCCGATTCCGGGCGGCTCACCAGGATCACCGTGGTCTGGGCGGCATCCGCGAGCTGGTGCACGGTCGCGGCGTACAAGGCCTTTTGCGCCTCGAGCCCGGCCAGCGGCCCCAGGCAGGACGCCCCGCCGGTCGACGAAGCGATATAGCTGTCCCAGGCGGTCGGCAGGCTGAGCAGGCGCAAGGTGTGGCCGGTCGGCGCGGTATCGAAGACGATGTGCTCGAAGTCCGCCGTGGTGGCAGGGTCGCCGAGCAACTTCGAGAACTCGTCGAAGGCGGCGATCTCCACCGTGCAGGCGCCGGAGAACTGCTCCTCCATGCTGCGCACGGCCGCGGTCGGCAAGACCCCGCGATAGGGGGCGACCATGCGCTCGCGATAGGCCGCAGCGGCGGCCTCGGGGTCGATGTTGAGGGCGAACAATCCGCGCACGCCGGGCACTGGCGTGGGCGCCGGTCCCAGCGCCGCACCCAGCACCTCATCGAGGTTCGAGGCCGGATCGGTGCTGACGATCAGCACGCGCTTGCCGGCTTCGGCCAGTGCCAGGCCGGTGGCGCAGGACAGCGAGGTTTTGCCCACCCCGCCCTTGCCGGTGAAGAAGAGGAAACGGGTGGCGGCGGCTGGCAGGCTCATCGCGACGCCGGCCGGTCAGCAGCAACCGCTGTCGGGCGGACAGCAGCCTTGCGCTTTGAGACGGGGCGCCGCCTCGGCCGTCAGCGCCAGCCCGAGTTTCTGCGCCAGTTGCGCGCGCGACGGGTACACCCCGGTGGCCACGATGCTGCCATCGACCATCACGATCGGCAGCCGCTCCATGCCGGCTTCCATTTCCTTGAGCACCGCCGCATTGGCGGCGAAGGCCTGCGGTGCCTGGCCCAGGTTGTGGCGCAACACCTCGACGCCATGCGCGCCGAGCCACTGCAGGTCGGCGGCGAACTGTGCCAGCACCGGATCCACCTCGACCCCGCACACGCCGGTCGGGCAGCACATGGCCGGGTCGAACACTTCAAGCTTTTTCATGATCTTGCCTCCTTGCACATCGGTCACGCGCGACGCGCGGACTCGTACCACACCTTGGTCGCATTGACCGTCTTGACCAGCCACAGCATCACCGGCACCTCGATCAGCACGCCGACCACGGTCGCCAGCGCGGCGCCCGAATCGAAGCCGTAGAGCACGATCGCCACCGCCACCGCCAGCTCGAAGAAGTTGGACGCGCCGATCATGGTCGACGGGCCGGCCACGTCATGACGGACCCGCAGGCGGCGGTTGAGCCCGTAACCGAGGGCGGCGATCAGCAGGGTCTGCAGCAGGATCGGCACCGCCAGCATGGCGATGATGGCCGGCTGGGCAACGATGGTGCCGCCCTGGAAGGAGAACAGCAGCACCAGCGTGGCCAGCAACGCCATGATCGAATACGGGCCGATGCGTGCCAGCGCCGCATCCAGCGCCGGCCGGCCACGCGCCAACAGGCGCTTGCGGATCGCCTGGGCAATGGCCAGCGGGATGACGATGTACATCACCACCGACAGGAACAGCGTGTCCCACGGCACCGGGATCGACGACACGCCCAGCAGCAAGGCGACGATCGGCGCGAAGGCGAAGACCATCACCAGATCGTTGAGCGCCACCTGGGTCAGCGTGAAGTTGGCATTGCCGCGGCACAGGTTGCTCCACACGAAGACCATCGCGGTGCACGGCGCGGCGCCGAGCAGGATCAGACCGGCAATGTAGCTGTCGATCTGTTCGGCCGGCAGCCAGGGCGCGAACACATGGCGGATGAAGAGCCAGCCCAGCGCGGCCATGGTGAAGGGCTTGATCGCCCAATTGACCACCAGGGTGATGGCCATGGCGCGCTTTTGCTCGCGCACCTCGTGCAAGGCGCCGAAGTCGATCTTCATCAGCATCGGGATGATCATGACCCAGATCAGCAGGCCGACCGGCAGATTCACCTGGGCGACCTCCAGGCGGCCCAGCGCCTGGAACAGCCCGGGGGCGACCTGCCCCGCCACGATCCCGGCCACGATGCACAGGAACACCCACACCGTCAGATAGCGCTCGAAGAAGCTGATCGGTGCGCCCGCGGCCATCTTGGCCGTCACTTCGCATTGTGCAGACATGGTCTCTCCTCAGAGGCCGAGCGCGGTGCGCACGGCCGGCACCAGCTGATCACGGATCGCATCGCGCACCGCGATGAAGCTGTCGAGGGGCTCGCCATGCGGATCATGGAAGGGCATGTGCATGCGCGGCACCGGTTTCGGGAAGATGGGGCAGCTCTCCTTGGCGTTGTCGCACACCGTCACCACCAGGTCGATCGGCACATCGATCACGGCATCGATGTCTTTGGGGTACAGGCCGTCGGTCGGCAGGCCGGCGCGCTGCAAGGCCTCGATGGCGCCCTCGGCCACGGCCGGCTGCGGCCGGGTACCGGCCGACAGCGCACGAACCTGGCCGGCCAGATCATGGTTGAGGATGGCCTCGGCCATCTGCGAGCGACAGGAATTGCCGGTGCACAGCACCAGCACGGTTTTTGGCGTTGTCATGCGTTGGATGCGTCCTTTTGATCGGCGGCCCGGCAGGGCACCGCGCTCGGCAGGCAGGCCTGGCCCTGGCAGCAGTTGCGGGTGAGGAAGGCGATGAGCTGGTCCATCCCCGAGAAATTGGCGGAGTAGTGAATGAAGCGGTGGGTGCGCTGACCGTCGATGAGGCCGACCCGGCTCAGATGCGCGAGGTGGAAAGAGGCGGTGGCCGGCGCCATGGCCAGCGTCTCGCTGATCGCCCCGGCGGCCAGACCGGCCGGGCCGGCCTCGACCAGCAAGCGGAAAATGCTCAGCCGGGCTTCATGCCCCAGGGCCGACAGCAATTGCGCAGCGTCTTTTATTTCCATGTTTCGAATAATATCGAAATGAAAGTCGCGGCAGGTGAACTTTTTGTGGCAACGACCGGGGCGTTCAACCTAGAAACCGTAGTTGGACGCGCCCGAGTGTGCGTTTGGCGGGCTGTCTGGCAAGGCGCGACGACGCACAGCCTGCACGCTGTAAGGAGGAGCAACGCGGCCAGGCGGCGCGCCAGACGTGCAATCGGGTGCGTAGCGCTGTCACCCACCGGGTGATCGGCCTCGAAGCCGAAAAGGTTTGCATGTTCAATACCTTGCTCTTGGGCACAAGCGGTCAACTGCGGTTTCTAGGTTCAATGCGCTATCGTGCTCGTCGGCGCTCAGGCCGTGCGGCGCAATCGGCGCAAGTGCCGGCAACCCGGGGGGGGCCGGTGCGTCGCACACGGAAGGGATTCGGCAGCTCGCACACTGCGGACAGCGCCAAGCGCCGCCCGGTGCACGCACAGACTCAGACGTCGTAGCCCTGCAGGCGGCTTTCGATGATGCGCGGGTTGTCGCCGTTGGCGATGCCCACCAGCCCGTCGACCAGCATCTCGCGCAGCGACACCAGGCGCGACACATGGGCCAGCAGCTTCTTGGCCATGGGCAGAAACACCATGTTGGCCGAGCCCACGCCATAGATGGTGGCCACGAAAGCCACCGCGATGCCGGCACCGAGTTTGGACGGATCGGAGAGGTTTTCCATCACGTGGATCAGGCCCATCACCGCCCCCAGGATGCCGATGGTGGGCGCATAGCCGCCGGCCGCCTCCCAGATCTTGGCGCCGAGCTTCATGCGGCTTTCCCAGGCGGAGATCTCGACATCCATCACTTCGCGCAGGCGCTCCGGCTCAACCCCGTCGACCAGCAGCTGCACGCCCTTCTGGGTGAAGCTGTCCTGCATGCCGGCGATCTGGTTCTCCAGCGCCAGCAGGCCTTCGCGGCGGGCCACATGGCTCCAGCCCACCACCTGCTCGATCAGCTGGGCATGAGTCAGCGCGGGCGGAACGAAGATCCACTTGGCCATGCGCATGCCGTCCTGGAACACCCTCAGCGGGCTTTGCAGCATCACCGCCCCGAGCGTGCCACCGATGACGATCATGAAGGCGGTCGGCTGGACCAGCGAACTGATATGGCCGCCTTCGAGCACCTGGCCGACCAGGATGGCCGACACACCGAGTACCAGTCCGATCAGGCTGATGCTATCCATGGCTGACGCCGTCTCCTAGGATGCGCGGGCGTTCACGCCGGACCGGCGGCGTTCTTGGGGGGACGGCCGCGCCGTGCCTTGGGGCCGGCCTTGCTGCCGTGGATGCGCGAACGCAAACGGGCGATGGCCTGGCTGTGCAACTGGCACACCCGCGATTCGGACACGCCCAGCACCTCGCCGATTTCGCGCAGGTTGAGATCCTCTTCGTAGTACAGGCCCATCACCATCTTTTCGCGCTCGGGCAGGTCTTCGATGGAGGCGACGAGGATGTCGCGCATGCTCTGGTCGAGCAGCGCATCGAGCGGGTCGCCTTCATGGCCGACGGCATGGCGCTCGAGATAGTCATCGTCGTTGCCTTCGGTGAAGTCTTCGAAATACACCAGCTGATGGCCGCGCGCGTCCTGCAGCATCTTCTGGTAGTCGGCCAGCGCCATGCCGAGCGCGTCGGCCAATTCGCGCTCGGTCGGCTGGCGACCGTGACGCTGTTCGAGTTCGTGGATCGCCGATTCGATACGGCGCATGTCGCGGCGCAAGCTGCGCGGCAGCCAGTCGTTTTCGCGCAGACCGTCGAGCATGGCACCGCGGATGCGCTGCACGGCATAGGTTTCGAACTGCGCCCCCAGGCCTTCTTCGTAGCGACCGATGGCGTCGAGCAGACCGATCATGCCGTTCTGGATGATGTCGTCCACCTGAACGCTGGCCGGCAGCTTGGCCATCAGGTGGTAGGCGATGCGCTTGACCAGCGGCGCATAGTGCGTCACCAGCTGGTCTCGATCTAGTGTGCCGGATGCGGTGTACATGCAGTGGCCCGTTCAGTGATGCCGCCCCGACGCCGGGGCGCGATTCGCTTCATGGCCGTCGCCATGAAGCCCGATACCCCCTATTGTCCGTGCTTTACCCGTCGAGTGCACTCCGAAATAGGCGGTTTCTTGCCGTCTAATTCAATTCCTGGGTCGGCAACAGGGATTTCGTCATGATTCTAGCCCGCCGCCGCCGAGGTCCGGCCCGTACGCCAACCGTGCAGCCGCCGCAAAAAGGCGGCCTCCGCTTCCTGCGGCAAGGCCGCGTGATGCAACAAGGGGCTGGCCAGATCGTCATGCTCGACCTGTCCCACCCAGGCCAGCGGGATACCCACCTGGCTGCGCACCAGCGCCGCCAGCCGATCGAAAAAGGCCCGCGCATCGGCCCGGTCGCGCGCCCGTGCCACCGCCACATGCAGCGAGCCGGCGCCCTGCATTGCCAGCGCCTTGATGCAGGCATAGGCCTCGGTCGCACCGCGGCCGCTGGCCTCGGCCAGCACCAGGTGACGCGGCGCAGCGAAGACGAAGGGCGACACCGGATCGAGCGCCTGCGCCGAAGCGTGGATCACCATGAAACGGGTGCGCCGCTGCAGGCTCTGCAGGTGCGTGAGCAAGCGGGCACGGCGTTCGTCGTCGAGCAGCGGCAGCGCCATGGCCACGGCGGCGGTCGGCAGGCGGCCCATCAGGCCGGGCACCGGCAGCACCAGGCCGTCGAGCGTTTGCCGGTCGTCGAGCACATGGAGCAGGTCGCCGCCGGGGGCATGGCCCCAGATGTCGGCCAGGCTGGCCGCGCCGGCCGCCTCGTCGAGCACCAGCACGCGATGCGCCTGACCACCGATGCGGCCGATCGCCCGCGCGGCGGTGCGCGCTGCCGCATGGCCGGTGGAGAACAACGCCACCACGGTCGGCGGCGCCTTGCGGAACAGCCGCCGCAGCCCTGCCGCCTGGTCTTCGCGCCCGTCGATCATCTCAGGCTCCCATGCCGGCCGAGGCCATCAAGAGCCCCGCCTCTTCACCTTTCAAATGATAGGGCGACTCCTCGCCTACCGCTTTCAGTGCCCGATGCAACAAATAGGCCCGGTTGGGCAGATGCAGGTCTTCGGGCACGCGCTGGCCGTTGGCCACGTAGTACACCGCCATCTCGTGGCGCACCGCGACGTCGAGCGCCGGGGCCAGCGAGGCGGCCTCGTCCACCTTGGTGAGGATGCAGCCGGCCAGATCGGGGCCGTCGTAGGCGCGCACCACGTCGTCGAGCGTGTCGCCGCGGCAGGTGGCGTTGAGCAGCAGCAGGCGATTGACATTGCCGGCGCCGGTGAGCATGGCGGCCTGCTCGGCGACCATGCGGTCGCGCTGCGACATGCCGACGGTGTCGATCAGCACCATGTGCTTGTCGCGCAGCTCGGCCAGGGTCTGGCGCAAATCGGCGGCGTCGCGCACCACATACACCGGCACGCCGAGGATGCGGCCGTAGATGCGCAGCTGTTCATGCGCGCCGATCCGGTAGCCATCGGTGGTGATCAAGGCCAGCTTGTCGGCACCGTGGCGCACCACGCAGCGCGCGGCGAGCTTTGCTGCGGTGGTGGTCTTGCCCACGCCGGTGGGGCCGACCAGGGCATACACGCCGCCGCGGTCGATCACGTCGGCATCGTTGGAGAGCGCGCGCAGGCCGCGGTTGAGCGCAGTCTTGACGGCGTTGCGGGCGGCGGCCAGTTCGGCATTGGGGTCGACCGCGTCGCACAGGGTGCGCGCCAGCTGGGCGGAGAAGCCGGCTTCGAGCAGCTCGCCGGTCATGCGGGTGCGCGCCGGCGCCTGGCGGCCGGCCTCGCCCCAGGCGAAGCCGGCCAGCTGGCGTTCGAGCATGGCGCGGATGCCGCCCATCTCTTCCATCAGCCGGGCATTGGTCTCCTGCAGGGCGCGGATGCGGGCGGATTCGTCGTCGCGCGGTGCGGCTGCCGGGGCCGCCGGGCGACGCGCCGGCGCCTCTTGCCGCGGGGAGGCGGGCGTCTGGCCACCGCGGGGGAAGACGTCCGCCGTGCGTTGCGGTGCGGCCGTATCGATGCGCGGGGGCTGAAAGGGGCGGATCTGCTGATGCGTGGGTGCCGGCGCCGGTGCGCGCGGTGCCTGGGCGGCCGGCGCCGGGCTGCGGCGGGCGCTGGAGAGCTGGACCCGGTAGTCGTCGTCGATCATGTCGTCGAGCGGATCGTGACGCATCACCGGTGCGGCCGCCGCCTGCGGCCGGGCGACCGGGGCCTTGGCGGCGGGCGGCGCGGCGCGCGTGCTCTGATGCAGCAGATCCACCGCGTCGGCCGGCAATGCCACGATCTCGACACCGCCATCGACCGAGCGGTTCGACAACACGATGGCATCGGCGCCGAGCTCTTCCTTGAGCTGACGCAGGGCTTCCCGGGCGGTCTGGGCAAAATAGCGCTTGACGTTCATGGTGATCTCCGCAGCCTGCCGTCCGGTCGCCCGGACGTGTCTTGATGGCTCCGATTATGCGCAGACCCCTGTCCACTTCGTCGCCGGAATAAGCGGGTTCTCTCCCCTTATTTCTTGCCGGTCATTTTTGCCGGCATGCGCTCAGGCGGCGGAGCCGATGGAGGCGCTGACGCGGATCATGCGGTTTTCGGGCACCTCGCCGTTGGCGATGACCTTGAGCGTCGGCACCGAGCGGCGCAGGAAGCGCGACAGCAACCAGCGCAGCTGGCCGGGCACCAGCAGCACCGGTGGCAGGCCCATGCTCTCCTGGCGTTGCGCCTGCGCCATGGTCTGGCGCAGCAGGCTGTCGGCCAGCCCCGGTTCGATCGCCCCACCCTCCGGTCCGCCCGAGCCGACCGCCTGCATCAGCACGCGTTCGAGCCCCGGATCGAGCGCCATGACCTGCACTTCGGCGTCGCCCGGGAACAGGCCCTGGAGGATCGCCCGGCCCAGCGCCTGGCGCACCCGCGCGGTGAGCTCCAGCGGGTCCTGCACACGCGCGGCATGCTCGGCGAGCACTTCGATGATGGTGCGCATGTCGCGGATGTTGACCCCCTCTTCGAGCAGGTTCTGCAGCACGCGCTGCACCGTGGACACCGGCAGTTGCTTGGGCACCAGGTCTTCGATCAGCTTGGGCGACTCGCGGCCGATATGGTCGAGCAGCGCCTGGGTCTCCTGGCGGCCGAGCAGCTCGGCGGCATGTTCGAGGATGAGATGGTTGAGATGCGTGGCCACCACGGTACTGGCGTCGACCACCGTGTAGCCGAGCGCATGTGCCTGCTCGCGCTGGCCGGCATCGACCCAGAAGGCCGGCAGGCCGAAGGCCGGGTCCTTGGTCTCGCGGCCCGACAAGGGGCCGGACACCCGCCCCGGATTGATCGCCAGGAACTGCCCCGGGAAGGCCTCGCCGCTACCGATCTCGACCCCCTTGAGGGCGATGCGGTAGGCGTTGGGCTTGAGTTCGAGGTTGTCGCGGATGTGCACCGGCTCGGCGAGGAAGCCGACATCCTGCGCGAACTTCTTGCGCAGGCCGCGGATGCGCTTGAGCAGCTCGCCGTCCTGCGCCTTGTCGACCATCGGGATCAGCCGGTAACCCACTTCCAGGCCGAGCACATCCACCGGCGACACGTCGGCCCAGCTCGCTTCCTGCGATTGCTCGGTGGCGGCGGCGATGTCGGCCTGAGTCGGCGTCTTCATCGGCTCTTCTTCCGGCACGGTGGTCGGGTGATTGTGCCGCCACCAGGCCAGCCAACCGAACAACGAGGCGAGCAGGATGAACACCAGGTTGGGCATGCCGGGGATCAGGCCGAGCACGCCGAGGATGGCAGCGGTGAGCAGCATCACCTGCGGATTGGAGAACACCTGGCGCACCACCTGGCCGCTGACCTCGCCCTCGTCGCCGACCCGCGACACCACCAGGCCGGCCGCCACCGAGATGATCAGCGCCGGGATCTGCGCCACCAAGCCGTCACCGATGGCCAGCAGGATGTAGTTCTCGCCCGCCTGCGTCAGCGACATGTCGTGCTGGGCCATGCCGACCACCAGTCCGCCGAGGATGTTGATCAGCAGGATCAGGATGCCGGCGACCGCGTCGCCGCGCACGAACTTGGAGGCACCGTCCATGGCGCCGTAGAAGTCCGATTCCTGCGCGATCTCCTTGCGGCGGCGCTTGGCTTCCTTGTCGTCGATGAGGCCGGCGTTGAGGTCGGCGTCGATGGCCATCTGCTTGCCGGGCATGGCGTCCAGGGTGAAGCGCGCGCTGACTTCGGCGATCCGCCCGGCGCCCTTGGTGATTACCACGAAGTTGATCACCGTGAGGATGGTGAACACCACCAGGCCGACCGCCGTATTGCCGCCGACCAGGAAGTGGCCGAAGGCTTCGATCACCTTGCCGGCCGCGTCCGGGCCGCTGTGGCCCTCGAGCAGCACGATCCGCGTCGAGGCCACGTTGAGGCTCAGGCGCAGCAGCGTGGTGACCAGCAGCACCGTCGGAAACACCGAAAAATCCAGCGGCCGGTTGGCGTACATCGCCACCATCATGACCATCACTGCCAGCGAGATGTTGAAGGTGAAGAACACGTCCAGCGCGAAGGCCGGCAGCGGCAGCACCATCATCGACAGGATCATGATGATCAGCAGCGGTGCGGCCAGCTGCCGCAAGACCGTCGCGGACATCAGGGAACGGAGCGTGAGGGCGTTCATGGGTGCTTGAAATCAGTCCGTTGAATCATCAGGCCCGGCCCGGGCCGGGGTCCATGTCGGCAGGCACCGGCAGCGCACGCGGAATCTCCGGCGCCTGCCCGCCGCCGGCGAGCCACTGGTTGAGTTGATAGACGTAGGCCATCACCTCGGCCACCGCGGTATACAAGGTGGCGGGCACCGACTGCTCGATCTCGCAGTGCGCGTACAGCGCGCGCGCCAGCGGCGGGGCCTCAAGCAGCGGCACGTTGTTCTCGGCGGCGATCTCGCGGATCTTCTGAGCGACCAGGTCCGAGCCTTTGGCCACCACCACCGGCGCGCCCATCTTGGCGGCATCGTAGCGCAGGGCCACGGCGTAGTGCGTCGGGTTGGTGACCACCACGTCGGCCTTGGGCACTTCGGACATCATGCGCCGGCGTGCCATCTCGCGCTGCGCCTGACGGATGCGGGCCTTGAGCTGCGGGTCGCCTTCGGACTCCTTGTGCTCCTGGCGCACCTGCTCTTTGGTCATCTTCAGCTTGTCGTGGTACTGCCACAGCTGGAAGGGCACGTCGAGCAGCGCCAGCAGAGCGAGGCTCGACACCACCAGCAAGGCGGAGAACATCACGATCTGCGCGAAGTCGTTGAGGCTCGCGGCCAGCGGCTGCGACATCAGCGCCAGCAGATGCTCCTTCTCGCGCCAGATGGCCCATGCCCCTACCCCACCGACCAGGATCGCCTTGAGCAGCGCCTTGACCAGTTCGGCCAGCCCGTGCACCGAGAACATCCGCTCCAACCCCTTGAGCGGATCCATGCGATCGAACTTGAACTGCAGCGCCTTGGGCGAGAACACCAGGCCTCCCATCATGATCGGGGCGGCGATCGCCGCCACCATGAGCACCGCGAACACCGGCGCCACGGTGAGTACCGCCTCGCTGAGCACATCACGCAGGTTGGCGACCATCAGCTCCGGGTTCATCGCCAGCTCGCGCTCGAAGCTGAGCCCGCCCTTGACCAGCGCGACGATGCGCGAGGACACCCACTGCCCCAGCATCCACAGGGCGGCGACACCGGCCATCATGACCAGGAAGGTCGACAGCTCGCGCGATTGGGGGACCTGCCCCTCCTCGCGCGCTTGTTCCAGTCGTCGTGGTGACGCTGGTTCTGTCTTCTCCAGATCGCTCTCTTCGGCCACAGTCCGCTCCGGTCCGGCCCCGCAAGCTGCTCTCGCGGAGCAGCGGTTGCGAGCATTATCGAACCGACGGCAGCAATCTCAGGGCGGAAGAAAGGGTGGAAAAGCGCGCCAATTCCGCGAACGGCACCGGGCGACTAACGCGGCGTGGGCAATGCCTCCAGCCCCTGGATCTTCGTCCCCGGGCCGATCCCCTTCTGCGCAAACCAGCCGCTGTTCACCTCCAGCGCATAGCGCGCCGGGCGTTTGGCACAATGGTTGTCTTCGCTCAGCGGCTGCATCTGCGCGATGTTGATGATGCGCCCGGCCTCGTCGATGAAGGCCACCGACAAGGGCAGCGGCGTGTTGCGCATCCACATGCAATGCGTGCGCGGTTCGGGAAACACGAACACCATGCCCTCATGGGGCAACAGACGCTCCCGCCCCATCAGCCCCTGCGCCCGGCGACCCGGCGTTTCGGCCACCTCGGCATCGATCCGGTACAGCCCGACCGACAGATCCACCCGCCCCAACGAGTCCGCCGCCTGAACGGCCAGCGGCATCATGCACAACCCGATCAGCACCTGTCTGCGCACGCACATCCCTCCAGAGGAAAACAGCCTGCGCAGTGTAGCCGAACGGCAGGCCGATGCATGGCGCAGCGGCATCCGGAGCGAAGCAAGGGTTTCGCCGTGGCGGGCGCGCCGGTAGCGCTCAGACAAATGGGATCGGCGTCATCGCGCGACGCGGGGAATCCCTCAGCCCTGCCGCAGGCGGGCGTTGAGGGTATCGACCACCTCGGCCCAGTCGGCATCCTCGGCGATCTCCTCGCGCAGGAAGGTGGCCTGCGCCGGGTTCCAGAACGGGGCGGAGGCCAAGGGGATATCGCCGGCCAGCGGCGCATGTCGGTCGATGAAGTCGTCGATGCTGGCCGCATCGCTGGGCAGGCCCAACTGGGCGAACAGCGCGGACAAGGGGTGGATCGGGGTTTCCATCGGCTTCTCCTTTTCGGATCGAATCGCGGCACTCATGCTGTTTCCAGTATGGACCGGGACCGGCCGGACGCCCACCGGTGCGTCGCTATTCGTCGCCCACGTCTTCCGACATGCTGTCGGGTGGCTTGGCCGCGGGAATGCGATAGCTCTCGGAGGCCCAGGCGCCCAGGTCGATCTGCCGGCAGCGCTCGGAGCAGAACGGGCGGAAGCGACTCTCGGGGCGGAACTCGACGGGTTTGCCGCAGTTCGGGCACTTGACGATGGGGAAACGGCGCTCGTCGGTCATGGGGCGATTACAGATTGCACAGCGTGAGTTCGAAGTCGATGTCGGTGTCGCACTGGCGCGGCCGGCATACCGTATCGGGGCGCATGAAGCGCACATTGAGCACGTACTTGTTGGCACTGATCTCGGGCACGGCCTGGGCACTGAGCGGCACGCGTACGCGCACCATCTGGATCGGTCGCCCGCCCATGGTCAGCTGGTAGTTGCCGCGCGGCGCGGTCTGCATCTCGGGCCGGCCGCTGGCGCGCAACAGGCGCAGCACGATGGTCAGGCCATCGCGGATCGGCAGCATCGGGCGGATCCAGCCTTCGAGGTCGCGCCGCCGGCTGTCGGCATCGCGCCGCTGCCAGTGGTGGTAAGCCGGCAGGTCGAACTGGCAGGCGCCACCGGGAATGGCGGCGCGGGAGCGGATGCTCATCAACCAGTCGTTCTCGCGCAGGTAGTGGCCGATCTTGCCGGGCACGGAAAGCAGGCCGGCGCTGGCTTGCTCGATTTCATACAGGGCGCCGGACAGGGCTTCTTCGGAGATGTCGGGGTTGTCGCGGAAGGCCAGCAGGGTCTGGCGCTGACGTTCGAGTTCCTGCAGCAGGTCGACCTTGAAGTCGGAGCGGCTGGCCACTTCGAGCATCTCGAAGATGGCGATCAGGGTGACATGGTGGTCGATCGGGGACTCGCCGCGCAGCGAATGCGCAATGCGCCCAAACAGATCCTCCAACCGAAGCAGTGTGCGGATGCGCTCGTTGAGAGGATATTCGAAAGTAATCACCGCATGCGCCTGATCGATGTGCGAGCCTCCTGATGATCCGCGGGATGATAGCACAGGGCCTGCGCCCCGCTCAGCGAGCCGCGGCATCGCAATAGCGCGCGTGCAGGGCGTCGACCTGGCGATGGAGATGTTCGAGATCGCCGCTGTTGTCGATCACGTCGTCGGCGGCGGCGAGCCGTTCGGCCCGGGGGATCTGCGCCGCCATGATGGCCTCGACCTGCGCGCGCGCCAGACCGGAGCGCGACATCACCCGCGCCACCTGCACCGCCTCATCGCAATCGACCACGAGGATGCGATCGCAGCGCTGGCGGTAATTGCCGGACTCGATCAGCAGCGGCACCACCAGCACCACGTAGGGCGCGTCGGCCGCTGCGCACTGGCGATCGGCCTCGGCACGGATCATGGGGTGGAGAATCGCCTCGAGCCGCTGGCGCTCGGCCGGGTCGTCGAAAACCCGCGCACGCATCGCATCGCGGTCGAGCGCGCCATCGGCACCGATGAGGGCCTCGCCGAAGTGCTCGCGGATCGCCGGCAGCGCGGCACCGCCGGCGGCGGTGAGCTGACGGGCGATCTGGTCGGTATCGACCACCGCGGCGCCGCACAGGCCGAAGCGGTCGGAGGCGGCGCTCTTGCCGCTGCCGATGCCCCCGGTCAGGCCGACGATCCACGGCCGCGCGCTCATGGCAGGCAGTCCTGTCGTGTCCCGCCACCGAGGCGCTCGCCCCAGCGGCCGGCGCTGTCGATCAGCGCCTCGGCCGGGCCGCGGATCTCGACCCGGTGGGTGGTGTCGCCCCGCTCTTCGATGGCCACGCCGCGCACGCCCTTGGCTTCGATACGACGCCGTTGCTCGGCAGCCGCCTCGGCCGACTTGAACAGGCCGAGCGAGATGGTCAGCGGCCGGGCGCCGTTTTCACCGACCACGAACAGGTCGGTCCAGCCCTTGGCCCGGATCTCCGCAGCCCGCTGCTCGGCCGCCGTCTTGGTGGGCAGCGCCGGGATATGCACCCACCAGGACGTGACGTCGGTGCTGGGTATATCGCGGACGGCAAACCCGGCCTCTGCGCGGGCTTCGCGCAGCAAGGTGTCGGCCGTGGCGTCATCCAGCCCGGCAAAAGCCACGCAGGCCTGCGGCACCGGCGCGGGGGCTGGGGTGGGCACCACCGACACCGCCGGTGACTCAGGCGCAGGTTCCGGCACGGGCGCAGGAGCGGGCGTCAGCTCGCGCTGCGCGGCCTGCAGCGCCAGCACGCCGGCCTCGTCGAGCACGGTGATCTGCTCCGGCTTGAGCTGGTTGGTGACACGCTCGGGTTCGCGGCGCGTGCCGTCCTGACCGAACCAGCCCTGCCAGGCCGCCAGGGCGATGGCATTGAGCAACACCAGCAGGATGACCAGGAAGCGCAGCATCGGCGGGCGCTCAGCCGACCTTGGGCAGATGGGCCAGCGAGGCGGCCACCGCTTCGGCCGGGTACTCGTAGTTTTCGAGCTCACCGGCGAAGTAGCGGTCGTAGGACGCCATGTCGAAATGCCCGTGGCCGGTCAGGTTGAACAGGATCACCTTGGGCTCGCCGGTCTGTTTGCACACCAGCGCCTCGTCGATGGCGGCGCGGATGGCGTGGCAGGACTCGGGCGCGGGGATGATGCCCTCCTGGCGGGCGAACATCACGCCGGCCTCGAAGGTGGCCAGCTGCGGCACGGCCACCGCTTCGAGCAGCTTCTCGTGGTAGAGCTGCGAGACCAGGGGCGAGTCGCCGTGGTAGCGCAGGCCGCCGGCATGGATGCCCGGCGGCATGAAGTCATGGCCGAGGGTGTACATCTTCATCAACGGGGTGAAGCCGGAGGCGTCGCCGAAGTCGTAAGCGTAGGCGCCCTTGGTCAGCGTCGGGCAAGAGGCCGGCTCGACCGCCACGCAGCGCAGCTTCTCGGCCCGCTTCTCGCCGGCGATCTGGTCGCACAGGAAGGGAAAGGCGATGCCGCCGAAGCTCGAGCCGCCGCCGCAGGGGCCGAGCACCACGTCCGGGTAGAGGCCGATCTTCTCCAGTTGCTTCTTGGCTTCCTGGCCGATCACCGTCTGGTGCAGCAGCACATGGTTGAGCACCGAGCCGAGGGTGTACTTGGTGTCGGCGCGACCGGCGGCCTCCTCCACGGCTTCGGAGATGGCGATGCCGAGCGAGCCCTGGTTGTCCGGGTCTTTCTCGAGAATCGCGCGGCCGGTCTGGGTTTCCTTCGACGGGCTGGCAAACACCTCGGCGCCCCAGGTCTGCATCATCGAGCGGCGGAAGGGTTTTTGCTGGTAGCTCACGTTGACCATGAACACCCGCACGTCGATGCCGAACATGCCGCCGGCGAAGGCGATGGACGAGCCCCATTGGCCGGCGCCGGTCTCGGTGGTCAGGCGCTTGATGCCGGCCTGCTTGTTGTAATAGGCCTGCGGCACGGCGGAGTTGGGCTTGTGCGAACCGGCCGGCGAGACGCCTTCGTATTTGAAGAAGATCTTGGCCGGTGTGCCCAGCGCCCTTTCGAGGCGCGCCGCGCGCACCAGCGGCGTCGGCCGCCAGATCTTGTAGATCTCGCGCACCTCCTCGGGGATCGCGATCCAGCGCTCGGCGGTCATCTCCTGCTCGATGATCGCATCGGGAAAGATCGCACTCATCTGCTCGGGCGTGGCGGGCGAGCCGTCCGGCCCCAGCGGTGGCAGCGGCGCATTGGGCATGTCGGCCGCGATGTTGTACCAGTGGGTCGGGATATCCGCTTCGGTCATCAGGATGCGTGTCGGTTCGCTCATGCTGTTCTCCCTCGATGCGTGTGTCGGCGCGCGTCGGCACCGCGTCATGTCGCTTTGCTTATCCGGCGGGGATCTTAGCCCGTCTGGCCGTTCATCGGAAGCATCCGTGCCCGACCGCGACTGCCACACCGTCGAGCACCAGGTTGTCGATCTGCCGCCAGGGGATGCCAAGCAGCGGCGCGATCTGCGCCGCCGCTCCGCCATTGAGCAGGCAACAGGCGCCGGGCAGATCGGCCACCTGCCGGTACATTCGCTCGATGGCCCCGGCCTGGGCATGCAGGCAACCCATCTGAATCGCGTCGGCAGTGCAAGTGGGCAGATCGACAATGCGCCCGTCGACCAGCGGCAGCTGTGCCGTGTTGCCGGCCAGGGCACGACGCATCAAATCCACACCCGGGGCGATCAGGCCGCCGCGGAACACGCCGTCGGCATCGAGCACGTCGATGGTGGTCGCCGTGCCGGCGGTCACCACCAGGCAAGGGGCGGCGCCATGCGCACGGGCACCGATCAGGGCGGCCCAGCGGTCGGCACCGAGCCGGGTCGGCACCTCATAGCTGTTGCGCACACCGCAAGCCTCGCGCGCCGGCACCAGCCACTGCGGCACATGGCCCCAGGGCGCCAGCGCCTCGGCCACCCGCGCGCGCAGCTCGGGTGACACCACCGAGGCGCCGTACACCGCGGCAACCTGCCCCGGCGGCGGCAGCACCGCGGAGAAATCCCAGGCTTCGTCATGGGCGAATGCGCCCTGCGCCAGCCAGCGGTCGGCCTCGCGCAGCCCCCACTTGAGGCGGGTGTTGCCCACATCGAGCAGCAGCATCATCCGGCCGCCCGCAGGCTCACGTCGCCCGCCAGGATGCGCCGCACCCCGGTATCGGTCTGCAGGCGCAGCGCGCCATCGACATCGACGCCGAGACACACCCCGTCGATCGACTCGGCTTCGCCGCTCAGGCGCACCGGCAGATCGGCATAGGCATTGCGCTGGTTCCAGGCGTCCTGGAAGGCGGCAAAGCCGCTCGCGGCGTAAGTGGCGAACAGGCGATGCTGGCTCAGCAGCAACTCGGCGAGCAGGCGCTCGCGCGCGGGCGGCGTGTCGAGGACCTGGTCGAGCGCGCTGACATCATCGCGATCGGGCACGCTGGCGCCGGGCGGCAGCGACAGGTTGATCCCGATGCCGACCACCGCGGCCACCTGGCGTGCCGAGGCCAGTTCCACCAGGATGCCGCCGAGCTTGCGGCCATGGACCTGGATGTCGTTCGGCCATTTGAGTTCCACCCCGGCCACCCCGAGCGTCTCCAGCGCACTGGCCACGGCCACGCCGGCCACCAGCGACAGGCCGGCCGGCACCGGCGCACCGGTCGGGAAGCGCCACAAGGTCGAGAAGGTCAGGCTGGCGCCCGGCCAGGCCTGCCACTGCCGGCCGCGCCGCCCACGTCCGGCGCGCTGCAGGTCGCACACCACGACCGGCACGCGGCCATCGTCGGCAGGTACCGATTCGGTCAGCACCGTGTTGGTGGAGTCGCACTCGGCGCGCGCATCCAGGGCGAAGACATCGGCATCGCGCCCCAAAATGGTGCGAAGCGCTTCGATATTCAGCGTAGGGAGCGGTGATGCAGGCACAGGCAGGCGGGCAGCGGAGGGAAAACCGCATTATGTCCCAATCCCCCCGCTGTGGCAGCCTCGCGCCTGCGTTCAGCCGTGGGCCACGTGCGACTCGTCGCGACCGGTGTCCAGCCCGAGTTCCTGGATCTTTCGAGTGATGGTGTTGCGCCCGATGCCCAGCAACTGGGCAGCCTCGATCCGGCGCCCCCCGGTGGTCTCGAGGGCGCGCTCGATCAGGGTGCGCTCGAAGGCGCGGGTGAGTTGCTCGAAGACCTCGCCCGGCGAGGCGGCCAACAGGCGGTCGGCTTCGCGCCCGAGCACGGTGCACCAGTCGCCACCGCCGGCCTCGGTCGCACCGACGCCGCGGAATTCGGCAGGCAGATCGGCCACTTCCACCACCTGCCCCGGCGCCATCACGGTCAGCCAGTGGCACAGGTTTTCGAGTTGGCGGACGTTGCCGGGGAAGGTCTGGGTCTGCAGATGCGACAGCGCGGCACCGGAGATGCGCTTGGCCTCGACATCCAGCTCGCGCGCACTTTTCTTGAGGAAGTGCTGCACCAGCAGGGGAACATCCTCGCGCCGCTCGCGCAGCGGCGGCAGACGCAGGCGGATGACGTTGAGGCGGTGATAGAGGTCTTCGCGGAACAGGCCTTCCTTGACCCGCTGGTCGAGATCCTGGTGGGTGGCGGCGATCACGCGCACATTGGCGCGGATCGGTTGATGGCCACCGACGCGATAGAAGTTGCCGTCGGACAGCACGCGCAGCAAACGGGTCTGCAGCTCGGCCGGCATGTCGCCGATCTCGTCGAGAAACAGCGTGCCGCCGTCGGCCTGCTCGAAGCGGCCGCGGCGCTGGGCGGTGGCGCCAGTGAAGGCGCCGCGCTCATGGCCGAACAGCTCGGATTCGAGCAGGTCGCGCGGGATCGCCGCGGTGTTGATGGCGATGAAGGGCGCCTCGCGGCGCGGGCTGTGGCGGTGCAGCGCCCGCGCCACCAGTTCCTTGCCGGAACCCGATTCGCCGTTGATGAGCACCGTGGCGTGCGACTGCGCCAGCCGGCCGATGGCACGGAACACCTCCTGCATGGCCGGCGCCTGGCCGAGGATCTCGGGCGTGAGACTGGCGTCGTCCGCCTCGACCGCCTGTTCCTGCCCCTGCTCGATGGCCCGGCGTACCAGGCTTAGCGCCTGTTCGAGATCGAAGGGTTTGGGCAGGTACTCGAAGGCGCCGCCTTGGAAGGCGGAGACCGCGCTGTCCAGGTCGGAGTAGGCAGTCATGATGATGACCGGCAACTCCGGGAAACGCGACTTGGCCTTTTCGAGCAGGTTCAGGCCGGACTCGCCCGGCATGCGGATGTCCGACACCAGCACCTTGGGCGGCCGGCTGACCGATTCGAGCGCCTCGCCGGCTTCGACCGCCGATTCGAAACTGCGGTGGGTGATGTTCTCCCGCGCCAGGGCTTTTTCCAGCACCCAGCGGATGGAGCGGTCATCATCGACGATCCAGACGGTTTCCATATTCTATGCACTATGTTGGTGCAAGTTGCCCGTACGATGTTCAGTGGCGGTCCGCCACGGGCAACAGCAAGGTGAAACAAGTACGTCCGGGGACACTCTCGACCTCAATCATGCCGTGATGCTGCTCGATGAAGCCCTGCGCCAGCGACAACCCCAGTCCGCTCCCTCCGTCGCGGCCCGAAACCAGCGGATAGAAGATCTGGTCACGGATTTCTTCCGGGATTCCCGGGCCGTTGTCGATGACTTGCAATTCGAGTGCCAGTTTGTGCCGACGCTTGGCCAGCGTGACCTGGCGCGCCGCGCGGGTGCGCAAAACGATCTCGCCGGCGCCGTCTACCGCCTGGGCCGCGTTGCGCACGATGTTGAGCACGGCCTGGATCAACTGCTCGCGATCGCCGGTCAGCTCCGGCAGGCTGGTGTCGTAGTCGCGGCGCACGGTCAGGCCCGGGAACTCGGCCAGGATCAGCCGCCGGACGCGCTCCAGCACATCATGCAGATTGAGCGGCGCCGGGCGCATCACGGCATGGGTGCCGAGCAGACGCTTCATCAGCGCCTGCAGGCGATCGGCCTCGGCAATGATGACCTGGGTGTATTCCTTCAGTTGCGGGTCGTCGAGCTCGCCCTCCAGCAACTGGGCGGAGCCGCGGATGCCGCCGAGCGGATTCTTGATTTCGTGTGCCAGATTTCGGATCAGCTCGCGGTTGGCCTGCTGCTGTTGCAGCAGGACTTCTTCGCGCGTGACGCGCAGCTGCGCTTCGATCGGGCGGAATTCGAGCAACAGGCGGATGCCGGGCGCCTCGACCGGGCTGACCGTGCAATCCACATCAATGGGCGCCTCGCGCCCCGGCGGCACGATGCGCAGATCCTTGCCGGTATAGCTCCAGTTGTTGTTGAGCGCGTTGTAGAGGGCCGGCGCGAGGCCCGGCGGCTCGCCGAGCAAGGCGTCGAGCGTGCGCCCGGCATGGCGCCGGGAGCTGACGCCGAACAGGTTCTCGGCACCCGCGTTGAGGTACTGGACAATCAGTTTTTCGTCGACCAGCACCACGGCCGTCGACAGCAGGTCGAGGCCGGAAAACTGATTGCGGTGAATGGGGTCGTTAGTCATATGCAGGAAGCCCGAGCAAAATACGCGCCACTTCCTGCAGGCGCTCAGCGAAGACCGGAGAGTTCCTTCTGCAAGGCCTCGACGTTGCGTTCGTGCTGCTCCACCGCTTCCTTGAAGGGTTGCAGGCGGTCGAGCTTTTTCTGGTAATTGCGCTCGTTACCGTAGCGCACCGCATCGGCTTCGGCGAAGGCCTTGCGCGCCTCTTCCAGGGCAGCCTGTTCGGCCGCCAGTTCGCCTTCGAGCAGCTTGCGCCGCTCGGCATCGCGGGCGCGCTGGTCATCGGACGACACCCTCGGGAACGCCCCTGGCGAGGACGCTCCCGGCTTTTTCGCTGGCGCTGCACCGGGCACCGAGGACACCGGCAGATCTTCGCTGAGGCGCTCGCACCCCTTGGCGCCGCGGGTGTTGGTGTAGGTCACCCGCTTCTGCCCGGTGACCGGATCGGTCTCGACGCACTTGTAGACATCGGCCAACGCAACCGGGCTGAGCAGCACGGACGCCAGCACAAGGGCAAATTTCATGGCATGTCCATATCGTTTGTGGGATGGCCCAGTGTAACAACCTGACGAACGGTTTGCGTCGCCCGCGACCCTTCCAGACGAAAAAAGGACGGGGCACGCCCCGTCCTTTCAAAACGCGCAAACCGGGATTCGGTTTACAGGCTGTAGTACAGATCGAATTCGACCGGGTGAGTGGTCACGCGCAGACGATCGACTTCTTCGGATTTCAGGGCGATGTAGGCATCGATGAAATCGTTGGAGAACACGCCACCGCGGGTCAGGAACTCGCGATCCTTGTCCAGGTAGTCCAGCGCCTGATCGAGGCTGGTGCACACGGTCGGGATCAGCGCGTCTTCTTCCGGCGGCAGATCGTACAGGTTCTTGTCGGCGGCATCGCCCGGGTGGATCTTGTTCTGGATGCCGTCGAGGCCGGCCATCAGCAGGGCCGAGAAGCACAGGTACGGGTTGGCCATGGGATCCGGGAAGCGCGCTTCGATACGGCGGCCTTTCGGGTTGGCAACGTACGGGATGCGGATCGAGGCGGAACGGTTGCGGGCCGAGTAGGCCAGCTTGGTCGGCGCTTCGTAGTGCGGCACCAGGCGCTTGTACGAGTTGGTCGCCGGGTTGGTGATGGCGTTCAGCGCGCGGGCGTGCTTGATGATGCCGCCGATGTAGTACAGGGCGGTATCGGACAGGCCGGCGTAGCCGTTGCCGGCGAACAGGTTCTGGCCGTCTTTCCAGATCGACTGGTGCACGTGCATGCCAGAGCCGTTGTCACCGACGATGGGTTTGGGCATGAAGGTGGCGGTCTTGCCGTACTGGTGTGCCACGTTGTGCACGATGTACTTGAGGACCTGGGTCCAGTCGGCACGCTGGGTCAGGGTGCTGAACTTGGTACCGATCTCGCACTGGCCGGCGTTGGCCACTTCGTGGTGATGCACTTCGACCGGCACGCCGCAGGCTTCGAGCGCCAGCACCATGGCGGCACGGATGTCGTTCAGGCTGTCGACCGGCGGAACCGGGAAGTAGCCGCCCTTGACGCGCGGACGGTGACCGGTGTTGCCGCCTTCGAACTTGTCGGCGGTCGACCACGCGGCTTCTTCCGAGATGATCTTGCTGTAGACGCCGGACATGTCGACCGACCATTCCACCGAGTCAAAGATGAAGAACTCGGGTTCCGGGCCGAAGTAGGCGGTGTCGCCGATGCCGGAGCTCTTCAGATAGGCCTCGGCACGCTTGGCGATCGAGCGCGGGTCGCGGTCGTAGCCCTTGCCGTCGGACGGCTCGATCACGTCGCAGGACAGCACCAGCGTGGTTTCGTCGTAGAACGGGTCGATGTAGGCGGAGGACGCTTCCGGCATCAGGATCATGTCGGAGGCCTGGATGCCTTTCCAGCCAGCAATCGAGGAGCCGTCGAAGGGGTGACCATGCTCGAAGTGCTCGAGCTCAAACGCGGACACCGGCAGGCTGACATGCTGCTCTTTGCCGCGGGTATCGGTAAAACGGAGGTCAACGAAGCGCGCTTCGTTGTCCTCGATCATCTTCATGACATTCTCAGGACTCATGGTCACTCCTAGCGTGATGAGGCGAATTACACAAAACTTGCCATCGCTGGCAAATCAACGAGGTCCGACGAAGCAGGTATCGTGCCACGCCCAGACCCCACGAAACGACGACCCTTTCCGCCCCATTTCGGGGCTGAACCCGGAACGCCATCGCACCAAAATGGTGCAAAAATCTTTTACGCGCCCTGATGTAGTGCATCCATGCCGTGGATGCGCACGGCACGAATCTCCGGATGCCTCGCCACCTGGCGCTGCACCAGACCTGCAAGCTGCCCGGCCCGCTCATCCTGGCTCAACCAGGCCAGCGGGAAAAACAATTCGATCTCGACCCGGCCCCCGAGATAGTGCACCAACATGCGCGACGGCGCCGGCGCATCGGCACCGATCATCTGCCGCACCCAACCCGCCAGCACCTGCCGGTCGGGCAGCGGCCCGGCGGGCACCACCGGGCTGCCGATATCGTCCTCGGCATCGATGTGCACCAGCACGTCCTGCACCTCGGCATGCGCCTCGCACACCCGCTCTCGCACCGCCTCGGCGATGGCATGCCCTTCGGACACGCTGATGCGCGGATCCACCAGCACATGCGCGTCGCACAGAACGCGGTGCGCCATGCGCCGCGTGCGCAGTTCGTGCACGCCGCGTGCGCCCGGTGTGGCGGCGATGGTTGCGCGGATCCGGCCCACCACCTCGGCCGACACCGCGGTATCGACCAGCTCGCGCACTGCGGCTGCCGCCAGCAGGACGCCCATGCGCAGAATCATGAAGCCGACCAGCGCCGCCGCCAGCGGCTCGACGAAACGGTAGCCCAGCAGCCCGCCACCGATGCCGACCGCCACCACCAGCGACGAGGCGGCATCGGTGCGTGCATGCCAGGCATTGGCCTCGAGCATGCGTGAGTTGAGCCGGCGGCTGGCCGCCAGGGTAAAGCGGAACAAGCCCTCCTTGGCCGCCAGCGTGCACAGCGCCATCCACAAGGCCACCGGATGCAAGGGCGGCAACTCGGCCGCGTCCTGGATGCGTACCCCGGCGCTCCACAGGAATCCCGCCCCGACGGCCACCAGCACCAGCCCCAGGAACATCGACACCACGGTTTCGATGCGATCGTGCCCATAGGGATGATCGGCATCGGCCGGGTCGGCACCCTTGCGCGCCGCCACCAGCACCAGCGCATCGGTCAGCAGATCCGACAGCGTATGCATGGCATCGGCGACCAGGCTGAAGGCATTGGCAAACAGACCGACGATCAACTGCAACACGGTCAGCGTCAGATTGGTCGCCATCGCCACCAGCGTTGTTCGCTGGGCCTGGCGAGAGCGCTGGGCATCGTCGAGGTGCAAGGAGATGGGCTTGGCTTCGCCAGTCATGGCTGAACGGGTATACTTGCGAGTCCGCCATTCTAGCCGGATCGCCGCCATGGGCACACTCACCGACATTCTTTCTCTGGCGCAGCAACGCGCCCGCGATCTGAACCTCCCCTACGCTGGCGCACTGACGCCCGCCGAGGCTCATCAGGTGTGGCAGGCGGCCCCCGGCGCGCGCCTGATCGACGTGCGCACCCGCGCCGAATGGGACTGGGTCGGGCGCATCCCCGGCGCGGCGGAAATCGAATGGATGAGCTACCCCGGCAATCAGCCGAACGCGCATTTCCTCACCGAACTCAAGCGCCAGATCGACCCCGAAGCGCTGACGCTGTTCATCTGCCGCAGCGGCCAGCGCTCGAGCAAGGCCGCCGCCGTGGCCACCGAGGCCGGCTACAGCAACTGCTACAACGTGCTCGAAGGCTTCGAAGGCGACAAGGACGCCCTCGGCCATCGCAATGCCATCGGCGGCTGGCGCAAGGCCGGCCTGCCCTGGCAGCAGGGCTGAACTCGCGCCCTCGTCAAACGGTCTGACCCCACGTAACCGAACACAAGGATCGACATGGAAGTCGCCACCATCAGCTTTGACCGATTCAACACCCTGAAGGACGAGGACGCCCAGGCGCGCATCCGCGCCGCCCGCGCCAAACTCGGCGACAAGGCCGTGCTGCTGTGCCATCACTACCAGCGCGCCGACGTCTATCAGCACGCCGACCTCACCGGCGACTCGCTCAAGCTGGCCAAGCTGGCCTCGGAGACCGATGCCGAATACATCGTTTTCTGCGGCGTGCACTTCATGGCCGAGGTGGCCGACATCCTGTCGAGCGACAAGCAGATCGCCATCCTGCCCGACTTGGCCGCCGGCTGTTCGATGGCCGACATGGCCAACCTCGCCAAGGTCGAGCGCTGCTGGCGCGAGCTGACCGAAGTGCTCGGCAATCCGGACGAAGTCATCACCCCGGTCACCTACATCAACTCGGCCGCCGACCTGAAGGCCTTCTGCGGCGAGCACGGCGGCATCGTGTGCACCTCGACCAACGCGCCGACCATTCTCGACTGGTCATTCAAGCAACGCGAGAAGGTGCTGTTCTTCCCCGACCAACATCTGGGTCGCTGGACCGGCTACAAGCAGGACATCCCGCTCGACGAAATGCTGGTGTGGGATCCGGACCAGGAATATGGCGGCCTGACGCCCGAGCAAATCAAGAAGGCGCGCATCCTGCTGTGGAAAGGCCACTGCTCGGTGCACCAGATGTTCCAGGAGAGCCACATCCGCCGCTGGCGCATGCAGCATCCGGACGGTTTCGTGATCTCCCACCCCGAGAGCAACCTTGAGGTGTGCAAGGCCTCCGACTATGTCGGCTCGACCGAATACATCATCAAGACCATCCAGGCCGGCGCTCCCAACACCCACTGGCTGGTGGGCACCGAGTTGAACCTGGTCAATCGCCTGGCCGAAGAGATGAAGCCCGAAGGCAAGGTGGTGCAGTTCATGGCACCGACGGTGTGCATGTGCTCGACCATGCAGCGCATCGACCCCCAGCACCTGGCCTGGACGCTGGAAAACCTCGTTGACGGCAAAGTGGTCAATCGCATCAGCGTGCCGCCGCACGAGGCCGAACTGGCCAAGGTGGCGCTCGACCGCATGCTCGCCGTGTCCTGAACGGCCTCTTGCAAAAAGAACGGCGCCGAGACGGCGCCGTTCTTTTTTGCGTTGCCTCAGACCCGGAAGCGATCGACCGAGGTCTTCAGGTCCGTCGCCAGCCGCCGCAAGGACTCTGCCGCCTCTGCCGTGTGCGCCACCGCCGCAGCGTTCTCGTCGGTGGCCCGGGCGATCTGCTCGACATGCTGGGCGATGGTGTGGCTGGCAGCGGTCTGCTCCTTGACCGAGCCGGATATCTCCACCATGCCCTGCGCCGCACGGGTCGCCGCATCGCCGGCCGCCGCCATGATGCCGTTCATGCCGTTCAGGTGTGTCCGGCCGGCATCGAGCGCCGCCGTTCCCTGCGCGACGGCGTTCTCGACCGACTTCGACTGATCCGCCAGCGAGGCGGTCACCCGGTCGATCTCCTTCGCCGCCTTGGCCGATTTTTCGGCCAGCTTGCGCACCTCGTCGGCCACAACCGCGAAGCCCCGCCCCTGCTCGCCGGCGCGCGCCGCTTCGATCGCGGCGTTGAGCGCCAGCAGGTTGGTCTGCTCGGCGATCTCGGTGACTTGCCCGGTCATGTCTTCGATGCTGCGCGTGCGCGCCACGAACTCGGTCACCGAGTCGGCAATCGCCTGTACCGCAGCGTCGGTCCGCTGCAACTCGGTGGACAGGCCCATCAAGGTTTTTTGCCCATCGCGCGCCTGCGCCAGACTGTCCCCGGCCACGACCGACACCTCGTCGGCATGATCGGCCACCGTGCTCACGCTCACCGACATCTGCTCCATCGCCGCCGCCGTCTCGGCCGCGGCATCGGCCTGTGACGTGGAGGCCGCGCGCACCTGCTCGGCCGCCGCGCTCAGGCGTTCGGCCGCGCCGTCCACCGCCTCGGCATTGCCGCGCACCCCGCGGATGATGTCGTTGAGCGAGTCGAGCAGGTGATTGAAGCTGCCCGAAATCCGCGCCAGCTCGCCAGTACCCTCCGGCGCCCGCACCCGCAGATCGCAGTTGAGCTGCACTTGATGGGCCGCCGCGCTGAGCGCCTCGGCACTTTTCGACACGCGTCGCGCCACCGCCCAAGCCAGCGCCGCAATCACCAGCGCACCGCCGAGGATCAGCGCCACCACGGCGCCGACCCCGCCGTTGATTTCATTGGCAATGCCATCGATCGGCACGGTGACGCCGATCACGCCGCGCAGATCACCCACCTGCCAGTCGTTCTTCGGCGTTTCCGGATGGCTGTTGTGACACCCCACGCAGCCCTCGGCCATGCGGTCGCCGACGGCATAGCGCAGCGACAGCCGACCGTTGAGGGTCTCGACCCGGCTGAACGGCGTTGTCGGATCCTTCTCCAGCGCCGCCATCGCCGCCTGCTCGAAATCATCGTAGCGCTCGGTCTTGGCCCGGTGCGGGAACGGGAAACGGCTGAACAGGCGCACCTGCATGCCCTCGTGGTCGCGCGCGATGCTCTCGCCCAGCGTCTTGACCAGCGTGGCCGGCAAAGGCAGCACATTATCGTGCTCCATGAAATCGTAGTTGAGCGTGGCCCCCGCCTTACGGGCGCGGCTGACGATTTCTTTGGTGTAGAAGGCACGCAGCGAAATGATCTGGTCGGCCACCGCCGAGGCGGTGTTGATACCGGCCGCCGTCGCCGTGTCGGCGCGCATCTGGTTGAGGAGCAGCATCACGGCCGCCATCACCACCAGACCGCTGAGCGCGACCGGGACCAAAAACTGACGGGCCAGCCCCATCCGGTTGAACCACTTCATGACACCATCCTGTATCCCGACACGGGCATTCATTACGATGGGGCTGCTTACGTCGCCCGGACGGGCGACTTGATGGTGTCAAGCGGCCATTGCAGGACTTTGTGTCGAAAAATTGACAGGCATCAACCGGACTAGCACTCGGCCGTTGCCAGATCGCGCCGCAGCGCGGCCGGCGCTGGGCCGACCCTGCGAGCCAGCCTCCTTTTCGTCGCAGTCTGGTATACCTTTCGAGACCAAGTGCTCAGCCGGGGATCCTCGTCCGCCATGGATTTGCGCATCTGCACCTACAACATCCACAAGGGCTTTTCGCAGTTCAATCGCCGCATGGTGATTCACGATCTGCGCGACCGCCTGCGCCAGCTGGATGTGGACATCGTCTTTTTGCAGGAAGTACAGGGCATGCACTTCCGCCACGCCAGCCGCCACCCCGACTGGCCGACCGAGCCGCAGCACGAGTTTCTCGCGCGCGACATCTGGCCGGCGAGCGCCTATGGCGGCAACGCGATCTACGATCACGGCCACCATGGCAACGCGGTGCTCAGCCGCTATCCGATCCTCAGCAGCCACAACCAGGACGTGTCCGATCACCGCTTCGAGCGCCGCGGCCTGCTCCATTGCGAGATCGCGCCGGGCCCGGACCTGCCGACAATCCACTGCGTGTGTGTCCACCTGGGCCTGATGGCGGGCAGCCGGCGGCGCCAGATGGATGCCCTGGCGCGACGCATGGAGGAGTTGGTCGGCAACGATGCGCCGTTGATCATCGCCGGCGATTTCAACGACTGGCGCAACCATGCCGAAGCGCTGCTGGCCGAGCGGCTCGGTGTGCGCGAGGTTTTCGGCAGCGCCGGCGGCACGCCGGCGCGCAGCTACCCCAGCCGGCTGCCGGTGCTGCGTCTCGACCGCATCTATGTGCGCGGGCTCGACGTGTGCGCCAGCCAGGTCCATTTCGGTCTGCCGTGGTCGCGCATCTCCGACCATGCCGTGCTGACCGCCCAACTGGCCTGGCCCACGTGATCACGCCCAATCTGTGGCCGCACTTCAGCCAGGGCAATGCCGTCACCTTGCTGGAGAACGGGGCGGAGTTCTTTCCGGCGCTGGCCTCCAGCATCGACCATGCTCGGCACGAGATCTTCCTCGAAACCTACATTTTCCGCGACGATCGCATTGGCCAGATGATCGCCGACGCACTCGCGCGCGCCGCCGAGCGTGGCGTCAGCGTGAGCCTGCTGGTCGACGGCTTCGGCAGCCGCGATTTCGTCGCGCGACGGATGGACGAACTGCTCGAGCGCGGCGTGCGCATGCTGGTCTATCGGCGCGAACTGGGCCGCCTGCTGCTGCGCCGGCACCGGCTGCGCCGCCTGCATCGCAAGCTGGCCGTCATCGACGGGCGGATCGCCTTCATTGGCGGCATCAACATCGTCGACGATCACAACACCGCCCTGCCCGACCATCCGCGTCACGACTATGCGGTCATGGTCGAGGGCCCGCTATTGCAACCGATCCACGACAGCACCCGGCATCTCTGGGAGCTGGTGGCCTGGGCCAGCTTTCGCCAGCGCCTGCGCCTGAAAGACACCGTGCCGCCGCGCACCGATCCCGCCGGCAACGTCAAGGCCGCATTCGTCATCCGCGACAACCTGCGTCATCGCCGCGACATCGAAACCGCCTATCTGCGAGCAATTGCACGCGCCACCGACGAAGTCGTCATCGCCAACGCGTATTTCCTGCCGGGCCGCCGGGTGCGCAAGGCGCTGACGTCTGCCGCCGAACGGGGCGTGCGCGTGATCATCCTGCTGCAGGGGCGGGTCGAGTACGCCCTGCAGCACATGGCCACCCAGGCCCTCTACCCGGCGCTGATGCGCCATGGCGTACGCATCTTCGAGTATCGCCGCAGCTTTCTGCATGCCAAGGTGGCGGTGATCGACGGGCACTGGGCAACCGTCGGCTCAAGCAACTTCGACCCCTTCAGCCTGCTCCTGGCCCGCGAAGGCAATGTCATCGTCCGGGACCAAGCCTTTGCCACCCGCCTGCGCGAGCGGCTCGAACATGCCATGCATGACGGTGCGGTCGAACTCAAGCCCCCCCACTGGCGCCGCAAGGCACTGCTGACACGGCTCTTTCACTGGATGGCCTACGGCTTGGTGCGCGTGGCGATCGGGCTTTCGGGCTATGCCAACGAGCGGCTGCCCCGCAAGCGCTGAGGATCAGCGCGACCGGGCCGGCGACGGCGCCACCGGCCGCTTGCTGGAGATCACGCCGGTATTCACGCCAAACCAGCCGAGTCCGCCGAACAGCCGCGCATACTCGATCTTCACGCAGCGATCCATGACCACCTGCAGCCCCGCCGCCTCGGCACGCTCGACCGCTTCGTGATTGATCACGCCGAGCTGCATCCACAGCGTGCGCGCCCCGATGGCGATGGCGTCGTCGACCAGGGGCATGATCTCCTCCGATTTGCGGAAACAATCGACCATATCCACCGGCACCGGCACATCGCGCAGGCTGGCATAGCAGGTCTGGCCAAGCACCTCGTCATAGGCCGGGTTGACCGGAATGATGGTGTAGCCATGCTGCTGCATGTACTGCGCGGCAAAGAAACTGGGGCGATGCCACTTGGCGGACAGCCCCACCACGGCAATCGTCCGGGTTTGCGCCAGCACCCGGCGCAGGCCGTCGGCGTCATCGATCATAGTCGCTCCTTGCATGAACGGCCGCGCTGCGCGGCACGGCTTCGAGTGACCAGTGAGCCTGCGCCCACGGCCAGATTTCTGCAAGCGGCGCACCCGCCAGTTCGGCGGGCGGCCGCTGGCCGAGACAGGTGAGTGCATCGAGCACCACCTGCGCGGCGGGAAAGTCATCGACCGCCCGCGCCAGCGACTGTTTCGACAGCTTCTGACCGCCGACGTCGACCACCACCGGCAGATGCGAATAGCACGGCGTCGGCACGCCGAGCGCCTGTTGCAGCGCGATCTGGCGCGCCGTCGAGGGCAGCAGGTCGATACCGCGCACCACCTCGGTCACGCCGGCCGCCGCATCGTCGACCACCACCGCCAGCTGGTAGGCGAACAGGCCGTCGGCGCGCAGCAGCACGAAGTCGCCGACGTCGGCCGCCACATCCTCGGCCACATCGCCCTGCACCCCATCGGCGAAGCGGACCACGCCCGGTGTCACCGCAAAGCGCCAGGCGCGCGCCGTCTGTCCGGCCGGCAGGCCCGCTCGGCAGGTGCCCGGATAGCGCGCCGAGCCGTCGGCGGCCCGCGGCGCGTCGGCCAGCATCTTGCGCGTGCACGCGCAGCCATACACCCGGCCGCCATCGCGCAATGCCTGCAACGCCTCGGCATAGGCGTCGAGTCGGTCGTGCTGCCACACCGGCGTGCCGTCCCACTCGAAGCCCAGATGCTCGAGCGTACGCAGAATACCCTCGCCGGCCCCAGGCACGGCGCGCGGTGCGTCGACATCCTCGATGCGCACCAACCAGCGCCCACCGGCCGAGCGGGCCGCCAGATAGCTGCCCACCGCCGCCACGACGGAGCCAAAATGCAACGGCCCGGTCGGCGACGGAGCGAAGCGTCCCACCGGACAAAGCGTGCGCGAATTCGTCATGGCCGACATGCTAAACCAAGGTCACGCACCGGACACCGGGCGAATCCCTATAACTAACGCTCAATATCCAGCACCGCACAATGCGTCGATAATTTGCCCCGACACTTCCCGTGATACCGGACGGTCGGCATGGATGTTTCGCTCCCCAGGCATCGCCACAGACACGCAGGTCGACTCGACCTGGCGCGGCGTGCGCACGCCGAAGCGCTGCGCCTGCAAGCGGTCACCGCGCGGGCCGGCATCCTGGCCCTGCTGGTCGGTGTCTTCGGCGCGCTGGCCTGGTTGTGGCCAGTCATGGCGCCCGCCGTTCTGCTGGCCTGGGGCGCCATCATGGGGGTCGGCATCCTGACCTCGCGCCACTTGGTGCGCGCCAGCGCCGACTGGCCCCAGAGCGCCAGCGCGCTGCACCGACTCGAATGGAGTTTTGCCGCCAACGCCTTCTTCATCGGTGCCCTGTGGGGCGCCCTGCCCCTGCTCGGCGCCTACACGCCGAGCAACGGCGCCCAGACGCTGGTCATCATGTTGCTGGGCATCGTCGCACTGGGCGGCACCGGCATCTTCGCCCCCAGCCGGCGCGTCTTCTTCGCCTTCATCGTCCCCACAGTCGGCCCGCTCATTGCCACCCTGGCCACCGATCCGCCCGCCGCCCTGCCCCAGGCCGCAATCGCCGCCGGGGTGTTCGCCGCCATGCTCGGCGCACTGCACGAACTGTTTCATCACATGCTCACCTCGACCCTGGCCCAGCGTCTGAGCAGCGATACCCTGGCCGAGGAACAGCGTGTGATTCTCGACAGCGCCGGCGAGGCCATTCTGTTCACCCGCGGCGAACGACTCATCAAATGCAACCGCCGTTTCGCCGATATGGTCGGCGAAACGGCGGAGCGCCTGGCCGGTCGCCCGCTGTGGCAGTGGCTGGCCGACCCGGCCGAGTGGCACCGCAATTCCGATCGCGCCCGCCATGCACTGGCCAGCGGACTGACCTTCCGCACCAAGATCCGGCTGCGTCGGGCCAACGGCGAGTTGTTGTGGGTCGAGTTCACCGCCGAAGCGGTCGACGCCGCACGCCTCGACAAGGGGATCGTCTGGCTGGGCCAGGATCTCACCTCACGGCTGCGCTCCGAGGCGACCTTACATGCGTCGGAAGCGCGCTACCGGCAGCTCATCACGCTCACCTCGGACTGGTACTGGGAGTGGGACGACAAGCTGCGCTTCACGCATCTGAGCGGGCCAGGGCTGGCACGCGCCGGCCTCGGCCCCGCCGTCTATGGACGCGGTCTGGGGGCCCTGTCGGATCTGGTGGGGGTCAGCGCCGAGCGCTGGTCGGCGCTCCAGCAGCAGATCGAGCGGCATGAACCGTTTCGCGACTTCATCTGGCAGCACGCCTCGGAAGCGCAGGAGGTGCGCTGGTTTTCGATGAGCGGCAATCCGACCTTCGACACTGAGGGCCATTTTGCCGGCTACCACGGCATCGGCTCCGAGGTCACCGAGCAGATGCGCGGCTCCGAACAATTCCGCCATCTGGCCTACCACGACACCCTCACCGGACTGCCCAACCGCCGCCTGCTCGACGACCGCCTGCATCTGGCCATCGCCCAGGCCTCGCGCCGCAGCCAGCGGCTCGCCGTGATGGTGATCGATCTGGACAACTTCAAGCTCATCAACGACAGCGCCGGCCATGCCACCGGCGACATGGTGCTGGTGGCCGTCGCACGCCGCCTGCAGGCGGCCATTCGCACCAGCGACACCGTCGCCCGGCTCGGCGGCGACGAATTTGTCGCCATCCTTCAGGACGTAGACGATGTCGCCGCCGTCCACACCGTCGCCCAGAAGATCACCGAGGCGCTCGCCTTGCCGGTCGACGCCGGCACCCGCCAGTATCTGCTCGGCGGCAGCGTCGGCGTAGCGATCTATCCCGATGATGGCAACTCTGCCCGCACGCTGCTGGCCCAGGCGGACAGCGCCATGTACGAGGCCAAGCGCCGGGGCGGCAGCCAGCATGTCCTGCATGGCGCGCCGCTCCCGCCCGTCACCCCGAGGTCTGCGCCAACCCGGGCAGAGCGGACAAACCGCCCCGCCAGTTGAGCGCCACCGCCCTACCGGGGGCCGTCCAACGACTCAGACGTTGAACAAAAAGTTCAGTACATCGCCGTCCTTGACCACGTATTCCTTGCCTTCGGCGCGCATCTTGCCCGCTTCCTTGGCGCCCTGCTCGCCGCCAAAGGCGATGAAGTCTTCGTAGGCGATGGTCTGGGCGCGGATGAAGCCGCGCTCGAAGTCGGTGTGGATCACGCCGGCAGCCTGAGGGGCGGTGTCGCCGACATGGATGGTCCAGGCGCGCACCTCTTTCACCCCAGCGGTGAAATAGGTCTGCAGGCCGAGCAGTTTGTAGGCGGCACGAATGAGGCGGTTGAGACCCGGCTCCTCGAGGCCGAGATCGGCCAGGAACTCCTTTTTGTCCTCATCGTCGAGATCGGCCAGTTCCTGCTCGATCTTGGCGCAGACGGCCACCACCGGCGCATTCTCGCCCTCGGCCAGGGCCTTCAGGCGATCCAGGTGCGGGTTGTTCTCGAAGCCGTCTTCGAGCACGTTGGCCACATACATGGCCGGCTTGATGGTGAGCAGGCACAGCGGGCGGATCAGCTCGACCTCGTCGGCCGACAGTCCGAGGGTGCGCGCGGTGCGCCCCTCGTTCAGATGCGGCATCAGGCGTTCGAGCACTTCGACCAGTTTCTTGGCGTCCTTGTCACCAGCGCGCGCCTTCTTGTTCTCGCGGTGGATGGCCTTTTCGACGGCGGCCATGTCGGCCAGCGCCAGCTCGGTGACGATGGTTTCCATGTCGGCGATCGGGTCGACCCGGCCGGACACGTGCACCACGTTCTCGTCGTCGAAGCAGCGCACCACGTTCACGATGGCATCGGTCTCGCGGATGTTGGCCAGGAACTGGTTGCCCAGGCCCTCGCCTTTCGAGGCCCCGGCCACCAGACCGGCGATGTCGACGAACTCGACGATGGCGGGCTGCACCCGCTGCGGCTTGACGATGGCCGACAGCGCATCGAGGCGCGGATCGGGCACTTCGACGATGCCGACGTTCGGCTCGATGGTGCAGAATGGATAGTTTTCCGCGGCGATGCCCGATTTGGTCAGCGCGTTGAAGAGGGTGGATTTACCGACGTTGGGCAATCCGACGATGCCGCACTTCAGACTCATGGTGTCGCTTCCTTGCCGCGCGCGGGGCGCGTATTGATCTTCTGCGTGGCCACTTCAAAAGCGCCACGTGCGATGTCGGGCCAGGCGGCAAGCGCCCGATCCATGGCCGACTCGATGGCCTCGTGTTCTTCCTTGCGCGGCGGCTTGAGCACATAGCCGACCACCGCATTGCGATCGCCGGGGTGCCCGATGCCGAGCCGCAACCGCCAGTAGTCCTGCGTGCCGCTGTGACTGGTGATGTCCTTGAGCCCGTTGTGCCCACCCAGCCCGCCGCCGAACTTGAGCCGTGCCTGCCCCGGCGGCAGGTCGAGCTCGTCGTGCACGATCAGCATCTCGTCCGGCGCGATGCGGTAGAAGCGCGCCAGTGCGCCGACCGACTGTCCGGAACGGTTCATGAAGGTATCGGGCATCAGCAGCCACAGACCGTCGGTGGTTTTCGCCACCTGACCGTGGAACCGGCTTTCGCGATTGAAGCGGGCGCCAAGCACACCGGCCAGAAGCTCACAAAACCAAAACCCGGCATTGTGCCGGGTTTCGGAATATTCGGCCCCGGGGTTCCCGAGGCCGACAATCAGGCGCGGAGGCTTGGCGTTCATCAGATGTTCCCGTTAGCACCGCAGCCGACGGCGTTACTCTTCGCCAGCGGCCTCGCCATTTTCTTCGCCTTCTTCGCCGACATCGGCTTCCTTGACCTGCGGCGACAGGATGGTGACCACCACCTGGTCAGCGTGACCATGGTCGACCACTTCCACGCCCTCGGGCAGCTTGAGGTCGCCTAGCGTGATCGAGTCGCCCAGGTTCATGCCGGTCAGGTCGACCTCGATGAACTCCGGCAGGTTGCGCGGCAGGGTCGAGATCTCGACTTCGGTCAGGATGTGCGAGGCGATGCCGTGCTGGACTTTCAGGCCCGGAGAGGCCTCTTCGTTGGTGAAGTGCAGCGGCACCTTCATGGTGATGGCCACGCCAGTCTTCACGCGCATGAAGTCCATGTGCAGCACGAGTTGCTTGTACGGGTGCCACTGCGCATCGCGCAGCACGACGCTCTCGGCCTTGCCGTCGACATCGATGTTCAGGATCGATGCGTGGAAGGCTTCCTTGTGCAGCCAGTGGTACATCTCGTTGTGGTCCAGGGTGACGGCGACGGCGTCCTGGTCCGCGCCGAAAATGATGGCGGGCACCTGGCCTGCGCGACGCAGGCGGCGGCTCGCACTCGATCCCTGCTCGGCGCGCTTGGCGGCGTTGATAGTGATTTCCATGACTACTCCACTTGAAGACAGGCCCGTCCGCGACCAGACGGGCCGAACACCCCGAACGGCAACGCCGTCCGGGAAAAAATCAATCCATGAACAAGGAGCTCACCGACTCCTCGTTGCTGATGCGCAGCATCGTGTCGGCCAGCAGCGAGGCCACCGATACCTGCCGAATGCGGCCGGTGGCCCGGGCCTCGTCACGCAGCGGGATGGTGTCGGTCACCACCAGCTCGTCGAGTTCCGAATCGTTGATGCGCGAGATCGCCGCCCCCGACAGCACCGCATGGGTACAGTAGGCGAGCACGCGCTTGGCACCGTTTTCCTTGAGCGCGCCGGCGGCCTTGCACAGCGTGCCGGCGGTATCGACGATGTCGTCCATGATCACGCAGGTGCGGTCCTTGACCTCGCCGATGATGTTCATCACTTCCGACACATTGGCTTTCGGGCGGCGCTTGTCGATGATCGCCAGGTCGCATTCCATGCGCTTGGCGAAGGCGCGCGCGCGCACCACGCCGCCGACGTCGGGCGAGACCACCATCAGGTCGGAATACTTTTGCTTGTCCAGGTCGGCCAGCAGCACCGGGGCGGCATAGACGTTGTCCACCGCGATGTCGAAGAAGCCCTGGATCTGGTCGGCATGCAGGTCCATGGTCAGCAGGCGCTGCACACCCACGGCCTGCAGCATGTTGGCCACCACCTTGGCGGTGATGGGCACGCGGGCCGAACGGGGGCGGCGATCCTGGCGGGCATAGCCGAAGTACGGGATGGCGGCGGTGATGCGGCCGGCCGAGGCGCGCTTGAGCGCATCGACCAGGATCACCAGCTCCATCAGGTTGTCATTGGTCGGCACACAGGTAGGCTGGAGCACGAACACGTCCTTGCCGCGCACGTTTTCCAGCAACTCGACGTTCACCTCGCCGTCGGAGAAGCGACCGACAGTGGCCGAGCCGAGCGCCATGCCGAGGCGCCGAACCACATCCGAGGCGAGTTTAGGATTGGCGTTGCCGGTAAAGACCATCAGGCTGCCGTGAGCCATACTGCTTCTCCGATGACAATCAGATTCAGATCGTGGTCGCAAAAACACGTCGGGCAGGCATCAAGCCTGCCCGACGTCCATGCTGGCTGGGGAGGAAGGATTCGAACCCTCGAATGCCGGAATCAAAATCCGGTGCCTTAACCGACTTGGCGACTCCCCAATTAATCGTTTCGTGCCGGCGCCGCTGCCCTGTCATGCAGTGGGTGCCTGGCAAGGCTCCGCACCGCCCACGCCTGCCACCGCTCGGGGCACTGCGCGACCACCTGTCGGGCCGCGCGTTCGCTCTCGACTTCAGCAAACACACAGGCGCCCGAACCGGTCATCCGCGCACTTGCGTGGTGATTCAACCAGTCGATCGCCGAAGCGACCTGCGGGTACCGACCGCACACCACCGGCTGCAAATCGTTGCGAGTGGCGTGCATCACGAAGTCCGGCATTCTGATGATTTCCGTCGAACGCGTCAACTCCTTTGCGGAGAAAATTTCAGCGGTCGGCACCGACACCCCGGGCGCGATCACCACGTACCACGACGGCGGCAGATCCATGGCCGTCAACGCCTCGCCCACGCCCTCGACAAAGGCATCGCGACCGAAGACGAAGAACGGCACATCCGCCCCCAGCGCGAGGCCCAGCGCCTGGAGCCGCTCGCGCGAGGCGCCCACGCCCCACAGGCGGTTGAGCGCCAGCAAAGTGGTGGCCGCATCGGAACTGCCGCCGCCCAGGCCGCCGCCCATCGGCAGCACCTTGTCGACGGTGATCTCGACGCCTTGGGTCACGCCTGCCTGCGTCTGCAGCAGGCGCGCGGCGCGCACCACCAGATCCTGCTCGGCCGGCACGCCGGGCACCTCGTTCAGCCGCAGGATCTGCCCGTCCTCGCGCACGCGAAAATGGATCCGGTCGCCCCAGTCGAGCAGGCGGAAAGCACTTTGCAGCAGGTGATAGCCGTCCGGCCGACGCCCCACCACATGCAGAAACAGGTTGAGCTTCGCCGGTGCCAAGCAGCTCAGCTCGGCACTCATTGCCACTGCTCGACCAGCAATTTCAGACTCACCTCGCCACGGCTGACCTCGACCAGCCGCGGCGGCGCATCGAAGGCGTCGCTGGCATAGCTGCGGTAGCGCACTTCCCAGCCCTGCTCCACGATGCGTTGCGGCCGCCCCTGCGGATCGCGCTCGCGCACGTCATCGAGCGCTATCACGCCCGCCTGCAGCCAGCGCGGCAGCATGGCCACCGGCACATCGGCGCCCAGCATCCGGGCCAGCAAGGTGTCGAGCGGCGCGACCTGGCGCTCGCCATCGGCCAGTTGCAGCACGGCCATGCCGTCGGCAGCGTCCAGCTCGGCAACGGTCTGGCCCAGCGGCGAGAAGAACTGCCAGCGATCCTGCCCCTTGGCGTGCTGCCAGGCGAACCGGCCATTCACCGCCGCCTCCCCGCGCTGGGCAGCGAGCCGGCCGGTCACATGAAAGGCGTCCAGTTGCGGGCGCGCCAGCATCGCCTGCGGCGGCGGCAGGCTCACGTCGGGGAGCGTGGCGCAGCCGGCCAGTACCACGGCCGACACCAGCGTCAGGAGCCGGCGCATCACAGGCCGAATCGGTGCATCACCGCCTTGAGCACGGCATTGTCGGGGTGTTGCTGGGCCGCCGCCTGCCAGGTCTCGCGCGCGGCTTGGCGGTCGCCCTGCGTCCAGATCACTTCGCCCAGGTGGGCGGCGATCTCGGGATCCGAGCGCAGGGTGTAGGCCTTCTGGAGGATATTGCGGGCTTCGTCCAGATGCCCTTGCTTGAAGCGCACCCAGCCGAGGCTGTCGAGAATGAACGCGTCGCCCGGCGACAGCTCGACGGCCTTGCGAATCAGCCGCTCCGCCTCGTCGAGGCGCATGCCGCGGTCGGCCAGCGAGTAGCCCAGCGCGTTGTAGGCATGGGCATAGTCGGGCTTGAGCGCGATGAGCTTGCGCAGCCGCCCTTCCATGGCGTCGATCCGCCCCATGCGCTCGAGCAGCATGGCCGATTCGTACAGCAGATCGGCGCTCTCGGGCACCTGCTTCAAGCCGGCATCGGCCACCTGCAGGGCGGCATCGAGCTGCCCGGCATCGCGCAGCAGCTGGGCCTCGAGCAGGATGTATTCCTCGCGCCCGTCGGCATCGCCCAGGGCCTGCAGCCGGGCACGGGCTTCGTCGATCGCGCCGCCCTTGGCCAGCATGCGAACGATCTGCAACTGCGCGCGCTCACGGCGCGGCGACTGGGCCACGGCCTCGTAGTGGGCCAGCGCCCCCGCCTCGTCGCCACGCGCTTCGAACACCTGGCCGAGCGCCAGTTCGATCGCGTCCTTGTCGGGATAGCCGCCGCTTTGCAGCTGATCGAGCTGCTGCTCGGCGGCGTCCAGATCGCCCATCTCCAGCGCGATCATGGCCACGGCGTAGCGCGAGGACTGGTCGTCCGCCTCGCTGACCAGCACCGCCTCGAAGGCCTTGCGCGCATCCTCGTATTGGCGGGTGCTGACCAGGGCGCGCCCGTAGGCACGCCGCACGGTGATGTTGTCGGGGAACTCCGCCAGATAGCCCGCCAGGGTACGCACCGCCAGGGCCGGATCGGTGCCGTGCTGGATCTGGGCCTTCAGCAGCACAGGCTGATCCCAGTCCGGACGCAGGCGGATCGCCTGATCGAGCGCGGCCAGGCTGGCCGCTTCGTCACGCGCGGCGAAGGCCGCATGGGCGCGGGCGAAATGCGCTTCGGCATAGTCCAGATAGGGCTCGGTGACGCGGTCGATGATCTGCCGCACCATCGCCTTGTCGGTCATCCGGGCCAGCACGCGGTTCAGGCTGAGCAAATCGCCCGGCAGGCGCGCGCCCGAATTGGCCAGGGCCTCGGCCAAGCGCATGGCCACCTGCTCTGCCGAGGCCTGTCCGCCGATCGTGCCTGCCAGCACGCGCTTGGCCTCGGTGGATTCGGGATCGAGCTCCGCCCACACCGCGGCCGCCTGCTGTGCCGCATCCAGGCGGCGCGCATACAGCGCCACCTCGGTGGCCCGCTGGGCGACCCGCACGTCCCGCGTCAGTTGGACCAACTCCAGATAGACCGGCACGGCCACGTCCATCCGCCCGCGGGCCCCGGCGATCTCCGCCAGCAACACCCCGTACAACACTTGCGGCAGCAACTCCTGCCCCGGCATGCCGGCCTGGGGGCCGGGCTGTTCCGCGACGGGCTCGGGCAGCGGCGTTTGCACTGCCGGCTGCGCCATGACGGCAAGAGGCGCCAGCCCGGCCGCGATGAGCATGGCCAGACGAAGCAGCGGCCGACAGAGCGTCGAAATCAAAGACATGTTGGGTCCCGAGAATCGATGAGGAGGCGCGCCCACCAACCGGTGGCGCACCTTGCTTGGAGTGCACCTGGTGCACCTGGTTCGCCGGATGTTAGCAGTTTCACGCCCTCGGGCAAGCGGCGCCGGGCGCTTACAATGCATGCTGATCACCGGATGACGCACGATGCCAGAACTTCCCGAAGTCGAAACCACCCGGCGCGGCCTCGCCCCGCACCTGCTCGGACACGCGGTGCGCCGCGTCACCGTGCGTTGCGCCAGCCTGCGCCAGCCGATCCCCGCGAGCTTGCCGGCCGTGCTCACCGGCCAGACCCTGCAGCAGCTGGAGCGACGCGCCAAGTACCTGCTCTTCGGCTTCGAGCAGGGCGTCCTGCTGGCCCATCTGGGCATGTCGGGCAGCCTGCAACTGGTCGCCCCCGACAGCGCGCCGGGCAAGCATGACCATGTCGACATGGATTTCGGCCACCTGACGCTGCGCTACCGCGATCCGCGTCGCTTCGGCATGCTGATGTGGCTCGACGACGGCGCCGACGCCGGGCCGCTCCGGCATCTGGGTATCGAGCCGCTCGATGAGCGCTTCGATGGCGCCTGGCTGCACCAGGCCACCCGTGGCCGCAGCACACCGATCAAGACCTGGCTGATGGACAACCACCATGTGGTCGGCATCGGCAACATCTACGCCTCCGAAAGCCTGTTTCGCGCCCGCATCCATCCGCTCACGCCGGCCGGCCACCTCGGGCCGCAGCGCTGCGCCCGGCTAGCGACGGCGATCCGGGAAACGCTCGAGGCCGCCATCGCCGCCGGCGGCAGCACCCTGCGCGACTTCGTCGGCGGCGATGGCCGACCCGGTTATTTCCAGCAGCAATATTTCGTCTATGGCCGCACCGGCGAGCCGTGCCGGATCTGCCAGCGCCCGGTCCAGCGAATCGTCCAGGGACAGCGCGCAAGCTTCCTGTGCGCCCACTGCCAACGCCGCTGACCGCCGTTCGTCGTTTTGCGCCGACCACCGGCGCGGCACCGCAGCCTGTCTGATTGGCCAAGATCGGGCACAGCGCTATGCTAGCGGCTTGCGACAGACTCGGCCCGCGTGCCGCACACGGTTCAACACACAGGGTTCAGCATGGCACTCATCGACCAGTTTTCCGAGTACAGCCGCTGGCGCGCCGACGCGGCGCGCACCGTCGGGCAATTGCGCCACTGGCTCAGCCAGAACGAAATCGGCGACGCCCAGGGCGATCTGCGGCTGCAGTACGTGCTCGACCGCCTCGGCGAAGACAAGCTCACCGTTGCCTTCGTGGCCGAGTTCTCGCGCGGCAAGTCCGAGCTGATCAACGCCCTGTTCTTCGCCGACTACGGCAACCGGGTGCTGCCCTCCAGCGCCGGGCGCACCACCATGTGCCCGACCGAGCTGCAATGGTCCGAGGGCGACACCCCGCAGATCCGCCTGCTGCCGATCGAGACCCGCCGCGAGCACACCACGGTCGGCGAGCTCAAGCGCTTCCCCGAGATGTGGACACAGTTCCCGCTCGACACCGGCTCGGCCCAATCGCTGCAGACGGCGCTGGCCCGTGTCGGCGAAACCCGCCGGGTCACGCAGGCCGAGGCCGAAGCGCTGGGCTTTGCGATCGATCCGCAAGGCGAAGACGGCCTGCAGCCGGACGAAGACGGGCTGTTCGAGATCCCCTGCTGGCGCCACGCCGTCATCCATTTCCGCCACCCCCTGCTCGAACAGGGGCTGGTCGTCCTCGACACGCCGGGGCTCAACGCCATCGGTGCCGAGCCGGAGCTGACGCTCTCGCTGTTGCCCAACGCCCACGCCATCCTGTTCATCCTGGCGGCCGACACCGGCGTCACCCAGAGCGACCTGTCGGTGTGGCGCGAGTATGTCAATGCCGGCCAGCGCCGCGACGGGCGGCTGGTGGTGCTCAACAAGATCGACAGCCTGTGGGACGGCCTGCGCGACGAAGCGCGCATCCAGGAAGAACTCGATCGCCAGGTGCAGTCGGTCGCGCGGACGCTGGCGCTCGGCGCCGACCACATCTTCCCGATTTCGGCACAGAAAGGGCTGCTGGCGCGCATCCAGAGCGACGCCGCCCTGCTCGAACGCAGCCAGCTGGTACAGCTCGAAGAGGCACTGACCGGCCAATTGCTGCCCGCCAAGCAGCAAATCGTGCGCAACGCCACGCTGGCCGAGACCGACGACCTGGTCGCCCATGCCGACAGTCTGATGGCCTCGCGCCTGACAGGGGTGCGCGAGCAACTCAACGAGCTGACCGAGCTGCGCGGCAAGAACCAGAGCGTCATCGAATACATGATGCGCAAGATCCGCAGCGAAAAGACCGAGTTCGAAGACGGCCTGAAGAAGTACTACGCGGTGCGCAGCGTGTTCACCAGCCTGACCAACAACCTGCTCGGCCATCTCGGGCTCGACGCCCTGCGCGACGAAACCCGGCGCACCCGCGAAGCCATGCTCGATTCGACCTTCTCGCGCGGGCTGCGCGAGGCCATGCTCGACTTCTTCAAGCACCTGCGCGGCAACCTGCGCAAGTCCTCCGACGAGGTCGAGGAGATCTCGGGCATGCTCAGCGCCATGTACAAGCGCTTCTCGGTCGAGCACGGCCTCAAGCTGGCGCCGCCCTCGGCCTTCTCCACCTCACGCTACGAGCGCGAGATCGATCGCCTCGAACAGGCCTTCAATCACCAGCTCAACACGCCGCTGACCCTGCTCACCACCGAGAAGCACACGCTGACGCAGAAGTTCTTCGAGACCATCGCCGTGCAGGCGCGACGCACCTTCGAACTGGCTAATCGGGATGTCGAGCACTGGCTGCGGGCCGTCATGTCGCCGCTCGAAACCCAGGTGCGCGAGTACCAGTTGCAGCTCAAGCGACGGCTCGAAAGC
Source organism: Denitromonas iodatirespirans (assembly GCF_018524365.1). Lineage (GTDB taxonomy): Bacteria > Pseudomonadota > Gammaproteobacteria > Burkholderiales > Rhodocyclaceae > Nitrogeniibacter > Nitrogeniibacter iodatirespirans. Next base: position 137,348 of record NZ_JAEKFT010000001.1, read on the forward strand.
GTCAAGCGCATCCACCAGGCCACCGACACGCTCGAAGACCGCATCGTCGAACTGCAGCAGCAGGAAGACGCGCTGATCAAGCTGCGCACCGATCTCGACATGGTAGCCAGCGACGTTCGCAAAGCGCTGGGCGCAGTCCCCGTCGAGGAGCGCCGCATCATGGCCGCCTGAGGCCACCGCGGCGCAGCCAAAGAAAAAGCGAGGCCGATGGCCTCGCTTTTTTTTGCCCGGTGGATGGGCCGGATCAGCCCTTGCCGGTCAGCTTGACGAATTTATCCATCAGCTGCTCCTGCGTCTCGGCATGGTCCGGATCCAGCGGGATACAGTCGACCGGGCACACCTGCTGGCACTGCGGCTCATCGAAATGGCCGACGCACTCGGTGCACTTGTTCGGGTCGATCTCATAGATCTCGTCGCCCTGGTAAATCGCGTTGTTGGGGCATTCCGGCTCGCACACATCACAGTTGATGCATTCGTCGGTAATCATCAGTGCCATGACTCAATCCTCTCCTTATGGCTTGCGCTCGAGCTTCAACCGAAGCCGCTCCAGAACGTTCGGCTGAACAAACTTGCTGACATCGCCACCGAAGCGCGCGATCTCTCGCACCATCGTGGCGGAAATGAACATGTACTCTTCGGCCGGTGTCAGGAATACCGTTTCGACATCCGGGAAGAGCTTGCGGTTCATGCCGGCCATCTGGAATTCGTATTCGAAGTCCGAGACCGCCCGCAGGCCGCGCAGGATAACGCGGGCGTCGCGCGCCTGCACGAAATCCATCAACAGGCCGGAAAAACCGACCACCTCGACATTCTTGTAACCGGCCAAGGCCTCCTGCGCCAGCTCGACCCGCTCCTCGATCGAGAAGATCGGCCCTTTGCCGGCACTGGCCGCGACCGCCACCACCACCTCGCGGAACAGCAGCGACGCACGACGCACCAGATCTTCGTGGCCACGCGTGAGCGGATCGAAAGTCCCCGGATAAATGACCGTCCCTTCCTTCATTCCGTCCGCCTCCGCATCAATTGGTAGCACACCTGCCCGACCTTGCCCGAGCGCACACGCTCGCAGTCGGCAAAGGCGTCGATCGGCGCCTCGGCCTCGACATAGACCCAGCCTTGCGGCTGCACCAGGCGAGGCACCAGCGGCTCGATTCGCGCCAGCCAGCCCTTGTGATACGGCGGATCGAGGAACAGCAGATCATAGGCTTGCCGCGCGGACGCCGCGAATTTTACCGCATCGCCGCGAAAGACACCTACTTGCGTGGCCTCGAGTGTGCGCACGCTTTGCTGCAGCACCGCAAAGGCGCGCGCATCGTACTCCACCAGATCGACCCGCTCCGCCCCGCGCGACGCGGCTTCCAGCCCCATCGCCCCGGTGCCGGCAAACAGATCGAGGCAGCGCCAGCCGGTCAAATCCTGGCCGAGCCAGTTGAACACCGTCTCGCGCACCCGGTCGGGCGTCGGCCGCAGACCGGGCACCTGGGCGACCGGCAACTGGCGCGAGCGCCACTGCCCACCGACGATGCGCAGCCGGCTCACCGGGCTTTGGCGGCGTCGGAGGTGGCGGCCGCGGTCGTGTCGCCTTCACCGCCGACAATCACCGTCACCAGATGATCCGGCAGCACGCGTCGGCGGAAGGCATCGCGCACTTCGTCGATGCTCAGCGCAGAGACCGCTTTCGGATACTGCTCGAGCCAGTCGGTCGGCAAGCCGTAGAAGCCGATCACGCCCACATAGCCGAGCAGTTTGGCGTTGGAATCCAGGCGCAGGCCGAAACCATTGACGATGTTGCCCTTGGCCGCGTCGAGCTCCTCGGCCGTCGGCCCCTCGTCGATGAAGGTCTGCAGCGTCTGGCGTGCCACCGCCACCGCATCATCCGCCTGCTGACCGCGGGTCTGCAGGCCGATACGGAAGGGCCCGGCCACGCGCTGCGGCTCGAAATAGCTGTACACGCTGTAGGCATAGCCGCGCTTCTCGCGCACTTCCTTCATCAGCCGCGACACGAAGCCGCCGCCGCCGAGCACATAGTTGCCGGTGACCAGCGCGTAGTAGTCGGGGTCGTCCCGACGCAGGCCGGGCATGCCCATCAGCACATGCGCCTGGGCGGCCGGATGCGGCACGCGCAGCAGCTTCGCGTCGGGCAGTGAAGGCGCCGGCAGCGCCGCCGGCGGTGCGCCCTTGGGCAGTTGCCGGGTCAGCCGTTCGGCCACCGCCTCGGCCTGCGCGCGGCTCAGATCGCCGACGATGGCCACATGGGCCGCCGCGGCGACATAGAACTGCCGGTGGAAGGCCACCACATCGGCCCGCGTCAGGCCGGCCAGGCTCGCTTCGCTGGCGCTGCGGCCATAGGGATGCGTGCCATACACCGCCTCGCCGAAGGCGCGCTCGACCAGGTAGCCGGGCTGGGTCTGCGCCTCCTTGAGGCCGGCGATGGCGCGGGCGCGTTCGCGCTCGAACACCGCCTGCGGAAAGGCCGGCTGCTGGATCACTTCGGCCAGCAGATCGATGGCCGCCTCGCGCTCGCTCGCGTTCGACAGGGTGCGCAAGGAGATGCTGGCGCGGTCGGTCTCGGCACCGGCGCCAAAGCGCGCGCCCAGGTCGGCAAAGCGGTCGGCCAGCGCATTTTCGTCGCGCTGCCGCGTGCCGGCGTCGAGCAGGCTGGCGGTCAGCCCGGCCAGGCCGCTCTTGGCCGCTGGTGCATAGGCGCCGCCGGCGGCGACATCGACCTGAATGTCGACAATCGGCAAGGCATGGGTCTCGACGAAGGACACCCGCGCCCCGGTCGAGGCCACCCATTGCTGGATATCCACCGCGGCCGAGGCCAGCGGCGCGGCGAGCGCCATCGTCAAAGCGATCAGGCTTCGTGTCAGTCGCATGTCAGGTCCTCAATGGCGGGTAGCGATGGCCGGCCGGCGCGGTGCGGCCGGCAATGGCAGCGGGTCGAGCGACACCACCGTCAGCTTGTCTTCGGAAAAATAACGTTGCGCCACCGATTTGACGTCTTCGGCACTCACCTGCCGGATGCCTTCGAGCAGGGCCGCCTCGTCCTTCCAGGACAGGCCGACGGCGGCCAGCGAGCCGATCTCCATCGCCTGGCCCATCAACGAATCGCGCTGGTAGACCCGGCTGGCCACGGCCTGGGTCTTGACCCGCGCAAGTTCCTGCGCGTCCACGCCTTCGGTCTGGATGCGCTGGATCTCGTCGCGCAGGGCGGCTTCCACCTCGGCCAGGGTCTTGCCCGGCGCGGGCGCGCCGTCCAGGTAGAACAGCGAGGGGCCGCGGGCCAGGCCGTCGTAGCCGGCGCCGGCGCTCTGGGCGATGCGCTTGTCGCGCACCAGAGTGCGCGACAAGCGCGCGCCGTCGTAGCCGTCGAGCACCGCGGCGAGCACCTGCAGCGCATACACATCCTTGCCCTCGGCCGGATCGCGCAGCGTCGGTGTCGGCCAGGCCAGCGCCACGTACGGCAACTCCGCCGGCGCCTTGACCACGCTGCGACGCATGCCGCGTTGCGGCGGCTCTTCGACCACCGGGCGGGCCGGCAACTCGGCGGCCGGCACCGCGCCATAGGTCTCGGCAGCCTGGCGGAACACCGTCTGGTGGTCCACATCGCCGACCACCACCAGCGTGGCGTTGTTCGGCGCATACCAGCTGCGATACCAGCGCCGCGCATCCTCGGCCGTCATGCGGTCGAGATCGGTCATCCAGCCGATCACCGGGCGCTGGTAGGGATGGGTGTGGAAGGCAGTGGCCATCAGCTCTTCGTGCACCAGCGCGCGCGGCTTGTCCTCGGTGCGCAGGCGCCGCTCTTCCTTGATGACCTCGATCTCCTTCGCGAAGGCCTCGTCGGAGAGCTTCAGGTTGTGCATGCGATCGGCTTCGAGCGCCATCATCCGCCCGAGCTGGTCGGCCGGCACCTGTTGGAAATAGGCAGTGTAGTCGTAGCTGGTGAAGGCGTTGTCGCGCCCGCCCACCCCGGCCACGATCTTGTTGAATTCGCCCGGGCCGACCTTGGTCGTGCCCTTGAACATCATGTGTTCGAGCACATGGGCCACGCCGGAGGTGCCGGCCACCTCGTCCATGGCACCGGCGTCGTACCACACCATGTGCACCACCGAGGGCGCGCGCCGGTCTTCCTTGACCACCACCCGCATGCCGTTGTCGAGGCGTGTCTCGAAAGGATTGGCCCGCACTGCGGGCGCGCTCACCGCCAGCGTCAGGGCCACGGCACCCAGCCAGGGCCACGCCCGGCGGCCGGTCGACGGCGCCGTGTCAGGCCCGCGATCGGGGTCGTTGCACCACAGAGTCCACAATCTCATGCACGCATCCTGCATCTGATAAAATTCGGCCTTCGCCCGGTCCCGGACCGGCGGGCCATCTTAGCCGCTCGCAGCCAGCGCTGCCAGCGGCCCCGGCAAACAACCCCTCAGACTCGAGACGCCATGTTTGGTTTCTTCAAAAAGTCGCCCGCCAAAGGCGACGCCTCCGTCGATACGCCGGCCCCCGCCGAGCCGGACATCGCCCACGACGTCCCCACCGAACCGGCCCCCGACGTCGTCGCACCGGCCGCCGCCGAGCCCAAGCGTTCCTGGAGCGAACGGCTCAAAGCCGGCCTGGCACGTACCCGCAAGCAGTGGGGCGGCGGCCTGGCGCATATGTTCGGCCTGCGCAAGATCGACGAGGATCTGCTCGAAGAGCTCGAAAGCACGCTGCTGATGGCCGATTGCGGCGTCGAGGCCACCAGCCATTTGATCGACGCGCTGCGCAAACGCTGGAAGCGCGACAAGCTCGAGACCGGCGACCAGCTGCAGGCCGTGCTGGTCGAAGAACTCACCGCCCTGCTCTCGCCGCTCGAAGCGCCGCTGACCGCCGATACCCACAAGCCCTTCATCATCATGGTGGCCGGGGTCAATGGCTCGGGCAAGACCACGTCCATCGGCAAGCTGGCGCGCTGGTACCAGAGCCAGGGCAAGAAGGTGCTGCTGGCCGCCGGCGACACCTTCCGCGCCGCCGCGCGCGAGCAACTCATCACCTGGGGCGAGCGCAACGGGGTGGACGTGATCGCCCAGCAAAGCGGCGATGCGGCCGCGGTGATGTTCGATGCGGTCAACGCTGCCCGTGCCCGCGGCGTCGACGTGGTGCTGGCCGACACCGCCGGCCGCCTGCCGACCCAGCTGCACCTGATGGAAGAGATCGCCAAGGTACGCCGTGTCATCACCAAGGCCGACGGCACGGCGCCGCACGAGGTGCTGCTGGTGCTCGATGCCAACATCGGCCAGAACGCGCTGGCCCAGGTCAAGGCCTTCGACGCCGCGGCCGGCGTCACCGGCCTGGTCGTCACCAAGCTCGACGGCACCGCCAAGGGCGGCGTGCTGGCCGCGATCGCCCGCCAGTGCCCCAAGCCGCTGCGCTTCATCGGCGTGGGCGAAGGTATCGACGATCTGCGTCCCTTCCATGCGCGGGAGTTCGTCGACGCGCTGTTCGCCAAATCCGAAACCACCAAGTCGCGCACCGAATGATCGTCTTCGAGCAGGTTTCCAAGCGCTACCCGGGCGGGCACGAGGCGCTGTCCGAGGTCAGCTTCGAGCTGCGCCATGGCGAGCTGGTGGTGCTGTCGGGCCACTCCGGCGCCGGCAAGAGCACGCTGCTCAAGATGATCCCGGTGCTTGAGCGCCCCAGTGCCGGCCGGGTGCTGATCAACAACCAGGACGTCAGCCACCTGCAGCGCTCGGCGATTCCCTACCTGCGCCGCAGCCTCGGCCTGATGCTGCAGGACAACCGCCTGCTCTACGACCGCAACGTGTTCGACAACGTGGTGCTGCCGCTGGTGATCGCCGGCATGTCGCCCAAGGACGCCGCACGCCGCGTCCACGCCGCGCTCGAACGGGTGGGCCTGGGCGGGCGCGACCAGGAGATGCCGATCGGCCTCTCAGGCGGCGAGCAGCAGCGCGTGGCGATCGCTCGCGCCATCGTCAAGCGGCCGTCGATCCTCATCGCCGACGAACCCACCGCCCACCTCGACGCGGCCTACGCCCATGAGATCGCCGAGCTGTTCCAGTCCTTCAAGTCGGTTGGCGTCACCGTCATCGTGTGCACCCATGACCCGGCCCTGTTCGCCGAGACCCGCCCGCGTCGCCTGGTGCTGCGCCAAGGCCGTCTGATCGAAGGGGCAGAATGATCCTAGAAACCGCAGTTGACCGCTTCAGCGTGTTAACGAGGGGCTGCTACATGCAACAAATCCTGCCTCCGAGCCCGACCTCCCGTCTGGTGAGAGCGCTACGCGCCCGATTGCACGCCTGGCGAGCCGCCTGGCTGCGTTGCTCCTCCTTACAGCGTGCAGGCTGTGCGTCGTCGCGCCTTGCCAGACATCTCGCCAGACGCCCACTCGGCCGCGTCCAACTACGGTCTCTAGGATGATGCGCGCCTGGTCCTACCAACATCGCAAGGCCATCGCCCACGCCATGCAGCGCCTGCTGCGCCAGCCGCTGGGCACGCTGCTCTCGGCACTGGTGGTCGGCATTGCGCTGGCCCTGCCGGCCGGCGGCTTCGTGCTGGTCGACAATGCCGCCTCGCTGGCGCGCGGTGTCACCGGCAGCCCGGAGATCAGCCTGTATCTGTCGCTCGATGCCACCGAGGCCGACGTGGCCGACATCGAATCGCGCCTGCGCGCTCAGGACGCGCTGGCCGGCGTGCAGTTCGTGCCGCGCGACGCCGCCCTCAAGCAACTGGCTGACAACGGCCTGGCGGACGTGCTCGACGGCCTGGAGCGCAACCCGCTGCCGCATGCCTTCATCGTCACCCCGCGCCAGGAAGACCCGGCCCTGTTCGAGCGCCTGCACACCACCTTCGCCGCCTGGCCCAAGGTCGATCATGTGCAGCTCGACGCGGCCTGGGTGCAGCGCCTGCACACCCTGCTGTCGCTGGTCGAACTCGGCGTCAGCCTGCTCGCGGTGCTGCTCGGCGCGGCGCTGGTGATCATCACCTTCAACACCATCCGCCTGCAGATCCTCACCCAGCGTGCCGAGATCGACGTCACCCGCCTGCTCGGCGCCACCGACGCTTTCATCCGCCGCCCCTTCTACTGGCTGGGCTGCCTGCAAGGCCTGCTCGGCGGCCTGGTGGCCTGGAGCGTCGTCACCCTCAGCATCGCGCTGATGCGCCCCTCGGTCGAGGCGCTGGCCGAAGCCTACGGTGCGGTCTTCTCGCTCAACGGACCGACGCCGCCGCAAGTGCTCGCCCTGCTGGTGGTGGCCATCGCGCTGGGCTGGCTGGGCACGGCGCTGTCGGTACGGCGGCATCTGCGCGAGAGCCAATAACCCCTTAGTGGCCGACCGTGGTGTGACACGTTTCTCACCACGCCCTCAGCCCGCCCGCGCCCTGTCCACATCGCCGGAAACGCGTGCCATGATACGCATCTGACCGACGCGCCCGCCATGCCGACCCTGCTCGACACCTACGCCCCTCCTGCCGACCGCTACGACGAGCTGCTCGACGCCCACGGCAAGCCGCGCGCCCACTGGCGCCCGCTGGTCGCCCGGCTCGACGGTCTGGGGGTCGACGGCCTCGACGCCCGCGCCCAGCTGGTGGCCGACTCGATCCTCTCCGACGGCATTTCCTACAACGTGCATGCCGAAGGCCAGGAGGCCCGCCACCCGTGGGAGCTCGATCCGCTGCCGCTGGTCATCGCACCGGAAGAATGGCACTACCTGTCGGAGGCGGTCGCCCAGCGTGCCGGCGTGCTCAATGCCACCCTGGCCGACCTCTACGGCCCCCAGCACCTGCTCGCCGAAGGGCTGCTGCCGCCCGCCCTGGCCTTTGGCCAACCCGGCTACAAATGGCCCTGCGTCGGCATCCGCCCGCCCGGCGGCATCTTCCTGAACACCTATGCGGTCGACCTCGCGCGCGGCCCGGACGGCAAGTGGTGGGTGATCGCCGACCACACCCGCAGCCCTGCGGGCGCCGGCTACAGCCTGCAGAACCGCATCATCCTGGCCAAGACCTTCCCGGACGCCTTCCGCCAGCTGCAGGTCCATCCGCTGTCGGGCTTCTTCCGCACCCTGCTCGACGGCTTCGCCCGGCTCGCCCCCTCCGAAGGCGAGCCGCCGCTGGTCGTGCTGCTCACCCCCGGCCCCGGCGACGACAGCTATTTCGAGCACGCCTTCCTGGCCCGCTACCTGGGCTATCCGCTGGTCGAGGGGCGCGACCTCACGGTGCGCGACAACACCGTCTACCTCAAGACCCTGCGCGGCCTGCGCCGGGTGCACGGCATCCTGCGCCGGCTCGATGACGACCTGTGCGATCCGCTCGAACTGCGCGCCGACTCGGCCGTGGGCGTGCCCGGCCTGCTCGCCGCGGTGCGCGCCGGGCGGGTGCTGGTGAGCAATGCGCTGGGCAGCGGCGTGCTCGAAACGGGTGCGCTGTTCGGCTTCCTGCCCGGCATCGCCGAACGCCTCACCGGCGAGGCGCTGAGCATGCCGTCGGTGGCCAGCTGGTGGTGCGGCGAGGCGGCGGCGCTCGACCATGTCATCGCGCATCTCGACGACCTCGTCATCAAGCCCGCGTTTTCCGACATGAGCCTGCCGGCCGTCTTCGGCCACACGCTCGAAGGCGCCGAACGCGAAGACATGATCGCCCGCCTGCGTGCACAGCCGCATGCCTATGTCGCCCAGGAATGGATCCGCATGGCGCAGGCACCCACCTGGGGCCCGGCCGGCCTGCAGGCGCGCACCGTCGGCCTGCGCCTGTTCGCCTGCGCCACCCCGGAGGGCTATGCGGTGATGCCCGGCGCGCTCGGCCGGGTGGCCGCCAGCCCGCATCAAGAGATCCTGTCGATGCCGCGCGGCGGCGTGTCGAAGGACGTGTGGGTGCGCGCCGCTGGCCCGGTACGGCGGGTCAGCCTGCTCAAGCGCCGCCTCGGCGTCATCGACCTGGTCTGCGGCGGCTCCGACGTGCCCTCGCGGGTCGGCGACAACCTGTTCTGGATGGGCCGCTACACCGAGCGCAGCGAAGCCACCGCACGCCTGCTGCGTGCCACGCTGAGCCGCCTGTCCACCGGCGAGGACGACGACGAATCGAGCCTGCCCGACTTGCTCGCCGCCTGCCATCACATGGACATCCTCGCCGCCGCGCCCGACCCCGCGGCGAGCGCCGACGAGCGCGAGAAGGAAGTGCTCGCCGCGGTCTGCGACCCGACCCAGCCCGGCTCGCTGGCCAGCATGTCGCGCCAGCTCAGCTACAGCGCCGGTCAGGTGCGCGAGCGCATGTCCTCCGACAACTGGCATGCGCTCAACCGCATGGCCCGCCTCTTCGACCGGCCGCTGCTGTCGGTCGGCCAGGCGCTGGCGGCGGTCGACCGCGCCATGCTCGACAGCATCTCGCTGGCCGGTTTCGCACTCGACGACATGACCCGCGACGAAGGCTGGCGCTTTCTCATCCTCGGTCGGCGCATCGAGCGCCTGCACCGGCTCGCCGCACTGATCGAGGTGGTGCTGCGCTTCGGTGACGCGGCGCGCGAGCGCAGCCTCGAATGGCTGCTCGAAGCGACCAACGCCATCGTCACCTATCGGGCCCGCTACCGGCGCGTCCCCGAAGTGCTGCCGGTGATCCACCTGCTGGTCTTCGACGACAGCAACCCACATGCCGTGATCTTCCAGATCAACGAACTCGACACCGAACTCGACAGCGTCGCACGCGACCTCGGCCATCCGCGCACCGACGCCCTGCACGCCATGCGCGAGGCCCTGCACCGCTTCGACCTGACGCGCTTCGAAGCCGACGACAACCGCCTCGCCTGCCGCGCGCTGGCCGAGCAGCTCGAACGCATCGCCGACGACACCTCGGCCCTGTCCGAAACCCTGCACAAGCGCTACTTCACCCACACCGCGCCCGACGCCCGGACCCACTGAGCATGAGCGCCGTCCGCTACCACCTGCTGCACGACACCCTCTACCGCTACACCTATCCGGTGAGCGAGTCGCGCCAGATGATCCGCCTCACCCCGCGCCTGCTCGAGCACCAGCGCAGCCTGTCGCACCGCCTGCAGATCGAGCCCGCACCCTCGCGCAGCGAAAACTGGATCGACAGCTTCGGCAACCCGGTGCGCACCATCGACCTCGAAGCCAGCCACGAGCACCTGCTGATCCGTGCCGAATCCTGGATCGAACTCAACCCGCGCCCCCCCCTCGATGTCGCCCAGAGCCCGGCCTGGGAACGCGTGCGCGACACCCTCGCCTACCGCGCCGGCCGGGCGCTGGCGCCCGAACTGCTGGCGGCCAGCGCCTTCTGCTTCGAGTCGCCCAACGTGCGCCTCAAGCGCGAGTTCGCCGCCTATGCGCTGGAGGTCTTCACCCCGGGCCTGCCATTCCTGGCCGGCGTCCAGGCCTTGATGGCCCGCATCCATCGCGAATTCACCTTCGACCCCAAGGCCACCGACGTGGCCACCCCGGTGACCCGCGTTTTCGAGCAGCGCCGCGGCGTGTGCCAGGACCTGAGCCATGTGATGATCTCCTGCCTGCGCTCGATCGGCCTGGCCGCCCGCTATGTGAGCGGCTACCTGCTCACCGTGCCGCCGCCGGGCAAGCCCCGTCTGATCGGCGCCGACGCCACCCATGCCTGGGTCTCGGTGTTCTGCCCGGGCCTGGGCTGGGTCGATTTCGACCCGACCAACAACACCACCCCGGCGCTCGAACACATCACCGTCGGCTGGGGGCGCGATTTCGCCGACGTCTCGCCGGTGCGCGGCGTGATCCTCGGCGCCGGCAGCCACACGCTCAAGATCTCAGTCACCGTGGTCCCCGAATCCGAGTTCTCCCTCGTCTACGAAAACGGCCGCGCCCAGCCCGCCGCCTGACCAGCGGCCGGTTTCGGCTATGCTTGGCCCCTGAAACGCCACCCCGCGCCCGACGGAACCCGCCTTGACCGCTGCCGCCCTGCCCACCGGCCTGATGCTCGTCCACGGCAACCACGCCGAAGCCCTGCGCGACCTGATGGTCGGCTGGATGCAGCGCTACCCGCTGGCCCCGCTCGAAAACGAAGTCATCCTGGTGCAGAGCAACGGCATCGCCCAGTGGCTGCGCCTGTCGCTGGCCGCCGACCGGCACGCCGGCGGCTGCGGCATCGCCGCCGCGCTCGACTTCCTGCTGCCCTCGCGCTTTCTGTGGCAGGCCTACCGCGCCGTGCTCGGCCGCGAGGCGGTGCCCGAGACCTCGCCCTTCGACAAGACCCGCCTCGTCTGGCGCCTGATGCGCCTGCTGCCTGCACTGATGCACGCGCCGGCCTACGCCCCGCTGCAGCGCTTTCTCGACGACGACGCCGACCTGCGCAAGCGCTTCCAGCTGGCCGAGCGCCTCGCCGACCTGTTCGACCAGTACCAGGTCTATCGCGCCGACTGGCTGGCCGCCTGGGCCGACGGCAGCGATGTGCTGATCGACGCCGGCGCCACCCGAGCGCCGCTGCCCGACGACCAACGCTGGCAGGCGGCGCTGTGGCGCGCCATCCTCGACGACGTCGGCGGCGCCAACACCCCGAACGACAGCGGCCGCGCCGCGGTGCACGCCGCCTTCATGGCCCGCGCCCGCGACTGGCATGGCGACGCGCGCCCGGCCGGCCTGCCGCGCCGCGTCATGGTCTTCGGCATCTCCTCGCTGCCGCGCCAGTCGCTCGAAGTGCTCGCCGTGCTGGGCCGCTGGACGCAAGTGGTGATGTGCGTGCACAACCCCTGCGAGCACTACTGGGCCGACATCGTCGCCGGCAAGGACCTGCTGCGCCAGAGCGCCCGCCGCCAGGCACGCCGCGCCGGCATGCCCGAGGCGCTGCCCGACGACGCCCTGCACCTCTACGCCCATCCGCTGCTGGCCGCCTGGGGCAAGCAGGGGCGCGACTTCATCGCCCTGCTCGACGAGCACGACAGCGCCGAGGCGCGCGAACACTATGCCCGCCATTTCGATGCCATCGGCCAGCGCATCGACCTGTTCTCGCCGCCCGACACCGGCCACCTGCTCGGCCAGCTGCAGGACGACATCCGCGCCCTGCGCCCGCTGGCCGAGAGCCGCGCCACCTGGCCGGCGCTCGACCCGGCACGCGATACCTCGCTGCGCTTCCATGTCGCCCACGGCCCGCAGCGCGAGGTCGAGATCCTGCACGACCAGCTGCTCGACGCCTTCAACGCCGACCCCAGCCTGCGCCCGCGCGACGTGATCGTCATGGTCCCCGACATCGACGCCTACGCCCCGCATGTGCAGGCGGTGTTCGGCCTGCTCGACACCGACGATGCGCGCCACATCCCCTTCAGCCTGGCCGACCAGGGCCGCCGCCATGCCGACCCCTTGCTCAACGCCGTGGCCCAGCTGCTGGCCCTGCCACAGTCGCGCCTGGCGGTCAGCGAGCTGCTCGACCTGATCGAAGTGCCCGCCCTGCGCGCGCGCTTCGGCATCGACGCGGCCGACCTGCCGCTGCTGCACCGCTGGATCCACGGCGCCAATATCCGCTGGGGCCTGCATGCCGGGCATCGCGCCAGCCTCGACCTGCCCGCGCCGGCCGAGGCCGCCGCCCCCAACACCTGGCTGTTCGGCCTGCGTCGCCTGCTGCTCGGCTATGCCGCCGGCCCCGACGCCGGGCCGTGGCAAGGCATCGAACCGCATGGCGACGTCGGCGGCCTCGACGCCGCCGTGCTCGGCCCGCTGGTGCAGCTGCTCGAACGCATTGAGCAGACCTGGCAGGCGCTGACCACGCCGGCCGACGTCCCCACCTGGTGCGCGCGCCTGCGCCGCCTGATGGCCGACTTCTTCGCCGCCGAGGACAGCGACGACGCCCTCACCCTGGCCCAGCTCGACACCGCCCTGCAGCGCTGGCAGGACGCCTGTGACGAAGCCGCGCTCACCGACGCCCTGCCCGTCTCGGTGGTCGGCGACGACTGGCTGGCCCGGCTCGACGAGGCCGGCCTGGCGCAGCGCTTCTTCGGCGGCGCCGTCACCTTCGCCACCCTCATGCCGATGCGCGCGATTCCCTTCCGCCAGGTGTGCCTGCTCGGCATGAACGACGGCGACTACCCGCGCACCCGCATCCCCATGGATTTCGACCTGATGGGCCGCGACTACCGCCCCGGCGACCGCTCGCGCCGCGAGGACGACCGCTACCTGTTTCTCGAAGCCCTGCTGTCGGCGCGCGAGCGGCTCACCATTTCGTGGGTCGGGCGCAGCATCACCGACAACACCCCGCGCCCGCCCTCGGTGCTGGTCGGCCAACTGCGCGACCACCTCGCCACCGGCTGGCGCCTGGCCGGCCATGACGACCCCGACGCCCTGCTCGCCGCGCTCACCACCGAGCACCGCCTGCAGCCCTTCAGCCCCGACTACTTCCCGCCCGCGCCCAACGACGCCGGCCACTTCACCTATGCCCGCGAATGGGCCGCCGACGCCCCGCCGCGCGCGCCCGACACCGCCCTGGCGCCGATCGCGCGCGAGACGCCGCTGTCGCTGCGCGAGCTGGCCGACTTCCTCCGGAACCCCGCCCGCGCCTTCTTCCAGCAACGTCTCGGCGTGCGCTTCGAGACCGACGACGCCACCAGCGACGATGTCGAGCCCTTCGAACTCGACGGCCTCGGTCACTGGGCGCTGCAGGCCGAGCTGATCGAGGCCCAGGCGCGTGCGCTGGCCGAAGGCGGCGACATCGACCACGCCCGCGACACCGCCCTGGCCGCCATCGCCCGGCGCGGCGCGCTGGCCGGCGGCGGCTTCGGCGAGGCCATGGGCGCGGCCCTGGTGGCGCCCATGCCGGAGCTCTTCGAGGCCTATGCCGACGCCCTGGCGCGCTGGCCGCAGGCGGCAAGCGAGGACGAAGCCATCCGCTTCGCCGCCACCCTCGACGGCCAGCCGCTCGAGCTGGCCGACTGGCTCGGCGGCCTGCGCCATGCCGTAGACGGCGCACGCGGCCGGGTGCGGCTGTCCGACAGCGATCTGGTCAAGGACAACAAGTACCGCGGCGACAAGCTCGTCCCGCACTGGGTCGCGCACCTGGCCGCCACCGTGTCGGGCGGCCCGATCACCACCGAGATCGTCAGCAAGGTCGGCGAGGTGACGCTGCCGCCGCTGGACCCCGACACCGCCGGCCGCCATCTGCACACCTTGCTCGCCGCCTGGCAGCAAGGCATGCGCCGGCCCTTGCCGCTGGCGCCGCGCACCGCCTTCGCCTGGCTCAACGCCCTGCCCGACCCGGGCGCCGCCGAGGGCGACGGCGCCGAGCTCGCCCTGCAAAAAGCCACCAGCGCCGCACGCCGGGCCTTCGAAGACAGCTACCAGGGCGCCGGCGAGCTGAACGGCGACGCCTACCTGCGCCGCGTCTGGGCCGACTTCGACGCCTTCGCCGGCGACGGCGAATTCGCCGAGCTGGCCGAGATGCTGCTGCGCCCGCTGCCGCTGGCGCTCCATGCCAAGGCGGACGGCCGCGCATGAGTGCCGTCGATACCCTCCTCGACCCGCTGCGCTTCGCGCTGCACGGCAGCCGGCTGATCGAGGCCAGCGCCGGCACCGGCAAGACCTACACCATCGCCGCGCTCTACCTGCGCCTGGTGCTCGGCCATGGCGGCGAGCACGGCTTTGCCCGGCCGCTGACGCCGCCCGAGATCCTGGTCGTCACCTTCACCGAGGCGGCCACCCAGGAGTTGCGCGAGCGCATTCGCCAGCGCCTGGCCGAGGCGGTCGGCGTCTTTCTCGCAGACCCCGACAGCGTCACCGAGCGCCCGCCCGGCGAAGACCTGCTGCACGACCTGCGCGCCGACTTCCCGCCCGAGCAATGGCCCGCCTGCGCGCGCCGCCTGCAACTGGCCGCCGAATGGATGGACGAGGCCGCCGTGTCGACCATCCACGGCTGGTGCAACCGTATGCTGCGCGAGCATGCCTTCGACAGCGGCAGCCTGTTCACCCAGGCGCTCGAAACCGACCAGAGCGAGCTGCTCGCCGAAACCGTGCGCGATTACTGGCGCAGCCACATGGTGCCGCTGCCGGCGGCCTCGGTGCTCGAGGTACTCGAGCACTGGCCCGGCCCGGCCACCCTGCAAGAAGACCTCGACGCCCTGCTGCCCCATGCCGCCACCCTGCCTGAGCCGGCCGCGCCGGCCGACACCCTGGCGCGCGTGCTGCATGAACGCAGCGCCGCCCTCGAGGCGCTCAAGGCACCGTGGGGTGCGTGGGTGGACGAGTTGCGCGCCCTGATCGACGCGGCGCGCGCGCAGAAGGCCTTCAACGGCGCCAAGCTCAACGGGCCCAACTTCGACAAGGCAATGGCCGCCATCGCCGCCTGGCGCGACGATGTCGACCTGATCCATCCGGGCCTGAGCGGCGCCACCAAGGATCGGCTCACCGAAAGCGGGCTGGCCGAGATCTGGAAGACCGGCGCGCCCCCGACCCATCCGGCCCTGCGCGCGCTCGACACCCTCGACACCACGCTCGCCGCCCTGCCCGAGGCGCGCGCCGACCTGCTGTGCCACGCCGCCCGCTGGGTCGCCGAGCGCTTCGAGCGCGAGCAGCGGCGCCGCGCCCAGATGGGCTTCGACGACCTGCTCACCCGCCTCGCCGCCGCGCTTGCCGGCCCCAACGGCGCGCAGCTGGCGGCGCGCATCCGCCACAGCTTCCCGGTGGCGCTGATCGACGAGTTCCAGGACACCGACCCGGTGCAGTACGCCATCTTCGACGCGGTCTATCGCATCGCGGCCAATGCGCCCGACACCGCGCTGATCCTCATCGGCGACCCCAAGCAGGCGATCTACGCCTTCCGCGGCGCCGACATCCACACCTATCTGGTCGCGCGCCGCGCCTGCGCCGGGCGCCGGCACACGCTCCAGCGCAACTACCGCGCCACGGCCGAGATGGTCGAGGCCACCAACCGCTGCTTCGCGCGCGCCGAGGCGCACCCGGACGGCGCCTTCCTGTTCAAGAGCGCGCAGGGCAACCCGGTGCCCTTCGTGCCGGCCGAGGCGCGCGGGCGGGCCGAGCGCTTCTGCATCGACGCCGCGCCCCTGCCGGCGCTCACCGCCTGGCATCTGCCGCCCGGCGAGAAAGGCATCGTCACCAAGGACAGCTACATCAGCCGCATGGCCGAGGCCGCCGCCAGCGAGATGGTGCGCCTGCTCAACTTCGGCCAGGCTGGCCGCGCCGCCTTCGTCGGCCCCGGCGGCGAGGCCCCGCTGCGCCCGGCCGACATCGCGGTGCTGGTCAACAATCGCAGCGAAGCGGCCGCCATCCGCGCCGCGCTGAGCGCGCTCGGCGTGCGCAGCGTCTATCTGTCCGAGCGCGACTCGGTACTGCAGACCGCCCAGGCCGCCGACCTGCAGCTGTGGCTGGCCGCCTGCGCCGAGCCGGACGACCCGCGCCGCCTGCGCGCCGCGCTGGCCACGCCCACGCTGGCGCTCGGCTGGGCCGAGCTGGACACCTTCAACCACGACGAGCAGGCGTGGGAGGCGCGCGTGCTGCAGTTTCGCGCCTACCGCGAGTGCTGGCGCCGGCAGGGCGTGCTGCCGATGCTGCGCCGGCTGATGCACGACTTCCACCTGCCCGCCCGCTTGATGGCCGATCCGCAGGCCAATGGCGAACGCGCCCTCACCGACCTGCTGCACCTGGCCGAATTGCTGCAGCAGGCCAGCGCCCGCATCGACGGCGAGCACGCGCTGATCCGCCATCTGGCCGAGCTGCGCGCCGACGACCGCCCCGGCGCCGACGCGCGGCAGATCCGCCTCGAAAGCGATGCCGACCTGGTGCAGGTGGTGACGGTGCACAAATCCAAGGGCCTGGAATACCCGCTGGTGTTCCTGCCCTTCGCCTGCACCTACCGCGCGGTCAAGCGCACCGACCTGCCGCTCAAGACGCATGATGCCGACGGCCGGCTCACGCTCACGCTGAACGCGGACGAAGCCACCCGCCGCCAGGCCGACCGCGAACGCCTCGGCGAAGACCTGCGCAAGCTGTATGTGGCGCTGACCCGCGCGCGCCACGCCACCTGGATCGGCGTGGCGCCCATCGACGGCCTGGCCGACAGCGCCATCGGCTATCTGCTCGGCGGCGGCGAGGCCATCGCCCCCGAGGCGCTCGCCCCCTTGCTGACGGAACTGGCCGGCGAGGCCGGGCCGATCTGCGTCGCCCCAGCCCCCGAAGCGGGCGAGGCGCGCTTCACCCCGCCCGCCGCAGCCGCCGCCCGCGGCGCCGCGCGCCAGCCGCAGCGCCCGGTGCGCGAGCATTGGTGGATCGCCAGCTACTCGGCGCTCAAGGCCGGCGGCCCGATGGCGCGCGGCGCCGCCGACACGCCGGGCGAGGACATCCTGCGCGAAACCCTGGCCACGCCCGACGCGGCCCCGCAGCCACCGCTCAAGACACCGGCGCCCGGCTCGCTGCACGCCTTCCCGCGCGGCGCCGAGGTCGGCAGCTTCCTCCACGAACTGCTCGAATGGGCGGCGCGCGAGGGCTTCGCCGCCAGCGCCGCGCAGCGCCCGCGCCTGCGCGAGATGATCGCCCGGCGCTGCCAGCAGCGCGGCTGGGGCGAGTGGACAGACACCCTCACCGACTGGCTGACCCACTTCGTCACCGTCGAGCTGCAGTTGCCGGATGCGACGGTCTCGCTGGCCACGCTCGACACCACGGTGGCCGAAATGGAGTTCTGGATCGCCGCGCACCAGGTCGACACCCTCGCCCTCGACCGCCTGGTGTGCGCCCACACCCTCGGCGCCGCGCCGCGCCCGGCACTGCAACCCGACCGGCTCAACGGCATGCTCAAGGGCTTCATCGACCTGGTGTTCGTGCATGAAGGCCGCTACTACGTGGCCGACTACAAGTCCAATTGGCTCGGCCCGGACGACGCCGCCTACACCGCCGAGGCCATGCGCGCGGCCATCCTCGACGCCCGCTACGAGCTGCAGTACGTGCTCTACACCTTCGCCCTGCACCGCCTGCTCGCCGCCCGCCTGCCCGACTACGACTACGAGCGCCACATCGGCGGCGCGGTGTACCTGTTCCTGCGCGGCAGCCGCGCCCCCGGCCAGGGCCTGCATGTCGAGCGCGCGCCACGCGCGCTGATCGAGGCGCTCGATGCGCTATTCGCCGCCACGCCGGAGGCCGCATGATCCCCTGCCTGCCCGAATCGGCACCGCCCGCAGCCGACGCCCTGCCCATGGCCACGTTGCTGGCTGGCTGGGCCGAGCGCGGCTGGCTGCGAGCGCTCGACGTGGCCTTTGCCGGCTTTCTGTGGCGCGAGGTGCCCGAGGCGCCACCGCTCGCCATCCTCGCCGCCGCGCTGGCCAGCCACCAGCTCGGGCGCGGCCATGTATGCCTGGACCTGGCCGCCACGCTGGCCGACCCGGCCTTCGCCCTGTCGCTGCCGCCCGAGGGTGCCGAGGCCACCGAGCCGGCCGCCCTGCCCGGCGCGGTACTCAAAACGGTCACACTCGATGCCTGGCTGGCCGCGCTCGACAGCCCGGCCCTGGTCGCTCCCGGCGCCGGCAGCACGCCGCTGGTGCGCGTCGGCAACCGCCTCTACCTGCGCCGCTACTGGCAGTACGAGCAGGACGTGCGCGCCGGCATCGACCAGCGCCTGCAAGCCGGCACACCACCTGCCGCCACCGCGCTGCGCGGCCCGCTCGATGCGCTGTTTACCTCCACCACCGGCGGCCCCGACTGGCAGAAGATCGCCTGCGCACTGGCCGCTCGCAGCGGCTTTGCCATCGTCACCGGTGGCCCCGGCACCGGCAAGACCACCACCGTGGTCAAGCTGCTGGCCCTGCTACAGGCGTTGGCGCTGGACCAACCCGGGGGGCGCGAGTTGCGCATCCGCCTGGCCGCGCCGACCGGCAAGGCCGCCGCGCGCCTCAATGCCTCGATCGCCACCGCCGTGGCCGGCCTGCCGCTGGGCGCGCTGGCCGATGGCGACGCGGTGCGCGCCGCGATTCCGACCGCCGTCACCACCTTGCACCGCCTGCTCGGCAGCCGGCCGGACAGCCGCCAGTTCCGCCACCATGCCGGCAAGCGCCTGCCGCTCGACGTGCTGGTGATCGACGAAGCCTCGATGGTCGACCTCGAAATGATGGCCGCCGTGCTCGCCGCCCTGCCGCCGCAGGCCCGGCTGATCCTGCTCGGCGACAAGGATCAGCTGGCCTCGGTGGAAGCCGGCGCGGTGCTCGGCGAGCTGTGCCGCCGCGCCGAGGTAGGCCACTACACCCCGGCCACGGCCGCGTGGCTGGCCGAGGCCTGCGGCGAGGCGCTAGACCCCGCCTTGGTCGACAGCGCCGGCACGGCGCTCGACCAGGCCGTGGCGATGCTGCGGGCGAGCCACCGCTTTTCGGCCGACAGTGGCATCGGCCGCCTCGCCGCGGCGGTCAATGCCGGCGACCCGGTCGCGGTGGCCGCGCTGTGGCAAGCCGCGCCGACCGACCTGCGCCGCCTGACGGGCGACGCCTGCACCGAGGCCGCCTTCGGCGCATTGATCCTCGATGCTAAGCACGGCTACCGCCACTACCTCGAGCATGTCGGCCGCGAACGCCCGGCCCATGACGCCGGCCAGCCGGCCTTCGACGCCTGGGCACATGCCGTGCTGGCCGCCCACGGCCGCTTCCAGCTGCTGTGCGCGCTGCGCCGCGGCGCCTGGGGCGTGGAAGGGCTCAACACGCGCATCGCCCAGGTGCTGCACGGCGCCGGGCTGATCCCCGCGGTCGACGGCTGGTATGCCGGCCGGCCGGTGCTGGTGACGCGCAACGACTACGGCCTGGGCCTGATGAACGGCGACATCGGCATCACCCTGCCGGTGCCGGGCACGGGTGAGGACGGGTGGAGCCTGCGTGTGGCCTTCCCGGCCAGCGATGGCAGCGCGGGCATCCACTGGGTGCTGCCCAGTCGCCTGCAGGCGGTGGAGACGGTGTATGCGCTCACGGCGCACAAGTCGCAGGGCTCGGAGTTCGCGCATGTGGCACTGGCGCTGCCCGAAGCGCCCAGCCCGATCCTCACCCGCGAGCTGCTGTACACCGGCATCACCCGCGCCCGCATGGCCTTCACGCTGCTGTGCCCCGGCGGCGCGGCGGTCGAGCAGGCGGCGATCGAGCGGCGTGTGTTGCGCGACAGCGGCTTGATGGCTTAGAACCGCAGGGCAGGCTCTCAACACACAAGGCGCGACGCATGGCCCACACCCATCCCGACGGCTGGCAGACCCTCAACGCCACCGGCGCCCAGGCGCGGCGCATCGACACCCTGGCCCGCCTGGCGCGCGCCCTGCCCGCGGCCTACACCATCTATCACGCGGTGCACTGGAGCACGCTGGAGGGCGAGCAGTCGATCTATGGCGAGATCGACTTCATCCTCGTCAACCAGGCCGGCGATGTGCTGCTGATTGAACAGAAGGCCGGCCTGCTCGACGAGACCGATGCCGGCCTCGTCGAGCGCCACCCGGTGCGCCCGCGGCAGGTGGCGGCGCGCATCGCACAGGCGCTGCACATCGTGCGCGGCAAGCTGGACGCCGCCCTGGGCAAGGAGCGCGGCGGGCTCGAATACCTCTTCTTCTGCCCCGACTACCATGTCAGGTCGCCGGCCACCGCCGGCATCGACGCCGGGCGCATCGTCGACGCCGGCCGGCGCGAGGCGCTCGTCGAGATCATCGACCGCATCCTGCCGCCGCGCAGCGACCACGCCCGCGCCGCCAAGGTGCATCGCCTATTGCGCGACATCCTGCAATTGCAGCCGGACGTCAGCGCGTTGGTCGGCCGCGCCGAGGCGATGGTCACGCGCATCTCGGGCGGGCTGGCGCACTGGGGCCGGCGGCTGGATTTCAGCCCCTTCCGCCTGCGGGTCACCGGTACCGCCGGCTCGGGCAAGACCCAGCTCGCGCTGGCCGAGTACCAGGCCACGCTCGAGGCCGGCAAGCGGCCGCTCTATGTGTGCTACAACCGGCCGCTGGCCGACCATTTCAACGCCATCGTCCCGCGCGGCGGGCTGGCCTGCACCTTCCACATGCTGTGCGACCTGCACCTGCAGTCGCACGACGAGGCCACCGATTTCTCCGCCCCCGGCGCCTTCGAGCAGTTGGTCAGCCGCGCCGCCGCCCGGCCGCCGCAGGCCGAACTGATGTTCGACACCGTGATCGTCGACGAGGGGCAGGACTTCTCCGCCGCCTGGCGCGACATCGTGCTGCGCCACGCCACGCCCGAAGCGCGCCAGCTGTGGCTGGAAGACCCGCTGCAGAATCTCTACGAGCAGCCGCCGGTCGAGTTGCCCGGCTGGGTCACGCTGCGCTCCGAGGCCAACTACCGCAGCCCGCGCGCCATCGTCGACTTCCTGCGTCCGCTCTTGCCCGAGGGCCTGCAGATCGAGGCCCAGTCGCCCTTCAGCGACACCGGCGTGGACATCCTCACCTACCGCGATGCCGAGCAGCTGCGCGAGCGCGTCAAGGAGGCCATCCGCCGCACCTACGCGGCCGGCTTTCGCAAGGAAGACCTCGCCATCCTCAGCTTCCGCGGGCATCAGCACTCGGCCCTGCTGCATGCCGAGCGCCTCGGCCAGACCACGCTGCGCACCTTCACCGGCGGTTACGACCTGCTCGGCCAGCCGGCGTACACCGCGGGCGAGGTGCTGATCGAATCGGTCTATCGCTTCAAGGGCCAGGCCGCGCCGGCCGTCATCCTGGCCGAGATCGACTTCGACACGCTCGATGCGCGCAGCGCCCGCAAGCTCTTCGTCGGCGCCACCCGCGCGCGCCTGCACCTGGTGCTGGTGATGTCGGAACGCGCAGCGGCCCGACTGGCGCAGGCGTAGGCTTGGGCCATGAAGACGCTACTGATCGTGTATCACACCATGACCGGCGGCACCTTGCAGATGGCACGCGCCGCCGCGGACGGCGCTGCGACCGAAGAGGCGGTCGCGGTGAGGCTGCTGCATGCCGCCGAAGCCGGCCCCGAGGATGTGCTGGCAGCCGACGGCTACCTCTTTGCCACGCCGGAGAACCTGGCCGCCATCTCGGGCCAGCTCAAGGACTTTTTCGACCGCAGCTATTACGCCGCGCTCGACCAGCTCAACGGCCGCCCCTACGCCACCCTGGTATGCGCGGGCAGCGACGGCGCCAACGCGGCACGCCAGATCGAACGCATCGCGACCGGCTGGCGGCTCAAGGCGGTGTCGCCGCCCTTGATCGTGTGCACCCATGCGCAGACGACCGAAGAAATCCTGCGTCAGAAGCACATCGCGGCGGACGAGCTGACCCGCTGCGAGGAGATCGGCGCAGCCTTGGCGGCCGGCCTGGCGATGGGCGTGTTCTGAGGCATTGCCGCGCGGCCGGCCCCCCCGGCTACGACAACCACAGCGCCAGCAGCCCGATCGCGGCCGGCAGCGCCTGCACGAAGAGGATCTTGCGGCTGGCGGTTGCCGCGCCGTATAGCCCGGCGACCAGCACGCAGGCGAGAAAGAACACCTTGACCGCGAAACCGTCGGCACCGAGCACCAGCCCCCACAGCAGGCCGGCGGCGAGAAAGCCGTTGTACAGCCCCTGGTTGGCCGCCAGCACCTTCGATGCACGCGCCGATTCCAGCGTTTGGCCGAAGGCGCGCAGCCCCGCCGGCTTGTCCCACAGAAACATCTCGAGCACCAGGATGTAGAGGTGGATCAGCGCCACAAGCGCCACAACAATGTTACCGAACGTTCCCATGGACATTTTTTTCCGATCGACAGGGCCTGCGGCCAAGCCCGACATGTGGGTGGAGCACGCAGTGTAGCGTGTCGGCGAGCCCGAATCACCGCCCCCGGTAATGCCGCGGCCTCCCGGCCCATCGCAAAGCAATCGGGCGCCTTTGAGCGGCGTCCATGGCGCGGGAGCGCCGCACCGCGCGGTTCGCCAGCCTGCGTCAGGACACCGGCAAGCACGTCGGCACTTACAAATATTCCGTTGCAGTTTTATGGCATGCCAATGTTCTACCGTCGACAATGAAAATGTTATATCTTGTCAGCCGATCGAACGACCCGGCAGTGGGCGCAACCGCCCGCCCCACTCAGCCACCTGGAGAAGCAGCATGCAATTACCCGCTTTCATGACCCTCGCCGTCGGCCTGTCGGCGGCCATGGCCGCCCCGTCGGCTTGGGCACTCCCCGACGCCGAACTGAACAGCACGGCGACCGGTAGCTACGACTTCACGCTCGGCGCGAAGTCCGGCAACCTCAGCACCTCCGAATCCGATGCCACCGGTGCGCCGAGCACCGTCAGCGGCAGCAAGAACGGTTTCGGTTTCGATGCCACGGCCGCGGTGAACGAAACCGCCCTCTCGGCCTACGCCAGCACCGCCTACCATCCCGCCGGCAATGCCGGCTCCGGCAGCAGCAGCGCCTCGGCCGTCGCCAGCCTGACCGACTTCATCACCTTTTCCGGCGGCGCCGGCATGGGCAGCGCCAGCCTCACGGCACTGCTCACCGGCACCCTCACCGGCAACAACTTCGGTTCGGCCGGGTACTCGCTCAGCATTGCGCTGTACGACGTGACCGACCTGGGCACGAGCTACAGCCTTTCGAACCCGCTGATGCTGGCCGCCGACACCCGGAACATCGCCGGGCGTCAGTTCGTGACGGTCAACGACACCTTCGAGTCGGACTTCGATTTCGAGTACGGCAAGACCTACGGTCTGGTGGCCACCTTCTCCGCCCTGGCGGACAACGGGGGCGTTGCCGATTTCAGCAACACCACCAGTTTCGCCATGGCGGCAGCTCCCAATGTGCGACTGGAATCCCAGGCCGGCATCGACTACGGCATTGCCGCGGTTCCTGAGCCTCAGTCCTACGCCATGCTGCTCGCCGGCATCGGTTTGATGGGCCTGATCGCCCGCCGTCGCAGCTGAGTCGTTCCCGCACCGTTCGACCGGGGGCCCGTGGGCCCCCGGTTTTCATTTGTGCCCACCGCAGGCGGGCTACCCCGCTTTCTTGCGCGATTTCTTGCCGGACTTCCGGGGGGTCATGCCCAGCCAAGTGGCGCGCCACTCGGCCAGCGCGGGATAGAGTTTGGCTTCGCGTCCGGCCAGTGCGGCTTGCAAGGCACGCAAGGCCGCGATGTCGGTCTTGCCCAGAGCCTCGGGCAGCACCGGCTGCATCACAACATGCAAGGCGCCGCGCCCGCCGCTGCGCAATGGCAGACCCTGGCCGGGCAGCTCCAGGCAGGTTTCGACCGCCGTGCCCGCCGGCACTTCGACACATACCGTCTCACCGCCGGGCACCGGCACCGTCACCGGCTCGCCCGCCAGCAGGGCGAACAACGGGACCGGCACGCGCACTTCGAGCGCCTCGCCGCGCAGGGCAAACAGCCCGTGCAGACGCAATTGGCAGACCAGCAACAGATCGCCCGGCGGCAGATCGCCCACCGGCTGTGCCTTGCCGGCCACACGCAACGTGCGCCCCGGCCACATGCCAGCCGGCACCGTCACCCGCAGCTTGCGACCGGCCCGGCGCTCGCCGCTGCCCTCACAGGCCTCGCACGCCGCCTCGGCGGAGTACCCGCGCCCGCCGCAGACATCGCAGCGCACCAAGCCGTGGCGGCCCTGCACCCGTCCGCTGCCCCGGCAGCAGGCGCACATGCGCGACGAGGCCAGCGTGATCCGGCCCGTGCCGTCGCATTCGTCGCAAGGTTCGGGCCGCGTCAGCTCGAGCACCTGAACGTCGCCGAAGATCGCCTCCTCGACCGTCAGCCACAGCATCTCCTGCTGGTCGGGGCCGCGCACCGGCGCCGCGTCTGGCTCGGCCATGTCGTCGGCCACATCATCCGGCCCGGTATCCGCACCGCCGCCGCGGATCAGCAGATCATGCGCCGCCTTGACCTGCCGAAAGCGCTCGGCCGCTTCCGCCCCCGCGTTGCGGTCGGGATGCCAGTGCATGGCCAGCCGACGAAAGGCGCGCTTGATCTCGGCGGGCACGGCACCGGGGGCGAGGCCGAGGGCGGAATAGGCTTGGGTACGGGACGAGGCAGGCATGGTCGAACGCAGGGATCATCAACACATCGGGGCGCCAGCTTAACCCGGAAATTTCATCGGGGCGCGGATGGATGGGCGAGCAGTGGGCAATGCAGTTCGGTCGCGAACGACGAAGACAAGGCCGGGGGCCTTGGTGAGGAGGAGCGGCCGAAATGCGCGGCCAATGCACGCACAGCCACCGCGCAGGCCCGACGAGCCAAAGTGGCTCTGGCGTCGGCTGCGGCAAAGCCGCGCGGGTATTGACGCTGCCGGCAGAAAGGGGCCGGCCTGGTGAAATATCCGGGTTAGCCCGCCCGGGGCCTCGGCGGCGCAGCGGTGGTGACGGCCGGCAGCGCAAGAACGCTTACGTTTTCGGGCTGGTCGCCCGGCCCGCCGCCGACTAGCTTGAAATAACCCCACGCAGGAGATCAAGCATGACGCTGAAAACCGCACTGGCAGCCGCCCTGTTCGCCGTCTCGACCGGCGCCTGGGCCTTTCACTGCCCGATCGACATGAAGAAGATCGACGAGGCCATGTCCAAGAATCCGCAACTCAGCGCCGAACAGATGGCGCAGGTCAAGACCTGGCGCGCCGAAGGCGAAGCCTTGCACAAGGCCGGCAAGCATCAGGAGGCGGTCGACACGCTGGCCAAAGCCTTGAAAGTGCTCGGCGTGTAAAGGGCCGCCTGGCTCAAGCCGCACGCAAGCCCAGCTTCGTCGCCCAGCGACGCAATTTGTCGCCATCGACCAGCCCGGTCGCCAGCGCAGTGCCGGCCAGGATCACGCCGGCACCGGCGAGCATGCGCAGGCCGAGGGCTTCGTCGAGGATCAGCACGCCCCAGCCCATGCCGAAGGCGGGGATCAGAAAGGTAACGGCGATCGCGCGCGCCGGGCCGATGTTGGCGATGAGCCGGAAGTAGAGAATGTAGGCCACCGCCGTGCAGGCCACTGCCAGCACGGCGGCAGCGCCCCAGGCGCCAAGGCTGATCGGGCCGTCCGGCCACAGCCACCAGGCCAGCGGCGCCAGCGCGATGGCCGCGGCGGTCTGCCCGCCGGTGGCAATCGCCAGCGAGGAGACACCGGTGAGATAGCGCTTGGTGTAGTTGGCCGACACACCATACGACAGCGTCGCGGCCAACCCCGCCACCACCGACAACACGATGTGCTCGCCATGGAAGCCGGCCTTGCCCGACACCAGCACGCCGACGCCGACGAAGCCGATCGCCAGCCCCGCCGCGCGCCAGCGGGTGAGCCGCTCGCCAAACCACAGCCGCGCCACCAGGGCGGCCCACAAGGGCGCGGTGGCGTTGACGATGGAGGCGAAACCGGCCGTCAGCGAGAGCAGCGCCCAGGCGATCAGCACGAAGGGCAGCGCGGAGTTGAGAATACCTATGACGGTCAGCGGCCAGGCATGCTGCACCAGCTCGCGCCACTGCCCGCGCCAGACGATGATCGGCAGCAGGAACAGCGCGGCGAACAGCACGCGGATGAAGATCAGCCCGACCGGTCCGAACTCTGGCGCGGCCTGGCGCATGAACAGGAAGGAGGCGCCCCACAGGGCGGCGAGCAGGATCAGGTCGAACGTGTCACGCGGTCGCATGCGCGGCCTCCAGGTCGAGCAAGGCCCGCTTGCGGTCGAGCCCGCCCGCGTAGCCGGTGAGGGATCCGTCGCGCCCGATCACGCGATGGCAGGGGATGATCAGCCACAGCGGATTGCGGCCCACCGCGGCGCCGACGGCACGCGCGGCGCGCGGGCGACCGAGCGCCTCGGCCAGGGCGCCGTAATGCGTGGTGGCGCCGTAGGGCAGCTTGAGCAAGGCGGTCCACACCGCCTGCTGGAAGGCGGTGCCTTGCGGATCAAGCGACAGATCGAACGCCGTGCGTTCGCCGGCGAAATAGGCACGGATCTGGCGCGCCGCCTCGTGGCACACGGCGCTGGCCGGCAGATCGCAATCGGCATCGTCGAAATACGCGCTGAGCAGGCCGGCCTTGCCGGCGCGCAACTGGCAGACGCCGAGCGGGGTGTCGAAGCGCAGTCCGTAGCTTGCTGAAATCATGATGTCGCCTCCTCGGCTTCGCCGAGCGAAGCCCATAAATGCATCACGGCGTAGGCCCGCCAGGGGCGCCAGGCCTCGGCCTGCTGGCGCGCCTCGCGGGCGCTGCACATGCCCAGCGCAGCACGCACGCCATAGTCGCCGTCGGGGTAGGCATCGGGCCAGGCCAGCGCGCGCATGGCGATGTAGTGCGCCGTCCATGGGCCGATGCCGGGCAAGGCCTGCAGCTGGGCGATGGTGTCCTGCACCGGCGCGCCGGGCGAGAGCATGAGCCGCCCCTCGGCCACGGCCGCTGCCAGGGCAATGATGACCTCGGCGCGACGGCGGATCACGCCCAGCTCGGCGATCTGCGACACGCTCAGCGCGGCGATGCGCTCGGCCGTGGGGAAGGTGGTATTGACCGCGGCCCACGGAGTATCGAGCGCCGTGCCGAAGGCCGCGGTGAAGCGGCCGGCCAGCGTGCGGGCGGCCTTGACCGTGATCTGCTGGCCGAGCACCGCCCGCACCGCCATCTCGATGCCATCGAAGGCGCCGGGCAGGCGCAGGCCGGGCCGGGCCTCGGCGAGCGGGCCGAGCGCCTGGGTCACGGCGGCGGGATCGGCATCCAGATCGAACAGGCGGCGCACCCCGGCCAGCGCGGCCGGCACGGCGGCGGCCAGCGAGGCCGACAGCGTCACTTCCAGCGCCGCCTTGCCGGGGCGCACGCCCAGCCAGCCGCGCACGCCGTCGAGGCGCACGCTGCGGCGGTATTCACCATCGACCACCTGCTCGACGCCGGCGATGGTGCGCCCGGCGAGGAAGTCGACGAGGCGCGCGTAGTCCAGCGGCGGGCGGTAGCTGAGCGTGAAGTGCAGCGCATCGTCCGCCCCCGGCCGGCGCGGGCCGCGCAGCGCCGAGGGCACCATGCGGTAGTGGCGCTGGAAGGCGGCTTCGAGCGCGCGCAGGCTGCCGAAACCGGCCGCGGCTGCCACATCGGTGACCGGCAACCCGGTATCGGTGAGCAGACGCTTGGCCAGCAGCAGGCGGCGGGTGCGCAGGTAGTCGGCCGGCGCCACGCCGAAATGCTCACGGAACAGGCGGCGCAGATGGCGATCAGTGATCCCCACCTTGCCGGCCAGCGAGGCCACCGACAAGTCGTCGGCCAGATGCGCATCGATCAGGCCGGCCGCGGCATGGGCCAGGGTGGCGCTGGCATCCATCGCCGACAACCCCGGCGCCAGCTCGGGCCGGCAGCGCAGGCAGGGCCGGAAACCCGCCGCCTCGGCTGCCGCGGCGCTCACGTAGAACGTACACACGGACCGCCGCGGCGTGCGCACCCGGCACACGGGCCGGCAGTAAATGCCGGTGGAGCGCACGCCGACGAACACCCGTCCGTCGAAGCGGGCGTCATGGGCGGTGAAAGCGTCGTAGCAGCGGTCGGGATCGAGTTCCATGCCTGCATTATGGTCAGCGCGCCGGCATGGGGCACGAACACATCGGACATGGAATCGGGCAAAACTGTCAGGCCCGCCGCGGGCTGTGGTTCAATGCCGCATTGTGTTGCACTGCGCCATGCCATGCCCGCTCTGTGGATGATCCTCGCCAGTTTGCTGTTCGCCTGCATGGGCGTGTGCGTCAAGCTCGGTGCGGACCGCTTCAGTGTCGCAGAGCTGACCTTCTACCGTGGCCTGGCCGGCCTGCTGTTCATGGCCGTGTTCATGCGCCACCGCGGCACGACTTTTCGCACCCGGCACTGGCGCCTGCAGGTGTCGCGCGCCGTGTCCGGCTCGGTGGCGCTGGGGTGCTATTTCTTCGCCATCAGCCAATTGCCGCTGGCGGCGGCCGTCACGCTCAACTACACCTCGCCGATCTTCGTCGCCTTGCTGCTCGCGCTGTGGTTCCGCGAAGCGCTGCGACCGCTGGCGCTTGTCGCCGTGCTGCTCGGCTTTGTCGGCGTCGTGGCCTTGCTGCGCCCGACCCTGGCGGCCGATCAATGGCTGGGCGCGCTGGCCGGCCTGGGCTCGGGCCTGATCGCCAGCCTGGCCTACATCAATGTGCGCGAACTGGGGCGCGCCGGCGAGCCGGAATCGCGCACCGTCTTCTACTTTTCGTGCATCACCTGTCTGGGCGCCCTGCCCTTCGTGGTGGCCGGCGGCGGCTTTCGCCTGCCCGAGGCCAGCGGCGCGGCGCTGGTGCTGGGCATCGGCGTGTTCGGCACCGCCGCCCAATTGGCCATGACCCGCGCCTACCGGGTCGGCGCCACCATCGTGGCGGCCAACCTGGCCTATTCCACCGTGGTGTTCGCCAGCCTGTTCGGGGTGCTGTTGTGGGGCGAAGTGCTGCCCGCGCCGGCCTGGTTGGGCATCGCCCTGATCATGAGCAGCGGCATCCTCGTCACGCGTGCCCGAGCACCCGCGCCCGGCGCACCACGCGGCGATTGAAGCGCTCCGGGCCGGTCGTTATAGTAGAAGCAGGCCTTCTGCCCAAAAGGAGCACGGCATGATCACCAAAGAGCACGCCCCCGGCATCGTCGCCATCGCGGTCTTCGGCGAGTTCACCCTGGACGATTACCGGGAGTTCGAAGAACTGGTCAATTACAAGATCAAGTTCGAGGGGCCGGTCAATCTGCTGATCGATCTGCGCGAGATGAGCGGCTTCACGATCGACGTGGCATGGGAAGAAATCCGCTTCAGCCGCCAGCACAAGAACGACTTCGGCAAGATCGCCGTCATCACCGAAGACCAGTGGGCGACCTGGAGCGCCTGGATATCGCAGATGTTCGTCGAGGCCGATGTGCGGGTCTTCGCCGATGAAGCCGACGGCCGCGCCTGGCTGGCCGGCGAGGAACTGGTCGAGTGAGCGAGCCTTTTCGCACGCTGATCACCCCCGAGCGCCTGATCCATCATCTGCAGACGCCCGGGTGGGTGGTGGTGGATTGCCGCCACGACCTGGCCAACCCCGATTTCGGCCGCGCCGCCTACGCCAAGAGCCACATCCCCGGTGCCCGTTTCCTGCACCTGGACGACGATCTGTCCGGCCCGCGCACCGGCCGCAACGGTCGCCACCCGCTGCCGGACCCCACCGATCTCGCCCGCCGGCTGGGCGAGATCGGCATCGACCGCGACAGCCAGGTTGTCGCCTACGATGATTCGGGCGGCATGTACGCAGCCCGCCTGTGGTGGCTGCTCAACTGGCTCGGCCACCGCAATGTGGCCGTGCTCGACGGTGGTTTTCAGGGCTGGTGTTCGGATGTCGCCCTGCTCACCCACCAGCCGACCACCCCGGCTCCGACCCGCTTCGACGCCGCGCCGCAACCGCTCGCGGTGGATGTGGACTATGTCGACCGGCACAAGGGCGGCGACGCCATGGTGCTGGTCGATGCCCGCAGCCCGGATCGTTTCCGCGGCGAAAACGAAACCATCGACCCGGTCGGCGGCCACATCCCGGGCGCCATCAACCGCTTCTTCAAGGACAACCTCCGCCCCGACGGCCGCTTCAAGCCGGCCGACCAGCTACGCCGCGAATTCACCACCCTGCTCGCCGGGCGCGATCCGCAAGAGGTGGTGCATCAATGCGGCTCGGGGGTCACCGCCTGCCACAACCTGCTGGCGATGGAGATCGCCGGGCTGCCCAGCGGACGGCTGTATCCCGGGTCGTGGAGCGAGTGGTGTGCGGATGCGACGCGCCCGGTGGCGCGCGGAGCCTAGCCCGTCGGGCGCTACCAGTCCACGCGTTCGATCTGGCCGAGCGAGCGGCCCAGAAAGCGTTCGCCGATGGTCTGGAAGCGCAGTGGCACGTCGGTCACGCAGAACTGCGTGGCCGAATGCTGTGCGCCGGGATTGGCCAGATCGAGCCTCGCCAGCGTTTGCGCGGCCTGCTCGGCCACCGTGATCGCCGAGTCGACCAGCCGCACATCGCGCCCGACCACGTCCATCAGCAGCGGCTTGAGCAGCGGGTAATGCGTACAGCCGAGCACCAGGGAGTCGACCTGCTCGGCCAGCACCGGCTTGAGGTATTCGAGCGCCGTCAGCCGGGTCACCGGATGGTCGAGCCAGCCCTCTTCGACCAGGGGCACGAACAGCGGGCAAGCCTGCGAATAGACGCGCACACCAGCGTCGAGCGCATGCATGCGGCGGGCGTAGGCATTGGAGTTGATGGTGGTGGGCGTGCCGATGACGCCGATGGCGCGGCCGCGCGAGCCGGCCACGGCGGCCTGGGCGCCGGCATCGATCACGTCCAGCACCGGCACCTCGCCCGCCTGCCGACGCACCACATCGCCAGCCACGGCGGCCATGGTGTTGCAGGCGACGATCAGCATCTTGACGCCGCGCGCCATCAGGAAATCGGTGATCTGTTCAGTGTAGTGGGCGATGGTGGCGACCGACTTGATGCCGTAGGGCACGCGGGCGGTGTCGCCGAAATAGACGATGTTCTCGAGCGGCAGGCGCTCCATCAGCGCACGCACCACGGTCAGCCCGCCGACGCCGGAATCGAACACACCAATGGGCAGGGAACGGTCAGCAGGCATGGACGGGGCCGCGCGAAAAAGCGGCCATTCTACGCCGATGTGGCGACGCGGTCGGCGTGTTGCGCCAGCGCCCAGGCGACATGTTCGCGCACCAGCGCGGAAGGATCGTCGGCGCGGGCGCGCAAGGCGGCGAGCACGGCCGGGGTGGTCGGCGCATTGCCCAGGCCGACGGCGAGATTGCGCAACCAGCGCTCGTGGCCGATGCGGTAGATCGGGCTGCCGGGCATGCGCGCCTCGAAATCCTCGGCCGTCCAGGCGAACAGCTCGACCAGCGTGGCGCTGTCGAGGCCATGACGCACCGCGAAGTCGGCCTCGGCGGTGCGCCGTGCGAAGCGGTTCCAGGGGCACACCAGCTGGCAGTCGTCGCAGCCGTACACCCGGTTGCCGATCAGCGGGCGAAATTCCTCCGGAATGGCGCCGTGCAGCTCGATGGTGAGGTAGGAGATGCAGCGCCGCGCGTCGAGCTTGTAGGGCGCCACGATGGCCCGGGTCGGGCACACGTCGATGCAGGCCGTGCAATCACCGCAGTGGTCGCGCACCGGCGGGTCGACCGGCAACGGCAGGTCGGTGAAGATCTCCCCCAGGAAAAAGAAGGAGCCCGCCTCGCGGCTGATCAGCAAGGTGTGCTTGCCGCGCCAGCCGATGCCCGACTCGGTGGCCAGCGCCACTTCGGTCACCGGCGCCGAGTCGGTGAACACTCGGAAGCCGTGCGGCACCTCCTCGGCGATGCGCTCGGCGAGCTTTTTGAGGCGTAAACGCAACACTTTGTGATAATCGCGCCCGAGCGCGTAGCGCGAGATGTAGGCCCGCTCGGGATCGGCGAGCGCCGCCTCGGCATCGGCCGACTCGGGCCAGTAGTCGAGCCGCGCCGTGATCACCCTCAAGGTGCCAGGCACCAGCTCGGCCGGGCGGCAACGGCGCAGGCCGTGTTTGGCCATATAATCCATCTCGCCGTGAAACCCCGCCGCCAGCCAGGCTTGCAGGCCGGCCTCGGCACCCGGCAGTTCGGTGCCCGTGATGCCCACCTCGCCGAAGCCCAACCCCAGGCCCCAAGCGCGAATGCGCGCCGCCAGCGCGACGCCGTCGACCGCTTCGCCCCCCGCCCCGGAGACGCCTAGATGATTCACTTTGTCCATAGCCCGGATGATAGCGACCCGACCCTGCGGGCGCATCTGGCCGACGAGGCGGCCACGCTCGCGCTCGGCGCCGCGCTGGCGCCAGCCCTGCAACGCGGGCTGGTGATCTACCTGCTCGGCGACCTCGGCGCGGGCAAAACCACGCTGGTGCGCGGCCTGCTCAGGGGGCTCGGTCACACCGGCAGTGTGAAAAGTCCCACATACACCTTGATTGAACCTTATGTCGTTTCTAGATTAGACTTATATCACTTTGATTTTTATCGGTTCACTTCGCCCGACGAATTTCTCGACGCGGGCCTTGAAGAATACTTTTCAGCTCAGGGAGTCTGCCTGGTCGAATGGCCGCAGAAAGCCGAGCCGTATGTGAGCCCGGCGGACATCGAAATCAGGCTGGACATTGAAGGGGACGGGCGCGAAGCGATCATTCGCCCTTTGACGGACACGGGACGACAATGCGCAAAAAAAATAGCAACGAGCCCCGCCCGGTAGGGCAGAACGCACCGCGCCGGCACTTTCTCAAGGCCGCAGGCGCCACCTTCGCCATGCTGGTCACGCCGCTCGGCCATGCCATGCCGCGACTGCTGGCCGTGCGCATCTGGCCGGCCGAGGACTACACCCGGATCACCCTCGAATCGCATGCCGAGATCAAGGCCTCGCACCTGATCGTCAAGAACCCGGAGCGCTTGGTCATCGACCTCGAAGGCGTGGAGTTCGACAGCGTGCTCAAGCATCTGCCCGACAGCGTGACCGGGGGTGACCCCTACATCCAGCTGATCCGCGCCGGGCGCAACCGCCCGGGTGTGGTGCGCGTGGTGGTCGAGCTCAAGCAGGAAATCAAACCGCAGATCTTCACCCTGCAGCCGGTCGGCGCCTATGGCCACCGCCTGGTGGTGGATCTCTACCCCACGCAGCCGATCGATCCGCTGCTGGCGCTGATCGAAAAGAACTCGCCCACCGAAGCGGCGATCGGCGACGCGCCGACGCCGAGCCGCGACGAGGCCGAACCGCAGACCGTGAAGCACGCCGAGCGGCGCGATCCGGCCGGCGAACGCAAGATGAACCGCTTGGTGACGGTGGCCATCGACCCCGGCCATGGCGGCGAGGACCCGGGCGCAGTCGGCCGGCGCGGCAGCTATGAAAAGAACGTCACGCTCAAGATCGCCCGTCTGCTGAAGAAGAAGATCGACGCCGAACCGGGCATGCGTGCCGTGCTGACGCGCGACGGCGATTACTTCGTGCCGCTGCAGACACGGGTGCGCAAGGCCCGCGCGGTCAAGGCCGATCTGTTCCTGTCGATCCATGCCGACGCCTTCGTCAAACCGGATGCGCGCGGCAGTTCGGTATTCGTGCTCTCCGAGCGCGGCGCGTCGAGCGCGGCGGCGCGCTGGCTGGCCAAACGCGAAAACGATGCCGACCTGATCGGCGGCGTGGCCATCGGCGGCCAGGACGGCCACCTGGCGCGCACCCTGCTCGACCTGTCGCAGACCGCCACCATCAACGACAGCATGAAGGTCGGCAAGGCCGTGCTGGCCGAGCTGGGCGACATCAACACGCTGCACAAGCGCGATGTCGAGCATGCCGGCTTTGCCGTGCTGAAGGCGCCGGACATCCCCTCGGTGCTGGTCGAAACCGCCTTCATCAGCAATCCGGAAGAAGAGCGCCGGCTCAACGACTCCGCCTACCAGGACAAGATGGCTCAGGCCATCCTGAAGGGCATCCGTCGCTACTTCGACGACAACCCGCCGCTGAACCGCACGCGCGTCGCCCAGCTCAACTAGGGCCTGCAGCCACCCGCAGGCAGTGCACGCTGAACAGCTGTTCAGCGTCGCACCACACCTGCTCGGTGACAAACCCCACTTCGGCCGCCAGGGCCGCGAATTGCGCCGGGCTGTACTTGTAGGAATTCTCGGTGTGGATGCCCTCGCCTTCGGCAAAGTCGAAGATCTGGCCAGCCACCTGGATGCGGGTGGGCCGACAGGCCTGCAGATGCATCTCGATCCGCCCGAGCGCCTCGTGGTAGAAGGCGCGGTGGACAAAGTCGTCGATCACCAGCTGCGCCCCCAGTTCCCGGACCATCCGCTTGAGCACGTTGCGATTGAACGCGGCGGTCACGCCGGCGGCGTCGTTGTAGGCGGCGTTGAGCCGGGCCGGGTCTTTCTTCAGATCGACCCCGATCAGCAAACGCCCGCCGGGCCCGACCATGCCGGCGACCCAGCGCAACAGGTCGCGCACGTCGTCCGGTTCGAAATTGCCGACGCTGGAGCCGGGGTAGAACACCACCCGGTGGGCCTCCGGCGACATCGGCGGCAGTGCGAACTGGCGCGTGTAATCCACGCAGGTGGCGCGCACCCGGATCTGCGGATAGTCGCGCGCAATCCCCAGCGCGGAATCCCGCAGATGCGTCAGTGAGATGTCGAGCGGCAGGTATTCGGCCGGCCGCAACACGTCGAGCAGGCTACGGATCTTGATGTCGCTGCCGCTGCCCAACTCGATCAGCGCGGCCTGCCGGCCAAGGCGCTCGGCGATCTCGCGGCCATGCGCGCGCAGCAGACCGATCTCGGTGCGCGTCGGGTAGTACTCGGGTTGGCACGTGATCGCGTCGAACAGCTGCGAGCCCTCGGCATCGTAAAAGAACTTCGGGGGAATGCGCCGGGGGCTCACGGCCAGGCCGGCGAGGACTTCGCGCCGGAAGTCGGCCACGGCGGGCTTGAGGTCGTGCAACTCGAAATTGGCCGGTTCTGTCATGTCGGGTCCTGCGCCAGGCGGATGCCCTGGAACTGCCAGCGCTCCTGGGGATAGAAGAAGTTGCGATAGGTGGCGCGCACATGGCCGACCGGCGTGGCGCAGGAGCCGCCGCGCAAGACCATCTGCCCGGACATGAACTTGCCGTTGTACTCGCCGAGCGCCCCCGCCGGCGGCCGATAGCCGGGGTAGGCCAGATAGGCCGAGGCGGTGTGCTCCCACACATCGCCGAAGAGCTGCACCAGGCCGTCGCCGGTGGCCGCCTGCGGATGCAGCAGGCCGTGATCGACAAAGTTGCCCAGCACCGGCGCCTGGGCGGCGGCCACTTCCCACTCCGCTTCGGTGGGCAGGCGTGCGCCGGCCCACGTGGCGTAGGCGTCGGCCTCGAAATAGCTCACATGCGACACCGGCGCCGCCAGATCGAGCGGGCGCAGACCGCCGAGGGTGAACTCATGCCAATCGCCGTCGATGCGCTCCCAGTAGCGCGGCGCGCTCCAGCGCCCAGCCTGCGCCGTGGCCCAACCGTCGGACAGCCACAGCGCCGGATTGCGGTAGCCACCGGCATCGACGAAGGCGAGGTACTCGGCATTGGTCACCGGCCGGTTGGCCAGGGCATAGGGGCGGAGGAACACCTTGTGGCGCGGGCGCTCGTTGTCATAGCTGAACCCTTCGCCATCATCGCCACAGGCGAGCAAACCGCCCTCGAATGCCTGCCAGGCCAGCGGCAGCGCATCGACCGAGCGCGGCGCCGCCAGGTCGGCGCGGTAGGCCGGGCGCAGCGGGTTGACCGAAAAGTGCTGCTTGACGTCGGTGAGCAGCAACTCCTGGTGCTGCTGCTCGTGATTGAGGCCGATCGCCAGGCGCGACTGCACCGTCGGCCACAGGTCCTCGCCGATCTGGTCGACCAGCGCCGCCATGGCGCCATCCACATGCGCCCGGTAGCGATACACCTCGGCCACCGTGGGCCGCGACAGATGCCCCCGATCGGGCCGAGGATGGAACTGGCCGACCTGCTCGTAGTAGGAGTTGAACAGCGTCCGGTAAGCCGGATCGAAGACCCGGTAGCCGGGCAGAAAGGGTTCGAGCAGAAAGGTCTCGAAAAACCAGCTCACATGGGCCAGATGCCACTTGGGCGGGCTGGCAAAGTCGGCGGTCTGCAGCCCGTAGTCTTCCACGCACAGCGGTGTGCACAAGGCCTCGCTGGCGGCGCGGACGCGGCGGTAGGCGCCTGCCCACGCGCTGCGGTCGCCGACGTGGGCCGGATCGGTGTCAGTCAGGTCGGTCATCAGGCGCCCCTCACGGATCAACCCTGCCAGCAAACCAAATGCACACGCCATGCGTCAAGCGCAACGATCCTGCGGCGTTTGTCGGCAACGGACTTGCGGCGGCGCACCAAGCGCCCGAAAATCGACGCCTTGGGGCTATAATTGCCGCTTTTTTCAGGCGCTTATGCAGGTTACACGCGGCGACGCGGAACAGGCTCCGACCGCCTCGGTGCTGACCATCGGCAACTTCGATGGCATCCACCGCGGGCACCAGGCCCTGCTCCGCCTCCTTACGGACAAGGCGCACACGTTGGGTTTGCCGGCGGTCGTGCTGACCTTCGAACCGCACCCGCGCGAGTATTTCTCGCCCGGCAAGGCCCCCGCTCGCCTGGCCTCCCTGCGCGAAAAGCTGCTGCTGCTGGCCGCCGCCGGGGTGGACATCACCCGCATCATCCGCTTCAACGCCCGCTTTGCCGCCGTCACCGCCGAGCACTTCATCGAGACGGTGCTGGTGCGCAATCTCAAGGTGCGCCACCTGATCATCGGCGACGACTTCCGCTTCGGCGCCGGGCGCAAGGGCGACTTCGCCATGCTCCAGGCCGCCGGCGAGCGCTTCGGTTTCGTGGTCGAAGCCATGCCCACCCATGCGTGCGATACCGAGCGCGTCTCCAGCTCGGCGGTGCGCGCAGCGCTGGCCGAGGGCAACCTGGATCGTGCCGCCATGCTGCTGGGCCGCGCCTACAGCATCGCCGGGCGGGTCATCCATGGCGACAAGATCGGTCGCAAGCTGGGCTACCCGACGGCCAACATCCAGCTCAAGGGCCGCCACCCGCCGCTGTCGGGCGTGTATGCCGTGGCCATCGAAGGCCTGGGCGACGCGTTGCGCCCGGCTGTGGCCAGCGTGGGCGTGCGCCCCACCGTCAATAGCGCCGGCCGGCCGACGCTGGAAGTGCATCTGTTCGACTTCGATCAGGACTGCTACGGTGCGCATTTGCGGGTGCACTTCCTGCACAAGCTGCGCGACGAGCAGAAGTTCGACTCCTTCGACGCGCTGACCGCCCAGATCGCCCGTGACGCCGATGCCGCCCGCGCCTGGCTCTCCCACAATTCGCTCGATACTTCACGCTAAAGAACCGCAATGGCCGACTACCGCACGACGCTCAATCTCCCCGACACCCCCTTCCCGATGCGCGGCAACCTGCCCAAGCGCGAGCCGGGCTGGGTTCAGGACTGGCAGCAGCGCAAGCTCTACCAGAAGATTCGCCAGGCGTCGGCCGGCCGGCCGAAGTTCGTGCTGCACGATGGCCCGCCGTATGCCAACGGCAATCTTCACCTCGGCCATGCGCTGAACAAGATTCTCAAGGACATCATCGTCCGCTCCAAGACCCTGGCCGGCTACGACGCGCCCTATGTGCCGGGCTGGGACTGCCACGGCCTGCCGATCGAGCACAAGGTGGAAGTCACCCACGGCAAGGGCCTGCCCGCCGACAAGGTGCGCGAGCTGTGCCGCGCCTACGCCGCCGAGCAGGTGGATATCCAGAAAGCGGAGTTCATCCGTCTCGGCGTCCTGGGCGACTGGGACCGGCCCTACCTGACCATGAACTTCGCCAACGAAGCCGGCGAGATCCGCGCGCTGGCCAAGATGGTCGAGGCCGGCTATGTGTTCAAGGGCCTCAAGCCGGTGAACTGGTGCTTCGACTGCGGCTCGGCGCTGGCCGAGGCCGAGGTGGAGTACGCCGACAAGCAGTCGCCGCAGATCGATGTGGCCTTCCCGGTCGGCGAGGCCGATAAGCTGGCTGCCGCCTTCGGCCTGAACACGCTGGCCAAGCCGGCCTTCGCCGTGATCTGGACCACCACGCCCTGGACGATCCCGGTCAACCAGGCGCTCAACATGCACCCCGAGTTCGACTACGCCCTGGTCGACGTCGGCGATCGGTTGCTGGTGCTGGCGAGCGAGTTGGTCGAGGCCTGCCTGGGCCGTTACAAGCTGGAAGGCAGCGTGCTGGCCACCGCCAAGGGCGCGGCCTTCGACCGCATCGAATTCCGCCACCCCTTCTACGACCGCGTCTCGCCCGTGTACCTGGCCGACTACGTGGGCCTCGACGCCGGCACTGGCATCGTGCACTCCTCGCCCGCGCATGGCGTGGACGACTTCAACGCCTGGCATGCCTACGGCCGCACGAATGACGAGATCCTCACCCCGGTGATGGGCGACGGCCACTATGTGCCCGACCTGCCCTTCTTCGGCGGCCAGATGATCTGGAAGGCCAACCCGAATATCGTCGCCAAGATCGAAGAAGTCGGCTGCCTGCTCGCGCACCTGAAGATCACCCACAGCTACATGCACTGCTGGCGCCACAAAACGCCGGTGATCTACCGCGCCACGGCGCAGTGGTTCGTCGGCATGGACCGCCGGGTGGCCGACGGCTCCACCCTGCGCGAGCGCGCGCTCAAGGGCGTGGACGACACCCGCTTCTACCCCTCGTGGGGCCAGTCGCGCCTGCATGCCATGATCGCCAACCGGCCTGACTGGTGCATCTCGCGCCAGCGCAACTGGGGCGTGCCGATCCCCTTCTTCCTGCACAAGGAAACCGGCGAGCTGCATCCGCGCACCGTCGAGCTGATGGAACAAGTCGCCCAGCGCGTCGACCAGGAAGGCATCGAAGCCTGGTTCAAGCTTGACCCGGCCGAACTGCTCGGTGACGAGGCGACCCTATACACCAAGATCAGCGACACGCTCGACGTGTGGTTCGACTCCGGCACCACGCACTGGCACGTGCTGCGCGGCTCGCACCACGACGGCCACGCCACCGGTCCGCGCGCCGACCTCTACCTCGAAGGCTCCGACCAGCATCGCGGCTGGTTCCATTCCTCGCTGCTCACCGGCTGCGCCATCGATGGACACCCGCCCTACAAAGGGCTGCTGACGCACGGTTTCACGGTCGATCAACAAGGCCGGAAGATGAGCAAGTCGCTCGGCAATACGATCCTGCCGCAGGAAGTCTCCGACAAACTCGGCGCCGAGATCCTGCGCCTGTGGGTCGCCAGCACCGACTACTCCGGCGAATTGGCCATGTCCAAGGAGATTCTCGATCGCGTGGTCGAAGGCTATCGCCGCATCCGCAACACGCTGCGCTTCCTGCTCGCCAACACCGCCGACTTCGACATCGAGAAGAACGGCGTGCCGGTCGAACAATGGCTGGACGTCGACCGCTACGCACTGGCCTTCACCCGACAGCTGGTGCAACAGGCCGAGGCCGACTACGCCACCTTCGAATTCCATCGCGTGGTGCAGGCGATGCAGATCTTCTGCTCGGAAGAACTCGGCGCCTTCTACCTCGACATCCTCAAGGACCGCCTCTACACCACGGCCGAGAACTCACCCGCACGCCGCGCCGCGCAGACCGCGCTGTGGCACATCACCCAGACCCTGGTCAAGCTGATGGCGCCGATCCTGTCCTTCACCGCCGAGGAGATCTGGGCGCTGATCGGCAGCGGCGAGGACGACAGCGTGATGCTGCACACCTGGCATGTGCTGCCCGAGCAGGCCAACGAGGGCGAGCTGATCGCCCGCTGGGAGATCATCCGCGAAGCCCGCGCCGACGTGCAGAAGCAGCTCGAAGCCCTGCGCACCACCGGCGCCATCGGCTCGGCGCTGCAGGCCGAGGTGGTGGTCAAGGCCGCCCCCGAGCGCCTGGCCGCGCTGGCCTCGCTGGGCGAGGACCTGCGCCTGGTGCTGCAGACCTCGGCCGCCACGCTGGAGGCGGTCAACAGCGAAGACGAACAGCGGGTCGACGCCGTCGCCTCCGAACACACCAAATGCGAGCGCTGCTGGCACTACCGACCGGAAGTCGGCTCGATCCCCGATCACCCCGCCCTGTGCAGCCGCTGCCACAGCAATCTGCATGGCGACGGCGAAGCCCGTAGCCATGCATAGAGAAAAAAGGCCCCCACGCTCACTGCGTTCGCTGCCCCCCGAGGGGGCGGCGCCCGCCCTTGGGGCGGCCCGGCGGGCGGGCGGTCGGCCCCCACGCTCACTGCGTTCGCTGCCCCCCGAGGGGGCGGCGCCCGCCCTTGGGGCGGCCCGGCGGGCGGGCGGGCGGCCCCCACGCTCACTGCGTTCGCTGCCCCCCGAGGGGGCGGCGCCCGTCCTTGGGGCGGCCCGGCGGGCGGGCGGTCTCTGATGCGTCCGCGTTTCAGCCTGTGGCTGGCTTTTTCCGGCGTGGTGGTGGTGCTCGACCAGTTGAGCAAGAAGATCGTGCTCGCTCAGCTGGTGCCGGGCGAGTCGATCCCGGTCACCGACTTCTTCAACCTGGTGCTGTTGTTCAATCCGGGCGCGGCCTTCAGCTTTCTGGCCGATCACTCGGGCTGGCAGCGCTGGTTCTTTACCGGTCTGGCCGCCATCATCTGCCTGTGGCTGGGTCGGCTGATGTACCAACATCAGCATGAACGCCTGCAGCCCTTCGCCTTCGCGCTGATCATCGGTGGCGCGATCGGCAACGTGATCGACCGGCTCAGCATCGGCGCCGTGGTCGACTTCCTGTACTTCCACGTGGGTCGCTACGGCTGGCCCGCGTTCAATCTGGCCGACTCGGCCATCACGCTGGGCGTCGGGCTGATGCTCTGGGCGCAGTTCCGCCCGTCCAGCCAGGCCTCGCCCAAGGAGAACCATTCGTGACGCGCACCATCCAATCCAACAGCCTGGTCACGCTCAACTACCGCATTTCGCTGGAGAGCGGCCAGCCGGTGATCAGCACCTTCGAGGGCAAACCGGCCACGCTGCAGCTGGGTGCCAACGAAATGATGCCGCAGCTCGAGGCTCGCCTCGCCGGCCTCGAGGACGGCAGCTACCACAGCTTCACGCTGACGCCCGAGGAGGCCTTCGGCCCCTACCGGCCGGAATTGGTCGAGACGGTGCGCCGCCAGGACATGCCGGACGAGCCGATCGAGGCCATGAGCATCATGGAGTTCGTGGCGCCGGACGGTTCGCGCTATTCCGGCCTGGTGCGCGAGATCGACGACACGCAGGCCAAGGTGGACTTCAACCACCCGCTGGCCGGCAAGACCATCACCCTGGATGTCGAAGTGATCGGCATCCTCTGAACGGCTTCACATCATGACCGACAAGGAAATCCTGCTCGCCAACCCCCGTGGCTTCTGCGCCGGGGTCGAGCGCGCCATCGAGATCGTCGAACAGGCGCTGATCCGCTTCGGCGCGCCGATCTATGTGCGCCACGAAGTGGTGCACAACAAGTTCGTGGTCGACGACCTGCGCGCCAAGGGGGCGATCTTCGTCGAGGAACTGGACGAAGTGCCCGACGGCAACACCGTGATCTTCAGCGCCCACGGCGTGCCCCTGTCGGTGCGTGCCGAGGCCGACGCACGCGGCCTGCGCGTGTACGACGCCACCTGCCCGCTGGTCACCAAGGTGCACCTCGAAGTGTCTCGCATGCGCGCCCAGGGCAAGGAAATCGTCATGATCGGCCACAAGGGCCACCCGGAGGTGGAAGGCACCATGGGCCAGGTGGACAGCGGCATCCTGCTGGCCGAGAGCGTCGCTGACGTGGCCACGCTGCAGGTCGCCGACCCCGAGCAGCTCGCCTATGTCACCCAGACCACGCTGTCGGTGGACGACGCCGCGGCCATCGTCACCGCGCTGCGCGAGCGCTTCCCGAACATCGTCGGCCCCAAAAAGGACGACATCTGCTACGCCACCCAGAACCGCCAGGACGCCGTGAAGTTCATGGCCCCACAGGTCGATCTGGTGCTGGTGGTCGGTTCGCAGAACAGCTCCAACTCCAACCGCCTGCGCGAAGTGGCCGCGCTGCGCGGCGTGGACGCCTACCTGGTGGAAAACGCCGACGCCATCGAGCCGGCCTGGCTGGACGGCAAGCGGCGCATCGGCGTCACCGCCGGTGCCTCGGCGCCCGAAGTGCTGGTCTCGGCCGTCATCGACCGGCTCAAGTCGCTCGGCGCGCCGTCGGTGCGCACGCTCGAAGGCGCCGCCGAAAACGTCACCTTTCCGCTGCCCAAGTCGCTGGTCGGCTGAGCGGCAGGGCACACACAAACGACAACGGGGCCGCACGGCCCCGTTGTCGTTTCCGGCATCCTGCGATCAGAGATGGCCGGCCATCATGCGCCGGTAGAACTCGTGGAAATGCAGCATGCCGTCCTCGAAGGGCGACTGATACGGCCCCACCTCGTTGCGCCCGGCCTTGAGCAGCGCGCGCCGCCCGCGATCCATGCGCTCACCGATCTCGTCATCCTCGATCGCCGTCTCCATGTAGGCCGCCTGTTCGGCCTCGACGAACTCGCGCTCGAACTCGACGATGTCCTCGGGGTAGTAGAACTCCACCACGTTGGTGGTCTTGTCCACATCGGTCGGCAGCAAGGTGCTGACCACCAGCACGTGCGGATACCACTCGATCATCACGTTCGGGTAGTACACCAGCCAGATCGCCCCGTGCGGCGGCGCCTCGCCACCGTAATAGTCCTGCACCGCCTGCTGCCAGCGCCGGTAGGCCGGCGTGCCCGGTTTCTGCAGCGAGGTGACGCCGACACGCTGCACGGAGTACCACTCACCGAACTGCCAGGTCAGCGCGTCGCAATCGACGAAGCGCCCGAGCCCCGGGTGGAAGGGCACCACGTGATAATCCTCGAGGTACACCTCGATGAAGGTCTTCCAGTTGTAGTTGCACTCATGCTGCTCGACATGGTCGAGCTTGTAGCCGGTGAAATCGAAGGCCGGCGCCACCTTCATCGTCGCCAGGTCGGCCGCGGCCGAGCGCGGCCCGCGAAACAGCAGGCCCTGCCAGTTCTCCAGCGGCTGGCGCTGCAGGTTGAGGCAAGGGTTGTCGGCAAAATGCGGGGCGCCGAGCAGGGTGCCGCGGTTGTCGTAGGTCCAGCGATGCAGCGGACACACGATGTGTTCGGTGTTGCCACGGCCTTCGAGCATGATCGCCTGCCGATGCCGGCAGATGTTCGACAACTCGTAGCAGCCATCGGCCCCGTGCACCAGCAGCTTGGCATGGTCGAGCCACTCCAGCGAGCGGTAGTCGTTGCGCTCGGGCACCATCAATTCGTGGCCCACATAGCCCGGGCCGGCATCGAAGAGCAGGCGTTTCTCCTCTTCGAACAGTTTCTCGTCAAAGTAACTCGACACCGGCAGCTGGGGCGCTGCTCGGGTCAATCCGTGTTGCGTTGCGATGTCGGACATCCGCGAACCCCCTCGAAAACGCGCAAAAGGTCCAATAAAACAATGGGTAACAGAAAATTATAGCCGAAAGCTGGTTTGACCGCAGTGCCCACCTTCGGGTATTTTTCCGCCTTTGATCCTCGCGTAACGCCGCCCCATGGCTAAACCGGCAAAATCCCCCAAGAGCTTCGAAAACGCCATCGCCCAACTCGAAGACATCGTGGCCGCGATGGAATCGCGCGACCTGCCGCTGGAAGACGCCCTCAATCACTATCAACAGGGCATCGGCCTGCTGCGTTACTGCCAGGACACCCTGAACCGGGCCGAGGCCCGGCTCGAGACGCTGG
This sequence comes from Denitromonas iodatirespirans, assembly GCF_018524365.1. Lineage (GTDB taxonomy): Bacteria > Pseudomonadota > Gammaproteobacteria > Burkholderiales > Rhodocyclaceae > Nitrogeniibacter > Nitrogeniibacter iodatirespirans. Next base: position 181,527 of record NZ_JAEKFT010000001.1, read on the forward strand.
AGGCAGATGCCGCCAGCCCACGCCCCGACGATACGCCTTCAGCAAGCGATCTGTCATGAGCACGGCGACTTTTTCCGACTGGATGCGCACCATCCAGGCGCGCACCGAGACGGCCCTGTCGGCCGCACTGCCGCCGCTCGACGTGCTGCCCGACCGCCTGCACGAGGCCATGCGCTACGCCGTGCTCGAAGGCGGTAAGCGCGTGCGCCCGCTGCTGGCGCATGGCGCCGGCCGGGTCACGGGCGCCGAGGCGGCCATCGTCGATCGGGTGGCCTGCGCGGTCGAGCTGATCCACGCCTACTCGCTGGTGCACGACGACATGCCGTGCATGGACGACGACAGCCTGCGCCGCGGCAAACCGACGGTGCATGTCGAATACGACGACGCCACCGCGCTGCTGGTGGGCGACGCCCTGCAATCGCTGGCCTTCCAGCAGCTGGCCGAACCCGACCTGTTGCCGGATGCCGCCCGCCAGCTGAAGATGGTCGAGCACCTGGCCATCGCCTCGGGTTCGCGCGGCATGGCCGGCGGCCAGGCCATCGACCTGCAGTCGGTGGGGCAGTCGATCAGCCGCGAAGCGCTCGAAATCATGCACATCCACAAGACCGGTGCGCTGATCCGCGCCTCGGTGCAACTGGGCGCCTTGTGCGGCCCCGAGCAGGACCCGACGGTGTTGGCCCGCCTCGATCAGTTCAGCAAGCGCATCGGCCTGCTGTTCCAGGTGGTCGACGACATCCTCGACTGCGAGGCGGACACCGCCACGCTCGGCAAGACCGCGGGCAAGGATGCCCGCAACGACAAACCCACCTACGTGACGCTGCTCGGCATGGACGAAGCCCGCCGCCTGGCCGCCGAGCTCGAAGCCGACGCCATGGACGCCATCGGCGACCTGGATGCACGCGCCGACATGCTGCGCGCGCTGGCCGCCTACATCGTCCGCCGCCGATTCTGAGGCCCGCGCCCCGAATGAACGATCCCATGACCGTCACCTATCCCCTGCTCAACGCCATCGACTCCCCCGCCGACCTGCGTGCGCTCGATCGCAAGCAGCTACCGGCGCTGGCCAAGGAGTTGCGCCAGTTCCTGATCGAGTCGGTGTCGCGCACCGGCGGCCACCTCTCGTCGAACCTCGGCACGGTCGAGCTGACCATCGCCCTGCACTATGTCTTCAACACGCCCGACGACCGCATCGTGTGGGACGTGGGCCACCAGACCTACGGCCACAAGGTGCTCACCGGCCGGCGCGCTCGCATGCCGACGCTGCGCAAGTACCAGGGCATGTCGGGCTTTCCGCGGCGCTGCGAGAGCGAATACGACACCTTCGGCACCGCGCACTCGTCCACCTCGATCTCGGCGGCGCTCGGCATGGCCGTGGCCGCCCGCAACCGGGGTGAAGACCGCCGTGCCATCGCAGTGATCGGCGACGGCGCGATGTCGGCCGGCATGGCTTTCGAGGCGCTCAACAACGCCGGCGACATGCGCGACGTCAACCTGCTGGTGATCCTCAACGACAACGAGATGTCGATCTCGCCGCCGGTCGGCGCGCTGACTCAGATCCTCGCCCGCCTGATGACCGGCCGCACCGTCAGCGCCGCGCGCCGCGCCGGCGGCAAGATGCTGGGCGTCGCCCCACCGATGCTCGATTTCGCGCGCCGGGTCGAAGAGCATGTCAAAGGCCTGGTCACGCCGGGCACCCTGTTCGAGGAATTCGGCTTCAACTACATCGGCCCGATCGACGGCCACGACCTCGACGCCCTGCTGCCGACCCTGCACAACCTGCGCAAGCTCGACGGCCCGCATTTCCTGCATGTGGTCACGCGCAAGGGCCAGGGCTACAAGCTGGCCGAGGCCGACCCGATCCTCTACCACGGGGTGTCGACCTTCGATCACACCGAGGGCATCAAATCGTCCGGCAAGAGCGGCGGAAAACTGAGCTACACCCAGGTCTTCAGCGACTGGCTGTGCGACATCGCGGCCCAGGACAAGCGCGTGGTCGGCATTACCCCCGCCATGCGCGAAGGCTCCGGCCTGGTGCGCTTCGCCGAGGAATACCCCGATCGCTACTACGATGTCGGCATCGCCGAGCAGCATGCCCTGACCTTCGCCGCCGGCCTGGCCGCCGACGGCATGAAGCCGGTGGTGGCGATCTACTCCACCTTCCTGCAGCGCGCCTACGACCAATACATCCACGACATCGCCCTGCAGAACCTGCCGGTAGTCTTCGCCATCGACCGCGCCGGCCTGGTCGGCGCCGACGGCGCCACCCACCACGGCGCCTACGACCTGTCCTACCTCACCTGTATCCCCAACCTGGTGCTGATGGCGCCGGCCGACGAGAACGAATGCCGGCAGATGCTCTACACCGCCCACTGCCACGACGGCCCGTCCGCGGTGCGCTATCCGCGCGGCAGCGGCATGGGCGTGACGCCCGACAAGGCCATGACCGCCTACCCCATCGGCAAGGCCGAACTGCGCCGCAGCGGCAAGAAGATCGCCCTGCTGGCCTTCGGCGCGATGCTCAAGCCGGCCCTCGAGGTCGGCGAGCAGCTCGATGCCACGGTGGTCAACATGCGCTTCATCAAGCCGCTCGACAGCGCACTCATCCTCGAACTGGCGCAAACCCACGAACTGATCGTGACGATCGAGGAAAACGCCGTCATCGGCGGCGCCGGCAGCGAGGTGAGCCGGGTGCTCGAAGCCGCACCGGCACCAGTGCGTACCCTGCGCCTCGGTCTGCCCGACCGCTTCATCGACCATGGCGAACAAGCGCAGTTGCTGGCCGAGGTCGGCCTCGACGCCGAGGGCATCCGCAAGGCCATAACGGCAGTCTATCCGGCTAATAGTTGAGTCTTTTTGTCGGGAACGCTAGTCTTGGCGGTTCCCGCATGATCGAGACGCTGATGTCCGCCATTGAAACCCCCACCATCCCCGACGTCCAGAACAGCCAGGACGCCCGCCAGATCGCCATCGACAAGGTCGGTATCAAGGCCATTCGCCACCCGGTCACGGTCAGCGATCGCAGCGGCGGCGTGCAGCACACCATCGCCGTGTTCAACATGTATGTCGGCCTGCCCCATAACTTCAAGGGCACCCACATGTCGCGCTTCGTCGAGATCCTCAACGGCGGCGAGCGCGAGATCTCGGTCGAATCCTTCGAGCCGATGCTGCGCGAGATGGTGCAGCGCCTCGAAGCCGAGACCGGCCATGTCGAGATGACCTTCCCGTACTTCATCAACAAGGCCGCGCCGATCTCCGGCGTGCACAGCCTGATGGACTACGACGTCACCTTCATCGGCGAGATTGCCGAAGGCGGCGCCTACAGCTTCCGCATGAAAGTGGTGGTGCCGGTCACCAGCCTGTGCCCGTGCTCCAAGAAGATTTCCAGCTACGGCGCGCACAACCAGCGCTCGCATGTCACCGTCACCGCGCACCTGCGCGAGCATGTGTGGATCGAGGAAATCGTCGAGCAGGTCGAGGCCCAAGCCTCGTGCGAACTCTACGGCCTGCTCAAGCGCCCCGACGAGAAGTACGTCACCGAGCGCGCCTACGACAACCCCAAGTTCGTCGAAGACATGGTGCGCGACGTGGCCGGCGTGCTCGACCGCGAAGCGCGCATCGGCGCCTATGTGGTCGAATCCGAGAACTTCGAGTCCATCCACAACCACTCGGCCTACGCCCTGATCGAACGCCAGAAGTAAGCGCGTCAGCGGGCCGGGGATTGATCCGGGCCAATCCCGTCGCCGGCCGATCATGCGACAATGCCGCCCATCGATGCCGCAGGATGCCGCCATGAGCGCCCAGCCGATCGCCGCCCTCTTCTACCCGTCCGACGCCGACCCCACGCCGGTGCTGACGCAGTTCGTCCGCGCCCTGCAGGAGCGCGGCGTGGCACTGGCCGGCGCCATCCAGCACGACACCGGCCCGCGTGCCACCTGCACCATGGCGCTCGAATTGCTGCCCTCCGGCCGACACATGCCGATGTCTCAGTATTTGGGCAGCGGCTCGACCTCCTGCCGGCTCGACCCGGCCGCCATGGCCGAAGCCGCCATCACCGTGCAAGCGGCGATCGCCGACGGCGCCGAACTGGCGGTGTTCAACAAGTTCGGCTCCCAGGAAGCGCTGGGCGACGGGCTGCGCGACGAGATGGCCGCCGCGGTGATGGCCGGCGTGCCGCTGATCACCGCCGTCGGCGAGCGCTTTGTCGAGGCCTGGACGGACTTCACCGGCGGCGCCTACGACCGTCTCGACTGCACGACCGAGGCCGCCCTGGCCTGGTGGGCCGCGCTCGATTCCGACTGATCCGGCCGTGCCCGCCGACGCTCCACGCCTGAGCTCGCACTGGCTCGACGCCAGTGGCGGCCTGGGCTACCACTGGCGCGCCCTGCGCTACCGGCAGCGGCTGTGGCTACCATTTGCCCGGCAGGTCGGCCGCTGGCTCGAGGCCTGGCACCCGCCCACCACCGATCTGGTGCTGGTCGGCCCGTCTGCCGGCTACGCCCTCGACACCGCCTTTCTCGATCGCTTCGCGCGCATCACCGTGCTCGAACCGGACCGGCTGGCGCGCATGCTGCTACGTCGCCGCTTCCCGGCCGCATCGCTGCGCATGGCCGACATCGACATCTTCGCCCTGCCCGACGGCCCGGCCGCGCTGGCACACGCCCGGCCCGACGCAGCGATCCTGTTCTGCAACGTGATCGGTCAGCGCCTCGATGCCGACACCGCGCCGCCGTGGCGCCAGGTTCAGCAGGCCGCCTTGAGCGGCCACCACTGGGCGAGTTGGCATGACGTGTTTTCGGCGCCCCGACCACCGCACCGCCTGCCCGAGCCCACCGGTCACCCCGATGGCGCGGCCGTGGCCCGCCGGCTGTGGGCCGGCATGGCCTGCGAGGTGGTCGACCACGGCACGCTTGGCTGGGGCCCGGCGGCCGACTACGCGCTCTGGCAGCTGACGCCGAGGCAGTGGCAAGTGATCGAGTGGGTGCGCCATGCACCCACCCCACCCGCAGACCTTACTGAGACGGGCCGATCTCCTCGGCCAGCGCCGACATGAGCGCCGAGAAGCGCTCGCGCACACGCGCCAGGCAGCGCTCCGCGGCGGCCATGTCGCCCGCCCCGTAGGCCGTCTCCAGCGCCTGCGCCGCCTCCGACACGGCGAGCGCACCGATGGTGGCGGCCGAACTCTTCAGGGTGTGCGCCAGGCGGTAGGCCTCGCCGCCCGGCCCTTGCGCATGCGCCGCCTCGAAGCGCACCAGCAGATCCGCCTGTGTCTCGTAGAAGCGCCTCAGCAGGCGCTGGCGCAAGGCTTCCTTGCCGCCGGCGTAGCGCAGGCCGGTGTCACGGTCGATGACCGGCGCGCCGCTCTCGGTTACCGCGGGCGCGACGCTCGCCGGCGGAGTCGATGGCAGGCCGCCCCGATGACGGGCCAGCACTTCGTACAGCGCCTGCGGCTCGACCGGTTTGGTGAGGAAGTCGTCCATGCCCACCGCCACGCACCGCGCCCGCTCCTCGGCCAGGGCATGTGCCGTCATGGCGATCACCGGCAGTCGGCAAAAGCGCGGGTCGCCCCGCAGCCGGCGTGTCGCCGTGTAGCCGTCCATGCGCGGCATCTGGATGTCCATCAGCACCACGTCGAAGGCTGCTTCGGCTTCGAGTCGCGCCAGCGCGGCCTGGCCATCGTCGGCCACCCAGACCTCGACGCCGACCTCCTCAAGCAGCTCGCATGCCAACTGCTGGTTGAGCGGATTGTCCTCGACCAACAGCACCCGCATGCCGGCCAGCGCGGCGGTCACCGTCGAGCACATCGGCGCAGGCGGGGGCGCGGCAGCATCGGCCACCGCGAATGGCGCCTCGAAGCAGAAGCGGCTGCCCTGCCCCGGGGTGCTGTCCACCGTGATGTGCCCGTCCATCGCTTCGGCCAGGTGGCGGGAGATCACCAGCCCCAGCCCCGTCCCCCCGTAGCGGCGGGACGTGCTGGCATCGGCCTGCCAGAACGGCCGGAACAGCTGCGCCATGGACGCGGACGACATGCCGATGCCGGTATCCGTCACCACGAAGCGCAGGCGGAGCCCGCCGCCCTCGGCGACACATCGCTCGACGGCGAGTTCGACCTCTCCCCGTTCGGTGAACTTGATCGCATTGCCCGCCAGATTGGTGAGAATCTGGCGCAAGCGCAACGCATCGCCGGTGAGCACCGGCGGCACCGCGTCGTCCACGCGGATCCGCCAGTCCAGGCCTTTCTGGACGGCTCGGTACGACACCACCGCCGCCACGCCGTCGATCACGTCGTGCAGGCGGAATGGCGCCGACTCCATCTGCAGCTGCCGGGCTTCGATCTTCGACAGGTCGAGGATGTCGTTGAGAATGCCGAGCAGCGACTGGGCGGACGCGTTGACCTTGACGATGTAGTCGCGCTGGCGCGCATCGAGATCGGTCTTGAGGCACTGCCCGGAGAGCCCGATGATGGCATTCATCGGTGTGCGGATTTCGTGGCTCATGTTGGCCAGGAAGGCGCTCTTGGCCTGGTTGGCCCGCTCGGCACTTTCCTTGGCGGCGGCCAGATCGGCGGTGCGCTGGCTGACCTGTGCTTCGAGCGCCTCGTTGCGCCGGGCCTGGTCGCGCACCAGCTGGTGGCGCAGGGTCACATCGCGCAACACCACCAGATAGCGCGGCGCATCGCCGGCCAGCATCGGCACGCCGGTCAGCTCCACATCGATCGCGGCCTGCGCGCCGAGCGCCAGTTCACCGTCGAGAATGACCGGCCGGCGATGGCGCACCCGTGCCGCCAGGCGCGGGCCCCAGCGCCGCTCGGCGGGGCCCGACAGGGCGGTCAGCTCGGCCAGCGTCAGTTGCTCGACCGGGCGCCCGAGCATCGCCGCCGCTGTGGCATTCGAGTCGATCGTGATACCGCGTTCGTCGAACACCAGCAGGCCGTCACCCACTGCGTCGAACACCCCGCGCAGCAGGGCATCGCGGGCATGCAGGCGCTGCGCTGCCGTTTCGTAGCGCGTCATGTCGCGACAGACCACGACGATGGCTTCGCGCCGCCCCTCGGCATCGAACAAGGGCATCTTGGTGACGTCGAAGAAGCCGAGGCTGCCGTCGGGCAGCGGTAGCTCGTCCCGCTCGTTGAGCAGCTTGCCCTTGGCCCAGGTGCGCTCGTCGCTGTCGGCGCAGTGCGCGAACAGCGCGGCATGCGCTGGGAAACGCTGCGCCAGCACCAGGTCGGATTGGCCGTACCAGTCGTCCCGGTCTTCGAGCCCGAACACGCGCAAGGCCGCACGATTGACGACCTGCCAGCGGTTGCGCCCGTCCTTGAGAAAGACCGGGTCGGGCATCGCCTCGATCAGGGTCCGCAGGCTGCGCTCTTTGGCCGCCAGGGCGGCCTCGACCTCCTTGCGGTCGGTGATGTCGGTGTGCGTACCCATCACCCGCAGGGGTTTGCCCTCGGCGTCGCGCTCGACGACACGGCCGCGGTCGAGAATCCAGCGCCATTCGCCATTCTTGTGCCGCATCCGGTGTTCATGGGTGTAGCTGGGCGTGCGCCCGTCCAGATGGGCGTTCAATGCGGCCCAGGCGCCGGGCAGGTCGTCCGGATGCACCCGGCGCTCCCACTCGTCGAGCGAATCGCGGATCTCCGTGTCGGCATAGCCGAGCATGGCCTTCCACTGGGCCGAGAAAAACACGCGGTCGGTCCGGGCGTCCCAATCCCACACGCCGTGATCGGCGCTCTCGATAGCGTATTGCCAGCGCAGCTGGGCGTCGCGGGCGATGGCCGCCATGGTCTTCTGCTCGTGGATGTCGGTGCTGGTGCCGACCATGCGCACCGCGCGGCCCGTAGGGTCGCGCTCGACCACACCCCCGCAGTGGAGGAACCAACGGTAGTTCCCATCCTTGCAGCGCACCCGCTGTTCGCAGCGCCAGATCGCCGTTTCGCCCTTCAGATTGGCCACCAGCGACGCTCGTGCCTGGGGCAGGTCCTCCGGATGCACCAGCCACATCCACTGCGCAATGGAGTTTTCCAGCTCCCAGTGCGCATAGCCGCCGAGCGCCTTGGCCTGCTCCGACACGCTGATCTCGTCGGTCTCGGCGTTCCATTCCCACAAGCCGTGCCCCGCGGCCTCCAGCGCGAACAACCAGCGCAGCTTGGCCTGCTCGGCCTGCTTCGCCTCGGCCTCGGCCCGCTTGCGCTCGCTGATGTCCTCGACCACCGACACGTAGTACTGCGGCCGGCTCGACTCGCCGAACACCGGCGAGACCACCACCCGCACCCAGATCAGGTGGCCGTCCCGATGACGATAGTGCTTCTCGGCGGTGTAGGCGTTGATCTCGCCGCGCTCCATGCGCGCCTTGGCTTCCAAGTCGCGCGCCAGCTCGTCGGCCGGGGTCACGCCAGAGAACCCCAGTTCCAGCAAGCGCTCGCGCGAATAGCCGAGCATGTGGCACAAGGTGTCGTTGACCCGCAGCCAGCGACCGTCCGCACCGATGTGCGACATGCCCACGGCCGCCTGTTCGAACGCGGACGCGAAGCGGACCTCGGTTTCGGCCAGCGCCTGCGTGCGCTCCTCCACCAGGCGGGAGATGACGGCATGGCGACGCAGAAAGACGCCCACCAGCGCCGCCAGCGCCAGCGTGGCGATGAGCCCCGCGGCGAGCACCAGCCATGGCGTGGCATTGACGTCGCGCCGAACGAACCCCTCGGTCCGCCGGGCATCGATGCGCCACTGGCGGCCGGCGAACATCAGCTCGCGCGACTGCGTCACCGGCGTGCGCCCGGCCACCGGCGCACCGATCGTCAGCAGCGGCTCGGCACTACCGTGGGTGACATCGAACAGCTCGAGATGCAGCGCGTTCCTCCCCCCGCCGGCAACGGCCGGCGGAACCATGCGCTCGGGCAACAGACGCGCCATCAGCACACCGCGCACCGCACCACTGGCATCGTCGCGCACCGCCATCAGCACCGGCACCGTCGCCGGGATGTCCCCCACCGCGGCAAGCAGGGGGCCGGCCACCGGCCCGCTCTCCGTCAGCGCCAGCGCGATCAGGGCAGCCATCGGCGCCAGGTCCGCCATATCGCGCCCCGGCCGCAGCACGCTCTTGCCACGGCCGACCACCGCCGCCACGCGATACCCGGCCGCCTCGCCGGGCCGCGCTTCGGCCCACACCAGTTGGTGATACACCGACACATGCTCCAGCATGGCACGCGCGATGGCGGAGAAGAGGCGCTGGTCGACCTGCCGGGCATCCGCCACCAACTCGCCGATGACCTGCAGATCGCCGGCCACATGGCCCAGCCGCTCCTGCAGCACCGTGGCATGGGCCTCAACGGCCTCCTGCTCGGCCTTGGCCACATCGCGCCACTGGTCGACGCTGAGCCGTGCCGTCAGCAAACCGGTGAGCAGCGTCCCGAGCAGCAGCACCAGCACGATCCAACGTGAGGTATCGGCGGCCGGCGACACCGGCCCGGCAGACGGCTGCGAACTCACCGCCCGCCCGCCCGCGCGGCACCGAACGACCGGCCCACGCCATGCCGCGCGCGATCCGTCACATGCCGATCATCCCATCCCGCTATAATCGCGCCTTTGCTCCCGCATGTTGTTCGCATGGATCTCCCACTACTGCTGAAGGCCGCCCTCCTCGGAATCATCGAGGGGCTGACCGAATTCCTGCCCGTATCGTCGACCGGCCACCTGATCATTTTCGGCGATCTCCTCGACTATACGGACGCCCAGAGCAAGGTCTTTAAGATCGTCATCCAGCTCGCGGCCATTCTCGCCGTGTGCTGGGACTACCGCCAGCGTATCGCCACCGTGGTCGGCGGGCTGCGCACCGATCCGGGCGCGCAGCGCTTCACCGGCCACCTGATCATCGCCTTCCTGCCGGCGGCGGTGCTCGGCTTGCTGTTCTACAAGATCATCAAGGGCTACCTGTTCAACCCACTCACCGTCGCCGGTGCGCTCATCGCCGGCGGCCTGCTGATCCTCTACATCGAGCGACGCGCCTACCATCCGCGCCTCAACACGGTCGACGAGATGGGCTGGAAGGAAGCGCTCAAGGTCGGCTTCGCCCAGTCGCTGGCGATGTTCCCCGGCGTCTCGCGCTCGGGCGCCACCATCATGGGCGGGCTGATCTTCGGCCTGTCGCGCAAGGCCGCCACCGAATTTTCCTTCTTCCTCGCGATCCCGACCATGCTCGCTGCCACGGTATACGACGTATACAAGAACTGGGCGCTGCTCAGTGGCATGAACAGCGACGGCTACATGGTCTTCGCGGTCGGCTTCGTCGCCTCCTTCCTGGCGGCGATGGTGGCGGTCAAGGCCTTCATCCGCTTCGTCTCCGGCCACAGCTTCGTCCCCTTCGCCTGGTACCGCATCGCCTTCGGGCTGGTGGTGCTGATCTCCTGGCAAACCGGCTGGGTGAGCTGGCACGACGCCTGAGAAGGTGCCGAGCAATCGTCGCCAGCGGGCCGAGCGCAAGGGGCCGGCAAGGCGTGAGCGGCCGGCCCCCCGCGCCGTCGATTGATTCACAAGCGCAGAGCCCTCGCTTAGGATGACCGCCATGATTCTCTACCTCCACGGCTTCCGCTCGGCGCCCGCCTCGATCAAGGCCACCCGGCTGCGCGAGCACATGGCCGAGCGCGGCCTGGCCGAGCACTTCTGGTGCGGCCAGCTGCCGATCGCCCCGCAGGCGGCGATCGACCTAATCGAGGCGCAGATCGCCCGCTGTGGCACGCCGCCGACCCTGGTCGGCAGCTCGCTCGGTGGCTACTACGCCACCTGGCTGGCGGAAAAACACGATCTCAGGGCCATCATGGTCAATCCCGGCGTGCTCTCCTACATATCGCTGGCGCCCTATGTGGGCCGGCAGAGCAATCTCTACACCGGCGAGGTCTTCGACTTCACCGAGCAGCACATTGCCGAGTTGAAGGCGCTGGAGGTGGCGCAGATCACTCGCCCCGAGCGCTACTGGCTAATGGTCGAGACCGGCGACGAGATCCTCGACTACCGCCATGCCGTGGCCAAGTACGCCGGCGCCCGGCAGACCGTGCTCGACGGCGGCGACCACGGCTTTTCGCGCTGGGGCGACTACCTCGACGAGATCCTCGCCTTCGCGGAGCTGGCATGAGCGGCGGCTTCGACACCCGCCGCTTCAAGGCCATGGAGCGCGCCGGTTTCAACCGCATCGCTGCCGACTACGACGACGCCGCCCACCTGCGCGCCAGCCTGCAGGAGGCACTCATCGCCGCGGCCGCACCGGCGCCCGGCGAGCACTGGCTCGACCTGGCCAGCGGCCCCGGCCTGCTGGCCCGCGCCATGGCCCCGCGTCTGGCGCCCGATGGTTGGGTGCTGGCCACCGACATCGCCGACGGCATGCTCGCCCATGCCCGCCGGCGCCTCGGCCCGGCCGACGGCCCGGTGCATTTCGCCGCCGCCGATGCCGAGCACCTGTGCCTGGCCGACGGCCGCTTCGACGGCGCCAGCATCGGCCTCGGCCTGTTCGTCTTTCCCCATCCCGAGCGCGCCCTGGCCGAACTGCACCGCGTGCTCAAGCCCGGCGGGCGCATCGCCCTGTCGGTATGGGGCGCGGCCGGCACGGTGCCGCTGATCGAGCGCGCCCAGCAGTGCATCGCCCGCCTGCTGCCGGCGCCCAAGGTGCCGCGCCCGTCGGTCTTCCGCTTCGGCGAGGCGGCCTACCTCACCGCCACGCTGCAAGCGGCCGGTTTTACCGACCTGCGGCTCGAACCCCACGACTTCCACTGCCGCTTCGCCGACGCCGGCGCCTACTGGGACGCCTTCCTGGCACTGGCCGGCGGCGCCACCGAAGCGCTCTCGCGCCTGCCGGCCGAGATGCAGCAGGCCTTGCGCGCGGCGGTGGCCGAGGATCTGACCGACCTCGCCGACACCGACGGCTACCACGTGCCGGCGTCGACCCTGATCGCCACCGCACGCCGGGCCTGAGAGTCTGAGCCATGGACGAGGCCCGCCGCGGCACTGTCGCCGCACTCGCCGCCTTCATCATCTGGGGCTTGGCGCCGCTCTACTTCAAGGCGGTCGGCAGCGTGCCGGCCGACCAGATCGTCGCCCACCGGGTCGTGTGGTCGGTGGTTTTCCTGGCGCTGCTGGTCGGCCTCACCCGCCAGGCACCGGCGCTGCGCCGCGTCTTTTCCGACCGCCGCCTGCTTGGCGTGCTGCTCGTCACCGCCTTGCTCACCGGCAGCAACTGGCTGGTATTCGTGTGGGCGGTGACGCACGAGCGCGTGCTCGAAGGCAGCCTCGGCTATTTCATCAACCCGCTGCTCAGCGTCCTGCTGGGCCGGATCTTCCTCGGCGAGCGCCTGCGCCCGCTGCAACGCCTGGCCGTGGCGATCGCCGCCGTTGGCGTCGCTTGGCGTGTTGCGGCAGTCGGGTCGATCCCCTGGATCGCCCTCTTCCTGGCGCTGACCTTCGGCTTCTACGGCCTGCTGCGCAAGCGCACGCCGGTGGACGCCATCGTCGGCCTGTGCGTGGAGACCGTGCTGGTGCTGCCGCTGGCCGCCGGCTGGCTGGCCTGGCAGGCCCATACCGGCGAGCTGCACTGGGGGCAAGACCTTCATATCGACTTGTTGCTGCCGGTCGCCGGCGTCCTCACCGCCACGCCGCTGATGCTGTTCGCCTTCGGCGCGCGCCGCCTGCCGCTGGCGACCATCGGATTTCTCCAGTACCTGGCGCCGAGCCTCAACTTCCTGCTGGCCATCTTCGTTTTCCATGAACCCTTCGACGCCGCGCGGCTGACCGGCTTCGTCATCATCTGGTGCGCACTGGCGCTGTACACCGCCGACATGCTGCGTGTCAGCCGACCGCCATCGCGCGCCTGAATCCATTAAACTGTCGGGCTTCAACCCGCCCAGACCCTCCCCGATGCATGTGCTTTATGAAGAGAGCGGCGCCTTCAAATGCGGCACCGTTCTGCTGGACAACGACAGCTCCCTGCAAGTCGAGAACACGCATGGCAAGCGCCTCAAGATCAAGCGCAACCACGTGTTGCTCAACTTCGACAGTCCCGCCGCCGGCGAGCTGATCGCGCGCGCCGAGGCCGAAGCGGCAGCGCTGGAGGTCGATTTCCTGTGGGAGGTGTGCGGCGACGACGAATTCGATTTCGTCGACTTCGCCCAAGAATACTTCGGCCATGCGCCCAGTCCGGTAGAGTCGGCCGCGGTGCTGCTGTGCCTGCATTCGGCGCCGATCTACTTCCACCGCAAGGGTCGCGGCCGCTTCCGCAAGGCGCCCGAAGACATCCTCCAGGCCGCCCTGGCCGGGCTGGAAAAAAAGCGCCAGCAGACGCTGGCCATCGAGGCCATGCGCGACCGCCTGCTGGCCGGCGCACTGCCCGACGAGTTCGCCGGCATGGTGCCGCAACTGCTCTATCGCCCCGACCGCAACCGGCTGGAGGCCAAGGCGCTGGAAGCGGCCTGCGTCGATAGCGGCCTGAGTGCGGCAGCGCTGCTGCTCAAGTGCGGCGCCTTCGGCTCGACCTATGACGTGCATTACGGTCGCTTCCTGTTCGAGCACTTTCCCGAGGGCACGGAGTTCCCCGAGGTACCCGCCTGCACGTTGCCGCAGGATCTGCCGATCGCCGAGGTGCAGGCCTTCTCCATCGACGACGCCACCACCACCGAGATCGACGATGCCTTCTCGGTCACCCCGCGCGAAGGCGGCGGCTGGCGCATCGGCATCCATATCGCCGCACCGGGGCTGGGCTTCGCGCGCGGCTCGCAGCTCGACGCGATCGCCCGCCAGCGCCTGTCGACGGTGTACATGCCGGGCAACAAGATCACCATGCTGCCCGACGTCGTGGTCGACACCTTCACCCTGCAGGCCGGGCGCACCTGCCCGGCAGTGTCGCTGTATCTCGACGTGACCAGCGCGCTGGCCGTGACCGGCCATGAGACCCGCCTCGAACAGGTGCCGATCGCCGCCAACCTGCGCCATCACGACCTGGAACCGGTGTTCAACGATGACACCCTGCTGCACGGCGGCCCCGACTTCCCCTGGAAGAAAGAGCTGACCCTGCTGTGGGAGCTGGCCACCATCATGGAGGCCGGCCGCGGCAAACCAGCCACCAACCAGACGCAGACCGATTACAGCTTCACGGTGGATTGGGACAGCACCTCGCCCGACGGCCCCGGCGTGATCACCGTCGGCCAGCGCCTGCGCGGCTCGCCCATCGACAAGACCGTCTCCGAGCTGATGATCGCGGCCAACGCCACCTGGGGCAAACGCCTCGACGAAGCCGGCGTGCCCGGCATCTACCGCGTGCAAGGCGGTGGCAAGGTGCGCATGGCCACGGTGGCCGCGCCACACGAGGGGCTGGGCGTCGATTGCTATGCCTGGTCCAGCTCGCCGCTGCGGCGCTATGTGGACATGGTCAACCAGTGGCAGCTGATCAGCGTGCTGCAGGGGGTCGAGCCGCCCTTCCCGCCCAAGTCGCAAGACCTGATGGAAACCGTGCGCGACTTCGACCTGGCCTACACCGCCTATGCCGAATTCCAGCGCCACATGGAGCGCTACTGGTGCGTGCGCTGGTTGCGCCAGCGCGAGGACCCGATGATCACCGCCCGCGTGCTGCGCGACAACGTGGTGCGCCTCGACAACTCGCCCTTCGTGTTCAAGGTGCCGGGCATGCCGCTGCAGTCGCCGGGCGCGCATATCCAGCTCGAAATCAAGGATTCCGATCTGCTCGATGTGGACGTGCGCACCCGCTTCGTCAGCCTGCTGGCCGAACCCACCGACGAGACCGCGACCGACCCGCTGGCACAGTAGAATCGCCCCATGACCCAGGCCGTCAAACCTCCGAAACAGCGCGCCAAGGCGGCCTCGCCCAAGCCTTCCGGCTTGGCGCTGGCGCGAGGCAGCTCCTCGCTGGTCATCCTGGCTTTCGGAATTTCCGCCCTGCTGCATGGCGCGGTGCTGTCGCTGCACTTCGAGTTCCCGGACCTGAAAAAGGCCTTCAAGAAAGACAACGGCCTCGAAGTGGTGCTGGTCAACGCCCGCCACGCGCGCGCGCCCGACAAGGCCGAGGCGCTGGCCCAGGCCAACCTCGACGGCGGCGGCAACACCGATGCCAAGAAAATGGCCAGCACCCCCTTGCCGCCAAAGGATCAGCGCAAGGACGGCGACCAGCTGATCGAGGCCAAGCGGCGGGTGCAAGAGCTCGAAGCGGCGCAGCGCAAGCTGGTCGCCCAGGCCAAGACCCCGCCGACCACCCAGGCGGTGACACAGAACAGCGACACGCCGGCCGAGACGCCCCGCGAGATCTCCGGCACCGAGCTGATGGACAGCGCCGCCGCCATCGCCCGGCTCGAAGCCAAGATCGACAAGAATCTCAACGAATACGCCAAGCGCCCGCGCAAGCAGTTCATCGGCGCGCGCACCAAGGAATACCGCTTCGCCCAGTATGTCGAAGACTGGCGCCTGAAGATCGAACGCGTGGGCACCCTCAACTACCCCGATTCGGCGCGCGGCAAGCTGTATGGCAGCCTGCTCATGTCGGTGGTCATCCGTGCCGACGGCAGCGTCGAGGCGATCAACATCCATCGCAGCTCGGGCCACAAGGTGCTCGACAACGCGGCACGGCGCATCGTCGAGCTGGCCGCCCCGTTCGCGCCCTTCCCGGCCAACATCCGTCGCGACACCGACATTCTCGAAATCACCCGCACCTGGAGTTTCACCAATGCGGATGCGATCGAGACCAGCAGTCCGAAATAGCCGGCCCGTCCGCCGAGGGCGGTAAAATGGCGTTTTTCACGCCCGATGCCCATCCCATGGACCGCTACGCCCTGATCGGCCACCCCGTCGCCCACAGCAAATCGCCGGCCATCCACGCCGCCTTCGCCGCGCAGACCGGCCAGGCCATGAGTTACGAGCGCATCCTCGCCCCGCTCGACGGCTTCGTGGACACCGTGCGCGCCTTCATCAATGAGGGCGGGCGCGGCATGAACGTGACCGTGCCCTTCAAGCTCGAGGCCTTCGCACTGGCCGACCAACTGTCGCCGCGCGCCCGCGCCGCCGGCGCGGTCAACACCCTGAGCTTCGGCGCCGACGGTATCCACGGCGACAACACCGATGGCGTCGGCCTGGTGCGCGATCTGGTGGCCAATCTCGACTGCCCGCTGGCCGGCCGCCGCGTGCTGCTGCTCGGCGCCGGCGGCGCTGCGCGCGGCGCCCTGCAACCGCTGCTCGACGCCGGCCCGGCCCGCCTGCATCTGGCCAACCGCACCGCCGCCAAAGCCCGCGAGCTGGCAGCCCATTTCACCCAGCTGGCCGGGTCGGTGGCCTTCAGCGCGGGCGGCTTCGACGATATCGGCAGCGACCCCTTCGATGTCGTCATCAACGCCACCTCGGCCAGTCTGTCGGCCGCCGCCCCGGACATCCCGGCCAGCGTCTATGCGCCCGGCGCACTGGCCTACGACATGATGTACGGCATCGAGCCGACCGCCTTTCTGCGCGCCGCGCTGGCCGCCGGCGCGGCGCGCACCGCCGACGGCGTGGGCATGCTGGTCGAGCAGGCGGCCGAGAGCTTCCTGATCTGGCGCGGCGTGCGCCCCGACACCGCACCGGTGCTCACCCCGCTGCGCACACCGCCGGTCGTCGAATGAAGGCCATCGGCCGCTGGACCGGCGGCGCGCTGCTGCTCCTGCTGGCGGCCTTCGTGCTGTACGAGTGCTGGATCTTCGCCCATGTGCTGTGGTGGACCCGCAGCGATCCGGACATGACCCGCTTCATGAGCACCCAGCTGGCCGTGCTGCGCAAGGACGACCCGACCGCGCAACTCAAGCACCGCTGGGTGCCCTACGCCAAGATCTCGCGCCATCTCAAACAGGCGGTGGTCGCCGCCGAGGACGACCGCTTTCTCGAGCATGAAGGCTTCGACTGGGACGGCATTCAGCGCGCCATCGAGAAAAACCAGAAACGCGGTGCGCCAGTGGCCGGCGGCTCGACGATCAGCCAGCAGCTGGCCAAGAACCTGTTCCTGTCGCCCTCGCGCAGCTATGTGCGCAAAGCGCAGGAAGCCATCGTCACGTTGATGATCGAGTCCACCTGGAGCAAGCGGCGGATTCTCGAGGTCTATCTGAACGTGGTCGAGTGGGGGCGCGGCGTCTTCGGTGCCGAAGCGGCCGCCCGCCACTACTACAGCATCCCGGCCGCGGCGCTGGGTCCGGAACAGGCCGCCCGGCTGGCCGTGATGCTGCCCAACCCGCGCCGCTACGAGCGCCAGTTCGGGCCTCGCCTGAGCGCCCACGCGGCCCGCATTCAGGCGCGCATGCACCGCTCGCAAGTACCCTGACGGGCGTCGCGCCCCCCCGGCAAAGCACGTACAATGGCCCCCGCCCAACGGCGCCGGCCCCTCCGGATCAGCGGAAACCCCCTTCATGTCCGAACTCGAGCAGCCCCGCGAGAATGTCCAGGCGCACCTGAAAGAGGTGCAGGACCTGCTACGCCGGCAGTCGCTGGTCGAATCGCTCGTGCACCGCCAGGAAATGCCGCGCCACGACCTGGTCGAGGACCTGGTCCATCGCCAGCATGTGGCGGAACTGAGCCACAAGCTCGACGAGCTGCACCCGGCCGACATCGCCTACATCCTCGAAGCCCTGCCGGTCGACGAGCGTCTGTTCGTCTGGGACCTGGTCAAGGCCGAGCGCGACGGCGACATCCTGCTCGAAGTCTCCGATGCGGTGCGCGAATCGCTGATCGAGACCATGGCGCACGACGAGCTCAAGGCCGCCGCCGAACAGCTCGACGCCGACGAGCTGGCCGACCTCGCCCCCGACCTGCCCGACGCGGTGATGGAGGATGTCTACCTCTCGCTCGACGTGGAGGAGCGCGCCCAGCTGCGCGCCGCCATGTCCTACCCCGAGGGCACGGTCGGCGCGCTGATGGACTTCGACATGGTGACGGTGCGCGAAGACGTGCGCCTGGAGGTCGTGCTGCGCTATCTGCGCCGTTTCGCCGAGTTGCCCGACCACACCGACAAGCTCTATGTCACCGACCGCAACGACGCGGTGCGCGGCGTGCTCTCGCTCGGCCGCATGCTGGTGTGCGACCCCGAGGCGCTGGTGTCGGACATCATGGACGACGACCCGCTCATGCTGCGCCCGGACGACAAGGCCGAGGACGCCGCCACCGCCTTCGAACGCTACGACCTGGTGTCGGCGCCGGTGGTGTCTTCCGACGACCGCCTCATCGGCCGGGTGACGGTGGCGGCGGTGGTCGACCACATTCGCGAGGAGTCCGAAGCCGAGCTGCTCAACCAGGTCGGTCTGCGCGAAGAAGAAGACATCTTCGCCCCGGTGCTGGACTCGGTGCGCAACCGCTGGGCCTGGCTGGCGGTCAACCTGGTCACCGCCTTCATCGCCTCGCGTGTCATTGGGGTGTTCGAAGGCGCCATCGAAAAGCTGGTCGCGCTGGCCGCGCTGATGCCCATCGTCGCCGGCATCGGCGGCAACTCGGGCAACCAGACCATCACCATGATCGTACGCGCCATGGCGGTCGGCCAGATCGGCCATGAAAGCGGCAAGCGCCTGCTCAAGAAGGAAGTCGGCGTCGCCCTGATCAACGGCCTGGTGTGGGGCGGGCTACTCGGCGTGATGGCCTGGTGGCTCTACGATAACGCCGAACTGGGCGTGGTGATGACGCTCGCCACCACGCTCAACCTGCTGCTCGCCGCCAGCATGGGGGTCATCATCCCCACCGCCATGCAGCGCCTGGGCCGCGACCCGGCGCTCGGCGCCAGCGTGATGATCACCGCCTGTACCGATTCAGGCGGCTTCTTCATCTTCCTCGGGCTGGCCTCGCTCTTCCTGTTGTAGCGCGGCCGCCAGGAATCCTGCCGCACGGGTGATCACCTCGGGCGCACGCAGGATCCGGTGATGGCCCCAGCCCTGTGTGACCATCGCCTCGCTGCCCGGCCAGGCCGCATGCAGGCGGGCCAGATGGCTGAAATCCACCTCCGCGTCGTCCTCGTCATGCACGAACAAGGCGCGCGTGCGCCCCACCGGCAGCCCCTCCAGCGCGTCGATCTCGGCAATCGGCCGATAGCGCCGCTCGAGCCGGCCCTGGAGCGAATCATGGGCACGCCGCCCGAGGCCGACCCGCTGCGACAGTGTCTGCAGATGGATGTCGAAATTGGCGGGCGAGCCGATCAGCACCGCCGCGTCCAACACCAGCCCCTCGCGCAGCGCATGCAGCGCACCGGCCGCGCCCATCGAGTGCGCCACCACCGCCCGCGTCTGCGGCACCGCCTCGACCACCGCCCGCAAGCTGGCGATGAAATCCGGCAAGGCGCCGGCGCGGCCCTCGCTGTCGCCGTGGCCGAGCTGGTCGAACAGCGTCACCGAAAATCCCTGCGCCAACAACACCGGCAGCCAGGGCGCCAGCTGCGCGCCATAGCCGCCCCAGCCATGAACCAACACCACGTGCGGACGATCGGCCTCGCCGAAATGCCACAGCCGCATCGCATGGCCGCCGACCGAGAGCGTCTCCGGCCGGCCCCAGGCATTGAGCACCTCGGTCGCCCGACCCCGCTTGCGCGGCGGGCGCAGCAGCATGGCCTCGGCCTGGCGCGCCGTCCAGCCGGGAAACAGGCGGGAACTGAGCATCACCCAGCGGCGCTGCGCCGGCGTCAGCAACTGAATACGATCGTTCGTGCTATTTTCAGGCCGATTTTTCATGAGGGTCTCTCTGTTCTCTATCGGGACACTGCGCCCGGCCGGGCTCAGTGGGTCACCGGGTGTGCCCGGCTGCGTTCGATCAACTCGCCGAAGCTGGCCTGCGCCAGGGCGCGGGTCCCAGAATCGCCCAGCAGGCGCCGACGGTAGTAGGTGGCGAAGACAATGCCGAGCATGTCGAAGACGAACTTGCCCAGATCCAGGTCGGTGCGAAACTCGCCCTGCTCGACCGCCAGGCTCGCCGTGCGGGTCAGTTCGCGTTCGAGCTGGCGGTAGTGGGCGATCACCACGTCGCGCACCGGACCGGGCTTGTCGTCGAACTCCAGCGCGGCCGACTGCAACGGGCAGCCCCCGCCCCAGCCGCCCCGCTCGACCCAGGTCAGCCAGTTGGCCAGCAAGGCTTCGAGCCGGGGCACGCCGCGCGGCGCCTTGAGCGCCGGCAGGAACACCAGATCGGAAAAACGCGCCGCCGCCGCTTCGATGGCGGCGATCTGGAGATCCTCGCGCGAACCGAAGTGGGCGAACAGCCCGCTCTTGGACATGCCGACCCGGTCGGCCAAAGCGCCGATGGACAGCGACTCGAAGCCTGCTTCGCAGGCCATGGCCACTGCCGCATCGAGAATGGTCTGCCGGGTACGTTCGCCTTTGTTCATGGCGCCAGATTATAGAACGATCGTGCTTTTATCAAGCCCGTTCATCCGGCCATGCCGGCGAACACGCGGTCGGCCGCAGCCACCGTGGCGGCGATATCCGCCTCGGTGTGCGCGGCCGAAACAAAGCCTGCCTCGAAGGCCGACGGCGCGAAATAGTGGCCCGCGTCGAGCATGGCATGGAAGAACTGGTTGAAGCGGTTGCGATCCGAGGCCATCACGTCGGCGAAGGACTGCGGCAGCGTTTCGGCGAAATACAGGCCGAACATGCCGCCAAAGGACTGGGCGCAGAAGGTCACACCGTGGCGCTTGGCCGCCACCTGCAAGCCTTCGACCAGCTGCACGGTGCGCGCCTCGAGCCCTTCGTAGAACCCCGGCGCCTGGATCAGCTTGAGCGAGGCCAGCCCCGCCGCCACGGCCACCGGGCTGCCCGACAGAGTGCCGGCCTGATAGACCGAGCCCAGCGGGGCGATCTTTTCCATGATGTCGCGGCGCCCGCCGAAGGCGCCCACCGGCATGCCACCGCCGATGACCTTGCCCAGGGTGGTGAGGTCCGGCGTGATGCCGACCAGCCCCTGCACGCCGCGCGGGCCGACCCGGAAACCGGTCATCACCTCGTCGAAGATCAGCACCGCGCCGTGCGCCGTGCACAACTGGCGCAGCAGGTGCAGGAAGCGGTCGCTCGGGCGGATCAGGTTCATGTTGCCGGCGAAGGGCTCGACGATCACCGCGGCGATGCTGTCGCCCTTGGCACGGAAAGTTTCCTCCAGCTGCTCGGGGTTGTTGTAGTCGAGCACCAGGGTGTGCTTGGCGAAGTCGTCGGGCACGCCGCCCGAGGACGGGTTGCCGAAGGTCAGCAGGCCAGAGCCGGCCTTGACCAGCAGGCAGTCGGCATGGCCGTGGTAGCAGCCTTCGAACTTGATGATGGTGTCGCGCCCGGTGTAACCGCGCGCCAGCCGGATCGCGCTCATCGTCGCCTCGGTGCCGGAGCTGACCAGGCGCACCATGTCGAGGCTGGGCAGATGCGCGCACAACTGCTCGGCGATCTCCACTTCGACCTCGGTCGGCGCGCCGAAGGACAAGCCCTTGAGCGCCGCCTCGCGCACCGCCTCGACGATGGCCGGATGGGCATGACCGGCGATGGCCGGGCCCCAGGAGCCGACATAGTCGATATAGGCCGCACCGTCGGCATCCCACATGCGGGCGCCTTCGGCCCGGGCGATGAAGCGCGGGAAGCCGCCCACCGAGCCAAAGGCCCGCACCGGGGAATTGACGCCGCCGGGAATGACGGCCTGGGCGCGACTGAACAGCGTTTCGTTTCGACTCATGACTTCTTCCAAAGAGGTTGTGCCCGAGGCCACGACAGCCGGGCTCAGGGGGACTGGGGCGGCCGCGTGGCGTCGAACAGCGCGCGATACGCCGCCGCCCGCGCGGTCACATCGGCCGCCATGAAAACATCACTCACCACCGCGAGCAAGTCGGCGCCCGCTGCGATCAGCGGCGCAGCGTTGTCTGCGGTGATGCCGCCGATGGCCGCCACGCTCACGCCGAAGCGCGCCCGTGCCGCGCCAAGCAGCGCCGGCGTCGCCGCCACGGCCTGCGGCTTGGTCGGCGAGGGATACATGGCACCGAAGGCGACATAGTCGGCACCGAGCTTGACCGCCATGTCGGCACGCGGCAGTTCGTTGTAGCAGGTGACGCCGAGGATGCGATCGGCCCCGAGGCGCTCACGCGCGGCGTCCAGCGCCCCGTCGTCGCGACCGAGATGGACGCCGTCGGCATCGACATGCAGCGCCAGTTCCAGATCGTCATTGACGATGAAGGGCACGCCCGCGCGGCGGCAAGCTGCCCGCAGCCCCAGTGCCTGGGCCAGCCGTCGCGGCGCGTCGGCGGTCTTATTGCGGTATTGCAGCATGGCGGGCCGCCCGGCCAGCGCCGCCTCCACCGCCGTCATCAGCCGGGCGCTGTCGTCCCAGTCGGGCGTGACCAGATACAGGCCGCGCGGCAGCGGGCGCCGGGTTGTCATGACATCATGCCGCGATCAGGCACCGCGGTCCCCATGCCCAGCCGGAAATGGCGTCCCTCGGCCGCGTGGGCAAAACGCAGCGCGGTCTGGACGGCGTCGGGTACCGCCTGCCCCTGGGCCATGGCCGCGGCCAGTGCCGCCGACACGGAACTCGACAAGCCGAGCACCGGCTGTGGCGAGCGCTCGAAGACATCGCGCCGCACTACGCCTTCGGGGCCATGCAGCAGATGCACCACCTGGACCGCCGCCGCGCCGCCGAGCAACAGCACATGCCCTGCGCCGGCGCTGCACAGGGCCGACGCCAGTGCCTCCACGCTCATGCCCGCTTCATCGCCCTCGAAACCCGCCGCCACCAGCCGCCGGCCGACGCTGACGTCGGCCACCAGCACGGCGGCCTGCGGCAGCAGCAACTCGATCGCCGCCGCCAGCGGCGAATCTTCGGAGTCGTCTTCATGCAGTGCCAGGGCGGGCGCTTCGAGGATCAGCGGCACCTCGCCATAGTCAGAGACCAGTTCGGCCAGGGCAGCGACCAGCTCGACCGAATCGGGCACCACAAGCTTGATCGCAGCCACCGGTACATCTTCGAGGATCAGGCGTGCCTGCTCAATGACCAGCTCGGGATCGAGCGCCACCCGCCCCTCGAAATGCGCCGTATCGCGCAGGCACATTTCGGAAACCACGGCGAGCGGATAGGTGCCCTGGTGGGCGAGCGACAACACGTCGGCGCTCACCCCGGCGGCGGACGTGGGGTCGGCGGGGCCAATCACGAGAACAGCAGCAACATGACGCATCAATGTCTCCCGCCTCGGATCGGGCGGACCGCCGCGCACTGGCATGCGCAGCAAAATACGGTAAGATGCCGCAGATTTTAACACTGCGCAGGCAGACACGACCGGGACGCGCACGCGCCGGGACTGTGCGGGATGCACCACAGACGAGACACCGCCAGCCGCGCCGGCGCCGACCCCCGGCCGGGCTGCGGCGAACGCAATGAGGCAAACAACGACAGCAATGGGCGAGACCGGTTTCAAGACGTACATGTGTCTGATCTGCGGCTTTATCTACGATGAAGCCGCCGGCCTTCCGGAAGAGGGCATTCCACCTGGCACCCGCTGGGAAGACATCCCACCCAACTGGACCTGCCCCGAGTGCGAAGCGCGCAAGGAAGATTTCGAATTGGTGGAAATCTGAATGCCCAGGGCTAGCACCGATACCTCGACGGAACGGGTGGCAGACACCGAATATTTGCGAGTGAGCCCTAAAGATGCGAAATGATTGTCCGATAGTGATAGACGACGACATGTCGTTCAGCACTCGACAGGCAGCGCAAACAGAGACACAGGGTAACCATGGTTGATCTGACCGGACTGAAGGTAATGGTGATTGACGACAGCAACACCATCCGGCGCAGCGCCGAGATCTTTCTCGCGCAGGCCGGCTGTCAGGTCGTGCTCGCCGAAGACGGCTTCGATGCCCTGGCCAAGATCGCCGACCATCGGCCCGACGTCATCTTCGTCGACATCATGATGCCGCGCCTCGACGGCTACCAGACCTGCGCCCTGATCAAGAAAAACGCCCGACTGACCAAAACACCGGTCGTCATGCTCTCGTCCAAGGACGGTCTGTTCGACCGCGCCCGGGGCCGCATGGTCGGCTCCGACGAATACCTGACCAAACCTTTCACCAAGGACAGCCTGCTGCGGGCCGTCGCCACCCATGGCGGCGCCGCTCAATCCACCGAGTGAGTTGATATTCCATGCCGATCAAGAAGATTCTCATTGTCGACGACTCCCCGACCGAACGTTACGCGTTGAGCGAAGCGCTGACCAAGAACGGGTACCAGGTCGTCACCGCCGAGTCCGGCGAAGAGGGCATCACCAAGAGCAAGAGCGAGCTGCCCGACCTGATTCTGATGGACGTCGTCATGCCGGGCATGAACGGCTACCAAGCAACCCGCACCATTTCGCGCGACGAGGCCACCCGGTCGATCCCGGTGATCATCTGCACCACCAAGGGGCAGGAAACCGACAAGATCTGGGGCATGCGCCAGGGCGCCTACGATTACCTGGTCAAACCCATCGACCACACCGAGTTGTTGGCCCGTATCCGGGCCATCGGCTGAGCGGCCCCGCATGGCCAAGCGCATCAGCCTCAGGGAATTCCAGGAAAGCCTGGTCCGCCGGCTGGCCGACGCCGAATCGGCGCCGCGCCGAGATCTGCTCGGCATGATTGCCGGGGGCGACCAATGGTTGGTCGATCTGGCCGATGCCGGCGAGATCCTGCCCGTGCCACCGCTGGCCACCGTGCCGCTGACCCAGGCCTGGTTCCGCGGCCTGGCGAATGTCCGCGGCACACTGTTCGGCGTCGTCGACCTGTCCGCCTTCTGCGGTGGTGCCCTCACCTCGCTGGCCGGCAGTGCCCGGCTGGTCCTGGTCGGCGCCCGCCACGGGGCCAACTGTGCCTTGCTGGTCAGCAGCACGGTCGGCCTGCGCAGCCCCGAAGATTTCGAACCGGACAACGGCGCCGCGCCGCCCAACCGCTGGGTGCCGCGCCAGGTGCGCGACCTCCACGGCCGGCGCTGGAAACATATCGACGTCCCCCGACTGCTGGCCGACACCGACTTCCTCGAAGCCAGCGCCGTATAAGCCCTTCTTTTTTCCGACCTCGCCCATCCACACGGAGCGAACGCCATGTCCTCAACGATTACCTCATCCCTGCCAGGCGCCATCGCCCAAGACCCCACCATCATGGAGTCCGAGCAGGCACCGAAAGCCGCACCAAAACCGGCGCGGGGCCCAGGGCTGAACATGATGGGCAAACGCCCGATCGCCGACCAGCTGCGCCTGCTCGGCGTGGTGCTGGGCGTGCTGGTCCTGGCCCTCGGCACGCTCATCTACCTGCAAACGCGCCAAGCGGCCCACGCCACCTCCTATCTGTATGCCGCCGGCGAAATGCGGACCTTGTCGGAACAAACCGCCAAGTCTGGCCAGCTCTCGCTGCAGGGCGACGCCAAAGCGTTTGCCGAACTGCGTGACGGCCGCGCCGAGTTCGATCGCCTGCTCAGCACGGTGACCCAAGGTGGTCAGGTAACGCCGGGCAGCGACGGCAGCGACGTGCCGGCCAGCCCGGACGCCTTCGCGCCGGCGCTTGAAAGCCTCGCCACGACCTGGGCCAAGACCGACAAGGACACCCAGTTGCTGCTGGCGCAGGAAAAGAACCTGACCACGCTGAGCAACTCGGTGGAGACCATTAACGAAAAGAACGCCCTGCTGCTCGACATCACCGAACAGGTCGCCGCGCTCAAGCTGCAAGGCGGCGCCAGCGCCCGTGAAATCGCCACCGCCAACCGACTGGTGATGCTGACCCAGCGGATCGCCAAGAACGCCAACGCCCTGCTGGTGGCCGACGCCATCGACCCCGAAGTGGCCTTCCTGCTGGGCAAGGACACCAACAGCTTCCGCGAGATTCTCGGTCAGCTCAAGGAGATGACGCCGGACGCCACCACCCGCGGCAAACTGGCCGAACTGGAAACCATCGCCAACGAAAGCCTGGCCGCCGTGTCGGGCATTCTGGGCAACATTCAGTACCTGGTGCAGGCCAAGCAGGCCGGCCGCCGCATCATCGACAACGCCCGTCCGCTGTCCGAGCAGGCCGGCGCCCTGGCCGCCCGTTACGCCGACTACTACGGCGGTTTCGGCACCCTGCCCCTGGCCATCGCCTTGATCGGTGCGCTGGCGGTGCTGACCCTGATCGCCATGGTGAAGATGTACCGCGATGACCTGGCCGCCCGCCGGGTCGAGGCCGAAGGCCAGAAGAAGTCGGCAGAAGACGAACGCAACCAGACCCAGCAGGCCATTCTTCGCCTGATGAACGAGATGGGCGACCTGGCCGACGGTGACCTCACCATCCGCGCCACCGTGACCGAAGACATCACCGGCGCCATTGCCGACTCGGTGAACTACACCGTCGAAGAACTCGCCGTGCTGGTGCGCCGGATCAACGACGCGGCCGGCCGCGTGACCAGCGCCACCGAAGCCGCCCGCCGCACCTCCAACGAACTGCTCAGCGCCGCACAGCGCCAGTCCGAAGAGCTCGAAGAAGTGGGCGAAACGGTGCAGTCGATGGCCCGCTCGATGTCCGAGGCCTCCGAACGCGCCATGCAGTCCGCCCAGGTGGCGCGCCGCTCGCTCGATTCGGCCAACAAGGGCCGCGACGCGGTAGAAAACACCATCAAGGGCATGAACGAGATTCGCGAGAAGATCCAGGAAACCTCCAAGCGCATCAAGCGCCTGGGCGAGTCGTCCCAGGAGATCGGTGAAATCGTGGAACTGATTTCCGACATTACCGAACAGACCAACGTGCTCGCCCTCAACGCCGCCATCCAGGCCGCCTCCGCCGGTGAAGCCGGCCGCGGCTTCACGGTGGTTGCCGAAGAAGTGCAGCGACTGGCCGAACGCTCGGCCGAAGCCACCAAGCAGATCTCGGCGATCGTGAAGACCATTCAGACCGACACGCAGGATGCCGTCTCCGCCATGGAAACCGCCACCCGCGACGTGGTCGCCGGCGCCGCGCTGTCCGACTCCGCCGGTCAGGCGCTGGTCGAGATTCGCAGCGTGTCGTCCGAAGCCGCCTCGCTGATCGAACAGATCTCCACCGACACCCAGCGCCAGGCCGCCAGCGCCACGCGCGTGGCCGAGTCGATGCGCGGCATCCAGGCGATTACCGAGCAGACCACCCGCGGCACCAAGCAAACCGCCGTTTCCATCGGCGAACTGGCCGATCTGGCCGTCGAACTGAAAGGGTCCGTTTCCGGCTTCAAGGTTTGATCCGGAGCGCCCGCGCCACGAGGCAGCATTCATGAGTCATGTCATTGAGCACGACCTTGGCCCACTGACATGGGTCAAGGGAGAAATCGACCAGGCGCTTGGCCGCGCATCGGAGGCCATCGACAAGGCCGTTGCCAACGAGGAACGCAGCACCCAGCTGCAGTTCGCACAGACGCATGTGCACCAGGCGCGCGGCGCATTGTCGATCATCGGTCTCGATGGCTTGACCCAATTCACCGACGGCGTGGACAAGCTGCTCGGCGAACTGGCCCGTGAAGAGCACGAGTTCTCCGAGGACATGGCCGACCTGTGCCGCCGCGCCATCGCGGCCATCGGCAACTACCTGGACGAACTGTCGCACGGTGCGCCGGACCAGGCCTTGCGCCTGGCCCGCCTGCATGCCCGCATTGCGCTCGCCCGCAGCGTCGAAGCCCCCGCCGAGAGCGAGCTGTTCTTTCCCGACCTGGGCACCGCCATCCCGCGCCGCGCCGCGCCGCCGCCGCTCGACGCCGCGTCCGAAACCCGCTTGCTGCGCTGGCTGCGCATCCAGTTCCAGCAAGGCATGCTGGCATGGATCAAAAAGCCCGCCGAGGTCACCGGCCCCAAGCAGATGCGCGACGCGGTCGCCGGCATCGAATCGCGCCAGACCCAATCCAACGCCCGCGCGCTGTGGCTGGCCGCCACCGCCTTTTTCGACGTGCTGGCCGAAGGCCATGTCCAAAGCTCGCCCTATATTCGCCGCCTAGGCGGACGCATCGACGCACAGATCCGCCGCCTGTTGGCCGGTAGCGGCCAGGTCTCCGAGCGCCTGCACCGGGACGCCCTGTATATCGTCGCCCGGGCGCCAGCCACCACGCCGCTGATCAAGGCGCTGCACGCCCTTTACCGCTTGCCCGAGTTGCTGCCGCCGGCCAACGCCGCGGTCAGCGAACAACCGCTGGCGCCGCTGCTGGCCGAACTGCGCAACCAGCTGGGCGACGCCAAGGACACCTGGGACCAGTTCTCCGAAGGCACGGCCTCGGCACTGCCCGCCTTCGAAGCTCGCATGGTCGAATTGGCCGCGGCAGCCCGCAAGCTGGGGCGGCCGGCCTTCGTCCGGCTGATGAGCACACTGTCGGCGTTTGCCCAGTGGTTGCGCAAGGACCCGCTGCGCCTGAACGACGCCATTTCGATGGAAGTCGCCTCGGCCCTGCTGCTCGCCGAGCATGCGCTCAACTCCGGGCGTGTCCCCGACCCGGCCTTCTCCTCCCAGGTGGAAGATGCGATCGCCCGCATCGAAGCCTGCTCGCGCGGCGAGGCGGTATCGCGCACCGAGGTCAGCGAATCGGCCCGCCGCGCCCAGGAACGCAGCGCCGTCAGTCAGTTGTGCAAAGAAATGCAGGCCAGCCTGGCGCAGGTCGAACAGGCGCTCGACGGCTTTTTCCGCGCGCCGCAAAAACGCGAGTTGCTCGCCGGCATCCAGACACCCGTACGTCAGGTCGAGGCCATCCTCACCCTGCTCGACGAAACGGAAGCCTGCGACACCCTGAGCGACTGCGAAACCATGATCGCCCAGTTGGCCGACCCGGACCAGACCCCCGATGCCGAGTTGTTCGAACCGCTGGCCGACCAGTTGTCGGCGCTGGGCTTCTATATCGACAGCCTACGACGCGGCCGGCGCGAGCGCCATCACCTGACGGGCGAGCCCGACACGTCCGAGGCGGACGAGCCGGCCGCACCGGCACAGGCCGATGCCGACGACGCCCTGCCCGACCTGCCGACGGCCGAACTCACCCTGCCCGACCTGCCACCGGTAGCCGAGACCGCCGCCGAGGCCGAGGCACCGCCGCCGCCCGAACAGGCACAGGCCGAACCGGCGATCGAACACGAAGAAGACCGCCCCGAAGCACCCGTGCCGGTGCCGGCCCCGTCGGCCGAAGCCACGCACCTGCTGGCCGCCAGCGACGAGGAGATCGACGCCGAACTGCTCGAGATCTTCATCGAGGAAGCCCGCGAGGTGCTCGGCAACATCGACACCCATCTGGCGGAATCGCGCGCCAATCCGGCCGACGTCGAAGCACTGACCGTCGTGCGCAGGGGCTTCCACACGCTCAAGGGCTCGGGCCGCATGGTCGGCCTCAACGCACTGGGCGAAGCCGCCTGGGCGCTGGAACAAACCCTCAACCGCTGGCTGCAGCTCGAGTGGGCGCCGACGCCGGCGCTGCACGCGCTGGTGGCCGAAGCGCACCAGGTGTTCTCCGCCTGGGTCGAACAACTGGCCAGCGGCGGCAGCACCGCCTATGACGCCGCGCACATGGTGGCCGAAGCCGACCGGCTCGCCGCCCTTGCGCAGCGCGACGAGAGCGAACAGCCCGCCGCCGCACCGACCCAGCCCACCCCGACCGACGACACTGCCGACATCGCCGTCGCCAGCGACGCTGACGCCGAGGTCGAACCCGAACTACCGCTCCTGGCGGCCGACGACGAACTGATCGTCAACGAAGACGCGCCCGCCGAGCCCGCGCTCGATGGCGCTGATGCACCGCCGTCGCTGACCGACACCGACCTCGACATCTCCGACCTGGAGAGCACCGACCTGTCACTGCCCTTGCTCGACGCGGTGGGCCTCGACGCGCTCTCTGACGACGCCATCACCGGCAACACCGGAGACGAGGAGGACGAGCTCGCCGATCTCGAACTGCTCGAAGACATCACCCTCGACGAAATCATCGTCGAGCAGCCCGACGAGACCGCCGAAACCGCCGACGCAGCGCCCGAGGCAAGCGCGCTCGCCGAAGCAGAAGTCGAGGCCGAAGCGAAAGCTGAAGTCGACCTCGCCGACGATTCGGCCGACAGCGAAGCGCCGGTCGCAACCCACAGCGATCTCGATGCCATCGCCCCTGCCGACGAGCCCGCACCGGCCGCCGACGACGCCATCGCCCCCGAGGCTCCCCACGCGATCGACAGCGACATGCTGACAGTCGGCAGCATCAGCCTGTCGCGTCCCCTGTACCAGCTGTATCTCAACGAAGCGCGCCACCACCTGAACACCCTGCACCGCGAAATCACGCAACTGCAGGTCAATCCGACACGCATTCCCCAGGAAGAGGCGCTGCGCGCCGCACACACCCTCGCCGGCATCTCCGGCACCGCCGGCTTCGCCACCACGCTGAGCCTGGGCCGGGCGCTCGAGCATGCGCTGGCACGCCTGATCGACACGCATAGCGCCCCCACGGCCGAGCAAACCGCCGTGCTGGCCACGGCCACCGACACGCTAGACGCCATGATCGCCGAGATCACCAAGGCGATCGAGCCGCTCGCCGTACCGGTGCTGGAAGCCCAGCTCGACAGCCTGCTGCGTCCTCAGCTGCGGGGCGACGACGACACGCCCGCCGCCGACATCTCGGTGCCGGAGGCCCCCGAGGTCGACCACGCCGTGCAGGAAACCGTCGCCGCGCCAGAACCCGAGCCCGAGCCGGCCCCCGTGGCCGCGCCCGAAGTGCTCGACGTCCACGACGAAATCGACGAACAACTGCTGCCCATCTTCCTCGAAGAGAGCGCCGATCTGCTGGCCGAGCTGGGCGCGGCACTGCGTACCTGGCGGGCCGACACCGACGACCGCGAAAGCGCCGCCGCCGTCGCCCGCTTGCTGCACACCCTCAAAGGCAGCGCGCGCATGACCGGCGCGATGAGCCTCGGCGAGCATCTGCACGCCCTCGAAGGCCGGCTCGAAGCGGCGGACACGATCACCGGCGAGCTGCTCGACAGCCTCGACCAAGGCGCCGACACGGTGCAACAGTACCTCGACCGCCTGGCCCACGGCGAAGCCACGCTGGAGACCCCGGACACCGCCGCGCCCGACAGCGGCGCGGCGCCGGAAGCCATCGCCATCACCCCCGACGAGGCCGGGGTGACCACCGCCGGCACCCTGCGGGTGCGCGCCGATCTGGTCGACCGCTTCGTCAATGACGCCGGCGAAATCGGCATCGCCCGTACCCGTGTCGAGGGGGAGTTGCGCACCCAGCGCCGCGCCCTGCTCGACCTGACCGAAAACGTCATCCGCCTGCGCAACCAGCTGCGCGAGCTGGAGATCCAGGCCGACACGCAGATGCAGACCCGCATCGCGCAGGCCGAATCCGAGCACACCGAGTTCGACCCGCTGGAGATGGACCGCTACACCCGGCTGCAGGAACTGACGCGGATGATGGCCGAGAGCGTCAACGACGTCACCACCGTCCAGCACACCCTGCTGCGCAACCTCGACGGCGCCGACGCCGCCCTCACCTCGCAGGGCCGGCTCAACCGCGACCTGCAGCAGGCGCTGATGTCGGTGCGCATGACCCCCTTCGACAGCCTGGCCGACCGTCTCTACCGCGTCGTGCGCCAGAGCGCCAAGGAATTGGGCAAGCGTGCCAACCTCGACCTGCGCGGCGGGCGCATCGAGCTCGACCGCTCGGTGCTCGAACGCATCACCGGCCCGCTCGAACACCTGCTGCGCAACGCCATCGCGCACGGCATCGAAGCGCCCGACGCCCGCAAGCAGGCCGGCAAGGCCGAGATCGGCGAGATCCTGCTCACCGTGCGCCAGGAAGGCAACGAGGTGGTGATCGACATGGCCGACGACGGTGCCGGCCTCAATTTCGAACGCATCGAGGCCCGCGCCCGCGAAAACGGCCTGCTCGCCCCCGACGAGACGGCCGACGAAGGCCGGCTCACCAACCTGATCTTCGTGCCCGGCTTCTCCACCGCCAGCAGCCTGTCCGCGGTCTCGGGCCGCGGCGTCGGCATGGACGTGGTCAAGGCCGAAACCGCCGCGGTGGGCGGGCGTATCGAGGTCACCTCGACGCCGGGCGGCGGCACCCGCTTCCGTCTCTACCTGCCCCTCACCCTGGCGGTGACGCAGGCCCTGCTGGTCCGCGCGGGCGGGCGCACCTTCGCCATCCCGTCGACCATGGTGGCGCAGGTGATGGAGCTCAAGGCCGAGCCCCTCGCCGCGCTGCAGGCCGACGGCGGCACCACCTGGCAGGACACCGACTACCGCTATCGCTACCTGCCCCGTCTGCTCGGCGACCGGGACACCCAGCCCGAAGTCCATCGCTTCAACTGGGTGCTGCTGCTGCGCTCGGGCACCCAGACCCTGGCCCTGCATGTCGACGCGCTGCGCGGCAACCAGGAAATCGTGGTCAAGAAGGCCGGGCCGCAGCTGGCCCGACTGGTCGGCTACACCGGTGCCACGGTGCTCGGCAACGGCGAGATCGTGCTGATCATCAACCCGGTGGCCTTGGCCGGCCTCCATGTCGCGCAGGACGATTCCGCCATGTCGGCGCCGATCGCCCCGGCGGTTGTCAGCCACGAACCGACCGTGATGGTGGTGGACGATTCGCTCACGGTGCGCAAGATCACCGGCCGCCTGCTCGAACGCGAAGGCTTCCGGGTGGTCACCGCCAAGGACGGGGTCGACGCGCTCGAACAGCTGCTCGACACCCTGCCCGACGTAATCCTGTCGGACATCGAGATGCCGCGCATGGACGGCTTCGACCTGGCGCGCAACATCCGCAACGACCCGCGCCTCAAGGCCGTGCCGATCGTCATGATCACCTCGCGCCTGGCCGACAAGCACCGCGAGTACGCCCGCCAGATCGGTGTCAACCACTATCTCGGCAAGCCGTATCAAGAAGAAGAACTGCTCGCCCTGATCCGCGAGTACACCGCGCTCGAACCGGCCTGACCGGCGCCCCTCAGGGGGCGTCGGCGCCCGCCGGCGCGACCACCCGGAAGCGCGCCAGCGTGCGCGCCCGGGCCGCGGCATGATCGACGATCGGCGCCGGGTAATCGGCCCCGATGCGTAGCCCGAGCGCCGCCTGCTCCACCGGCGGCAAGGTCCACGGCGCGTGGATGAAGCGCGCCGGCACGGCCGCCAGTTCGGGCACATAGCGGCGGATGAAGCGCCCCTCGGCATCGAACTTCTGCGACTGCGTCACCGGATTGAAGATGCGAAACCACGGCTGCGCATCGCAGCCTGTGGACGCCGCCCACTGCCAGCCGCCGTTGTTGGCGGCCAGATCGTAGTCGTTGAGCTGCTGCGCGAAGTAGCGCTCGCCACGCCGCCAGTCGATGCCCAGGTCCTTGGTCAGGAAAGACGCGGCGATCATGCGCAGCCGGTTGTGCATGTAGCCGGTCTGGTTGAGCTGGCGCATGGCGGCATCGACGATCGGGTAGCCGGTACGCCCCGCACACCAGGCGGCGAAGCCCTCGGGCCAGTCGTCCCATTGCAGGGCGTCCAGGGCCGGCCTATAGCAATGCGCGACCACCTCCGGCCGGTGCCACAGCACCATCTGGTAGAACTCACGCCAGATCAGCTCGGCGAGCCAGGTCTCGGCGCCCTGCCCGCCATGGCACCAGGCATAGCTGGCCAGCTGGCGGATCGACACCGTACCGAAGCGCAGATGGGCCGACAGATAGGAGACGCCTTTTCTGGCGGGGAAGTCGCGCAACTGGCGATAAGCGTCGATGCGGTCGCGAAAATCCGCAAACAAGGTTTCGCCCCCGCTCATCCCGGTCGGCAGCTCCAGATCCGCCAGATTGCAAGCCGAAAAGCCCAGCGCGTCCAGCGAGGGCACCGGCGTCGCGACCGGCGGCGGGCGCAGCCGCGCCAGATGCTCGGCCACCGGGAACGACGCGACATGGTCCGGCGTGAGCGCCGCCAGCCAGGCGCAGCGGTACGGGGTGAACACGCCGTAAGGCGTGCCGGCCTGCGTCAGGATCTCGTCGCGCTCGAAGATCACCTGGTCCTTGAAGCTGCGCCAGGCGCGCCCCTGCGCGGCCAGCGCCTCGGCCACCGCCGCATCCCGGGCGATGGCCTGCGGCTCGTAGTCATGGTTGGCATACACCGCGTCGACCCCGAGCCGGGCCGCCAGCGCCGGCAGCTCGGCCTCCGCCCGGCCATCGATCACGATCAGCCCACCGCCGCGTGCGCGCAACGCGGCATCCAGCTCCAGCACCGCGGCATGGATGAAGCCCACCCGCCGGTCGGTGCGCGAGGGCAGCGCATCGAGAATATCGCGGTCGAACACGAACACCGCATACACCGCGTCGTTGTCGCGCAGCGCGTGATACAACGCCGCATGATCGAAATGACGCAGATCGCGTCGAAACCACACCAGAGCCTTGCGTTCCATGCGTCCCGTTCCTGCACCTCGGCGATGTTCAGTGTAAATTGTCGCTGACAACGCCCCCGATCGGGTGCGCCGCGCTTTCCCCCAAAAATCCGTGCGTTTAAAATGCGCGGTGTGACGACCCCCGACATGAACCTGACCCACCACTTCCTGATCGCCATGCCCAGCATGGCAGACACCAACTTCGCCCGGACGCTCACGTATATTGCCGAGCACAACGAAGGTGGCGCCCTCGGTGTGATCGTCAATCGCCCCATCGACATGAGCCTGGCGATGCTCTTCGAGCGTGTCGACATGGCCCTCGAGAACGAACGCTACGCCCAGCAACCGGTGTATTTCGGCGGCCCGGTGCAGACCGACCGCGGCTTCGTGCTGCACCGCCCGGCCGGCGAGTGGAGCGCCACGCTCAAGGTCAACGAGCAGGTCGGCCTGACCAGTTCCAAAGATATCCTCCAGGCCATGACCCTCGACGGCTTCGACCTCGACGTGCTGGTCACTCTCGGCTACGCCGGCTGGGACGCCGGTCAGCTCGAGCAGGAGCTGGCCGAGAACGCCTGGCTGACCGCCCCGGCCGACCTGGGCATCGTCTTCGACCTGCCCGCCGAAGAGCGTTTTGCCGCCGCCATGCAGCTGCTCGGCATCGACTTCGCCAACCTGTCCGAGTCCGCCGGTCATGCCTGAGGCGCCGGCACGCGGCACCGTGCTGGGCTTCGATTTCGGTCTGGCGCGCATCGGTGTCGCCGTCGGCGAGTTCGAAACCGGCCGCGCCAGCGCGCTGACCACCATCGCCACTGAAGCCAACACCGAGCGCTTCGCCGCCGTTGCCCGCCTGATCGACGAATGGCGCCCCGTCCAGCTGGTGGTCGGCCTGCCGCTGTCGGTCGATGGCGCGCCCCAGGACCTCACCCCACGCTGCCGCCGTTTCGGCAACCAGCTGAACGGCCGCTTCGGCCTGCCGGTGGCCATGGTGGACGAGCGCTTCAGCTCGGCCGAGGCCGAACGCCAGCTCGCCGAGGCCGGCCGTCACCACTGGGCCGACCGCAAACCAGCGCTCGACGCCGTCGCCGCCCAAGTCATCCTTCAGCACTACCTGGACCATATCGCCCATGCTCCCACTGCCTGATGCAGACACCCTGCTCGCTGCGCTGATCGACCAGATGGCGCCCCATGTCACCGAGGACACCGCGCTAGTCGGCATCTACACCGGCGGTGCCTGGATGGCCGAGCGCCTGCACGAGGCGCTCGACATCCGCCATCCGCTGGGCACCATCGACGTGTCCTTCTACCGCGACGACTACGGCGCCAAAGGGCTGCACCCGCAATTGCGCCGCTCGGACATCCCCTTCGACATGGAAGACCGCCCGGTCATCCTGGTCGATGACGTGTTGTTCACCGGTCGCACCACCCGCGCCGCGCTCAACGAGCTGTTCGACTACGGCCGCCCGGCACGGGTCGACCTGGCGGTGCTGGTCGACCGCGGCGAACGCCAGCTGCCGATCTGCCCGCGCTTTTGCGCCCACACCCTGGCCGCGCCGCTGGGCAGCGGCCAGCGCCTGCAACTAAAAAAAGCCGATGACGGCAGCCTGTCCCTGAGGTTGATCGATGTTTAACCCCCAACTCAACGCCCACGGCGAACTCCAGCACCTGCTGTCCCTCGACGGGCTGCCGCGCGAGATCCTCACCGCCATCCTCGACACCGCCGCGCCCTTCACCGAAGTGGCCGAGCGGGAGATCAAGAAGCTGCCGATCCTGCGCGGCAAGAGCATCTTCAACCTGTTCTTCGAGAACTCCACGCGCACCCGCACCACCTTCGAGATCGCCGCCAAGCGGCTGTCGGCCGACGTCATCAACCTCAACGTCGCCACCTCCTCGACCAACAAGGGCGAGACCCTGCTCGACACGGTCGACAACCTGTGCGCCATGCAGGCCGACATGTTCGTGGTGCGCCATGCCTCGAGCGGCGCGCCCTACCTGATCGCCGAGCACCTGCGCGCCACCGACCGGCACGACATCCACGTGATCAACGCCGGCGACGGTCGTCATGCGCACCCCACCCAGGGGCTGCTCGACATGTACACCATCCGCCACTACAAGCAGGACTTCACCAAGCTGGTGGTCGCCATCGTCGGCGACGTGCTGCACTCGCGCGTGGCCCGCTCGCAGATCGCCGCGCTGACCACCCTCGGCGTGCCCGAAGTGCGCGTCATCGGCCCCAAAACCCTGATGCCCACCGGCCTCGACAAGCTCGGCGTGCGCGTCTTCCACGACATGCGCGAAGGCCTGCGCGATGTCGACGTGGTGATGATGCTGCGCCTGCAGAACGAACGCATGAACGGCCCGCTGCTGCCCAGCGGCCAGGAGTTCTTCAAGGTGTGGGGCCTCACCCCCGACAAGCTCGCCCTCGCCCGCCCGGACGCCATCGTCATGCACCCCGGGCCGATGAACCGCGGCGTCGAGATCGACTCCACCGTGGCGGACGGCGCGCAGGCGGTGATTCTCCCGCAGGTCACCTTCGGCATCGCCGTGCGCATGGCGGTGATGAGCATGCTGGGCCGCGGCTGAGCGGCCAAGAACATTCGAGCACACAGATGAAGATTCAACTCACCAACGGCCACCTCGTCGACCCGGCCCACGACATCGACCAGCCGCAGGACCTGTTCATCGCCGACGGCAAGGTCGCCGCCATCGGCCGCGCCCCCGACGGCTTCGTCGCCGATCGCAGCATCGACGCCAGCGGCCAGGTGGTCTGCCCCGGCCTGGTCGACCTCTCCGCCCGCCTGCGCGAGCCTGGCTTCGAATACCTGGCCACGCTGGAGTCCGAAATGGAAGCGGCCATGGCCGGCGGCGTCACCAGCCTGGCCATCCCGCCCGACACCGACCCCCCGCTCGACGAGCCCGGCCTGGTCGAGATGCTGTGCTATCGCGCCAAGAAGCTCAACCGCGCCCATGTGTACCCGGTCGGCGCGCTCACCGAGCGGCTCGAAGGCAAGCGCCTGTCCGAAATGGCCGAGCTGGTCGATGCCGGCTGCGTCGCCTTCAGCCAGGCCAACCACCCGATCCACGATACCCAGGTGCTGTTCTGCGCCCTGCAGTACGCGGCCACCTTCGGCTATCGCGTGTGGCTCCAGCCGATCACCCCGCATTTCGCCCAGGAAGGCGTGGCGCACGATGGCGAAGTGGCCACCCGGCTCGGCCTGCCCGGCATTCCGACCGCAGCCGAAACCATCGCCTTGTTCTCCTACATCGAGCTGGCCCGCATGACCGGCGCCAAGCTGCACATCACCCGGCTCTCCAGCGCCGAGGGCCTGGCCCTGGTGCGCGCCGCCAAGGCCGAGGGGCTGGACATCACCTGCGACGTGTCGATCAATCACCTGCATCTGTCCGACATGGACATCGGCTATTTCAACGCCCACTGCCGGCTCAACCCGCCGCTGCGCAGCCAGCGCGACCGCGATGCCCTGCAGTCGGGCCTGGCCGAGGGCGACATCGATGCGCTGTGTTCCAACCACTCGCCGGTCGACGACGACGGCAAGCAGCTGCCCTTCTCGGAGGCCGAGGCCGGCGCCACCGGCCTCGAGCTGCTGCTGCCGCTGGCGCTCAAATGGGGGCAACAGCGCGGGCTCGGCCTGATCGACATCCTGCGTCGAGTCACCATCAACCCGGCGCGCATCATCGGCTCCAAGGCCGGCCAGCTGAGCGTCGGCTCGCGCGCCGACATCTGCATCTTCGACCCGCAGGGCGAGACCACGGTCAATCGCAGCACGCTGCGCAGCCAGGGCAAGAACACGCCCTTCCTCGGGCTCAACCTGCCTGGCCGGGTGTCCTACACCCTCGTCGAAGGCCAGTTGATGTTCGGCCGGATCGACTGATCCGGGCGCCGTGACAGGCGACCGGCCCCGGCACCTGCCACGCCCCCCAAGCCGATGGTGTCGGCCGGCCCCCATTCAGCGGGGACCGGCCGGTTTGACGCCCATCGATGGGCGCTCCCGCCTTTCTACTTCTTGCCCGCACGCACGCCGTCCGCCCGGGCACAACGCCCGCGCAAGAACGAATTCACACTTTTTGACGAATTGCTGGCGAATATTTGTTGCGACGCACAAACGCTTGTTCTATAGTTGAACCGTCTCCTCCACCCGAACCAAACATTGGTGTGGATTTAAACCCGAGTCTCATGACTCGGGTTTTTTTTGTCTACGGTTCGCACCGCGCCGAACCCCCGCAGGCCGCGCTGTAACTCAGGCTTGTGGTTTTACGCGTTCCAGCTCGCGTAGCCTGAGCACACGTCGCTGGACCTTGCCGGTGGTGGTCATCGGCAAGGCGTCGATGAACTCGATCTCCTTCGGATACTCGTAGGGCGCCAACTGGCCGCGCACATGTTGCTGCAGTGCGTCGACCAGTGCCGGGCTGGCGTCGAAGCCTTCGGCCAGGATCTCGACATCCAGCGCGGCGAAATCACGGCCGAGCTTGGCGGTAAGGCTTTCTCCCGCCCGTCCGAGCGTGGCATCGAGCACGTCGGGCGCATTGCGCATGGCCTCCACCCGCGTCGGGATGACATCGACCTTTTTCGGACGATCCCCTCGATGATCGCCTCTTTATTCTCGAAATGGTGATACACATGGCCGGGGCTCATTCCGGCGCGCGCACAGATCTTGGAGATGCTCGCGGTATGGAATCCGAATTCCTGGCAGCAGGCCTCGGCCGCCGCCAGAATCCGCGCGCGTCGGCTTTTGTCGTCGCGAGAGGAACGCGGGCCAGGGTGTGCATGTCTGCCTATGCAAAGTTGGGTAAAGGCGCCGCGAGCGACACGGCAGCCTGATCGACCGCAACATAAAATGAACACTCAAACTCGGATGAACATCCCCTCCTCGCCCCCCGGCACCAACACTTCTGCCAAGGCTCTCTCCATGCCCCGTCCACCCCGCCTCGCCCTCGTCGTGCTGGCCCTCGCCAGCGCCTTCGTCCTGTCCGCCTGCGGCAACACCACAGGCCAGGACAATGCCCAGCCCGGCGGCCCCCGCAAACCGACTGTCACGGTCATCGAAGCCCAGGCCACGACGGTACCGCTGACCACCGAATTGCCCGGGCGCACCAGCCCCTATCTCGTCGCGGAGATCCGCCCGCAGGTCAGCGGCATCATCCAGAAGCGGCTGTTCACCGAGGGCGGTCAGGTCCGGGCGGGTCAGCCGCTCTACCAGATCGATCCGGCCACCTACGAAGCCAGTGTCGACAGCGCCCGTGCGACGCTGGCACGCGCAGAGGCCACGCTGACGCGGGCCCGCCTGAGTGCGCGCCGCCATGCGGAGCTGGTCAAGGTCGAAGCGGTCAGCTCCCAGGCCAATGACGATGCCCAGGCCGCACTGGCACAGGCCGAGGCCGATGTGGCCGCCGCGCGGGCCGCCCTCAAGAGCAGCCAGGTCAACCTCGACTACACCCGCCTGGCCAGCCCGATCACCGGCCGCATCGGCCGCTCTACCGTCACCCGCGGCGCGCTCGTCACCGCCAACCAGGCCGCCGCCCTGGCCACGGTCCAGCAACTCGACCCGATCTATGTCGACCTGACCCAGTCGACCGCCGAACTACTCGCCCTTCGCGACCAGGTGGCCGCCGGCAAGGTGGAGACCGCGCACGGTGCGGTGCCGGTGACGCTGGTCCTCGACAACGGCCGCGAATACGAGCATGCCGGCACTCTCGCCTTCTCCGAGGTCACGGTGGACGAAAGTACCGGCAGCGTGACGCTGCGCGCGGAAGTCGCCAACCCCGACGGGGTTCTGCTGCCCGGCATGTACGTGCGCGCGCGCATCGCCCAGGGCCGCGCCACGCACGCCGTGCTGGTGCCGCACAAGGCGATGTCCCGTGATCCCCGCGGCCAGGCCGTGGTGATGATCGTCAACGGCGACGGCAAGGTCGAAGCGCGCAAAGTAACCGCCGAGCACAGCCGCGGCGACCAGTGGATCGTCACCGACGGGCTCGCCGGCGGCGAGCGGATCATCATCGAGGGCTTGCAGAAGGTGCGTGCCGGCGCCGACGTGACGGCCGAGCCCGCACCAGCGCCGGCCGAGACGGCCGCAGCGGACCAGGCCCCTCGTCCGGCCGCGAACTGAGGAGCCGACCATGGCCCGCTTCTTCATCGACCGCCCCATCTTCGCCTGGGTGATCGCCATCGTCATCATGCTCGCGGGGGCACTCGCGATCGTGAACCTGCCGGTTGCCCAGTATCCATCGATCGCCCCACCGGCCATCGCCATCAACGCCAGCTACCCGGGCGCGTCGGCCAAGACCGCCGAGGACTCGGTGACCCAGGTCATCGAGCAGAAGCTCACCGGCATCGACGGCCTGCTCTACATCGGCTCGACCACCGACTCGTTCGGCAATGTGACCATCACCCTCACTTTCGACGCCGACACCGACCCGGACATCGCCCAGGTACAGACGCAGAACAAGGTGCAGCAGGCGCTGCCCCTGCTGCCCCAGGCGGTGCAGAACCAGGGGGTGACGGTCGCCAAGTCGGCCCGCAACTTCCTGATGGTGGCCGGCTTCGTGTCCGAGGACGGCCGACTCGACGCGGTCGACCTGTCCGACTTCCTGGTGTCGTCCGTGCAGGACGCGATCTCACGGGTGGACGGGGTCGGCGAAGTCACGGTGTTCGGCTCCCAGTACGCCATGCGCATCTGGCTCGACCCGGACAAGCTCCACAAGTACCGGCTCGCCACCGCCGATGTCACCGCCGCGGTGGCCGCACAGAACACCCAGGTCTCGGCCGGCCAGCTCGGCGGCGCGCCGGCCGTGCCGGGGCAAGGCTTCAGCGCCACGATCACCGCGCAGAGCCGCCTGCAGACGGTGTCGCAGTTCGAGGACATCCTGCTGCGCAGCGCCCAGGACGGCGGCGAGGTGCGCCTGCGCGACGTGGCACGGATCGAGATCGGGGCGCAGAGCTACGAGACCGTGGCCCGCTTCAACGGCCAGCCGGCCGCCGGCATGGGCATCCGCCTGGCCTCGGGAGCCAATGCGCTGGAGACCGCCGACCGCATCCGCGCCAAGCTCGACGAGATGGCACCCTACTTCCCGGCCGGCGTGAAATACGTGATCCCCTACGACACCACGCCCTTCGTGCGCATCTCCATCGAGGAAGTGGTCAAGACCCTGGTCGAGGCGGTGATCCTCGTCTTCCTGGTGATGTACCTGTTCCTGCAGAACTTCCGCGCCACGCTGATCCCCACCATCGCCGTGCCGGTGGTGCTGCTGGGCACCTTTGCCGTCATGCAGGCCTTCGGCTTCTCGATCAACACGCTGACCATGTTCGGCATGGTGCTGGCCATTGGCCTACTGGTCGACGACGCCATCGTGGTGGTGGAAAACGTCGAGCGTGTGATGAGCGAGGAAGGCCTGCCGCCCAAGGAGGCGACCAAGCGCTCCATGGGCCAGATCACCGGCGCGCTGGTGGGCATCGGCCTGGTGCTGTCCGCGGTGTTCGTGCCGATGGCCTTCTTCGGCGGCTCGACCGGCGTCATCTACCGCCAGTTCTCGATCACCATCGTCGCCGCCATGGCATTGTCGGTGCTGGTCGCCATCGTGTTCACGCCGGCGCTGTGCGCCACCATGCTCAAACCGGTCAAGAAGGGCCACGAGCATGGCGAAGGCAGCCTGTTCAGCGGCTTCTTCCACTGGTTCAACGTCCAGTTCGGGCGCGCCACGCTGCGCTACGAGTCGGCCGTGGCCGGCATGATCAAGCGCTCGCTGCGCTTCTTGCTCATCTTCGGCGTCATCGTCGGCCTGCTCGGTTTTCTCTTCGTGCGCCTGCCCACCGCCTTCCTGCCTGAGGAAGACCAGGGAGTGATGTTCACCCAGGTCGTCCTGCCCGCCGGTGCCACCCAAGAGCGCACGCTCGAGGTCCTGCGCAAGGTCGAGAAGCAGTTCCTCGTCGAGGAGCGCGACACCGTGCGCGCACTGTTCACCGTCGCCGGCTTCAGTTTTGCCGGCCGCGGGCAGAACATGGGCATCGGTTTCGTCAACCTGCAGCCCTGGGACGAGCGCACCGCGCCGGGGCAGGACGTGGTCTCTCTGCAAGGCCGGGCGATGGCCGCCTTCTCGCGCATCCGCGAGGCCATGGTCTTCGCCTTCGTACCGCCCGCCGTGCTCGAACTGGGCACCTCCGGCGGCTTCACCATGGAGTTGCAGGACCGCGCAGGCCTCGGCCATGACGCCCTGCTCCAGGCGCGCAACCAGCTGCTCGGCCTGGCCGCGCAGGACCCGCGCCTGGCCGGCGTGCGCCCCAACGGCCAGGAAGACACCCCGCAGTTCAAGCTCGACATCGACCTGCGCAAGGCCGGCGCGCTGGGCGTCAGCCCGTCCGACATCAACAGCACCCTGGCCACCGCCTGGGGCGGCACCTATGTGAACGACTTCGTCGACCGGGGCCGCATCAAGCGGGTGTATGTCCAGGCGGACGCGCCCGCGCGCATGACGCCCGACGACGTCAACAAATGGTATGTGCGCAACAGCAGCGGCGAGATGGTGCCGTTCTCGGCCTTCGCCAGCACGCGCTGGGTCTTCGGCCCGCAGCGGCTCGAACGCTTCAATGGCCAGCCGGCGATGCAGATCCAGGGTGCCGCGGCACCCGGCTACTCCTCCGGCGAGGCGATGGCGGCCATGTCCGAGCTGGTCGGCAAGCTGCCGCCCGGCATCGGCTACGCCTGGTCGGGCACTTCCTACCAGGAACAGCAATCGGGCGACCAGGCCCCGGCGCTGCTCGCCCTGTCGCTGCTCATCGTGTTCCTGTGCCTGGCCGCGCTGTACGAGAGCTGGTCGATACCGTTCGCGGTGATGCTGGTGGTGCCGCTCGGCGTGCTCGGCGCGGTGCTGGCGGCAACCGGGCGCGGGCTGTCCAACGACATCTATTTCCAGGTCGGCCTGCTGGCCACCATCGGCCTGTCGGCGAAGAACGCGATCCTGATCGTCGAATTCGCCAAGGCGCAGATCGAGGAGGCCGGCAAGCCGCTGGTCGACGCCACGCTCGAAGCGGTGCGCATGCGCCTGCGCCCCATCCTCATGACCTCGCTGGCCTTCGGCTTCGGCGTGCTGCCGCTGGCGCTGGCCAGCGGCGCCGGCGCCGGCAGCCAGAACGCCATCGGCACCGGCGTGCTCGGCGGCGTGATCGCGGCCACCGCGCTGGGCATCTTCTTCGTCCCGCTGTTTTTCGTCGTCATCAAACGGGTTTTCTCGCGCCATACCGACCACCCGGTGGCCGATACCCAGCCGCAGGAGGCCAACTGACATGCGCCGATCGACCCTTCGCCTGCGTCCGCTGTGGCCGGCCCTGCTGGCAATGAGTCTGTCCGCCTGCGCCTCGTTGGCGCCACCCTACACCCGCCCGGACGCCCCGGTTGCCGCCCAGTGGCCGGCCGGCACGGCGGGCCCGGACACGGCCGAGCAGCCCGCCGCGCGGCAGATCGCATGGCGCGACTACTTCCCCGATCCGCGTCTGCAGCAGCTCATCGCCGCGGCGCTTGAGAACAACCGCGACCTGCGCGTCGCAGCGCTCAACATCGCGTCGGCGCGCGCCCAGTACCGGATCCGGCGCGCCGACGGCATCCCCGTCGTGAGCGGCGACGCGGATCAGAGCGTGGTGCGCACCCCCGGCGACCTCACCAACTCGGGCGAGCCGTCGATCAACCGCCAGTATGAGGTGGGCCTGGGCGTGAGCTGGGAGATCGACCTGTTCGGCCGCATCCGCAGCCTCCAGGCACAGGCGCTTGAGACCTACCTCGCCACCGAGGAAGCCCACCGCGCCACCCAGATGAGCCTGATCGCCGAAGTGGCCAACGCCTGGCTCGCACTCGCGGCCGACCGTGCCCGGCTGGCCCTCGCCCAGCGCACCGACGAGACCCAGGCCAAGTCGCTCGAACTGACGCAACGGCGGGTCGAGCTGGGCGCAGCCTCGCGCTTGGACCTGAGCCAGCTTCAGACCACCACGGCACGCGCGCGCGCCGACCTGGCAGCCGCCCGGGCGCAGGTGCTTCAGGACCACAACGCGCTGGCGCTGCTCGTCGGCGCACCGCTCGACGCCGCCCTGCTGCCGACCACGCTCGCGGACGTGCAGCAGCCGACCGCCGAGCTGCCCGCCGGGCTGCCCTCCGAGGTGCTGATCGCGCGCCCGGACGTCCGCCAGGCCGAGCGCCAGCTGCGCGCCGCCCATGCC
Source organism: Denitromonas iodatirespirans (assembly GCF_018524365.1). Taxonomy (GTDB): domain Bacteria; phylum Pseudomonadota; class Gammaproteobacteria; order Burkholderiales; family Rhodocyclaceae; genus Nitrogeniibacter; species Nitrogeniibacter iodatirespirans. The sequence goes on from NZ_JAEKFT010000001.1 coordinate 226,077, forward strand.
AATATCGGCGCCGCCCGTGCCGCCTTCTTCCCGAGCATTCAGCTGACCGGTGGGCTCGGCACGGCCAGCGCCAGCCTGGACGGTCTGTTCGAATCGGGCAGCCGCGCCTGGCGCTTCATCCCCAGCCTCACGGTGCCAATCTTCAATGCCGGGGCCCTGCGTGCCAGCCTGGACGTGGCCCAACTGCAGCGTGACATCAACATCGCCCGCTACGAGCAGGCCATCCAGGCCGCGTTTGCCGAGGTGGCCGACGCACTGGCCGTGCGCGCCACCCTCACCGAGCGGGTCGATGCGGTCGAATCGCTGGTGGCCGCCGCCCGGGAAACCTTCCGCCTCGCCGATGCCCGCTACCAGAACGGCCTGGACAGCTCTCTGGCCCAGCTCGACGCCCAGCGCACGCTGTACGCTGCCGAGCAGGAGCTGATCGCCGTGCAGCGCCTCGCCGCCAGCAACAAGGTGGATCTCTACAAGGCGATGGGCGGGGGCTGGCTGGCGCCCTGAGCGCGCGGCGCCGGCTCAGCCGCCGGCGCGCTCGATCTCGCGCAGGCGCAACACCCGCCGCTGGACCTTGCCGGTGGTGGTCATCGGCAAGGCGTCGATGAACTCGATCTCCTTCGGATACTCGTAGGGCGCCAACTGGCCGCGCACATGTTGTTGCAGTGCGTCGACCAGCGCCGGGCTGGCGTCGAAGCCTTCGGCCAGCACCACGTAAGCCTTCACCACGGCGCCGCGCTCGGCATCCGGTTTGGGCACCACCGCGGCATTGAGCACCGCCGGGTGCTTGACCAGGCAGTTCTCGACCTCCCCCGGACCGATGCGATAGCCGGCCGCCTTGAACACATCGTCGGCGCGGCCCTTGTACCAGAGATAACCGTCGGCATCCTGCACTGCCAGGTCGCCGGTGCGGCACCAGGGGCCGGTGTATTTGCGCGCGGTGGCCTCGGGGTTTTTCCAGTAGCCGAGGAAGAACACCGGGTCGGGATCGCCATGGATGTCCTCGCGATGCACCGCCACTTCGCCCTCTTCGCCCGCCGGCAGCACCTCGCCGGCCTCGTCGATCACGGCCACCCGGTGCCCCGGATAAGCACGCCCCATCGAGCCCGGCCGGGCCGGCCACTCGGTGGCGCTGTTGCCGACGATGTAGTTGATCTCGGTCTGGCCGAACATCTCGTTGACCGTCACCCCCAAGGCCTGCTGGCACCAGTCGAACACCGCATCCCCGACCGCCTCGCCGGCGCTCATGATGGCGCGCAGGTGCAGGTCGAACTGGGTGCGCGGGCTGGGGAAGGCTTTCATCATCGCCTTGAGCGCAGTCGGGAACAGGAAGGTATGCGTGACCCGGTAGCGGGCCATCAGCGAGAAGGCGGTCTCCGGCGAGAAGCGGCCGCTGTAGGCGACGATCGGCTGGCCGAAGAACAGCGTCGGCAGCAGCGCATCCCACAGCCCGCCGGTCCACGCCCAGTCGGCCGGCGACCAGAACACCGCGTCCACCTGCGGAAAGCCGTTCTGGCTGGCAACGAAGCCGGAGAGATTGCCCAGCATCGCCCTGTGCGGCACCAGCGCCCCCTTGGGCGCGCCGGTGGTGCCGCTGGTGTAGATCAGCACCGCGGGGTCGTCCGGCGTGGTCGCCTCGCAGGGGAACTCGTCGCTGGCGGCGGCCAGCAGCGTCGCCCAGTCGAGGGCGTCGGGGGCGGTGCAATCGACGCAGACCAGGGTCGTCAGGTCGGGGCAGTCGGCGCGCACCGCGGCCAAGGTGTCAACGCCGCGGCCATCGACCAAGGCGGCCACCGCACCGCTGTCCTGCAAGCGGTAGGCCATGGCCTCGGGGCCGAACAGGGTCGACAGCGGCATGGCCACCGCGCCGAGCTGGAACAGCGCCATCAGCGCCACCGCCGATTCGAAGCGCTGCGGCATCACCACCGCCACCCGGTCGCCCACCTGGATGCCACGCGCACGCAGCGCGTTGGACAGGCGGTTGGCCGCGTGGCTCAGTTCGATGTAGCTGTAGCTGGCGCGATTGCCCTCGGCATCTTCGGCCAGGATCGCGATGCGCTCGGGCGCATCGGCCCAGCGCCGGCAACAGGCCTCGGCAATATTGAACGGGTTGGGAATTTTCCAGCGGTGCGCGGCATAGCGCTCGGCGTAGTGATCCTGGACCATGCACGACCTCCATGAAGACGCTGCGACGAGATGCAGCGTATCACGCGCATCGGGCGCTAGCCGAGCGCCTGCAAGCGCGCCTGCAGCGCGGCGTCGGCGGCGTCGATCCGGACCCGCTTGGCGCGACTGCTCTGACCGCTGACGAGCGTCACGGCGCTCTTGGGCAACGCACAGAAATCAGCCAGGAACGCGATGAGCGCCGCGTTGGCCTTGCCGTCGACCGGCGGCGCGGCAAGGCGCAGCTTCATGGCCTCGCCATGCAGGCCGACGAACTCGGTCTTCTTCGCGTTGGGCTGAATGTGCAGGCTGAGCACCAGCGCACCGGTTCCATCGGCCCGCAGCCACACGCTCATCGGATGAACATCAGCCCCGAAAAACTGGCCGCGAAGCTCGACAGCAGCATCAGCACCACTTGCAGCAGAAGCAGCAGGATCAGCGGCGAGATATCGACATTGGCGATCGGCGGGATGATCTTGCGCAAGGGCCGCAAAAAGGGCGCCGACAGGCTGAAGAACAACGGCGCCAGCGGCGCATGCGGATTGACCCAGGAGAACACGGCGGAAATCAGCACGATGCCGATCACCATGTACACCATCATCTTGAGCAACCCGACCAGACCGACGCCCCACAGACCGAGCAGCAATGCGGCCGGATTGCCGTCGAGGCTGGCGCCGAACAGCAGGGCTTGGAGGAAGACCAGCAGCGTCTGAATCACCCAGGCGGGCAGCAGGCTGGCCAGATCGAGGCCGAACAGACCTGGCAGCACCCGGCGCAGCGGGCGCACGCACCAGTCGGTGGTGGCGAGCACGAACTGACCGAGCTGGTTGTGGAAACTGACCCGCTGCCATTGCATGAAGAAGCGCGCCAGCAGCATCAAGGTGGCGAAGCCGGCAGCCGCTTCGATCAGGAACAGGAAGAGATTGGAGATCATCGACATTCGCTCCCGGCCCGATCAGTCGGCACCGAGCTCATCGCCCAGCGCCTTGCCGCGCGCCGCCGCCGCGTCGATGGCCCGCCCCACCAGACCGATCAGGTCACCCTCGGCCATCACCGCCAGCGCCGCTGCGGTGGTGCCGCCCTTGGAGGTGACACGCTCGCGCAGCACGGCCGGGCTCTCGTCGCTGCCCGCGGCCAACTGTGCCGCGCCGAGCACCGTGCCGATGGCCAGCTTGCGGGCGGTGTCGGTATCGAAACCCATCGACACGCCCGCCGCCTCCATGGCCTCGATGAAATGGAAGACATAGGCCGGACCGCTGCCCGACAGCGCCGTGACGGCGTCCATTTGCGCCTCGCTGTCGATCCATACGGTCTGGCCGACCGAGGCCAGGATGCGCTCGATGATGTCGCGCGCCTCGGCGCTGACCGAGGGATCAGCAAACAGCCCAGTGACGCCGGCGCCGATCAGCGCCGGCGTGTTGGGCATGCAGCGCACCAGGCGCGAATAATTGCCCAGCCAGCGCGCCAGATCGCCGAGGCGCAAACCGGCAGCGATGCTCACCACCACCTGATGCGTCAGCTTCCCCGCCGCCGGCGCGATCGCCTCGCGCATCTGCTGCGGCTTGACGGCCAGCACCAGCACGTCGCAGTCGAGCGCCGCGGCATCCAACGCCGCATGCGTCTGCACGCCGACCCGCTCGGTCAGGCGGGCGCGCGATGTTTCGTCCCGCTCGACCACGGCGATATCGCTCGCGGCGAAGCCCTTGGCGAGCATGCCGCCGATCAGCGCCGACGCCATGTTGCCACCACCCAGGAAGCAGATTTTCATTGTGGAATCCTTTGTTTAATGAGCGCGACTGCGCGCGCCGAAAATCGCGGTCCCGACGCGCACCAGCGTCGCCCCTTCGGCAATGGCAGGTTCAAGATCGTGCGACATGCCCATCGACAAGGTGTCGAGCGCTAGGCCGTCGCGCTCGAGCGCTTCGCGCAGCATACGCAGCTTGGCAAAACGTTGGCGCAGCAGCGCCATGTCGTCGGTGGGTTCGGGGATCGACATCAGCCCACGCAGGCGCAGCGCCGACAGCGCGGCCACCGCATGCGCCAGCGCCGCCACCGCCTCGGGGGCCACGCCGCTCTTGCTCGCCTCGCCGCTGACATTGACCTGCAGGCACACATTCAAGGGCGGCCGTGCCGGGTCGCGCTGGGCGGCCAGCCGTTCGGCGATCTTGAGTCGGTCGATGCTGTGCACCCAGTCGAAGGCGTTGGCCACCAGCCGCGTCTTGTTGCTCTGCAGCGGGCCGATGAAATGCCATTCCAGTGCCCGCGAGGCCAGGGCGGCGACCTTGTCGGCGCCTTCCTGCGCGTAGTTCTCGCCGAAGGCCGTCTGGCCGGCGTCGGCCGCCTCGGCCACGCACTCGGCCGGCCAGGTCTTGCTCACGGCCAGCAGACGGATGTCATCCGGATGGCGGCCGCAGGCGTGCGCCGCGTCGGCGATACGCCGCCTCACAGCTTGCAAGTTGAATGCGATTGATGTCATATAGAAATCGATTGGTCCCGGGGGCGACACAGCTAAAGATCCCGCGGGAACGGCCGAAAAATTATAACACCGCGCTTTTGGCGCCCGCCCCGCTTCCTTTTCCCACGCTTTCTCGACGACGCCCCCATGGACATCACCGAACTGCTCGCCTTTTCTGTCAAGAACCAGGCGTCCGACCTGCACCTGTCGGCCGGACTGCCCCCGATGATCCGCGTCCACGGCGACGTGCGACGCATCAACCTGCCGTCCATGGAGCACAAGGATGTGCATGCCATGGTGTACGACATCATGAACGACGGGCAGCGCAAGCACTACGAGGAGTTCCTCGAAGTCGACTTCTCGTTCTCGGTGCCCAACCTGGCCCGCTTCCGGGTCAACGCCTTCAACCAGGAGCGCGGTGCGGCCGCGGTGTTCCGGACCATTCCGTCCAAGGTGCTCAGCCTCGAAGAGCTCAACGCGCCGAAGATCTTCAAGGAAATCTCCGAACAGCCGCGCGGCATCGTGCTGGTCACCGGGCCGACCGGCTCGGGCAAATCGACCACCCTGGCCGCGATGGTCGACTATGTGAACACCAACCAGTACGGCCACATCCTGACCATCGAAGACCCGATCGAATTCGTGCATGAGGCCAAGCGCTGCCTGATCAACCAGCGCGAGGTGGCGCGCGACACCATGTCCTTCAACAACGCCTTGCGCTCGGCGCTGCGCGAAGACCCCGACGTGATCCTGGTGGGCGAATTGCGCGACCTCGAAACCATCCGCCTCGCGCTCACCGCGGCCGAAACCGGCCACCTGGTGTTCGGCACCCTGCACACCTCGTCGGCGGCCAAGACCATCGACCGTATCGTCGACGTCTTCCCCGCCGAGGAAAAAGACATGGTGCGGGCCATGTTGTCCGAGTCGCTGCGCGCCGTCATCGCCCAGACCCTGCTCAAGACCAAGGACGGCAAGGGCCGGGTCGCTGCGCACGAGATCATGATCGGCACCCCGGCCATCCGCAACCTGATCCGCGAGAACAAGATCGCCCAGATGTACTCGGCCATCCAGACCGGCCAGAATATCGGCATGCAAACGCTCGACCAGTGCCTGGCCGATCTGGTGCGACGCAATCTGGTCTCCTCGGCCGAGGCCCGCGTGCGCGCCCAGAACAAAGACAATTTCGCTGGCTGACCGGCACCGCCGTCACCACAACCCTTGCCGGAGCGCACGATGGAACGCGATCAAGCCCTCAAATTCATGCAGGACCTGCTGCGCCTGATGGTGCAGAAGAAAGGCTCCGACCTGTTCATCACCGCCGGCTTCCCGCCGGCGATCAAGATCGACGGGCGCATCGTGCCGCAGTCGAACCAGATCCTCACGCCCCAGCACACCACCGAACTGGCGCGGGCGATCATGAACGACCGCCAGGCGGCCGACTTCGAAGCCTCCAAGGAATGCAACTTCGCCATCTCGCCGGCCGGCATCGGGCGCTTCCGCGCCAACGCCTTCGTCCAGCAAGGGCGCGTCGGCTGCGTGCTGCGCACCATCGCTCAGACCATCCCGACCTTCGATGATCTCGGCCTGCCCGGCGTGCTCAAGGACATCGCCATGGCCAAGCGCGGCCTGGTGATCTTCGTCGGCGGCACCGGCACCGGCAAGACCACCTCGCTCGCGGCCATGGTCGACTACCGCAACGAGCACAGCTACGGTCACATCATCACGGTCGAAGACCCGATCGAATACGTGCATCAGCACAAGAACTGCATCGTCACCCAGCGCGAAGTCGGCATCGACACCGAGGACTGGGAAGCCGCGCTGAAGAACACCCTGCGCCAGGCGCCCGACGTGATCCTGATGGGCGAGATCCGCGACCGCGAAACCATGGACCATGCCATCGCCTTCGCCGAAACCGGCCACCTGTGCCTGGCCACCCTGCACGCCAACAGCGCCAACCAGGCGATCGACCGGATCATCAACTTCTTCCCCGAAGAGCGCCGCCAGCAGCTGCTGATGGATCTCTCGCTCAACCTGCGCTCGATGATCTCCCAGCGCCTGCTGCCGATGGTCGGCCGCAAGGGCCGGGTGCCGGCAGTCGAGATCCTGCTCAACTCGCCGCTGATTTCCGACCTGATCTTCAAGGGCGAGGTGTCCGAGATCAAGGAAGTCATGAAACGCTCGACCGAGCTGGGCATGCAGACCTTCGACCAGTCGCTGTTCCAGCTCTACGAAGACGAGCTGATCAGCTACGAAGACGCGCTGCGCAACGCCGATTCGGTCAACGACCTGCGCCTGCAGATCAAGCTCAACAGCAAGCACGGCGACAAGGATCTCAACGCGGGGATTCAGAACCTCGATATTGTTTGACCCCACGCTCGCTAACGCTCGCTGCCCCCCGAGGGGGCCGCGCCCGCCCTTGGGGCGGCCCTGCGGGCGGGCGGTGTTTAGCCCCCACGCTCGCTACCGCCCGCGGCCCTGCAGTTTCGTAGGGCGGGTTTCAACCCGCCATCAGTATTGGTTTGCGATCATTGGCGGGTTGAAACCCGCCCTAACCCCACCGACCGTGCCCCGACCACGGCCAAGGCCTCAGCCCTGGCCTGCGACGGCGGCGTCGAAGGCCATTCGTAGATACTCGCGAACATGTTTCTGGGCAATCGCATCGGCGGACGTCAGTTTGAGGTGCCGCCGCAGCTTGCCTTGCCCCTCGAGCATCTTGAATCGGTCATCGAGCGACGCGCCCGCGCTGAATTCCAGCGACACGTGACGGGCGTACGCAAACAGTCCGCAAAACGGCTTGCCCACCGAAAACATCAGTCCGCCGTACTTCACCGCCTCGGTCACGGACGGACTCAGTTCAAGGATCAACGCCCGTAGTGCCACGACAAGCTGGTGCTGTGCCGGATCAGCGAAACGGATGTCATCCAGAAGTCGAGAGCTACGTTCATCGGGCACGGCAGCCATCGGTTTGCTCCATCGTCAGGCATTGATCAGGAATCAGGGATAGCCAATCGGCGCCGGCCCACCGATGCTCATTGGCCGCGAATCATGTCGGCGAAACGCTCAGGCTATGCCTTCTCCCGCCGGTTGCTGCCGGCAATCACCTTGTACTCGAACACCCGGCATTCGAGCGCACCATTGAAGAGCGGCGTGCGCTTGCTGGCCTTGAGATGGATGAGCTTGGGCAGTTCCGGATCGGCGGAGAGGAAGTAGCAGCGCCAGCCGGCCCAGCGGGCCTTGAGGGCGTCGCCGAGCTTGGGGTAGAACTCGGCCAACTCGGCGGTTTCGCCGATGCGTACGCCATAGGGCGGGTTGGCGACCATCACGCCTTCCTCGGCCGGCGGCAGGCGCTCGGTCAGTTCGGCCTGCTCGAGCGTGACCTGGTCGGCCAGGCCAGCCGCTTCGAGATTGATGCGCGCGCGCTTGACCTGTGCCGCTTCGCTGTCGGAGCCGAAGATCGGCAGTTTGGCGACATGCCGGCGGCGGCCCTCGGCGGCCCGGCGCATGCGCCGCCACAGGCTTTCGTCCAACGTCTTCAATGCCTCGAAACCGAAGCGGCGGCCAAGGCCCGGCGCGATGTCGAGCGCGATCTGCGCCGCTTCGATCAAAAAGGTGCCGCTGCCGCACATCGGGTCGAGCAGCGCCTCGCCCGGCTGCCAGCCGGTCATGCGCAGGATGCCGGCGGCGAGGTTTTCCTTGAGCGGCGCTTCGACCGCGGCCTGCTTGAAGCCGCGCTTGTAGAGCGGCTCGCCCGAGGTGTCGACATACAGCATGGCCTCGTCCGCGGTGAGGAAGGCATGGATGCGCACGTCCGGATTGGCGGTGTCGATGCTCGGCCGAACCCCCTTGATGGTACGAAAGTGATCGCACACCGCATCCTTGATGCGCAGGGTGATGAACTCCAGGCTCTTGAGCGGCGAGCGCCGCGCCGTCACATAGACACGCATCGTCTGGGAGGGCTCAAACCATTTGGCCCAGGTCACGCCGTAGGCAAGTTTGTAGATGTCCTGCTCGCCGCGGTAGCGGCCGTGCGCCACCTGCCACAACACCCGGGTGGCCAGCCGGCTTTCCAGGTTGACGGCATAGGCCAGGGCCCAGTCGCCGGCGAATGCGACGCCGCCGGGCACCTGGCGGACCTGGCTGGCGCCGAGGGCGGTCAGCTCGTCCTGCAGGCCGGGTTCGAGGCCGCGCGGACAGGGCGCGAAGAATTTTTCTGCCATGGAAACTCCCGGTTCAGAAGGGCTTGAGGACGACGAGGAAGACGATCACGAACAGCACCAGCACCGGCATCTCGTTGAACACCCGGAACCAGACATGGCTGCGCGCATTGCGCCCCGCCACGAAGTGCTTGAGCAAGGTAGCGCAATAGACGTGGTAGCCGATCAGCACCAGCACCAGCACGGTCTTGGCATGCAGCCAGCCACCGCCGAAGCCGTAACCCACCCACAACCAGAGCCCGAACACCACCGCCAGCACCGCCAGCGGCGTCATGAAGCGCAGCAGCTTGCGCGCCATCAGCAGCAGGCGCTCGCGCTCGGCCGTGCTGTCAGCCGGCACCATGGCCAGATTGACGAAGATGCGCGGCAGGTAGAACAGGCCGGCGAACCAGCTGACGACGAAAATGATGTGCAGGGATTTGACGACAAGCATCGTTCGATCTCATTGAAGGGCGGGGGCCACGGCGGCCAGGCCGGCGTGGATGTCGGGGTAGATGAGCGGCGCACGCAGCTCACACTTGATGCGCCGGTTGTCGATCCGGCGCGATTCGCGCATGAAGGACAGCGTCAGCGGCGAGACGCGCTTGGCGATCTCGTCGCGGCTCAGCGCGGGCGGGCGCGGCAGGCCAAAATGATCGGCCACCGCGTTGAAGTAGGCGCCCATGCTCAGCCGGGTGTCGTCACAGGCGTTCCACACCCGGCCGGCGCCGCCGCGAAACAGCGCGATGGCGCACCAGCGGGCCAGGTCTTCGGCATGGATGTGGTTGGTGTGCACGTCGTCTTCCGGACGCAGGACGGGGTCGCCGCGTTCGATGCGCGCGCGCGGCAACCGGTCGCCGGCATAGATGCCCGGCGCACGCAGGATGCCGACCGAGACGCCGCAGCGCCGGCCGAAGGCGCGCAGCCGGCGCTCGGCATCGACACGGCGGCCGGCGCGGTCGGAATCGGGCGACACCGGCCGCGTCTCGTCGACCTGCGCACCTTGGCAGTCGCCATACACGCCGGTGGTGCTGATATAGACCAGCCGGCTCGGCAGCGTGGCGCCGCCTGCCAGCGCGGCCACCAGATGCTGCGAGCGCGAATCGACACTGCCGCCTCGCGGCGGCGGCGCGGCATGCAGCACCACGTCGGCGATCCCGCTCAGGCGGCGCAGCGTGCGCCGATCATCCAGATCGGCCACCAGCACCCGGGCGCCGAGCTGCCTCAGGGCGGCACGCTGGCTGTCATCGCGTATCATCGCGATAACGCGAAAGCGCCCGGCCAGCCATGGAATGGCGCGCCGGGCGACATCGCCGCAGCCCACAATCAGAATCGTTCTCATCGACCCATTATCTCACGCCGATTTTGCTCATGTCCTTTCAGCTCACCATCCTGCCAGGCGATCATGTCGTCTCCGTCACCGATGACCAGACCCTCCTCGAGGCCGCCGCCGAAGCCGGCCTGCTCCTGCCCCACAGCTGCCGCGACGGCGTCTGCGGTGCCTGCAAGGGCAAGATCCTCGACGGCACGGTGGACTACGGCAAGCACGGCCCGCAGACCCTGACCGACGAAGAAAAGGCCGCCGGTCTGGCGCTGTTCTGCTGCGCCACGCCGCGCAGCGATCTGACCATCGAGTGCCGCACCGTCAGCCGCGCCGACGACATCCCGGTCAAGAAGCTCCCCTGCCGCGTGCAGGAGCTGACCCTCGCCGCGCCGGATGTGATGATCCTCAAGGTCAAGCTGCCGGCCACCGAAACCTTCGCCTTCCGCGCCGGCCAGTACATCGACTTCCTGCTGCCCGGCGGCAGGCGGCGCAGCTTTTCGATCGCCAACGCGCCGGGCGGCGCCGATCACCTCGAACTCCACATCCGCCAGATCCCGGACGGCTTCTTCACCGGCCAAGTGTTCTCGACGCTCAAGCTGCGCGACATCCTGCGTTTCGAGGGCCCGCTGGGCAGCTTCTTCCTGCGCGAGGACAGCGATCGCCCCATCGTGCTGGTGGCCGGCGGCACGGGCTTTGCGCCGATCAAAGGCATGGTCGAGCATGCCATCGCCCAGGGCATCAGTCGGCCGATGACCCTCTATTGGGGTGCCCGCGACCGCGCCGGGCTGTATCTTTACGACATGGCGACGGCATGGGAAAAGACGCTGCCCGGGTTCAAGTTTGTGCCGGTAGTGTCCGATAACTCACCGAGTGAGCCGTGGCACGGTCGAACCGGCCTGGTGCATGAAGCGGTGATGGCCGACCTGCCCGACCTGTCCGGCCATCAGGTCTATGTCTGCGGCGCGCCGGCGATGGTCGATGCCGCCCGGCAGGACTTTACCCGCCGCTGCGCCCTGCCCGACGACCAGTTCTTTGCCGACGCCTTTACCTACGCCCTGGAATCGCAAGCCTGACACCATGAGCCAAACCCTGCTGCTGACCCGCGAACCCGTCGTCAACCGCAACCGTGCGATCACCGCCAACCGGCTGATCGCCCATGCCCCCTCGGTGGCCGATGCGGTCGAAGGTCTCAAGCAATTCGAAGAAGAATGGCCGCGCCATCACTCGGTCTTCCTGTCGCTGGGCAAGCTGGTACCGACGGTCGACCTGCTCGAATGGACGATGCCGGACAACCTGATGGTGGAAATTCCCGCCCCCACGCTGGCGCATCCCAAAACGCAGGAGCTGCTGCCGCAACTCAAGGCGGCCGGCGTCAGCACCTGCCTGTCGTGGTACACCGCCGACACCGTGCTGCCGGCGGAGGCCGACTGGCGCTTCGTGATCATGGACCAGCGCAAGGAAGCCAGCCCGCTCCACTGCCCGGGCCTGAGTCTGGCCTGGGGCCTGAAAGACACGCCGGCCTTCGACGACGCCATCCATCGCGGCTTCGACGGTGCCGCCGGCTGGTTCTTCCTGCAAGGCAACGCGCCGGCCAAGCAGCTGTCGCCCTCGCATGCACAGCTCGTGCGCCTGCTCAACCTGGTGCGCCACAACGCCGACGTCAAGGACATCGAAGCGGTGCTCAAGCAGGACGTGGCGCTGTCCTACAAGCTGCTGCGCTACATCAACTCGGCCGGTTTCGGCCTGATGTGCGAGATCCAGTCCTTCCGCCACGCGGTCACCATCCTCGGCTACAACAACCTCAACAAGTGGCTGTCGCTGCTGCTGGTCACCGCCAGCCGCGACCCCGCCGCCCCCGCCCTGATGCAGGCCTCCATCGCCCGTGGCCGGCTGATGGAGCGCGTCGCCGCGCCCTTCTTCGACAAGGCCGACCACGACAACCTGTTCATCACCGGCGCCTTCTCGCTGTTGCCGTCGCTGCTCGGCACCTCGCTGGCCGATCTGCTGGGCGAGATGAGCCTGCCCGAGCCGATCACCGACGCGCTGATCAACAACGAAGGCGCCTACGCCCCCTTCCTCAACCTGGCGCGCGCCTGCGAGCGCTTCGACCCGACCCGCCTGCAAGCGCTGGTCGGCGAGCTGACGCTCGACAACGAAGCCGTCAACCGGGCACTGCTCGCCGGCCTGCAGTTCGCCGACAGCCTCCAGGCCTGAAGCGCGGCGCGGTGGCGGCGCCACGCATCCAATCGTCCCCCGCGACACCCGTCACGAGCGCCGACGGCCGGTGCCCTTAGAATCCCGTCTGTTTTTTCCCGAGCCGTCGCCGCGCCATGGTCTTGCCGGTCCTGCCCTTCCGCATGCAGCGCCCCGCCCCGCACCCCGCGGCGGCCGAGGCCGTGCTGCGCCTGATGGAAGCGCCGGACACCCCGTGGGACGCCATCGCCGAACACGCCAGCCGCGACGCCGCGCTGTGCTTCGCCCTGCTCTGGCTGCAACCGCTCGAGGCCGCCGACACCCGGCCGCTGCCATCGCTGCTGGCCGACCGCCTGCGTCGCACCGGCACACCGCTGCTGCGCGCCTGGCTGCTGCATGCCGGCGCACGGCAAGGCATGAGCGAGGCGATGAAGACGCTGCATCACCGCGCGCTGGTGACTGCCGAGTCGGCCCTGCATCTGGCCATCGAAAAACGCTATCCGCGCCCCGAAGAAGCCTTCCTCGCCGGCCTGTGGTCGACGCTCGGGCAGATGAGCCTGCATGCCTCGAGCCCCGACTACGCCCAGTTATGCGCCCAGAGCGACACGGCCGAGGCGCTGCGCGCCCGCGAACGCCAACGCTTCGACACCGACCATGTCACCCTCGGCGCCACCCTGGCCCAGCATTGCCGACTGCCGCGGATGGTGGTCGACGCGCTGGCCCTGGCCGGCGCGCTCGAAGAGCAGGTGCTCGGCGCTCATCCGCTTGCCGCCCTCCTGCGCACCGCCCAGTGCCTGGGCGGCGACACCCCTCGCCTGGACGAAGCGCAGCGCATCAGCGGCCTGCCGCAGGAGGCCTTGATCAGCCTGCAGACCGACGTGGACTACCTGTCCCACCAGGGGCTGCAGACGCTCGGCATCGGTCAGCCGACCGCTAGCGCACCGGCGGTCGCCGCCGGTGCGAGCGACTATCCGCGGCTGCCGCAGCACTGGCGCCGGGTGGCCATCGACGGGCTGATCCAGGCCGCCTTCAGCACCGCCTCGGCCGACACCGCGCTGCGCCAGCTGCAGGATGCCTTCCGGCTGCTGTTCGGCAAGCGCCCGCCACTGATGCTGCGCGCCGACGCCGACGCCCTGCGCGCCCTGGTGCCGGCGCATGACGCCCAATTTGCCACCGCACTGGCCGAACTCGACCTGCGCATCGGCGACGACACCAGCGTCATCGCCCTGGCCATGCGCACGCAGACCGCCACCAGTCATTTCCCCGGACACGCCACGCCGGGGCGCAGCACGCGCGACTGGCAGCTCGCCCGCTGGCTCGACAGCGCCGGCATCCTGTGTCTGCCGTGGCAGGCCGGCGGCGAAAAAGGCGTCGGTGTGCTGGGCATCGACGAGAGCCTCGACATCGCGCCCGACGAGCAGAGCCTGATGATCGCCCTCGTCGCCTGCGCAGCCACGCATCTGGTAGGCCTCGACCAGCGCCAGGCGGCCGAAACGCAGCGACTGGCCACCGCCCGTGCCGAGCATCTGGCCAAGGCGCGACGCATCACCCACGAGGTCAACAGCCCGCTGACCGTGATCAAGAGCTATCTGGGCATCATCAGCCAGCGCGAGGCCGCCGATGCCGGCCTGGTCGGGGAGCTGGCCCAGGTCAACAAGGAGATCGACCGCATCGGCGCCCTGTTGCGCCGCATGGCCGACCCCGAACTGCCCGAAGACACCGGCACCAGCGCCGATGTCGGCAACGTCGTCCGCCAGTTGCAACAAGTCTATGGCCATGCGCTGTTCACCGGCGCGCAGCGCGAACTCGACATCCGCATCCCGCGCGGCCTGCCCGCGGTGGCAATGCCAGCCGGCGCGCTCAAGCAGGTGCTGCTCAACCTCATGCGCAACGCCGCCGAAGCGCTGCCGGCCGGCGGGCGCTTGAGCATCAGCTCGCCCGGCGTGCTGATCGCCGACGGCGTACCGAGCCTGGAGCTGCGCCTGGTCGACAACGGCCCCGGCCTGCCCGACGCGCGCCTGGGCCGCCTGTTTTCGGCGCAGCCGAGCGACAAGGGCCACGATCACCAGGGCCTGGGACTGAGCATCACCCACGAGCTGCTCCGGCAATTTGGCGCCTACGTCCTATGTCGTAGCCAAAGAGAAGCCGGAACCAGCTTTCAGATCTTCATCCCACTAGCCTGCGACACTTGAATCGTGCATCATCCTGCGGGTCACACTGTCGCTGGCCGACGACGGGGAGATCATGGTCATACCCGGTGAAGCGCCTTTCTTTAGTCATACCGAGTCCGAACGTGCCCCCACGCAGGCGCGCGAGACCTGCATCCTGCTGGTCGACGACGATGCCCCCCTGCGCCACACCCTGCCCCATGTCCTCGCCCAGCCGGGCCGCCGCTTCGACGAATGCGGCACCATCACCGAGGCCATCGCCCGCCTCGAGAACACCCGCTACGACCTGATCCTGCTCGACTACCGCCTGCCCGACGGCACCGGCCTCGACCTGCTCGACTGGCTGGCCAATGCCGGCCGGCAGGAGGCCGTGGTGGTGATCAGCGGCGAGGATGCCATCGATGCGGCCATCGGCGCGCTGCGCCGCGGGGCCGACGACTACGTGCGCAAGCCCTACCATGTGGCGCAACTGCAGCGCGCGGTGCAGAACGTGCTGCACAAGGCCTTGCTGGAGCAGGCCAACGGCGTCATGAGTCAGCGCCTGCAAAGCTCCGAGCGCCTGCATCGCTACCTGGTCGAAAGCTCGCCGGACTTCATCTTCACGCTCACCCCGAGCGGGGTGTTCAACTATGTGAATCCGCGGGTCGAGGCCATGCTCGGCTATGCGCGCGAGCAGCTGATCGGCAAGCCCTTCACCCGCCTGTTGCCCGACGACGACGCCATCCGCGTCGACGTCATGCTGCGCGAAGCGGCCCGCGGCAAGCGCCTGCACCAGGTGCTCGAACTGCGCCTGCGCCGCTGCGACCCGAAAACCGGCGAGCCGGGCAGCGCGACCGTGGCGGTCAGCCTCAACACGGTGCCGATCCAGGCGCGCGCGGCCGACGCCATCGATGCCCCGGCCGGCATCTACGGTGTGGCGCGCGACATCTCCGAGCGCAAGCGCGCCGAAGAGATCATCACCTTCCAGGCCTATCACGACCAGCTCACGCACCTGCCCAACCGCATCCTGTTCAAGGACAGGCTGGAGCTGGCCATCGCCCAGGCACAGCGGCGCGGCGGCCTGCTGGCGGTAATGTTCATCGATGTCGACCGCTTCAAGCGGGTGAACGACACCTATGGCCACAGCGAGGGCGACCGCCTGCTGCGCGTGCTCGCCGCCCGCCTCAAGGAAACCCTGCGCAAGGGCGACACCCTCGCCCGCCTCGGCGGCGACGAGTTCATCGTGCTGCTGCCCGACATCGCCCACCCGGAAGACGCCGAAACCATCGCCCAGAAGATCCACGCGGCGCTGGAGGTCCCGTTCCAGCTCGAACACGGCGCCTTCCATGTCACCGTCAGCATCGGCATCGCGGTCTTCCCGCGCGACGGCGATGTCGCCGAGCAGCTCACCCAGCATGCCGACATCGCCATGTACCAGATCAAGCGCGAGGGCAAGAACGGCTTCCGCTTCTACGATCCGGACCTGAACGACCACTACCGCGAACGCGTCGCGCTCGAGAACGACCTGCGCAGCGCCCTGGTGCGCGGCGAGTTCACCCTGAGCTATCAGCCGCAGATCAGCATGAGCTCCGGCAAGCTGGTGGGCGTCGAGGCCCTGATGCGCTGGCAGCATCCGGTCCACGGCCTGATCGGCCCGACCGCTTTCATCCAGGTGGCCGAAGAAGTCGGCCTGATCCGCGACATCAGCCGCTGGGTGGTGGAAACCGCTACCCGCCAGCTGGCGCACTGGCATGCGCTCGGCCACACCGCACTGCGCATGTCGATCAATCTCTCGCCGCACGATTTCGACCGCGACGACACCACCGACCAGATCACCGATTGCGTGGCGCGCTACGGCCTGAGCCGCGACCGCTTCGAAGTCGAGATCACCGAGCGGGTCATGATGCGCGACACCGAGGAGGTCATCGCGCGGATTCGCCGGCTGCGCGAATGCGGCGTCGGCATCGCCATCGACGACTTCGGCACCGGCTACTCGGCGCTGGCCTACCTGCAGAAATTCCCGATCAGCAGCCTCAAGATCGATCGCAGCTTCGTCAACAACCTCAACGGCGAAGGCACCCAGCCGATCATCTCGGCCATCACCGGCATCGCCCGCGGCTTCGGCCTGCACCTGGTGGCCGAAGGGGTCGAGCGCCAGGCGCAGGCGCGTCGCCTGCACGACATGGGCTGCGACATCATGCAGGGCTACCTGTTCTCCAAGGCCGTCGAGGCCGCCGAGATCGAGCGCTGGCTCGAAGCGCCCGCCCCCCTGCCGCTCTGAGGCGGCCGCGCAAGCACAAAAAAACCAGCCCGCAGGCTGGTTTCTTCAATCGACGGCGCCGATTACTTCTGGCTCAGCACCCAGTCGGCCAGTTGCTTGGCCTGCTCCGGCGTGACTTGCGGGTTGGGGGGCATCGGCACCTGACCCCAGTTGCCCTTGCCGCCCTTCATGATCTTCTCGGCGAGCTTGGCAGAAGCGTCCGCCTGGCCGGCGTACTTGGCGGCCACATCCTTGTAGGCCGGGCCGACCAGCTTCTTGTCCACCGTATGACAGGCCAGACAGTTCTTGGACTTGGCCAGTTCAGCCGAGGCAAACGCCGGCGCTGCGCTCAGCAGGCCAAGGGCGACGGTAGCAGCAACGAGTGCTTTCATCGGGATTTCCTTATCGTTAAGAAGAACCAACACCGGCGGATACTAAACCAAGGCTCTGGCTTTGCCTACCCGCCCAATTCGCTTGCTAGACGCTTCCAATCGTCTATCGGCGACAGACACTCAACGCCCGAGCAGACCCAGGCGTTGACATGATTTTCGACCGGTTTGGCCAGCGGCGCCGGCAACTCGCCGCGCGTGCCCAGCGACACCACCAGCGTGGCCGGATCGGCCAGCGCCGCGGCCTGCCGGGCCCAAGCATCGCAGTCGGCCTGTGGCCCGCGCAGCACCACCAGGCGCGGCGGCGCGAGCCACTCGGCCAGCGCCACCTGCAGGCTGCCATAGCCCATCGCGGACTGGCGCATGCCGCCATAGAAGGCGCTCAGGCAGCCGGTGGCCGCCGCCAGATAGCGCGGCTCACCGAGCAGGTGACCGAGTTGCTGCAGCGTGCGCGCCGCCACGCCGTTGCCCGAAGGCGTGGCGCCGTCATGACCCACACGCGGGCGGTGCACCAGGGCCTCGTGGTCATGGCTGGTGAAATAGAAGCCGCCCTCGGTCGTGTCGCCGAAGCGCGCGATCAGCGCATCGGCCAGCGCCTGCGCAAAGGCCGCATCTTCGCTGCGCCACTCGGCCTGCAGCAACTCCACCAGCGCCGCCAGCACGAAGGCGTAGTCGTCCAGATAACCGTTGAGCCGCCCCTGGCCGCCGCTCCAGCTGGCCCACAGGCGCTCGCCATCCCACAAGCGGGTACGGATGACGTCCATCGCTGTCTGCGCGGCACCAATCCAGTCGGGCCGTTCGAGCAGGCGGCCGGCACGCGCCAGGCCGTGGATCATCAGGCCGTTCCAGGCGGTGAGGATCTTGTCGTCCAGGCCGGGGCGCACACGCTGGTCACGCACCGCCAGCAAGGCGGCGCGCACCCGCGCCAGGCAGGCCGGCGCCTCGGCCGGGTCCATGCCGACTTCGCCGGCGATCTCGTCCAGCGGCTTGCGCAGCGTCAGGTGCCAGGCATGGCCCTCGAAGTTGGGCATGCCTTCCATGCCGAACACCGCCAGCGCAAAAGCCCGGTCGGCCGGCGCCACGGCAGCCTTCACCTCATCGCGTGACCACACATAGAAACGGCCCTCCTCGCCTTCGGAATCGGCGTCCAGCGCCGACCAGAAGGCCCCTTCGGGCGCGCGCATCTCGCGCAACACCCAGGCGGCGGTGTCCTCGGCCACCTGGCGGAAGCGCGGCTCATCCCAGCACACTGCCGCCTCGGCATACAGCGCCAGCAGCGGACCGTTGTCGTAGAGCATCTTCTCGAAATGCGGGATCTCCCAGCGCTCATCGACGCTGTAGCGGCAGAAGCCGCCGCCGAGCTGATCGTAGAGGCCGCCTTCGGCCATGCGCTGTAGCGTGAGCCGCACCATCGCGCCGGCGCTGGCGTTGCCGCCGCAGCGATAACGGTGCATGAGCAAGGCGAGGTCCGACGGATGGGGAAACTTGGGCGCCTTGCCGAAGCCACCGTAGTCCATGTCGAAAGCCGCCTCCATGGCGTCGCAGGCATCGCGGATCGGCTTTTCGCTGAACTGGGCAGCCTCGACATTCCCGACCCGCGCGGTTTCGGCCAACGCAGCACGCAGCTGCCGGTTCTGCTGGACGATGGCCTCGCGCTGGGTCTGCCAGCCGGCGGCCACCCGTTCGAGCACATCGACGAAACCGGGCAGGCCATGGCGCGGCGCTTTCGGGAAATAGGTGCCGGTGTAGAAGGGCACGCCGTCGGGTGTCAGGAACACCGTCAGCGGCCAGCCGCCGGACTGGCCGGACAGCATCTGGTGCGCGCTCTGGTAGATCTGGTCCAGGTCGGGGCGCTCTTCGCGGTCGACCTTGATATTGACGAACAGCCGGTTCATCACCTCGGCGGTGGCCGCGTCCTCGAAGGACTCGTGGGCCATCACATGACACCAGTGACAGGCCGAGTAGCCGATCGACAGCAGGATCGGCTTGTCGGCGCCGCGCGCCTCGGCCAGCGCCGTGTCGTCCCAGGGCTGCCAGTGCACCGGGTTGTCGGCATGCTGGCGCAGGTAGGGGGATGTTTCTTGGGCAAGGCGGTTGACCATCGCAAGCTCGGCAGAAAACAGTGGCCCCGAGTTTAGCAACTCGCCACATTCCCGACAAATTTTGTCGGGAATAACCCGAATGGCGGCAGGGTGACCAAGAAAAGCAAACGGGGCGCCATGCGCCCCGTCATCGCCGGCAGCGAGTCCTCAGCTACCGAGCAGCACCAGCCCGGTGGCCGCCATGGCGCCGCCCAGCACCCGCTTGATGCCCTGGGCCAGCGGCGTCTCGGGCATCCAGCGCGCCAATGCGAAACCCATCGCATGCAGCATGGCGGTCGCCGTGACGAAACCGAGCGCGTAGCTCATCAGGCCGGCACCGCCCATCTCGGCGAAGTGCGCATAGCCGTGGAAGACGGCGAACACACTCACCAGCGGCAACGCGGCGGCCAGCGGCAGGCGCACCGCTGCCGCGATCAGCAGGCCGAGCACCAGCACCGAGCTGGCGATGCCGGCTTCCACCGCCGGCACCTCGGCCCCCAGGGCGCCGAGCGCGGCCCCCGCGAGCATGGCCGCCACAAAACCGGCCGGCAGCAGCCAGCGCCCCGCCCCGCCCTGGCGCAGGGCATAGATGCCGACCGCCAGCATGGCCAGCACATGGTCAAGACCACTGAACGGGTGCGCCAGGCCAGCGCCGAAGTGCGCGCCGGAATGCCCCCCGTGCGCCAGGGCCGAGCCGGCCCCGCCGGCCAGCACGAGAGCGAGAAGAACACGCGAAATCGCCATGACACACCTCCAGAGAGCAACTGATGAATGATTGGACGTCGAGAAACTGAAACAAGATACGTGCCAGAAATCCTGGGCTTGATACATCAGGGAAACCGGTCGCGCCGCGTCTGCGGGCTGGCAAGCGCGCTCCCAGCGAACGGCGCGGGCTGCATAGCGGCTAACCATCCCACCCACTCAAGCGACCGACGCCAGCGGCAGGCACACCGAAAACACCGCCCCGCCCTGGGCGGCATTGGCCACCGACAGCTGACCGCCGTGATGCTCGACGATACCGTAGCTGATGGCCAACCCCAAACCGGTACCCTGCCCGACCGGTTTGGTGGTGAAGAACGGATCGAAGACATGGGCCAGATGCTCCGGGTCGATGCCCGGGCCGTTGTCCGCGAAATGCAGTCGCACCCGTGCCGGTACGGCAGAGGCATCGATCTCGGCCGACACCTGCAGCGTCGGGGCCTCGCGCCCGCTGGTGGCGTCCCAGGCGTTCTGCACCAGGTTCATCATCACCTGCTGCATCTGGCCGGCCGAGCCGATCATCGGCAGCGGCGCCGGGATGTCGAGCCGCACCTGGAAGTCCTTGCGCGCGGCCTGGCACACCCAGCGCACCGCGCGCTCGATCACCTCGGCCAGATCGAATTGCTGCTGCTCGTCGCGGTCGATGGCCGAGAAACGCTTGAGCCCGTCGACGATCTGCCGGGTGCGTTCGGCGCCCTCGATGGTGCCGTCGATCAGCGGATCGAGATCGTCGAGGATGCGGTCGATGCGCAGGCGTTCGCGCTGGTCGGCCAACTGCGCGGGCGAATCGCCGGCATGCACCGCGGCGAGGTAGGTCTCCAGCCGGTCGGCGTAGCGGCGCAGCGCATGCACGTTGCCGAGGATGAAGCTGATCGGGTTGTTCAGCTCGTGCGCCACGCCGGCCACCAGCCGGCCGAGCGAGGCCATTTTTTCGGAATGCAGCAGCTGCTGCTGGGTTCGCTTGAGGTCGTCATGCGCCTGACGCAGCGCCTGGTAGGCCTTGCGCAACTCGCCCACCGGCCGGCCGGTGACGACCATGCCCATCGACTTGCCGACCGCATTGAAGCGCGGTGTGCAGTTGAAGGACACCGGCACCGCCGAGCCGTCATGGGCGCGCAGCGACAGCTCGCAGTCGTGCACTTCGCGCTCGCCGAACACGGTGAGCAGCTGGCGCGCCTTGTCGCGCGCGTCTGCGTCCTCGAACAACTCGTAGATCGCCGTGCCGCGCAGCGCCTCGGCGCTCTTGCCGGTGATCACTTCCAGCGCGGGATTCACATCCTCGATGGCGCCGTCGCGCCCGCACACCACCAGGATGTCGGACATCGCGGTGAGCACCGAGAGGATGAACTGCTGCGACTCCTCGAGCTTGGCGTTCTTCTCCTCCAGCGCCACCTCGTACTGCAACAGGTCGGAATACACCTCGTCCATCTTGTGGATGACATCCATCCACACATCCTCGCCCACACCGACCAGCTCGCCGGGGTGGCCGGTCTGGCCCACGGGATGGGGTTTGTCGCCGGATCTGCTCATGGCCCGCGCCTCGTCCGCCTCAATGCACCGTGCACACCATGCACGGATCGAAGGAGCGCACCACATGCTGCACCGCCAGCGGCATGTCCGCGCCCTCGCTCACCGGCAGGCCGACCAGCGCCTGCTCCAGCGCACCGGGCGTGCCGGCCGCATCGCGCGGCGAGAAGTTCCAGGTGGTGGGCGCGATGATCTGGTAATTCTGGATGCGCCCGCCACGCACCACCAGCCAGTGGCCGAGCGCACCGCGCGCCGCCTCGACCCGGCCGACGCCGACGCCGCTGTCCGGCAGCCTTGCCTCGACGCAGAAAGGCTCGCCCGGCACCAGCTCGCGCACCCAGGCTTCCATCATCGGCACCACCCGCGCGATCTCCAGCAAGCGGCCGACGACACGGCTCATCACGTTGCCACCGCCCTGTGCCACCAGGCTGCGCGCCAGCGGGTGGCCATCGACCACCTGCCGCGCCAGCGCCCCGCACTGCACCACTTTGTCGCACCAGCGCGGTGCCTTGCACCAGGAATAGGCATCGGGCTTGTCGGCATCGGGGTGGGTCTCGCCCACCAGCGGATGATGCGCCACCGCCGAGCCGGCCAGCCAGGCATGGGACAGGTCCTCGACGATGTCGCGCGCGTCGAGCGGATGCACGTTGCCGACGGCGGCATCCCACACGCCGGGGGCGAAACGGCGCGCCCCGTCGACCGGATAATTGCCGAAGCTCAGGTAGCGCTCGGGACAACGGCCCAGCGTCTCGAGCCCGAGGCGCCGCGAGAGGTCGAGAAAACGCGCCAGATCGCCGCGCGCCGGGCCGCCCGCCTCAAACCACGCCCACAGCGCGTCGACCGAATCGAGCGCGGTCACCGCCTCCAGCGCATCGCCGAACAGATGCCGCTCCAGCCAGCCGCGGAACTCGCGCAGCAGGCTCAGCAGGCGCACCCGCTCTGCCGGCAGGATGGCGCGCGCCGAGCCGCCCGGCTGCAGGCTCAGGGTATGCGGCCATTTGCCGGCCAGCATGCCCATCAGCTGCAGGAAGCGCGCCCGGGCCGGCAGCGCCTCGGCGGCGGCCGACCCTTCGACCGCCTTGAAGCGGGTGCGCACGGCGTCGAAACCCGGCGTGCCGGCATAGGCGTCGCGGGCGAAATCGGGCATGAAGAAGAGGTAGAAATGGGTGAAGTGGTCGGCCAGATTCTCGGCCGCCAGCATCAGGTTGGTGGCGCGTGCGCCGTTGGGCGGCGCTCTCACGCCGGCCAGATCGGCCAGCGCGGCGGCCGCGGCGGCCGACTGCGACACCGAGCAGATGCCGCAGATGCGCGGCACCAGCACCAGCGCGTCCATCGGCGCCTTGCCCGGCAGGATCTGCTCGAAGCCGCGGTACAGCGGCGAATTGACCCAGGCCGCGGACACCCGGCCGTCGGCCGCCTCAAGCGTGACTTCCAGATCGCCCTCGACCCGGTTGAACGGGCCCAATACCTGGCGGCTCATTGGCGCCCCGTCTTGCGGATCGCCGGTGTCACCACGGCATGGTCGGCCGTGGCATTGGCGCGCACGCGGCGTGGCGTGGCCGACTTGGACAGCGCCGCCAGCGCCACGAACCAGGCCTTGGGCATGTCGGTCGGCAGGCCGATGGGAATGCCGCCGACCTTGGGCGTCTGGGCGAAGGGATGGCCGGGCTCCTCGAAGCCCGGCTCGGTACAGCTGATGCAGGCATAGCCGCCATTGGTGCACGAGCCCTGCCCGTTCCACGGCCGCAGGTTGCAGTCGGCATGCGCCTGGGTGCCCTTGCAGCCCATGTGCTCCATCATGCAGCCGAGGTCGGAGGGTTTCTCGGCGCTGGCCTTGAATTCGTAGAACTCGTTGCGCGAACAGCCGTGGTGCACCAGGTGGTCGGCATAGAAGCGGGGCCGACCGAGCGCGTCCAGGCTGTCGGCCGTGACCTCGTCCATGGCCAGCGCCAGCAGCGTCTCGATCACCCAGTCCGGATGCGTCGGGCAGCCGGCAACGTTGATCACCGGCAGACCGCTGCCGCTGCGGTAGTCGGCGCCCAGCAGGCCGCCCATGTCGTCGCCCTCGTATTGCAGGCCGCAGGCGTCGGTCGGGTTGAAGCCGGCGGCCGTCACCCCGCCGTAGGCCGCACAGGTGCCCACCGCCACGGTATGCGTGGCGCGCGTGGCGAGCGCACGCACCCAGTCGATCATCGGCCGACCGGTGCCGGCCAACAGGTGGAAACGTCCGCTGCCCTTGGGCCCGCGCAGCAAGGCGCCTTCGACGCACAGCACGTCGAGCGGCCGGCTGCCGCGCTCGCAGGCCTCGAGCAGCGCGACCGCCTCGGCGCCGCTGGCCTCCGACAGGCTCGGATGCCACAGCAGGTCGATGCCTCCGTCGGCGAGCGTGGCCATCAGATTGGGGGTGTCGGCGCACAGCAGCGACATGGTGCAGCCGCCGCAACCGCCGGACTGGAGCCAGAGCACGTTCATGGGAGCTATTGAATCACAGGGCCACGGGGCCGCACAGGGTCAGTCGGCCGCCTGGTCGCGCTTGTATTGATAGAGCAGCGCCTGGCATTTGGCGCAGGTGACGATGCGCACCGCGTCCTCGCCACCGTGCAGCCCATGTTCGGCGGTCTCGGTGGCGCCGCACTTGGGGCAGGCGCCATCCGCGCCGGCCGAGGCCAGGTAGGTGGCACGGTCGGGCAGATTGCGCTGCGCCCGCATGTGCGCCTGGTGGCGGGTCAGCACGATGAAGGCGGCAATGAAAAGCGTGAGGATCAGAACGATCGGAAAGGCCATTTCAAGTGCCATGACAACGGATTCCTTGTTCGAGCGGGGCCGCGGCGCAAACGCCCGCAGCCTGAGGCGGATGCGACAGGGTACCGGTTTTCGCTTCGGGGCGGCCTTGTCGCAGATCAGCACCGTGCGTGCCTGCCTTGGCCGCCACCACCGATCGGGTCTCGACAAAAAAAGAGGATTCCGCCTTTGTGACCTCTCACAAATCTGAAACAATTCGTGTTTTTTGCAAGCAGGCGGATCCTCGGTGGAACTCCAACACATCAGCGAACTCGAGCGCGCGACCCAGCGCGGCAGTGGCGAAATGTTCCGGCTCGGCATGGGGCTGCTGTTCATCGTCGGCGTCATCCTCTTCGCCTCGACCCGCGGCGTGGGCAGCGAGGTCAACGTGATGCTGGTCGCCGCCGCCGTCATCGGCGGCTACATGGCGATGAACATCGGCGCCAACGACGTGGCCAACAACGTCGGCCCGGCAGTCGGCTCCAAGGCCATGAGCCTGGGCCTGGCGCTGGTCATCGCGGCCGTGTTCGAAGCGGGCGGCGCGCTGATCGCCGGCGGCGAGGTGGTCGGCACCATCCGCAACGGCATCATCGACGCCAAGCAGCTGCCCAGCGGGGAGGCCTTCGTGTGGCTGATGCTGGCCGCGCTGCTGGCCGGCGCCTTGTGGCTGAACATCGCCACCGCGGTCGGCGCACCGGTGTCGACCACCCACTCCATCGTCGGTGCGGTGCTCGGCGCGGGCATCGCCGCCAGCGGCTTCGGCGTGGCCAACTGGAACACGGTCGGCAGCATCGTCGCCAGCTGGGTGATCTCGCCGCTGCTGGGCGGCGTGGTGGCCGCCGGCTTCCTGTACTTCATCAAGCACCGCATCACCTACCACACCGACATGCGCGCCGCGGCCAAGCGCTGGGTGCCGGTGCTGATCGCGGCGATGATCTGGGCCACCACCTCCTACCTGCTGCTCAAGGGGCTCAAGGCCGTCATCAAGCTGAGCTTTACCGAGGCGCTCGTCTATGGCGCCATCGCCGCGGCGGTGATGTATCTCGTCCTGCGCCCGGTCATCGCCCGCCAGGCGGACCGGAGCACCAACGACAAGGAGGGCATCAAGCGGCTGTTCACCGTGCCGCTGATCTTCGCTGCGGCGCTCTTGTCCTTCGCCCATGGTTCGAACGACGTGGCCAACGCGGTCGGCCCGCTGGCGGCGATCGTCGACGTGCTGACCAGCACCTCCGGCCAGATCCACGCCAAGGCCTCGATCCCGGTGTGGGTGATGATGGTCGGCGCCATCGGCATCTCCCTGGGCCTGGCGCTGTACGGGCCGAAGGTGATCCGCACTGTCGGCTCGGAGATCACCGAGCTCGACCAGATGCGCGCCTACTGTATCGCCATGGCGGCGACCATCACGGTGATCATCGCCAGCCAGCTCGGCCTGCCGGTCAGCTCCACGCACATCGCGGTGGGCGGCGTGTTCGGCGTCGGCTTCCTGCGCGAGTGGATCAAGAACAAGTACGCGCGCATGGAAGACGAGATCAAGGCCCATCACCCGGAAGACGACCAGGCCGCCATCGACGCCTTCATGGTGCGCTTCACCGCCGCGCCGGTGGCCGAGAAGGGCCAGATGCTGGCCGACCTGAAGGCGCAGGCCAAGGCGCATCTGGACCCGGCCCACTTCTCCAAGCAGGAGCGCAAGGCCCTCAAGCAGGTCTATCGCCAGGAGTTGGTCAAGCGCTCGCAGCTCAAGCGCATCGCCGCCGCCTGGGTGATCACCGTGCCGGCCTCGGCCGTCATGGCGGCCATGCTGTTCTTCATGATCCGCGGCATGATGATCGCCTGATCGCACGCCAGGATCGACGAACGGGCAGCCCGGCGCTGCCCGTTTTTTTTTGTCTGCGGCCCACCTGTTCGGCATACTCCCGGCCTGACTCCACCCACCAGGACATTTCCGTGTTCGATCTTGCCGTCACCTTTCTCGTGCTCACGGCCGTCATGGCCTACATCAACGTGCGTTTCATCCGTCTGCCCACCACCATCGGCGTGATGGCCATCGCCATGGGCCTGTCGCTGGTGGTCTTCGCCCTCGACGCGGTCGGCATCAGCGCGCTCAAGGACTACGAAGTCTCGCTGCTGTCGTCGATCGACTTCTCCGACGTACTGATGCAGGGCATGCTCTCGCTGCTGCTGTTTGCCGGTGCGCTGCATGTCGATCTCAGCGAACTGAAGGCCTACCGCTGGCAGATCGGCGCCCTGGCCGTGCTCGGCACGCTGAGCTCGACGGCGCTCATCGGCGGCGCCGTGTGGTGGCTGCTGCCCTGGGTCGGCATCGAGCTGCCGCTGATCTACTGCCTGCTGTTCGGCGCGCTGATCTCCCCCACCGATCCGATCGCGGTGATGGGCATCGTCAAATCGGCCGGCGCGCCGAAGAATCTCGAGCTGACCATCGCCGGCGAATCGCTGTTCAACGACGGCGTCGGCGTGGTGGTATTCACCCTCCTGCTGGCAGCAGCCACCAGCGGCCAGACGCCCGAAGCGGCGCAGATCGGCCTGCTGGTGGCCGAGGAAGTGGGCGGCGGCATCCTCTTCGGCCTGCTGCTCGGTTTCATCACCTATCGCATGCTCAAGAGCATCGACAGCTACCAGGAAGAGGTGCTGATCACGCTGGCGGCGGTGCTCGGCGGCTATGCACTGGCCACCCACCTGCATGTCTCCGGCCCGCTGGCGATGGTCGTCGCCGGCCTGATCGTCGGCAACCACGGCCGCGCCATGGCCATGTCGCACAAGACGCGCGAATACCTCGACATGTTCTGGGACCTGATCGACGCCATGCTCAACGCCGTGCTGTTCGTGCTGATCGGTCTGGAGATGGTGCTCATCCAGTACGCCCCAGGCTTGGCACTGGCGGTGGCGCTGGTGATCACCATCACTCTTACTGCCCGCCTACTGGTGGTGGGCGCGCCGGTGGCGTTGCTGCACCGTCAATTCCGGCTGCCGCGCGGCGCCTGGCAGGTGCTCACCTGGGGTGGGCTGCGCGGCGGCATCTCGGTGGCGCTGGCGCTGTCGCTGCAGGAAGGCCCCGAGCGCGATCTGGTGCTGGCCCTGACCTACGCGGTGGTGGTGGCCTCGATCTTCGGCCAGGGGCTGACGGTTGGCGCCGTGGTACGCCGGGCCATCGGCCGCCCAACACACTGAGGAGACCCCATGTCGAAGATCGAATTTTCCAGCGAAGAAAAAGCCCTGCTGACCGACAAGCTCAAGCGCTACCTGGCCGACGAGCTGGATCAGGAGGTCGGCCAGTTCGAGGCCGGCTTTCTGCTCGACTTCATCTCCAGCGAGATCGGGGCCTATTACTACAACCGCGGCCTGAACGACGCCCAGGCCGTGATCGCCCAGCGGCTCGACGATATCAACGACGCCATCTACGAGATCGAGATGCCGACCGAGCTATCGCGCTGACGGATGCCGGCGCCCTCGCAGACGGATGCCGGCCCCCTCAGTCGCGCTCCAGCCCGTAGCGCGACAGCTTGTTGCGCAGCCCGACCCGTGACAGGCCCAACTCCTTGGCGGCGCGGGTCTTGTTCCAGCGGTGGCGGATCAGGCTTTCCTTGACGATGCGCGCCTCCAGCATCTCCAGCCGGCCCTTCAGGTCGCCATCCAGCCCGGCGAGCAGGTTGAGTTCGGGTTCGTCGTCGACCTCGGCGGCGCGCAGCACACGCGGGCTCAGGTCGGCGGCGCGCAGGCGCGTGCCGTCGGCCAGCGCCGCCATGCGCAGCACCTCGTTGCGCAGCTCGCGCACATTGCCCGGCCAGCGGTAGGCGCACAGGCAGGCCAGCACCTCGCGGTCGAGCGGCTCAAAGGCCTCGCCGCCGCTGCTGGACAACTCGCGCGCAAAGGCATTGGCGATGAGTGGGATGTCCATCGTCCGCTCGCGCAGCGGCGGCACGTGCACGGTGATGGCGGCCAGGCGGTAGAACAGATCCTCGCGGAAACGGCCGGCCTGCATGTCGGCTTCGAGATCGCGGTTGGTGGCGGTCACCACCCGCACATCCACCGGCAGCGGCCGCGGCGCACCGACCGGGCGCACTTCGCCCTCCTGCAGCACACGCAGCAATTTCACCTGGAAGGCCGGTGTGGTCTCGCCGATCTCGTCGAGGAAGATGCTGCCGCCGTCGGCCTGCTTGAACAGGCCCACGCGGTCTTCGTAGGCGCCGGTGAAGGCGCCGCGCTTGTAGCCAAAGAGCTCCGATTCGAGCAGCTGGTCAGGCACCGCGCCGCAGTTTTCGGTGATGAAGGCCGCCTCGGCGCGCGGGCTGGCCAGGTGCAGGCCGCGCGCCAGCAACTCCTTGCCGGTGCCCGATTCGCCGGTGAGCAGCACCGGCACGTCGAGGCGCGCCACCTTCTCGACCAGCGCACACACCGCGTTCATCGGCGAGTCGGCCGCGCGCAGCAGGGCCGACACCGCATACTGCCGCGCCACCGCCTGACGCTGGCCGGCAACCCGCTGGCGCATCACCGGCTCGGCCACCTTCATGTCCAGCGACAGGCGATGGTTTTCGCTTTGCAGCCGGTACATCTCGGCCGCGCCGTTGAGCGTGAGCAGCAGCTGCTCGGGCTGCCAGGGCTTGAGCAGGTACTGGTAGATGCCGGCCTGGTTGATGCCGGCGATGATGTCTTCCGAGTCGGTGTAGCCGGAGATGATGATGCGCACCGCGTCCGGCCACTTGTCGCGCACCTCGGCCAGGAACTGCACGCCCGAAGCGCCCGGCATGCGCTGGTCGCACAGCACGATGTGAATCCACTCGCGCGCCATGATCGCCGCGGCCGCTTCGGCCGAGGCCGCGGTGAACACGGTGAAGTCTTCCTCCAGCGTGCGGCGCAGCGCCTCCTGCGAGCGCACTTCGTCATCCACCACCAGTACGGTGGGCAGGGTCTTGCTCATACGGCGGCACTCTCGTTGACGGCCGGCACCTGCCAGCCCAGGTCCCGGTGACGGGCCAGATGGCGCGGCGTCCACGACTGCGGGCTTTTCAGCACGAAGTGGTAGCGCGCCACGTGATAGCTCGGATCGAAGCCGTAGAAGTTGCGCTGCATGTGGCGCAGCTCCTCGGCGCGGTAATCGGCCAGCGGCTTGTCGGCCTCGTCGGCGGCGCGGCGGGCCGCCTTGTCAGCCAGATGCCCGGGCAGCGCTGGATCGGCGGCCAGCGCCGCGGCGCGATGCGCCACCTCGGCGGCGAATTCGTCCGGCGTGGCGCCGAAGCAGGCGTCGATCAGCCCCAGCGCCACCGCCCTGTGCGCCAGCAGCGGCAGGCGATCGCCCATGAGGCGGCGCCCGGCTGCCTCACCCACGCGGCGCGGCAGCAGGTAGCTCCAGTATTCGGAACCGAACAGGTTGCCCATGTTCTTGTAGTGCGGGTTCATCACCACGCCCTCGCGCGCCCACACCACATCGGCCGCCAGTGCCAGAAAGCAGCCGCCGGCGCCGGCGTTGCCGCGCATGGCGGCCACGGTGCGCTTGCTGGTCAGCGTCAGCAACGCGAGGCAGACATCGTTCATGGCGTTGATGTTGGCCCAGGATTCGTCGGCCGGCGACTCGGCCGCCTCGATCACATTCAGGTGGATGCCGTTCGACCAGAAATCGCGCCCGCCTTCAAGCACCAGCACCCGGGTCGGCCGTGCACCGGCCGCCGCGATGGCGTCGCGCAGGCGCACGCACTGCGCGGTGGACATCGCGCCGTTGGTGAAATCGAAACGCAGGAAGCCGACCGCGCCGTCGTCCGACTCGCGGTAGCCGATCTCGGCGGCCTCGGGGTCGGTATCGACGCGCGGCACGCTGGCGGCCTGGTCGGCGAACGCCAGCGTGGCCGGCAGCTTGAAGGGATGCTCGCTGCCGCCGCACTTCACATGGCCGATCCACACTGCGCCGTCGACCGTGGCGCGCAGCAGCGCCCCGTCGCGCCGGCCCACGACCGCGCCCGGCACCGCACCGGCCGGCGCCGTGCCCGGCTGGGCGTCGAAGAGCTGGCAGGGCTCGCCGAACAGCGCATCGGCCACACCGGGGAAACCGTCGGCGGCGCGGATCTTGGCCAGCACGGTGGCGGTGGTGTCGCGTGACCAGTCGATGCGCCGGTCGGCCTGGTGCATCAGTTCGCGCCACTGGCCACGGGCGTTCGGCCAGTCGGCCAGCGCCGTCGGCGCCCAGCGGCCCGCGCGCCAGTCGGCCACGCGCGCCAGCGCCTCGCGCACCGCCGCCAGCGCGCCCGCGCTGATTTCGTTGCGGTAAATGCTCGCCTTGGGCGCCGCGCGCATGGCGAACTCGCGGGTCGCCCACACCGGCCCGGCGTCCATCTCGGCCTCGGCCTGCAGCACGGTCACGCCCCAGCTAGCCTCGCCGTTCTGGATCGCCCAATCGAGCGCCGAGGGGCCACGGTCGCCAACGATGCCGGGGTGCACGATCAGCGTCAGATGCCGGCGCCAGATCGATTCGGGCACCGCGCGCTTGAGAAAGGGCGCGACGATCACGTCCGGCGCGAACAGCGCCACCGCCTCTTCGGCCACCGAATCAGCGATGTCGAATTCCACCGAGAGTTCGTGCCCGTCTTCGCGCAACTCGGCGAAGAGGCGCTGGGTGAGGCTGTTGAAGCTATGGGTGAGCAGCAGGATGCGCATGGGTCAGGCCTCGAATCGCTGTTGGCGGCTTGAAACCCGCCCGACGAAGCGCGGGCGATGGCGAAGCCGAGCCCGCGCCCCCCTCCCCTTCTGTACCGCCGAACGGAGAACGGAGACGGCGGGAATTGTCGTGTCGCCTGTCTGAGCCCGCAGGGCGAGTTCGCGACACGACCCGCCGGCGCCGGGCGTAGAGAGGGCACCGGCGAAGCCGGCGGCACAGTCGGGGCGCCTTCTTTGCCTCCTTTCTTGCGCGTGCAGGAAAGGAGGTCGCCCGCCGGGGCGAGACCCGGCCAACGCCCCGTCGAAGCGGGCAGCGCCAATCAGGATGATTGAATGCCGGTCCGCCACATCCCGGCACACGGTTGGCGGAAAGCGCCTTCGGCTTTTCCGCCCTACGTCCGATGCAATGTCGTGCGCCATCCGCATCAGCAGATCCTCGGCAACTGCTCGCCCGACAGCCAGTCCACCATGCGCTTGCCGCCGAAGCCGGTGCGGATCTGCACGAAGCAGTTCGGGTCGGTCGTCACCTCGCCGATGCGCGCCGCCTCGCGCCCCAGCGGATGGTCGCGCAGCGCGGCCAGCGCGACCTCGGCCGACTCGGGCGGCACGATGACGACCAGCTTGCCCTCGTTGGCCACATACAGCGGATCGAGGCCGAGCAGCTCGCAGGCGGCGTCCACCTGTTCGCGCACCGGAATCGCCTTCTCCTCCAGCAACATGCCGACGCCCGACTGGGCGGCGATCTCGTTGAGCGTGGTCGCCAGCCCGCCGCGCGTCGGGTCGCGCAGCACGCGCACCGCGGGCACGGCGGCCAGCAGATCGGCGATCAGGCCGTTCAGGGCGGCGGTATCGGAGACGATTTCGGAATCGAAGGCGAGCGATTCGCGCTGCGCCATGATGGCCATGCCGTGGTCGCCGATGGCGCCGGACACCAGGATGGCATCGCCCGCCCGCGCGTTGGCGCCGGAGAGCGAGCGGCCCGGCGGCAAGGCGCCGACACCGGTGGTCGTGATGAAAACGCCGTCGCCCTTGCCTTGCTCGACCACCTTGGTGTCGCCGGTGACGATGGCCACGCCGGCCTCGCGCGCGGCGCGTGCCATGGATTCGACGATGCGCTTGAGATCGGCGAGCGCAAAGCCTTCTTCGAGGATGAAGCTGGCCGCCAGATACAGCGGCCGCGCGCCCATCACCGCCACGTCGTTAACCGTGCCGTGCACCGACAGGCAGCCGATGTCGCCGCCGGGGAAGAACAGCGGCGAGACCACATGGGCGTCGGTGGCCATCACCAGACGCTCGCCGGGCGCCAGCGCCGGCAGCACGGCGCCGTCGTCGCCGGCATCGAGGGCGGGGTTAGTGAAGTGGTGGGCGAACAGTTCGCGCACGAGCTGGGCCGAGACACGGCCGCCCGCGCCATGGGACAGATCGACCCGACCGCGCTTGAAGTCGAGGGGACGTACGTAGTTGTCTTGCATGCTGTCTCAGATGCCGCACGTCCCCGATGTGGCCCGCGGGGGCCACGCTGTCTCAGGTCAGCGCGACGAATACTCCGTTTGGGTCAAATCCTTCAATGCGTCGGCCACCCGGCGGGTGTGCTCGGCCGTGCCATGGGTCCGCTTGCTCGAGGCCTGGATCGCCTCTAGCAGGGTCGACAGTTCGGCCACGCCGGACGACTGGCCTTCGATATCCTCGGCCACACGGCCGATCTCTTCAGCCAGGCGCGAGATGTCGCGGCCGATGTCGTCGGCGCTGGTGCGTGATTTTTCGGCCAACTTGCGCACTTCGTCGGCCACCACCGAGAAGCCGCGACCGGCCTCGCCGGCACGGGCGGCCTCGATGGCCGCGTTGAGTGCGAGCAGGTTGGTCTGGTCGGCAATCTGCTGGATGACTTCGACCACGTTCTGGATGCGTTCGCTGGCCTCGGCCAGGTCGCGGGCGCTGGAGGCGACCTCGGTGGCCCTACCGGTCAGCTTGTCGACCGAGCCGGTCGCCTGGTGCACGGTCGATTCCTGGCTGACGATGTGCTCGCCCAGCTCGCGCATCGAGCCGTAGAGATCGGCCGCGCAGTCGGACAGCTTGCCCGCGGTAGCCTCATGCACGGCGCGCGCATGCGCCAGCTCACCGCCCAGGTCGTTGAGCCCGTCGAACACATGGGCCATGGCCTCGTCGAGCCCGGTGGCATCGAGCTTGGTGTCGAACTGCTGGGCCTTGAAGTCTTCGATCTGGCTGACCACGACGTTCGACAGCCCCGACAGCTTGGCCACCTGGCGGCGCAGGAAGAAGGCTTTGAACTCGCCGTAGTGAGCCACGAAGTTGTCCACGTAGGGGTCGCGGAATGTCTGGCCCGACGGCACGCGGAAGAAGAACACCGCGGTGAGCGTCTGGTTGAGATTGAGGCCGAGGATCTCGCCGAAGGTCGAGAAACCCGCCACCGGGATGTCCTTGAGCACCGCGCCCATGGCGGCCAGCTCGCGGGTGTTGTAGAGGCGGCGCAGGATGCAGTCGTTGAGGATGCCGGCCACCGGGCGCCCCGGCTTGTCCTGCATGAAGCGCTGCAGATCGCGCTCGGTGGTGCTCACCAGGCTGACCCGACGCACCAGGTGCAGTTCGTCGCCCGGCGCGATGTCGCAGTAGAAGTGCACGCGGCCGGCCGCGATGTCGAGCTTCGACACCGAGCGCACGAACAACTCCTTGCCCACCTTGATGGCGAAGGAGTATTCGGCCAGCTGGGCGTCGAGCGCCTCGGGGGTGCACTTGAGGGTGTCGCACAAGGCGTCGATGAGGCTGCGGATCTGGCCGCGGCCATCGACCACCTGGGTGATGTAGCGCTGCTCGACCGAGGCCGACAGCACACTGAAGCGTTCGCCGGCGGGCTCGAAGTTCTGGCTCTTGAGCACGCCGAAACGCACCCCCGGCGCCATTTTGACGAAGGCGATGAGCGCGTGGTTCTCGAGGCGGCGGCTGCCGTCATGGATGTAGGTGTTCTTGAAATCGAGCTTGCCGCCGGCGGAGCCGCCGACGAACAGGCAGGGGAAGCGCCCCGAATCGTAGAGCGCCTCCATGAAGAAGGACTCGGAGGCCGACAGCCCGTCGAACAGCACATAGGCCAGCGTGTCGCGATGGTCGATGTCGATGTCCACCTGCGCCCGCGCGATGCTGGCGCCGAGCCGTTCGACACGCGCCTTGAGCGGCATGGCCACCTGGCCCCGGCGCAGATCGTCGCATTCGAGCGGCAGGCTGATGACCTGCGCGCGGGCGACGAGGGAGGCATCGAAACACTGCAGCACGATGCTGTCCCAGTTGCCGTCGGTGCCGCAATACAGGCCGCCGCCCTCGCCACAGAGTTCGCCGGCGGTCGAGCACAAGGCCATGGCCACGCCGGGAAAGCGCGACCGCAACTGCCCGGCCACCTGGTCGATATCGTTGTGGGGCGACACGTAGCCGACGACGAAGGTCGGCTTCAATCGCAGCTTGGCCAAGGCCGCCGACAATCCGCCCGCGGTGCTTCGCAGCGTGGTGACCCCCTGCCCGTCCGACCCCGTCGCCTTACTCATCCTGCCAAACAAACCCATGTCGCTCTCCTGCCGTCCATTGCGTGTGCATGGGCGATTAACGGCAGGGGAGAAGAAATCTTTGACACGCATGGACCGGCGGGGCGTTCAGGCGGCAACCACCGGCACGTCGCGGAAACGGCCGTAGTTGTAGTGGGCGGCGCAGGCGCCTTCGGAGGACACCATGCAGGAGCCCATGGGGTTTTCGGGCGTGCACACGGTGCCGAAGATCTTGCAGTCGGTCGGCGTCTTCACCCCGCGCAGGATGGCGCCGCATTCGCAGGCCTTGTTGTCCGGCACGGACTGGAAGGCGAGGTCGAACTTGCGCTCGGCATCCCAGGCGGCGAAGGCGGCGCGGATGCCGAGCGCCGAGTACGGCACCTCGCGCAGGCCGCGCCATTCGAAGCTGCGGCGCAGCTCGAAGACCTCGCTGACCAGCGCCTGCGCCTTGCGGTTGCCCTCGGCGGTGACGGCGCGGGTGAATTCGTTCTCGACCTCGGCGCGGCCCTCGTTCACCTGGCGGATCAGCATGCGGATGGCCTGCATCACGTCGAGCGGCTCGAAGCCGGCGATGACCACCGGCTTGCGGTATTCCTCGGCAAAGAAGGCATAGGGCCGGCTGCCGATGATGGTCGACACATGCGCCGGGCCGATGAAGCCGTCGAGCGGCACGGTGCCAAGGTCCCGCACCTCGGGCGACTCGAGGATGGTCATGATCGCCGAGGGGGTCAGCACATGGTTGCAGATCACGCTGAAGTTGCCGAGCCCCAGCGCCTGCGCCTGGCGGATGACCAGCGCGGTCGGCGGCGTGGTGGTCTCGAAGCCGATGGCGAAGAACACCACCTCGCGGGTCGGGTGTTTCTGCGCCAGTGCCAGCGCGTCGGCGGCCGAGTACACCATGCGCACATCGCCGCCGCGCGCCTTGGCCTTGAGCAGCGAGAGCTGATCGGAGGCCGGCACGCGCAGGCAGTCGCCATAGGTGCACAGGATCACCTCGGGGCGCGACAACACCAGGCGAATCGCCATGTCGATGCGGCCGATGGGCAGCACGCACACCGGGCAGCCGGGGCCGTGGATCATGCGCACATTGGCCGGCAACAGGTCGGTCACGCCGTAGCGCGAGATGGCATGGGTGTGGCCGCCGCAGAACTCCATGAAGGCGTACTGGCGATCTGCCCGGGCCTCGCGCGCGATATGCGCGGCCAGCGTGGCGGCCACCTCGCCGTCGCGGAATTCGTCCACATACTTCATGCGCTGCCCTCGGCAATCGCCTGCAAATCGAGGCCGCTCGCCTCGAACAAGGCCAGCGTTTTGGCGGCCTCCTCCGGATCGAGCTTGGACAGCGCGTAGCCGACGTGCACGATCACGTAGTCGCCGATCTCGGCGCCGTCGACCAGCGCCAGCGAGATCTCCTTGCGCACGCCGCCCAGGTCGACCCGGGCGGCGTCGCCCTCCAGCTTTTCCACAATGCGGGCAGGGATGGCCAGACACATGGTTTCGACTCCGTTGTTGCCTTAATCCATGGCGGCGCGGATCGCCACCCAGGCCTGGCCCAGCGCCAGACCGCCGTCGTTGGTCGGCGCCTGGCGGGCGCGCAGCACGGTCAACCCGCGCGTACTCAAACGCCGGCTCAGGCCCTCGGCCAGCTGGCGATTGAGGAAGCAGCCGCCGCCCAGCGCCACCGTGCGCAGGCCCTGGGCGCGGGCGGTGCTTGCCACCCAGGCCTCGAGTGCCGCCACCAGCGTGGCGTGGAACACCGCGGCGCCGCGGGGCGCATCGCCGCCGGTCAGCGCGGCCAGGGTCGGCATCAGATCGAGGGTGTTGGCCGCATCGATATGCCAACCGCCGGGTTGCGCAAACGCCGGGCCGTAGTGGCTCGCCAGCGCTTCGAGCCGCATGGCGGCCTCGCCTTCGTAGTGCATCACCTCGCACACCCCGAGCAGGCCGGCCGCAGCGTCGAACCAGCGGCCCATGCTGGTGGTGGGCGGGCAGCGGGTGCCGGCGTCGAGCAAGGCGCCAATCCGCTCCGAGCCGCGCTGGTGGGCAAAGCGCGGCGCGATCTCGGCGCTGCGCCCCATCGCATGCAGCGCCGAGGCGGCCATGCGCCAGGGTTCGCGGGCGGCACGGTCGCCGCCGGGCAAGGCCAGCGGCGCGAGGTGGCCGAGGCGTTCGAAGGATGCGCCGTCGACCCGCAGCAGCTCGCCGCCCCAGGCGGTGCCGTCGTCGCCCAGCCCGACGCCATCGAGCGCCAGGCCCAGCACAGGCTCGTCGACCGGCTGCTCGGCCAGCACCGCGCCGATGTGTGCGTGATGGTGCTGGACGGCGATCAGCGGTAGCTCGTGCGCCTCGGCGAAGCGATGGGCGGCCTGTGTCGCGTAGCTGTCGGGGTGGCGGTCGCAGGCGATCCACTCGGGCCGGCAGGCGAGCACCGTCATCAGGTGCTCGACGGTGGCGTCCATGGCCGCACAGGTGGCGGCATTGGACAGATCGCCCACATGCTGCGACAGAAAGGCCTCGTCGCCCCGGGTGAGGCACACGGCGTTTTTCAGGTAGCTGCCGAAGGCCAGCACCGGCGGGCCCTTGCGGCCGATGCGAATCGCCTGCGGGGTGTAGCCGCGGGCGCGGCGGACAAAGGCCGGCGCACCGTCGGCGATGCGCGCCACGCTGTCGTCGCAGCGCACCAGCACGTCGCGGTCATGCATGAGATAGAGGTCGGCGATGCCGGCCAGGCGCGCGAGCGCTTCGGTGTTGTCGATCACCAGCGGTTCGCCGCCGGGGTTGGCCGAGGTCATCACCAGCGCCAGCGGCTGGGGCGCGTCGAGCCAGGCGGTGCCGCTCGGGCGACCGGCTTCGTCATGGAACAACAGGTAGTGCAGCGGCGCGTTGGGCAGCATCAGGCCGACCTGGTCCAGATCGGGCGCCACGCCCCACAGGTGCATGTCGGCGTCGGAGAGCTTGTCGAGCAGCACGATGGGCCGCTCGGGGGCCTTGAGCAGCGCGGCTTCGGCGTTGCCGACCCGGGCGTACTGGCGCGCCGAGGCGACGTTGGCGACCATCACCGCAAAGGGCTTGTCGCCGCGCTGCTTGCGCTCGCGCAGGCGCTCGACGGCCTCGGGGTTGCGCGCATCGCACACCAGGTTGAAACCGCCGACGCCCTTGATGGCGACGATATGGCCGGTGAGGATGTGCAGCAGGGCGTCGGCCACCGGGTCGCGCGAGGCCACGCGCACGCCGTCGGCCTGCACCAGCGCCAATTGCGGGCCGCAGTCGGGGCAGGCATTGGGCTCGGCATGGAAGCGGCGGTGCGCCGGGGCGTCGTATTCGTCCTGACAGGTTTCGCACTGCACGAAGCCGGCCATGCTGGTGTTGGCGCGGTCGTAGGGCAGATGGCGGGTGAGCGTGTAGCGCGGGCCGCATTCGGTGCAGTTGATCAGCGCATAGCGCCAGCGCCGGTTGGCCGGGTCGAACAGCTCGCCCAGACAGGCCGGGCAAACGGCCGTGTCAGGGCCGATGGCGGTGGTCACCGCGCCGCCCTCGCTGGGCCGGATGGTGAAGCCGCGGTCGCCGGTCAGCGGCGTACAGTCGGCACGCTCGACGGTGTCCACCCGCGCCAGCGGCGGCGCTTCCTTGATCATGCGCGCCAGCAGGGCCGACAGGTTGCCGGGTGGCCCCTGCACCTCCATCTCGACGCCGGCACCGTCATTGCGCACCCAGCCGGCCAGGTCGAGTTGTTGCGCCAGGCGGAAGACGAAGGGACGGAAGCCCACGCCCTGCACCACGCCGCGCACGCGGATGCGGTTGCGGGCGAGCCGTGCGCCGGTGCCGTCGGCGTTCATCGGGGGGGCGATATCAGCATCCCGGGACAATGGCCGCCTCCTCCCTGCCGTCGTCACGGTCGGCATGCGCCCCGGCGGCGGCCGCCAGCCCCGCCTCGATCCAGGCCAGCCAGCCGTCGAAGCCCTCGCCGGTGGTGGCCGACACGCGGAACACCTTGAGGCGCGGATTGACCCGCAGGGCGAATTCGACCGCCTTGTCTGCATCGAAGCGCAGGTGCGGCAGCAGATCGGTCTTGTTGAGCAGCATCACGTCGGCAGCGGCGAACATGTCGGGATACTTGAGCGGTTTGTCCTCGCCCTCGGTCACCGACAGGATCACCACCTTGTGCGCCTCGCCCAGATCGAAGGCCGAGGGGCACACCAGGTTGCCGACGTTCTCGATCAGCAACAGGCTGTCGTCGCACAGATCCAGCCGCCGCAGCGCCTGGCCGACCATCGCGGCGTCGAGATGGCAGCCCTTGCCGGTGTTGATCTGCAAGGCCGGCGCGCCGGTGGCGCGGATGCGCTCGGCGTCGAATTCGGTCTGCTGGTCGCCTTCGATCACCGCCACCGGCACCCGGCTGGAGAGGCGATCGATGGTCGTGCACAGCAGCGTGGTCTTGCCCGAGCCGGGGCTGGACACCAGGTTCAGCGCGAAGATGCCGCGCCCGGCCAGCCAGCGGCGGTTGTCGTCGGCGAAGCGGTCGTTCTTGCCCAGGATGTCCTGCTCGATGCGCACCATCTCGCCCTGCGTCAGCCCGGGCGCATGCGCATGGGCCGGCCCGTGGCCGAAATGCAGGTGGCCGGCGTGGTCCGAGGCCGGCGCGGGGTCGTGCGTCGACGCCGGCGCGTCCGCAGCCGGTTTCCAGCCGGTGGTCGGCGCCGCACTGCGCCGGGCGGCGCCCGCCGGACGGCCGATGGTCACTTCACCGGCCCCGCATCCACATACCGTACACATCGCAATTCCCTCCCACTCACGCGCCGCGCGGCGCGGTGTCCACATCCAGTGCCTTGACCCGCATCTCGGTGCCGCCGGTGGCCTGCACCTGGTAGCTGCCGCAGTGCGGACACGGGTCGTAGAGCTGGCCGATCGGCACGCTGCGCCCGCAAGGCATGCACCAGCCGGTGCCCGCCACGGGCTCGACCTCCATGCGCGCGCCCTCGGCCACCGTGCCCTTCATCACCACCTCGAAGCAAAAGCGCAGCGCCTCCACTTCCACCGACGACAATGCCCCGACTTCGAGCACCACCGCATTGACCTTGGTAAAACCTTGAACACTTGCCGCCTCTTCGACGATGCCGCGAATGCCTTCGGCCAGCGACATTTCATGCATCGGCAGGCTCCCCGGTCTTCTTGACCGTCACGTCGTACATCACGCACGGATCGAGCGCCAGCGCCAGCGCCCGCAGCCGCCATTCGGCATAGGCCGCGTCGGGCGCCTGCCAGTTGGCGCCTTCCTGCTCGAACACGCCGCCGGGGCGGAAATTCCACTCCGTGGGGGCGACGATGGCGTAGTCGGCCACCGTGTCGCCGTCGAGGCGCAGCGCATGCAGCAGCACCCCGCGCGCCGTGTCGACCCGCGCCAGCGCGCCGCCGCCGGGCAGCGGTGCCACATCGACCAGCGGCGGCATGTCTTCAGGCAGCGGGTGGCGCAAGCGGCTGGCACAGTCGGACAACTCCACCACCCGCGCGAACAGACGCGCCGCGATGCGGTGGCGATGGACCAGCAGCCGTGCCACCAGCGGGTTGTTCACATGCCGGGCGAGCGGCCCGGTTTCATAGACATCGCCCGACAGGTGCGGGGCGCGGCAGTAGTCGGCATCGGGCCAGCCGCCCGGCAGCGCATCGGCAAACACGCTGGCCGGCAGCGGCGCGAGCAGCGGCACCGGGTCGTCGAGCGGATCGCTGGCGCCGGCCTCGATCAGGCGCGCCAGCGCATCGCCGATGGTGCCGCCGCGTCGGCAGGCATCGGCGAACTCGCCCAGGTTGCGCGGCTCGCGCAGGCTGTTGAAGAAGCCGGCCAGCAGCTCGCGCGCCACCAGGTCGAGCACCACGCCGCCGGCCTCGTAGGCGCTGCGATCGTCGGTGATCTGCCCGATGCGCTTGAGCACGAAGGCGAAGCGCGTGCGCTCGGGCGGGCGGTTGAACAACACCGGCCAGTCGAGCATCAAGCGCCACAGATGGAGCTTGACGGCCTCGATGGCCAGCGCGCACTCGGTGTCGGCGCTCATCGCGAACCGCCCGCCGGTGGCCAGCGCACCGGCGGCACGCACCGCCACCCCCTGCGCCACGCCGCACAGACTGAACACCGCCGGCGCCAACTGCGCGGCCTGATCGAGCGTTTTGCCGACCAGCAGCTGCGCGGCCAGCGGCCGGCTGTTTTCGGCGTGCACCTCGGTCACCCGCCCGTCGTGCAGCGTGGCGACCAGATGCAGGGGCGCGTTCCCGGCACGCTCCGCCTGCTTTTGCTGTGGCGCGTTCTCCGGGGGCAACGTCACGCGCCCGTCGGACGGACGTGCCGGTGTGCTCATGCGTGCCGCCCCAGCGCCGTGCGCAGGAAGGCGCGGCGATCGAGCGGCGCCGGACGGGCCTCGGGCGGTGCGCTGAGCAGGCCGGCCAT
Source organism: Denitromonas iodatirespirans (assembly GCF_018524365.1). Lineage (GTDB taxonomy): Bacteria > Pseudomonadota > Gammaproteobacteria > Burkholderiales > Rhodocyclaceae > Nitrogeniibacter > Nitrogeniibacter iodatirespirans. The sequence goes on from NZ_JAEKFT010000001.1 coordinate 266,984, forward strand.
CGCCGCCTGCGCCACGGCCTCGGCATCGGCCTGGCTGGCGAATTCGCTCACCGGCGAAAACAGCGAACAGCTCTGGTAAGCCCCCAGCCCGGCCTCGCGGCTGCCCATGAAATCGTAGGCGCCCGAGGGGAACACCCATGTCTGCCCCTGGCCGACCGAGACGGCGCGAAAGGCCCCGCTGCCCGGCACGATGAGCAGGTTGATCGCCCACGGCAGCACCAGCGCGCCCACCCAGTCGCCCTGCCAGCGGCGAAAATCGATGGCCGCGACCCGCAGCGCCGGGTTGCAGATCGGCAGACCGGCCATGCGCTCGGCGTGGATGCGACGAAACACCGCCTCGACCCGCATCGTCGGATCGGTGTCGTGCGCGTCGCCCGCCTCGGTCATGTCTCACTCCTCGATCACCATGAATTTTTCCCGCGGCGCGTCGCAGTTGGGGCAGCGCCAGTGGGGCGGCAATGTGCCGAACGGCGTACCCGGCGGAATCTGCCACACCGGGTCGCCCTCTACCGGATCATAGACCTGCCAGCAGATACCGCATTCGAGCAGTGCATCGTCGGCAATGCGTGCATTGTCGCCCAGATAGCTGCCTTCAAACATGCTTTCCTCCCGCCCGCCGGTGGCGGCTCAGTCGTCGCGCAGGGCGTCGATCCACTCGCCCAGGCGCACGATGCTTTCGGCGTAATCCTCCGGCGCGGCCGGGGCCACGTCCGGCAGGTCGGTCACCTCCAGCGTGTTGAGGATCAGGTTGTCGCTGCTGTTGAAGTACTGCACCCACCAGGTGTCGCGCAGGGCGGTGCGGGTGATGCGACAGTTGCCGTAGCCGCGCGAGAGGATCACCACCGGCCCGACGCCGAGGCTGGCGGCGAGATAGGCCAGATCCTCGGGCGTCATCGGCAGCAAGGTGAGATTGACGATGTGGGCCGCATCGCCCGCGCGGCGACGGGCGGCGGCATCGAGCAACTCGCGCAGCACCGCGGGCGCATTCATGGCGCCGGCCGGCGGTGGCGTCACCGGCAGGCTGCGCTGCCCGGCGGCATCGCAGGCCGCGGTGACGGCGGCGGGCATGGGGCCGGCTTCGATGCGGTCGACGCCGCCCTCGCCCAGCACCCGCCACAACCCGGCGAACACGGTTTCCTGGATACGCAGCGGCGTGGCGCCGGCCACCGTGGCACTGACTTCGCCCTGCCCCAGCGCCTCATTGACCACCGCCCGCACCGGCGCCGGCAGCGCGGCCAAGTCCAGCGACAGCGGCGCACCGAAGCGGGTCGCCGCCATGCGGTCGCGCAAGGCGTCGAGAAAGGCCAGCGCCTCGGCATGGCTGGCGGCATCGACCTCGAGCGTCATGCGCGGCGGGGCAAAGGCGTTCATCTCGCCCGGCGAGCCGATGAAGTCGACCGCCTCGTCGTCGATCTGGCTGCCCGGCCCGACGCTGAGCACGGGAATCGGAAAATCCTTCATGACGCCGGCCCTCCACAGGCGCCCGACGCGGCACTGCGCACCGGGATGCCGATGCCCGGCGCGCGCTGCACCGGGGCTTTCATGGTGCGCTCGATGGCCGGGCCGAAGCTGTCCCAGTCGAGCATGCCTTCGAGCGTGCCCACATACTCGCCGCCGCGGCGAAACACCAGCGCCGGCAGACGGCGGATGTCGTAGCGTGCCGCCAGCAGACGGCTGGCCGCCAGATCGGCCACCGCCGTCACCGGCGGCGTGCGCAGGGTCGCCAGCACTTCGGGCACCACCACCGCCACGTCCCACACCTCGGGCACGCGCTTGGGGTCGTCGATCAGCAGCACCATCGACTCGCCGGCTTCGGCCGCGAAGCGGTCGACCCCATCCTCGGTGAGGGTGGGCAGGTGGTGCTGCGTGTCGAGCCGGTCCAGCAGTTCGGCCAACCGGTCCAGGTCGGGGGCGAGCGGTGTCGTCATGAGCGGTGTCCTCTGAGAAAGTCGGGCAATTGGGGCGGCTGGTCGAGCAGATCGGCAAAGGCCGCGTCCAGATCGGCGGGCTCGCCACGGGCGATGGCGTCCAGCGCGTCGAGCGCCAGGCGCACCGCCTCGGCGCGCCGGGCGTCGATGACTTCGCGCGCCGCACCGAGAAAGGTCAGCAACCAGCTGCCCGCCGGCTGCGCGCCGGTGAGCAGCAGATCGATGTCGTGCTCACGGCCGTGGCGGTCGCGGCAGCGCGCATGCATCGCCCCCGCCTCGATCACCTGCATGGGTTCGCCGATGCACATGTCAGTACCGCCTGGCCGACCCAAGGCGCAGGGTAGCCCCCTTGGGGGGGTGAGGCAGGGGTTTCGCGAAGCACTGCTTCGCGCGTGCCGAACGGGTCGGCTGTGTAAAGCCGACCCTCCGCGAGCACAGCGAGCGTGGGGGGCGCCCGCGCGCCCGCCCGGCCGCCCGAAGGGCGCGCACCGCCCCCTCGGGGGGCAGCGAGCACAGCGAGCGTGGGGGCCGTACCACTCTAGTCGCCCTCCGGAAAGAAGCGCACATCGCCGATGCGGCAGGCCAAATGCTCGGGCGGGCGCCCCTGCTCGTAGGCGGCGCGTGCCAAGGCCGAGTCGTCGGCCGGCCCCGTGCCAGGTGCGCGCGGCACCGGACGCACGCCGCGCGCGCGCAGCCAGTCCAGGGCGATGGCGACCGCCTCGGGCACGCGGGCGGCGACGGCCGGGCGCAGGCTGCCGCCGAAGTCCTCCAACTCGACCGGCTGCACGCCGATCAGCAACAGTGATTCGGGGAAGCGATCGAGCATGCGCGCGGAGGCCAGCACTTCCTGGAAACCGGTCTGGTGCAGGCTCATCTTCTTGGCGCCGAGGAACTGCGGCACCGCATCGCCTTCGACCCGTTTTATGGTGCCCGGCGGCAGTCCGTAGTCCACCGCGTCGAACACCAGCAGATGGCGGGCAGCCGTCACATAGGGCAGCAGATACAGCCCCTGCGTGCCGCCATCCATCGCCGTCACCTTGTCGGGCAGCGCCCAGGCGGCGTTCAGCGCCTCGACGCAGCGCACGCCGAAGCCCTCGTCGGCCCACAGCAGGTTGCCGATGCCGAGGATCAGGATCGAATCGTTGCTGGCAGTCATGTTGCCTCACCGGGTGTCACACCAAGCGTTACATCGCAGGCTTCGTGCCAGTGCGTCGCGATGTTCGTAAAGCACGACAAAACAGGGACTTGCCGTCCGACACAGCGCCGCCGCCTCGCAAAACCGGGCGAACGACAGGAAACCTCGCTACCAAAACGACAAGAAGATAACCGGCGCAAAAGCTGCAGACGCAGCGCCTCACCCGGCCGCCTTGTCCGCGGGTAGCGAGCCCGACGCGCACGCACTCGCCGCAGGACCACGGTCGTGTTTTCCCGGCGGAAAACGGGACTGGCGAAAATTGATCCGGATCAATAACCACTTTATTGCCATGGTTACTATCCCGGCCATTCTTTGATGTTGTTAAAAGGGGATGTGATGCAAACCAAGATGATTGCGGCACTGGTAGCGATGACGGCCTGCGCGCCGCTGATGGCCGAGCAACCCGAGGGCAACTGGATGATCCGCGCCCGGGTGGTCAACATCGACACCGCCAACAAGTCGGATGCCATTCCCGCCCTCGGCGTGGCCGCGGACGAGATCCATGTCAGCAGCAAGGCGATTCCGGAACTGGACATCAGCTACTTCTTCACCAAGAACATCGCGGCCGAGCTGGTGCTGACCTATCCGCAGGAGCACAACGTGTCGGTGGCCGGCACCAAGATCGGCACGGTCCGCGAGCTGCCGCCGACGCTGCTGCTGCAGTACCACTTCATGCCCGACGCGAAATTCCGCCCCTATGTCGGCGCCGGCATCAACTACACCCGCTTCTCCAGCATCGACCTCAACGTGCCCGGCGTGGGCGATCTGGAAGTCGACAAGGACAGCTTCGGTCTGGCGCTGCAGGTGGGCATGGATGTGCAACTGTCGAAGCAGTGGTTCTTCAACGTCGACCTGAAGAAAGTGAAGATGGGCACCGACGTGAAGCTGGCCGGCGGCGGCAAGGTCAGCTCGATCGACATCGACCCGTGGCTGTTCGGCGTCGGTATCGGCTATCGCTTCTGAGCCTGAACACACCTCGACTCACCAGGGGCGCTGCGGCGCCCCTGTGCTTTTTGGCGGCTCATGGCGCCAGCCACTTGAGCGGGAGCGCGCCGTGCGTGCGCACGGCCTCCTCGATCGCGACATGCAGCACACGGCCGGGCCGGGTCGGGGCCTCGTCCTGCGGCGGCAACCACTCGAGACGCACACGCCCCCTCAGTTGCAGCAGCTCGCGCGCGGCAAAGTCGATGAACAGCAAACCGGCGCGTGGGTTGAGCGCGAGGTTGCCCAGGGTGTTGAAGAAGCGGTTGCCCGGATAGTCGGGCACGCGCAGCGTCGCCCCGTCGATGCGCACAAAGCCGGGCTCGCCGCCCCGGTGCGAGACATCCACGCCGTGGGTCGGTGCACTGGCATGGGCTGCGTCCGGATGCGCGCTGGCGATGAAGAAGGTGTCGGCCTCGGCCACGATCCGGCGAGCAGCAGCATCCCAGCCATGCACCACCTGCGGCGCGGCGTCGGCCAAGGGCGCCCACTCGGCACGGCGCGGGTGAATGTACTTGGGACAGTTGCCGAAGCTCTGCGCCACCTCAAAGCGCAAGCGGCCGTCGTCGAGCGGCGTCACCCAACCATTGAGCCGGTTGCGACGGCGGGTATGGGCTTCGATGCCGAGCAGGCCGAAGGGCGCGCCCGGCCGCAAACCCTCGGCCACGCCCTCCCCCACCACCGCGCCGGACAGCATGTCGAGGCGGTGCTCATCCGGCGCCGACAGAAAACCCGGGGCGCCGGCCAGCACGCCGGCACGCGGGTAGCCCTGCGCATCGAGCACCCCGAGCAAGGCGAACGGCAGTTGCGCGAAGAACTGCTGGTGCTGTGCCGGCATGGCATCGCGGATGAAGCGCTGGCCCACCGACGTGACCTGCTCCCCGAACCCGGCGCGCTGCTGGATGGCCGTCTCGCCGGCATGAAAGGCAGACATGATCGTGCTCAGGCCACCGGCGTCGCGGGCATGCCGACGAAATTCGGCAGGCCTTCGATCCGCGCCAACCAGGCCCGCACCCGTGGATACGCTTCGAGGCTGACCCCGCCCTCGGGGGCGTGGGCGATATAGCTGTAGCAGGCAACATCGGCCAGGCTCGGCGCCGCACCGACCAGATAATCCGTATCGGCCAAGGATGCCTCCACCACTGTCAGCAGGGCGTGGCTGTGCGCGACCAGGGTCGGATCCGGCGCGTTCTTGCCGAACACCACATGGATACGCGCCCGGGCCGGCCCGGCGGCCAACGGCCCGGCCGCCACCGACAGCCAGCGCTGCACCCGCGCGGCACCGACCGGGTCGCTCGGCAGCCAACGGCCCTGGCCGTACTGCATGGCCAGATAGACCAGGATGGCGTTCGAATCGGGCAGCGTGAGGTCGCCGTCCTGCAGCACCGGCACCTGGCCGAAGGCGTTCATGGCCAGGAACTCGGGCCGTTTGTGCGCCCCGCCGGCCAGGTCGACCTGGATGAATTCATGCGGCAGCTGCAACAAGGCCAGAAACAGGCTGACCCGGTGGCTATGGCCGGACAGCGGAAAACCGTGGAGGCGGATGGCGGGCGAAGCGGTCATGACGGAAGACTCCGGTGGGTCAGGTGCCGGCCATTGTGGGCGGCTTGAACACCGGAATAAATAGGCAAAACAGAACTTGATTACTTCAGTTACTGGAGCAATCATGCCGCATGGACCTGCTCAAGCACATGCGAATCTTCGTCGCCATCGCCGACGGCGGCAGCCTCACCGCGGCGGCCCAGGCGCTCGACACCTCGCTCCCCTCGGTGGTGCGTGGTCTCGGTGCGCTCGAAACCCATCTGGGCGTGCGCCTGTTCAACCGCAGCACGCGCCGCATCGCGCTCACCGAGGAGGGCCGGCGCTACCTCGCCGACTGCCGCCAGCTACTGAGCGCGGTGCAGGACGCCGAAGCCGCCGTGCGTGCCGATGTCAGCGAACCCACGGGGCTGCTGCGCATCACCGCGCCGGTGCTGTTCGGCCAGATGTACGTGGCACCGGCGGTGAACCGATTCCTTGCCCGGCATGCCGGGGTCAAGGTGGAGTTGATCCTGCTCGACCGAGTGGTGAGCCTGGTCGAAGAAGGCTTCGATGCGGCGATCCGCATCGGCGCCCTCGACGATTCGGCGCTGGTGGCGCAGACGCTGGGCATGGTGCGCCAGGTGGTGGTGGCCAGCCCCGACTACCTGGCCCGCCACGGCCGCCCCACGCACCCGCGCGAGCTGCGCCAGGCCGAATGCGTCCGCTTCACCGGCAACCACGGGCCGCACTGGTGTTTCATGGAAGGCGGGCGCCGGCTGAACGTGCCCATCGACGGGCGGCTCAGTGTCAACCTCGTCGCACTGGGTCTGGCCGCCTGCCGCGACGGCCTGGGCTTTGGCAGCTTCCTGTCCTACCAGAGCGCGCCGGACGTGGCGCGCGGCGCGCTGGAGATCGTGCTGGCCGACTTTGAGCTGCCACCCCGCCCGATCAGCGTCATCTACCCGCATGCGCGCCTGCTGCCGGCACGCACCCGGGCTTTCATCGCGACCATGCGCGAGGCCCTGGCCGGGTTTTCGATGTAGGCGGGCCGGCCTCCGGCGTCAGCGCCTGGGCGTCTCTGCCGGCACGCCGCCAGAGTTGATGCACATCCCACACCGACTGCATGACCATCCACATCTGCGGATCGGTGTGGAAGAAACGGCCGAGGCGCACGGCGGTATCGGGCGTGAAAGCGCGGCGGCCGCGCACCAGCTCGTTCACCCGCCGGCGCGAGATGCCCAGCGCCCGGGCCAGCGCATCCTGCGAGATGCGCGCCGGGCGCAGGAAGCGCGATTCGAGAAAGCGCCCCGGATGCACAGGGGTGCGCACCGGCGCCCGAGGCGCCATCGGCAAAAGCCTCGGCATGCGAGTCAGTCCTTGAACATGCGCCAGCCGCTGATCATGGTCGAGATCAGGCTCTGGCGGCTCATGATGTCTTCGCGAATCGCCGCATACACATGCACCAGCACGAAGCTGACCGTCACCCACATGCCCAGGCGATGCCAGGCGTGCACCTGCAGGCTGTTGCCGCCCACCGCCGAGATCACCCAGCCGAACATCTGCGACGCCCAGCTGCCCTCGCCGAGCCCCTCGCCATACAGCGCGAAGCCGGTGCAGATCATGTACACCGCGCCGATGGTGAAGAACAGGAACATCATCAGCTGCGCCAGCGGGTTGTGGCCGACGTATTTCTTCGGCTCTTTCACCAGAAAGAGATACCAGCGCAGTTCGTAGAACACCTCGCTCCACCAGCGCGCGCTCCACACCGGCAGGATGAAGATCTGCCGCGCATGATGATTGCCGACAATCGCCCAGTAGATGCGGCCGATGAAGCCGATGGCGAAGATGTAGGCGGCGGCGAAATGGGCGAAGCGGATGTAGCCCATGAGGAACTGCGCACTGGCCTCGCCCGGCACCGAAGGCAGCGGCTGGCCGATGAAGTAGCCGGTGATGGCCAGCACCGTGATGGCCAGGGCGTTGATCCAATGCCACAGGCGCAGCGGCGCCTCGTACACATAGACCGCCTTGACCATGCGGGCACTGCGTTCGGCCTCGAAGGCATCTTGTTCTGCGAGCATGTTGTTTCTCCTTCGGAGAAGGTGATTGGTAATTGGTGATGGGGTGATTGGTGGGCCGTACCGACCGGCACGGCCTTGCCTGGCTCTTGCCAATGACCAATCACGAATCACCAATCAACGCACTTTGACAAGAGCCATTTCCTGCCCGTCCGGACTCATCACATGCGTCGAGCAGGCCAGGCAGGGGTCGAAGGAATGCAGGGTGCGCAGGATCTCCAGCGGCTGGTCGGCCACCGCCACCGGCGTGTTCATCAGCGCGGCCTCGAAGGCGCCGATCTGCCCTTGGCCGTCGCGCGGACTGCCGTTCCAGGTGGTGGGCACCACGGCCTGGTAGTTGTCGATCTTGCCGTCGCGGATCTTGATCCAGTGGCCCAGCGCGCCGCGCGGCGCCTCGGTGAAGCCCACGCCCTTGGCCTCTTTCGGCCAACGCGACGGATCCCACTTGTCGATGTTGGCGGTGGCGGTGTCGCCGGCCTTGATGTTGGCGATGAGCTTGTCGAAGAAGTAGCGCATCTTGTGCGCGGCCCACGAGGCCTCCAGCCCGCGCGCGGCGGTGCGCCCGAGCGTGGAGAACAGCGCTTCGAGCGGCAGGCCGAGGTCGGTCAGCAGCTTGTCGGTCGGCTCCTTGAACTCCGGATTGCCCTGCACATAGCCGACGATGTAGCGCGACAGCGGGCCGACCTCCATGGCGTGGCCGCGCCAGCGCGGCGACTTGATCCAGGAGTACTTGCCCTCCTCGTCCAGCGACTTGATGTTCGTCTTGGTGCCCTGCGTCTTGGGGCCGAGGGTGAAGTTGGGCTCGGTGACGCCGTCCCAGGGGTGCAGCCCCTTGGTCTCGTCGGCGTACTTGTACCAGGAGTGATTGACGAACTCCTGGATCTCCTCCGGGTCGCGCAGGTCGACCTCGTGGATTTTGGTGAGATCGCCATTGATGATCGCGCCGCGCGGCAGCAGCAGGTTGCTGCCCGAATAGTCGTTGGCACGATCGGGGATGTCGCCGTAAGACAGCACCGACAGGCTGGAGAGCCCGCCGCCGAAGGTCCAGTCCTTGTAGAAGCTGGCGATGGCCTGCAGGTCGGGCAGGTACACCTGGTCCACGAACTCGATGGTGCGGTCGATGATGCTCTGCACCAGGTTCAGCCGCTCCATGTTGATGGCGCCGACCGCGCCGGTGCCGTCCATGTTGATGGCACAGGGCATGCCGCCGACCAGCCAGTTGGGGTGCGGGTTCTTGCCGCCGAAGATGGTGTGGATCTTGACGATTTCCTTCTGGAAATCGAGCGCTTCCAGGTAGTGCGTGACCGCCATCAAGTTGGCTTCGGGCGGCAGCTTGTAGGCCGGGTTGCCCCAGTAGCCGTTCATGAACGGGCCGAGCTGACCCGATTCGACAAACTTCTTCAGCCGGTTCTGGATATCGCGGAAATAGCCCGGCGAGCTGTTCGGCCAGTTCGAGATGCTCTGCGCCAGTGCCGAGGTGGCCTTGGGGTCGGCCGACAGCGCGCTCACCACGTCCACCCAGTCGAGCGCATGCAGGTGGTAGAAGTGCACCAGGTGGTCGTGCACCTGCAGCGTGAGCTGCATGATGTTGCGGATCGAATTGGCGTTGTCGGGGATCTCGATGCCCAGCGCATCCTCCACCGCGCGGCAGGAGGTGAGCGCATGGGTGCCGGTGCACACCCCGCAGATGCGCTCGGTAAAGGCCCAGGCATCGCGCGGGTCGCGCCCCTTGAGGATCACCTCCAGCCCGCGCCACATGGTGCCGGTGGACACCGCGTTGCGGATCACGTTGTTGTCGTCGAGGTTCACCTCGACCCGCATGTGCCCTTCGATGCGCGTTACCGGATCGACCACCACCCGCTTGCCGGTGTTGTCGAGCTTGAAGCCCTGCGTTTCGTACACACCCATGATCAGTCCTCTCCCTTCGGCGTATCGATGCCCGTTTTCTGGCGGGCGCGGGCCAGCGCGGTGACCGCGGCATGGGCGGCAATCGAGGCGCCCACCACCCCGGCGGCGGTGCCGCCCACTTTGTCGGCATTGGCTTCGACGCCGAACTGCTGGATGTCGGTGACCCGGTCGTAGAACGAGCCCTTGTCCCAGAAGCCGTCTTCCGAGCAGCCGATGCAGCCATGGCCCGACTGGATGGGGAAGGACACGCCCTCGTTCCAGCGCACCGTCGAACAGGCGTTGTAGGTGGTCGGGCCCTTGCAGCCCATTTTGTAGAGGCAGTAGCCCATGCGCGCCTGGTCGTCGTCCCATTGCTCGACGAACTGCCCGGCGTCGAAGTGCGGGCGGCGATAGCATTTGTCGTGGATCCGCTGGCCGTAGAACATCTTCGGCCGCCCCTGGCGATCCAGCTCGGGCAGGCGGTCGAAGGTCAGCATGTAGGTCACCACCGCCGTCATCACCTCGGCGATCGGCGGGCAACCCGGCACCTTGATGATCGGCTTGTCGAAGATCACCTTGTGCACCGGCGTGGCGCGCGTCGGGTTCGGCTTGGCCGCCTGCACGCAGCCCCACGAGGCACACGAGCCCCAGGAGATGATCGCCTTGCAGTCGGCGGCGGTCTCCTTGAGTTTTTCGATGAAGGGCCGGCCGCTCTGGATGCAGAACATGCCGTCCTCGTTGAGCGGCGGGTTGCCCTCCACCGCCAGGATGTAGTTGCCCTTGTACTTGGCCCGCACCTCGTCGAGGATCGCCTCGGCCTGATGCCCGGCCGCCGCCATCAGCGTGTCGTCGTAGTCGAGCGAGAGCATCGACAGCACCACATCCTTGGTCAGCGGATGCGCCGAGCGGATGAAGGATTCCGAACAACAGGTGCACTCCAGCCCGTGCAGCCAGATCACCGGCGTGCGCGGCTTGGTCTCCAGCGCATGCGCAATCTTTGGCGCGAAGGCCGAACCCAGGCCCAGCGAGGTGGCGGTCAGCGAACAGAACTTGAGGAAACTGCGGCGCGTGATGCCCTGCCGGCGCAGTACCTCGTAGAAGGTGTCGGTCATCGGGGTGTCTCCCTGGTGGGTCTTGTTATCCCCCGCCGGCGGGCGCTCGGCGGAACGTCGGATGACACCATCACAAGAAGCATGCCACCGTGCCGAAAGTCGAAAAACTTGATGTATATCAAGCACCTCCCGACGCACGCACACCCCGCCGAAAAGACCGGACCGGAAAGCAGGTTTCCGGTTTTCGACGGCTACCGCCCAGGCCACTGGCGGATTCACCCCCGAGTCCGCCGCCTTGCCCGTCAATCATGATTTTCAGTAGGCGAATGCGGCAAAAGGCGGATGCCCGGCGCGCAGGCGGCTCTCACTATGAGCCCCAGGCACGGCATGGGGCCGCGCCGCCATTGAGGAGACACACATGACCTGGGAAACCCCCGCCTATTGCGAAATCCGTCTGGGATTCGAAGTCACGGCTTACGTCTACGTCCGCTAAGCCGGTCCGGGGCGGTGGCGGCCTGCCGCCTTCGCCCCCTCTCCGCCCGAGGCCCGCCATCATGACACTTGCATCGACCGCCACCGACCGCCGCCCGCAGCTGTCGCCCCACTTCATGTTCCGCTGGGAAGCCAGCCAGGACGCCTACATCCTGCTCTACCCGGAAGGGCTGATCAAACTCAACCCCTCCGCCGGCGAGATCCTCAAGCGCTGCGACGGCCAACACACCGTGGCCGAGCTGATCGCCGAGCTTCAGGACGCCTTCCCCGGCCCCGCCGACGACATCGACCAGGGCGTGCGCGCCTTTCTCGACGTGGCCACCGACAAGGGCTGGCTGCACGCCGGAGAACTTGTGAAGAAATCGTAGCGAGCAGGGCCGAGTGCAAGGCGCGAGTTCGCGAACGACGAGACATATCGATTGGATAGGCGAGGAGTGAGCGAGTGAGCAACGCAGCAATCGGCACGCGCAGTAGATTTATTCACAAGTTCTGAGACCACCTGCCACAAGGAGCACAACCATGCCAAAAGACAGCAACGGCCTCACGCTCGACGGCCAGGGCAAGCCCCTGTGGCTGTCCCTCGAACTCACCTACCGCTGCCCGCTCAAGTGCAGCTGGTGCAACAACCCGCTGGATTTCGACGACTACGCCGCCCGCGAGCTGACCACCGACGAATGGAAGCGCGTGCTGCGCGAATCGCGCGAGCTGGGCGCCCTGCAGCTGGGCTTTACCGGCGGCGAGCCGCTGCAGCGGCCGGACCTCGAAGAACTGGTGGCCTACGCCAACGCGTTGGGCTTCTACACCAACCTGATCACCTCCGGCATCGGCCTCACCGAAGAGCGCCTGGTGGCGCTCAAGGCCGCCGGGCTCAAGCAGATCCAGCTGTCGCTGCAGGCCACCGAGGCCGCGGTCACCGATGCGCTGGTCGGCGCCACCGCCCACGAGCGCAAGCTCGACGCCGCCCGCCGCATCAAGGCGCACGGCTTTCCGATGGTGCTCAACATGCCGGTCTTCCGCCAGAACATCGGCATGACCGACGCGATGATCGCCTGGGCCGCCGAGCTGGGCATCGAGTACATCGAGTTCGCCAACATCCAGTACTACAACTGGGCGCTGATGAACCGCGACGAACTCATGCCCACCCTCGAACAGGTGCGCGAAGCCGAACAGGTGGTGCAGCGCTGGCGCAACAAACTGGGCAAGAAAATGACGATCTACTTCGTCATCCCCGACTACTACGAAGGCCGCCCCAAGGCCTGCATGAACGGCTGGGGCGCCATCCACCTGACCATCGCCCCCGACGGCGTGGCCATGCCCTGCCAGGAAGCGCGCGTGATCCCCGGCCTCGAATTCGAATCGGTGCGCGACAAGCCGCTGGCCTGGCTGTGGCACGAGTCGCCGCTGTTCCGCAAATATCGCGGGCTCGACTGGCTGCCCGAGCCCTGTGTGTCGTGCGACGAAAAGGAAAAGGACTTCGGCGGCTGCCGCTGCCAGGCCTTCCTGCTCACCGGCGACGCCGGCAACACCGACCCGGCCTGTGGCCGCTCGCCGCATCACGCCCGGGTGCGCGAGGCCGTCGACACCGCCGCCCGCCCGCTGCGCTTTCGCAAGCCGCTGTTCAAGCGCGCCGCCGGCACCGTCACCACCGCCTTTCTGGAGGACTGAGATGCGCCACCCCTACGACACCGCGCGCGGCACCATCGCCCTCGGCATCGCGCTCACCGTGGTGCTGGCGGCACTGGTGCGCCTGCTGGCCGGCTGAGGCGCGCCATGGACATGCTGCTCGACCTCACCCTGCGCTGGGCGCACTTCATCGCCGGCATCATCTGGGTCGGCCACAACTACTCCAGCGTGGTGCAGCGCCCCAGCTGGCAGCCGCTGCGCGCCGACGAGCTGAGCGACGACCGCAGCCCGCGCTTCCAGGCGCTGCTCAACCGCGAGCACGGCTTCTTCCGCTGGGCCTCGGTGGTTACCTGGTGTGCCGGCCTGCTGATGCTGTGGCGCCAGGGCTGGCTCCCCGGCGCGCTCGCCCTGCAAGGCGGCCTGGCGCCGATCGGCATGGGCATGTACATCGGCACGCTGATGATGCTCAACGTCTGGCTGGTGCTGTGGCCGCACCAGAAAAAGGTGCTCGGCCTGGTGCCCGCCGGCATCGACGAGCGCCTGCGCTGCTCGCGCATCACGCACCTGTCGTCGCGCACCAACACCATGCTGTCGATCCCGCTGCTGTTCTTCATGGCCACCGGCAGCCACGGCGGTCTGCTGTGACGGCTTACAGCTTTGCCGCCGGCCCCGCCCGCCTGCCCGACGCCGTGCTCGAACGCGCCCGCGACGCGTTGTTCGTCCGCGGCGTAGACGGCGCCGCCACGCTGGAGCGCCCCTTCACCGGCGACGCCTTCCGCGCCACGCTGGCCCATGCCCGCGAACGCCTCGCCGCGCTGCTCGGCCTGCCGCCCGGCTACCGCATGCTGTTCCTCGCCGGCGGCGCCATGCACCAGTTCTCGCTGCTGCCCATGAACCTGCTCGGCACCGCCCGCTGCGCCGCCTACGCCGACTCCGGCTACTGGTCGCAGCGCGCCATCGACGAAGCCCGGCGCTACACCAAGGTGGTCATTGCCGCGCGCTACACCGGCGCCACCCCGCTGGCCGCGCCGACCGCCGGCCGCTGGCATCTGCCTCCGGGCTGCGCCTACTGCCACATCACCCCCAACGAAACTGTCGACGGCCTGGCCTACCCCGAGCTGCCGCACACCGGCGCCGTGCCGCTGGTGGCCGACGCCACCTCCTGCTTCCTCGCCACGCCGCTCGACATCACCCGCTTCGGCCTGATCTACGCCAGCGCCCAGAAAAACCTCGGTGTGGCCGGCCTCACCGTGCTCGTGGTGCGCGACGAGCTGCTCGGCCGCGTCGCCCCACACGTCCCCACCGCATTCAGCTACCGCATCCAGGCCCAGCAGGACAGCACCTACAACACCCCGCCCACCACCGCCATCCACGTGGCCGCCATGGTCTTCGACTGGATCGCCGACAACGGCGGCCTCACCACCCTGGCCGCCGCCAACCGGCGCAAGGCCGAGCGGATCTACCGTGTCATCGACGGCAGCGGCGGCGTCTACACCGCCCCGGTGGTGCCCGCCCACCGCTCGGTCACCAATATCCGCTTCCACCTCGCCGACACCGCCCTCACCGAACGCTTCATCGCCGAGGCCGAGGCCCACGGCCTGCATCACCTGCGCGGCCACCCCCGCATCGGCGGCCTGCGCGCCAGCCTCTACAACGCCATGCCTGAAGCCGGCGCCAATGCGCTGGCGGAGTTCATGAGCGATTTTGCCCGGCGGTACGGATGAGCCCGCCCCGGTCGTTCCGACATGCGCTCGCACCCGCGTTGCGAGGAAGCGCCGCCGGTCGCGCCCACACACCCACGCCAGCGGCAAGCCACACGCACAGCGACGGCAGAGGCATCCAATGACCCGCCTCCGCCTGCCCTGGCACGACCGCCCCGGCCTCGCCGGCGGCATCGACACCGACGGCAGCCGAGCCGGCGAATTGCTACAACTGGGCTTCGGCAGCGTCGAGTTCGGCACCGTCGCCGCCCACCCGCAAGCCCCCAACCCGCTCGCCCCGCTGGTCGCCCGCCTCTCCGCCCTGCCATCACGCAACCCCGGCAGCAGCGCCATCGGTATCGGCATCGGCCTGTCCCCCGGCGCGCCCGCCACCGCCGTGCCGGGGCAATGGCTCGACGGCCTGCATGGCGCCTGGCAGGCGGCCGACTACCTCAGCTTCAACCTCAGCGCCCGCGCCCACCGCCCGCTGCTGGCGCCCGAACACCACACCATGCTGGCCATCACCCTGCGCGTCCTGGCCCGCGAGCGCGACCGCCTGCCCCGACGCGTCGCCCTGGCCCTCAAACTGCCGCTCGGCGAGCACCACACCCCCCTACCCGCCATCGCCGACGCCGCCGCCCACGCCGGCATCGACAGCCTCACCCTCGTCCTCGCCGACCCGCCCGCCAACCGCACCGACCAACTCACCCGCCTCGCCGCCCTCGCCCGCCACCTCCCCACCGGCCCCGCCCTCGTCGCCGTCGGCGGCATCCGCAACGCCCACGACGCCCGCGCAGCCCTCGACGCCGGCGCCTCGGCCGTGCAGGTTCACCGCGCTTTCACCCAGCACGGCCCGGCCTGCCTGAACAACCTCAGCCCGTAGGGCTCGACGCGCCGCATCAGCGCACATCACAAGTCGAGATCCGCGGCAGGCAGATTGCCTACCTCGTCCGCAAGATTTAGGGCAAAGGAGGAAGTGCCGCCGCCGATGAGTGGTCTGCGGTTGCGCATCAGCGTTTGGCGCTGGATCGGTGATTGTTGGGCTTCATTTCATTCAGCCCAAGCTACGCGCACTGACAAGGCTTTAGACGCCAAAAACCAACGTCCGTCGTTGAGCATCAGGTTAGTTGCTCGATCCCCTGATCATCGCCGTCAGCGACTCAGCGTGCATTGCCGCGTTCGAACATCGCGTCGGATAGGCCAACCACCTACACACGCCCACATGGCATCAAAAATTTTTCACATGGGGTATGCCGAATTACTTCCAAGCGATAGAATCCCACCGTTTGTAAGCATATGTTTCCATCCTCGGGTCACAGCCCTGCCCGCATGGAATCCAGATCGTTAAGGAGACTTCACTTGGACCGAGTCAAGCAATTCATCATCGTAGCGACCGCACTCCTCATGGCTGCCTGCTCCTCGGCGCCGAAACAGCCGATTGCCTTCAATGCAGAAACCATCAAAGGCGAAAGCAACCGGATTGCCATCCAGATGGGTGCCGTACCGGAAGCCATTACGACTTTTCCGGGTGCCGGATGTCTTCTATGCGTCGGGATTGCAATGGCGGCGCATTCCGACCTGAGTTCGCATGTCCATTCTCTCAAGCCAGACGAATTGGCTTCGTTGCCACAACGTCTGGCAGACACACTGCGCGCTCAGGGGGCGGAGGTTTCGATACTCAAGGAGCCGGTGGATCTCGAAGCGCTGTCCAGCAACTCCGGGAAAGGCGACGACAGCCGTCAAACGGAAAAGGACTTCCGGCCTTTGTCGGAACGTCTTGGTGCCGACAAACTTCTTGTCATCACCACATACAATTCAGGTGTGCTTCGCAAATATTCCCAATACGTGCCGGTTGATGTCCCAGAGGCATTTTTCTGGGGTGTTAGCTACATGGTGGACCTGAAATCCAATACGTATGTCTGGTACGCACCGCTCAATCGGAGCCGCAAGGCGGAAGGCGCTTGGAACGAACCGCCGAACTTCCCGGGCTTGACCAACGCGTACTATCAGGTCCTGGCTGAATCGACAGATTACCTCGCGGGCGAACTCTCAAATAAGAGTGACGCATCGAGCGCGAAGCGGGTGGCAACAGCGACCGTTCAGGCCAAATGATGCGGCGCGAGCTTTCGAGCCGTCTGCAAGGCATGCTTGGGCTGGCGATTGTCTGCACGACGATCCTGGCCGGATGCGTGACACCACCAGTCAAACCTCAGGTGAGGCTGGTGGATGCTGCAGCCGCCGCGAGGCTGGAGGGGCCATGGGTCGCAGTGGTCGGGGAGAATCGGCCCTTCCCATTTTTGGGTGAGTACCGCGACAACGGCTCCACCAACGCGTATCAAATGCTCTATCCGGCACCCAACATGGCAGCCTTCATTGCAGGGGTCGCAACCCACGCGGCACTGCAAAGTGCGGCAAACGATGCACGTGCCACAGCTCAATCCCGACAGTCCGATCGCGTTCTCGCGCCATATGTAAATGCCATTGGGAAATTGGATACCCATGGTGTTTTCCATGAAGCATTGCGCATGCGCCAATCACAGGCTGAGATTTCCATGTCAGCCGACGCTACTTCGGCTTCATCTCTGCAGGTACACCTGGCTGCTCATGCAATCATGGCGCAAAGCCAGCGAGCATTGATTGTTGACCTTGTTGCCAGAATCGATCAAATGGCAGGACAGGATGATGAGTTCGCATTCGTCCACAAAGTGCGAGTCATTTCTGACCCGATCCTCGCCGAGGACGACGCAGTTAGCATGTACTGGCTCGAAAATGACGGCCATCGTTTGAAAACGACAACAGAGAACTTGCTGGCAAAGGCCATCGATCTATTTGTCGCCGATGCCACTCGTCATCTTGCACCAAGTACTTTGAGTCAGATCTCGGCGCGGTACCGCTTCGGGAACGAGCAGCGAACCGAGCGGGCGGACCTCCTTGCGGAGCCATGCGGCCGACAAATACTACGCACCTTGAGGGGCTGGGTATTGTCCGTGCCAGTCTGGCAGTTGCCGGAAAAAAGGGCGTGCCAAGCGCCCGTCCAGTCGAATCTGCCATATTTGCCACCAGCGTAACCTGGTCTCGCGCGCGAATACCGGAGCAATCGAAGACGGTCTGTAGGCATCGAATGGTTGATCCCGTGGCCTATGGTGTCTGGCTACGCGGCCCGTTCCGGCCTCTCCTACCGTCCTCCCGACAGCCGCAGGAATTCCCGTCGTCCTCGATCGACCGCCGGTTTCGGGGGCGACTCCGGAGTCTCCGGCGCGGTCAGCGCGGTGCGGAGAGCGTCGCGCACAACGGCTTCGGCGGTGGCCATGTCCGCCAGCCCGGAAACGCTATTCACGAGGGGAAAGTACTGGAACGCCGGGAGCAGGCCGTCGCTGCTGTCAGCAATGAACGGCAACGTGCCGACGGGCAGCGCGACCGGGCTGCGGGTACCAGCGGAGACGTCGGCCCACAGCGTGCCACCGCCGGGCAGGAGCATGAGTTGCACGCACCAGGGGGTGACGAGGCCGCCGAGCCAGTCGCCGTCGATGCGTGCGAAGCGCAGGGCGCGCACTTGCAGGGCGTCGTTCACGAAGGGCAGGCCTTGCATGGCGGTGCGCCAGACGGTGTCGAAGTGGGCTTGCACGGCGTCTTGCGGCGAGGCGGCCCACGGCGTGGCGACGACGGGCGGCGGTGGGGTCCAGGCCGGGATGCGCATGCGGGCGCTCAGGGGCGGGCGTGGCCGGTCAGGTCGGTGAAGTAGCGCTGGGGGTCGTAGTCGCCGTCGAGCGAGGCGGCGAGCGCTTCGAGGGCTTCTTCGATGAGGGCGAGCTGTTCGGCTTCGACCACTTCCTTGGCGAAGCCGAGTTGCACCAGCACCCAGGTGTCGACGGGCTGCGGGCCGACGAAGAGCATGTTGACCCGCTCGCGGCGCTCACCGCGGGCGACGATGGCGACGTGACCGCCGGCTTCGAGTTCGACCACCTGCATGGGGATGGACAGGCACATCAGGCGGCCTCGGCGCGGCGTGGTGTGCAGGGCACGCCGGCACTGTGCAGCGCGCTGACGATGGCGGCCTCGGCCTCGGGCAGCGCGGCGGCGACGGCCTGGGTGAGTGTCATGCCGGTGTCGACGCTGACCGGCTGCACGCCGACCACCACCACCCGGCGCGGCGCGCGGTCGGTGAAGTGCAGCGTGGCGAGCACGTCGGAGAGGCCGACCTGGTGCGGCGAGAGCTTGGTGCGGAAGAAGGCGGGCACGTCGTCGTCCTGGAGCACCACCACGCTGGCCGGCGGACGGCCGGTGCGCACGCAGTCGGCAATCACCAGCAGATCGAGATTTTCGAGGTCTTCGAGCATCTCCATGGCGCAGGTGCCGCCGTCGAGCACGGTGACCCACTCGGGCAGGCGGTAGCCGGCCTCGATGCGCTCAACGAGGCGCACGCCCACGCCTTCGTCCGAGAGGAGGATGTTACCCACGCCGAGCAGGGCGACTCGGCGCGGGGCATCCGGGCGGGAGGCGGTGTGCATGTCAGGCGGCCTTCACGGTGACCACTTCGGTGTGCTCGGTGTCGAGGATGTGCACCGCGCAGGCCAGACAGGGGTCGAAGGAATGCACCGTGCGCAGCACTTCGAGCGGCTGCTCGGGGTCGGCCACCGGGTTGTCGAGCAGGCAGGCTTCGTACGCGCCCGGCGCGTCGTGCTCGTTGCGCGGAGCGGCGTTCCAGGTGGTGGGCACCACGCACTGGTAGTTGTCGATCTTGCCGTCCTTGATCACCACCCAGTGCGAGAGCACGCCGCGCGGCGCTTCGTGAAAGCCCACGCCGCGCTGCTCGCCCTTGGGGAAGGTGGGCGGGTTGAAGGTGGTGAGGTCGCCCTTGCCCATGTTGTCGACCAGGCGGTCCCACTGCGCGGCGAGCTCGTCCACCTGCACCGCGCAGGCGACGGCGCGTGCGGCATGGCGGCCGATGGTGGAGTGCATGGCGTCGAGCCCGACCTTGATGCCGGCAATGGACGAGACGCGCTCGAGCGTGGCGGTGGCGTAGCGCGCGGTCGGTTCGTGGCCGGCGGCGAGGCCGGCGAGCACGCGCGCCAGCGGGCCGACCTGCATGGGCTTGCCGTAGAAGGTGGGCGACTTGAGCCAGGAGTATTTGCCCTCGTCCTGGAAGTCGGTGTAGTTCGGGGTGGTTTCGCCCTCGTAGGGGTGCAGGCTCTTGTCGTTGCCGCCCTTGTAGTCGTACCACGAGTGCTTGACCGCCTCGCTCACGCCGTCGAGGAAGTACTTGTCGTGGAAGGTGTTGATCGCCTTGAAGGTCGACAGGTCCCCGCCCGCGATATGACCGCCCGGGATGGCGAATGTCTCGCCTTTGCCGTCGAGCGGGATGTCGGGCACGCACAGGTAGTCGGTGATGCCGCGGCCGACCTGGGTCCACTCGGGGTAGAAGGCGCCGATGGCGGCTACATCCACGAGGTAGACGTTCTTCACGAAGTCGTCGAGCTTGCCGATCCACTCCTTCACCGCGAGCAGGCGCTCCATGGTGAGCACCGACTGCGCATCGAGCGCCAGCGGGTTGGCCACACCGCCCACCGCCACGTTCTGGATGTGCGGGGACTTCGAACCGAGCACCGACACGATCTTGCTGGCGTAGCGCTGCACTTCGAGCGCCTGCAGATAGTGCGACACGGCGAGCAGGTTCACCTCGGGCGTGAGCTTCATCGCCGGGTGGCCCCAGTAGCCGTTGGTGAAGATGCCCAGCTGGCCGGTGCCGACGAAACCTGTGAGCCGCTCCTTGACCTTGGCGAACTCATGCTTCGAGTTACCCGACCAGTTCGACAGGCTCTCGGCGAGGGCGCTGGTCTTGGCCGGGTCGGCCTTGAGGGCGCTGGTGACGTCCACCCAGTCGAGCGCGGACAGGTGGTAGAAATGCACGATGTGATCGTGGATCGCGTGCGCCAGGATGATCAGGTTGCGGATGCTGTTGGCGTTGACCGGGATCTCCAGGTTCAGCGCGTTTTCCACCGCGCGCACCGAGGCGATGGCATGCACCGTGGTGCACACCCCGCAGATGCGCTGGGTGATGGCCCAGGCATCGCGCGGGTCGCGCCCGGTGAGGATGTTCTCCACCCCGCGCCACATCTGGCCCGAGGCCCAGGCCTTGGAGACGCGGCCGTCATTCACTTCCACGTCGACACGCAGATGGCCTTCGATGCGGGTGACGGGGTCGATGGTGATGCGTTGGCTCATGACTGGGTTCTCCTCAATGGGCACCGTGCACCGCGTCTTCGCGCGGCAGCACCGGGAAGCGGCGGGTAATGACGATGTAGGCAAGAATCTCGATGGCGAACATGCCGAAGGTGACCAGCATCTCGGGCACGGACGGGAAGTAACTCCAGCCCTCGCCGGTGTCGTAGCCGACCAGGAAGGCGTTGATGCGCAGCAGCACGCCGCCGAGCATCAGCAGCGCGCCGGCCACGAAGAGCCGCGCCGGGTTGCGCCGCGCGGCCTGGGCGCGCAGCAGCACGAAGGGCGCGACGAAGCAGGCTGTCTCGAGCCAGAACATGGCCGCCTGCACGCTGCCCTCGAAGGCATAGCCGAGCGCGCCGCGGACGATGAGATCGCCGAAGCGCACCGCCAGGAACACGCCGAGCATGCCGAGCATGATCTTGGAGAGCGGCGTGAGCAGGTGCATCTCGATCGTGCGCCGGTAGCCGGCCGCCGCCAGGCAGGACTCGAACAGCACCACGGCGTAGCCCATGGTGATGGCCGAGATCAGGAAGATCAGCGGCAGCACGATGCTCTGCCACAGCGGGTGGATCTGCGTGCCGAAAACCACCAGCAAGGAGCCGAGCGAGCTCTGGTGCATCATCGGCAGTACGGTGCCCAGGGCGATGAAGAAGAACATCGCCTTGTTCACCTTGCGCCTGGCGTCCTTCATGCCCCACTTCTCGAAGAAAGTCGGCGAGAACTCGATCCACATCACCACGATGTAGAGCGAGATGCAGGCGGCCACCTCGAACATCACCGAGTTGGGCGAGGCATAGCCGGGCGCGAGGATGTGCCAGAAGTTCCACCAGCGGCCGAGGTCGAACAGCACGCCGACGCCGGCCAGCGTGTAGCCGAAGAGGCTGGCCAGCAGCGCCGGGCGCACCAGCGGGTGGTACTCGCCCTTGTTGAAGATGTACACCAGCATGGCCACCGAGAAGCCGCCGCAGGCGAAGGCCGAGCCGATCACCACGTCGGCCACCACCCAGATGCCCCAGGGGTAGCCGTCGTTGAGATTCGTCACTGTCCCCAGGCCATAGACGAAGCGCACGGCGAGGATCGCCAGCGCGGCCAGAATCAGCACGCCGAGCACGAAGGTGACCGGCGACAACAGCCGCCCGCCGACCGGTGCCGGCGCAGCGTGTGCGTGCTTAGTCATGATCGCCTCCTTCGTCGTCATGCTTCACATTGCGCTTGGCCACCCAGGTCATCGCGCCGAGCACCGCCAACGGCAGCACCAGGCCGCCGTACAGCGTGTGCTGCAAGGTCTCGGACTGCGAGGAGAACGAGCGCTCGGGCAGCGGCCGGTGGCCGAGTTTGTCGAATGGCACCGCCGCCAGCTTGAGCATCTGCGTGCCGCCGACTTCTTTCTCGCCGTAGATGTGCTGCACATAGACCGGCGCCGGGCCGTTCCACGACGGCTGGTCGCCAGTCGTGAGGTTGCCGCGCGGCCAGGTGGTCTCGGCGCCTGGGGTGAGGGCCAGCCGGCGCTTCGCCTCGGCCTTGAGCTCACTGACCTTGCCGAACAGCGTCGCACCGGTCGGGCACACCTCGGCACAGGCGGCGTACTTGCCCTCGGGCAGGCGATGGCGGCACAGCTCGCACTTGCCGATCTTGCCGGTGGGCGAGTCGTAGTCGTACTTGGGGATGCCGAACGGGCAGGCCGCCACGCAGTAGCGGCAGCCGATGCAGGCGTCGGGGTCGTAGCCGACGATGCCGGTCACCGGGTCCTTGGTCATCGCCGACACCGGGCAGGCCGACACGCAGCTCGGATCCACGCAGTGCAGGCAGGAACTCTTCATGAAGGCGTAGCCGTCCTGCACCTGATCCTTGTGCATGCCGCTGCCGTCGACATAGGCCTTGATCACGTTGAAGGTCTTGGCGGTGGTGTCGACCGGCACATCCCAGGCCGCCTCGATCGGCGTGGCGTAGTCCAGCGGCAGGCCGTTGGCGTCCTTGCAGGCGGCCACGCAGGCCTTGCAGCCGATGCACAGGGTCGAATCGAAGAGCAGGCCCACCGCGTCGGGTGAGATCTGGGCATTGCCGCGCGCACTGGCGTCGGTGCAGGTGGCGGCGCCCGCCACCGCTGCACTGCCGGCCAGGGCGCGCTTCAGAAAGTCGCGCCGGCTGGCCATGTCACACCTCGCTCTTGTCGGTGTTCGCCTCGGCCTCGGCGTGCTGCTTGCCGAGATTGCGCGCCAGCACCGCGCCGGCGCCGGCCGCCGCGCCGGCCACCCCGGCCAGTACCGCCGCCGAACCCAGCGTGGCGCCCTGCCCCTGCGATTCGTGCAGGCCCGGATACATCGCCGGCGGCTCGACGTTCTTCACCTTGGCGAGCATGTGGATCGGCTTGGTAAAGCCCACGCCTTCCTCGGTGCAGCCAATACAGGGGTGGCCGCAGCCCACCGGCCAGGTGCCGGCGCCGGCATCGCCGAACAGCACGGTCGGGCAGTTGGCGTAGGTCTCGGGCCCCTTGCAGCCGAGCTTGTAGAGGCAGTAGCCCTTGCGATGGCCGTCGTCGCCGAACTGCAGCGCGAAGCGGCCGGCGTCGAAGTGCGCGCGGCGCTCGCAGTTCTCATGCACCAGGCGCGAGTAGGCGAACAGCGGGCGGTTGAGGTGATCGACCGGCGGCAGGCTACCGAAGGTGAGGAAGTGCACCACCGTGGCCAGGAAGTTGTAGGGGTTGGGCGGGCAGCCGGGGATGGTGACCACCGGCTTGTCGATGATCTTGTTCACCCCCACCGCGCCGGTCGGGTTCGGATCGGTCGAGGGCATGCCGCCCCACGACGCACAGGAGCCGATGGCGATCACCGCCGCGGCATGCTCGGCGCACTCGCGGGTCAGCTCGATCGCCGTCTTGTTGCCCACCTTGCAATACACCCCGCCGTCGCGCGTCGGAATCGCCCCTTCGACCACCAGCAGGTACTTGCCCTTGTTGGCCGCCATGGCCGCATTGCGCGCGGCCTCCACCTGGTGGCCGGCGGCGGCGAACAGGGTCTCGTGGTAGTCGAGGGAGATGACGTCGAGGATCAGCTTTTCGAGCGTGGGGTGCTCGGCGCGCAGCATCGACTCGGTACAGCCGGTGCATTCCTGAAAATGCAGCCAGATCACCGACGGCCTTTTGGCCGCCTCCATGGCCTGCTGCACCGCCGCCTCGGCGCCCTTGGGCAAGCCCAGCGTGGTGGCCAGCGTGGCGCAGAACTGCATGAAACTGCGCCGGCTCATCTCGAGGCGCTTCTCGATCGGGCGCGCCGTCGTGGCGACACCCGCGTGGTCGTTCGAACTGGGAACCATGTCTCCCCCCTGTGCCAGATGCCGGTGCTCCGCGGCACCGTTGGGAGGAGTCACTACCAAGAAGCGTGCCACCCGGACGGTGGCACAAAAGTCGTTTTATTTCATTGGCTTGGCTAACGCCGCCGCGCAGACGGTCGGCCGCGGCCTGAACACCCGGCGGCCGAAAAAGGAAACTTGATTACCAGCCAAATCATCGCTGCGACATCGTTTATTTTTGATATATATCAATTAGTTGCATAAACACACCGCCTTTCCACATGGAACATCGGACAAAAACCGGAAACCTGACTCCCGGTTTTTTTGATACATATCAATTTTCAGCGATTCGATGAGGCCGCCAGTGCCGCACCGGCACCGATGAACAGGCCGCCGAACAGTCGGTTCTGCATCCGCTGCACCCGCACACTGGCCAGCCACGGGCGTATCCGGGCGGCGAGCCCCGCATAGCAGGACATGACCACCACATCCACCGCCACCATGGTCGCGCCGATGATGGTGAACTGCAGCCACTCCGAACCGCCCGGCCGGATGAACTGGGGCACCAGCGCGGCGATGAAGACGATGGCCTTGGGGTTGGTGAGATTGACCAGCACGCCCGAGGTGAAGAGCCGTTGCCGGCGCGCCAGCGGCGCACTGCCGAGCCCGTGCGGAACCGCGCGCCACTTCTGGATGCCCAGCCACACCAGATACAACGCACCGACAACCTTGAGCACCAGAAACGCGGTTGCCGAAGCGGCAAGCACCGCCCCCAGCCCCGCACCGATGATCGCCAGCTGGATCAGCAAGGCCAGTTGCAGGCCGGCAATGGCGCGCGCCGCCGCGGCAAAGCCATGCTGCGCGCCCACGCTCAGGGTCATCACCGCACCGGGCCCGGGCGTCAGCGAGATGATGATCGATGCCGCCAGAAAGGCCAGCCAGAGATGTCCATCCATGTGTCATGCTCCTCAAGGAAACGACCGGGCCGCCCCGGCGTCCTGGCCCCTTCGGGGGCGCTCAGAATGTGTCATACCATGCCGTCAACACCGCCGGAGAACAAGATGCTGACCGTTTTTGGCTGCCCCAACAGCCGCTCGCTGCGCACCGTCTGGGCGCTGGAAGAAGCCGGCGCCGACTACGACTATGTGTTCGTGGACCTCTTCAAGGGCGCAGGCCGCCAGCCCGCCTTCCTGGCCATCAACCCGGCCGGCAAGGTGCCGGCCCTCAGGCTGGACGACGGTTCGGTGATCACCGAAACCGGCGCCATCGGCCTATGGATCGCCGAACACTTTCCGGATGCCGACCTCCTGCCCACCGAAGCCAGCGCCCGGACGCAAGCGCTGCGCTGGCTGTGCTTCTGCCTCACGGAGCTGGAACAGCCCCTGTGGACCATCGCCAAGCATCGCTTCGCCCTGCCGGAGAAGCGTCGCCTGCCGGCGATCGAAGACACCGCCCGCTGGGAATTCAACACCGCCGCCGCGTTGCTCGCCCGGCATCTCGAAGCAACGCCCTGGCTGGCCGGCGATCGCTTCAGCCTCGCCGACATCTTCGCCAGCCACTGCCTGGCATGGGCCAAATCCGCCAAAGTGTCCCTGGAAGGCGCGGTGCTGCCAAGCTATCTTGAACGCAACTGGGCCCGCCCGTCCCTGCAACGCGCCCTCACCCGCGAAGCGGCCGAAAAGGAGCAACAATCATGACACTCACCTCCGCCCTGGCACTCGCCGGCGCCGTCTTCGTGCTGGCCGTGACGCCCGGCCCGGCCGTGGCCAGCATCACCGCCCGCACGCTCGGCTCGGGGCTCGGCGCGGCCTTGTGGCATGTGGCCGGCATCGCGCTGGGCGACATCGTGCTGATCGCCCTGGCCTGCCTGGGCATGACCACGCTGGCGCAGAACTACGGCGAGGTGTTTCTGGCGGTGAAGTGGCTCGGCGCCGCCTACCTGATCTGGCTGGGCATCGGCGCCTTGCGCGGCGACGACACGCCCCCGGCGGAGTTGCCGCCCGGCCCCTCGGCCGGCTATTTCAAGGATGCGCTCACCGGCCTCCTGACCACGCTCGGCAACCCCAAGGCGATTCTCTTCTACGCCGCCTTCTTCCCGACCTTCATCGATCTGGCGAGCATCACCTTTGTCGACTTCCTGCTGGTGTGTGCCATCGCCTGCTCGATGGTCTTCGTGGTGCTGGCCGGCTACGCCCTGCTGGCCGCCCGGGCGCGCCGCCTGCTGCGCGACCGGCGGGCAGTCCGCGCCATGAACCGGGTCTCAGGCGGGGTGCTGGTCGGCACCGGCGTAGTCATTGCCGCCCGTAGCTGAGGCGTCGCCCACGCGCGGCGCGTCCCACACCAGCGACCGGTAGTCCAGCCCGCCATCGATGCTCGGCTTGATGATCGCGAAATAAGGCGAGATGTCGAAGTCTCGCGGCGTAAACAGGCTGTGATGCCGCACGCGCAGCACCTCGGTTTCGCAGCTATTGCAGTGACGCGGATCGCCCGGCCGCGACGGGCGCCGGATCACCTCCGGCAGGATCGGATAGCCGATGCTCTGGAAGGCCTGCGCAATCAGCGTCGAGCAGATCGCCCGTGTCGGCTCACCGCTGCCGAGCGACAACAGGCGACGCCGGAAGCGCGTCGGCACCGGCGGCGTCGGCAGCAGGTAGCGCGCCAGATCGACGATGTTCTTCAGGTCGTACTGGTAGCCGATACGTGATACGGCGTAGGCGATCACCGCCTGGCGGTCCTTGATGCTCAGCCCGACCGGCCGGCAGATGCGCGTGTGCATGCCGTCGTATTTGGACAGCGACACCGCCTCGACGCCATTTTCGGTATCGGCTTCGATCAGCACCAGCGGCTCGCTGGTCGGCCCCGACACGACCCCCGGGCCGATATACAGGGCCGCGTGCGACCAGGTGGACTGGGTGAGGTACTTGATGGCAGCACTGATGCGGCGGTTGCCCTCGACCAACAGGATGTCGCCGGGCAGAAGCGCGCGCTGCAGGCGTTCGGCAGAATGCGTGGCCAGCGGCGTGTAGCTCGGCAGTTCGGCATTCAGGTAGCTCGCCAGCAAACGACCGATGCCGCGCAGTATCCGGTTCGCCATCGACACGCCTCATGATTCAGGGTCCGCCGTCAGCTTACAACGGATCGCACGCCCCCCTCCGTGAACACCGGCACGCCGCTTCGACGCCGTCGCGCGGCATGGCGCACCACCCGCAGGCGCCGGCGCAACACGGGCTGCGCGAGCGCCTGGGTCACCGGCAGACGCAGGCCACCCCGAAGCCCGGACGGCAAGGCCAGCGCCGGATGCAGCCGGCGCCACAGCTGTACATACATCACCGTCATCAGCACCGCCTGCACCGACATCGCCACGCCAGCCACGGCAAACAAGACCCACGCGTGACTGTCGGCGAAGGCCGGGTGCAAGGCGCCGCCGAACACGGCAATTACCAAGGCGGCGAGAAAATTGAGCACCGCCACCCCGCCCATCGCAACAATGACCAGCGGCCAGACTTTTTCCAGCAGGACTTCGGGGGGTAGGTCGGAAGGGCGCATCGGCTCTCTCCGCAACGACGACTCATACTCCTGAGAGACGCCCACCCGCGCGAGGTTCCCGGCGCCCACGGCAGGCGGGCGCAAAAAAGGGCCGCCCCGAGGCGGCCCTTGGCACGCGTGCGAGCGCTGGCGTTCAGCGCTGCACTTGCGTCACATCGCGCACCGCGCCGGTGTCGGCGCTGGTGGTCAGCGCGGCGTAGGCCTGCAGGGCGGCCGACACCACGCGCTGGCGGCCGATCGGCTTCCAGGCGTCGGCGCCCTTGGCGTCCATGGCAGCGCGGCGTTTGGCCAGGGCGGCCTCGTCGATGAGCAGGTTGATGCGCCGGTTGGGGATATCGATCTCGATAGTGTCGCCCTCTTCGATCAGGCCGATCGCACCGCCGCAGGCCGCCTCGGGCGAAGCATGGCCAATCGACAGGCCGGAGGTGCCGCCCGAGAAGCGCCCGTCGGTGAGCAGCGCGCAGGCCTTGCCCAGGCCCTTGGACTTGAGATAGCTGGTCGGATAGAGCATCTCCTGCATGCCCGGCCCGCCCTTCGGACCCTCGTAGCGGATGACGACCACGTCGCCGGCGACGATCTTGTCGGCCAGAATGCCCTCGACCGCAGCGTCCTGGCTTTCGAACACCCGGGCGCGACCGGTGAAGGTCCAGATCGACTCGTCCACGCCGGCCGTTTTGACGATACAGCCCTTCTCGGCGATGTTGCCGTAGAGCACGGCCAGACCGCCTTCCTGGGTGAAGGCGTTGGCGCGGTCACGGATCACGCCGTGGCTGCGGTCCATGTCGAGTTCGTTCCAGCGGCGATCCTGGCTGAAGGCGACCTGGGTGGGCACCCCGCCGGGCGCGGCGCGGAAGAAGTCGAACACCTTGTTGTCGTGCGCCTGCATCACATCCCAGCGCGACAGGGCCTCGGCCAGCGTCTTGCTGTGCACGGTATGGGCGTTGCGGTGAAGCAGCCCGGCGCGATCGAGCTCGCCGAGAATGCCCATGATGCCGCCGGCACGATGCACGTCTTCGATATGCACGTCCGGCACCGCCGGCGCCACCTTGGACAGGCACGGCACCTTGCGCGAGATGCGGTCGATATCGGCCATGGTGAAGTCGACGCCCGCCTCGCGCGCCGCGGCCAGCAGATGCAGCACGGTGTTGGTCGAGCCGCCCATGGCCACGTCGAGGGTGATGGCGTTTTCGAAGGCCTCGAAGCTGGCGATGCTGCGCGGTAGCACCGTGGCGTCGTCCTGCTCGTAGTAGCGACGCGCCAGCTCGACGATCTTGCGCCCGGCGGTGAGGAACAGCTGTTTGCGGTCGGCATGGGTGGCCACCACCGTGCCGTTGCCCGGCAGCGACAGGCCCAACGCCTCGGTCAGGCAGTTCATGGAGTTGGCGGTGAACATGCCGGAACAGGAACCGCAGGTCGGGCAGGCGGAGCGCTCGACGGCAGCCACTTCTTCGTCCGAGCAGCTCGAATCGGCGGCCTTGACCATGGCGTCGACCAGATCCAGGGCGATGACCTTGTTCTCCCACTTGACTTTGCCGGCCTCCATCGGCCCGCCGGAGACGAAGATCACCGGGATGTTGAGGCGCAGCGCGGCCATCAGCATGCCCGGGGTGATCTTGTCGCAGTTGGAGATGCACACCATGGCGTCGGCGGTGTGGCCGTTGACCATGTACTCGACCGAGTCGGCGATGAGGTCACGCGAGGGCAGGCTGTAGAGCATGCCGCCGTGGCCCATGGCGATGCCGTCGTCGATGGCGATGGTGTTGAATTCCTTGGCCACGCCGCCGGCCGCTTCGATCTCGCGCGCCACCAGCTGGCCCATGTCCTTGAGGTGGACATGACCCGGCACGAACTGCGTGAAGCTGTTGACCACGGCGATGATCGGTTTTTCGAAGTCGCCGTCCTTCATGCCGGTCGCCCGCCACAGGGCGCGGGCGCCTGCCATGTTGCGGCCGGCGGTGGAAGTGCGTGAACGGTACTGGGGCATGGGGTTGGTCTCCTGAAACCTGGGGCTGCCTGCGAACTGAACATTGTAGCGCGAGCCGAGCGCTTCGGGCGCCCGGGCGCCCCTTGAACGATAGCTGCAAAATGACAATTCAGGCGTCATAATAGGCAGTTTTCCCTCCTTGGCCGGTGTTCGCGGGTGACGCTGTAACATCGCTCCACTACACTGTTGACCCAGCATGAACCGACTCACAGATTTTCACGCCCCCGACGGGCACACCCCCAACACGATGTCCGATTCCCCAGCCGACCTGTGGTCCCGCCTGCGCCAGGCTGCCTCGCACCAGGCCGGCGTGCATCTGCGCGACCAGTTCGCCGCCGACCCGGGCCGGGCCGAGCGGATGAGCGCGCGCAGCGCCGGCCTCTTCCTCGACTACAGCAAGAACCGCATCGACGACGACGCCCTCGGGCTGCTGTTCGCGCTGGCCGATGCCAGCGATCTGCGCGGCGCGATCGACGCCATGTTCGGCGGCGAGCGCATCAACAGCACCGAGCACCGCGCCGTGCTGCACACCGCGCTGCGCGCGCCGGCCGACGCCGACATCCGTGTCGATGGCCACAATGTGGTCCCCGACGTGCACGCCGAGCTCACTCATATGACCGAGTTTGCCGAGCAGGTGCGCAGCGGCGCCTGGCGCGGCCATACCGGCGAGGCCATCACCGACATCGTCAATATCGGCATCGGCGGCTCCGACCTCGGCCCGCGCCTGGTGTGCGACGCCCTGCGCCCGCTGGCGCCGACGGGCCTGCGCACGCATTTCGTCGCCAATGTCGACGCCGGCCGCCTCAACGGCCTGCTGCGCCAGCTCGACCGCGCCACCACCTTGTTCGTGGTCTGCTCCAAGAGCTTCTCCACTCAAGAGACGCTGACCAACGCCCGCAGCGCGCGTGCCTGGTTTCTGCGCGGAGGCCCCACCGAGGCCGACATCGGCCGCCATTTCGTCGCGGTGTCGACCAATGCCGAGGCGGTCTCCGACTTCGGCATCGATCCGGCCAACATGTTCGGCTTCTGGGACTGGGTGGGCGGGCGCTATTCGCTGTGGTCGGCCGTCGGCCTGAGCATCATGCTGCAGATCGGCCCGGCCGCCTTCCGCGAGCTGCTCGCCGGCGCCCATGCCATGGACACCCACTTCCGCACCGCGCCATGGTCGGAGAATCTGCCGGTGCTGCTGGCGTTGATCGGCGTGTGGTATGTGAACGGCTTCGGCGCCGCCACCCACATGATCGCCCCCTACGACCACGGCCTGCGCCAACTGCCCAGCTTCCTGCAGCAGCTCGACATGGAGAGCAACGGCAAGCAGACCACCCGCGACGGCCAGCCGGTCGGCCGGGCCACCGGGCCGGTGGTGTGGGGCAACAGCGGCATCAACGGCCAGCACGCCTTCTACCAGCTGCTGCATCAGGGCTCGCAACTGGTGCCGGCCGACTTCGTCGCCAGCCTGCACAGCCCCGACAATACCCGCCCACACCACGACATCGTGCTGGCCAACTGCATCGCCCAGGCCCAGGCGCTGATGATGGGGCGCACCGCCGACGAGGCACGCGCCGAGATGGTGGCCGAAGGCCTGCCCCCCGAGCGCATCGCCGAGTTGCTGCCGCACCGTGTTTTCGCCGGCAACCGCCCCACCAACCTGATCCTGCTCGACGCGCTCACGCCGCGCACTCTCGGGGCCCTGCTGGCGATGTACGAGCACAAGGTGTTCGTCCAGGGCGTGCTGTGGCATGTGAACAGCTTCGACCAATGGGGCGTGGAGCTGGGCAAGCAGCTGGCCCGGCGCATCGAGGCTGCCTTCGAGAGCGGCGTCATGCCGGCCGGCGCCGACAGCTCCACCTGCCGCTTGATCGCCCTGGCGCGCGCCGCCCTGCACGAACGCGACGACGGCACGACGCGCTAGAGGCGGGCGATCCGCTATCATCGCAGGCTGCGCCATAGCCGGGATCGCCCCATGACCGACACCACCGAATCGACCGAAGGTTTCGACCTCAGCCCGAACGAAGCCCGCGTGCTCGCCGTACTGATCGAAAAAGGCTTCACCACCCCCGACCAGTACCCGCTCAGCCTCAACGCCATCACCACCGGCTGCAATCAGCTCACCGGGCGAGAGCCGGTCATGCAACTGGACGAATCCGAGGTCAGCGAAGCGATCAGCAGCCTGCTGGCGCGTGGTCTGGTCGGCCGCTACGAAGGGGCCCGGGTGGTCAAGTACGAGCACCGCATCCGCCTGCGCCATTCGCTGCCGCCGGCCGAGCAGGCCATCATGGCGCTGCTGATGCTGCGCGGCCCGCAGACTGCCGGCGAGCTGCGCAGCCGCGCCGAGCGCATGCACCGCTTCGACGACATCCCCACCGTGCAGGCCGCGCTCGAACACCTGGGCGAAAAATACCCGCCCATGGTGCTCGCCCTGCCGCGCGCGCCGGGCACCAAGGAAACCCGCTATGCCCACCTGATGTGCGGCGAGGTGGACGTGGCCAGCGCCATGGCCGCCGCAGCGCCGTCCGCGCCGGGCGGGCTGGCCGCGCGGGTCGAAACGCTCGAGGCCGAAGTCGCCGCGCTGCGCGCCGAGTTGCATCAGCTCAAGATCAACCTGGGCGAAGCCGACTGAGCCGATGCTGACCCACCCGCAATTCAACCCGATCGCGCTCAAGCTCGGTCCGCTTTCGATCCATTGGTACGGCCTGATGTACCTGGTCGCCTTCGTGCTGTTCATCGTGCTCGGGCGTATCCACCTCAAGCGCCGGCCCGAGTTGGGCTGGACCGCGCAGCAGCTCGACGACTTGCTGTTCTACGGCGTGATCGGCGTGGTCGTCGGCGGGCGCCTCGGCGAGGTGCTGTTTTTCCAGCCGGGGTATTACTTCAGCCATCCGCTCGAGATCCTCGCCACCTGGAAAGGCGGCATGAGCTTCCATGGTGGTTTCCTCGGCGTGCTGCTGGCCATGTGGCTGTATGGCCGCAAGCATGGCAAGGGCTTCTGGCAGATCACCGATTTCATCGCGCCGCTGGTGCCCACCGGCCTGGCCGCCGGGCGCATCGGCAACTTCATCAACGGCGAGCTGTGGGGCCGGGTGGCCGACCCCTCGCTGCCGTGGGCGATGGTCTTTCCGCAGGTCGACACCCTGCCGCGCCACCCCTCGCAGCTCTACCAGGCGGCTGGCGAAGGCTTGCTGCTGTTCGCGCTGCTGTGGTGGTTCGCCCGCGCGCCGCGCCCGCTGCGCGCGACCTCGGCCGTGTTCCTGATCGGTTATGGCGTGCTGCGCTTCGCCATGGAGTTTTTCCGCACCCCGGATCCGGGCATTTTCGGCACTCTCAGCCTGGGGCTGTCGACCGCGCAGTGGCTGTGCGTGCCGATGGTCCTGGCCGGTGTGGCGCTGATGCTGCACGCCTACCGCCGACCGGCGTCCTGAACTGCCGCACCGGACGCCGGTCACAACGCTTCGATCGCCGCCAAGCACGAGAGGCCCGCATGGTTTCCAACATCGTCACGCGCAGTCTGGAACGAATGCGCGACATCATTTCCTGGGGCGGCAAGTCCCAGGCGCATCTCGAAGCCCATGACCTCGACCGCCTGCGCGCGCAGATGCGCGAGTGCGCCGAGGGCACCGGCGGCGAGGTGTCCACCCGCCAGCGCGCAGCGCGCCTGGCGCAGACCTATCTGGAGCTGGACGACGACGCACGCCATGCCTTCCTGCGCATGATCGCGCTGGAGTTCGGGCCGGACCCGAATCGCGTGGCCGAAGCCCATGCCGCCTACCAGGACAAGGTGGGCACGCCCGAGCAATGGGATGCCGAAGCCAAGCTGCGCGGCGCCATGCGCTCGCGGCGCATCCGCATCCTCACGCAGTTCAACGCGATCCCCGCCGGGGTCAAGTTCCTGGTCGACCTGCGCGCCGACCTGCTGCGCTTTCTCAAGGACGACCCCGAACTCAAGGCCCTCGACCGCGAGCTCGAAGCGCGGCTCAACGCGTGGTTCGACGTCGGCTTCCTGGAGCTGCGCCGCATCACCTGGGAGAGCCCCGCCGCGCTACTCGAAAAGCTGGTGCAATACGAAGCGGTGCACGAGATCCGCTCCTGGAAGGATCTCAAGAACCGGCTCGATACCGACCGGCGCTGCTACGCCTTCTTCCATCCACGCATGCCGCTGGAGCCGCTGATCTTCGTCGAGGTGGCGCTGGTCGACGACCTGGCCGACAACGTCCAGAAGCTGCTCGACGAGATGGCGCCAGTGTCCGACACCAGCCGCGCCAATACCGCCATCTTCTATTCGATCAGCAACACCCAAGTGGGTTTGCGCGGGGTGTCCTTCGGCAACTTCCTGCTCAAGCGGGTGGTCGACGACCTCAAGCGCGATCTGCCCAGTCTCAAGCAGTTCGCCACGCTGTCGCCGATCCCGCGGCTCAAGGACTGGGTGCGCGCCCACCCGGAGGCGCTGGCCGAGGCCTTCACCGAGGCGGACTGGAAAAAGCTCGCGCCCTTCGGCATCGACGGGCCGGACGCGGCCGGCTTCAAGGCCCTGCTCGACGACACCTGCCCGTGGCTGGAGCAACCCGGCCTGCCCGCCGCCCTCGGCACCCCGCTGACCCGATTGGCCGCACGCTATCTGTGTCATGCCAAGTCGCGCGGCGCGCCCTTCGACCCGGTGGCCCGCTTCCACCTCGGCAACGGCGCGTGCATCGAACGCCTGAACTGGATGGGCGACACCGCGGCCAAGGGCATGGCCCAGTCCTTCGGGCTGATGGTCAATTACCTGTACGACCCCGATCGCATCGAGGCCAATGTCGAAGCCTTCGTGGCCGACGGCACGATCGCCGCCTCGGGGCCGATCAAACGCCTGGCCAAGGGCTGAACCGGCGGGGCCGCGCGCCCCGCCAAGGCCTCAGACGATCTTCAAGGCCAGCGTCCCGATCCCCTCGACGCCGCCCTTGAGCACGTCGCCGCGCGTGACGGCGCCGACCCCCGCCGGCGTGCCGGTCATCAGCAGATCGCCGGGCGCCAGCTCGAAATAACGCGACAGCCCGGCCACCGCCTCCGCCACCGACCAGATCATGTCCGACAGGTCGCCGCTCTGGCGGCGCTGGCCGTTCACCTCCAGCCAGATCGCGCCGAGCGCCAGATGCCCGGTGTCGCAGGCCGGGCGCAGCGCTGAGATGGGCGCCGCATGGTCGAAGGCCTTGCCGATCTCCCAGCTGCGCCCCTGGGCCTTCATCTGCGCCTGCAGGTCGCGGCGCGTCATGTCCAGCCCCACCCCGTAGCCCCACACATGATCGAGCGCGTCGGCCACGGCGATGTCGCGACCGCCACGGCCGATGGCTGCCACCAGTTCGATCTCGTGATGCAGATCGTCCGTCATGGTCGGATACGGCCACTCGGTCGGTGTCTCGCCGCTCACCGCAAACGCGGCATCGGCCGGCTTGCAGAAGAAGAACGGCGGTTCGCGATCGGGCGAGCCGCCCATCTCGCGGGCATGGTCGGCATAGTTGCGGCCGATACAGTAGATGCGCCGCACCGGAAAACGGTCGGTCGTGCCGGCCACCGGAAGGCTGGCCTGAGCTGGGGCGGGAATCACAAAGGACATGGCGGTTCCTGACAGGGGACGGGAAAGAATTCGGACTATACCTGTCCACCCCATGACGCCGCACACCCCCGGCGCCGACCGTCGGCGGACGAGGATGAACAACACCGACGACGCTTGACGGCGCCGGCCGAAGATGATGAAATGCGAATCGTTCTTGTTTGCATTGCTTGGACCATGACATTGCCCCGCCAGCCCGCCCCGTCCGCCGTCACCACGGAACCGCTCCGTACCGACGACCGTGCGTCGCCGGCCATCGCCAGCGAATCGCTGCTCAAGGGGCGCAGCGTGGTCACCATCGAACACAAGGGCATCAGCTACCGGCTGCAGGAAACCCGCGCCGGCAAGCTAATCCTGACCAAATAAGCTATATCGAAAGGAGCCGCCCGCATGTATGTCTGCGTCTGCAACGCCGTCACCGAAAGCGACATTCACCATGCCGCCGCCCAAGGCGCTCGCCGCGTGCGCGACTTGCGTGTCCACCTCGGCGTGACGGCGGATTGCTCTCGCTGTGCGGGTGCGGCAAAGTGTTGTCTCGACCGGGCAGTGGCGTCGGCATCCATGTCGGCCCACGGCTTGGCGTCGAGCCCGCCCCGACTCCTGGAGACCACCGCATGAAAGGCGACAAGAACATCATCAAACTGCTCAACCGCCAACTCACCCATGAGCTGACGGCCATCAACCAGTACTTCCTGCATGCTCGCATGTACAAGAACTGGGGCCTGGCCAAGCTCGGCAAGCATGAGTACGACGAGTCGATCGAGGAGATGAAGCACGCCGACGTCCTGATCGAGCGCATCCTGTTTCTCGAAGGCCTGCCCAATCTGCAGAACCTCGGCAAGCTCCTGATCGGCGAGAACGTGCCCGAGTGCCTGAAAGGCGATCTGACGCTGGAGAGCACCGCCCGCAAGGACCTGATCGAGGCCATCGAACAATGCGAGTCCTGTAAGGACTACGTCTCCCGGGAGGTGCTCGAAGCGATCCTGGAAGACACCGAAGAGCATATCGATTACCTGGAAACCCAAATCGAACTGGTCGACAAGGTCGGTCTGCCCAACTACCTGCAATCGCAGATGGACCCGGGGCACCCGTCCAGCTGACCAACCGCCGCGGGCGCCCCTGTGGCGCCCGGCCAGCCAGTTCCTGCGGGACCAGCCAGCCGAACATCCATTGCCTGGAGATCCGCATGAACCGTCACGACACCCTCACCGCACGACCACCGCTGCGCGGCTGGACCACGGCTGCGATCCTGGTCGGCATCGGCGCCCTGCTCGATTTCCTGATCACCGCCGCCACCGCCACGCCCGTCTGATTCATGAATTTCAGTACATCGATGCGACCGGGTGTCGCGTTTGCCGATCCGTCCCCCGCGCTAAAATGGGCGCCTATGGCCCCCAACAACGCCACTCCCGCACCGGCCTCGGTCGCGCCGCGGCGCGCATCTGCGCGCGCGCGCCTGGCCGCCTGCGCGCGCCTGCTGGTCGTCATCGGCCTTCATGCGCTGGCCCTGGCCTTGATCCTGCGCGCCGTCGATGTGCCGCCGCTGGCCCCTGTCACCACCATCGAAGTGGCGCTGATCACCCCGCCGGCCCCCAAGCCCGTCAGCCCGCCCGAGCCCATCGAGCCCCCCAAACCACCACCGCCGGCCCCGAAACCGCCCCCGCCCAAGCCGGTCGTCCGCCCGACGCCGCCCAAGCCCGTGGCCAAACCCGCCCCCCGCCCGGCTCCCGCGCCTTCGCCCACCGCCATCAGCGAACCAAAGGAAGAGGCGCCACCTCCGGCCGAAGCTCCTGCGGCTCCCGTGGCCGAGGCGGCACCGCCTGTCGCGCCGGTCAAGGCGGCCCCCGGCCCCACCGTCGCCGCGCCCGCCCCGATCATCGCGGCGCGCTTCGATGCGGCCTATCTGGACAACCCCAGCCCGCGCTATCCGCGCCTGTCACGCCGCATCGGCGAACAAGGCAAGGTGCTGCTTCGCGTGCTGGTCACCGCCGAGGGCACGGCCGGCGAAGTACGCCTGCAGCAGTCTTCCGGCCACTCGCGCCTCGACGAGGCCGCGCGCAACGCCGTCAGCCAATGGCGCTTCGAGCCCGCCCGCCAGGGCGACCGGCCGGTGGCCAACTGGGTGATCGTGCCCATCGAATTCAAACTGGAGAACACCTGAGATGGATACCCCCAACGCCTTTGGCCTGAGCCAGCTGTGGGCCCAAGCCGACATCATCATCCAAGCCGTCGCGATCCTGCTGATCCTCATGTCCGTGGTCAGCTGGTATCTGATTCTCAGCAAGGGCCTGCGCCTGCTCGGCACCCGCCGCCACGGCGACGTGGTCGAAGCCTTCTGGCACGCCGCCTCGCTCGACGAAGGCCTGCGCCTGCTCAACACCCGGGCACCCGATGCACCCAGTACCAGCCTCGCCCACCAGGCCGCCGCCGCCCATGCCCACTGCACCCGCCATGCCGCCAACACCACGCTGGGCAGCACGCTCGACGCCGGCGAATTCGTCACCCGCGCGCTGCGCCGGGCCATCGCCGACGCCACGGCGCGGCTCGAAAGCGGGCTCACCATCCTCGCCTCGATCGGCTCGACGGCGCCCTTCGTCGGTCTGTTCGGCACCGTGTGGGGCATCTACCACGCGCTCACCAGCATCAGCGTCAGCGGTATGGCCTCTCTCGACAAGGTCGCCGGGCCGGTCGGCGAAGCGCTGATCATGACCGCCTTCGGCCTGTTCGTCGCCATCCCCGCGGTGCTCGCCTACAACGGTTTCAATCGCGCCAACCGGGTCGAACTGTCCGAACTCGACGGCTTCGCCCATGACCTGCATGCCTACTTCGCCACCGGCGCACGGGTGGCGGTCGGGGCGCCGGCCGACGAGCGGCGCGCCAACGCCATCAAACCGATCCGCCCCGCCGAGGTGGCATGATGGCCTTCGGCGGATTCGATAACTCGGGGCAGAACGCCCCGATGAGCGAAATCAACACCACGCCGCTGGTGGACGTGATGCTGGTGCTGCTCATCATCTTCATGATCACCGCGCCCTTGCTGACCCACTCGGTCAAGATCGACCTGCCCACGGCCAGCAGCGCACCGACGGTCGAAACCCCCGACACCATCACCGTCTCGCTCAATGCCGAAGGCCAACTGTTCTGGAACAACGACCCCATCGACAAGGCCACCCTCGATCTGCGCCTCGCCGATGCGGCCACCCAGCAGCCCCAGCCGGAGTTGCATCTGCGGGCCGACCAGGAGACCCGCTACGCGGCCATCGCCGAACTGATGGCGGCCGCCCGCCAGGCTGGGGTCCAGAAGCTCGGCTTCGTCACGCTTCCGGCCGACGAGTAACACCCCGCACCGCACTCACCCGCCGCCCAGGCGGGTGAGCCGGCACCGGGCGCAGCCTGGCGCCCGACACGCCGACGA
This sequence comes from Denitromonas iodatirespirans, assembly GCF_018524365.1. Classification (GTDB taxonomy): domain Bacteria; phylum Pseudomonadota; class Gammaproteobacteria; order Burkholderiales; family Rhodocyclaceae; genus Nitrogeniibacter; species Nitrogeniibacter iodatirespirans. Next base: position 305,477 of record NZ_JAEKFT010000001.1, read on the forward strand.
CCTGTCCTCGAACTCGCGCTCGACGCCCCACCGCCCGCCCCGCTCGCACCGGTATCCACCTTTGAGCGTGTCGCTCTGACCGCATGTGCCCCACATCGCCAATCGTTGGCCGTCAGCAAAGCAAGACGCTGACCGGCCTTGTTGGGCGGTCAGCGTAGGCAGGGCGGTTTGGCGCGCTGCCGGCCAATTCCTGCAAAGGCCGCGGCGGCACGCAACGCCCGGGCCGTCGCCATGGCGCTTGCGGCTCCGCGCCAAGATGCCGGCAACGGCGCCGACACTCGTACGCAAGCCCTTGGTTCATTAATCACGGCCAAAAACGACGACCTACCCTACTGGCGAAAGCGCCGGCCAGTTCGAGGGCGCCCCGCACGCCGCACCAGTCGACGAACGGCAGGCTCCCACCAACGATCTCCAGAGCCGTTGGCGCGCTTTTTTTGATCCATGGCAATACGATCCGTTCTCATTCGCACTATCATTTACCTACTTTTCAAATCATCGGAGTGCATTGAATGTCATTCGCCCGCCACGCCATCGCCCTTGCATTGCTCGCCACGCCACTGGCCAGCCAGGCCCTCGAATACCCCATCGGCACCCCGCAGCACCTCTATGGCATGGAGATCGCCGCGGTCTATCTGCAGCCGGTGGAAATGGAGCCCGCAGGCATGATGACGCCCGCCGCCCAGAGCGATGTGCACATGGAGGCCGACATCCGTGCCCTGGCCAGCAACCCCAACGGCTTTGCCGAGGGCGATTGGATCCCCTACCTCGTCATCAACTACGAGATCAGCAAGAAGGGCAGCACCGAAGTGCTCAAGGGCGACTTCATGCCCATGGTCGCCAGCGACGGCCCCCACTACGGCAACAACATCAAGCTGATGGGCCCGGGCAAATACACCGTCAAATACAACATCGCGCCGCCGGGCGCCAACGCCCATGCGCACTTCGGCCGGCACACCGACCGCGAGACCGGCGTGCGTCCGTGGTTCGCGCCCTTCACCGTCGAATATGAGTTCACCTATGCCGGCATCGGCAAGAAAGGGGGCTATTGATGCGCCGACTCGCCCTGCCCCTGAGCGCCGCGGCGCTCACCGTGCTGGTGGGCATCGCGCCGGCGCAGGCAGCCGACGACCCGGGCCTGCGTGCCATCGTCAAGCAGTTGGCCCAACGCATCGCCAAGCTCGAGGCGCGTAACGCCAGCCTCGAAGACCAGCTCAAGCAAAACAGCCCGTCGAGCGCGCTCGAAGCCCGCGTCAAGGCGCTCGAAGCCGAGAACCGCAGCCTGGCCGCCGCGCTCGACAGCGACCGGATCAGCGACAGCGAACCGGCCCTGGCCACCCGCCTCAAGGCGGTGGAGCAGAAAACCGTCGCCACCGGGCCGGCCAATGCGCTGGCCGAAGCGCTCGACGGCGTCTCGGCCGAAGTCAGCATCGGCGCCGTGGCGCAGCATCTGTCGAAAGACGGGCGCACCGACGGCAAGGGCGAGACCCGCCTCGGCTGGCGCGGCGACGTCGGCCTGACCCTGCCGGGCGGCCGCATCGGCGAGGGCGAAGGCCAGTTCTTCTTCCAGGCCCGCTTCGGCCAGGACGGCAGCCACACCGACACCCGCCCGTTCTTCACCGGCGCCACCAACAGCATGGCCTTCGCGCAGGACGGGGTACCGAGCGAGAACACCAATGCCGTGCTCGCCCAGGCCTGGTATCAGCTCGACACGCCGATCGGCGCCAGCACACTGGACGGCGCACCGGCCCGGCTGGAGGTCACGGTCGGCAAGATGGACCCCTTCGTCTTCTTCGACCAGAACGGTGCGGCAGACGACGAATCGAGCCGCTTCCTGAACAACGTCTTCGTGCACAACCCGCTGCTCGACTCGGGCGGCCAGGTCGGCGCCGACGGCTACGGCTTCACGCCGGGCCTGCGGGTGGCCTATGTGAGCGAGGAAAACGGCTGGGGTGCCTCGGTCGGCCTGTTCGGCGCGGGCGATTCGAGCACCTTCGGCAAGAGCTTCACGCAACCCTTCGTGATCGCCCAGCTCGAAAAGACGGTGCGCGCCTTCGGTGGCTTCGACGGCAGCTACCGTCTCTACGCCTGGAACAACCCGCAGGCCGAAGGCTACGACGGCATCGAACGCAGCCACGCCGGCTGGGGCATCAGCGCCGACCAGCAGGTGAGCGAGTCGCTCACGCTGTTCACCCGCTACGGCCACGGCATGCGCGGCCGCGCCGCCTTCGACCGGGCGCTGACGGTCGGTGGCGAGCTGACCGGCAATGCCTGGAAGCGCGGCAGCGACGGGCTGGGCTTTGCCTGGGCCTGGTTGCGCAGCGCCAAGGGCTTCCGCGCCAGCTCGGCCGGACTGGCCGACTGGGGGTATGACGCCAGCGGCGCCGAACAGGTGGCGGAGATCTACTACCGCTACCAACTCAACGACCATCTCGCCCTCACGCCGGACCTGCAGTTCATCCGCCGTGCCGGGGCCGATGGCGATGCCGATCTGGTCACCGCCGCAGGGGTCCGCGCCCTGTATGCGTTCTAAGCAAGAACCTTGAAGTTCGGCCCCGTCTCCCGGCTTTCGGGCGATGGGGCCACGTTATTTGGGGAGATATCCATGCGTCACACCGCCCTCGCCCTCTGTCTGAGCGTCCTCGCCGGCGCCGCCTCGGCCGCCCCCCCGACCTTCACGCTCACCGCCGAGAACGGCCGCTTCACGCCCGACGTGATCGAAGTGCCGGCCAATACCCGTTTCCGCCTCGAAATCACCAACAAGAACGCCGGCCCCGAGGAATTCGAAAGCCTGGAGTTGCGCAAGGAGACCGTGCTCGCCCCGGGCGTCACGCGCACCATCGTCTTCGCGCCGCTCAAGGCCGGCCGCTACCCCTTCTTCGGGGAGTTCCACCCCGACACCGCCAAGGGCGAAATCGTCGCCAAGTAAGGAGCGCACACATGGGCAATGCACTGTTCATCGTCTGGCGTGAAAGCGTCGAGGCGATTCTGGTGATCGCCATCCTGTATGCCTGGATCCAGGCCCGCGGCGACGGCCGCATCCGCCTGCGCCACCTGTGGCTGGGCGTGGCGGGCGGCCTCGGCCTGGCCGTGGCGCTGGCCCTGGCCATGCTCGGCTTCCATTCGCAACTGGCCGGCACCACGCTGGAGGCCTTCCAGGCCGGCATCATGATCGTCGCCGCGCTGCTGGTGACCCACATGGTGGTGTGGATGCGCCACCACGGGCGCACCCTCAAGCGCGAGCTGGAATCCGGCCTGGCCCGCGCGGCCGAGGAAACCGGCGGGCTGTCGGCGGCCCTGCTGGCGGCCATCGCGGTCGGCCGCGAAGGCGCCGAGACCGTGCTCTTTCTCTACGGCATCGTGGCCGAGAACGCCGATGGCGGCTGGGGCGGCTTGATGCTCGGCGCGGCGCTGGGCGCCTTGCTGGCCATCGTCACCGCCGCGCTCTTCCTCAAGGGCTCGCGCCTGCTGCCGCAGCGCGTGTTCTTCCGCATCAGCGAAGTGCTGCTCCTGCTGCTCGCCTCGGGCCTGCTGGTGTCGGGCCTCGAAGGCTTCCTCAACCTCGAATGGCTGCCGCCGCTGGTCGAACCGGTGTGGGACAGCGGCGCCCTGCTCGACGACAACGGCCTGCTCGGCACCTTCGCTGGCTATCGTGCACGCCCGGCGCTGAGTATCCTCAGCCTGTGGACGCTGTATTGGATGGCGACCCTGTGGCTGTTGCGCTCACCGCGGAAACCGGCATGAGCGCAGCCCTCGCCGCGCCGGCACCGACGCGCCTGGCCGCGTTCGGCCGCTGGATGCAGCGCCATCGCCGGCTGATCCTCGGCCTGCAGTGGGTCACGCTGTTCGCCTACACCTTCCTGGTCACCGCGCCGGCCTTCCTGCCGCTGCCCGACAGTCAGGCGCATGTGTGGAACAACCTCACCCGCTTCGCCCAGTTCGTGTTCTGGGGGCTGTGGTGGCCCTTCGTGCTGGTCAGCATGATGCTGATGGGCCGGGCCTGGTGCGGCGTGCTGTGCCCCGAGGGCTTCGTCACCGAGCAGGTCAGCCGCATAGGCCTCGGCCGGCCGGTGCCGCGCTGGATCAAGTGGGGCGGCTGGCCCTTCGTCGCCTTCCTGGGCACCACCATCTACGGCCAGCTGGTGAGCGTGTACGAATACCCCAAGGCCGCCTTGCTGGTGCTCGGCGGCTCGACCGTGGCGGCGATTGCCGTGGGGCTGGTGTATGGCCGCGGCAAGCGCGTGTGGTGCCGCCACCTGTGCCCGGTCAATGGCGTGTTCGGCCTGCTCTCGCGCCTGGCGCCGGTGCATTTCCAGACCGACCGCGCGCGCTGGGAGGGTACCGACCCGGCCCTCGTCATCCCGGTCAACTGTGCACCGCTGGTCGACATCCGCCGCATGCAAAGCAGCGCCGGCTGTCACATGTGCGGTCGCTGCGCCGGTCATCGCGACGCGGTCGAGCTGGCCGCCCGCACACCGGGCAGCGAAGTGGCGCGCCTGACGGCCGACGACGCCCAGCCCTGGGAGGTTCGCTTGCTGGTGTTCGGCCTCATCGGCACGGCCATCGGCGCCTTCCAGTGGTCGGCCTCGCCATGGTTCGTGCAGGCCAAGCTGGCCGCCGCCGAATGGCTGATCGAGCACGACAGCTTCGCCCTGCTCGGCGACGACGCGCCCTGGTGGCTGCTCACCCACTACCCGCAGGCCAGCGATGTGTTCACCTGGCTCGACGGGTTGACGATCCTCGCCTACATCGGCGTGGCGGCGCTGGTGATCGGCGGCTGGATCTGCTTGTGGCTGCGTCTGGCCGGTGTGCTCAGCGGCCGGCGCGGCGCGCATCTGCAACTGGCCTACGCCTTGATCCCGCTCGGCGGCATCGGCGTCTTCCTCGGCCTGTCGGCGCTGACCGTGACCCTGCTGGCGGCCGAAGGCGTCGACATTGCCCAGCTGGGCCTGATCCGCGCCCTGCTGCTGGGCACCGCCTCGCTCGCCAGCCTGGTGCTCGCCGGACGGATGATCGCCCGCATGGCCTTGCCGCTCGGCCGCGCCGCCGCCACGCTCGGCGCCTTTGCCGTGGCAGGCGCCGGTGCGGTGCTGCCGTGGGTGACGATGTACTACCTGTGGTAGCGCACTTCATTTGCGAATGATTCGCATTTGATTTAACATGCCAAACCGGTCGCGGCCCCTGCCCGACCGGACCAGCCCGCCACCCGATCCGCCCGGGAAGCCAGCCACCCTGTTTCCGGAGACCGGCTCGGTTCCCGCCCCTGCGTGACCCGCCGCCTCCCCCGCGCCAGCGCCGCACGCGCCGGCCCCGATACCAAGGAGTCCACATGTCACGATTCACCGGCCCGCGCCTGAAAGTCATGCGCGCCCTGGGCACCGAGCTGCCCGGCTTGTCCCGCAAATCCATCGGCGACCGCCCGCACCCGCCCGGCCAGCATGGCGCGCGCAGCAACCGGCGCAAATCCGACTTCGGCCTGCAGCTGATCGAAAAGCAGAAGCTGCGCTTCAACTACGGCCTGACCGAGACCCAGATCCGCCGCCTGTTCCGCGAAGCCAAGCGCGACAAGGGGCCCACCGGCGACAAGCTGCTGGAGCTGCTCGAACGCCGACTCGACAACGCCGTCTTCCGCGCCGGCTTCGCCCCCACCGGCATCGCCGCCCGCCAGCTGGTGCGCCATCGTCATGTGCTGCTCAATGGCCGTTCGGTGAACATTCCGTCGATCCGCGTGCGCATCGGCGACGTCATCACGCTCACCGACAAGGCGCGCCGCATCGATCTGGTGGTCGCCAGCCTGGCCGAACCGGCACTGGCCCGCCCCGAGTGGCTGAGCTGGAACGACAAGGACGTCAGCGCCACCGTCGCCCGCCTGCCCGAAGGCGACGAGGTGCCCTTCCCGGTCAATGTGCAGGACGTGGTCGAGTACTACGCGGTGCGCCTGTGAGCGCCGATCTGCCCGGCTACACCCACCAGCCCGAGCTGGCGTTGGTGGCCGCGCTCGAACTGGTTACGCGCTACTCGAGCACCGGCAACCCGCGCCTGGCCGAGGCGGTGGTCGGCCAGTTGCGCGCCATCGCCGGCGACACACGCCTGCCCGCCGCGGTGCAGCGCTGTGCCGCATCCATTGTGGGTGACTGGCTGCAGATGGCCGTCGGAGCATCCGCCGGCGGCACGACCCACTGACCGCCGCACGCGGGCGCACAACGCGCGAAAACCCCCTAAAATGCGCGCCAACATCCTCTTTGGACGCATGGCATGGAAAAGTTTGTCGAACGCACGATGTACGCCTCGCGCTGGCTGCTGGCGCCCATCTACCTGGGCCTCAGCCTGGCGCTGCTGGCGCTTGGCCTGAAGTTCTTTCAGGAAGTGCTCCACGTTCTGCCGCATGTCTTTGAAACGGCAGAAACCGACCTGGTGCTGCTGGTGCTGTCGCTGATCGACATGGCGCTGGTCGGCGGCCTGCTGGTGATGGTGATGTTCTCCGGCTACGAGAACTTCGTCTCCCAGCTCGACATCGGCGACTCGGCCGAGAAGCTCAACTGGCTGGGCAAGATGGACTCGTCGAGCCTCAAGAACAAGGTGGCTGCCTCGATCGTGGCGATCTCGTCGATTCACCTGCTCAAGGTATTCATGAATGCTGGCATCATGGATGCATCCAAGAGCAAGTACGAACCAGAACAGCTCAAGTGGTATGTCATCATCCACCTGACCTTCGTCGCCTCGGCCTTCGCCATGGGCTATCTCGACAAGATCACCCGCCACTGAGGGCCGGCCGGTGTCATCGACCGCCGCCTTCCGAAGCGCCCCGCTGCGCCATGTCGATGATGCGCAGGCGCTGGTGGGCGCCCTGCGCGGGCAGCTCGACGCGCGCCGTCTGGTGCTGCGCCCGCCCCCGCCGGTGCCCGACAGCTGTTGCGGCCGGGGTTGCCACGGCTGCGTCTGGGAAGGCTACTTTACCGCCCTGGTGCATTGGCGCGACGACGCCTGCGCCCTGATCGAGGATACCGCCTGATGGCTCACCAACCGACCGCTCTCTCCGAAGCCGAAGCCGCCGCCGAACGCGGCGATCACACCACCGCGCTGCGCCTGCTCAAGGCAGCCGCCAGCGCGGCGCCCACCGATGCCGCCATCGCCTACCGCCTGGGGGCCGAATACGCGCACCTGGAATTGTTCGACGCCGCCGAAGCCGAGATGGCGCGCGCGCTGGCCAGCGGGCCGGAACACCCGGTGGCACGCTTTCACCTCGGCCTGCTGCAGATCACCCGCGGCCGCTTCCAAGACGCGTTGGCCACCTGGCAGGCGCTCGACGCGCTGCCGAAAGACCATGCCCTGCGCTGCTACAAGCAGGCCTTCGAGCATCTGACCGAAGACGCCTTCGCGCCGGCACGCACGCGGCTCGAAGCCGGGCTCGCCGGCTGGGGCAGTGCGCCGACGCTCGACCGCGACATGCGCCGCCTGCTCGACAGCCTGCCCGCCTGAGGCCAGCGCGCTCAGGCCGGGTCGAAGATCCGCCCCGGATTGAGCAACTGCTTGGGATCGAGCGCCCGCTTGAGCAGACGCATCACGCCGATCTCGCCCTCGCTGCGGCAATACCCCAGCCATGCCCGCTTTTCGGCGCCGATGCCGTGCTCGGCCGACACCGAGCCGTGGCGGCTGCGCAGCGGCGCATACACCGCCTCGTCGCACACCGCATGTTCAGCGTCGTCGGTGCCCGGTTGCACGAACAGATGCAGATTGCCGTCGGCCATGTGGCCGAACACGATGCAGCGCGCCTCGGGCCATTCGGCGGCGATGTTGGCGCGCGTCTCGGCCACGTAGCCGGGCATCTCGCGGATCGGCAGGCTCACGTCGTAGAGAAAGGTCTTGCGCCCGGCCAGCATGGCCTCGAAGTTCTCGCGCAATTCCCACAGCGCTCGGCGCTCGGTTTCCGACTGGGGCACCACCGCATCGAGGATCAGGCCGGTCTCGAAAGCGTCTTCGAGCAGGATCTCGAAGCGCACCCTGTCGGCGGCCGCATCGGCGCCTTCGGCCTGCAGCATGACGTAGAACGGATAGTCCCGCTCCATCGGCGGGCGATGGCCTTCCGGCTCGGTGGCGGCCTGGTAGTACTCGTTCCACATCACCTCGAAGGCGCTCAGCGTACCGGCCAGATCGCGCTGCAAGCGCGACAGCAAGGTCGTCACCTGGTCGAAGCTCTCCAGCGCCACCAGCGCTGCGTTGCAGCTGGTCGGCAGCGGATGCAAGCGCACCACCACGCGGGTGACGATGCCCAGCGTGCCCTCGGTGCCGATCATCAATTGCTTGAGGTCGTAACCGGCATTGTTCTTGAGCATCTGGTTCATGCTCGACAACACCGTGCCGTCGGCCAGCACGGCCTCCAGGCCGAGCACTAGGCTGCGCATCATGCCGTAGCGCAGCACGTTGATGCCGCCGGCGTTGGTCGCCACGTTGCCGCCAATGGTGCAGCTGCCGCGCGCACCGAGGTCGAGCGCGAACAGCAGATCCTGCGCCCGCGCCGCCTCCTGCAACGCCTGCAGCGTCACGCCGGCCTGCACCGTGGCGGTGCCGCCGATCATGTCGATGCCCTCGATGGCATTCATCCGCTCCAGCGACAGGATCACCTCGCGCTGCGAGGCCACCGCGCCCTGCACGCAGCCGGTCAGCCCCCCCTGGGTGACCACCGGCTGATCGAAGCGATGGCAGACCGCCAGCGCCGTGCTCACCTCCGCCGTCGTGCGCGGGCGCAGCACTGCCAGGGCCTGCGTCGGGGCCGCATCCCAGTAGCTGGTCGCACGCTCGGCGACCGCCGCGCCATGCATCACGACCTCTTCGCCTAAGGCATCGATCAGGGCCTGCAACACATCACTCATTCCCGCTCTCCTTCGCCTGCCATGTGCCGATCCTGGACACCGGTGCAGGATAAAACTTGTATGATAGGTTGAATCAAACTTATAACATCAAGTATGTCGAAACGCCATCCACCCGTCCCGCCTGCCGCCGCGCCGAGCCCGGCCGCCATCGCACCCGCCGAAACCCGGGTCGACAACGCCGTCCGTGCCATCACCGACTACATCCACGGCCAAGGCCTCAAAGTCGACGACTCGCTGCCCAGCGAAGCGCGTTTCGCCGAATGGCTGGGCGTCAGCCGCACCGTCATCCGCGAAGCCTTCAAGTCGCTCAGTGCGATACGCATCATCGAGATGCGGGCCGGTCGACGCGCCCGGGTGGGCGGCTTCGACGGTTCGGTGATCGCCCTGTCGCTGACCCATGCGCTGCGCACCGAGCAGATCAGCCCGCAACAGATGTGGGATGCGCGCCGCGCCGTGGAGCGACGCACCGTCGCCCTGGCCGCCAGCCGCCGCAGCGATGCCGAAGCCGCGCACCTGCTGGCGCTGGTCGAGCAGATGCGCGACGCTCGCCACGATCTGGCGCGCATGACCGAGCATGACATCGCCTTCCATGTCGCCATTGCCAATGCCACCCGCAACCCGCTCTTCCCCGTGCTGGTGGCCTCGCTCACCAGCGCCATGCGCGAAACCAACCCCATGGTGTGGCGCCACCGCCGCGACGACGAAGCTCGGCTCGACGTGGTGCGTGTCCACGAAGACATCGCCCGCGCCATCGCCGCCGGCGACCCGGACGCCGCCTGCGCGGCACTGGACAAGCACTTCGACCTGGCCGCCCAGGCGCTGCTGACGGCGGGTTTCAGCTAGGCAGTTTCAAAGGCCCAAGGCGACCTTCTCTGCCGGCGCGCGAGCTCAGAGGGTGCTGACGCACAGCCGGTTGCGCCCGCCCGCCTTGGCCTGGTAGAGCGCCGCGTCGGCGGCGGCAAGCAGCGTGGCGGGCGCGTCGGCGGTGTCCGGGACGCGGCTGGCGATGCCGACGCTGACGGTGATCCACCCCGCCGTCGGCGAGGCGGCATGCGGCAGCCGCCGTTCGGCCAGCGCATCGATGATGCTGTGCCCGACGGTGAGCGCGCCCTCGGCATCGGTGCCGGGCAGCAGGCAGGCGAACTCCTCGCCGCCGTAGCGCGCGGTGAGATCGTCGGGGCGGCCGGCCCGGGCGGCCATCAGCTGCGCCATCTCCCGCAGGCAATCGTCGCCGCCCTGGTGGCCGTAGAAATCGTTGTAGGCCTTGAAGTGATCGACATCGAGCAGGATCAGCGACACCGGCGTGCCGGTGCGCGCGCCGCGCCGCCACGCCCGGTCGAGCGCTTCGTCGAAGGCGCGCCGGTTGGCGATGCCGGTCAGCCCGTCGCGGAAGGACAGCTTGCGCAGCATGTCGGCCTGGCGCTTGAGCTGCAGGTGGTTGCGCACCCGTGCCCGGACGATCGGCGGGCTGATCGGCTTGCCGACGAAATCGATGGCGCCCGCCTCCAGGCCGAGGGTCTCGTCCTCGACATCGCTGCGCGCGGTGACGAAGATCACCGGCACATCGCAGGTCAGCGGCTCGCTCTTGATGCGGCGGCACAGTTCGAAACCGTCCATGCCGGGCATCATGACATCGAGCAGCACCAGATCGGGCGGGCGCTGCAGGCACAGCTCGAGGGCCTTGGCGCCGCTGGTGGCGAAGTACAGGGTGTAGTCGTCCTTGAGCACCGCCGCCAGGGTCTGGATGTTGCTCGGGATGTCGTCGACGATGAGGATGGTGGCGCGCTCGTCCATGGCTGTTCTAGGGTCTGTTGACAATCATTCGGGGGTCGCGCGCGGGCCTGCTTGGCCGCAGGGCAAGGCGCGCCGACGCAGTCTGGGTGGCCCCCAGCCAAGGAGGCCGATGTTGGCAACTGAGACCGCCAGGCGGCCAAACAGGCCCGCGCCCGCAGGGTTGTGTCCAAATGGCTTCGCAACAAGGCGCAGGAGGCAGCCAAGGGTGGGCCCCCTTGGCAACGAGTGCAACGCAGTGGCGAAGCCATTTGGACACAACGCGATCCCCCGAATGATTGCCAACAGACCCTAGCTCGACAGGGAAGAAGAAAGATGGGCGGCGTGCTGGCGGGCAGCGTCGAAGTCGAGCCCGTCGATGGCCGCACCGAGCGCGTCGACATCGGCCGGCGCGCACTGCGCCAAGAGCGCCGGGCGCAGCCGGGCAAAGGTGTCGGCCGCGGCCAGATTGGATTCTGCCAGCATGGCATCGAGCGCCGCCATCGCCTGCGACAGCGCGTCTGGCGGCGGTGCCGCCTGCGGCGGGGCGACGGGCGCCGGTGGCGCCACCTCGCGCCCGATATGCTCGGCCACGGCGGCGGTGGCCTCGCACAAGGCGCCGACGCGCGCATCGAGATCATGCCCGCCGGCCGCGAGCGCGCCTTCGAGGGCCGCGGCGGCCTGGCGCACCGCCTCGGCGGAAATATTGGCCGCCATGCCCTTGAGCGCATGGGCCGCGGCATCGAGCGCCTCGGCGTCCCGGGCCTGCACCGCGCGCGCGCAGGCGGCGGCATAGTCGGGGGCACTGCTGGCGAAATCGCGCAGCAGCCGGCGCACCAGCGCCTCGTTCCCGCCCAGGCGCCGCAGCAGCGCGGCCACATCGACGCCGGCCACCTCGAACGGCACCGGACTGTCGGCGACGGCGGGCGCCTCGACCCGCAGCGCACCGCGCGTCCAGCGCGACACGGTGTCGACCAGCACCTGCGGATCGAGCGGCTTGGCGATGTGGTCGTTCATGCCGGCGGCCAGGCAGCGCTCGCGGTCGGCGGCCATGGCGTTGGCGGTCATGGCGATGATGGGCACCGCTGCGCCGCCCGGCAGCGCGCGCAGCGCCGCGGTGGCCGTGTAGCCGTCCATGAGCGGCATCTGGATGTCCATCAGCACCGCGTCGAAGGCCTCGGGGGTGCGGCGGAAGGTGTCGACCGCCTCGCGTCCGTTGGCCGTCATGCACACGCTTGCCCCCGCCTGAGAGAGCATCTCGCGCGCCACCTGCTGATTGATCGCGTTGTCTTCGGCCAGCAACAGGCGCACGCCGTCGAGCGCGCGCTCGACCGCTGCCGGCGGCGGCGCCGGCGCTTCGGCACCATAGGCGGTGGCCACGGCGTCGAGCACCATCGAGGCGGTGACCGGCTTGACCAGCAGGCCATCGAGTTCGTCGGTATCGGCCTTCTTCTGCATCAGGTCGCGGCCGTAGGCGGTCACCAGCAGGATGACCGTCGCAGCGCCGCGGTCGGCCTGGCGGATCTGGTGGCTGGCTTCGAGGCCGTCCATGTCCGGCATGCGCCAGTCGATCAGCATCAAGTCGAAGGGGCCGTGCTCGGCCACCCGCGCCAGCGCCTGTTTGCCGGAGTCCGCCAGCACCGCCTGCCAGCCGAAGGCGGCGACGATCTCCCGCAGCACTTCGCGCGCGGTCGGATTGTCGTCGACGATGAGCACCTGCATGTCCCGCGGCACACCGGCCGGTGGCTGAGCCCTGGCGACAGGCTGCTCCGGCACGCCGAATTCGGCGGTGAAGAAGAACTGGCTGCCGACGCCCGGCTCGCTGGTCACGCCGATCTCGCCATGCATCAGGCCGACCAGGTGATGGCTGATGGCCAGCCCCAGGCCGGTGCCGCCATAGCGCCGCGAGGTGGAGCTGTCGGCCTGGCTGAAGGCCTGGAACAGGCGGCGGCGCTGCTCGGTGGTGATGCCGATGCCGGTGTCGCGGATCGCGAAGCGCAGCACGATGCGCCCGTCGGCATGCTTGACCGGCGCCACGTCGACCACCACCTCGCCCTGGTCGGTGAACTTCACCGCGTTGCCGCCGAGGTTGATCAGCACCTGCTGCAGGCGCAAGGCGTCGCCGATCAGCTCGGCCGGCACGGTGGGCGCGATGCGGAACAGCACCTCGATGTCCTTGTCCTGCGCATTGGTGGACAGGATGGTGGCCAGATCGCGCAGCATCTGGTCGAGCCGGAAGGGGCGCGACTCGATCTCGAGCTTGCCGGCCTCGACCTTGGACAGGTCGAGAACGTCGTTGAGGATGGCCATCAGCGATCGGGCCGAGCCGTGGATCTTGTCGAGGTAGTCGCGCTGCTGGCCGTCCAGCGCGGTCTGGCCCAGCAGATGGGCGAGGCCGATCACGGCGTTCATCGGCGTGCGGATCTCGTGGCTCATGTTGGCGATGAAATCGCTCTTGGCGCGATTGGCCGCCTCGGCCGCACGCGTGGCCTCGGTCAGCGCCTTCTCGGCGCGCTTGCGGTCGCTGATGTCCCACGAAATGCCCAGCAGGCCGATGATGCGGCCCTCGCCGTCGCGCACCGGCGCCTTGATGGTGTGATGCGTATACAACACCCCGTCGGCGACGAACTCCTCGTCGAATTCCTGCGCGCGACCGCTGTCGATCAGCTCGCCGTCGAGCCGGCGCACGCGCTCGGCGCGCTCGGCGCCGATGAACTCGTCGTCGCGCCGGCCCGGGAAATCGGCCGCCTGCAGCCCGAACTGGCGTGCGTAGCTTTGATTGACCACCACGAATACCGAGTCGCGGTTCTTGTAATACACCCGCTGCGGCAGGCTCTCGAGCAACAGCCGATGCTTGGCTTCGCTGTCGCGCAGCGCGCGCTCGGCCAGCTTGCGCTCGGTGATGTCGGTCACCACCGCCGAGACGATCAGCCCCTGGTCGGTCTGCAGCGGGCTCAGGCGCACCTCGGCGGGGAAGGTCGAACCGTCGCGGCGCAGGCCGCGCACCTCCTTGCCCAGGCCCATGGCGCGGCGGCCGCCCGGCGAGACCATGTAGCGCTGGCGATCGGCCAGGTGGAGGCTTGCGTCCCCGGCCACCAGCATCTCCACCGGACGGCCCACCAGCGCCTCGCGCGAGTGGCCGAAGAGGCGCTCGCACTCGGCATTGACGATCAGGATCTGGCCGTCGGCAGCGCAGATCACCACCGCGTCGGCCGAGGATTCGAGCAGGCCGCGGAACAAGGCCTCACTCTTGGCCAGCGCCCGCTCGGCCTCGGCGCGCGCATCGACCATGGTATTGAAGGCCCGCCCGAGCGTGGCGATCTCGCGCGGCCCGGCGGTGTCGAGGCGGGCATCGACATCGCCGGCACCGACAGCCGCCAGGGCGCGGGTCATGCCCTGCACCGGGCGGATGATGCTGCGCCCCAGCGCCCAGGCGGCGGCCAGCGCCAACGCCGCGACCGCCAGCAGCAACAGCCCGTCACGCGCCAGCCGCGCATGCAGCGGCGCCACCACGGCCTCGACCGGAATCGTGGCAATGACCAGCCAGTCGAGGTTCTCCACCAGCTCCCAGCCGACGACACGCTCGCGCCCGTCCGGCCCGACCAAGAGGCGCGCACCGTGCGGCGCCTGGCGCAGCGAAGCGATGAGCGCCGGCTCAAGCAGCGCCGCCGTGCGGGTGCCGGCGACGAGCGCCCCGCCGCTGCCGTCGATGATCGCGATATCGGCATCGTCCGGCAGGTCGAGCCGGGCATAGACCTCCTGCAGGTGGCCGAGGCCGACCGGCAGGCCGAGCGCGCCGATGAACGCGCCGCTCTCGTCACGGATGGGGGTCGCGGCCATCACCAGCAACTGGCGGACGACCCGCCCCATGTAGGGCTTGCCGAACATCGGGCGCGGGTTGGCCGCCATGCTCTTGAACCACTCGGTGTCGCCCAGCGACGGGCGCGCGTCGCCAGCATCGAGCAGCGCCGAGCACACGAAACGGCCCTTGGCGTCGAAGGTCGCCATGTCGAGATAGTCATGATGGACGGCGAGAAACTCGTGCGTCAGCGGATCGCAGGCGTCGGGATCGAGCGCACGCACGCCCGGACGCTGCGCCAGCGCACCGAGCAAGACCTCGGCACCACGCGCGAAATCCCGCAAGTTGCTCGCCACCACCTCTGCCAGGGTGTGGTAGGTCCCCTTGGCCTGCTCGATTTCACGCTCGACACTGAGCATGAAACCGTAGCCGGCCAGCCCGACGAACAGGCAGACGCTGAGGGCAACCAGGGCGTAGAGGCGCTTTGTGATGGACAGCTGCATGCTGGGATTGCCCCCGCATGGCGCGGGCTAGGGTGTGCAGGACCCTACTTTAGCAGGGTGACGAAAAAGCGGGCGAGCGCGCACCGGGCGGGCCGCTCATGCCCGGCGCCATACGCTGCGCGCCGCTCAGCCGAGAAACACCGGATCGGAAAACACCAGCGTGCCATCGCCCCGCGCGAGCAGATTGCCGTCGCTGAGAATATCGGGCAGGACTTGGTAGGCCTCGATGAAGGCGGCCAGCGCGCGCAGGGCGTCGAGCAGGCTGCCGTCGACACCGGCCGGCGGCACCTGGACGAGATCGAACAGCGCCATCCGCCCCATTTCGGGGCCGAGGTTGACCCAGCGCTGGCACGCCGCCCAATAGGCGTCGGCCAGCGCGTCGGCCGCCACCGCGGCGGGCGAACCCGGGCGCAATGGATGGAGCCGCTCCATGTCGAGCAGATGCAGCAGATGGCCGCTCGAGGCGCGGCCGATCACGCCCATGTCGGCAAAGACACGCGGGAAATGCGGCCCGCGGGGGCGATCGTCGGCGGTGTAGTAGAAGTAGTCCGCCGGCGAGCTGATCAGCTTGAACACCCGCTCGCCATCGCCCCGGTCGAGCACGACGCTGTATTCGCCGCGCCCGATCTCGGCGAGACCGTCGAGCAAGGGGTGCGGCGGCACCGGATCGGCAAACAGCAGCTCGGCACGCCCGAAGCGTGCCCGGGAGCCGGTATCGCTGAGCGCGGCGTTCATGGCAAGCGCCATGCCGGGACCGACGCGCGGCAGCGACGCGGAGGAAGAAAACGGGCCGTGCGCATGAGCGCAGTCTAGCCGACGATGTTGTAGCCCGCGTCCACGAAGTGGATGCCGCCGGTGACCAGACGCCCGGCGTCCGACACCAGGAAGGCGGTCAGGGCGCCGATGTCTTCGGGCGTCACCAGCGAATGCATCGGCGCGCGCTCGATGGCCGAGGCCATCAGGTCGTCGAAACGGGCGATGCCCGAGGCGGCGCGGGTCATCAGCGGGCCCGGCGAGATCGCGTTGACACGGATGTTCTTGGGGCCCAGTTCGCAGGCCATGTAGCGGGTGGCGGCCTCGAGCGCGGCCTTGCACAAGCCCATCACGCCGTAGTTGGCGATGACCTTTTCCGAGCCCAGGTAGGTCATGGTCACCAGCGAGCCGCCACCGGCCTTCTCCATCAAGGGCTCGACCATCTTGGCCAGGCGCACGAAGGAGTGGGTCGACACATCCATGGCCATGGCAAAGCCGTCGGCCGAGGTATCGACCACCCGGCCGTGCAGATCGTCGCGCTTGGCGAAGGCCATGCTGTGGATGGCGAAATCGAGCTTGCCGAAGTGCTCGCCGATCTTCGCCTGCACCTCGGCCATGGTCTCCGGCCGGGTGACGTCGAGCGCGTACACATGCTCGATGCCCAGGCGGTGGACCACCGGCTCGATGAAGGCGCGCGTCTTGTCATTCTGATAGGTGACGATGAGCTTGGCGCCGGCCTCGACGCAGGACTCCGCCACGCCGGTCGAGATCGACTTTTCGTTGGCGATGCCCGTCACCAGGCCGACTTTACCGCTGAGATCGACGATTGCTGCCATGTTGTTCGCTCCTGTGGGATGCTGGATTTTGCTTTGCACAAGACCAGACGCGCATCTGACATTTCAGTTCCGGTTCTGTCGTGCCGTAGTACTTGGCAGCCATTGTGGCCGCAGCATCGTTCAGTTTTATTGCGCTGCGTCATGCCCGGGCTAAAATGGCAGCAACAGGAGCCCCCGATGCATCGATCCGAGATCTACGTCTTTCTGGACTTCGACGGCGTGACCCACCCCCTGCGGGAGGTCGAAGATTTCCGCTGCCTGCCGCGCATCGAGGCGGTGCTGCGCGAGTTCGACGAATGCCGGGTGGTGATCACCTCCGACTGGCGCACGCTGTTCTCGCTGCGGCGCCTGCAGACGCATTTTTCCGACGACATCCGCGAGCGCGTGATCGGCACCACGCCGCTGCTCTTGCCGACGCACGGGGCCGATTTCTATGGCCTGCGCGAAGCCGAGGCCCGCCAGTGGCTGGCCCAGCGGCAGGCGGCCGATGCGCCCTGGCTGGCCATCGACGACGCCCCCGGCAACTGGCCGACCCGCGCCCGGCTGCTCCTCACCGATTTCAAATGCGGCTTCATGGACGACGACGCCGAACGCATGCGCACCGTCCTCCGGGCACTGCGCGCCGGCACCCACCACGAGGCAGACGACCCCTCGCCCCGGCTGGCCTGGGGCCGCCCCGAGCTGGCGCCGGGCACATGAAAAACGGGCCCCGCGGGGCCCGTTCTCACGACTGGCGCCGATGCGCCGTTACACCGTCGCTGCCTCGTTCACCGAACTGCGGATCAGGTGATCGAAGGCCGACAGCGCCGCCTTCGAGCCCTCGCCCATGGCGATGATGATCTGCTTGTAAGGCACGGTGGTCGCATCCCCCGCCGCGAACACGCCAGGCACGCTGGTTTCGCCGCGCGCATTCACTTCGATCTCGCCATGCTTGCTCAAATCGACCACGCCCTTGAGCCAGTCGGTGTTGGGCAGCAGGCCGATCTGCACGAACACGCCTTCGAGCGCCACGGTATGCGACTCGCCCGTCTTGCGGTCGGTATAGACCAGGCCATTGACCTTGCCGTCGGCGCCGGTCACTTCGGTGGTATGCGCATCGGTGTGGATGGTGACATTCGGCAGGCTCTTGAGCTTGGCCTGCAGCACCGCGTCGGCGCGCAGCTCGCTGCCGAATTCGAGCAGCGTCACATGCGCCACGATGCCGGCCAGGTCGATGGCCGCCTCGACACCCGAGTTGCCGCCGCCGATCACCGCCACGCGCTTGCCCTTGAAGAGCGGGCCGTCGCAGTGCGGGCAGTAGGCCACGCCGCGGCCGCGGTATTCGCGCTCGCCGGGCACGTTCATCTCGCGCCAGCGTGCGCCGGTGGCGAGGATGACAGCCTTAGCCTTGACCGTGGCGCCGCTGGCCAGACGGATCTCGGCGAGTTCGCCGGGGATCAGCGCTTCGGCCCGCTGGCCGTCCATCACGTCCACTTCGTACTGCTTCACATGCTGTTCGAGCGCGGCGGCCAGCTTGGGCCCCTCGGTTTCCTTCAACGAGATGAAGTTCTCGATGGCCATGGTGTCCATCACCTGGCCGCCGAAACGCTCCGACACCACGCCGGTGCGCACGCCCTTGCGCGCCGCGTAGATGGCCGCGGCCGCGCCGGCCGGGCCGCCACCGACGATGAGCACGTCGAACGGATCCTTGTCGGCGATCTTCGCCGCGTCACGGGCGGCGGCGCCGGTGTCGAGCTTGGCAAGGATTTCCTTGAGGCTGGTGCGGCCCTGGCCGAAGACCTCGCCGTTCAGATAGACGCTGGGCACGGCGAGGATCTTGCGAGCCTCGACCTCGTCCTGAAACAGCGCGCCATCGACCATGGTGTGGCGGATATTGGGGTTGAGCACCGCCATCAGGTTCAGCGCCTGCACCACCTCCGGGCAGTTCTGGCAGGACAGCGAGATGTAGGTGACGAATTCGAAGCGGCCCTCGATGGCCTGAATCTGCGCGATCACATCGGCCTCGACCTTGGGCGGATGGCCGCCGACCTGCAGCAGCGCCAGCACCAGCGAGGTGAATTCATGGCCCATCGGGATGCCGGCGAAGCGCACGCCCATGTCGGCACCGCTGCGGTTCAGGGCGAACGACGGCGCCCGCACGGCCGCATCGCGGGTCTCGACCACGGTGATCTTGTCGCTCAGGCCGGCGATGTCCTCGAGCAGGGCCACCATCTCGACGGATTTGGCGCTGCCATCGACATTGGCCGTGATCTCGATCGGCTGGGTGACGTTCTGCAGGTAGGTCGCAAGCTGTTGTTTGAGATTGGCATCGAGCATGGCAGGTCTCCTGGATCGAAATTTGGGCGTAAAAATGCCCGGGCCTTTGCCCCGGGCATGGGGTGAAGCGGTGTCGGAAAGGCGTTCGGGCGGTCCAACGCTTTTCCGTCGCCGCCTCGAAGAGGGGCGACGACCGCCGCGCAAGCGGCGGCCGTGGGAGCCGAGGAAGCGCCGGGCCGCCCCAAGCTTCCTCCGCCCCCTCGGGGGGCAGGCCACCGCACTCGGTGGCCGTGGGGGCCAATCAGATCTTGCCGACGAGGTCCAGCGACGGTGCCAGGGTCTGCTCACCCGGGGTCCACTTGGCCGGGCACACTTCACCCGGGTGGGCGGCCACGTACTGGGCAGCCTGGATCTTGCGGACCAGCTCTTTGGCGTCACGGCCGATGCCCAGGTCGTGAATCTCGGCAACCTTGATCTCGCCTTCCGGGTTGATCACGAAGGTGCCGCGCAGGGCCAGGCCTTCTTCCTCGATCATCACCTCGAAGTTGCGCGAGATGGTGCCGGTCGGGTCGCCGATCATGGCGTAGTTGATCTTCTTGATCGTCTCCGAGGCGTCATGCCAGGCCTTGTGGGTGAAGTGGGTGTCGGTGGAGACCGAGTACACTTCGACGCCCATGTCCTTGAGCTGCGGGTAGTAGTCAGCCAGATCGCCCAGTTCGGTCGGGCACACGAAGGTGAAGTCGGCCGGGTAGAAGAACACCACCGACCACTTGCCCAGCAGGGACTGCTCGGTCACTTCCTTGAACTCGCCGTTCTTGTAGGCGGTGGCTTTGAAAGGCTTGATCTTGCTGTTGATGAGGTTCGACATGGTTTCTCTCCTTGTGGTTAGCGGGTGCTGCGAAATCGATGGGTGGATGTTATTGCCCTGCAGCACATAGATCCAATTGAACATCCAAATTTTATCGATAGGCACTGCCTATGCGCCGGGTTTTGAGGTCGCCGCTTTGCCGAAAACCGCCAATGGGGTAACGTTCAGCCCCAGCCGGGGCGCGTGCCCCACCCTGCTGTTTTTCAGGCCCAGCCCATGAAATTCGACCTCATCATCGTCGGTGCCGGACTCGCCGGTGCCAGCCTCGCCGCCGCGCTGCGCGGCAGCCGGCTGAAGATCGCCGTCGTGGAGTCCCAGCCGCCCGCCCGGGTCGAGGGCTGGGACAGCCGCATCTACGCGATCAGCCCGGCCAATGTGGATTTCCTGACCCATATCGGTGTCTGGCAACATCTCGACAGCGCCCGCCTGACGCCGGTCTACGACATGGCCATCCATGGCGACGCCGGCGGTCGGCTCGACTTCTCGGCCTACGATTGCGGCCTGCGCGAGCTGGCCTGGATCGTCGAATCCGGCCTGATGCAGCGCGAACTGTGGGAGACCATCAAGCGCCAGCACAACCTCACGCTGCTGTGCCCAGCCCATCCTCTCGGTCTGGCGGTCGATGAGAAAGCCGCGGTGCTCACCCTCGACACCGGCAAGACGCTCACCGCCTCGCTGGTGGTCGCCGCCGACGGCGCGCGCTCATGGGTGCGCGAGCAGGTCGGCATCGCCGCCGCCACCACACCCTACGAAGAAAAAGGCGTGGTGGCCAACTTCCGCTGCGAGAAACCGCACCGCAACATCGCCACCCAGTGGTTCCGCCACGACGGCATCCTGGCCTGGCTGCCGCTGCCTGAGAACCGGATCTCCATCGTCTGGTCGGCCCCCGATGCGCTGGCCGACGAGCTCGTCGCCCTGCCGCCCGAGGCACTGTGCGCCCGCGTCGCCGAAGCCGGCGAGTACACCCTGGGCGCGCTCACGCTGGAGACGCCGGCCGCCGCCTTCCCGCTGCGCCTGATGCGCGTACCGCAGCCGACCGCCCCGCGCGTGGCGCTGATCGGCGATGCCGCCCATGCCATCCATCCGCTGTCGGGCCACGGCATCAACCTCGGCTATCAAGACGCCAAGGCCCTGGCCGAGCTGATCGGCCCCCTGCCCGTCTGGCGCGAGCCCGGCGAGGCCGCCCTGCTGGCCAGCTACGCCCGCGCCCGCGCCGAAGAAACCCGGCTGCTGCAGTCCACCACCCATGCGCTCAACCGCCTGTTCAAGCCCGACAACGGCCTTTTGTCGGGCCTGCGCAACCTCGGACTGAACCTCACCAACCAAATCCCTGTCGTACGCAACGCGCTGGTGCGATATGCCATCAGCGGACATTTTTGACCCCTGGAGAACCGGATGAACCACCCCCGACTGCGCGCCATGCTGGCCACCCTCACCCTGGCCGCAGGCGTCGCCCATGCCGGCGAGGCCGATGTACAGAAGAAAGTCGAAGC
Source organism: Denitromonas iodatirespirans (assembly GCF_018524365.1). GTDB lineage: Bacteria > Pseudomonadota > Gammaproteobacteria > Burkholderiales > Rhodocyclaceae > Nitrogeniibacter > Nitrogeniibacter iodatirespirans. The sequence goes on from NZ_JAEKFT010000001.1 coordinate 326,622, forward strand.
CTTCATCGGCGCACCCGCCGTCAGCAGCGTCACCGCCACGCCCTACGGCAAGTTGTACGAAGTGGTGCTCAAATCCGGCGAGCTGGTCTACACCGATGAAGCGGTGAGCTTCATCATCGACGGCAACATCATCGACGCCAAGACCCGCAGCAACGTCACCCAGGCCCGCCTCAACGCCCTGTCGTCCATCGACTTCGCCAGCCTGCCGCTCAAGGACGCGGTCAAGCATGTGCGCGGCAAGGGCGAGCGCGTCATCGCCACCTTCGAAGACCCCAACTGCGGCTTCTGCAAGCGTCTGGCCAACGAGCTGCTGAGCATGGACAACGTCACCGTCTACACCTTCCTCTACCCGATCCTCAGCCCCGATTCGCTCGACAAGTCCAAGCGCATCTGGTGCAGCGAGAAGCAGGGCACCGCCTGGCTCGACTGGATCGCCAATGGCAAGGCCCCCGCCGCCAAGGCCGACTGCGACACCGCGGCCATCGAGCGCAACGTCGCCCTCGGCCAGAAGCTGCGCGTCAGCGGCACCCCCACCATCTTCCTCGCCGACGGCAGCCGCATCGGCGGCTTCCTGCCAGCCGCGCAGCTGAATCCGGCCATCGACGAAGCGCAGGGCAAGGCCAAGACGAAGTAAGCACCCGCAGTACCTCACCCCGTCTGCCGGGGGCCGGACACACCGGCCCCCGCTGCTTTTGTCGCTGTCCGTCCGGTATCACGACCGCCAAGCGCTGAAGCGCGCCGCCGCTTGGCGCACGAGAATCTCCAGGCGGTCGAGGCCGCGGGCAACGCGCCGCGACTCCGATCCGAGCAAGGCCCCACCGGCTGCCAGGAACACCAGGCCAGGGCCCGGCGTGAACAGCATCATGAACCCCAGCAGCGCCATCCCCACGCCACCCACCATGCGGACCACCACCGCCGGACCAGGGCGCCCTGCGCGCTGCGACTGATACCGGTGGTAACGGTCCTGAAAACGTTCTCCCGGTTCGCTGCGCTTCAACGCGCGCCAGCCTTGTCTTGCGCGTTCGAACATGCCAGAAGCCGTTTTTCCGTCACGCGACATGGGGCCGACGCTTGATCGGTTCGGGCACCGGTGGCTCGGGGACCGGCGGGACGGGCTGGGGCTCGTCGGGCGGCACGGGTGGCGGGCCCGGCTGCGGAGGGGCCGGCGGGGGTGCGGGCGGCAGTGGGCTGGGGCTATGCGGCGGGCGCTCGGGCTCGGGCGGCAAGGGCAGCTCGCCGGGCCTCGGGGCGGCGGCACGAAACGGCGCGTGGCAAGCGGTCATCGGGTCTCCTCTGCCGGGCCATCGGCCCGACATCTGCCGTGCCCGGCGCGCCGGCCGATCGCCGGGCACGCTGCACAGGCACTTGAAATTCCGACCCGTCACGCCCCGCACCGGTTCCAGCGCGCTTGCATCGCCAGACCCCGCCACGCCGACCGAACCCCTGTCCGGCACACCGGTCACACCAGACAGACGGCCGCCCGGCAGGCGGCCCCCCGCGAGGAGGACAAGCCGATGCTCAACTACGAACTGGACGACGTGAACGGCATTCTCACCGTCACGCCCGAAGGCCCGCTGGAGGCCCGGGATTTCGAGCAACTGGCGCAAGCGGTCGACCCGTGGATCGAACGCCACGGCCACCTGCACGGCCTGATGATCCGCGCCGAGGCCTTCCCCGGCTGGCGCGACTTCGCGGCGCTGATCTCGCATTTTCGCTTCGTGCGCGACCACCACCAGCGCATCGCGCGCGTCGCCGCCGTCACCGACAACAGCTTTCTGGCCGTCGCCCCGCAAATCGCCCGTCACTTCGTCGACGCCGAACTGCGCCACTTTGCCTTTCACGACAAGGCGCCCGCGCTGGCCTGGCTCAAGCAAGCCGCCGAGTGACGCGGCGCCGCGCCCAGAAGGAGACCGCATGACCCCACCGCCCCATCGCCCCGCCCCGGACGGCACCGATGCCCTTCGCTGACGACCCGGTCACCCAACTGTACCCACCACCGTCCGGCCCCCGGCCGCTCGCCGGCCTGTATCTGGCCCACGAGCTGCGCGCGCGCGGCACGCCCGGCCGGCCCTTCGTCTACACCAACTTCATCACCAGCCTGGACGGACGCATCAGCGAACGCGACGCGAGCGGTCGGCGGCGCGTGCCCGAGGCCATTGCCAACGCCCGCGACTGGCGCCTCTACCTCGAACTGATGGCGCAAGCCGACGTGGTGCTCACCACCGCCCGCCACCTGCGCGCCATTGCCGCCGGGCGCGAGCGACCGCTGCCGGGGCTGACCGGCCCCGAGGCCGCCGGACTGGCCGCCTGGCGTGAAGCGCGCGGGCTGGCACCGGCGCCGACCGTGGCCATCGCCAGCGCCGAGCTCAAGGTGCCGGCCGCCGCGCTGCGCCGTGTGGTCGGGCCGTTGCTGGTGCTCACCCACCGGGGGGCGCCCTCGGCGCGTGTCATGGCGCTGACCCTGGAAGGCGCCAATGTCCGACAGGTCGGCGCCACGGCCCGCCTCACGGCCGCCGAGATCCTCGCCGGCCTCGACGGCGAAGGGCACCGCTGCATCTACTCGATCGCCGGCCCGCGCATGCTGCACACGCTGCTCGCCGGCGATGCGCTCGACCGGCTCTATCTGACGGTCGCGCATCGGGTGCTCGGCGGCACCGGCGACACCCTGATGCCCGACGATGCGCTCGCGCCCCCGGCCGGCTTCACGCCCGCGGCCACCTATTTCGACCCTCATGCGCCGCAGCACGGCGGCCAGCTCTTTCTCAGCCTGGATCGGCGTCCCGACGGCGGCGCGCATTAGGCGCATGTCAGCCGGCTGCCAGCGCCGGTGCCAGCACCAGCCCGCCGATCAGCCACAGCGCCGCGGCGACCGTCACCCCGCGCAGGATCCACTCGGCCACCGACGCATCCCCGCCCTCATGATGGTGATGGTCGTGGCCATCGTCCGCCGCCTTGCCGCGCCACCACAGCACGCCGAGGAGCGCCGAGACGGCGAGAAACACCAGGTTGAGGACGAAACCGGTGTTGAGGGCAAAGAACTCGCGCTCGCCCGGCAGCTGGCCGGCGCCGCCGCTGGGCAGCAGATCGAGGGCCAGCAGGCCGTAGTGCAGCGCCAGCGACACCACAACCAGGCCGCTGAGCAGCACGGCGAGGATGTAGAGCGCCATTTTCCAGCCGTAGTAGGCGGCGTTGATGCGCAGCACCGGCAGCACCACCAGGTCGGAAAAGATGAAGGCCATCACCCCGGCAAAGCTCACGCCGCGCTCATAGAGCAGCGCGGCGAGCGGGATGTTGCCCATCGAGCCGATGAAGGTGAAGAAGGCCGCCACCGGCCCGACCAGCGTCTGCGCCAGCACCGCCAGCAGACCGGGGTTGGCCGCGTCGGCGCCGCCCGAGCCGACGAACAGCGCCGCGAAGAATGCGGTCGGCACGAAGGCGGCGATGATGCCGGCCACGGTGAAGCCGATCAGCACGTCCTTCCACACCATCTGCCATTCCATGACATAGGTCCGGCCAATGCGCCGCCAACCCTCGTGGCTGCACAACATGCGGCGCCAGTCCTGCGTCTCGCCGTCATCGTCCGCGTCGTCGCCACCGGCGCGTTGGCGTGCTTCCTCGATCAGCTGCGTCGGGCGGGTCAGCCGCACGAAGGCCCAGGCGAACAGGATCAGCAACAGCCCGCCGACATACTCGCCGACCACGAATTGCCAGCCGAGAAACAGCGCGATGACGATGCCCAGCTCGATCACGAGGTTGGTCGACGCGAGCAGAAAAGCCAGCGACGGCGCCAGCCCCGCGCCCTTGCGAAACAGGGCGCGGGTGGTGGCCAGCGCGGCGAAGCTGCAGGAGCTGGAGATGAAGCCGAAGAAGGTGCCCAGCGCCATGCTTTTGGGGCCGCTGCGCCCCATCGCCCGTTGCATGCGGCGACGCGTCACCAGCACCTGGATCAGGCTGCTGATCAGGTAGCCCAGCGCAAACGCCCACAAGGCCATCCAGAAGAATCCGACGCTGGTCAGCGCCGCCTCATGCCAGTGCTGCAAGAATCCATGCATCGATCCGTCCCCTATTCCGGCGCCGCCACCGGGGCGGGTGTCGTTGCCGACCGACGGCCATATCACGTATCTTGGCCGCATCCGTGGCCCGGTCGTGCCGTCCGCGGAAGACCGTACAGACACCTCCGGGAGGTTCATGACGATCGACAAACCGGCACTCGAACGCACCATCGACAAGCTGCGCGAGCCCTTCGCCAGCTTCATCAAGGCGCAGACCACGACCAGCGGCTTCCTGCTGCTGGCGCTGTTCGCCGCCATGGCGCTGGCCAATTCGCCGCTGGCCGATCACTACGAGGCGATCCGCCATTTCCGCATTGGCATGGTGTTCGGATCGCAGGAGGTGTCGTGGTCTGCGCTGCACCTGGTCAATGACGGTCTGATCGCCTTTTTCTTCGTGCTGCTCGGCCTGGAGGTCAAGCGCGAACTGCTCGCCGGCGAGTTGAAGGACCGGCAGCGCGTGCGCCTGCTCCTTGCCGCGGCGCTGGGCGGCATGGTGGTGCCGGCCAGCCTGTATGTGGTGATTCACCTTGGCATGGGCGGCGACCAGGTGCAAGGCTGGGGCATCCCGATGGCCACCGACACGGCGCTGGCCATTGCCGTGCTGGCCGCCCTCGGCGCACGCGTACCGCGCGCGGCGGTGGCCTTCCTGGTCGGGGTGGCGATCATCGACGACATCGGCGCCATCATCATCATCGCCGTGGTGTATACCGAGCAGGTCTCCCTGCCGGCGCTGGCCGCCTCGGCCCTGCTGTTTTCGGTGCTGATGGCGTTCAACCGCGCCGGTCTGCGCCATCCGGTCGTCTATGCGCTGGCCGGTGTCATGCTGTGGATCGCCATCGTGCGCTCGGGCGTGCACGCCAGCATCGCCGGGGTGGTGGTGGCCATCACCGTGCCGGCCCGGCCGCGCATCGCGCCCGAATCGCTCAAGCGCAAGGTGCATGGCGCAGTCGATGACGTGCCCGACGACGCGCCGCCCGAAGCGGTACTCGGCGAAGGCAAAACGCACCGCAAGATCGCCAAGCTCGAGTCGCTGGCGCAGGTGGCCACCACCCCGCTGCGCCGCTGGGAAGACGGGCTGGAACTGCCGGTGGCGCTGATCGTGCTGCCGCTGTTCGTGTTCATGAACGCCGGGCTGCCGGTCGACACCGACGACCTGGCGCAGATCCTCACCGATCCGGTCGGCCTCGGCGTGATGGTGGCCCTGATCGTCGGCAAGCCCGCGGGCCTGCTCACCGGCATCTTCATCGCCGAGCGCTGCGGCTGGGCGACGCGCCCCGAGGCGTTGAGCTGGCGGCGCCTGTTCGGCATCGGCGCGCTGGCCGGCATCGGTTTCACCATGTCCACCTTCATCGCCAACCTGGCCTTCGACCCCGCCTCGTCGGCACTGGCAGTGGCCAAGCTGTCGATCATGGCCGCCTCGATGATCGCTGCCATTACCGGCTATTGCGCCTTGCGCTTCAGCCCGTCTGGTGCCGATACCACGTGAGCGCCGAGCCACCTTCGCCACCGACGGAAACAATGGACGGCGAGCCGCCCCATTGGGGCGCCGATGGCGCGGCGACCCCGTGCCAGGACGGCGGGCGATGTGGGCATAGGCCTGTTCCAGTGCGTCGACGAAGCCGAGCGCAACCGACGGGGGTCTCTTCGAGATAGTCGGCGATCGCGTCGTCAACGTCCTGCGTGGCCTGCTCGCGCGGAACGACGGGTTTGACCTTCACCCGCCAGAAGCCGGCTTGGCCGCCCTGCGTATCCGGTCGCGCAGACCGTCGAAGTAAGCAGCATTGGCCTCAGACGCCGGCGCCGTGGCTGCCCCGGCCAGCAGCAGCCCGCGCAAGCGCTGACGATCCTGGTCCTTGCGAATCAACGCGCGCACGTACTCGCTGCTGGTGCCGTAACCCCGTTCGGTCACCTGCTCGTCCACGAAGGATTTCAGGCTGTCGGGCAAGGAAATATTCATCGTGCTCATGGGCGCATGATTAGTCAGCTTGGCAAAAATTGGCAAGGCGACCCATCCGTCTCCATCCCACCATTCGCGCGGGATGCCCCTTCCCCGCCGCGCCCTGCTGCACCGCTTTCCGTCGTCTGCGCGCGGAGCCTCTCACCTGCTTCGGCACCCGGCTGCCGCTGACGTCTTGAACCAAAACAGGCGGAACCCTCCCGGACCGATGCAGTCGACCCTGACACGTGACCCGTGGCGGACGGCATATCTATGTCATTTGACGAGCGTTGTCCGGCAGCCCGCCGAGGTCATGTCGTCGAACGTCTGACATGCCCGTCACCGATCATTTCAATCACGAAAGAACGGAGGATCAGCATGAGCATGAAAGCGGCTTACGAAAAGAAACTCAGGGCCCATCTGGACGAGTGGAACGCCGAGATCGACAAGCTCAAGGCCAAGGCCGAGCGCGCCGAGGCGGATGCCCAGCTGCAGTACAACGAAGAAATCGCCAAGCTGCAATCGATGCGCGACGGCGCCGCCGCCAAGCTGGCCGAGCTTGAAGCGGCCGGCGACGATGCTTGGGAGGATCTGAAAGCCGGCATCGAAAACGCTTGGGATTCGATGGCCGTGGCGGTCAAGTCGGCCACCTCGCGATTCAAGTGATCGCGCGTCCAACCACGGCGTGCCCACCGAGGCCGCCCGCGTCGCCTCTTTGACGCCGTGTCACGCCTTGCGCGTGGCCGTGCCCGGTGGGCCGACACACCGACAACCAACACGCACAGGAGGTCCCCATGAAGCTCGCCAAACGCTTCTTCATGCCACTGCCGCCGGTCTTGCTGGCCATCGCGCTGGGCGTCGGCCAGCCCACCCTGGCCGCCAACCCGCCCGCGGACGACAAGGCCTCGGTGGAGCGCATCAGCCAGGAGTCCGAAGACCTGATGAAGGCGCTCAAGGCCTATACCGTCAAGCAGCGCGACGAAGCGCTCGAGAAGAGCCAGGCCGCGCTGGACGCGATCGACCGCCGCATCGAGGCCCTCGAAGCCCAGGTCGACCAGCGTTGGGACAAGATGGACCAGGCCGCCCGCGACAAGGCGCGCGCCAGCCTGAAAGCCCTGCGCGAACAGCGCCGCGAAGTGGCCACCTGGTTCGGCAGCATGCGCGACGGGTCGGTCGAGGCCTGGGAGGAAGTCAAGGACGGTTTCGCTGGCGCCTACCAGGCACTGCAGGATGCCTGGAAGAACACCGAGAAGGATGTCGCCGCCGGTGACAAGAAAAAGCCCTGAGGCGTGAACCGCCCCCGGCGCGGCATGGCCGGGGACGCATGTGAGGAACATTCCATGACAGACCTTGCGCTGGACCAAGGGCCTCAGCTCACTGGCGCCCTGTCACGCCTCGACGAGGTTTTCTCCCATCTGGACGTCGCCGACGACGTGCGCGCCCGCCTGTCCCAGCCCCGGCTGGCGCTGCAGGTGGCGGTGCCGCTGCGCATGGACGACGGCCGGCTGCAAGTCTTCACCGGTTGGCGGGTGCAGTTCGCCACCCTGCGCGGCCCGGCCAAGGGCGGGGTGCGCTTTCACCCGGCGGTGTGCCAGGACGAAGTGGCCACCCTGAGCTTCTGGATGGCCATCAAATGCGCCATTGCGGACCTGCCCTTCGGCGGCGGCAAGGGCGGCGTGCGGGTGGACCCGAAGCAATTGTCGCGCGGCGAGTTGGAGCGCCTCTCCCGCAATTACATGCGCGCCGTGGAGGACGTGGTCGGCCCCGCCCGGGACATCCTCGCGCCGGACGTCAACACCAACCCCACCATCATGGGCTGGATGGCCGACGAGTACGACACCCTCCAGCGCGAACACGCGCCCGCTGCCATCACCGGCAAACCGCTCGAACTGGGCGGCTCGCCCGGGCGCCTCGAAGCCACCGGGCGCGGCGCACTGCAGGTGCTCGACCTGTGGGTCAAGCGCCAGGAACTCGACCCGGCCAAGCTGCGCGTGGCGGTCCAGGGCTTCGGCAACGCGGGCTATCACTTCGCCCGCCTGGCGCATGAGGCCGGCTACCGGATCGTCGCCGTGTCCGATTCACAAGGCGCCATTCACCGCCCCGAGGGCCTCGACCCCGAAGCGATCTGGCGGCACAAGCACGAGAGCCGCGAGCGCAAGGGGCTGGTGTATTGCGAGACCTCGGCCAGTTGCGAGGCCGACGGCATCGAGGCGATCAGCAACGCCGATCTGCTCGCGCTCGATGTCGACGTGCTGGTGCTGGCGGCCCTGGAAGACCAGATCGATACCGACAACGCCGCCGACGTACGCGCCGACCTGATCCTCGAAATCGCCAACGGGCCGGTCACCTGCGAGGCCGAAGCGATCCTGGAAAAAGCCGGCATCGCGGTGTTGCCCGACGTGCTGGCCAATGCCGGCGGCGTGATCGTGAGCTACTACGAATGGATCCAGAACCGCAGCGGCGACCACTGGGACGAGCACACGGTCAACCAGCGCCTGGCCGATCGCCTCACGCGCGAGGCCACCGCCGTCATGGATCTGGCACAGCAGGACGGCGTCTCGCTGCGCAGCGCAGCCTACCGGCATGGCGTCGGCCGCATTGCCGCCGCCCAGGCCCAGCGCGGCACCTGCCGCGACTTCTCGGCCCCCTGATCGGCGCCACCAGCGCGCCGGCCTGCAACGCCGCCTGGAGTCCCGGTGCTGTTGCGCCTGGCCGGGAAGGCGCGCGCCTAGCGGCTCAGCCTGCGCGCGCACGGACCACGCGCCGGCGGCCGTTCCCCTGCATGGAAAATGTCACAGACCTACGACAAAAGGATTCTGCGCCGGCCAGACTGTGTTAACTTGCGGGCCATGACTCGGGCCGACACGGCGCCTGAGGCCGACCCATCGACCGGAACCCCCCATGCGCTCCACCTCCCTCGTTCGTCATACGCCGCGCGCCGCCGTCAAAACCCTCGCCCTGCTGCTGGGCGCCCTCGCCGCCACCGGCGCGTCGGCCGCCAACATCGACCAGGCGCTGAGCTTCTCGACCGCCGCCTCGGGCGACTGGACTGCCCAGGTGCTGGGCGGCCATCCCAAGGCCGACGGCAGCTTCATCGACCGCTACTACTTCAGCCTGCCGGCCTCGGCCGCCGGCAGCGTGTTGTCGGCCCATGCCGAAGTCTTCATCCCGTCGCCGGCCACCACGGCGCATTTCGATCTGCAGTCGCTGTCGATGAGCCTGTGGCTCGACGCCGACCAGTCCGGCTCGCTGACCGGCGGCGATCTGCTCAGTCAGGCTTTCGGCAGCGGCCGGACCATCGACGGCAGCATCGCCCTGGCGCAGGGCGCGTATTTCCTCGAAGTGAGCGGCACGGTGTCGAGCACGGCGCGCGTGGGTGGCGCGTATATGCTGAACCTCAGCATGCCGGTCGCCGCCGTGCCCGAGCCGGGCCAGTATGCCATGCTGCTGGCCGGCCTCGGCCTCGTCGCCCTCATCAGCCACCGCCGCCGCTGACACCCGGCCGCCGGCGCCCTGCCGCGCGGCCCCTCACCCCCGATCGGCGCTCGCCCCGGCGCTGGCACCGATCAGATCCACCCCCTCGCTCTGCAGAAAGTTCATCAGCGTCGTCACCGCCAGGCTCAACGGCTGGTCGTTGCGCACCACGATGTTCCATTCGCGCTCGACCGGGGTGTCCTGCACGTCGAGGCGCACCAGATGCCCGGCGGCCTCTTCCATGCTGAAGGTGTGATGCGACAGAAAGGCGATGCCCATGCCGGCCATCGCCGCCTGCTTGAGCGTCTCGTTGCTGCCCAGCTCATCGGCGCGCAGGGCATTGACGCCATGGCGCTTGAGGTAGCGCTCGATATGGTCGCGCGTGCCCGAGCCGCGCTCGCGTAGCAACAGGCGCTCTTCGGTGAGGCTGGCCGGCGGGATGTTGCGCTTGTGCGCCAGCGGATGGTCGGGCGCGGCCACGAAGCTGAGCAGATGCGGCGCGAAGGGGATGCGCCGCACCGCCATGTTGGAAGGCGGCTTGCCCATGATGGCCACCGCGGCGCGGCGCTCGTCGAGCATGGTGTACACCTCGGCGCGGTTCACCACCGACAGGCGAAAGCGGATGTCCGGGTAGCGCCTACCGAATTCGGCGAGCAGGCGCGGCACGAAGTATTCGGCGGTGGTGATCGCCACGATGTCGATGGTGCCCGCCGCCACCCCGCGCCCGGCGAGGATCTCGATGCCCGCCAGCTCGATCGCCGACAGCGCCTCCTTGGCCCGCCGCACCAGCGTCTCGCCGGCCAGCGTCAGGCGGATCTCGCGGCGCCCGTCCACCAACACCTCGCCGACGATGGCTTCGAGTTCGCGCAGCTGCATGGACACCGCCGGCTGGGTGATGTGCAGGCGCCGCGCGGCCAGCGTGAAGCTGCCGGTATCGGCCACCGCCACCAGGGCACGCAACTGCTTGAGGCTGACCCGCTGCTCCAGTTTCATCAGAAACTCTTATCTCAAATCTAAGAATTTAAGATTCGACCTTATACATCACCGCCCGTATTGTCGAGCCATCACATCGAGGAGACGACACATGGGTGCCAACGAACACGTCGCGATCGACGCCAAGAAACGCTACCAGGCCGGGGTGCTCAAGTACGCGCAGATGGGCTACTGGGATCCGGACTACGAGGTCAAGGACACCGACGTGCTGGCGGTGTTTCGCATCACACCGCAGGAAGGGGTCGACCCGATCGAAGCGGCCGCCGCGGTGGCCGGCGAGTCTTCCACCGCCACCTGGACGGTGGTGTGGACCGACCGCCTCACCGCCTGCGACAAGTACCGCGCCAAGGCTTACCGCATCGACCCGGTGCCGGGGCAGGCGGGGCAGTACTTCTGCCAGGTGGCCTACGACCTCGACCTGTTCGAGGAAGGCTCCATCGCCAACCTCACCGCCTCGATCATCGGCAACGTGTTCAGCTTCAAGCCGCTGCTCGCCTGCCGGCTCGAAGACATGCGCCTGCCGGTGGCCTATGTGAAGACCTTCCGCGGCCCGCCGACCGGCATCGTGGTCGAGCGCGAACGGCTCGACAAGTTCGGCCGCCCGCTGCTCGGCGCCACCATGAAGCCCAAGCTCGGCCTGTCCGGCAAGAACTACGGCCGCGTGGTGTACGAAGCGCTCACCGGCGGGCTGGACTTCACCAAGGACGACGAGAACATCAACTCGCAGAACTTCATGCACTGGCGCGACCGCTTCCTCTACTGCATGGAGGGCGTCAATCAGGCCGCCGCGCAGACCGGCGAGATCAAGGGCCACTACCTGAACATCACCGCCGGCACCATGGAGGAGATGGTCAAGCGCGCCGAGTTCGCCCGCGACCTGGGCTCGTGCATCGTGATGGTGGATCTCATCGTCGGCTGGACGGCGATCCAGTCGATCAGCCACTGGTGCCGCGAGAACGACATGATCCTGCACATGCACCGCGCCGGCCACGGCACCTACACCCGGCAGAAGAACCACGGCGTGAGCTTCCGTGTGATCGCCAAATGGCTGCGCCTGGCCGGGGTCGACCACCTGCATGCCGGCACCGCCGTGGGCAAGCTCGAAGGCGACCCGATGACCGTGCAAGGCTTCTACAACGTGTGCCGCGACACCGTCACCCGCCAAGACCTGCCGCGCGGGCTGTTCTTCGACCAGGACTGGGCGGGCATCAAGCGTGTCATGCCGGTCGCCTCGGGCGGCATCCATGCCGGCCAGATGCACCAACTGCTCGACCTCTTCGGCGACGAGGTGGTGCTGCAGTTCGGTGGCGGCACCATCGGCCACCCGATGGGCATCCAGGCCGGCGCCCAGGCCAACCGCGTGGCGCTCGAAGCCATGGTGCTGGCGCGCAACGAAGGGCGCGACATCGTCAACGAAGGGCCGGACATCCTCAAGGCCGCCGCCGAGCACTGCCGCCCGCTGCGCGCCGCGCTCGATACCTGGGGCGAGGTCACGTTCGATTACACGTCGACGGATACCTCGGACTTCGTGGCTACGCCGACGGCGGCGTGACGGCGTCATTGGTTATTGGTGATGGGGTGATTCGTCAATGGCGGGCGCTACGCGCCCGGAGGCACCCCACCAATAACCCATCACCAATCACAAATCACGGAGACTCACCATGCGACTCACCCAAGGCGCCTTTTCCTTCCTGCCCGACCTCACCGACACCCAGATCGCCGCGCAGATCGAGTACTGCCTGCGCAAGCAGTGGGCGGTGGCCATCGAATTCACCGACGACCCGCACCCGCGCAACACCTACTGGTCGATGTGGGGCCACCCGATGTTCGACCTCGCCGACGCCGCCGGCGCCATGCAGGCGCTGCGCGAATGCCGCGAGGCGCAGCCCGGGCACTACATCCGCATCAACGCCTTCGACTCGACCCCCGGCTGGGAGTCGGTGCGCCTGTCCTTCATCGTCGGCCGCCCGGCGGTCGAGCCCGGCTTCCGCCTGGTGCGGCGCGAAGGCCCCGGCCGCACGCTGCACTACACGCTGGAGAGCTACGCCGTCGGCCGCCAGCCCGAGGGCGAACGCTACGCGACGTAGGGGGTTCAACCCGCCAACGACATAGCCAGGGAGATGGCGGGTTGACACCCGCCCTACGCCTGCCGACGAAGACGCACCGGAGACCAACATGACCCAGCCCCTCGCCGCCCCGACCGACACCATCGACCTGGCCGCCGAATACCGCGAGGCCGGCGTGGCCGACGTGCTCGACCGCCTCGACGCCGAGCTGGTCGGCCTGGCGCCGGTCAAGCGCCGGGTGCGCGAGATCGCCGCCCTGCTGCTGGTCGACCGCGTGCGCGAGCGCCTCGGCCTGGCCAGCACCCCGCCCTCGCTGCACATGTGCTTCACCGGCAACCCCGGCACCGGCAAGACCACGCTGGCGCTGCGCATGGCCGAGATCCTCCAGCGCCTCGGCTATGTGCGCAAAGGCCATGTGGTGGCGGTCACGCGCGACGATCTGGTCGGTCAGTTCATCGGCCACACCGCGCCCAAGACCAAGGACGTGCTCAAGCGCGCCATGGGCGGCGTGCTGTTCGTCGACGAGGCCTACTACCTGTTCCGCCCCGAGAATGAAAAGGACTACGGCCAGGAGGCCATCGAGATCCTGCTGCAAGTGATGGAAAACCAGCGCGACGACTTGGTGGTGATCCTCGCCGGCTACGCCGATCGCATGGACCGCTTTTTCGAGTCCAACCCCGGCATGAAGTCGCGCATCGCCCACCATGTCGAGTTCCCCGACTACAGCAACGCCGAGCTGGCCCAGATCGCCGAGCGCATGCTGGCCGACTGGAACTACCGCTTCGACGCCGCCGGCCGCGCCGCCTTCGACGACTACCTGCACCACCGCCGCGCCAAGCCGCACTTCGCCAACGCCCGCAGCGTGCGCAACGCGCTCGACCGCATGCGCCTGCGCCAGGCGCTGCGCCTGTTCGACGGCGCGACGCCGGTCGCCGCCGACGACTTGCAGATCCTCACCGCCGCCGACGTGCGCGCCAGCCGCCACTTCCACCCAACGCCGCCGACCCTGGTCGGCCAGGCCCCGCCGGAGGCGGACATCGACGCCTACGACCCCGACCGGATCCCGGAGCGCAGCGACTACTGATGGCCGGTTGAAACCCGCCAACACCCGGCCCGACGAACACCAAAAAAATGCGAGGAGACGCGCATGTTCAGCCTGGAACGCACCACGCTCACCGAGTACCTGATCTCGCAGCGGCGCAGCCATCCCGGCGCCACCGGCGAGTTCAACGCCCTGATCCTGCAGGTCGCCCAGGCCTGCAAGGCCATCTCGCGCGCGGTCGCGCACGGCGCGCTGGGCGGCGTGCTCGGCGCCCTCGAAGCCACCAACGTGCAGGGCGAAACCCAGCAGACGCTCGACGTGCTGGCCGACGACATCTTCCGCCGCGCCACCCACTGGGGCGGCGCCCTGGCCGGCATGCTGTCGGAAGAGAACGAAGCGCCCATCCCGATTCCCGAGGGCCACAAGCGCGGCAAGTACCTGCTGCTGTTCGACCCGCTCGACGGCTCGTCCAACATCGATGTGAACGTCTCGGTCGGCTCCATCTTCTCCATCCTGCGCAGCCCGCGCCCCGGCGAGGCCGCCACCGAGGCCGACTTCCTCCAGCCGGGCACGCGCCAGGTGGCCGCCGGCTATGCCATCTACGGCCCCTCGACGATGCTGGTGCTCACCGTCGGGCGCGGCGTGGCGGGCTTCACCTTCGACCCCGTCCTGGGCGAGTTCTTCCTCACCCGTGACGACATCCGCATTCCGCCGGCCACGCAGGAGTTCGCCATCAACGCCTCCAACTCGCGCTTCTGGGAGGCGCCGGTGGCGCGCTACGTGGCCGAATGCCTGGCCGGCAAGAGCGGCCCGCGCGGCAAGGACTTCAACATGCGCTGGGTCGCCTCCCTGGTGGCCGAAGCCCACCGCATCCTCACCCGCGGCGGCGTCTTCCTCTACCCGCGCGACCGCAAAGACCCCGGCAAGCCCGGCCGGCTGCGCCTGCTCTACGAGGCCAACCCCATCGGCTGGCTCATCGAGCAAGCCGGCGGCCGCGCCTCCACCGGCGTGCGCCCGGTGCTCGAAGTGGCGCCCGAATCGACGCACCAGCGCATCGGCTTCGTCTTCGGCTCGCGCGAAGAAGTCGAGCGCATCGAGCGCTACCACGCCGAACCGGTACTCGGCGGCGACCACCACGATGCACCGCTGTTCAACACCCGTGGCCTGTTCATGACGGCGTAGCGGGCAACGTAGCCCGGATGCAGCGCAGCGGAATCCGGGGCATCGGTGGCCCGACCACCACCGCTCCCGGATTCCGGCCTGCGGCCTCCATCCGGGCTACGCCCCACCCCCGATTTCCCATCCGCACGAGGGCAACACCATGTCCGACCGTCATCCCATCATTGCCATCACCGGCTCCTCCGGCGCCGGCACCAGCACCGTGCAGCGCACCTTCGAGGAAATCTTCCGTCGCGAGGGCGTCACCGCCGCCACCATCGAGGGCGACAGCTTCCATGCCTTCGACCGCCTGCAGATGCGCGAAAAGATGGCCGAGCACGAAGCCGGCGGCGAAAACCGCCTGTCGCACTTCGGCCCCGAGGCCAACCTCTTCGGCGAGCTGGAAAACCTCTTCCGTCACTACAGCGAATGCGGCCGCGGCCAGCGGCGCAAATACCTGCACAACGCCGAAGAAGCCGCCCCCTACAAGCAAGACCCGGGCACCTTCACCCCGTGGGAAGACCTGCCCACCGGCACCGACCTGCTGTTCTACGAAGGGCTGCATGGCGCGGTGGCCGACGGCGAGATCGACGTGGCGCGCTTTGTCGACCTGCTCATCGGCGTGGTGCCGGTGGTGAACCTGGAGTGGATCCAGAAGCTGCACCGCGACAAGTCCATGCGCGGCTACAGCACCGAGGCGGTCACCGACACCATCCTGCGGCGCATGCACGACTACGTGCACTACATCGTCCCGCAGTTCGCCCGCACCCATGTGAACTTCCAGCGGGTGCCGATGGTGGACACCTCCAACCCCTTCATCGCCCGCGCCATCCCCACCGCCGACGAATCGATGGTGGTGATCCGCTTCGCCAACCCCAAGGGCATCGACTTCCCCTACCTGCTGAACATGGTGCACGACAGCTTCATGAGCCGCGCCAACACCATCGTGGTGCCGGGCGGAAAGATGGAGCTGGCCATGCAGCTGATCTTCACCCCCTTCGTGTGGCGGCTGATGGAGCGGCGGAGGCAGTTGCTGTGACCGCGCATGGCATCGCATCGCCCGTAGCTTGGGCTGACGAAGGAAGCCCAAGGTGGAGCGTGCCGATGCGCAACGCCGTTTGTTGGGCTTCGCTGCGCTCAATCCAAGCTACGCCGTCCCCCTTCGCAGCGCGGGTTTCAACCCGCCAACACCGCATCGTCATGCCAACGGCGGGTTGAAACTCGCCACTTCGGAGACCGCTCATGACCGCCCGCCTCGCCACCGCCGCCCTCGACACCCTGCGCGCCAACGCGCTGCGCTTTCTGGCCATCGACGCCGTCGAGGCCGCCCGCTCGGGCCACCCCGGCATGCCGATGGGCATGGCCGAGATCGCCGTCGCGCTGTGGACGCGCCATCTCAAGCACGACCCGGCCGACCCCGCCTGGGCCGACCGCGACCGCTTCGTGCTCTCCAACGGCCATGGCTCGATGCTGCTCTACGCCCTGCTCCACCTCACCGGCTACGACCTGCCGCTCGACGAACTCAAGCGCTTCCGCCAACTCGACAGCCGCTGCCCCGGCCACCCCGAGGTCGGCCACACGCCCGGCGTCGAGACCACCACCGGCCCGCTCGGCCAGGGCCTGGCCAACGCGGTGGGCATGGCGCTGGCCGAGAAGCGGCTGGCGGCCGAATTCAACCGGCCCGGCCACACCATCGTCGACCACCGCACCTGGGTCTTCCTCGGCGACGGCTGCCTGATGGAAGGCATCAGCCACGAGGCCGCCAGCTTTGCCGGCGTGCAGCGCCTGTCCAAACTCATCTGCCTGTGGGACGACAACCGCATCTCCATCGACGGCGACGTGACCGGCTGGTTTGCCGACGACACCCCGGCACGCTTCCGCGCCTATGGCTGGAACGTGGTCGAGCGTATCGACGGCCATGATGTCGAGGCGGTGGACCGCGCCATCCGCGAGGCGCTGGCCAATGCCGACAACGACATCGGCCCCACCCTCATCTGCTGCCGCACCACAATCGGCCACGGCAGCCCGGCACGCGCCGGCACGGCCGGCGTGCATGGCGCGCCGCTGGGCGCCGACGAGCTCGCCGCCACCCGCGCCGCGCTCGACTGGCCGCATGCGCCCTTCCACGTGCCCGAGGAGATCCGCGAGAGCTTCGACGCCCGCGCCCGCGGCGCCCGCCAGCGGGCCGACTGGCAGGCCCGCTTCGCCGCCTGGCGCAGCGCCCACCCCGAGCTGGCCGCCGAGTTCCAGCGCCGCCAGCGCGGCGATCTGCCGGTGAGCTGGCCGAGCCTGAGCGCTGCCCTGCTGCGCCGCGCGCACAACGACGCCGCCAGCGTCGCCAGCCGCAAGGCCAGCCAGATCGCCATCGAACGCATCGCCCGCGCCCTGCCCGAGCTGCTCGGCGGCTCGGCCGACCTGACCCACTCCAACCTCACCGACTGGCCCGGCTGCGGTGCCCTGCACGCCGACCCCGAGGCCACGCGCCCCGGCCGCCACATCCACTGGGGCGTGCGCGAATTCGGCATGGCCGCCGCGCTCAACGGCATTGCGCTGCACGGCGGCCACCTGCCCTTCGGCGCCACCTTTCTGGTCTTCTCCGACTACGCCCGCAACGCCATCCGCATGAGCGCGCTGATGCGCCTGCGCGTGGTGTATGTGATGACGCATGACGCCATCCACCTCGGCGAAGACGGCCCCACTCACCAGCCGGTCGAGCACCTGCCCAGCCTGCGCCTGATCCCCGGCCTCGACGTGTGGCGCCCCTGCGACGCGGTCGAGACCCAGGCCGCGTGGAACGCCGCCGTCACCCGCGCCGACGGCCCCAGCCTGCTCGCCCTGTCGCGCCAGGCCCTGCCCCATCAAAACCGCAGCGACGCCCAGCTCGACGCCATCGCCCGCGGCGGCTATGTGCTGGCCGACGCCGACGCGCCCCAGCTGGCGATCCTCGCCACCGGCGCCGAAGTCGCGCTGGCCATGGCCGCGCGCGAGCGCCTGGCCGCCGACGGCATCGCCGCGCGCGTGGTGTCGATGCCCTGCACCAGCGTCTTCGACCGGCAGGACACCGCCTGGCGCAACGCCGTGCTACCGCCCGAGCTCCCCCGCCTCGCCGTCGAAGCCGCCCAGCCCGACCTGTGGTGGAAAACTCTCGCCGGCGCGCCGCGCAGCGCCGTGCTCGGCATCGACCGCTTCGGCGAATCCGCCCCCGCCGAGGCCCTGGCCGAACGCTTCGGCTTCACCGTCGAGGCGGTCGTGGCCGCGGCAACAGATCTCGTCACGTAGGGCGGAAAAGCGCAGCGCCTTCCGCCATCGCGGCAGCGTCTTCCGCCATCGCAGCTCACGCGAGGCATGGCGGATGACGCGCCTGCGGCGCTTATCCGCCCTACGCCCCCCCTGAATTCAAAACCACCGGAGACACCCATGACCATCCGCATCGCCATCAACGGTTTCGGCCGCATCGGCCGCAACGTGCTGCGCGCCTTCTACGAGGGCGGCAAGCGCCACCCGGTCGAGATCGTCGCCATCAACGACCTGGGCAACGCCGAGACCAACGCCCACCTCACCCGCCACGACAGCGTGCACGGCCGCTTCGGCCATGCGGTGGCAGTCGCCGACGGGCACCTAGTGGTCGACGACGACATGATCCATGTCAGCGCCGAGCGCGACCCGGCCAAACTGCCCTGGCGCGCGCTGGGGGTGGACGTGGTGCTCGAATGCACCGGCCTGTTCACCAGCAAGGCCAGCGCCGGCGCGCACCTGGCCGCCGGCGCCGGCAAGGTGCTGATCTCCGCCCCCGGCGCGGCGGACGTGGACGCCACCATCGTCTATGGCGTCAATCACCACACGCTGCGCGCCGCCCACCAGGTGGTGTCCAACGCCAGCTGCACCACCAACTGCCTGGCGCCGCTGGCCTGGGCGCTGCACGGCCCGCTCGGCATCGAGCGCGGGCTGATGACCACGGTGCACTCCTACACCAACGACCAGGTGCTCACCGACGTCTATCACACCGACCTGCGCCGCGCCCGCAGCGCTACGCAGTCGCTGATTCCCACCAAAACCGGCGCCGCCGCGGCCGTGGGGCTGGTGATACCCGAGCTGGCCGGCCGGCTCGACGGCTTCGCCATCCGCGTGCCCACGCCCAATGTGTCCTTTACCGACTTCACCTTCATCGCCCGCCGCGCCACCAGCGTCACCGAGGTGAACGACCTGGTGCGCGAAGCGGCCCACGGCCGGTTGGCCCGCATCCTCGCCATCAACGACGCGCCGCTGGTGAGCTGCGACTTCAACCACGACGCCCACTCCGCGATCTTCGACACCACGCTGACGCGCGTGGACGACACCCTGGTGAAAGTCACCGCCTGGTACGACAACGAATGGGGCTTTTCCAACCGCATGCTCGACACCACCGTGGCCATGATGGAGGCAGCGCAATGAACATCCTCAGACTCGAAGACCTCGCCCTGCGCGGCCAACGCGTGTTCATCCGCGCCGACCTCAACGTGCCCATGACGCCCCATGGCGAGGTGGCCGACGACACCCGCCTGCGCGCCGTGCTGCCCGGCATCCGCCACTGCCTGGCGGCCGGCGCAGCGGTGATGATCACCTCCCACCTGGGCCGCCCGGTCGAAGGCGCGCTCACCCATGCCGACTCGCTCGCCCCGGTCGCCGTGCGCCTGTCCGAACTGCTCGGCCAGCCCGTGCCGCTGCTCGGCGACTGGACGCACGGCAAGTTCCGCCTCGACCCCGGCGACATCGTGCTGCTCGAAAACTGCCGCGGCAATGTCGGCGAGCTGGCCGACGACGCCGCGCTGGCCGGGCGCATCGCGCGCTGGATCGACGTATATGTGAACGACGCCTTCGCCGCCGCCCACCGCACCCAGTGCACCACCCACGCGCTCGCCCTGGCAGCCCCCATCGCCTGCGCCGGCCCGCTGCTGTGCGCCGAGCTCGACACCCTCGGCCGCGCCCTGGCCCAGCCGGCCCGCCCGCTGGTGGCGGTGGTCGGCGGCTCGAAGGTGTCCACCAAGCTCACCGTGCTCGAACGCCTCGCCGACCGGGTCGACACCCTCATCGTCGGCGGCGGCATCGCCAACACCTTCATTGCCGCGCGCGGCCACGGCGTGGGCAGCTCGCTCTACGAGCCCGCCCTGCTCGACGCCGCCCGCCGCATCGCCGCGCGCATGGCCGAGCGCGGCACCCGCCTGTGGCTGCCCGAGGATGTCATCACCGCCACGCGCTGCGCCGCCGACGCCACGCCCCACATCCGCGCCACCGACGCCGTGCCGCCCGGCGAGATGATCCTCGACGTCGGCCCGGCCAGCGACGCGGCCATCGAAGCCATCATGCTCGGCGCCGGCACCATCGTCTGGAACGGCCCGCTCGGCGTCTTCGAGCTTGCGCCCTTCGCCGCCGGCACGCGTGCCCTGGCCGGCGCCATCGCTGCCAGCCCCGGCCACAGCATCGCCGGCGGCGGCGACACCCTGGCCGCCATCGCCGCCTTCGGCGTCACCGACGCCATCGACACCATCTCCACCGGCGGCGGCGCCTTCCTCGAGTTTCTCGAAGGCCGCGAACTGCCCGCCGTCGCCGCCCTCAAGGCCCGCGCCGGCGGTCGGCAACGCCGGCCGACAACGATGGCCACGGCGTAGGTTGGGTTGAGCGGAGCGAAGCCCAACGGGCGGTGTGCCCATCTCTGGCGTGGCTTGTTGGGCTTCGCGTTGCTCAACCCAACCTACGCCCCCAAAGGCGGGTTTCAACCCGCCACCCCACATCCCCAACCGGCGGGCACCAGCCTGCCAAAAATCAAAATCCGGAGACCTCCCATGCCCCTGATCGCCCTGCGCCAACTGCTCGACCACGCCGCCGAACACGGCTACGGCGTGCCCGCCTTCAACATCAACAACATGGAACAGATCCAGGCCATCATGGCCGCCGCCCACGCCACCGACAGCCCCGTCATCCTCCAGGCCAGCGCCGGCGCACGCGGCTACGCGGGCGAGGCCTACCTGCGCAAGATGGTCGAAGCCGCCGCCGAACAGCACCCCCACCTCCCCATCTGCCTGCACCAGGACCACGGCGCCAGCCCCGCCATCTGCCAGCAATCCATCCGCTCCGGCTTCACCAGCGTGATGATGGACGGCTCGCTGCGCGACGACATGAAAACCCCCACCAGCTACACCTACAACGTCGAAGTCACCCAAAAGGTGGTCGAAATGGCCCACGCCGTCGGCGTCAGCGTCGAAGGCGAGCTGGGCTGCCTCGGCTCGCTCGAAACCGGCCAGGCCGGCGAAGAAGACGGCGTGGGCGCCGAAGGCACACTGGCCCACGACCAGCTGCTCACCGACCCCGCCGAAGCCGCCGACTTCGTCGCCGCCACCGGCGTCGACGCGCTGGCGGTGGCTATCGGCACCAGCCACGGCGCCTACAAATTCACCCGCCCGCCCACCGGCGACATCCTCGCCATCGACCGCATCCGCGCCATCCACCAGCGCATCCCCGACACCCACCTGGTCATGCACGGCGCCTCCAGCGTCCCGCAGGAATGGCTCGCCATCTTCCGCGAATACGGCGGCGACATCGGCGAAACCTACGGCGTACCGGTCGAGACCATCGTCGAAGGCATCAAGAGCGGCGTGCGCAAGGTCAACATCGACACCGACCTGCGCCTCGCCATGAGCAGCGCCATCCGCCGCCTCGCCGTCGAAAACCCGCGCGAGTTCGATCCCCGCAAATTCTTCAAAGCCGCTCGCGACGCCGCCCGCCAGATCTGCGAGGCCCGATTTGAAGCCTTCGGCACGGCGGGGCATGCGAGCCGGATCCGGGTGGTGCCGTTGGAGGAGATGGCGAGGGGGTATGCGAGGCGGTAGGCGGGGGGTGGTTTCCGACGGTTCGCTGTCGCCCTGCCCGAGCATCAATCGACCCGCCTGTGTGGCGGGTTTTTCTTGGGGTGCGCTTGGTGGGGCGGTGTTGGTTGCATCGCATCGCGGCACTTGATGGCGGCGCTTGTCATCAGGAGAGATTTCGTATCCAATCCTTTCGGAATGCGATTTTTGGCGGGTCACCGTGCGTGCAGCGGAGAGGCTGAGTGTCATTTCAAGACTTGCCGCCACCGCTCGCTTCGCTCTCCGCTTCGCCCCCTTCGGAGGTGGTGCTCGATTCGAACGTTAGATTTGTCCGCATCGGAGACATTGAATGAAAGTACGGCTGTACGGGTTTGAGCTTGAGGCAGAGGCGAAATCTGTTTCGATCGAAAGCCTAATGACTTACTTTATCGACCGGAACGGGGAACCAGACAACTCCGGTTCGCTCGAGCGTAGGATCTTTGTCGATTCAACGACCAACAAGAATTATCACCTCGGCTTGGTTGTGACAGTCAAAGATCAAAAACGATTCTGCCGGCTTGAGGACAGCAGGGGGCAGATCCGGATAACTGTCGAAAATTTGACCGGCAGTGATAAGCTGATGGAATTCAATTTCTTTGTCCTTAACAGAAAAAACGGGCTCGGCCTCTATCAGCATTATCACCAGTCGTGCGGGTTGACCGTCTTCGGCGGTTACCTGGTGTCGCACTACAACGTCATCCGAGAACGACTGGCGAACAACGAAATCGACGAGGCAAGAAGACATGAGCCCTCTCTCTCCAAGAGCAAGGAGAGTGGAATTCGAAAGAAGCATCGGGGAAAGCTCATCTTCTCCCAGCTGGTTCGGAAGGACTCATTGGAAAAGATGCTTCTTGATTTCAAGAAGCTAAAAGCATTCGAGTATGAGCTTTCAGCCTTGGGAGCCGACGTAAGGGCGGGGATTCCGCTCGGGCAATACGTCAGAAAGTACCGCGAAAAGCTGACATTCGGGCGGACTTGGGGGGTTTCGGTTCTTGCTCCAGCGATTGCAAAGGCGGTGGGTGATTTGAACCCAACAAGTGGCAGAGTTCATGCCGTGAACGAACTTGATGAGGACGTCTCATTGAGAATTTTCAACATGCCGGACAATTTTGGCGAAGAGGACTTTGACGAGGTCGCTCTCAAGTTGCACAACCTTGACTTGAAGTCGTTTGCTACGCACAAAGTTGTCAATGAACTCGTGGCGCACTGCGAGTCAGACGAGCTTAGGCATATTTTCCAAGCAAATGTGAGATGAAATCCACTGCGCTTTGGCTATTAATCTTGTCTATTGCGATGTGTGTCGCGGGCTACGCTCTCGCACTGGGCGTATCGTGTAGTGCATTACAATCGCGCGTCCACTACTGCGAAGAGATAGCGAAATTCGCTAAATACTACGTTGAGAATATTCGAGGGCACCTGTTCGCTGGATTTCTTGCACTGGGCGGCTTCCTTTTATCCCTGAAGACCTTCATCGTTGTGACAATGAAGGAGAATGTCTACGATGATGAGAAATACATACAAAACTGGGAAGCGCAACGAAAACTAGATCCGCAGATGAGCCTGTCAGAAATTTTGTGTTTGAGGCATACCATGTGAGCAAGGAGCATGTATGCCAAGAAAGACCAGCAAGAAGAGCACTGCGGCGGCGCTGCCGTCCATCCCGAAAGAGCTGATCGATGGATTCGTCAGCGGACCGATGAGTGCCGAGGCGATCAATGCAGCCTCAATGGCGTTCAAGAAGGCGCTGATCGAGCGGGCACTGGGCGCCGAGATGAGCCATCACCTGGGCTATCCACCCGGCGCCGACAAGCCTGCAGAGGCGACCAACCATCGCAACGGGGCAAGCGCCAAGACGGTGCTGACCGAGGACGGTCCGCTGCGCATTGATGTGCCGCGCGACCGGCAGGGGCAGTTCGAACCGGTCCTCATCCCCAAGCACGAGCGGCGCTTTACCGGTTTCGACGACAAAATCATAGCCATGTACGCCCGCGGCATGACGATTCGCGAGATCCAGGGTTTCTTGATCGATCAGTACGGCACCGAGGTATCACC
>NZ_JAEKFT010000010.1 GCF_018524365.1 Denitromonas iodatirespirans
AAGACCCGCTATCGAGGGATCGCCAAGAACGAGGCGCAATTGTTCTCACTGTTCGGCCTCGCCAACCTCGTGCTCGCGCATAAAAGGTTGATGGCGCTCGACAGGCAAGGTGCGTCCTGAAACGGGGCAAAGGCGATGAAATCGTGCGAATCCGGCCTTCCAGAGTGCCAATTCCGTATTCCGCGATTCAATTGCGAGCGATTCCACGCGATTGCGAACGATGATCTGCCTCCCGTTGCCGAAAATCGGATTTGTTCAGTACTTCCTTAGCGGATAAACGATATCCAACTCGGCGATCGAGTGTGGCGATGTCATGTCTGTGACGCCCAACGCCGCACAGCACGCGCGGCTTTGTAATGGAGGCGCAGCCGCAGTGGAAAGGCCGTCGCCGTGCCTGTGATTGTTAGGCTTGTAACTCAAATCTCGACTTTTCCGCTTGCTCAACATGGCTAGAAGTTCCCAGGCAACGACGCGTCGGCGCCCCACTGATACAGGTCTTTTCCTAAGATGCTTTCGAGAAAGCGGATGGTCGTGTGATATTTGATTGCCGCCGGACTTGTGAAGTCGTTCTTTGCTGCGTAGTCCATCGCTTGCTCGCGCAGAAACTTGAAACCCAGAATATCGTTGGGGAACTCTGGTGCGTTCCAATTGGAATAGGGCTTATCTACCTCTCCCATCAGATGAGACGAATACCAGCTACGCAACTTGATAAACGGGTTTAGAAGTAAAACCCCGTCCTCTCGTTTTGACCAAACTTTATCCATGGCGAATGAGTCAATGACGCCGGGCTGTTCTGCTTCATAGGGTTCCCATGCAGAAGGGAGGACGGTAATGCCAATCCACTTTTCATGCTGCTCGGCTCGATAAGCATCAATTAGAGCCTTACCGAAATAAACAGAGTGGCGGCCTGTTGAATCGAGCTGAACTTCGAACTCCCCGAACGAAATTGCTCCACGAGCAGGTATGCCAGCGGCTAGAAGTGCGGATAGCACCATGCCCCCAATAGCATAAACGTCCAAAAATGCCCAACTGCCATAACCTTTTGGTTCTTGGTAGAAAAGAAAGGTGTCGGAGAAGTAAATTGTTTTGAATAAACCATTCAGCTCCTCCCACCTACCAAATGCCTTCAGGGCACCATCGATGACCGCGTAAATCTCTTCTGTTCCTTTGGTCTCAACAAGTTCACTGAAACCTAGGATATCGAGGAACAGAAGGTAACGCCCTTGGCGGATATCTATGTTTTTCATCATTGAGCCTAACAGTTGTAGTAGACGGAATGGGGAGTAGACGGAATCGGCCTATTGTGATTCCACGGACTCCATGAATAGCACTCTGGCATACGCCTTCACCCGCATGAACTCGTCATTCGCGACGACATTAGCTCATGCCGTAATCGCTGTCAAAGGACTCTGCAACGGCTGCCCGTTTCTGGCTCAACTACCAGAATTTGCTGAAAAATATGGCGTCGAGGCGTCAGCGCGAAGGTGGTGCGTGCGCCATGCCGAGGCTTACGTGGACGCGTCTTCGGGGCGCAAGCTGTGTCGACGCAGGATGCGCGTGACATCGAAACCTAGCTGGATGAGCCGGCAGGATAGGCCGACTGCAGGCAGGGCAAATCAAGCATCTCAACACATGCCAGCCAACACCGCCCACCACGCACACTCCAAGAAAAACCCGCCACTAAGGCGGGTCGAATGATGCTCCGTCAGGGCGACAGCGAACCGTCGGAAACCACCTCCCCCTACCGCCTCGCATACCCCTCGCCATCTCCTCCATCGGCACCACCCGGATCCGGCTTGCATGCCCAGCCGTACCGAAGGCTTCGAAGCAAGCGCAGCCCGGAAAAGGCCCGCAGGGCCGCCTCCGGGATTCATCGGTTGATCGACCACTGGCCCCGGATTTCGCTTCGCTCTGTCCGGGCTACGAATCCAACGGCTACTGTTCGATAGCGCCACGGGCAGCTCCGGGTCGATCGCTGGAGTTCGGTCTCCACGCATCGAACGACAACTGGGGCCGAGTTGCTTAAGCAGATCATGCGGCACCTGTCAGCGCAATGCAGCCTCTCAGGTGTCCGTTTCGTAGCGAAGATGACTGGCCGCAAGTGGCCGATAGCGAAGACGAGCCTTCAATCGGCGCGAAAGCCTCACCCTGGGTGGCACGCTTTTCGGATCGACTCACCTTGGACGTCATTCGGCGCTGGACTCAGCGCCACAGCGGTTGAGAAAACCCCGGCGTCGCGCGCAGCCTGGTCGTATCTTTTGCGACATCCGACCATGTGGCCCGCGGCGCGCTGCGCAAGCGCACCCGCCGGGCCTCAGGTACGGAACGCGCCCACGGCGTCGGTCAATTGCTTCGACAGGTCCACCAGGGACTCGGAGGTGGCCTGGATCTGCTGGGCCATCTTGCCTACTTCGATGGTGTCACTATCGACAGCGGCCACGTGCTGGCTGATTTCTTCGGCCACGTGGCGCTGTTCCTCCGTCGCGGTGGCAATGTGCAGATTCATCTCCCGCACACTGTCGACCGATACCAGTACCTTCTCGAACGCGTCGCGCACCAGGGCGATGCTGGCGACCGTGCTCTGGGTGGCCGTGCTGCTGGCGGTGAGCCGCGCGCTGACGTCCTGGGTGCGGCTGTCCAGCTGCCTGAGCACGTCGGTGA
This sequence comes from Denitromonas iodatirespirans, assembly GCF_018524365.1. Lineage (GTDB taxonomy): Bacteria > Pseudomonadota > Gammaproteobacteria > Burkholderiales > Rhodocyclaceae > Nitrogeniibacter > Nitrogeniibacter iodatirespirans. The sequence goes on from NZ_JAEKFT010000010.1 coordinate 2,662, forward strand.
TTTCGGTGGTCGAGTCGGCGGTACGCTGGGCCAGCTTGCGTACCTCGTCCGCAACGACGGCAAAGCCGCGCCCTTGCTCGCCCGCTCGCGCCGCTTCGATCGCGGCGTTCAGGGCCAGCAGATTCGTCTGCTCGGCGATGGCGATGATGTTGGCGAGAATCTTGTCGATGTCTTTGGAGTCGGCTTCGAGTTGCCCCATGGCGGTCACGGAGTGCTGGATTTCGGTATCCAAGGCATTGACCGCCACCACCGCCTGATCGACCTTCACCTTGCCATCCTGCGCTTCGGCATACCCGCGGTCGGCCGCGTCGGCCGCCCGGCTGCACGAGTTGGCCACGTCGTTGGCGGCCGTCGCCATCTCGTTGAATGCGGACGACACCATGGACACCGCATGGCCCTGACGGGTCGATACCTCGTTCATCTTGTTGGCCAGGGCGGTTGCGTTGCCGCTGGACGATATCACCCCGGTGGCGGCAGATTTGATCTGCCCGACCAGCCCACGAATGGACGACAGGAACTGGTTGAACCAGGACGACAGGTCGGCCAGTTCGTCCTTCCCCTTGACCGGCAAGGTCGAGGTCAGGTCGCCGCCGCCCTCGGCGATCGCCTTCAGGCTTTGCGACACGGCGCCGATGGGCTGGACCATGTACCGCGCGCCGATGCCGCCCAGGATGGAGAACAAGGCGGCGGTGGCGACGATCACCACGATGAGCCAGGTGATGGTGCGATTGGCGGCCTGCATGACCTCGCCTTGTTCGATCAGGCCGATGAAGCGCCACCCGAGCGCCTTCGAGGTGTGCTGCACCACCATGTAGGGAGTGCCGTCGAGCACCACCCGGGTCGCATTGCCTCCGGCATCGGCCAACGGCTGATACTCGGCGTCGATCTCGCCGATGTTCTTGAAGTTGTGCTCGGGACGCTTGGCGTCCACCAGGATGTTTCCGCTGTCTTCGAGCAACATCAGGTAGCCGGTCGACCCAAAACGGATGTTGCGGACGATGTCGGTGAGCGCGCCGAGCGACACATCCATGCCGAGCACACCCCCTTGTTGGCCCAGGCGGTTGTCGACGGTCATGACCGTGCTCACGATCACTGCATCGTCCGGTTCCCAATAATAGGCGGCGGTCCGTGTCGGTTTGCCCGGGTTCTTGACGGCGGCCTGGTACCAGGGCCGCGTACGCGGATCGTAGGGCCCCTTGATCGTGCCTTCGGGCCATTGCACATAGCCGCCGTCCTTGGTGCCCAGGTAGACATAGGCATGGCCGCCCTGGGCCTTGGCGAACTGGTCGAAGAAGGCGAACAGCTCGGCTTCGATGCCACCGGCAGCACTGGGCTTCATGGCGACATCGCCGGGGGCGAGGTAGTTGGCGATGGAGTCATCCGAGGCCGTCGCCAACCCGCTGGTGGCCACGTAGCGCACGTTTCGGGCGATGCTGTCGAAGTAAGTGCTCAGCGTGTTGTCGATTTGAAGAATCTCGCGCTGGCTGCTTTCGCGAAAATTGTCTTCCGCCGACTCGCGCAGATTGCCCACGACAATCGCCGCGATCAACACCGCCGGCAGCGTGGCGACCCCCATGAACCACAAAACGAGCTTTGTTCGTATTCTCATGCTGCTTCCTTCGAATTCGTCGTCACTTGATCAACCGCGATTGAATCGGCAATGCCCTCGCGTCGACTCACACGCCGCTGACAAACCCCACATCAACACCACTTGCCGCGTCAGTCCGGGCCCAGCCCCCAAAACCGCCGCACAACCATCGAAGGGCGACGTTCCCCGACAATCCAGACCTGATATCGGCACTTTCCATGAGAAGTAAAGCGTTCGCCGCAGGTAATTCAAGCGCATCGCGGGGCGCTGTTCCAATGCGAATTTCTCGAGGACGATGACCCCGATCCTGCCGGTCGCACGCAGGCCAGCAGGTGCATTTCCAACTGCCGCATCTGCCGTGTCATGTGGCGAACGACGCCATATGGAACGCCTGCATGTCGGCCGGATAGCGATAGCTTGCGCCGTACGGACAGGCGTTTCGGTCGAGGCAGCCATGGCGCATGCAAGGCCGGCCGGCCTCAGCGCGCACATGGGCAAGACAGGCCGCGTGGTCGAACCCGGCGTCTGAATACGCACCGACCGGGCAGGATTTGAGGCATGGCTTTGCGACACAGGTATCGCAAGGATGAATCACCGCCGTGGCGGGGGCAGTATCGATGGCGGCATCGAACAGCAGTGCACCGCGATACGCGTGCCAAAGCCCGTACTGCGGATGCATGAGAATGCCCAGGGGGGATGCGCGCAGCCCCTCCGCACGCATTGCCCATCGCTGAAACGGCGCATGGGGCCTGTCCGAAGGCGACACCGCCCGCGCGCCAAGTCGCGCCGCCACCGCGCCGATCACCTCGCGCGACCAGGTGTCGAGCGGGTCAGGCAGCGCGTTGGGCTGACGTTGCCGCCAGGCCACGAAATGCGGCCAGGCGGACGCGCCGGCCTGGCCGACGAGCACGACCGCACGTGCCGGCATGGCGGACGGGCCCGGCGGCGCTGGCTCGGCGCCCTCGAAATTGAAGCCACCGCGCGCGATGAGTCCATGGGCCGAAAGCGCCTCGTCGATCACGGCGACCAAGTCGCCACTAGGCCGCGGTGTCAATCGACCTGCAGTCGCGCACGCGCACCGGATGGCGGATCGCCTTGCTGCCGACCTTGTCGATCGCCAGCCGGCGCTGGTCCTCGGCGTTTTGCACGTCGGCCAGTGCCGGCGCGTTCATGTCGGTGCGCCTTCGCCCTGTGCGCGTCCGCGTCGAGTGCGCCGCGACCGGCCGGCCGCGCCCGACCGTTCGCCGACCTTCGCTTCGGGCAGCTCGACGACCATGCGCAGATTGGGAAACGGATCGCATTTGTGCGGAATCGCCATCGCATCGACGAAGTACTGCTGGAAGGACGGCTCCACCGCGGTTTCGACCTTGTCCACCCGGCGCACGACGGTTTCGATCTCCTCGCGCCGCGCGCGGTTGAGCAGTGCGATGCGCGCGCCGGTGCCGGCGGCGTTGCCGACCGAGGCGACATGCTCGAGCGGGCAGTCGGGGATCAGGCCGAGGATCATGGCGTACTTGACGTCGATATGGCTGCCGAAGGCGCCGGCCAGGCTGATGCGCTCGATGCGCTCGACGCGAAGCTTGTCCATCAGCAGGCGAATGCCGGCATACAGCGCAGCCTTGGCGAGCTGGATCGCGCGCACGTCGTTCTGGGTGATCTGCAGCGTGCGCGCCTCGCTCTCGTGCAACACGTAGGAGAAGGTGCGCCCGTTGGCCTGGATGCGCGGGCTGCGCGCGGCCAACTCGCCGTCGACCACCCCGTCCTGGTCGATGATGCCGGCCAGATACAGCTCGGCCATGATCTCGACGATGCCCGAACCACAAACGCCGGTGACACCGGTGGCGACCGTGGCTTCGGCGAAGCCCGCTTCGTTCGACCACAGCTCGCAGCCGATGACCTTGAAGCGCGGCTCCAGCGTCGCCGGGTCGATGCGCACCCGCTCGATCGCGCCCGGCGCCGCACGCTGCCCGCAACTTATCTGCGCGCCCTCGAAGGCCGGGCCGGTCGGGCTGGAGGCGGCGAGCAGGCGCTCGCGGTTGCCCAGCACGATCTCGGCATTGGTGCCCACATCAACGATCAGCGTCATCGCGTCGGTCAGGTAAGGCGTTTCCGAGAGGATCGCCGCCGCGGTGTCGGCGCCGACATGGCCGGCGATGCACGGCAACGCGTAGATGCGGGCATTGGGGTGAATATGGAGGTCGATCTCGGTGGCCCACAGCCCGGTCACCGCCTCGTCGGTGGCCAGCGCAAACGGCGCCCCGCCCAGCTCGATCGGGTTAATCCCGAACAGCAGATGGTGCATGATCGGGTTGCCGACAAAGGTGGCTTCGAGGATCTCGATGATCTCGATCCCCGCCTCGGCCGCCAGTTCGGCCGCCAGCGCGTTGAGCGCACCGCGCACCTCGCGCGTCATCTCGGCATCGCCGCCCGGGTTCATCATGACGTAGGAGACCCGGCTCATCAGATCTTCACCGAAACGGATCTGCGGGTTCATCTTGCCGGCCGAGGCGACCACTTCACCGGTCTGCAGATCGCACAGGTGTGCGGCGATGGTGGTCGAGCCGACGTCCACCGCCATGCCGTAGATCTTTTCACGCAGGCCCGGCCACACGGCGGTGATGCGCTCGCCGTCGAGCACCGCGACCGTCACCTTCCAACCGCCCTTGCGCAGCGCGGCCTGCAGGTGCTGCATCACGCGCACGTCGGCATGCAGGTCGGTCAGGCGCCACTCGAAATCCAGCGCCTCCTTGAGCCGGCGCAGATCGGACGAGGGCACGTGCATGTCCGGCTCCTGCACCTCGACGTAGTACAGCCGCACCGAGGGGTCGAGCTCGATGTCGCGCACTTCGGCGCGCTTGCGCACGATCTGGCGGTGCACCTGGCTGTCGGCGGGCACGTCGATGACGACATCGCCGAGCACCTCGGTAGAGCAACTGAGGCGCCGCCCCTCGCCCAGCGCGCCATGGGTTTTCTCCCAGGCACGTTCGTTTTCGCCGCGCTCGCTCAGATTCGAGGCACACGAATGGACGCCGTGCTTGGCGAACTCGCCTTCGCTGAGCACGACCTGGCAACGGCCGCACAGGGCGCGGCCACCGCATACCGAATCGATGTCGACGCCAAGCGAGCGCGCGGCCTGCAGCACGGAGGTGCCGACCGGAAAACGGCCGCGCCGTCCGGACGGGGTGAATACAACAAGGGCGTCCTGGCTCACGCTACTCTCCTGTCGGGGTCGGGGTCATGTCGTACGCGCCCTTCCCCGTCAATGGGGAGGAGACCCTTGTGCTGAACTGAACGGCATTCCCGGGGTTGGGGGCGCGCTGGATGTACAGCGCCGGCGTGCACCGCGGCGCGCCCCTGTGTTCGAGGCGCTGCCCGGGCACACCGGCCGGACTCAGGTGGTGGCGCGACGGCGGCGCGTTTCGCGACGGCCCCGCGACTCGGCGCCGTCGGCGCCGGCGGGCGGTGCCTCGCGGAACTTGCTGATCCAGCGCATGCAGTCCGCGTCGTGGCCCATCAGCACGTCGGCGCCCATGATCGAGGTCATGATCTCGGCGTGCAGCGGGTTGGTGATCGCCGAGGTCATGCCCGAGGAAATCGCCATGGCCATGAAGGCCGCGTTGATGCCGTTGCGGTTGGGCAGGCCGAAGCTCACGTTCGAGGCGCCGCAGGTGGTGTTCACCTTGAGCTCCTTCTGCAGGCGGTGGCACAGCGCAAACACCTGGCGACCGGCGGTACGCACCGCGCCGATGGGCATCACCAGCGGGTCGACGACCACATCGCTGGCCGGGATGCCGTGGTCGGCCGCGCGCTCGACGATCTTCTTGGCGATCGCGAAACGCACCTCGGGATTCTCCGAAATACCGGTCTCGTCATTGCTGATCGCCACCACCGCGGCACCGTATTTCTTGACCAGCGGCAGCACCGCTTCAAGGCGATCCTCCTCGCCGGTGACCGAGTTGACCAGCGCCTTGCCTTTGTAGACCGCCAGCCCGGCTTCGAGCGCGGCGACGATCGAGGAGTCGATCGACAGCGGCACGTCGGTGAGCGACTGCACCAGCTTGATGGTCTCGGCGAGGATCGCGGGCTCGTCGGCCAGCGGGATGCCGGCATTGACGTCCAGCATGTGCGCACCGGCGGCCAGCTGCGCTTCGACGTCGGTGATCACGCGAGAGAAATCGCCGGCGGCCATCTCGGCGGCCAGCAGCTTGCGCCCGGTGGGGTTGATGCGCTCGCCGATGACGACAAAGGGGCGCTCGAAGCCGATCACGACTTCCTTCTTGTGCGAACTGATAACGGTATCGGTCATGCTTGTATCCTCTGCTGTTCCGACGGAGTGTCACGGCCCGGGTACCAGGGGACGCGCCCCTCGAGTACGCCGGAGGTTTGGATGATTTCGGCGACGGTCGTCTCCTGGCGGTATGCCATGACATGCACGCCGCTGACGCCTTCGATTTCGCGGATTTCCTGTATCAGGTCGATACAGAGTTTCTTGCCTTCTTCCTTCTGCTTCTCTGCGCCCGCCAGCCGCTTGATGACGCTGTCGGGAATATGCACGCCCGGCACGTTGTCGCGGATCCAGCTCGCGCTCTTGGCCGAGGCGAGCGGCCCGACGCCCGGCAGGATGAAGATCCGGTCCGGCCCTTCGAGCAGCCCCAGGTCGCGCACCTGTGCCATGAAAGTCTTGAGCCGCGGCACGTCGAAGCAGTACTGGGTCTGGATGAACTGCGCGCCGGCGGCCACCTTCTTGGCCAGGCGATACGCGCGCCACTCGAAGGGCGGCGCGAAGGGGTTTTCCGCGGCGCCGAGAAACACGCGCGGCGGCGACGCCAGCTTGCGGCCGCTCTGGAAGCGGGCCTCGTCGCGCATGGCGCGGGCGATTTCGAGCAGGGACATCGAATCGAGGTCGAACACCGGCTTGGCCTGCGGATGGTCGCCGGCCTGCACGCCGTCGCCGGTCAGGCACATGATGTTGCACACCCCCATCGCCGCGCCGCCGAGGATCTCACCCTGGATGGCGATGCGATTGCGGTCGCGGCAGGCGATCTGCATCACCATCGCATAGCCGCGGCGGGTCAGCAGCGAGCAGACGCCGACGCTCGACATGTGGCAGTTGGCGCCCGAGCCGTCCGTGGCGTTGATCGCGTCCACATAGCCATCGAAGATCGCAGCACGCTTGAAGACCTCGTCAGGATCGGCCGAATCGGGCGGGTCGATCTCCGAGGTCACGGCGAACTTGCCGGCGCGCAGCACGCGCTCCAGACGGCCGGGCGAGACGTGGCCGGGCAGGATCGGCAGCGAATAGCCCGGGACCGGTTCGTCTTCGAATTTCATTTCTGAGCTTCCTTCCGGGCTTGACGTTCTTCGGCAATCCGGCGCACCACGCGCAGCCAGGACGAGGTGTCGCGCAGCCGGAAGTCGACCGGCTTCTGGACAATGTGGATCTTGCTGCCGCCCTTCATCTGCTGGCTGCCGGCCCAGGCGTCGGCCCACACGCATTTCATCTCGGGTTTGACCTCGCAGTGCCCGTTGGCGCGCACGCCGCCGCAGGGACCGTTGCGCAGGTTCTTCGGACAATTCATCGGACAGGACATGCCGGTCGAACTGAGCGCGCACTGGCCACACATCTGGCAGTCGAACAGCAGGCCCTTGACGGCCCGCTCCACGGCGGCCACCGGACGCTCCACACGCGAGTAGCCGACGCCGCGCCATAGCGGGTCGAGTCGCGCGATGACCGGCTCGAACACGTTGTAGATGAACTCGAAGCTCCGCGAGTGGCGTACCACCCATCGCCGTACTGCATACATGAACCTGCCTCCTCCGACCTACCCGGCATGCTCGCGCGCCGAGTGTTTGTGGTGTGTCGCGCGTTAGCCGGCGATGCCCTTTGCGCGCACCAGCGACTCGAGCGCCTCGTCGCTGAAATCCGCCTCGATGCGGCCCGCTTCGGCGGCCGCTTCGGCCTCCAGATCATTGCCGCACTCGCGCGGCGGCAGTCGGCGCCAGTCTTCGAGATAGGCGTCGGAGCTGCCTTTGCCAGCGCGCATCGCGGCCCGGTCGATGGCGACCTGGAAGCGATCCGACAACTGCACCTTTGCGCTGCTCCGACCGTTCTTGACGATCACCTGCGCGGGGATGTCCCGCCACTGGACAACAATCAGCTTTGCCATACCCGCTACTCCGCACTGGGGTCGCTGAGCGCGCCCCGCTGAAATCTGATGACGCTCCGCTCGAGATCGCCGTAACCCGTGAATCGATACTCGAACGCCAGGCCGAGCCGCTCGGCGGCCTGCTCTGCCAGCGCGCGCAAGTGCGCGTCTTCGTGCTGGGCGAGGTAGACCAGGCGGCGATAGTTGCCGAAGTACTGGCTCGCCAGTTCCGGGTGACGCTCGATGCCCAGTTCCCGTATGACCAGACGGTCGAAATGGCGGACCAGGAAATCGGTCAAGTAGAAGCTGCCCGGCTCCGCGTCGGCGAGCGCCATGAAGGCCGGCGTGCCGGCGTAGAACTCGTAGCAGTGGGCCCCCGGCAGACGCTCGACGCTCTCGGCTTCGAGCACCCGGTCGAGCAGCCCGCCGGTGCCACAATCGGCATAGGCCACCAGGATGTGCGCGAAACGCCCCCGCGCCGCATGGATCTTGGCGCGCACCGCCTCCGGGATCTTCTCCGGACGGTTGTGCAACTCGGCCGGCAGACACTGCACCTGCACGTGCTGCCAGCCGTTGGCACCGATCACCGCGGTGAGCTCGCGCGCGAGCGCACCGCAGGCGATGATCAGTGCGGGCGCCATCCTCGAGCGCTCCGGCGACCCGTGCCGAATCAGGCCGCGCGACGCTGCTGGATCAGCGCCTTGGCGGTCTCGACCGCGACCCCGGCGTCACGACAGTACGCATCGGCGCCGACCGCAGTGCCGAAGGCCTCGTTCAGCGGCGCGCCACCGACCAGCACGATGTAGTCGTCGCGGATGCCTTTTTCGGTCATGGTGTCGATCACGACCTTCATATAGGGCATGGTCGTCGTCAGCAGCGCGGACATGCCGAGGATGTCGGGCTTGTGCTCCTCGAGGGCCTCGAGATATTGCTCGACCGGGATGTTGATGCCGATGTCGATGACCTCGAAACCTGCCCCTTCCATCATCATCGCCACCAGGTTCTTGCCGATGTCGTGGATGTCGCCCTTGACGGTACCGATGACGATCTTGCCGACCGTCTCCGCACCGGTGTCGGCGAGCAGCGGACGCAGAATCTCCATGCCGCCCTTCATGGCATTGGCGGCCATCAGCACTTCGGGCACGAACAGGATGCCGTCGCGGAAATCCACGCCCACGATGCGCATGCCTTCGACGAGCGCCTCGTCGAGCACGCGGCTCGCACTCCAGCCGCGCTCGAGCAGGATGTTGGTCGCCTCCGCGATCTCCTCACGCAGGCCGTTGTACAGGTCGTCGTACATCTGCTCGACGAGCTCGTCGTCAGGCAGGTCTGCGAGGTTGAAGTCGTCGTCGTCGATCTGGTCCGTCATGATCACTCTCTCCTTACCGGGGATTGCGGGTTCCGGCTCACGGACCCGATAGCCCGAAGATTAGGCGCAGCCCTTGCAGTTGACAGGCGCGCCAACGACTCGAACATGTCCAAATGCGACACAGCGATCCGCCGGCCACCCGGCGGCCCCGCCACGCCGACCGGGGACGTCGCACGCCGGCCGGCGACTGTCGCACTCAGGCAAGCCTCAATCACCCGGAAGACTAGATTCGACGCTGGCAGACAGCCATACGAGAGCGCCACCGGCAAGACTCGCGCCCGGTACGCCCCGGACCCCGGCCCCACCGGCCGGGCATATATATCGTTGGATTGAGGAGACGACGCGCTATGTCGGTGATGACGGAAGGCAAAAACATTTATGTGCTCAAGGCGAGCTGCAAGGGCGCGATCGGGACGGTCGCGCGCATTTCAAGCTTTCTCGCCGAGCGCCACTGCTACATCATGGAGATGGCGCAGTTCGACGACATTCTCACCGGGCAGTTCTTCGTGCGCACCGTGTTCTCGACGACCCCCGGCAAGACGCCCGCCCTCGAGGAACTGAAGCAGGCCTTCGACAAGGCACTGCCGAGCGCCGAGCAGGATTTCGAATGGGAGGTGCACGACACCCTGGTGCGCCCCAAGGTGCTGCTGATGGTATCGAAGTTCGATCACTGTCTGGACGACCTGCTCTATCGCCATCGCACCGGTGACCTGAAGATGGATGTCACGGCGATCGTGTCGAACCATCCGGATCTGAAGTCCCTCGCCGATTGGCACGGCATTCCCTACCATCACCTGCCGGTGACCGCCGAAACCAAGGCCGCCCAGGAAGAGCGCCTGATGGAACTCGTTGCCGAGACGGGCACCGATCTGATCGTGCTCGCACGCTACATGCAGGTCCTTTCGCAGGATCTTTGCCGGAAACTCTCCGGCCGTGCCATCAACATCCACCACTCCTTCCTGCCCGGCTTCAAGGGCGCCAAGCCCTATCACCAGGCTCACGAGCGCGGCGTGAAACTCATCGGCGCCACCGCCCACTACGTGACCTCCGATCTCGACGAAGGGCCGATCATCGAGCAGGCCGTCGAGCGTGTCGACCACACCTACCGCCCCGAGAATCTCGTCGCCGTGGGCCGCGATACCGAGTGCCTGGCCCTGGCGCGCGCGGTGCGCTACCACATCGAACACCGTGTCTTCCTGACCGGCAACAAAACCGTGGTGTTCCGCTGACCATGGCCACGATCATCGACGGAAAACACTATGCAGAGCGCCTGCGTGCCGAGATCGGCCGCCAGGTCGTGCAACTGCGCGAGGCGCACCTGGTCACGCCCGGCCTGGCCGTCATCCTCGTCGGCGAGGACCCGGCCAGCCAGGTCTATGTGCGCAACAAGGCACGGCAGGCGCGCGAGGCCACGATGGCCTCCTTCGAATACCGCCTGCCCCACGGTGTGCCGCAGGAGAAGCTGCTCGAGCTGATCGAGCGGCTCAATGCCGATCCAGCCGTCCACGGCATCCTGGTGCAACTGCCCTTGCCGCCGCAGGTTGACGCCGAGCGCGTCATCAACGCGATCCGGCCCGACAAGGACATCGACGGCTTCCACCCGGTCAATGTCGGCAGCCTGGCCACCGGCGGCGACGGCACCGTGCCGTGCACCCCGCTGGGCTGCATGATGCTGCTCAAGCACCACCTGGGCGACCTCAGCGGCCTGCGGGCGCTCGTGCTCGGCCGCTCGAACATCGTCGGCAAGCCGATGGCCACCTTGCTGCTGCGCGAAAACTGCACGGTCACCATCGCCCATTCGAAAACCGTCGGGCTGGACGAGGAATGCCGCCGTGCCGACATCCTCATCGCCGCCGTGGGCCGGCCGCGGATGGTCCCCGGCGACTGGATCAAACCCGGCGCAACGGTGATCGACGTGGGCATCAACCGCATCGAGGAAAACGGCAAGGCACGGCTGGTCGGAGACGTGGATTTCGACAGCGCGGTGGCAACAGCCGGCGCCATCACCCCGGTGCCCGGCGGCGTCGGCCCGATGACCATCGCCTGCCTGCTGCTCAACACCCTCGAAGCCGCCTGCCGCCAACATGGCCTGCCCGTGCCCGCTGGGGTCATGGAAGCCGCGTGGGGATGAATGCGGCAAGGCAAGACCCTGCGCCGGCGACCTGCCGATCGTTCGCCCTCAGGAGCACTCAGGTCGCGGGATGAAGGTTTTTTCCCCGGCGGTTCCAGGTGAATCGCTCCGGGTATCGCGAAGGCGCCGTGGTCGGCCGGCGCCCCCTGACAGCACGCCTGTGACGTGGCGACCGTCTAAGCAATCAACTCGCCCAGGCGAACCACCGTGACACCCGGACGCAGTTGCCGCAGCGACGGCATCACCAGCACGCAGTTCCGATACGGCGTGCGCACGGGTTCGCCGTCGCGCCAGGCGATGATGGTGCCCGCCTCCGCGAAGGTCTCGAGCCCGGTGTAGTCTCCCGCAAAGCGAAAATCGAGGCTCGCGGCCACCACCGGCTCGGTGACCCGCACCACGTTCTGCGCCGTCTCGGGCTGCGGCAGCCAGCCGCGCGGCAGGTCGGCGGCGGCGACGATGCCGTGCAGGACGAGAAAGCCGCCGGTCGTCTCGCGGCCCACGTCGACAGCGCCCGCCTCCCAGTGCTGCCCGCACTCGACGAGCAGCGCGTTCTTCGGGCTCGCCGGATCACCGAAGCCGGCATAGTCGCGCATGCGGCGCCCCTCGGGGTGGCCCTCGTCGCTGATCACCCATGCCGGGGTGCCGAGCGCGCGCGCAAGGGCGACGCCCTTGTCGAGCGGCCCGCACACCGACAGCGGCGCGCTGCGCTCATGCATCGAATGCAGGTCGAGGAGGAAGTCCACCTCATCGATCAGCGGGCGCATCTCCCGCGCCCGACGCAGCTCGACCGAGTCGCGCGACAGATCGTCCAGGATGGCCGCGGTCCACACCCGGTTGAGGTCCTGATCCACGAAGCGCGAGGCGTCGGGCTCGGCCGCATCGAAGCGCTCGTAAGCCGCGACATTGGCGAAGGCCAGCGTGAGGCGCCCCCGACGGGGGCGGACGCCGAGTTCCAGGAGCTCCTTCACCACGATGGCGCCGCACACCTCGTTACCGTGGGTGAGCGCGTTCACCATCACATGCGGGCCAGGCAGGCCGCTGTCGAAGGTGAATACATAGGGAATGCCGCGGTTGCCTTCGGCAAAGGCACGGATGTCCGGGAATTCGAGTTCGATCGGATAGTGCTCGCCGGGTGCGGCCGCGGCGGTCTGCTGGGTGGTATCCATGGTCGTGTTCCGCCTCGGGTCTGCCAGCAGGCTCAGTTGGCCTGCGCTTCCAGGGCGGCGGCGATCGCCTGCCCCATCTCGGTGGTCGAGGCCTTGCCGCCTAGATCGCCGGTGCGCGGTCCGTCCTTGAGCACTTTCTGGATGGCCACCAGGATCGCGTCATGGGCGCGCCGGCCCGCACCTTCGCCCTCGCCGAGGAAGTCGAGCATCAGCGCGCCCGACCAGATAGCACCGATCGGGTTGGCGATGTTCTTGCCGTAGATGTCGGGGGCGGAGCCATGCACCGGCTCGAACAGCGAGGGGAAGCGGCGCTCGGGGTTGAGGTTGGCCGACGGCGCAAGCCCCAGCGTGCCGGTGCAAGCCGGCCCGAGGTCGGAGATGATGTCGCCGAAGAGGTTGGACGCCACGACCACATCGAAGCGCTGCGGCTGCAGCACGAAGCGCGCGCACAGGGCATCGATGTGCTGCTTGTCCCAGGCCACCTCGGGGAACTGCTGCGCCATCTCGGCCGCGCGCCCGTCCCACCACGGCATGCTCACCGCCACGCCGTTGCTCTTGGTCGCCACGGTGACATGCTTGCGCGCACGCTGGCGGGCCTGCTCGAAGGCGAAACGCAGCACGCGGTCGGTGCCGTGCCGGGTGAACACCGACTGCTGCATCACCACCTCGCGCTCGGTGCCCTCGAACATGGTGCCGCCCACCGCGGTGTACTCGCCCTCGGTGTTCTCGCGCACGATCAGCATGTCGATGTCGCCGGCCGCTCGCCCGGCGAGTGGGCACGGCACGCCGTCGAAAAGGCGCGCCGGACGCAGGTTGATGTACTGGTCGAACTCACGCCGGAACTTGAGGAGCGAACCCCACAGGGAGATGTGGTCGGGCACCGTCTCGGGCCAGCCGACGGCGCCGAAGTAAATCGCATCCACGTCCGCGAGCTGGGCCTTCCAGTCGTCGGGCATCATCTTGCCGGTTTGCAGGTAGTAGTCGCAGCTGGCCCATTCGATGTGCTGGTACTCGAGCGTGATGCCGAACAGCTCGCCCGCGCGGTCGAGCACCCGCAGGCCTTCCGGAATCACTTCCTTGCCAATACCGTCGCCGGGGATGACGGCAATCTTGAATGAGGAATCCATGTGCGAAGCGCCTCGTTGTCGAAGTGAAAGAGACGGGATGCGGCGCTCCGGGAGGAGGCGCGCAAGCCCCGATTGGGCGCGGCCCGACAGCCGCGCGATGACCCCATCTTAGCCAGGGTGCGGCGGTACGGACTTTCGTATCGGGAGCGCTCGATCACATGATCGCGCGTTGTGGACGGCGACTTCGGAAGCTTGTGCCGCCGAGCGCCATTGCAGCTGAAGCGGCGCTCAGGCAGGCGGGGCGAACAACTTCTCGATCGGGTAGAAGCCCTTGACGATCGGGGACTTGATGACGATGAAGCTGAAGTACTTGTCGATCCCGATCCGCTGCTCGAGCAGATCCTCGACCACCGTCTGGTAGTGCACCACGCTATGGGTCACGAACTTCACCAAGTAATCGAAGCCACCACTGACCAGGTGACACTCGACGATCTCATCCACGTTGCGGATATGGGACTCGAACTTGACGAAGTCTTCGCGGCGATGGTCGGCCAAGGTGATCTGGGTGAATACCACCTGCACGGGCCCCAGCTTCTCGAGCTCGACATGTGCGCCGTAGCCGGTGATGTAGCCGGCCTTCTCCAGGCGCTTGACGCGGGTGAGGCACGGACTCGGCGACAGCCCCACGGCGTCCGCGAGGTCGACGTTGGGGATACGGCCGTTGCGTTGGAGATGACAGAGAATGCGCAGATCGATGCGATCCAGCTTGGGGGTTCCGTTCATCATCGTAGGCCATTCGCCATATAGTTTTTGTCGCTGGATCATACTGCAAACTGCGCTGCGACAGACAAGACGCCGCAGCGCAGTCGTTGCGCCTCAGCTCAGCGCGGCGCGCACGCTCGGGATGTCGAGCACTTCGTCGAGGGTGCGACGGAGACGCTCGAACATCAGATCGAAATCCGCGCCCGTGTAGCACAACGCCGGGGCGAAGCCGAGCACGTTGTCGCCAAAGGCGCGGAAGATGATCCCGTTGCGGTAGGCGGCGTCGAAGATGTGGTCGGCGAGCTTGAGCGCAGGATCGAAGCGCGCCTTGGTTTCCTTGTTGGCAACCAGTTCGAGCGCGCCCAACAGGCCGCGGCTGCGCGCATCGCCCACCAGCGGATGATCGAGGAGCGCCTGCAGGCCCTGCTCGAAGCGCGGCGCCTGGCGGATGCCGTTCGCCAGCAGGCCGCCCTCCTGGTAGAGGCGCAGCACCTCCAGCCCCACCGCCGCGCTCACCGGGTGCGCGGAGTAGGTATGGCCGTGCCCCACCGGCAGGTCGTTGCCGCCCGCCTCGGCGATGCCCTGGTAGATCGCCTCGCTCATCAACACCGCGCCCATCGGGGCGTAGCCGGCGGTCAGCCCCTTGGCCACGGTCATCACGTCCGGCGTGACGTCTTCCGCCTCGCACGCAAACAGCGGGCCGGTGCGCCCGAAGCCGGTGATGACCTCGTCCACCGCGAACAGGATGCCGAGCTCGCGGCAGGCATTCTGCATCGCCCTGAGCCAGCCTTTGGGCGGCACGATCACCCCGCCGGACCCCTGCACCGGCTCGCAGAAGAAGGCGGCGACGCGGTCGGGGCCGATCTCCTGCACTTTCTCCTTCAGCGCGTCCACCGAAGCGCGGATGATCGCCTCCGGATCCGAGCCCACCGGATTGCGGTAGGGATAGGGCGACGGAATGCGGTGCTGAGTGGGCAGCGGCACATCGAAGTTGCGGTGGAAGGCGGGAATGGCGGTCAGCCCGGAGCCCTGCGCCGACGAGCCATGGTAGCCGCGCTCGATGGTGATGAAGTGCTTCTTCTCCGGCTTGCCCACGGCATTGTAGTAATGGACGATGAAGCGGATCGCCGAATCCACGGCGTCGGACCCGCCCATCGTGAAGTACACCTTGCGCAGCGAGGGCGGCGCGAACTCCACCAGCTTTGCCGCCAACTGGATGGCGGGCTCCGAGCCGAAGTGGAAGTAGCCGGTGGCGTACGGCAGGCGGCGCATTTGCTCTTCGGCCGCGCGCACGATGCTCTCGTGGCCATAGCCCACGTTCACGCACCACAGGCCGGAGAAGGCGTCGAGCAGCTCCTTGCCGGTGTTGTCGGTGAGATAGGCGCCGCGACCGGACTCGAGCACGGCCACGCCGCGCCGCTCATGGGTCCGATAGTTGACGACGGGGTGAATCAGGTGGTCGCGGTCGAGGGCGACGAGGGTATCTCTTTGCATGATCTGTCTGCCGAGTGTTCGTTGAAGGGCGGTCTGAACGCGGCCAGGAGCGCTCTTTGGCCACCCGCCATTCGGCGGGCGAGGCAAGGCTCCTGGCGATGGGTTCATGTTAGCCATGGCCCCGCAGCGGTTGATTCCAACGAAGGGCAGCCCGGCGCGCAGTTATCGCGAAGACGCTTCGGATTCGGCATATCGTGCCGTTCCCCTGTCGCGCCGGAGGATCGAACGGGCGGGCACACCCCGGCCGCCGGTGCGGTCACGGATTTTCCAGTTCTTCATAGGGGTCTTGCTCTGAGTGGAAATCGTCTTGCCAGAGCGGATGGCGCGCAGCGCAAATCCGCAGGTTGGGAACCCCCGGCGGCCTTTTTGCGGGAAACGGGCCTCAATAGCCCCGGCTGCGGTCCACCTGGCCGATCAGCGGGAGCCCCGCGCGATGTCGACGGAGGTTTTCCAGCACCGCTTCCGCCGAACTCTCGGCCTGCGTCATGCTCGCGATATGCGGCGTGACCATGATGCGCGGATGGCGCCAGAACGGGTGCCCCGCCGGCAGGGGTTCGGTGTCGAAGACATCGAGGATCGCCGCAGACAGGCGTCCGCTGTCCAGCGCGTCCAGCAGGTCCTGCTCCACCAGGTGGCCGCCGCGCCCCACGTTCACCAGCACCGCGCCCGGCGCTAGGCGGTCGAACAAGGCCTTGGAAAGGATGCCCCGCGTCGCCTCCGTCAAGGGCAGCAGGCAGACAAGAATGTCGGTGCGCGCCAGAAAGGCATCCAGCCCTGCCTCGCCGGCGTAGGTCTCGATGGTCGGCAGCTCGTGGGCGCTCCGGCTCCAGCCCGCGCAGCGGAAGCCGAAGCCCTGCAGCTTCGCGAGTACCGCCTGGCCGAGCACGCCCAGGCCCAGCACACCGACCCGGCGCGAGCCCGCGGTGTGCGCCTTGATCGGGCGCCACACCTCGTCGCGTTGCTGCGCGGCATAGCTCAGCCAATCACGGTGGGCGGCCAACACCGCCAGTGTGGCGTACTCGACCATGCCGGCCACGAGCCCCGATTCGATCATGCGCACCACCGGCACCTCACGGGGGATGCGCGAGAAATCGAACTGGTCCACGCCGGCGCCCACCGAGAACACGAGTTCCAGGTTCGGGAAGGTCTCCGCCAGGTTCTCCGGCGGCTCCCAGGCGGCGAGGTACTGCACGGCAGACGGGTCGCCGACATCCGGCCAGATGCGGAAATCCATGTCGGGCATGCGCTCGGCGAACAGCCGCGCCCAGACCGCCCCGCGCTCCGGCTCGGACTTGTAGAGAAAGCTCATCGGACCGCTCCGCGCGCGTTCAGCACAGCGCCTGGTTGATGATGGCGAACTGCTGCACGCCCTCGTCAACATGGGGCGGCTCGCCCCGCACCATGATGATCCCGGAGTCGACCCGGTCGAGCCCCATCTCGACCAGCCAGGGGCTGAGCCCGCTGGCGTCATGCACATCGATGCGCACGAAGGAACCGGCGCGCACGCCGATCCAGTGGGCGATGAGGGCCTTGGCCCGCTCCGGGTCGGGGGCGACCACCGGCCCGATCGCATAGCCGCGGCCAAAGCGGCGGCAGAAGGCGAAGCCGACCGGCTCGCCACCGCTGTCGAGCACCACGCAATCCCCCACCTTGCGCAAGGCGTCGAGCACGGTGGCCCGCGGCATGCCGAGCCCCCGGCTCGCGAGACGGGCGAGCTTGGGGGCATCGCTCGCACCGACCGGGCGGATGCGCTCACCGGCGGGCGGCACGGCCGTGCCGACCTGGAACATCGTGCCCTGATGCTGGTGGATCTGGCCGGTCGCGACGAAGCCGAGGCTCTCGTACAGCGGCTGGCCGGCGAGCGTGGCGATGAGCATCGTGCTGCGCTCGCCCAACTCCCCCAGCACCCGGTTCATCAGCTCGCGCCCGATACCTTTGCCCTGCGCGTCGGGCGAAACGACCACCATGCCGAGCGAGCCGTGCTCGCTGCCGTAGGCCCAGCACGAGGCGGTGCCGACGATCGCGCCCTCGCTCTCGGCGACGAATCCGGTTCCGAGGCGATGGACGAACTGCCAGTCTTCGAGCCGATGGGGCCAGCGTACGGCCTGCGAAAGCGCATGGGTCGCGGGCAGGTCGGCCTCCGCCATGCGCCGGTATTCGATCTTGAGGTCAGTGCCTGGAGTTGTCATGAAAGCCTCCTTCAAGTGTCGGCTTACTCTCGCAGGCGGCCGGCGCGATTGATAGGACGTTCTTGCCGATTGGGTACTTTTCGCGCGCCATCGCCCAATTCGGCAGAACACACCGAAAGGCGGACGACAACGAAACATCCTGCCGGAGGCATGCAAAGGACCGACACATGCTGCTCGACCTCACCCCCTATGATCGATAGAAGACGGGCGCCCGACATCGCAGCGGCCGATTCACCCCTAACTATCCCGAGGAACAGCAATGGACCCATTCGATCCCGCGAAGATTGCCGTGCCGAACACGCACTTCATCGGCGGTCGCGCCGTCGGCGGCGCCCGCGAAACCCTGGACGTCCACCGCCCCTCCGACGGCAAGCTGTACGCGGCGCTGCCGTTGGCCGACGCGAACCTGGTGGACCACGCGGTCGAGGACGCCTGGCGCGCTTTCAAGGAAAGCGACTGGGCGACCCGCGCCCCACGCGATCGCGCCCGCGTCCTCCACCGCTGGGCAGACCTGATCGAGGCCGACGTGGCCACCCTCGCCCCCCTCGAGGCGCTGGGCTCCACCCGCCCGATCCACAATGCGGCCAACTGGGACGTGCCGTTCTGCGCCGAGGGCATCCGCTTCTTCGCCGAGTTTGCCGACAAGTGCGGCGGCGAGGTGGTCCCCACCCAGCGCGACCAGCTCGGCATGACCGTGACCGAGCCCTATGGCGTGATCGGCGCCATCGCACCATGGAACTTCCCGCTGGTGATGGCCTCGTGGAAGATCGCCCCGGCGCTGGCAGCCGGCAACGCCGTGGTGCTGAAGCCCTCGGAGATGACCCCGTTCTCGATCGTGCGCCTGGCCGAGCTCGCCATCGCGGCCGGCATCCCGCCGGGCATCTTCAACATCGTGCAGGGCGATGGCCGGGTCGGCGACGCCCTGTGCCGCGATCCGCGCATCGCCAAGGTCACCTTCACCGGATCGACCCGCACCGGCGCCGCGATCATGGCCGCCTGCGCCGAGAGCGGCACCAAGGCGGTGACGCTCGAACTCGGCGGCAAGAGCCCGCAGGTGGTGTTCGCCGACGTGGCCGATGTGGACAAGGTGGCGCGCCGGGTGGCGCAGGCCATCAGCACCAATGCCGGCCAGGTGTGCGTGGCCGGCTCGCGCCTGATCGTGCAGCGGGCCATCGCCGACCAACTCGTCGAGCGCATCGCCGCCGCCTTCGCCGAGCTGGTGGCCGGGCCGACCTGGGAGGCCACCACCACCCTGTCGCCCATCATCTCCGCCCGGGAAATGAAACGCATCGACGGCATCGTGCGCAAGACCGTGGAACAGGGCGGGCAGATCGTCACGGGCGGAGGCGCCACCGCCGAGGACAGCGGCGGCGCCTACTACCAGCCGACCATCCTCACCGGTGTCGACATGAACATGGACGCGGTGCGCGACGAAATCTTCGGGCCGGTGCTCACCGTGCAGACCTTCGAGGACGAGGCCGAAGCGATGCAACTCGCGGCCCACCCATCCTACGGCCTGGCCGCCGGTGTGCACACCGCCGACATCAACCGCGCGCTGCGCCTCGCGCGCGGCCTCGAGGCCGGCACCGTGTGGGTCAACCGCTACGGCCGCAGCTGGGACTTCGCGCTGCCCACCGGCGGCTACAAGCGCTCGGGCATCGGCAAGGACCTGGGGCGCGCCGCCTACGAGGCCAATCTGCGCACCAAGACCGTGCTGATCGACTTCGCGGACGACGCGGCCTGAGCCGCCCGCGACACCACCGCGCATCACGCCCCGCGCCACGGCGCGGGGCATATCGCCGCAGCCATCCCTGCTGCAGCGCCCCTCCCCCCAAATCTGCACACTCAGGCCTGCTTGGCCACTCACCGCCCTGAAACCCGCGCCGTTGTGGGGTGCGTCGGCCTAGCACCAGCGCGCCGCGAAGCGCGGCAAGACGTGCTGCGAGCCCCTTGCAATACCGACGATTGTGTGCCCTGAGAGGCCAAATACGGGACGACCGGGCAATCGCCGGGTGCTGTAATGGTTCCACGGAAACAACATGCACGGACGGCCCGGCTCATCGAGGCTTTCCGGCGAGGTGCGACCGGACCTGGTTTTTCAAGCCCCGACCTACAAGACCCCCTCGATGACAGGAGTAGACAAATGAGCAGCCTGCGGCCCAAGTACATCAGCTTCGATTGCTACGGCACCCTGATCAACTTCCAGATGGCCGAGCTGGCGCGCGAGCTGTTCGCCGACCGTATCGCGCCCGAAGACATGGCGCAATTCACCACCGACTTCGCCCGCTACCGCCTGGACGAAGTGATGGGCGACTGGCGGCCCTACGATGAGCTGCTGTGCAATTCGGTCGAGCGCACCTGCAAGCGCTGGGGCATCGAGTACCGCGACAACGAGGGCTTGCACTTCTACAAGGCCGTGCCCACCTGGCAGCCGCACCCCGATGTGCCCGCCGCCCTGGCGCGCCTGGCCACCGAATACAAGCTGGTGATCCTGTCCAACGCCATGGACGAGCAGATCATGGCCAGCGTCGACAAGCTCGGCGCGCCCTTCCACCGCGTCTACACCGCCCAGCAGGCCCAGGCCTACAAGCCGCGCCTGCAGGCCTTCGAGTACATGATCGAGCAGCTCGGCTGCAACCCCGAAGACATCCTGCACGTGTCCTCCAGCATGCGCTACGACCACCTCTCGGCCGACGACATGGGCATCAAGAACCGGGCCTTCATCGCCCGCGGCCACGAACCCAGCTGGCCGGTCTGGGGCGCCCATGAAATGAAGGACCTCGGCGGCCTGCCGGCGCTGGTCGGTCTCTGAGCGCGCCGGCTTGAGCGCTGCGCCGTCCCGAAAATGCTCTACGATAGCTCGATCCGAGGCTGACAGGACATCCCGATGAGCATTCTCTATCGATCCGATGCAGCACGGGCCGCCGCCTGGGCGAGCTACTTCGCCGAGCATGCCCCCGACCTGGACTTTCGCGTCTGGCCCGATGCCGGCAAGCTCGACGAGGTCGAATACCTCATCGCCTGGCAGGCCCCGGCCGAGTTCCTCGCCACCCTGCCCCGGCTGAAGGTGCTGTTCTCCTCGGGGGCGGGTGTCGACCATGTCGATTTCTCGGCCGTACCGGCGCACGTTCCCGTCGTCAGGATGGTCGAGCCGGGGATCATCAACGGCATGGTGGAGTATGTGAGCCTGTCCGTGCTGGCCCTGCACCGCGACTTCTTCGACTATGTCGCGGCGAAGGCGGCGCGGGTATGGAATCCCCTGGAGGTGCCGCCCGCCTCGGCGCGCAGCATCGGCGTCATGGGCATGGGCTCCCTCGGTCAGGCCGTTCTGGAGCGACTGGCCGCCTACGGCTTCCGCCTGCGCGGCTGGAACCGCTCTCTGCGCCGCATGGAAGGCGTGGAGAGCTTCGCCGGCCCCGATCAGTTGCAGCCTTTCCTCGCCGGCTGCGACATCCTGATCTGCCTGCTGCCCCTCACCCCGGCGACCCGCGGCATTCTCAACCGCGAGCTGTTTTCGGCGCTGCCGACCGGGGCGGCGCTGATCAACGTGGGGCGCGGGCCACATCTGGTGGATGCCGATCTCATCGAGGCACTGGAGTCGGGCCGGCTCTCCCGCGCCATCCTCGACGTGACCGAGCCAGAGCCCCTGCCGCCCGAGCATCCGTTCTGGACGCACCCGCGGGTGTTCGTGACACCCCACGTGGCGAGCATGACCCAGCCCGAGACCGCCGCCCCCATCCTGCTGGAAAACCTTCGCCGGCATCAACGCGGCGAGGCGCTCGTGGGCGTCATCGATCGGTCCCGCGGCTATTGAGGCGGGCAGCCGCCTCCAGCGCACAGCAAGACATGCTGTAGACCCGCCTGAATACGAATGATTGTGTGATGCACATGGGCGGATACGGAATGAAAACGCAGGTACCGAGTGCTGTAATTCAACTACGGAAGCAATACGCGCAGAGGGCCCGGCCAGATGCCGATCTTCCCTCGAACGTGCAAGCAACCCCCGGTCCAGCAAGACCCGATGCAGAAGAACCAATCGACAACAGGAGTAGACAAATGAGCAGCCTGCGGCCCAAGTACATCAGCTTCGATTGCTACGGCACCCTGATCAACTTCCAGATGGCCGAGCTGGCGCGCGAGCTGTTCGCCGACCGCATCGCGCCCGAAGACATGGCGCAATTCACCACCGATTTCGCCCGCTACCGCCTGGACGAAGTGATGGACGACTGGCGGCCCTACGATGAGCTGCTGTGCAACTCGGTCGAGCGCACCTGCAAGCGCTGGGGCATCGAGTACCGCGACAACGAGGGCTTGCACTTCTACAAGGCCGTGCCCACCTGGCAGCCGCACCCCGATGTGCCCGCCGCCCTGGCGCGCCTGGCCACCGAATACAAGCTGGTGATCCTGTCCAACGCCATGGACGAGCAGATCATGGCCAGCGTCGACAAGCTCGGCGCGCCCTTCCACCGCGTCTACACCGCCCAGCAGGCCCAGGCCTACAAGCCGCGCCTGCAGGCCTTCGAGTACATGATCGAGCAGCTCGGCTGCAACCCGGAAGACGTCCTGCACGTGTCCTCCAGCATGCGCTACGACCACCTCTCGGCCGACGACATGGGCATCAAGAACCGGGCCTTCATCGCCCGCGGCCACGAACCCAGCTGGCCGGTATGGGGCGCCCACGAAATGAAGGACCTCGGCGGCCTGCCGGCGCTGGTCGGTCTCTGACAGCGGCGCGCGCGACACGGACCGGACACGAGGTAAAACGATGAAACTCCAATCCTACTGGCTCGACACGGCCCCCCTCTTCACCGGCGGCGAGCAGGAGCCGGTGTCCGGGAATGTCGACGTCGCCGTGGTCGGTGGCGGCTTCACCGGTCTGGCGTCCGCGCTGGCGCTCGCCCGACGCGGCGCCTCGGTGGCGGTCTTCGAGGCCGGCCGCGTGGTCGGCGAGGCGTCGGGGCGCAACGGCGGCCACTGCAACAGCGGTCTGGCCCACGATTTCGGCGCGCTCGCCGCGAAGATCGGCACCGAACGCGCCCGCGCCTACTACCGCGCCTACGATGCCGCCGTGCAGAGCGTCGAGGATATCGTCGTCCGGGAAGGTATCGACTGCGATTTCGTCCGCTGCGGCAAGCTCAAGCTCGCGGCCAAACCCGAGCACTACAGCAAGCTCGCCCGGGCCTGTGAGCGGCTCGCCCGCGAGGTCGACCCCGCGGTGGAGATGATCCCGGCCGAGCGCATCCGCGACGAGGTCGGTTCCGACGCGTTCTTCGGCGGGCTGCTACAGAAGACGAGCGCCCAGATGCACATGGGCAAGTTCGGCGTGGGACTCGCCGAGGCAGCGGCGCGGCACGGAGCGCGGATCCTGGAGCGCGCCCCGGTGACCGCCATCGAGCGGCGCGGCGACGGCAGCTACGAGGTGGTGTCGGCCCGCGGCAGCGTGCGTGCCAGGCAAGTCCTGCTGGCAAGCGGCAACTCCACGGTCGGGCCGTTCGGCTGGTTCCGCCGCCGCATGGTGTCGGTGGGGAGCTTCATCATCACCACCGAGCCGCTCGACCCCGCCCTGCTCGACCGCCTGGTGCCCCATCGACGCGGCTACGTCACGTCCAAGAACGTGGGCAACTACTTCCGCACCACCGCCGACAACCGCCTCGTCTTCGGCGGCCGGGCGCGCTTCGCGATGTCGAACCCGCGCTCGGACGAGAAGAGCGGCCAGATTCTGCGTGCGACGCTGGGCACGGTCTTCCCGGAGCTTGCCGATGCACGCATCGACTACTGCTGGGGCGGGCTGGTGGACATGACGGCAGACCGCCTGCCGCGCGCCGGTCAGCACGGCGGGATGTTCTATTCCATGGGCTACAGCGGCCACGGCGTGCAGATGTCGGTCCACATGGGCGAGATCATGGCCGATGTCATGGCCGGCAAGGCGGAGGCGAACCCGTGGCGCGAGCTCGAGTGGCCAGCGATTCCCGGACATTTCGGCAAGCCCTGGTTCCTCCCCTTCGTGGGGGCCTACTACCGGTTCCAGGACCTGATCCACTGATCACACGACTCAAGGAGACAACACAAGAAACGAACGGCACAACACGCGTTCAACAACGGCGGCACGACCGTCGGCAGAACAAGCAAGCGCTGCATAACGTTCCTGGGCCTCGTGTGCCCACGAGACAGAGACCTATCCACGGAGGAGATCAATCATGCAAGACAAGAACGAGAAATTCGGTGCCCACCAGGACCTGGTGGAGGGCATCGCCGAAGACCTGGGCCGCGGTGTGTCGCGCCGCAGTGTACTGCAGGCGATGCTGGCGAGCGGCATCCTCGCCACCACCGCGGGCGGTCTGCTGACCACCGCGTCCAACGCCTATGCGCAGACGCCGCGCCGTGGCGGTCGCATCAAGGTGGCGGTCCAGTCCGGCTCGAACGCCGACACCCTGGATCCGGCCAAGGGCGCCACAACCGTTGACTACATGCGCGCCTACACCTTCTACAACGGCCTCACCACCCTCGACACCAAGCTCGCGCCGCAAATGTCGCTGGCCGCATCCTTTGCCAGCGAGGACGCAAAGCTGTGGATCGTGAAGCTGCGCAAGGACGTGCGTTTCCACGACGGCAAGCCCTTCACCTCGGCCGACGTGGTCTACTCCCTGCTGCGCCACAAGAAACCGGAGACCGCCTCCAAGGTGCGCGCGGTCGCGGAACAATTCGAAGAGGTCAAGGCCAACGGGCCTGACGAAGTGCAGATCCGGCTCGTCGCCCCGAACGCCGACCTGCCGGCGATCCTCGGCACCTACCATTTCTGCATCGTCCGCGACGGCACCACCGATTTCAGCACGGCCAACGGCACCGGCCCGTTCAAGTGCAAGGAGTTCCGTCCCGGTGTGCGGACCATCGCCGTGCGCAACGAGGAATACTGGAAGCCGGGCCTGCCCTATCTGGACGAGATCGAGTCCTTCTCGATCCCGGACGAAGGTGCCCGCATCAACGCCCTGCTCTCCGGCGACGTCGATCTCATCAACCCGGTCAATCCGCGTTCCGCGGCCCGCATCACCGAAGCCTCCGGCGTCAACCTGATGGCATCGAATACGGGCAACTACACCAACCTCATCCTGCGCGATGACCTGGGCCCGGTGCAGAATCCCGACTTCGTGCTCGCCATGAAGTACCTCCTCGACCGGCAGCAGATCAACAAGGTGGCCTACCGGGGTTACGGCACCATCGGCAACGACCAGCCGATCGCCCCCAACCATCGCTACTACTTCGACGGCCTGCCCCAGCGTCCCCACGATCCGGACAAGGCGAAGTTCCACCTGCAGAAGTCGGGCATGGCCGGCAAGACGGTCCCGATCGTCGCCTCGATCGCCGCGACGGGCTCCGTCGATGTCGCCCAGCTGATGCAGCTGTCGGCCCAGCAGATCGGCCTCAAGCTCGACATCAAGCAGATGCCCGCGGACGGATACTGGTCCAACCACTGGTTCAAGCATCCGATCAGCTTCGGCAACATCAACCCGCGCCCCACCGCCGACCTGATGTTCACCCTGTTCTTCAAGTCGGACGCCAACTGGAACGAATCCGGCTGGAAGAACGAGCAGTTCGACCAGCTCCTGCTCGCCGCCCGCGGCGAAACGGACGATGCCAAGCGCAAGAAGCTCTATGGGGACATGCAGGTGCTGGTCCACGAGAAGGGCGGCATCGGCATCCCGCAGTTCAATGTCAGCCTCGACGGCTATAGCAGCCGCCTGAAGGGCTACAGCGAGCACCCGCTCGGCGGCCTCATGGGCTACATGTACGCCGAGCAGGTCTGGCTGGACGCCTGAGCGACGTCTCGCTCGAGGCCTTCGACGACGAAGGCCTCGTCCGTGCCGCGCGCCGACACCGCGCGCGGCACGGCCATCGCCAGGCTTCGCGCGGGACGTCTCGAATCACCGCTGCAATGCGGTTTTGAGACGCGCTCCCGCCGGGCGTCCCAGCACACCGCGCCCGCGGAGCCTTGAAGACATTGGGGGAACCATGAACAGCACACTTGCACGACTCGTCGTGAAGCGGCTTGGATCGGGAGCACTGACGCTTCTGATCGTGTCGCTGGTGGTCTTCACGATCACCGCTCTCTTGCCGGGCGACGCCGCCCAGGCGCTCCTCGGCCAGGAGGCCACGCCGGAGACCGTGGCGGCCCTGCGCGCCCAGTTCGGGCTCGACCAGCCGGCCTACTTCCGCTACTTCCAGTGGCTGGGCGGGCTGCTGATCGGCGACCCGGGAACCTCACTCGCAAACGGCATGGCCGTCGCCGATCTCATCGGCGGTCGACTGCCCAATACCCTGAAGCTCGCGGCGATCGCGGCGCTGGTCGCCGTCCCCCTGGCGCTGACCATCGGCATTCTGTCGGCGATGTTCCGCGGCTCGCTTTTCGATCGCACCATGAACACGGCTGCGGTCGCCGCGGTGTCGGTGCCGGAGTTCCTGATCGCCTCGCTCGCGGTGCTGCTCTTCGCGGTCCACCTGCAATGGCTGCCGGCCCTGTCGCATGTTTCGGAGATCAACTCCTTCTCCGACTTTCTGCGTGCCTACACCATGCCGGTGCTGACCTTGTGCTGTGGGCTGGTGGCCCAGATGGCGCGCATGACGCGGGCGGCGGTGATCGATCAGTTGAGCTCGCCCTATGTCGAGATGGCGATGCTCAAGGGCGCGCGGCCGATCCGCGTGGTGCTGACCCATGCGCTGCCGAACGCGGTCGGACCGATCGCCAATGCGGTCGCACTGAGCCTCTCCTACCTGCTGGGCGGGGTGATCATCGTCGAATCGATCTTCCACTATCCGGGCATCGCGACCCTGATGCTCGACGCCGTGGCCACCCGCGACATGCCCCTGGTGCAGGCCTGCGCGATGCTGTTCTGCCTGGGCTACATGATGCTGGTCCTCGTGGCCGATGTGAGTGCAATCGTTTCGAATCCGAGGCTACGCAAATGACTTCTTCCATCACGCCCGCGGCGCCCGAAGGCGGCCGCCCCATCGCTCCTTCCATGAACGTGCAGCCGCCGAAGCAACGACGCCGGCCGCGCATGTTGTCCATCACCGGTCTGATCGGCCTGGCCATCGTCGGGTTCTGGCTGGTCATGGCGGTCGCTGGCCCCTCGGTGGCGCCCCACCCGGCCAACGCGCTGGTCAGCGACGATTCCTTCGGCCCCATGAGTAGCGCCTTCCCGTTGGGAAGCGACTATCTCGGGCGCGACATCCTCAGCCGCATCCTCCACGGCGCCCCCTACACCATCGGCGTGGCGCTGGCCGGCACCGTGTGCGCCTGCCTGCTCGGCACCGTGCTGGGCCTCACCGGGGCCGCGGCCGGTACCGGCGGCAAGGCGGGACACTGGGTCGACGAGGTCTTGAGCCGCGCCATGGACGCCCTGATCTCGATCCCGAACAAGCTGTTCGCGCTGATCATGGTCGCCTCCTTCGGCTCCTCGGTGCCGCTCTTGATCCTCACTGCCGCGCTGGCCTACATGCCGGGCTCCTACCGGATCGTACGCTCGCTGGCCGTCAATGTGATGACGCTCGACTTCATCCAGGCGGCGCGCGCCCGCGGCGAAGGCATGGCCTACATCATCTTCATCGAGGTCCTGCCCAACATGTTCCGCCCGGCACTCACCGACTTCGGCATGCGCTTCGTGTACGTGGTGCTGCTGCTCGCCGCGATGAGCTTCCTCGGGCTGGGCGTGCAGCCGCCCGACGCAGACTGGGGCTCGCTGGTGCGCGAGAACATCCTGGCGCTGGGCGAAGGCGCCCCGGCGGTGCTGGCCCCCGCGGTCGCGATCGCGACCCTCACCATCGGCGTGACCCTGCTCATCGATAGTCTCGGCGGGCGTGGCAAGCGCGAAAAGGACGGTGTCTGAGATGAAACGACCCCCACGCTCACTTTGTTCGCTGCCCCCCGAGGGGGCGCAGGCCTCCCTTGGGGCGGCCCGGCGGGAGACCTGAGATGAACCAGATCGTGAAAGTCAGCGGCCTGCGAGTGGCCGCCCGCAACGCCCAGGGTGACGATGTCACCATCGTGCACGGTGCGGACTTCGCGTTGGAGAAGGGCGAGGTGCTCGCCCTGATCGGCGAGTCCGGCTCGGGCAAGACCACCATTGCGCTGTCGCTGCTGGGCTATGCCCGCAAGGGCTGCCATATCGTGGGCGGATCGGTGCAGATCGGCGACGTGGACGTGCTCAAGCTCAGTCCGGAGGCGTTGGCCCGACTGCGCGGGCGCACCGTCTCCTACATTGCCCAGAGCGCCGCGGCGGCCTTCAACCCGTCCAAGACCATCATGGACCAGGTGATCGAAAGCGCGCTGATCCACAAGACGATGTCGCGCCGCGAGGCCGAGGCCAAGGCGGTCGGCCTCTTCCGTGAGCTGGCGCTGCCCGATCCGGAAGGCATCGGCTCGCGCTATCCGCACCAGGTCTCCGGCGGCCAGCTGCAGCGCCTGATGGCGGCGATGGCGCTGATTACCGATCCGGCCCTGGTGGTGCTCGACGAGCCCACCACGGCGCTGGACGTCACCACCCAGATCGAGGTGCTGCTGGCGTTCAAGAAAGTGGTGCGCGAGCGCGGCACCACCGCGGTCTACGTGTCCCACGACCTCGCGGTGGTCGCCCAGATGGCCGACCGCATCGTGGTGCTGCAGAACGGCCAGATCCAGGAGGTGGGGCGCACCGAGCAGATCCTCTCCGCGCCGACCCACCCCTACACCCGCAGTCTGCTCGCCGCCATGGACCCCGCCGCGCGAACCGCCTCGGCCGGGCGCACCGCGCAGGAGCGCGACGACGTCATCCTCTCGGTGCGCGACCTCGAAGTGCGCTTCGGCAACGGCAAGGCCGGCGGCGGCAAGGTGGTCCTGCAGGACATCAACCTCGACATCCGGCGCGGCGCGACCGTCGGCGTGATCGGCGAGTCGGGCTCCGGCAAGACCACCCTGGCGCGCGCCATCGCGGGCATGGTGGCCCCCTCCGCGGGCCAGGTCCTGCTCGACGGCAAGGCCCTCTCGCCCACGCTGGAAGGGCGCACGCGCGACGAGTTCCGCCGCGTCCAGTACGTGTTCCAGAACGCGGATACCGCACTCAACCCGCAGCACACGATCGAAGCCATCCTGTCGCGCCCGCTCAAGTTCTATCACGGGATGAGCGGCGAGCGGCGAAAGAAGCGCGTGGCCGAGCTCCTGGAACTGGTGCGCCTGCCCACGAGCATCGCAAAACGCCGCCCCGGCGAACTCTCCGGCGGGCAGAAGCAGCGTATCAACCTCGCCCGCGCGCTGGCCGCCGAGCCCGAGCTGCTGCTGTGCGACGAGGTCACCTCGGCCCTGGACACGGTGGTCGGCGCAGCGATCCTGGAGCTGATGGCCGAGCTGCGCCGCGAACTCAACGTGTCCTACATGTTCATCAGCCACGACCTGGGCACGGTGCGCTCGATCTGCGACGAGATCGTGGTGCTGTACGCGGGCCGCAAGGTCGAGGTGCGCCAGCGCGAAGCCCAGAACGCGCCCCCCTTCCACCCCTACTCCCACCTCCTGGGCACCTCCATTCCCCTGCTGCGTCCCGGCTGGCTGGAAGAGGTGACCGGGCACACGGCCGTGGCGCTGCCGTCGCTTGCCGCCGGGCTTGGTTCGCAGCCGGGACTGTGTCCCTTCATCGACCGCTGCCCCCAGCGGGTCGACGGCCTGTGCAACACCACCCCCCCGCCCCTGCGCCAGCTCGACGGCGGCGGCAGCATCCTCTGCCACCGCTCCGAGGAAGAGCTGGTCCGCGCCCAGGGCGCCCTGAAACTCGTCACGGGAGAAGCCGCATGACTGGACGATTCGTGAGACTCGCCGAGACCGGCCGCGCGCCGGTGCGCTTCGAGCTCGACGGCGCGCCCGCCGAAGCGCTCGCCGGCGACACCCTGCTCGTCGCCGTCCTGAGCAACGCCAGGAGCGTGCGCAGCTCCGAGTTCGGCGATGACCGGCGCGCCGGCTTCTGCCTGATGGGCGCCTGCCAGGACTGCTGGGTGTGGACCGCCGCCGGCGAACGGCTGCGTTCATGCACCACCGTGGTCGAGGAAGGCATGCAGATCGTCACCACACAACCGGAGGGATCATGGGCCAAAGTCGCGTGATTGTCGTCGGCGCGGGTCCGGCGGGCGTGCGTTGCGCCGAGGTCCTCGTCGCGGCGGGGATCAAGCCCATCCTGGTGGACGAGAGCCGCCGCGACGGCGGCCAGATCTACCGCCGCCAGCCGGAGGGCTTCACCCGCTCCTACCCCAGCCTGTACGGGACGGAGGCCGAGCGCGCACGCGCGCTGCACCAGAGCTTCGAGTCCCTGCGCAGCAGGGTCGACTACCGGCCCGAGACGCTTGCCTGGAACATCTACGACCGGCAGCTGCATACCGTCTCGGCCGGGGTGACCAAGGCACTGCCCTTCGACGCCCTGGTGGTGTGCTCGGGCGCGACCGACCGCCTCATGCCGGTGAAGGGCTGGCACTACGCCGGCACCTACAGCATGGGCGCGGCGCAGATCGCGCTGAAGTCCCAGGCCTGCGCCATCGGCCGTCAGGTGGTGTTCGCCGGCACCGGTCCGCTGCTCTACCTGGTGGCCGCCCAGTACGTGAAGGCCGGCGCCAAGGTGGCGGCAGTACTCGACACCTCCAGCCTGTGGAAGCGCGTGCGCGCCCTGCCCAAGCTCGCTGCCCGCCCGCGGGTGCTACTGAACGGGGTCTCCCTCATGCGCACCTTGCGCGGTGCCGGCGTGAAAGTGGTGACCGGCATCGAACCGGTGGAAATCCACGGCTCGGACGAGGACGGCGTGCGCGGCATCACCTACCGCAGCCAGGACGGCGCGACCCACCGGGTGGAATGCGATGCGGTGGCCCTGGGCTACCACGTGCGGCCGGAGACCCAGCTCGCCGACCTGGCGCGCTGCGAGTTCCGCTTCGACGCCGAGACCCGCCAGTGGCTACCCACCGTGGACCAGGACGGACGGAGCACCACACCCGGCGTCTATCTGGCCGGTGACGGCGCCCGTGTGCTCGGCGCCGACGGCGCGGAGATCGCCGGCAAGCTCGCCGCCTGGGCGCTACTCGAGGACATGGGCCACCCCGTGCCCGACGCCGAGCGCGCGGCGCTGCGCCGTGAGCGCGAGGCGATGGACCGCTTCCGCCAGGGCCTCGTCGAGGCCTTCCCCTGGCCCGCCGAGCAGGCGGCACGCCTGCCCGACGAGGCCATCGTGTGCCGCTGCGAGGCGATCACCGCCGGCGAGCTGCGCCGCGTGGTGAACCAGATGGGCGCCTGCGAGGCCAACCGCGCCAAGGCCTTCAGCCGCGTCGGCATGGGCCGCTGCCAGGGTCGCTACTGCGGCCACGCCGGCGCCGAGGTGGTCGCCGCGGCGGCCGGCATTGCGCTGGAGAAGGTCGGTCGCCTGCGCGGCCAGGCGCCGGTGAAGCCGCTCTCCATGGCGGTGCGGGAGGAGCAGGAATGAATTCGCATAGAGCAGATGTCGTCATTGTCGGCGGCGGGATCATGGGCGCCGCCACCGCCTTCTTTTTGCGCAAGCGCGGGGCGTCGGTGATCCTGCTCGAGCGGGGATTGATCGGCCAGCAGGCCAGCGGCACCAACTTCGGCAACGTGCGCCGGATGGGCCGCCCCGTGGAGCAACTGCCGCTGTCGAACCGCTCGCGCGAGAGCTGGCTGAAGTTCAAGGAATTGTTCGGTGAGGATGTCGAGCTGTTGCTGAATGGCCAGCTGCGCGTCGGCTTCACGCCGGAGCACGAAGAACGGATGGCAACCTATGCGCAGGATGCGAAGGACTTCGGCATGGGCATGCAGATGATGGGCGGGAAAGCGCTGCGCGAACGCTTTCCGTACCTTGGGCCGGACATCACTGCGGGCTGCTATGCCCCTTTCGAGGGGCATGCGAATCCCCGCCTGGCGGCGCCGATCATCGGCCGGGCCGCGGTGCGCGAAGGCGCGCAAGTGTTCGAAAACACCGAAATCGTGAGTGTCGAAAAGGAAGGCGAGGACTTCCGCGTGAACGCCGCCGACGGCCGCACCTTTCGTGCGCCCGTGGCGCTGATCACCGCTGGCGCATGGGGAAATCTCATCAGCACCAGCTTCGGCGAACCTGTGCCGATGATCGCCAAAGCGCCGCAGATGTGCGTCACCGAACCAGTGCCTTACGTCATCGGGCCGTCCATTGGTGCCTTGATCGACGATCCCGATCAACTCGTCTACTTCCGCCAGGTTGCGCGCGGCAATATCGTCGTCGGCGGCGGCGGCCATGAGCTGGCGGACATCGAGAATCGGCGCGCCTACGTGAACCCGCGCAGAACGCTGTTGAAGCTGAAGAATGCGCCGCGCGTGATGCCGGCATTCAATCGCCTGAGCATCATCCGCGTGTGGAGTGGCATCGAGGGCTACATGGAAGATAGCCGGGCGGTCATGGGGCCGAGCGCACGCGTGCCCGGCCTGTACTACGCGTTCGGCTTCTCCGGTCACGGTTTCCAGCTGGGACCGGGCGTGGGCGACGTGATGGCGGAGCTGATCCATACCGGCGCCACGACTACCCCGATCGAGCACTACCACATCAGCCGCTTTGCCAAGCAAGCGATGCAGGCAGCCTGACATTCATTCATTTCCCCAACGAATCGAGAACAGACCATGTCGAATTTGCATGATGCCGCGGCCGTTCAGTCCACGCCGCGAACCTTCATCGATCTGCGCGCGTTTGCGCGCGACAAGCGCCAGGGCGTCACCCTGACGGCGTCGGCGGGGGAAGACCCCTTCCTGGCCAACCGCCGCCTGTTGGACTTCCCGCCCGGGCCCGTCACTGCAGGCGCCATCGCACTCGAAGCCGGCAACGGCGCGGTGCCGTGCCAGCCGGTGGATGAGTTCATCATCGTCTGCGAAGGCACGCTGACCCTGACCCAGCAAGGCCGCACCGTGGTGTTGGCGCCGGAAATGAGCGCGGTCATCCAGCACGGCGCCGAGTTCACCTGGTCGACCCAAGGGCCGGTATCGGTGATCTTCATGCGCTACTACGGCAGCGAGCCGGGCGACCGCGCCATCGTGCCGATCGCGCAGAACCCCGAGTTCGGACCGTCGGGCGGACCCGCGGCCGAGCTGCTGCTCACGCCGGCCCCGACATGCCGCAACCACACCGACCATGCGTCAAGCGACGGCGTGTTCCTCTGCGGCACCTGGGACTCGACCCCCTACCACCGTCGTCCGATGACCTACCGCATCTACGAGCTCATGTATCTGCTCGAAGGCAGCGTGACCTTCGTGGATGAAACGGGACGCAGCGGCACCTTCTCGCGCGGCGACATCTTCATCGTCGAACAGGGCGCCCAGTGCAGCTGGGAGAGCCGCGAGAACGTGGCGAAGGTGTACGCGATTTATCGCCCGGCGTGAATCTGAAGAAGGTGGAGGAGACAACAATGAAGACGCTGCTGCTCAAAAAAGAAGAAGTCAGCCGCTTGATCTCCATGAAGGAAGTCATCGGCACGGTCGAAGAGGCATACAGGGCGTTCAGCAGCGGCCAGGTGGCTCAGCCACCGTATATCGGGATTCATCTGCCGAACGGGGGCGAAATCGATTTCAAGCTCGGTTATTTCACGGGCAACGAAATCATCTCCATGAAGGCGTCTTCCGGCGCCCTGCCCGACAACCCGCGGCTCTACGGAGTGCCCAGCGGCATGGGAACCGTCCTGCTGTTCGACGCCCGGAACTGCTTCCTGATCTGCGTGATGGACGGCAGCCTGCTCACCGGCCTGCGCACCGGGGCATGTGGTGCCGTTTCGGCAAAGGTGCTGGCGCGGAAGAATGCCAGGACGGTTACGTCGATCGGCACCGGGAACCAGGCCAGGATGCAGATCCGGGCCATGACCGAGGTCATGAAGATCGAGCAGATCCATGCCTGGGACCACCACCCGGAAACGCTGGCCAAGTACAAGGCGGATATCGAGGCCGAGTTCGACATCCCCGTGATCATGGCGGGCTCCGCGAAGGACGCCGTCGAGCAGGCCGACATCCTGATCACCACGACCCGCGGAAAAGGGTCGCTGGTGGACGCGAGCTGGGTAAAGCCCGGCACGCACATCGTGGCGATCGGCACCGACATGAAGGGCAAGCAGGAATTCGATCCCGAGATCTTCCGGAACGCGAAGATCGTCAATGACTCGATCGCGCAGTGCATCGACAAGGGCGAGACCTTTCATCCGCTGAATCGCGGAATCATCACCCGAGACGATATTCACGCAGAGATCGGCGAGATCCTGCTGGGCAAAAAGCCGGGAAGAGAAAACGATGAGGAGATCACCATTTTCGATTCCACCGGAATGGCCATCCAGGACAACACCACCGCGAACAAGATTTACCAGAATGCTATCGAGAACAAGGTCGGCACCTTCTTCGAGTTCATTGCATGACTTCGATCGAAACGCTCTTCGTTTCTTTGAAGCATTCAAATATGAAATCCGAACGGAAATAGACACCATGCGCAACTACCCCACCATCCAGGACATCCGCGAAGCCCGGGAACGGCTGAGGCCCCACATCAAGCACACCCCCTTGCTGCGCGGCGAAAAGATCGAGAAGGCCGTTGCTTGTCAGCTCTACCTGAAACCTGAAACCCTGCAGATTACCGGGGCCTTCAAGATCCGCGGCGCGCTCAACAAGACCCTTTCGCTTCCGCGCGAAGCGATCGCCAACGGCATCATCGCTACCTCCTCCGGCAATCACGCCCAGGGCCTTGCTTACGCCGCCAGGATGCTGGGCGTGAAGGCGATCCTGGTGCTCCCGGTCACCACGCCGAAAATCAAGATCGCCAATACGGAAGCCCTCGGGGCGGAAGTCGTCCTGTTCGATGGGGATACGGCGGCCCGGTGGAAAAGGGTGTACGAAATCGCCGAAGAGATGAACTACGCCACGGTCCACGCGTTCGAGGATCCCATGGTCATGGCCGGTCAGGGAACGATCGGCCTGGAGATCCTGGAAGACCTGGAAGACGTGGACACGGTGATCATTCCCATGGGCGGCGGCGGCCTGATTTCGGGCATCGCCACTGCCCTCAAGGAAACGAAACCGTCGGTGCGTGTCATCGGCGCCGAGCCGGCCTTGACGCCCAAGTACTTCCACAGCCGCAAGAATGGGGAACGCACCTCGCTTCCCTTGCAGAACACGATTGCGGACGGTTTGCGGATCAGTGTCCCGGGCCAGAACCCGTATCCCATCATCGAAAAGTACGTGGATGAGATCGTTCTCGTCGACGACGAGCACATCATCGCGGGCATGCGCGCGCTTGCCAAGGACGCGAAATTGATCGCGGAGCCCGCCGCCTCGATCGGCATCGGCGCCTTGCTGGCCGGCGCCATCAAGGTCAAGCCGGACGAGAAAGTCTGCGCGGTATTGACCGGCGGAAACTGGGATCTGTGCGACCTTGCCGAAATTTACGCACGTAGTGAGTAGAGGCTGAGGAGGTCTCCATGGACGCCCAACCGATCGCCTATGGCGTTACCCATCGCCTCCCGGCGCGCGCCCGCGCCGCGGACGGCGAGGCCCGAGCGGCGGCCGGCGCCGTCGCTCGGGTCAAGCAGTTCATCGAGGACAACTTCCGCGAGCCGATCAGCCTCGACGGGCTCGCCGCCCTCGTCGGCCTCACCCGCTTCAGCCTGGCCAAGCATTTCCGCCAGCGGGTCGGCGTGTCGCCCTATCGCTACGTCTGCGAGGTGCGGGTGCGTCATGCGAAACGGATGATGACCCAGGGCTGCCGCCCGACCGATGTGGCCAGCGCGGTCGGTTTCTTCGACCAGAGCCACCTCGCCCGGCACTTCAAGCGGGCCTGCGGCATGACCCCCCGCGAATACATGTCGCGACAAGTGCGCCCCCGGCCCAAATCCAGCCACGCGCCCATGGACTGACGGACGTCTCCAGAGAGAAAACGGCTCCCTTTTCCTTGGGGCGGCCCCTTCGACCCCCCAAGGACTTTTCATCTCTGGAGGCCGTCGTTCCCTGCGGAACGGCAGCCTCCTTTTTTCTTCGCCAGCACGCGGGCCGGCGCGGCGGCCCCATCGCATACGCCGGTGAGCTCGATGGCGAGGTATGACTCTGGGGTTCCGTGGCGTGGCTGAGAATCGGCAAAACATGGACCGAACAACTCGCTCGCGACAGACCCCGCAGAAAGTGTCACGCATGTTCCAGATCGAAAAGGAATCTGCTCGCATCTCCTGGCAATAAGGCATCTGCGCAGGGTTGATCTCCATAGACTTGAATCCACCAACCCACCCACCTGCAGGAGATCAAGCAAATGCCATTCAAACCGAAATTCATCAGCTTCGATTGCTACGGGACGCTCATCAACTTCGAAATGGGGCCGACCGCAAAGAAACTCTTCGACGATCGCGTGCCGGCCGATCGGATGCCGGCTTTCCTGGAAAGCTTCCGCTACTACCGTCTCGATGAAGTGCTGGGTGAGTGGAAACCCTTCTTCAACGTGGTGGAAAATTCCATTCAACGGGCGTGCAAGGCCCACGGCGTCGAGTACCGTCCGTCCGATGCGATCGCCCTGTACGACGCCGTCCCGACCTGGCAGCCCCATCCGAACGTCGTCGAGACGCTCGAGGCCATCGCGCCCCATGTGCCGCTGGTGATCCTGTCGAACTCGATGGTCGATCTGATCCCGGCCAGCGTCGCCCACCTCAAGGCCCCCTTCCACGCCGTGTACACCGCCGAGGAAGCACGCGCCTACAAGCCGCGGGCCCAGATCTTCGAATACATGTTCGATCAACTCGGCTGCGGGCCGGAGCAGATGGTGCACGTCTCGTCGAGCTTCCGTTACGACCTGATGACCGCGTGCGATCTGGGATTCATGGGCCGAGCCTTCATCGACCGCGCCCACGAGCCCGCCTGCGACGGCTATGGTGCCAAGCGCTTGACCGACATTCGCCAACTCCCCGGTCTGCTCGGGCTCGATTTTCCGGCCCAGACCGCCACGACGAAACGAGTCGCATGATGGCCGACGATCATCCGATCGCGGCAGCGGCGCTGAGCACGGCAGCCCCCAGCCTCACCCCGGACGCGGTGGGGGCCCTGGCCCGCCGTCTCTACGACATCGAAGGGAGCGTCAAGTCACTGGCCGGCGAGCGCGACCAGAACTGCTGCATCGAGACCGCGGACGGCAGCCGCTACGTGTTCAAGATCAGCAACCCCTCCGAGTCGGTCTCGGTGGTCGACTTCCAGATCGGTGCGCTCGAGCACATCGCCCGCGTCTCGCCCGATCTGCCGGTACCCCGGGTCGTGCGAACGCTCGGCGGCCGGACGCGCGACACGGTGACCTTGCCCGGCGGCGTGCCGACCACGGTACGGATGCTGACCTATCTCGACGGCATCCAGATCCGTGAGACGCCGCGCACCGCCGGGCAGCGCCGGGCCATGGGGGCATTCCTGGCCCGATTGAACCTCGCGCTGCGCGATTTCTCGCATCCTGCGGCAACGCACGACCTGCTCTGGAATGTCTCCGCAGCGCACCGGCTCACCGCCAAGTTCGATGCCATCGACCCGGGCCCGCGTCGCGCGCTCGTCGAGTCGTTCATGAAGCGCTTCACCGATCATGTCCTGCCGCGCCTCAGCTCGGTGAGGGCGCAGGTGATCCACAACGACTACCACCTCTACAACGTGCTGGTCGCGCCCGACGATCATGAGCGCATCCAGGGGGTCATCGACTTCGGCGACATGCTGCATGCGCCGCTGGTCGGCGAACTCGGCACCGCGGCGGCCTTTCACATGACCGGTTGCGACGACCCGTTCGAGGGGCCGGCGCAGTTCGTCGGCGCCTATCACGCGATTCTGCCGCTGGTCGAGGTGGAGCAGGAGATCGTCGCCGACCTCATGGCCACCCGCCACCTCATCACCGCGCTGATCTCGGAATGGCGCGCCAAGCGCTACCCCGAGAACCGCGCCTACATCATGCGCCACAACCCCGCCGCCTGGGAGGCGCTGTCCCAGTTGGCCGACCTGTCGCGCAACGAGATACGCGACCGGCTGCTGGCCGAAGCGCGCGAAATACACATTGGATAAGGAAGAGACGATGAAAAGCACCACCGACCTCAACATGGTCAACGCCTACATCCCCGGGCGCGTCGACGTGGGTCCCGCCACTGCGGCGATGATCGAGCGACGCGACGCCCTGCTCGGCCCGGCCTATCGGCTGATGTACGAGCATCCGCTGCACATCGTGCGCGGCGAAGGCGTGTGGCTGATCGATCCGCAAGGCCGCCGTTACCTCGACATCTACAACAACGTGGCCTCCCTCGGGCACTGCCATCCGGCCGTGACCGAAGCGATCTGCACGCAGGTAAAAACGCTCGCGACCAACACCCGCTATCTGCACGACACCATCCTCGAGCTGGCCGAACGCCTGCTCGCGACCGTGCCCGAGACCGACTTGGCCCATCTCATGCTGACCTGCACCGGCAGCGAGGCCAACGACGTCGCCTATCGTATCGCCCAGGTCCGCACCGGCGGCACCGGTGTGATCGTGACCGACACCGCCTATCACGGCTTCACCGACGCCGTGTCGAAATTCTCGCCGTCGCTGGGCGTGACGGTCGATCTCGGCGCCCACGTTCGCACGGTCCCGGCACCGCGCCTCTATCATGCCGAGGGAGCCGACCTCTCCGAACGCTTCACGCGGGATGTCGAGGCGGCGATCGCCGACCTGAAGCGTCACGGCATCAAGCCGGCGATGCTCCTTGTCGACTCGGTGTTCACCAGCGATGGCATCCTCCCCGAACCGGCGGGCTTCCTGAAGGGCGCGGTCGACGCGATCAAGCGCGCCGGCGGCCTCTTCATCGCCGACGAGGTCCAACCCGGCTTCGGCCGCACCGGCGAGCACATGTGGGGTTTCCAGCGTCATGGTGTCATCCCGGACATCGTCACCATGGGCAAGCCGATGGGCAATGGACAACCCGTCGCGGGACTGCTGGCCACCGCCGACGCGCTGGCGGAGTTCGGCAAGAACTCGCGCTACTTCAACACCTTCGCCGGCAACACCGTGTCCTGCGCGGCGGCACTCGCGGTGCTGGATACGATCGAAAAGGAAGGCCTGGTGCAGCATGCGGCCCGGGTCGGGACCATCCTGCGCGAGGGCATCGCCGAGCTTGCCAGCCGGCACGAGGCGATCGGCGACGTGCGCGGCGTGGGCATGTTCGTCGGCGTGGAACTGGTCGCCGACCGCGCATCGCGCGCGCCCGACCGCGAGCTCACCACCCGGGTGGTCAATCGCATGCGCGACAAAGGCGTGCTGCTCAGCGCCTGCGCGATGGGGCACAATGTGCTCAAGATTCGACCGCCGCTGGTGCTGTCGGCGGAACAAGCCGGCATGGTGATCGAAGTGCTCGACGAGGCCTTGAGCTCAGCACGTTCGACCAGACCGGGGTAAGCGCAACCCACACTGATGCGAGTATCGACGCATGCGATCTTCAGCATCCCTGGACCCGTTCGACATCAAGATCCTCGTGCATCTCCAGCGCGAGGGACGCTGTTCGAATGTCGAACTGGCCTCGGCCATCGGCCTGAGCGAAAGCCCGTGCCTGTCCCGGACCAAACGGCTCCAGGAGATCGGCGTGATCCGGGGCTACGGCGCGGATGTCGCGCTGGAGAAGCTGGGCAGCTACGTGATCGTGTTTTCCGAGGTGACCCTCGGCAGCCATCACGTCCCGGATTTCCGCAAGTTCGACGCCGGGGTGAGCAAGTACCCCGAAATCGTCGAGTGCTACAACGTCAGCGGCGGCTACGATTTTCTGCTGAAGATCGTGGCGCCGAGCATTGCCTACTTTCAGGCGCTGATGGACCGACTGTTGGAGGACGATATCGGCATCGTGAAGTTCTCCAGCCGGATCGTATTGCGTCAGCCGATCGACCGACGCGAGTATCCGCTCAGCATTCTGTTGACTGGGGCGCCAAGCTGGGAGGAGTGAGGCGACGCTGCGGCGCATGACAGCGAGCGTCGCAGCATCGCCATGGCGTCCGTGCTGTCGCGGCCGGTGCTGGCAGCCCACCGCTGTCCGGCTGACCGCCACATCGATGTTGCGCTGCGCGTCGGCAGCAACGGCAGGTCGTGCGATGGCATCCGCCTGAAGCCTTCCCCACCCGGCGCCACCTTGTGTTGCGTAGTACCGCAATGTCTTCCGCAACCCGATGAAGCCGGTTGTGGATAAGAGCCCCCAATAGAATGCCCCCAACGCGGGGGCATTCTATTGGGGGCTCCAAGGCGCCGCGTCGACCGCGACTACGATCGACGCGGCCAGAAGATCAGCGCTTCAGGTTGCCCTGGCACAGATATTTGGTATGCATGTACTCGTCGAGGCCGTAGCGCGAGCCCTCGCGGCCATAGCCGGAATCCTTGATGCCACCGAAGGGCGCGGCCTCGGACGCGAACGCGCCCTCGTTGATCGCGACGATGCCCGACTCCAACGCAGCGGCGACGCGCCACACCCGGTCCATGTCGTTGGAGTAGAAGTAGGCGGCGAGGCCGTAGGGGGTGGCGTTGGCGATCTCGACCACCTCCGCTTCGCTGGCAAAGCGGAACACCGGCACCACCGGGCCGAAGGTCTCCTCGTGCGCGAGCGCCATGTCGGTGGTCGCCCCGGTGATGAGGGCGGGCATCACGTAGTTGGGGCCGAGCTGCTCGAGGGCCTGCGTATTGCCGAGCACCAGCCGCGCGCCTTTGTCCAGCGCGTCCTGGATGTGGCGCAGGATCTTCTCCACCGCGCGCGCGTTAATCATCGGGCCGATGAGCGCATCGGGACGGGTGGCCGGTCCCACGGTGAGCTTGCTCATGCGCTCGGCGAGCTTGGCCACGAAGGCGTCATGGACGGCGTCATGCACGAACACCCGGTTGGGGCTCACGCAGGTCTGCCCACCGTTGCGGAACTTGCCGGCCATCAGGCCTTCCACGGCGGCATCGAGATCGGCGTCCTCGAACACGATGTAGGGGGCGTTGCCGCCCAGCTCGAGCGAAAGCTTCTTGAGCGTCGCCGCCGATTCGCGGGCCAGGTGCTTGCCCACCGGGGTCGACCCGGTGAAGGTGATCTTGCGCACCCGCGCATCCGCCAGCCACTGGCCGACCACGGTCGGCGTGGTGTCGCGCGATGCGGTGACGATGTTGAGGGTGCCGGCGGGCAGGCCGGCCTCTTCGGCGAGCCGCACCAGCGCCAGCGAGGTGAGCGGGGTGTCTTCGGCGGGCTTGCACACCACCGTGCAGCCGGCGGCCAGCGCGGGCGCAATCTTGCGGGCGATCATCGCCGCGGGGAAGTTCCACGGCGTCACCGCCGCCACCACGCCGACCGGCTCCTTGACCACCG
Source organism: Denitromonas iodatirespirans (assembly GCF_018524365.1). Taxonomy (GTDB): domain Bacteria; phylum Pseudomonadota; class Gammaproteobacteria; order Burkholderiales; family Rhodocyclaceae; genus Nitrogeniibacter; species Nitrogeniibacter iodatirespirans. Next base: position 43,932 of record NZ_JAEKFT010000010.1, read on the forward strand.
ACATGCGACGCCCGCCCACCGCAGCCGGGATGAGATCGCCGTAGGCGCGAACCGCCTCCCCGGCGAACCACTCGACATAGCTCGCCGCATACAGCACCTCGCCGCGCCCTTCCGCGAGCGGCTTGCCCTGCTCACGCGAGATCAATCGCGCCAGATCCTCCTGGTTCGCGATGATCGCCGCATGCCAGCGCTTGAGCAGCTGCGCGCGCTGGCGTGCCGGGGTGTCCCGCCAGGCGGGGAAGGCGGCGCTGGCGGCATCGACCGCCGCCTTGGCATCGGCCTCGCCACTATCGACCACCTGGACGACAAGACTGTCGTCGGCCGGGTCGAGGACGTCGAAGCGTCGGCCGTCGGCGCCCTCGCACCACGTGCCGCCAATGAAGTTACGGGATTGGATCAGGTCCTCACGTGCCGGCGTGAGAGTCAGGGTCGAAGTCATCGCTCATCCTCTGCATTCAGGTTAGTCAATGCGGACGTCGCCGCCGCCGGAGCGGACACGAATCCGATGTACACAGCTTAGGGATGGGCGAAGGAACGATGAGCGCGTCGGCGGGGAGCTCAGCAGCAGCAAATGGCGAATTCGCCGGGCAGACGGAACATTCTGCGGAACCCCGGCAACCGACAGTGCGGACGGACCAGGACAACCGCGCGCTTGCTCCGCCGATACCTTACGCCGCGCGCCGGAGGTACGCTTGAACGCATCGAGAACCGTTTGGAAGGGCGGCACTCGCGGAGTGACGGATGAAAAGGCGCGGCGTCCCGGGAAGAGACGAAACACCTCACTCTCTTGCACCACATCCCAGGACACGCCCAAAAAAACGCCCGGAACCGTCCGGGCGAAAAGGTGCGACTGAGGAGAGAGAAAGGGAAACCGTTCGCCGGCCGATCGCCGAGCGTGTTGCGCCACCCCTTTGCCGCTACGGTCTACCCGCAGGGGTTCGGGAAGCTTGAGGCAGTAAGTCGTCGACGACCCCGCGCTTGGAGAAACCGACGGTCCGGCCGCTCTCACTGGTCAGCACGGCCGTGAGCGCGGCGCGGTCGTCGCGCTGCGCAACGCTGAAACGCACGCCGCCATCCGTACTTCGCAACACGACGCCGTCGAGTGCGACCGCAACGACACCTTGCGCAGAGTCGGCGAAATCGGTGATCGAACTCGTGGTCCCGACGTCGATCGCCTGCCAGGTATCGCCGCGATCTTCGCTGCGATAGACGCTCCCACGCAGGCCGCCGACCAGCAGCACGCCGTCGTCGAGGGCGATACCGGCCCACAACGAACCCCGGTAGCCGGTGTCGAGGTAGCGCCAAGTGTTTCCGCCGTCGGCCGACGTGAGCACCAGCCCTCGCTCGGCGGGCACATAAATGTCGTCGCCATGCGCGAACATTCCGAGCAGGTTGCGGTCCGCCCTGCCCCCGTCCGGCGGCGCAGGCGGCTGGCGGGCCTGCCAGGTCTGTCCGCCGTCGCCGGTCACGAGAACCAGGGACCATAGGCCAACCGCCACCGCACGCTGCCGATCGATGGCATGGATCGCGAACAAGGGCCGATCCGTGCTGGTGTCGGTACGCTGCAGGCGCCAGTTTTCGCCGCCGTCTTCGGTCACCAGGATCGTCCCCCACTGCCCCACCGCCCAACCATGCTTCGGGTCGGCAAAGGAGACGCTGGTCAGGGTGACGCGCGTCGGAACGGACGATGCCTGACGGAAACTGCGACCGTCGTCGTCGGAGAGCAGCACGGTGCCCTGGTCGCCCACGGCCACCTGTCTCGCCCCGGCCGAGGTGGCCGCGAGTATCGAGGCAGCGCTGGCGAACGGACTGGTGCGTGCCGGCTGTTGCGTGAGCGCGGCGGGCTCCTGGATGGCGGCGACGATCCCGGAAAGGCTCGTCAGCACGACCCAACATATCAGTTGAACGAATCGTTTCATGGGCTCGGTCTCAGTGGTTCAGAATGCCCGGCACACGCACGGGCCCCTTGCGGGGGAAGAGTTTTTCCAGCCACACCGCCAGGGCCGGCAGTGCCGTCATGGACATCACCAGGTTGATCATGAACATGAAGGCCAGCAGCTTGCCCATGTCGGCCTGGAATTTCAGGGCCGAGAACGACCACGTGGCCACACCGACGGCCAGCGTGATGGCCGTGAAGATGGTCGCCATGCCAACTTCGAGAATGGAGTGTTCGAGCGCCTTCACGATCGGCTCGCCGCCGGCCAGGTGCAACTGCAGGCGGTTGTAGATATAGAAGGCGTAGTCGACCCCCACGCCCACGGCGAGCACCATGACCGGCAAGGTGGCGACGGTCAGGCCGATCTGCAGTTCCTTCATGAACCAGTAGCCGATGAAGGTACCGACCGTCAGCGGCAGGCAGCAGGCGATGACGGCCCGAAAGTCCTGATACACCAGGAAAACCAGCGCGACGATGGCGGCGTAGACATAGAGCATCATCGGCAACTCGCTCTTTTCCACCTCTTCGTTCACCGCCGCCAGAATCCCGGCATTGCCCGAAGCGAGCGCAATATGCACGCCCGGCATCGGGTTGTCGTCCCGATAGGCCTTCACGGCCGCGACGACACGGTTGATGGTCGACGCCTTGTGGTCGGCCAAAAAGAGATGCGCCGCGACCATGCTGCAATCTTTCTTCATGTAGCCGGGAATACGCGCGATCTCCACCGACAGGCCCGCGTAGTTGCCCGGGTCGATCGGCACCACCGCCATCTTCGGGTAGCCCTCGTTGTAGCCCTCGTTGTAGGTGCGCAGGATATCGGCATAGCTGCTCACCGACACCACCCCCTCGACATGGCGCATCTGGGCGACGAAGTCATCCTGATAGACGCCGACTGCGACCTTGTCGCACGAGCCCGACGCCGCTTCGAACATGACGGTGAACCAGTCCAGCCCGGTATCGTAGGATTTGGCGATGGACACCGCGTCGAGATTGAAGCGGGCGTCAGGCCTCAGTTCCGGAGCCCCCGGCTCCACGGTCCCGACCAAGCGCCCATGGCTCTGCCAGACGGCCAGGGCGAACACCACCGCGACAACGCCGAGGACGGCGGCGGCATTTTTCGGCTCTGCCACGCGCGCGAGCGAGCGCAACCAGCGCGCCCGTTTCTCGCGCTTGAGCATGGCCTTGGTGGCAAAGTCCTCGGAGAAGTTGAAGAAGGATGCGGTCACCGGCAGCATCACGAGATTGGTGATGATCTTGAATCCGACACCGATCGACGCGGTCACCGCCAGTTCGCGCACCATGGGAATCGGAATCAGCGCCAGGGTGATGAAGGAAACGAACGCGGTCACGAGGGCCAGCACGCCCGGAATCAGCAGACCGCTGAAGCTGGCACGCGCGGCTTGCTCGGTCGTCTTGCCATGAGAAATCTCGCGCACGATGTAGTTGATCTGCTGCACGCCATGTGACACCCCGATGGCGAACACGAGGAAGGGCACCAGCACCGCCAGCGGATCCAGACCGTATCCGAGCAGCCGCAAGGTTCCGAACTGCCACACCAGGGATGCCAGAGAACAGACGATCGGCAGCAGCGTCAGGCGCACCGACTGGCAGTACCAATAGACGGCGACCCCGGTCAGCAGCAGGGCGATGAGGCAGAACTCGAGAACGCCCTGAGCGCCGTCGGCAACATCGCCGATCTGCTTGGCAAAACCGATGATCTGGATCTCGTAGTCGTCGTTCTCGAACTTTGCCCGCAGTTGGGTCTCGAGCAGGTGGTTGTAGTCGATGTAATCGATCTTCTCGCCGTCGGCACCGGTCTCGGTGATGTCTGCCGTGATCATGGCACTGGTTTGGTCGTGCGCCACCAGCGTGCCGAGGAATCCCCCCTGGACGGTTCGGCGCTGGATACCTGCGATGACGTCATCGCCCAGCGCCTTGACGGTCACCGTTCCGGGAATCAGCGGTTCGGCGCGAAAGCCCTCTTCGGTGATTTCATTGACGAAGGCGTTCGGGGTCCACAAGGACTGCACACCGAGGCGGGACACGTTGGGCAGGAACATCACGGCCTGGGTCACGTCGTACAGCCGCGAGAGCGCTTCCTTGGTCCAGATCGATCCATGCCGGGACTTCACGACCACCGTCAGTCGGTTGGCCCCGAGGACGTCGCTGCGGTACTTCTGAAAGGTCTGGATGTACTCGTGACCGATCGGCATCTGCTTCTCGAAACCCGCATCCATGTGCAGATTGTTCGCAAAGAAGGCCATGAGGATCGTAAACAGGCCGAGGCAGATCAGAACGGCTCGGCGAAAGCGGAAAATGAACTTCTCCGCCGCCATGATCGTGCTCGTCAGCCAGCGATCGATTATGTCAACGTTCAATGGGTTGGGCATGGGCGTAGCGCTCATCGACGCCGGCGAAGCCTGTGGAGGCCCCGCCGGCAGGCATCGTTAGAAGTTGCGGGAAACGTACGCACCGACAAAGTCGCGGTCACGCAGGGGCTGGTCGAACACGTTCTCGCCGCCCCAGAACTTCGCGTAGTTCACGCCGACCACCCAGGACGCGGGATTCTTGGTGAATGTCACGACGAAGTTGGCGGCCTTTGCCCCTTCCATGAACAGCGCGGAAGCGTTGGGGGTCCTTCCCTTCACAGCGTGGAAGAAGAAGATCTCCGGCGTCACCTGCCAGCCGGGAATCAAGCTGCCGTCGTAGGTCCAGCTGAAGTCGACGTTGTACCCCCACGAGGTACGAGTTCCCTCCGACGGAACCGATCCGGCGAACGGTGCAGGCGTGAAGAAGGAATCGTTTGCCGTCAGAGCGCCCCAGAACCAGGCACCGGAGGCGATCGGCCAGGAACCGGCGCCCGTCACATAGTTCTTCGGCAGGTTGGGATACTTGACGACCGCGGCCTCCGCGAGCAGCAGCCCGCTATCGGCGCCGAGGAAATCGAGAATGGCGCCATGATCGCCCGGCGACAACTGCAGCAGGCCAGTGAGGTGGAACTGATACTTCTCCTCCTCGATGTAGCACTTGTTGTCGGGGCAGGTGAAGAAGTTGGCCGACGAGTTCAGCGGCACCGCATCCTTGGGTCGATACGACAGCTCGGTTCCGATCGCCCAGTTCCCCAGTGGGAAGTTCGCACTCACGCCGAAGACCTTGCGATCCTCCAGGTAAGTGAACTCCGGGAACCCGTTCTCGATGACCGCGACCGGCGCCTTGTCATGGTAGTTGATGAAATAGAAGCCGAGGTTGAGCTGCGTGTCCTCAGGTTCGTAGTGCACCGACACGCCGTACTGACCACCGTTTCGCGGCGTATCCCGGGTCGGCATCGCCACCCCGGGCGTGCCGTTGGCGAACTGGTCCGCCCCCTTGCCGATCGTCGAGGTCGACCAGTAGCTGCCCACCGGCGGAAAGTAGTTGCGCTCCCAGCCATGCTGCACATAGGCCTCGACGTTGACCCCGTGGCCGAGTCCGGCGGCGAGGCTGGCAATCGGCGCAGGCAGGAAGGCTTCCTTCAGCTGGGTGCCCGGCTGCGACAAGCGCATCAAGTCCACCGCATTGGTCTGGTTGACACCGCCGGGGAGGAACAGACTTTCGCCCCAGCTGATGACCTGATTGCCGACGCGCAGCCGCGCCAGGCGCTCGTTGATGTCGAACTCCTTGCTGACCCAAAGATCCAGCAGTCGCGCTTTGAAGTTCAACTCCTCCTTGGCATCCGACGTCAGGGACTGGCCACCATAGCCGCTGACGTAGCCCGAGGTATCGGTAGCGGCAAAGTCCTTGACCCAGTTGACCCGCGCCAGGAACTTGATGCGCTCCGGAAAACGCAGAAACAGCTCGTGCGTCCCTTTCAGATACTGCGTGAATGCCTCGCCCTTCTTGTAGTTGAGGTTGCCCTGATCGTTGTATCCGGAGAGGGCATCCAGACACCCGGGCGAGGTACCGCTGGGGGTGCCACCGCCCGGCGTGAATGCCAAGGTGTCGGTACCCACGTAGGTGTCGCAGCCTGGCGCCCGGGTCCGAACCCCGACGCCCGCGGTGATCGTCGAATCGAAGTTCCCGCGGATGGCGCCATCGCTCAGCGTAAAGCCCACCGCCCAGACCCCGCTCGCAGCGGTGGCAGCCGCGACCGCCAATGCCGATTGAATCGCTCTGTGCTTATTCATTTGTGCCTCCTGATCCCAATTGGCGCTGCATTAGCGATCGCTGATCGCACGCAGGTTCTCCGCGCGGTAGAAACTGCCTCGATGTCGCGGGCCGGTCGCCTCGACCGTCCATTGCGGTCCGACGCCCGTACCGATAGTGTGGAAATCAATCAGGTAACGGCCTTCGGGCAGGTTGTACTGGGAGAAGGCCGCCACATCGCAGCTACCGGTCTCGAACACCGGAATCAGATAGCCCTCACGTACCTTCCATAGATTGCCTTGCGCGTCGTAGTCTTCCGCCAACACCGCGTTCCAACTGTCTTCGTCCAGGTACAAGACCCGCTTCGGAGAGGTGTGACGAACCCCGTCCTTGACCGTCCCCTCGACCACCCAGACACGATGCAGCTCATAGCGACGGTGCGACGGGGCAATGAAGTCCCGCAACAGCACCTCATCCGCCTTGGCCTTGAAGTCATAGGCGCCGAACGAGTTGTAAGGCACATAGATTTCCTTCTTGCCCACCAACTTCCAGTCGAAACGGTCCGGCGCCCCCATGAACACCTGGGTCTCGTCGAGCGCATACTGGTTTTCGAACCCGAGCGTGGGCGAGTCGTACGCGTACGACGGCAACCGGCGAACCCGGCGCTGCCCCGGGAAGTAGAGATAACTCTCGGTGCCCGGCTGGTTGACGTAGTCGGTAATCGATGCGGCCTGCCCGGCGAGCGCCACCGGACTGAGGAAAGTGAAGTAGACGTGCGAATAGATCGAGTTCGTCTCGCTCAACTTCGTCGCCCCCTCGGCTGCCCACGGCCAGAACATGGTCTCGTCGTAGCCCGCCGTGATCCACTCGTCGCCGCCTCTGCGAGGTGACACGTTGGCAGTGGCGTTCGGCCAGGTCGCCGACAAGCCGCGGTAACGCATCTTCTGGTTCCAGATCGCCTCGATGCCGGAACTCGGAATCGGGAAAGGCGTACCGGGAAGCATGGCCTCCTTGAGCGTCCAGCCGTCCTCGGCGATCTTCGCAAAGCCGACATTCTTCTTCGTGTTCTCGGCCACGAAGTCGGGCACGCCGCAGGAGCGGTGCGTCGGATAGACATCGGCACGATAGCCCTGAACCTGCTTGATCAGTGCGATCTGCCCGGGGGACAAGCGTTCCGCATGCTGATCCACGTTGCTGGCGTCAATGGAGAACTTCGGCTTCTCTCCCTTGTACTTCCAGAACTCACCGCGCAGCTTCTTCGCATCCCACCCGGGCAGCACCGGGTTCTCTCCGCTCCAGGCGGGAATATTCCCGTCCGCATTGGCGGCGCGCTCTCCTCCCACGGGCGTGAGCGGCCCGCCGAGCGACGCAGCATCCGCCGCATGAACCGCCGATCCGGCGAAGCTCAGCGCCATCGCGAGCGCCAAGTGCGCCAGATGCGCAGTGCGCCGGCATGCGCCGACGGCACCACCCCGCAGCACCAAGGGTGCCCCAAGGGGCATGAAGCGGGTTTGTTTTTCCCCGAGGGGGACGTCCGAACGATGCATCTTAGTGTCTCCTAACAATGACGGACCCGGAATTGGCAAACAGCCAAGCCAACGTCCCATCTGCAGTAACCGTGCCACGGTTTTCCTGGGGTCTTTTTCCGTCTCCAGCGAGGCAATTTCTGCCTGCTGCGAGCCCCTTCAATCCCAGTATAAGTCGAACAAAAGTTCGGTTTCAAGGATTTCCGTGAGCAAAGAGGAGGGCCATGGGCGACTGCACGTCGAACGCACCGCAACAATGCGCCACTCAAAATCCGCGCCCCAACTTGGCGCAGCGCCATTGCGCACCGAAGCAAAAAATGAACACACCATGCCCAGAAACATCGAAGACGAACCGGGCAAACCAGGCCCAAGAAGCACCACCCCATCCATCCGCCAGCGGACGCACCCCTGGTGACGGCGAGACGAACACCGAGCAAAACGAGTCGGGACGCAAGTCCAGACCAACACGAGAAATGGAACGAAGAGACCCTTCGGCGAGCGCCGAGGGGTGGGGTGCGACCACCCGACGGCCGCGAACCGCCAGCGTGGCGGCAAACACTCAGGACGCTGGCGGACGTGAAGCCGATCCGCTGCGCCAGCTGGGGACATGAGCAGCAAGCACCCGCCCGGTCCTCGCACGGGCAAGCAGCGCGCCACGAGAACCACCGCATCCGCTCGCCGCGTGCGCGCGCCTAGCACCCTGGGCGCACAACCCCCAGGGGAAGGTCGTCAACCTTGAGAAAAGGGAACGAGGCGCGGCGGCATTGCACCTTCAGCCCGCACGACAGGTGAGCCCGACCGAATCACCCGCCAGTCAGCTAGCGCGGCAGCAGAAGGCGAGTACCAAGCGCAAACACGCAGATCTTCAGGTTCCGCATGAGCCGGTCGGCATCGGGCGCGTTGCGGGCAACCGCCTCGCACAGAATTTCGTGCGCAATGATGGCGATCGTCCTGGCGGCAGAATGGACGTCCTGCGCGTCGGCCTCGGGCGCAAAGTATTGCAGCGCACTGGCCACCGACGCCTCGCACCGCTCGTCATGCTTCTGGACCGCATCGCGCAACTCGGCCACCGAGGTCACCATCGTGATGAGCGCCCCCAAACCCGGCTGCGCCCGGTACAGATCGGCCATCTGATCGATCTGCTTTCCCAGGTAGGACAGAATGTCCTCCGCCCCGCCGCGCACCGGATGGAGGCCGTCGAGCAAGCTGAATACACGCTCCATCCAGTCGGTGACCAGGGCATAGACCACCGCTTGCTTGTTGGGAAAGTACTCATACAAGGCCCCAACGGAAATCCCCGCCAGCGCCGCAATGCGCCGAGTCGTCAACCGATCCAGGCCATCGCGCTCAATCGCGTCGCCCGCTGCGCGCAACACCGCCTGCACAGTATCCCGGCTACGCGCCTGGTTCGGCGTTCGACGCGGATGCAGGCGACGCAACTTGACGGTGGCATCGGGACGACCCTTCACTTCCGCGCCCGCCGGCTTGCTTCGAGGCATGTCTTCAAATCTCACTGATAGCCGGACATCGCCGGCCAATTTTCGGTGACGCATTGTAGCCGACCGGCCCATCGACATCAAAACAGCAACCCATCTTGTTTCCGACCTTTTGTTCGGTTTATACTCGGTTCAACACACTAGCGCAGATCCATCCAATGAACTCAAAATCAGATTCGGAGCTTTGCTATCTCAGCGCGACCCGAGCCCTCCATATGTTTCGGTCTCGCCAGCTTTCTCCGGTGGAATTGTTGAACGCCCACTTGGCTCGCATCGAGCGACTCGAGCCCACGATCAACGCCCTGAGCTACCGCCGCATCGAAGACGCCCTGCAACAGGCCAAGGCAGCAGAGCATCGCTACATGACGGCGCCCGAATCGGCCCGCGCACTCGAGGGCATTCCGACGCTGCTCAAGAACGAGCACATGTTGAAGGGGCTTCACACGACCCAGGGCTCGTGGCTGTGTGGCGATGAGGCGGATGACCGCAATGCCCCGATCGTCGATCGCCTTCTCGACGCAGGCGCGGTCATTCATGGCCAGACCAACGTTCCCGAGTTCTATCTGGCGGGATTTACCCGCTCACGTCGGCATGGCGTCACGCGCAATCCCTGGAACACCGACGTGACCTGCGGGGGTTCCTCCGGCGGGAGCGCGGCAGCATTGGCTGCCGGCATGACCACGCTGGCGACAGCCTCGGACATCGGCGGTTCGATCCGCATTCCCGCGGCCTATTGCGGCGTCTACGGATTGAAACCCTCCTATGGTCGCGTGCCGGAGGCGAGCTTCTCCTACGCAATGAACCCCTGCAACCACAACGGCGTCATGGGCCGCTCCGTAGGCGATTGCGCGCTGATGTTCAACGTCGTCAACGGCCCGCACGCCGCCGATCCGGCAACCATCAAACCGAAGCTGACCCTCCCCGCCGACTTCGAATCGGTCCATGGCCTCAGGATCGCGCTCTCTCTCGATCTGGGCTACGTCGACGTATCGGACGAAGTGCGTGCCAACACGCACAAAGTTGCCCAGGCCCTCCGCGACCAGGGCGCCACGGTCGACGAGGTCGACATCCCCTGGGGCCCCTGGGTCAGGGACACTTTTACCCACTATCTGGGGTTCATGCTGGGGCTCCCCCTCGTCGATGCGATCCGCGACCATCGCGAAAAAGTGAGCGACTACGTTGTCCATTTCGCCGATGCCGCCACCGGCATTACCCCGGGCATGTTCCATGCAGCCAACGCCGCCATCGAGACCATGCACACCGGACTACGGCAGGTGCTCGACCGCTACGATGCGCTGATCTGCCCGACCCTGGCCGACACCAGCACCCCCGCCGAAGGCATGAAGGATGCGCATACCAACCTGATGAGCAAGGGCCTCACCTATCCGTTCAACCTACTCAGTCGACATCCGATCCTTGCCGCCCCCTCGGGACTCGCGTCCAACGGCGTGCCAACAGGCGTACAGATCGTGGGCCCCACCTTCGACGAGCTCATGGTCCTGAGGATTGGCGCCGCCATCGAACGTCAGCTGCCTTGGACCTTCCCGAGCCTGTAGCGGTTGATCCAACGCTTGAAAAAAACTCCAAGGAGAGAGGCATGAAGACGACCACCGCGCAATCCCCTGCCCCGAAAGCCGGCGCTGAAACCCTCACCCGCAGCCTCGAGTACCGCGATCTGCTCGCCTATGGGCTCGCCTACATCGCACCGGTGGCGCCGTTGGCAACGCTCGGCTTCGTGTGGAATGCCTCGGCCGGTCTGGTGGCGCTCGCCTACCTGCTCGGCGCGCTGTGCATGTATTTCACTGCCAAGAGCTACGCGGTGATGACCGAAGAAGTCCCCAACGCGGGTTCCGTATATGGCTTCGCGCGCCACTGTCTGGGCGGGCTCGCCGGGTTCGTCGCCGGATGGCTGATCCTGCTCGACTACCTGCTGATTCCGGCACTGGTGTTTCTGTTGATGTCGGTCGGCATGGGGACTCTGATTCCCGAAATTCCCCGGGCGGCATGGCTGGTCATCCTGATCTCCTCCGCGGTCGGCATCAACTGGTTTGGCGTGACCGTCACCTCACGGGTCAACGTCTTCTCCGTCAAGGCCCAAATCCTCATGGTGCTCACCCTGATGGCGCTCTGCATCTACGCGCTCTACCAGGGAAAAGGCAGCGGCGGCCTCACGCTGGCGCCGTTCTACTCGGCCGAAGGGTTCTCTGCCACCCATGTCTTCGCAGGCACATCGATCTGCGTACTGTCCTTCCTCGGATTCGACGCCATCTCCACCCTGGCCGAAGAAGTCAAGGGCGGGGACCGAAAAGTGGTGGGCCGGGCGATCATGCACGTCCTGTTGATCGCCGGCGCGTTCTTCGTGCTGCTCACCTGGGTGCTCGGCAACCTGATGATCGGACTCGACGTCCAAGATCCTGCCACGGCGATCTTCGAACTGACCGCCGATCGCATCGGACCGTGGGCCTCGACAGCCCTGGCCTGGCTGCTGGCGCTGATCGTGGGCTTCACCAATGCGTTGCCGATGCAGATCGGCGTTGCTCGGGTGCTCTTCGCGATGGGGCGCGACCGCCAGCTACCCCACGCCTTTGCGCGTCTGCACAAGAAGCATGGCACCCCGCACATCGCCCTGCTCTTTGCCAGCGCGTTCTCCTTGATCGTCGCCATCGTGCTGCGCAACGACATCGATCTGATGGCCTCGTTCGTGAATTTCGGCGCGCTGTCCGCCTTCCTGCTGCTGCATCTCTCTGTCCTCGTACATTTCGCCTGGCGCAAGCGCAGCAAGAATTATCTGGCCCATTGGTGCGTCCCGATTCTCGGCATCGCCGTGGTTCTCGCGGTGTTCTCGGGCATGGCAGCTACGGCCCTGTTCATGGGCGCGATGTGGCTTGTGCTCGGCCTGGGCTACTGGCGCTTTCTCAGTGCGCGCCATCGCGTCGAACTGGCCGTCTAGACCAACTCCGGAATCACCACCATGCGCTCAACATTGCCTCGCGATACCACCGAGACGACACGCCCGCTGATCCTGCTCCCCGCATGCCGCAAGAGCATCGACGGAACGACCTCGTTCTCGGTCGGCGAGAAATACATCGACGCCGTGCGGCTCGCGGGCGGCCAGCCGCTCTTGGTGCCGTACGCGACGGATGACGAACTCGACGCCCTGCTCGGCCTCGCCGACGGCGTATTGCTGACCGGATCGCCATCCAACGTACATCCGGCGCACTACGGCAAATCGCTTCAAGACCCACCCGGCGCACTCGACACCGTGCGCGACGACTGGGTCCTGCCATTCATTCCGCGGCTGTTGGACAAGGGCATACCGCTCTTTGCCATCTGCCGCGGCTTGCAGGAGTTGAACGTTGCGCTCGGCGGCAGCCTGCACCACGCGGTGCACACGCTGCCGGGAAAGAACGACCACCGCACGCGCGACGACCTGCCCGAGCACACCAAGTATGGGCCGGCGCATGTGGTCGACATCGTCCCCGGCGCGCTGCTCGAACAACTCCTGGATGCGACTCAGATCGAGGTCAACTCGCTCCATGGTCAAGCCATCGACCGTCTGGCGCCATCGCTCGCCGTCGAAGCAAACGCGCCGGACGGCGTCATCGAAGCCGTTTCCTGCCCCGGCGCTCGGGGCTTTTCCCTGGCCGTCCAGTGGCATCCCGAGTGGCGAGCGCATGACAACCCCCACTCCCGAAAACTGTTCGATGCGTTCGGCCAGGCCTGCCGCGACTATCAACGGACTAAAACGCAGACCGGCATCAACGGCTAGCAAAAAACATGGCATCCCCACCCAACATCACAGCAGGTATCTGACATGCACAGTTCCGACAGCACGTTCCCCCAGCTCGAGCAATGGCTCGATGAAAAGCACGTCACCGAAATCGAATGTCTGGTCCCCGACCTGACCGGTGTCGCCCGTGGCAAGATCCTGCCGCGCGAAAAGTTTACCGAAGACCGCGGCATGCGCCTGCCCGAGCTGGTGGTGGCCATGGGTGTCACCGGCGAGGTGCCCTACGAGGGCGCGTATCAGAACATCATTCCGCCGACCGACCAGGACATGCACCTGCGGCCCGATCCGGACTCGGCATGCATCGTCCCCTGGGCCTCGGATCCGACCGCCCAGGTCATCCATGATTGCTACGACCGCAACGGCAAACTCGTACCGTTCGCGCCGCGTTCCGTGCTGCGGCGGGTGTGCGACCTGTATGCCGCCGAGGGCTGGCGGCCGGTATTGGCGCCCGAGCTCGAATTCTATCTGGTGGCCCGCAATCCGGATCCGGACGTCCCGCTGACGCCGCCAGTCGGCCGTAGCGGTCGCGCCGAAAGCTCGCGCCAGGCCTACTCGATCGACGCGGTGAACGAATTCGACCCCTTGTTCGAGGAGGTGTATGCCTTCTGCGAACAGATGGAACTCAACGTCGATACGCTGATCCACGAAGCCGGCGCCGGGCAGATGGAAATCAATTTTTTCCACGGAGATCCGCTCGCCCTGGCCGACGAGGTGTTCTACTTCAAGCGCACGCTGCGCGAAGTGGCCATGCGCCACGACATGTTCGCCACGTTCATGGCCAAGCCCATCGCCGGCGAGCCTGGCAGCTCGATGCACATCCACCAGAACATCATCGATACGGCAACCGGACGCAATCTGTTCAGCAATCCGGATGGCAGCCCCAGCCGCGAGTTCTACTGGTACATCGGGGGCCTGCAGAAATATGTTCCGGCGGCCATGGCCATCTTCGCCCCCTACGTGAATTCCTATCGCCGACTGGTCCGCGACAGCGCGGCGCCCATCAACATCCAGTGGGGCGGCGACAACCGCACCGTCGGCATTCGCTCGCCGGTCTCCGAGGCGCCGGCGCGGCGAGTCGAGAACCGGGTCATCGGCGCCGATGCCAACCCATACGTCTCCTTCGCCGCCACGCTCGCCTGCGGCTACCTCGGCATCAAAAACCGCATCGAGCCGCAAACCGAATGCACGGGAAACGCCTACCACGGTGACTACGAACTGCCCCGCTCCCTGGGAGAAGCGCTAACCCTGCTGCGCAAGGATGCCGACCTGAGCAGCGTGCTGGGTGAGGCCTTCGTCACCGTCTACACGGAGGTGAAGGAAGTCGAGCACGCGGAGTTCATGAAAGTCATCTCGCCGTGGGAGCGAGAGCACCTCTTGCTCCACGTCTGAGACCCGTGCGTGTCGGTACCGACCCGGCGCCCGCGTCGGCCGGCCCCAGCGACGATGTCCTCGACGATCAGGACGCGCGCAGGGTCGTCGAGCACCGCACGCACGGGGTCAAAGAGCCCCTCGGGTGGCAGAAGCCGGCCGCCGGAGGACATGAGCGGTTCTGCCATGAACTTTGTTATGCGATCGCAGATCGCGATTGCCCCCTTCGCAGGGTCCATCCCCAAGCTTCGTCGCGCGGGGCGTGGCCTGCCTGAGAGACAGCAATGACGACTGACCAGTTCTATATCGACGGGCGCTGGGTTGCGCCCCTGGGCACCGAGACGATGGCCATCATGTCACCGGCCACCGGGCAAGCGCTCGGGCAACTCAGCCTGGGTAGCAAGGACGACGTGGATCGCGCCGTCGCAGCGGCAACCCGCGCTTTCACGACATGGGGGCAAACCTCCCCTCGGGAACGCTGTGCGCTACTCGAACGCATCGTCAAGGTCTACACCCGCCGTCGCGACGAGATCGCCGAGGCCATGCGCATCGAGATGGGTGCACCGATCGGCTTGGCGCGCGGCGCGCAAAGCGGCGCCGGCCTCGGCCATCTGCGTGATTTCGTCCATGCCATGCAGAAGATCGAATGGGAAGCACCCCTCGCCCCCGGCGACACGGCCAATCGCATCGTGATGGAACCCAAGGGCGTGGCCGCGCTGATCACACCCTGGAACTGGCCGATGAACCAGATCACCCTCAAGGTCGGTGCAGCACTCGCGGCCGGTTGCACGATGGTGCTCAAACCGTCCGAACTCGCACCCCTGTCCGCCGAGCTGTTTTCACAGATCCTCGACGAAGCCGGGGTGCCCGCCGGCGTGTACAACATGGTCCATGGCACCGGGCCGCTCGTCGGCGAAGCGCTGTGCGCACACCCCGATGTGGATGTGATCTCGCTCACCGGCTCCACCCGTGCGGGAACGGCCGTCCTCAAGACCGCGGCCGACAACATCAAACGCGTCGGCCTCGAACTGGGCGGCAAGGGCGCCGCCATCATTTTTGCCGACACCGATGTCGAACAGGCCGCCGCCGGCACTGCACGCGCGCTCTTTCAGAACAGCGGCCAATCCTGCAACGCGCCGGCGCGCATGCTGGTCGAGCGGGCGGCCTACGATCGCGCCGTGGAAGTGGCCGCCGAGGTCGCCCGCAGCGTGACCGTCGGCGATCCGGCGTCAGACGCAACACAGGTCGGACCCGTCGTCAGCGCCGCCCAGTACGAACGGATCGAAGCGCTCATCGAGGTCGGCATGTCGGAAGGCGCCCGTCTCGTCGCCGGCGGCCCCGGACGTCCGGATGGGCTCAAGTCCGGCTACTACGTCCGACCCACGGTGTTCGCCGATGCCACCAACGCCATGACCATCGCCCGCGAGGAGATCTTCGGCCCGGTACTCACCATCATGCCCTTCGACACGGAGGCCGAAGCGGTTTCGATCTCCAACGACAGCGTGTATGGCTTGGCCGCCTACGTGTGGACCACGGACGGCGAACGCGCGCGCCGCATCGCTCGCCGACTGCGCAGCGGCATGGTTCGGCTCAATGGCACCGATCTGCCCTTCGGCAGTCCGTTCGGTGGTTTCGGACAGTCGGGAATCGGTCGAGAAGGCGGCGTCTGGGGGATCGAGGAGTTCCTCGAGGTGAAGGCCGTCAGCGGCTGGCCACCAGAGTAGCGCCACCACACCTCGGGGTTCATCCCGGCGATGTCCGCCACCTTTGCCGGACGCCCCCCAACCATCGGCCTCGACGGCCCGGAAGAGTATTGCTTCGCGCAGACAACGCGCGCCACATGAGAGTTGTGAGGAAACCATGAACACAGTACGCACCACCGCAGCACTTCGCGCGCTTGACGCGGCGCACCACCTGCATCCCTTCACCAACGCACGGGAACTCAACGCCCAGGGCGTGCGCATCATCGAGTCGGCACGCGGCGTCTACCTGACCGACAGCGACGGCCAAAAGATCCTCGACGGCATGAGCGGCCTGTGGTGCTCGACCCTCGGTTACGGACGTCGCGAGATCCTCGACGCAGTGACCAAGCAGATGGAGGTGCTGCCCTTCTACAACACCTTCTTCAAAACCTCCCACCCCCCGGTGATCCAACTGTCCAAGCGGCTGGCCGAAGTGACCCCGAGCCAGTTCAACCACTTCATGTTCACTGGATCGGGGTCGGAGTCGAACGACACGATCTTCCGCCTTGTGCGCTACTACTGGGACCTGGTCGGCCAGCCCGACAAGACCGTCTTCATCTCGCGCCACAACAGCTACCATGGCTCCACCGTCGCCGCCGCCTCGCTCGGTGGCCTCAGCGCCATGCACAAACAAGGAGGGCTGCCGATTCCCGGCATCGTCCACGCCCCCCAACCCGCATGGTGGGCCGAAGGCGGCGACATGAGCCCGGACAGCTTCGGCCTCCATGTGGCACGCCAGACCCTCGACATGATCGACGAAATCGGCGCGGACAAGGTCGCGGCGATGTTCGCCGAGCCCATCCAGGGGGCCGGCGGCGTCATCATTCCGCCAGCCACCTACTGGCCCGAGTTGTCCAAGGGCCTGAAGGAACGGGACATCCTGCTGATCTCCGATGAAGTCATCTGCGGCTTCGGCAGGACCGGGCACTGGTTCGGCTGCGAGTTGATGAACACCCAGCCCGACTTCATGACCCTGGCCAAGGGCATCACCTCCGGCTACATACCGCTCGGCGCCGTGGCGGTCTCCGACCGCATTGCCTCCGCCCTGCTCGCGCATGGGGACGAATTCGCCCACGGATTCACCTACTCCGGCCATCCGGCCGCGTGCGCCGCGGCCCTCGCCACGCTAGACATCATGCAATCCGAAGACGTCGTGCGCCGCGTTCACGACGACATCGGGCCGTATCTCCAGGAAAAATGGCGAAGCCTTGCGGAACATCCGATGATCGGGGAGGCGACCATGGAAGGCCTGATCGGCTCCTTCCAGTTCTGCGCCGACAAGCAGGCGCGCACCACCTTCCCCGCGTCGGCGAACATCGGACTTGCCGCGCGCGACTTCTCGTTCGACAACGGCTTGGTGATGCGCGCCGTCGGCGACCGCATGGTCATCGCTCCGCCCTTCGTCCTCTCCCGCGGCGAAGTCGACGAGTTGATAAGCAAGGCATCCCAGACCATCGACCAGACCTACCAGCACGCGCGCAAGCTCGGGCTGATCGCTTGATTGTCACGCCGGGAGCCTCAATGGAAATCGCCTCGCACTCCGGAGCCTCCCTGGCGGAAGCCCAAGCGTTCCTGGAGCGATATCCGGACGTTCAAGCCATCGACATCGTGTTGACCGACTGCCACGGCATCGGGCGCGGCAAGTCGATCCGGCGACACGAGTTGGAATCCCTCTATCGTTCCGGGCGGGCGATGCCCAGCTCCATGTTCGGGCAGGACGTGGCCGGCGACGACGTCGACGACTCCGGTCAGGTGCTGAACGACGGGGGCGGCGACAAGCGCTGCTGGCCCCTGCCCGGCACGCTCGGCATGCAGCCGCACAGCCAGCGCGGCCAGGTGCTGGTCAGCATGTACAACGCCGACGGCACGCCGTTCAGCGCCGAGCCCCGGCACGCGCTCGTTCGCCAGATCGACAAGGCGCTGGCCGCGGGCTACCGGCCGCAAGGTGCCTTCGAGCTCGAGTTCTACCTGATCGACCGGGAGCGCGACGCGCACGGCAAGCACCAGCCTGCGCGCTACGCGCTGAGCCACCGGCGTTCGTTGAACCGCAACACCATGTCGGTGGACGAAATCGACGAAATGTCCCCGTTCTTCGACGCGGTGTACGAAGGCGCCAGGCACCTGGACGTTCCCCTCGAAGCGCTGATTTCGGAATACGCGGTCGGACAATACGAACTGACCATCCGCTATCGGGACCTCCTGCGCGCGGCGGACGACGTCATCATCGCAAAACGCCTCGTCCGCGCCGTGGCCCGCCGCTTCGGCTTCGAGGCCTGCTTCATGGCCAAGCCCTTCGGCCAGCAGGCGGGCTCGGGCATGCACTTGCACCTGTCGCTCGCCGACGGGACGGGCGAGAACCTGTTCGGCGATCGCGCGGACGGAACGCTGAGTCCGCTCATGCTGCAGGCCATCGGCGGCATCCGCCACACCATTGCGGAAACGATGCTGATCCTCGCCCCCCATCTGAATTCCTGGCGACGCTTCGCCTCCGTGCTCTACTCGCCCGCCTCGGACACCTGGGGCATCGAAAACCGCACCGTCGCGCTGCGCGTCCCCGAAACGCCGGGAAGTGCGCGCCATTTCGAGCATCGCGTCGCCGGCGTCGACGCCAATCCCTATCTGGTCGCCGCGGTCACCCTCGCGGGAGCGCTCAAGGGCATCGAGGACCACCTCGACCCTGGCCCCGCCGCGGAAGGCAACAGCTATGGCAACACGCGCGCAGCCCACCTGCCCCGAAGCTGGCTGGACGCGATCGATCGCCTGGACGACTCCGAATTCGTCCGCCAGGTGCTGGGCGAATCCTTGCACCAGGGTTTTGTCGCGATCAAACGCGCCGAATGGCAGCGGTTGGCGATCGATGTTTCGGAAGCGGAATGGGACTTGTATGGCTTCGTCATCTGAGAGCTTGTGAAGGAGCAATTCACTCTCGGCCCCCAGGCTTGCATGACTGTGGAGAGGTGGCCGCGGATTCGAGCCGGAAGATGACGAGAATGACGGCTGTCGATGACGGTCACGAGCCGCGGAGATCATGCCCCGCCGAGAACGACTCGGCGGGGCGTCTTTCTTGCTGGGTGGCGGAAAAGGCCTACTCACATCCGGGAGTCAGTCTTGCCTGAAGCGAACCGGCCAGTTGCCTCTCGCCGCCCCCTTGTATGTCAGAAGGTATGGCGAAGGCCTGCCGCCAGCGAGGTGGAGGCAGCCCCATCATCGGTGGCGAGCACGCCACGCGCGGCGTTGTCGTCGTTGGTGGTACGGTTTGCCATCACATAGACGGTGGTTCGCTTCGACAACCCATAGGTGTAGGCAAGCGACAACGACGTCGAGTCGTTGTCAGCATTTTCGTCGTCGCTTAGACGGCCAATGTCAGCATGAATCTTGCCCTTTCCGACCGGAACGACCACGCCGAGATAAGCAACCTGTGCATCCACTACGCCGTTCTCCTTGGCGGTTTGGTAGCTTGCAGACAGCTTCGCCACACCAAAATCCATTGTGCCGCCCAGATAGATCTCTTTCAGGTTGTCTTTGGCACGACGCGAGTTATGGTAGATCGCGCCCACGGTCACTGGCCCTGCCGCATAGGCGGCAGCCACCCCCATCTTGTCGTCCTGCCCCCTGTCGTCGCCGCTCTCTGCCGTCTGAAAGGAGTAGATCGCTTCGGCAGAGAAAGCCCCCATTTTGGGAAGCTTATAAGTGATCGAGTTGTCCCAGCGGGCATCCGTCCCGGGCTGAATTGATGCTCCGGGGATCGAGTTGGTGAGAAATGCCTGGCTGTTGAAGGTAGCGCCGGGGACTGCCTGAGAGAACTTGAGGGAATAGTTGTAACCGGGGGCGTATTGGCGCCCCAACCCCACGCTACCGAAATCGCCGCTCAAGCCAACCCAGGCCTGACGATGAAATTGCCTTGTCGCCGATGCAGGGGCTCCGGTATCGATGGAAAATCCTTGTTCAAGGGCGAATTCGGCCTTCAAGCCACCACCGAGATCTTCCGAGCCCTTGAAACCGATCCGGGGGGCGGAGTACGGGCCGCTGACCACACCGTTGAAGGTCGTATCCCCTGCCTTGCCGTAGCCAATGCCGGCATCGACGATGCCATAGATCTTGACGTTCGATTGTGCAAACACCGGGGCCACCACAAGGCTGGCGGCGGCCGCAACGAGTAGTTTCTTTTTCATCTCTATTCCTCTTTTGATCAGGTCTTGAGTCACTGGTGCTGGCTCCTTGTGCCCTCTCACTCACGAGGCGGCGCACAGAGCCTTTGGCGTGAAATTCATAAAATTCGGATCTGTCTCCTCCCCTCTGACGTGTTGGCATTGCTAAAGAAGGTCGTTCCGGCCCCTCAGCGGCTATCCCTCCCGGAAGGGAAGGTTCATCGCGGTAGGAAAAAGGCCCCAGAGACGGTCATGCCCAGCCATGAAGATCGAACGGCATCCGTTCAGCACCGGGCTCTCGCTTGACAACACGCCCTCGCCCACACGAAGGGCTTTCTCCTGGCAGCCATCAGCCACTTCCGAGCGCGCTCCCTTCGAGATGGGCGGGGAAAACGGCAACACGGAGCCCTGGCAGCTTCCCGCGGAGCGCGGGCTGCCAACGTGTTCTTCAAATTTGGGGTACGACGACGTGAGGCCTAGACGCCCTCTGGACCAAAAGGGAACGCCGACGCGAAACGCGCCGACGTGATCAGTGGATCAGTTGGTCGTGATATGAGCAGCCTTGATGACCTTGGCCCAGCGATCGATCTCGCCGCGCACATACTGGTCGTAGGCCTCAGGCGTACTGGCGCTGATCATGAGCCCCTCCGGCTGCACCCGGTTGCGGAACGCTTCGCTCTGCGCCGCTTTCTTGGCCGCCGCATTGAGCTTGGCGATCACCTCGGGCGGTGTTCCCGCCGGGGCGTAGATGCCATACCAGCTATCCGCGACATAGCCCGCAAGACCCGATTCGGCCATCGTCGGCAGCTCGGGATGTGCCGGCGAGCGCTCTGCCGTGGTCACCGCAATCGCCCTCAGCTTGCCGCTCTCGACGAAGCCTCCCACGGCCGCAGCAGTACCGAACATCATGTCGACCTGCCCACCCAGCAGATCCGTCAGTGCGGGGCCCGCCCCCTTGTACGGCACATGGATCATGTCGATCTTGGCCAGATGCTTGAACAACTCGCCGGCCAGATGCGCCGAGGTGCCGTTCCCCTGCGAGGCAAAAGTCAGCGCACCAGGCTTGGCCGTCGCAGCCGCGACAATATCCTTCACCGATTTGTACGGACTGTCCGGACGAACGACCAGCACGTTGGGAGAGCGCGCGATCAGCATCACCGGCGCAAAGTCCTGGTCCGTGTTGTACGGTAGCTTGGCCATCAGGCTCGGATTGACCGCATGCGCGATCGTCGAGACCACCAGCGTGTAACCATCCGGATCGGCCTTGGCCACCGTGTCGGTGCCGATCACCGTGCTTGCACCCGGCTTGTTCTCGATGACCACCGGCTGGCCAAGCTCCTTGGACATCTCGGCACCGAGGGTGCGAGCCACCAGGTCGGTGCCGCCGCCGGGCGAAAACGGCACCACGATGCGAATCGGTTTATCGGGGAAGGCTGCCTGCGCCGAGGGCAGCATCACCCCAAGCGTAGTCACTGCAACTGCAGCCAGACGCAGGCTGCCCATCAACGTGGAAATAAGGGTAGATCGCATGGTTGTCTCCTGATTTGCGATGTTGATCTCGTCCCACCGACCGATTTTTTTACCGGCGGCTTCGCTCTTGTTTTGCAAGTCCAATGTATGCCATCACACATCATGAAACACCCTCGCAATTCCATTCAGTGGAATTCACCGAACCCAAGCCCCGACGTACTCGGCACGAAAACGGATATATCGGGCAGCACGCCAAATCGATGGTCAGCGAAGAACCTCGGTTGCGAATGCGCCGGGCATGAAGACCGGCATCGTCCCCGGAGATACGCGGATGCTGGACGCCGCGTCGATTGACCGACCCAGATCGAACCGGCGCCGAAGACATCGCCGGCCGCCATATCCCCTACCGAACTTTCGGGGGGCCGGATATCCGGCTCTACCTTGGGGCAGGTATCGTCCACTTCTCCGTACCACAGTCCCCCCGAGAGGCCGGACGCTACCGATTTCAGTGAAGCACGAGCACCGGAAGCCGGGTCTTGGAGATCAATCTTTTTGCATGAGATCCAAAAACAAGCTCCCCGAGCGCCCCTCGTCCATGAGTAATGACCACGATCATGTCGCAGCCGAGCCGTTTGGCTTCTTCGGCGATCGTGCTATCGACCATATACGCGGTCACGGCAACGCCGGAAAAGTCGACGTCGGCCGCCTTGGCCCGGGCTTCGAACTGTCCGAGTAGTGACTGGGCGTGCATCTCGTTGCCGCTCTGATGCGCCTGAATTCGCTCCGAAAAAGTCTCGGCATCACGACTCGTGACCGCCAACGGAAGATCGGGCTCGACCACGAGTCCGGTAATGCGGGCCCCCAATTGCCGGGCCAGTTCAATACTGTCTTCCATCGCCCGCTTGGATAACGCCGATCCATCGATCGGTACCAACAGATGCTTGTACATAGTCAGAACCTCCATTCAGTGCACTAAACGCTCACCACGATTCATGAGCCAACCAGGGCGACTCCCTGTCGAGAGCGGAAATCAATGCCGGTGTGATCTATGGCTACCCACGCCCGGCAACGTGAAAATGCGCCACGCAACCCGCCAGTTTCTCCGCCAACGCGCGCAACTCGCCAGCAGCGACTGCCACGTCCTGTACCGCGCCCGAGTTTTCCGCAGCCATCCGGGCGACGCTCTCGACGCGGCGTGAGACGTCATTGGCACCCGTCGCCTGTGCCCGCAACCCCAAGTCAAGCTCGTCGATGAAACCGACCACTTTGCTCGAGGCTTGCTGGGCACGATGCACCACGTCAGTGGCCTGCCGGGATCTCACCGTCCCTTCGGCGACGGTCGCGACGGCGGTTTCCATTCGCGTCGCCATCGCACCCGAACCCGTGCGAATCGAAGCCACCAGATCAGTGATCTCCCTGGCGGCTTTTCCCGTCTTTTCGGCCAGACTGCGCACCTCATCGGCAACGACCGCGAAACCACGGCCATGCTCCCCAGCGCGCGCCGCCTCGATAGCCGCGTTGAGCGCCAGCAGATTCGTCTGTTCGGCCACCTCACGGATCATGTCGACCATGCCGGCAATGGCCCCGATCCGCCCGTCGAGCGACCGCGTTTCGACATGAGCCTCTTTCACGGTCTTCACGATGGAGTCGATCTCCCGACCGACCTGATGAATGGCATCAACGCCATCGGAGGACAATTCGCCCGATTCGACGCAGACCTGCCGCGCATCGCCCGCGAGCGTCGACACCCTGCCGATACTCACCGAGATATCCTCCAAGGCACTGGCAATATCCGCGGAGGTCTCGGCCTGCGAATCGCAACGTTTGCCAACGGCTTCTGACGAACGGGCAAGCTCACTGGCGGCTTCGTTGATACGGCGCACCGAACACTGGATTTCGACGATGACCGCGGTCAATGCACTGGCCATCCGCCCCATGCCCGCCTCCACCTGAGCCACCTCGTCAGAACCTACGACGACGGGCGCGACGCTCAGGTCGCCATTCCCGACCCGCGCCACCACGCTGGACAATCGGCGCATGGAACCGACGATCGACCGGGTCACGAGCCAACTGATCACGATCGCCAGCACCAAGGCACTCAGGGTCGCGCCAATCAACAGCTTCAGTGCCTGGTCGGCAGACTGGCCGATGCCTTCGATCCGAGAACGACTGCGCTCGGCAGCCACTGTCAGATAGGCATCCAGCGCCTGCTGCGCAAGCTGCAGCGCGGGTGCCACATCCTCAGAAAGAAGCAACCGGGCCGTGGACAACCCGCTCGGTTCCGTCAAGAGCCCACGGACCTCCACGAGCGTCGCCAAAGCGTCGGCATATTTCGATTTGAACAGCCCGAAAGTCCTGATCTCCTCCGCATCGGCACCGTCTCCGACCTGAGCGGCTTCAATCACCTTGGAGGCCCGCTGGACCATCTCGACGGACGCATCGACCGCCCTCAGGACCCGCGTGGCACCATCGATGGTCTCTGCGGTGCTCATGGAAGCGACCGCCAAGCGAATTCGCGTTGCCCCCTCGCTCAACTCGGTCGCGGCTTCGGCCTGCGACAGATACACGTCTTCAATGAAACGGGCATGGCCCTTGATGCCATGGAGCAGAACATACAAGCCCCCGCCGAGCGCCATCAGCAGGCAAACCAGGCAGCCGAACCCGAGCACCAGCCGCTGGCCGATACGCAAGCGCCCCGGCAAAAAACGCCGCCACCGCCCCAAGTGATGGACCGGCCGTTCAACAGGACGCATCGCCACGCCTCCCTACTTCACCAACGTGACAGGCACGGACGAGTGCTGCAGCACCTCCTCAGCGATTGAGCCGAGCAAGACCTGCATCAATCCCGTCCGGCCATGCGTCCCCATGACGATCTTGTCGAACCCCTTCTCTTCGGCGTAGCGCAAAATGGTGTCGGCCACATGCCCCACGGCGATATGCACCTGGCACGGCACGCCGGCCGCATCCAACGCTGCGCGCGCCCCCTCCAGGGCGGCAAAGCCTTCTTCACGGTAGTAGTCTTCCAGCGTGTCATGCTCGACGAACATGCGTACATGACCGGACTCGACGGGAATCTGCACATTGAGCAGGTGCACCTCGATCTGTGCAGACTGGCGATGCAGCTTGAGCACGTGAGCGATCGCCTTTTCGCCAAAAGCCGACCCATCAACTGGCACCAGAATCTTCAGCATGGAAATGCTCCTTCAATGATTGGACGTCGAGCTTTCGCCCGCCGCCAGGTCCACCAGGGGCGGCTCTTCTGCGCGCCCCCTGCCGGCGGCCAACAACCGCCCGATCACAACCACAAGCACAGCCCCGGCTGCGGCCGTGAGGTAGTGCAACCAGCTCGGCGCCCCTTCGAGATACGGTTGCACCACCACGTCGGAAACGATCATGCCGCCGGCGATCCACCCCAGCAACGCTGCCCCGCCGGTAATGACCATGGGAAAACGGTCCATCAGCCGCAGCACCAGCTTGCTGCCCCAGACGATGATCGGAATGCTCACCACGATGCCGAAGATGACCAGATTCAGGTCTCCCTTGGCTGCACCCGCCACGGCAATCACGTTGTCGAGGCTCATCACCGCATCGGCCACGATGATGGTCTTGATCGCCCCGAACAGCGTCGTGCCGCCGTGAACATTCGCGTGCCCATCGTCGTCTTCGGGCTGCAACAACTTGACGCCGATCCACAGCAGCAGCAGCCCGCCGACCACTTTCAGGAAGGGAAGCGCCAGCAGTTGCAGGGCGAAGAAGATCAACACCACACGCAAGAGGATCGCCCCCGCAACGCCCCACGCGATGCCCTGGCTGCGCTGCTTCGGGGGCAGCTTCCGGCACGCCAGGGCGATCACCACCGCGTTGTCCCCCCCCAACAGGATGTCGATGGCGATGATCTGGAGCACCGAGATCCAGAACGACGACTCCATCAAGAACTCAGGCATTTCCCTCTCCTTTCACGTTCATCCTCCAAACTTTCTGAGCGGCTTCACTCTTCCTCACGGAAAGCCTCCTCACGTTTCTTGCGAATGGCTGGCGAGATCACCACGACCAGCGCGATCACTGCGATCACGAGCATCGTTCCGCTGATCGGACGCTCGATGAACACCATCGGGTCGCCCCGCGACAGCAACAGGGCTCTGCGCAGGTATTCCTCCATCATCGGTCCCAGGATGAAGCCGAGCATCAGCGGCGCCGGTTCGCAGTCGAGCTTGCGGAACATGTAACCCACCAGGCCGAACGAGGCCATCAGATAGACGTCGAACGCGTTGTTGGAGAGGCTGAACACGCCGATCGCGCAGAACACCAGGATGGCCGGGAACAGCAGGTGGTAGGGCACCGAGATCATCTTCACCCACAAGCCGATCAGGGGCAGATTGAGCACCAGCAGCATTGCGTTGCCGATCCACATGGACACGATCAGCCCCCAGAACAGGGCGGGCTGCTCGGTCATCACCGACGGTCCGGGCTGGATGCCCTGGATCATCATCGCGCCGATCATCAACGCCATGACAGGATTGGACGGAATGCCCAGCGTCAGCATCGGGATGAACGACGCCTGTGCGCCGGCGTTGTTGGCCGACTCGGGCGCCGCCACGCCTTCGATGGCGCCTTTGCCGAAGTTCTCCGAATTCGGCGAGATCTTCTTCTCAAGGGCGTAGGAGGCGAATGAGGAGAGCATCGCACCGCCGCCGGGCAGGATGCCGAGCACCGTCCCCATCCCCGTCCCCCGCAACACCGGACCGACCATGCGCCGGAGGTCCGCCCAGCTGGGCAGCAGGCCGGTGATTTTGCTCGCTGTCATCGTACGGGTCGTTTCGTGCTGCAGATTGGCGATGATCTCGCCGAGCCCGAACACCCCCATCGCCACCACCACGAAGTTGATCCCGTCGGTGAGGTGGGGAGAATCGAAGGAATAGCGCGCCAGACCCGAGTTGATATCCGTCCCCACCATGCCGAGCAACAAGCCCAGCAAGATCATGCCGAGCGCGTGCAACAACGAGCCGCTGGCCAGAACGATGGATGCGACCAGGCCGAGCGTCATCAGCGAGAAGTACTCCGCCGGCCCGAACTTCAGTGCAACCTCGGTCAGCGGCGGCGCCGCCAGCGCAATCAGGAAAGTGCAGATGGTGCCGGCGACGAAGGAGCCGATGGCGGCCACCGCGAGCGCCTTGCCCGCTTGCCCCTTGCGTGCCATCTGATACCCGTCGATGGCGGTCACCACCGACGAGGACTCGCCCGGCAGGTTCACCAGGATCGCGGTTGTCGAGCCACCGTACTGCGCGCCGTAGTAGATCCCCGCGAGCATGATCAGCGCCGAAGTCGGTGGCAGACCGAAAGTGATGGGCAGCAACATCGCGATGGTCGCCACCGGACCGAGCCCGGGCAGCACACCGATCGCGGTGCCCAGGAATACCCCGATCAAACAATAGAGAAGGTTCGAGAGGCTCGCGGCCATTTCCAGGCCGAGCCCGAGATTCGCAAGAATTTCCATGATCTTTTCTCCTTAGCCGCCGAACCAGGTGCCGAACAAAGGCAGCGGGATGCCAAGCCCCTTGACGAAGACCAGCGAACAGAATGCGATCAGGCCGAACATGGCGGCCGTCGCCTTCCATTCGAAGCGAAACCGGCTGCTCGCCGACGCGCTGATCAGGATGAGTGCCGTCAGGGCAAGAACCAGACCCGCGGGCTTGATCAGATAGGCGAATGCCACCGTTGCGCCAACGATCAGCACAATGGGTTTCCAGGCAATCGCACCGATCGCCTCGCCCCGGCGAAACAGCGAGCGCCCCAGCGACGCGGCACCGAAGATCACCAGCAGTGCGCCCAGTACGGTAGGAAAGTAGCCCGGCCCCATGCGAGCGGCATCACCCATGCCGTAGTCGCGGGCCAGCACCACGCCCAGCCCCCCGATGGTCAAGTAGAGGAGCCCGGCCCAGAAATCCTTGGGGCCCTTGATCAATCCGTTCATCGTGTGTCTCCTTCCATCTATTTGTCGTCCGTCGGCGCGCGGAAAGGGTCGCCGACGGCGGGTTGTCGTCCCGTTTGTCCTTGGTCGGTCCCGTTCTCTGGCGAACGGCGCCTACTGCCCCCTCAAACCCGCTCCAGAATGACTGCCACCCCCTGCCCCACGCCGATGCACATGGTGCATAGCGCGAAGCGCCCTTTGATTCGATGCAACTGATTCACCGCGGTGGTCGCCAGCCGCGCCCCCGAGGCGCCGAGCGGATGGCCCAGCGCGATTGCGCCGCCGTTCGGATTGACGCGTGAATCGTCATCCGCCAAGCCCAGGTCGCGCAGTACCGCCAGCCCCTGTGCCGCGAAGGCCTCGTTGAGCTCGATCACGTCCATCTGATCGAGCGACAGGCCGGCCAGTGCCAGCACCTTGCGCGTGGCCGGCGCCGGCCCCATGCCCATGATGCGTGGCGGTACCCCGGCGGTGGCCATCGCCACCACGCGGGCGCGGGGGTTCAAGCCGTGGCGCGCCGCGCTGCCGGCGTCGGCCAGCAACAAGGCGCAGGCGCCGTCATTGACGCCGGAGGCGTTGCCGGCGGTGACCGTGCCGTCGGGGCGCACCACGCCCTTGAGACGGGCCAGGGCCTCGAGGCTGGTGTCGCGCGGATGCTCGTCGGTATCCACCACCGCCGGGTCGCCCTTGCGCTGGGGCACGCTCACCGGGGTGATCTCGGCATCGAAGTAACCGCTGCGCTGCGCCGCCAACGCCTTTTGCTGCGAGGCCAGCGCCATGCGGTCCTGCGCGGCCCGGTCGATGCCGAACTCGGTGGCCACGTTCTCGGCCGTCTCGGGCATCGAATCGACACCGTAGCGCGCCTTCATCAGCGGATTGACGAAGCGCCAGCCGATGGTGGTGTCCTCGATCGAATTGGCACGGGTGAAGGCGGCGCTCGCCTTGGGCAGCACGAAGGGCGCGCGGCTCATGCTCTCCACGCCGCCGGCGATCATCAGCCCCGCCTCGCCGCTCTTGATGGCCCGCGCCGCGGTGCCCAGGGCATCGAGCCCCGAGCCGCACAGGCGGTTGACCGTCGAACCGGGCACCGACACCGGCAGCCCGGCAAGCAAGGCGCTCATGCGGGCCACGTTGCGGTTGTCTTCGCCGGCCTGGTTGGCGCAGCCGTAGATCACGTCGGTCACGGCCTCCCAGTCCACGTCCGGGTTGCGCGCCATCAGGGCCTGTAGCGGCACCGCGCCCAGATCGTCGGCGCGCACCCCGGAAAGGGCGCCGCCATAGCGACCGAAGGGTGTCCGGATCGCGTCACAGATGAATGCATCGATTGTCATCATGATTTCCTCAATGGTTCGATCGGTGGCGCCGACCTACCAGTCCAGCGCCGGCACCGTGTCGAGCACACGCAGGCGTTCGAGCAAGGCCTGCGCCGCGCCGCTGCCAATCACCGGGGTGGCCAGCTCCAGCATCTTGTCCTCGAGCTCGGCATCGCTCAGCGGCGCCTCCGGATCGCCTTTCCGATTGGGCTGGAAGTACGAATGGCGTTCGCCCGAGTCGAGCTCGATCTCGATGCGCGCGGCGCGTTTGCCCGGGAAGGCGGCATCCAGTTCGGGATCGACCGCCACCTCGATGCGTGCCATCAGCGCCCGGGTGGCCGGGTCGTCGAGGCGTGCCGGCGCGTAGGCGGCCAGCCGCACGCTGCCATGCACCAGCGCCGTGGCGACCACGTACTTGAGGCTGAAGCGCGCCTCGTTGGCGGTGGTGGGTTCCAGGTAGCAGGCGATGTCCAGCGCCGGGCGATAGGTGCCGACCCGCACCCGGGCGATCCGCTCGGCGCGGATACCCTGCGCACGCTGCAGCGCCAGCGCGCCGTCGATGGCCGCAAAGGTGTGGCCGCAGCCGATATGGTTCTTGAAGGTCATGCGGGTGATGTGGAAGTCGCGCCCGAGCGTCTCGCCGATGCGCGACCAGTCCGGCCCATCGCTCATCGCCTTGCCCAGGCCGCTGTCGCCTTCGAGCACATCGAGCGAGCCGGTCACCCCGCGCGCGGCCAGTTGGGCCGCCAGCACCCCGCCCTCCGCCGCCCGCCCCGGGTGCAGGGGCTTGGACATCGAGTCCATGCGGAAGGCCTGTTGCAGGCCGGCGGCGAAGGTGGCCGCGGTGGCCAGCGCATGGGCAAACGGCCGGCCCTCGAGTCCGTACAGATAGGCGGCGACGGCGGCGGCCCCGAAGGTGCCGATCGTCCCGGTGCTGTGCCAGTAGGTGTAGTGCGGCCGGCCCATGACCACGCCGATGCGCGTCGAGATCTCGTAGCCCAGCACCACCGCACGCAGGAATTCGAGGCCGCTGGCGCCTGTCTCCTGGGCCACCGCCAGCGCGGCGGCCACGGTGGCGGCGCCGGGGTGGTACATGGCATCGCGGAAGCTGTCATCGATTTCCGCGGCATGGGCCGCAGCGCCGTTGATCAGCGCCGCCGTGCGCGCCGTCGCGAGGCGGCCGAAGGCCAGTCGCGCGCCGCCCCGGTCGAGATCGTCGGCCAGGGTGGCTTCGAGCAGGCGGACCGGCTCGGTGGCCAGACCCGGGAACAGCGAGGCGTACCAGTCGATCACCACCCGCTTGGCGTGGTGGACCACCTCGTCGCTCAGCGCGGTGCGGCGGAATTCGGCGGCATGGGCGCCGAACAGTTCGGTCACGGTCATGGGCGGATCACTCCTCGAACAGATGGGTCAGGTCACCGCGCACGAAGCCGGGACCACTCAAACGGGCCAGTTCATCGAGGTCTGCCGCGAGCGCGTCGCGCCCGCGTTCGCGCGCCCAGAACACCACGCCGCCTTCCCAGCGCGGAAAACCGTAGCCATTGACCAGCGCCACATCCACGTCGCCGGCATGTTGCGCCACGCCCTCACCCAAGAGCAGCGCGGCTTCGTTGGCCATCGCCAGCAGCGCGCGGCGCTGGATCTCCTCGGTGCCGAGCCGGCGCGGCGCCAAGCCCTTGGCTTCGCGTTCGCTCACGATGATGTCGTGCACCGCCGGATCGACCTCGCGCCCCTTGCCCTCGGGCGGATAGCGGTAATAGCCGGCGCCGGTCTTGCGGCCGAGCCGGCCCGCTTCGCACAGACGGTCGGGGATGGCGACATAGCGGGCGGACGGATCGCGCGTGGCGGCCTGGCTCTGACGCATCCGCCAAGCGATGTCCAGGCCCGACATGTCGGCCACCGCGAAGGGGCCCATGGCGAAGCCGAAGGCCTCCAGCGCGCTGTCCACCTCCTCTGGCCAGGCCCCCTCCTCGATCATGAATTCGCATTGGCGGCGGTAGGCGGCGTAGACGCGGTTGCCGACGAAGCCGAAGGCATTGGCGGTCACCACCGGCATCTTGCGCATGCGCTTGGCCACATCCAGGCCGGTGGCCAGGGCGTCGGGCGCGGTCTCGGCGCCACGCACCACTTCCACCAGGCGCATCACATTGGCCGGGCTGAAGAAGTGCAGACCGATCATGTCCTGCGGCCGTGCCGTGGCCGCGGCGATGGCATCGAGATCGAGATAGGAGGTGTTCGACGCCAGCACCGCACCGGGGCGCGCGCATTCATCGATACGCCGGAATACCGTCTGCTTCACCGACAGCTCTTCGAACACGGCCTCGATCACCAGATCGGCCGCGGCCAGGGTGGCCCAATCCAGACTGGTCTCGAGTCGCGAGCGGCAGGCATCGGCCGCCTCCGGCCGGATCTTGCCGGCGGCGACACGGCCCTCGTAATGGGCCGCGATCCGCTCCGCGCCGCGGTTCAGGGCCGCCGCATCCTGCTCCAGCAGACTCACCCGGTATCCTGCGTCCAGCGCGGCGATGGCGATGCCCGAGCCCATGGTGCCGGCGCCGATCACCGCGATGCGCTCGACCGCACGCGCTTCGATGCCTTGCAGGTCGGGCTGCTTGGCCGCCTCGCGCTCTGCAAAGAACTGATGGCGCAGCGCGCGGGCCTCGCGCGTCAGTCTCAGTTCCTGGAACACCAGGCGCTCGTGCGCCAGGGCTTGGTCGAAGGGCTGTCGCGCCGCGGCCACGATGGCGTCGATGGCCGCCTGCACGGCCGGGCGGCGTTTGCCCTTGCGCAGCGCGGCCTGACTCGCCGCCTCGATGTCGGCCTCGGTGGCCGGGGGCACGGCACGATCCCGCACCCGCGCCTTGGCGCCGCCGAGCGAACGGGCATGCGCGACCGCGGCGGCGCGCAACTCGCCCTCCGCCACCGCGTCGATCATGCCCATCCGGTAGGCCGCATCGGCTTTGACACGGGTGCCGGCGCAGATCAGTTCGATGGCCTTGGGCACCCCGACCAGCCGCGGCAGTCGCTGCGTGCCGCCGGCACCGGGAATGATGCCCAGGGTGACTTCGGGCAAACCGACCACGGTACCGGGCGCGGCAATGCGCGCATCGCAACCGAGCGCCAACTCGTAGCCCCCGCCGAGAGCCGCGCCATGCAGCGCCGCCACGACCGGTTTGGTACAGGCCTCGATGGCGGAAATCACGGTGGGCAGTTGCGGCTCGGCCAAGGGTTGGCCGAACTCCTTGAGATCGGAACCGGCAATGAAGGTCTTGCCGGCGCCGATGATGACGGCCGCGCTCAGTTGCGGATCGGCATCGACGGCGACAACCGCCGCCAGCAGCCCTTGCCGCACTTCGGTCGACCCGGCATTGATCGGGGGGTTGTCGATCACGAGCACGGCAACATCGCCGTCCCGCTCCATGCGCACAGGCGTGCTCATATCATGTCTCCAGCAACGCGTCGCCCAGCCAGTCGATCAGCAGGCGATTCACAAGATGGGGCTGCTCGTACTGCAGCCAGTGGCCGGCATCGGGCACGATGACGGTACGGCGCTCGGGGTGACCGGCGGTGAGGGCGGCGGCCACCGGTCCCGGCTCGACGGTCACGTCGTGCTCGCCCCAGGCCAGCAGCAGCGGTCCGGACAGGGTGTCCAGCACGTCGGCAAGACCGCCGCCGCGGGAGATCTCCTTGCTGCGAAAGCGCGTCCGCAGGCACGAATCGGTATGGATGCGGACGGCCAGGGCATCCACCGCGGCGGCGGCGTGCAACATCTGAACCGCCAGGTTGTGCCGCATGATGTCCGCGAGGCTGGCCGTGTCGCGCGCACCGGCCGCGGCGCGCCAACTGCGCAGTTCGCCACGCGGCCGGCGCGCACCGCGATGACCGGCCGGCGCCAGCAGCGCCAGTCGCCGCACCCCCGGCCAGCGCGACGCCAGGTGCGCGGCGACAAGGGCGCCAAAGGAGAACCCGACCACATCGACCGCCTCCCGCGCACCGAACAAGGCCTCCATACCAGCCACCAACGGATCGAGCACGGCCGCCAGATCCTTGCCCGCCGGGGCATCCGAATCCCCGTAGCCGGGCAGTTCCGGCAGCCACACCTGGGCCTGTCCGGCCAGCGCTTCGATGTTGTGAATCCAGTGCATCCAGCTGCCGTGGCCACCATGGATCAGCACCAGCGGCCGCCCCTGGCCGAAACGCCGCCAGCACATGGCCTGACCGTCATGGACCACGCTGTGCCGCACGGACTGTGCTTCCAGCGCACGAATGCGGGCGCGGGCCATGTCTTCCGTGTTCGGGCTCGGGGTCGAGGTCGGGGCGCACATGGTGGGTTCTCCGGACACCGGTCGATCCGCTCAGGCGCCCAGCACCACGACGCCGTCGGCGGCGCGCACGCCCTGCCCTTCGGTCAGCACGAAGACGGGGTTGATCTCGGCTTCGATCAGCCGCTCGCCCATCTGCGCCGCCATCCGGGAGAAGGCCACGATCGCCCCGACCAACGCGTCCACATCCGCCTTGGGACGACCGCGGAAGCCGTCGAGCAGCGGCCAGGTCTTGAGATCCTTCGCCAAGGCCAGGGCCTCGTCCCGGCTCAGGCCGCTGCCCGGCGGCAGCAGCCGCATGGCGGTGTCCTTGAACAGCTCGGCGGTCACGCCCCCCATGCCCAGCAGCACCGCGGTGCCCAGCGGATCGCGATGCATGCCGAGGATCAGTTCGGTACCGCCGGACACCATTTCCTGCACCAGGAAGCGCTGCGGCGTCGTGCCGGTGGCCGCCTGGACATCGGCCGCCATGCGCGCCAGGCGGGCGCCGATCTCCTCGGCGGGCACATTGACGGCGACGCCACCGACGTCGCTCTTGTGCGTGATCTGGCCGGAGAGAATCTTCAACACCACCCGGCCGCCCAATTCGCGGGCCGCCTGCTCGGCCTCGGCCGCCGATTCGACGACGCGCTCGCGCACGCAGGGCAGACCGAAGCGGGAGAACAGTTGCTTGGCCTGGGCTTCGTCGAGCGAGCCGGCCGGGAAATCCGCCACGTCCACCGGCGCCGGCAGCGCCTCGGCCGTTGCCCCGGGGGTCCAGGTCGAGGCCTGCAGCATGGCTTCGAGCGCCACGGTGCAGCTCTCCGGCGCGGTAAAGGCCGGCACCCCCCGCTGGTTGAGCAGCGCCGCCAGATCGGGCGCATGCGGGCTCACGTAGGCGAGCACGGGTTTGTCGCTGTTGGGCAGGCAATCCTTGATCGCGCCGACCATCAGCTCGGGCATCGCCAGGCTCGACGAGCCGACGATGATCACCAGCGCATCGTAACTGGGGCTGTCGAGCAGGGTATTGATCGCCCCGCGCAGCAGGTCCGGCTGCAGGCCGGCCAGGGTCACGTCGATGGGGTTGCGGTCGAGCGCGGCATGGTCGCCGGTCTGCAGGGCGCGCAACCGCTCGGCGGTCGCCTCGTCGGGCGCCGGGGTATCGAAACCGGACACGCCGAGGCTGTCGGACACCAGCGTGCCCGCCCCACCGGTGGAGGTGAGGATGGCCACCCGCCGGCCCTTGAGCACCCGCGCGGTCGACAACGCGGCGGGGATGTCGAGCAGATCGCCGAAGGTCTGCGCGCGGATCACACCGACCTGACGGAACAGCGCGTCGTACATCCGGTCGGCGCCAGCGAGCGCGCCGGTGTGCGACACCGCGGCCTTGGCACCGGCCTCGGAGCGGCCGATCTTGAAAGCCACCACCGGCTTGCCGGCGCGGGCCGCCTTGAGCGCGGCGGCGCGGAACTTCTCCGGATTGCGGATGGTTTCCACATACAGCGCGATCACACGGGTGGCCTCGTCGTCGGCCAGGTGATCGATGAAATCCGCCAGTTCGAGATCGACTTCGTTGCTGGTGGAAATCAGTTTCGACAGGCCGATGCCGCGCGCCGCGGCGCGCGACAGGAAGGCCCCGAGAATGCCGCCGCTTTGCGACACCACACCGATCGAACCGACCGGAAAGTGTTCCATTTCGAGCGCGCCGCTGGCCGACAGCGGAATGTTGTCGGTGAGGTTCACCAGGCCGATGGTGTTCGGCCCCAACAGGCGCATGGCACCGGCGGCCTCGATCAGCTCCTTCTGCCGACGGGCGCCCTCGGCGCCGGTCTCGGTGTAGCCGCTGGCGAGCACGATGGCCGCTGCCGTGCCCCGTGCGGCCAGGTCGCGCACCGCCAGGTGGGCGCGCTCGGCACCGAGCAGCACGATGCCCACATCGGGCACCGCCGGCAGCGAGGCCACATCCGGATAGCAGGGCAAGCCGTCGATGAACTCGGCACGCGGGTTGACCGGATAGATGTCCCCGTCGAAGCCGTGCTTGCGCAGGTAGGACACCGGCCGGCCGGCGGTCTTGTTGAGGTCGGCAGACGCGCCGATGATGGCCACGCTGCGGGGTTTGATCAGTTTCGAGATGGCATCCATGGGGCTTATTCCTTGTTCCCGGATTGGGCTTTCTTGGCGTCTCGCTTGGCGAGGAAATCCATCACCGACGCGCGGTGCTCGGTGCTCGTGTAGCAGATGCCCTGCGCCTGACTGCCCTGCGCGAACACCTGGCTGGCCGACAGTTCAAAGCTCTGGTTGAGGATGGTCTTGCCCAAGGCCAGCGCGGTGGCCGACCCCCGGCTCAATTCGGCGGCCCAGGCCTGTGCGTCGGCCACCAGGGTGTCGGCGCCGGTGCGCCGATCGACGATGCCCAGCTGCTGCGCTTCGTCGATGTCCACCGTGCGCCCGCTGAAGATCAGCTCCTTGGCCTTCGACAGGCCAACGCGGCGCGGCAGGAAGTACATGCCGCCGCCGTCGGGGATGATTCCGCGCTTGATGTAGGACCAGGTGAAGCTGGCCGCCTCGCTGGCGATGATGAAATCGCAGGCCAGCGCGGTATCGGCGCCCAGCCCCGAGGCCGCGCCGTTGACCGCCGCGATGGTCGGCTTCGGCAGCGTATGCAGCAGGGTCTGGGTGTGATGGACGCGCTGCTGGCGATGCCAGCCGTTGAAGCCCACTTCGCCCGCAGGCGCCTGCATGCGCCGCTCCATGCCGGTGATGTCGCCGCCAGCGCAGAAGCCCTTGCCGTTGCCGGTCAGGACCAGAGCCCGGATCGCCTTGTCGGCCGCCACGCGCTCGAGCGCATGGATGAACTGGGTGCGCATCTCGTCGCTCATGGCGTTGCGCTTGTCGGGACGATTCAGATAGAGGGTGGCGATGCCATCGCGAACCTGAAGATCGATGAAGGTCTGCGTATCCAATGGAGTCTTCCTTGAATGTCTGGACGGATTTCGGGATGGGCGGACGCGCGCAGGCGTCGGTCCGGTCGTTCAGTTGGTGGTGATGTGGGCGGCCTTGATGACCTTGGCCCAGCGATCGATCTCGCCGCGGACGTACTGCTCGTAGGCTTCGGGCGTATCGACGCTGATCATCAGGCCTTCGGGCTGCACCCGATTGCGGAAGGCTTCGCTCTGCGCAGCCTTCTTCGCCGCCGCGTTGAGCTTGGCGATCACCTCCGGCGGCGTACCCGCCGGGGCGTACATGCCGTACCAGCTGTCCGCGACGAAACCGCTCAGGCCCGCCTCGGCGACGGTGGGCAGTTCGGGATGCGCCGGCGAACGCACCGCCGTGGTCACCGCGAGCGCCCGCAGCTTGCCGCTATCGAGGAAACCGCCAACGGCCGCCGCGGTGGCGAACATCATGTCCACCTGCCCGCCGAGCAGATCCGTCAGCGCCGGGCCGGCGCCCTTGTAGGGCACATGGATCAAATCCACCTTGCCTAGGTGCTTGAACAGCTCACCGGCCAGATGCGCCGAGGTGCCGCTGCCCTGCGAGGCAAACGTCAGCGCGCCGGGCTTGGCGGCGGCGGCCGCAAGGATGTCCTTCACCGACGTGTAGGGGCTGTCCGGGCGCACCACCAGGATGTTGGGTGAGCGCGCGATCAGGATCACCGGCGCGAAATCGGTGTCGGTGTTGTACGGCAGCTTGGTCATCAGGCTCGGATTGACCGCGTGCGCCGCGGTGGAAATCACCAGCGTGTAGCCGTCGGGATCGGCCTTGGCCACGGTGTCGGTCCCGATGATGGTGCTCGCGCCCGGCTTGTTTTCGATGACGACCGTCTGACCCAGCTCCTTGGACATCTCGGCACCGAGGGTACGGGCGACCAGATCGGTGCCCCCGCCGGGCGAGAACGGCACCACGAAGCGGATCGGCTTCTCGGGGAACGTGGCGGCCTGCGCAGCAGGCAGACTGAAGGCGCCGAGCACGGCGGAAAGCGTGAGGGTGAGAGCCCGTTGGAAACGGCGCCCAAAATAGCGTGACATCCTTTGTCTCCTGATCCAGTGTGATCCGATAGGCGCTTTCCGCTGCCCCATTGGCATCCGGTTTTCGCGCTCTTGTTTCGTGGTTCCACTATATGCATCCTCACCCGCCGAAACACGCTGCCAATTCCACTCAGTGGAAAACATTGGGCGCTGTTCAGCGAGCCGGACAAGGGGCCCCGAACAACGGGAACATGCCCCACGGCAATGATCGCCATGCACGGGAGCGAGATCGCCCCCTTCGCTTTGCGCGGGGATATGCACCGGCTCGGAATCCCTGCTGGCGGCGGGCAGCGGCCAGGGCCGCCACCACGCCGGGCCAACCCCGACTACGCCGGATCCGAGTGGGTATCGAGGAACAAGCGCAGCGCACGGTTGAACTGCGCCGGCTGCTCCACGCAGCTCATGTGTGCCGCATCCGACACCACCGCGAGCACCGAGTCCTGCAAGTGGCGATGAATGTCGAGCGCGGCGCTCAGCGGCGTACCGATGTCGTGCTCACCGACCATCACCAGCACCGGGCACTGGATCTCGCCCAGACGCTCGGTGGTATGCACCTCGGCAATGGCCGCGCAGCAACCGCACCATCCATCGACCGACGTGGCGCGGATCATCTGCGCGATGCGTTCGGTCTCCTCGGGCTCGTCGGTGCGGAATCGCTCGGTGAACCAGCGCCCGATGGCGGGCGCCACCAGAGGTGCGATGCCGCCCTCGCGGGCGGTGCGGATCCTTTCGGCCCACATCGACGCGGGCGTGGCGGTATGGGCGCTGGTGGTGTCGGCCAGCACCAGCGAACGCAGACGCTCGCCATGCTTCAGGGCGAAGACCTGACCGATCATCCCGCCCATCGAAAACCCGACCCAGTGCGCCCGGTCCGCACCGACGTGATCCATCAGTTTGAGCGCGTCGTCGGCGAGCAGATCGAGGGAGTACGGCGCCGGCGTGGCGCCGCTCGCTCCGTGCCCGCGGGTGTCGTAGCGCAACACGCGATACCGACCTGCCAAGGCATCGAGTTGGTGATCCCACATGCGCTGATCGCATCCGAGCGAATGGGACATGATCACCCAGGGGCCGGACTCGCCAATCACCGAATACGCCATGCTGACGCCGTTGATCTCGACCTGCATGCTGCTCTCCTGTTCGTCAGTTGGGCTGGATGTTGGCGGCCGTGGCGATGGCTTTGAACTTCGCCACTTCTTCCGTCAGCAAGGCCTGAAACGCTTCCGGAGAACTGGCCGCGATCGCCACCCCCATCTCGCCCAGCCGCGTCTGGATATCAGGCTCGTGGAGGATGGCCACCACCTCCCGATTGAGCCGCGCGACGGCTTCCGGCGGCGTCTTCGCGGACACCAGCAGGCCGTACCAGAAGCTCCATTCATAGCCCGGCACCCCCGACTCCGGGACAGTGGGCACATCGGGCATTTCAGGCATGTGCTGTTTGCCCGCGACGGCCAATGCACGCACCTTGCCGGCCTGCACCAGTTTGACGGCCGCCACATAGGGGGCAACGGTGAAGTCCACCCGGCCAGCCACCACTTCGGTCATGGCTTGAGCCACACCCTTGTAGGGCACATGCAGCACCTCGATGCCGGCCTTCTGACGCAGCAGCTCGGCCGCAAAATGCGTGCTCCCGCCGACGCCCGCGGAGGAATAGGTCAGACGTCCCGGCTCGGCCTTGGCGCGGCGCACCAGATCGGCCATGTCGACCACCGTCGACGCCGCCGGCACGATCACCACCGCAGGGCCGTCGCCGATGAGGGTCACCGGAGCGAAATCCTTGAGGGTGTCGTAGCGAAGATTGCGGTAGACGGCCGGCGCGGTCGCATGTGCCGGCGTCACGCTCAACAAGGTCGAGCCGTCCGGCGTCGCATCGAGTACATCTTGAGCGGCCAGCATGCCACCGACACCCGGTTTGTTGACCACAACAGCAGGGATCTGATGCCGCGCCTGGATCTTTTCTGCAATCAGGCGGGCGGCCAGATCCGGCACCCCGCCCGGCCCGAATCCGACGAAGAAGGTGTAGCGGGATGCCTCCGGTACCGGCGCGGCGCCCTCCTGGGCCGATGCGGCCATACCGGCATTGGCGGCAGTCCCCATGGCCAAGGCCAGCAGCATGCATCCGAGCGCAGACAAGCGCGTGCGATTTTTGCGTGTCATGACATGTCTCCTGATGGTTTTATGATTTGACCGAGGACGCATCCTCGCAAACCAGTCTGACCAACACCGCGATCCCCTCAAACCCCTCAATTCCACTTAATGGAATTGATGGCGGCTCAGCGGGGAATCCGTTCGGCAATGCAGCGGGTCACCATCGGCTGCGCCTCGGGCCGGTGGAACGACAGTTTCTGTCGCTTGAGCGCCACGTGGGTGGCAGTGATTCGTTCGTGGCGACGCAGGTAGTCGGCCCAGGACTCATCGACGAACTGCTCGAAGAAGCGTCCCGAATCGCTCACGTCGCGCAGCAGATTCCACGACAGGACGCCGTTTTGCAGCCACACGCGGCGACTCTCGGACATGAGCTGGACAAAATCGTCCGCCCGGGCCGGATCGATGCGGTACTCCACCGTCACCTGAACCGGCCCACGTCGAAAGTCGATGGGAATGGCCGCTTCCGGCGCCTTCCAGACCGGTGGCATCAGCGGCCCCTCCTCCGGATCGCCCAGGATCGGCAAACGCCGGGTCAGCAACCAGCCGACCACGGTCGCGCACGCCGCCGCGAGCAGGCCGGTGCGCAGGCTGAAACTGCCGGCCACCTGTCCCCAGCAGGCCGCGCCCAGGGCGTTGCCCCCCATCATCGCCATCTGGTAGAAGGCCATGCCCCTCGCCCGCACCCAATCGGGCAGGGCGAAATGCGCCGACACGTTGAGGGCGTTGGCCGTCGAGATCCAGCCCAAACCGCCGGCGAACAGGGCCGGCAGGGCCACATAGAGGTTCGGCGCCAGCGCCGCGCCGACGGCGGCCGAGGCATGCAGCACACAGCCCAGGTCCACCAGGCGGTCGCGCCCGAAGCGGCGTCGAATGCGCGGCAGCAGCATGGCGCCACAAATGGCCCCTCCGCCCATTGCCGCCATCAGTATCGTGAAGGTCTGCGCCCCACCACCGTATTGCTGTTTCGCCAGCAGCGGCAACATCGCCAACAAGGCGATCGACGAGAAGGCGAATGCGAACGCCCGACGCAGCACCGCCCGCATCCGGGTCGAGGCCCGTACATGCTGCAGGCCGACACGGATCGCCCCGAAGAAGCGCTCGCTCGGCAGTGCCGTCACCACCCGCGGGCGCCGCCAACGGTAGATCGCCGCACCCGCCAGGACGGAGACCATCGCATTCAGCGCGAAGACCGCGACCGGCCCTAGCGTGGCGATGAGCATGCCGGCGAGCAAGGGCCCGAGGATCCGGGAGGTATTCATGGCCATGCCGCTCAATGCCGTCGCCACCGGCAACTGTTCGCGCGGCACCAGCTCGGCGATCACCGCCGCGAACACCGGCCAGCGCATCGCCAGGCCCAGGCCGTTGGCGAAGGTCAACACCAGCAGCACGCCCGGCGACATCAGGTCGAAGGCCATCGCCAGACAGATCAGCAGCGCCACCGCCGCCACCCAGAACTGGGTGAACATCAGGTAACGCCGCCGGTCGACGATGTCGGCCAGGGCGCCACTGGGCACCCCGAACAGGAACACCGGCAGGGTCGAGGCCGACTGCACCAGCGCCACCATGAGCGGCGTCCCGCTCAGCGCGATCATCAGCCAGGCGGCGGCCACGTCATTCATCCACAAGCACAGGTTCGCGGCGAGCCACACCGCCCAGAGCGACCGGAAGACCGGATCAGCCAAGGGCAGAAACGGCGAGGTCGACGTGGCGTCAGGTCCGGTTTCAGTCATGGTGCGAGGTCGATGTCAGACACGGGAACACCGTCTGCGGCAACGGCCCGGTCGGCGCGCTCGCAGGTACGGCCCCAAACTGGCAGCGTATCTGGCATGCTCCTGAAAATCCCGACACATTTCCATCAGGTGAAATCAAGCGGAGGCGACGGAACACATGCCCTATAAGACATCGGCAACGCATGGAGAGACCGACTCACGAATCCAGAACCGCTCGCTGGAGCGCGGCATCGAGATTCTCCGGGCCTTCCGCCCCGGCTCGGATCTGCTCGGCAACGGAGAAATCGCGGAGCGCACCGGACTGTCACGGGCGACCGTCAGCCGTCTGACACAGACGCTGGCCGGCACCGGCGTGCTCGAGCATGACCGGCGCGCCCGCGCCTACCGACTCGGCGCGCCGGTCCTCTCCTTCGCCCTCGCCATGCGTAACAGCTACCCGATCCTCCAGATCGCCTCGCCCATGATGCAGCGAGTCGCCGAGACCCAACACATCAACGTCGGGCTCGCCACACCGGACCGGGACGAAATGGTCTATCTCGAATCGATCCGCTACAACCGCAAGGTCACCCTCCGCTCGGTCGTCGCCGGCCAACGCGTACCGACTGAACTGACCTCACTCGGCCGCGCCTACCTGTCGACCCTGACGCCGACAGAACGAACCCAGGTCTTGACCATGATCGACGCAAAACGCACCAACGCCTGCTCCGCAGAATTGAAAGCGCAGATCGACCGTTCCATGGCAGACGTTCAAGATCAAGGATTCTGCGCG
Source organism: Denitromonas iodatirespirans (assembly GCF_018524365.1). Taxonomy (GTDB): domain Bacteria; phylum Pseudomonadota; class Gammaproteobacteria; order Burkholderiales; family Rhodocyclaceae; genus Nitrogeniibacter; species Nitrogeniibacter iodatirespirans. The sequence continues at coordinate 85,781 of NZ_JAEKFT010000010.1, forward strand.
GTTTCGTGGCAACCCGAAGTCGTTGCACTCTCGACACCATTGGTTGTTGAAAACAGCCCGGCTTATGTGCTGAATGTCAGCGTCACAACCCGATCGACGATAGACGACATTTCCAAAGAGCTGGCCCCAGAGCTACTGAAGCTCCGTGCAAAAATTCTTGAGCATTTCACCGAACAGTGAATCAACTGCGTCATCGCACCTTCGCATTGATGATCCTGTTCCAGGGTGTGGTGTAAGAGCGGACAACGTGGGAGGCAAACTGGTGTGAGCCAACATGGGCCAATGGCCCAAGCAGGCCAGAAAGCAAAAAACCCAACCACCGCTAGGTGATTGGGTTTTGCAGAATTTGGTTGCGGGGGCACGATTCGGTAGCCAGAGGCGAATCCTCGTGAGTTAGATCCATTCCAGACTTGTTTCAATCGACAGCCGCCCATGAGGCGGTTTTTTCGTGCACTCAACACAGATACGCGCAAGTGACATGCACGTCAACGACGCACGCAACGGCTAATCTGGCAGAGCGTCGGAAAAAGGTAACATCGGTAACATGATCGATAACACTACGCCGAAAGCCTTTGCAGATGCGGGTTTCTAGATGATCGGTGAAGGTAACTTCATGGTGACATTAAGGTAATCATGTTACCTATTCAGTGAGTCACAGAGCTGATAATAAACCCCTTTCAAATCAATGCGTTGCAGAAAGTTACCTTTGAGATTACCTTTTGTGACCCGTCGAAGGTGACCAATAGATTCGTTTAAATTCATGGGCTTGCAAGAGGCCCCGCGGGGACATTACCGAGGTTACCTTTTCCCGACATCGAACCCTCCAACCAATCGAATGTGAAGTTGAAACGAGCGCCGATCGGCATGTGCACGCCCTATGGCGCACGCATTCGGACGCCGATTCCTTCTGGTATCCCCGCGACCCGCCAGCAGCACTGCCCGAACTCAGGATTCGGCACGTACGCACGTTTTCCGACCCATGAAGCGGGCAGGCGGGGCGGGGTGCCGAGTGCGCGCGCGGGGTGCTTGGGCATGAAAAAAGGCCGCTCCGGCGGCCTGTGGGTGGTTGGGGGGTGGTCAGTAGTTGGTGAGGATGAGCTCGCGGGACTGCTGGGCCCGCCCTGCCCCTCCCACGTTGTAGGTGATTTCAGCGCTGCGACACTTGAGCCCGGAGAACACGCGCCGCATGTCGGGGTGGTCATTGACGGTGACGATGAAGCGCCCTTGCCTGGTGGTCGCCATCTCGGCAATGGCCTCGTACTGCTCAATGGCGAACGGCACCCCATACCCCTCGGTCTTCCAGTACGGTGGGTCGAGGAAGAACAGCGTGCCGTTGCGGTCGTAGCGCCGGATGCACTCCTGCCAATCCAGATGCTCGATCGTGGTGCGCGACAGGCGCAGGTGAGCCGCCGACATGTCCTCCTCCAGACGCATGCGGTTCAGCCGCGGCGGCGTCGTTGCCGATGTGCCGAATGTCAGCCCCGTCGCTTTGCCACCGAAGCACAGCTTCTGGAGGTAGTAGAACCGCACCGCGCGCTGGATGTCCGTCAGGCCATCGGGCGGTGTTTCCCTGGCATGCAGGAACGATTCCCGGCTTGGCAGAGCCCAGCGGAACTGGCGGACGAACTCATCCAGGTGATGCTGCACCACGCGGTAGAGATTCACGATATCTCCGTTGACGTCGTTGAGCACCTCGACGCGCGCCGGCGCCTTCATGAAGAACAGCGCCGCCGCACCACAGAACGGCTCAACGTAGCAGGTGTGATCCGGGAAGATCGGGAGGATGTGTTTAGCGAGTCGGCGCTTGCCGCCGATCCACGGGAAGAGTGGTCGAGCCTTCATGACGGTCTCCTGACTTGTCAGATGGGAGGCTCGAGGCCTTCAGGTGGTTGATCCTTCTGCAGCGCGGGCACTTGATCGACAGTGCCGTGAATATGCCCTCGCCAAGCTTTCTATTGCATGATCCGCATCGAATAATTTTCACTATTGCCTTCGGGTATCGTGTAGCCTCTGCGCGCCGTGTGCACGGTGGCGGCGCCTTGGCTGAAGGCAGGCCTGTTCTGCTGGAGGTGGCCGCGCGGGTGCTGCAACACCCGCGTCGGTCGCGCCGTCTCTCTTTCAGGCCGCCGACTTCGTCGGCAGCTGGTACTCATTGAAGGTCACCACCTCTTCGCCCAGCCAGGTGTTGATCTGCTGCATGTCGGACTGGAGCGGCTTGAGTTCGTTGGCGACGAAGACCCGGGCCGCGGTCTCCGCGTCGCCGAAGCCCGACGTGTTGGTCGGCACGATGCCGAGCAGCTGCGGTGGCACGCGGTGCGCTGCGAGCATGTCGTCGCGGGTCACCGCCTTGATGTTGAAGAACTCATCCTTGGCCGCCACCTCGCTCACCGGGATCAGCTGCAGCCCGTCCTTCTTGCCGTTCGGGCTGTACATGAACAGATTGCGGAAGTTGCCCGGGCCCTTGGCTTCCTTCAGCGCCTTGCGCAGGTTGTCCACGTCCTCCGGGTTCTGCGCCGCGTCAGTCAGGTAGAGGATGAATCCCGCGTGGCTGCCGTTCTTGTAGTACTTCCGGCGGAACAGCGTGGCCGCTTCGTTGAGCCAGGCGCTCTGCAGCGCCGACAGGTACTGCGGCAGGCCGTAGATTTCCTGGTTGATGTCCGGCTCCATCATGTGCAGCACGCTCCCGCGGCGCAGCTTCTGCATGTCCTTCCAGCCGCGGACGAACCAGTAGTCGGTCAGATTGGTCCCGCGCCGGATGTACTTCGCCGGCGCCGCCTCGATGCGCATCACCCGGCCTGACCGTGCCCGCACCATTTCCGGGTAGGCATTGCCAAACACCAGGTAGTCGAGCGCGATCTTCTTCAGCGTCGACGCGCTCAGCAGCGGGTGCGGCCGGTAGATGCTGGCAAGGATGTTCGCCTTCACGTTGATCGGGCTCGAGTGATGGATGCTCGCCCGCAGGCTCTTGGCCAGCCCATCGAAGCTGATCGGCGTCTCGAAGTACTCACCCATGTCCGCCGCCTCGAGGTAGTCGAGGATCTCGCGCCCTTCCAGCACCGGTTCCGGGTCGCCGAATGAAAAGGCGATGGTGCTCGCCGGGTTGTTGATCTGCTCGTCGCTCATCCGAAAATCTCCATCGAGCTGGTCGTCTGGGCGCTCTGCCCCTCCAGCGGTTCATTGATCAAACAGTGCATCGTTGCCCACGCCAGATCCGCGTGGCTCGCGTCCTCCGACCGGTCGGCATCGAAGGTCATCTGGTTGCCGCTCTGCGTCATCACCTTGCGGATCGCCATGAAGCTCTGGGCAATGTCCGTCCAGCCGGCATCGAACTGCAGCCGCCCGCGGCTGATCACGTTCTGCGCCTTCAGCACCATCCGCACCTTCTGGTCGACCGAGTAATTGATCGGCACCGCCGCCGGGAAGAACTTGCGCACCAGCTGGAAAACCCCGGCGCCCAGCCCCGTGTTGTCGATCGCGATGTGCGTCACCAAGTAGCGCTCGGTCACCTTTCGGATGAACTCCGCCTGGGCTTCGAAGTCACCCCCGCGCAGCTGGTGCCGCTCCAGAATGCGGAACGGCCCACCCGCCACCAGCGGCGGCGCCACGACAACCAGCCCGGCCGCATCGCCCGTGTGGCTCGGGTCATACCCGATCCACACCCCGCGCGAGCCAAACGGACGCATCGCGAAGGGCTTGAAGTCCTCCCACACCTCCCAGCTATCCACCATGCACAGCTGCAGCTGGGCCAGCGGAAAGGCGCTCATCGAGTCGTCCAAGAACATGCACATCAGCAGGTTCGCGAACTCCTCCGGCCCGTACTCCAGGCGCAACTGCTCGATATCGAACAGATCGCACCCGCCGGCGATTGCATCCTCCACCGTCACGATCTGGCGCCACTGGCCATCGGCGCACAGCAGGCCGCCACGAAGCGCCTCATGGCTCACGTCGATCTCGACCCGGTCCTCCTTCTTCCGCCCGCGGTTGTAGAGCGCACCGGTCCAGAACGGATACGCCTCGTGGCTCGTCGCGCTGGGGGTCGAAAAGTAGGTCTGGCGCCACTTCTTGTGGATCGCCATGCCGGACGCCACCTTGCGCAGCTCGGCAAAGCGCGGCACCCAGAAGATCTCGTCGAAGTAAAGGTTCCCGTGGTAGCTCTGAGCAGTGCGCGCGTTCGTGCCCAGGAAGTACAGGGTCGCGCCGTTCGGCAACACCATCGGGTCGCCCTTCAGCTCCACATCGCACACCTCGCGGGCAAACTCGATGATGTACTGGCGGAACACATAGGCCTGCGCCTTCGAGGCCGACAGGAAAATCTGGTTGCGCCCAGTTCTCAGCGCGTCGTCCAGCGCCTCGCGGGCGAAATACCAAGTCGCCCCAATCTGCCGGCTCTTGAGCAAGTCGCGGATGCGGTACTTCTCGCCAGCATCGAACCACACCCGCTGGTATTCAAAGATCGAATCCAGAAACGCGTCATGAAGCGCCTTGATCTGCTCATCCGTGAAAGCGTTCTTCTCCGGACGCTTCTTCGGCCCCGCATTCCGGTTCGCCACCTTTGGATTCAAGTCGGTCTCGTTACCGCCCTCCCGGTACCGCCGGATCCGCTCCGAGCGCTCCAGCTGCCGGTGCAGCAGGTCGATCTCCTTGAAATCGCGCCCTTCCTTCACGTCCTTCGCAATCAGCTGCACCAGGCGCAGTTCCAGCGTCGCCTCGATCTTCTGCAGCGACGTCGCCTTGTCCCACTCCCCGCGCCGCTTCCAGCTCATCACGGTATTGACGTTCACGCCCAGATGTCGCGCAATGGCCGTCAGCCGCCACCCCTGCCAGTACAGCGCGCGCCCCTGCCACCGCGGATCCGTTGGATCTGCGGGCAATCTGGCCTCAATCGAATCTGCCGGTACCGGCCCTGCAGGAGCATTCATGGCGGCCATGTTGCCCGCCGCGCGCGCGCGGCCCGGACACGCCTTGCCGTAACGGCTCACCACACAACCCGGGCGCGTTGCCGCCCATCCCACCGCGCCCGACCATGCCGTCAAACGTCACCCGACAACCCCGAGGGGCAGATGGCAAAGACCAAGTTTTTCCGCGTCATGACCGAAGGCGCCACCACCGACGGCCGCAAGATCCCGCGCAAGTGGATCGAGCAGATGGCCGCCAACTACGACCCCGCCATCTACGGCGCCCGCATCTGGCTCGAGCACCTGCGCGGGCTGTGGCCCGACAGCGAATTCCGCGCCTATGGCGACGTGCTCGCGCTCGAATCCCGTGCTGTCGAAGACGGCAAGCTCGCGCTGTTCGCCCAGTTCGACGTCACCGACGACCTCATCGCCATCAACAAGAAGCGACAGAAGATCTACTCCAGCGCCGAGGTATCCGACGACTTCGCCGAAACCGGAGAGGCCTACCTCGTCGGCATGGCCTTCACCGACTCCCCCGCAAGTCTCGGCACCGAAATGCTGCAGTTCTCCGCCCAGGCCAAGGACAACCCCCTCGCGGCCCGCAAGCAGCACCCGGACAACCTGTTTACCGCCGCCACCCCCTTCATTATCGAACTCGAGGACGACATGACCACCGAAGACAAAGACACCGCCTCCAAGGACGGCGGCACCAAGACCCTGCTCTCCAAGATCACCGGCATCCTCAGCAAGGATCGCGAAGAGCAGAAAGAGACCGTCCAGAAGCACAGCGCCGACGTCGGCGAAGCCATGGAAGCGCTCGCCACCGCCCACGCCGAACTGGCCGAGAAATTCAGCGCCGCCACCAAGGCCGACAAGGCCACCATCGACGCCCTCTCCAAGCAGGTCGAAACCCTGTCCGCCGATCTGAAGAAGGTCACCGACGACTTCGTCGCCTTCCGCGATCAGCTGGACAACACCGAAGACGACGGCGCTGGCCGCAACAAGGCCACCGGCGGCGACACCAAGGACCCGGACGCCGGTCTCTGACCGCCTCGCCCCGGAACCAAACGACCCCACGCCGCCACAGGAGCCCCCTCATGCGTAACGAAACCCGCGTCCTCTTCAACGCCTACCTGGCCGCCATCGCCGCCGGCAACGGCATCGCCGACGCATCCCAGAAATTCGCCGCCACGCCCAGCGTTCAGCAGCGCCTCGAAACCAAGATGCAGGAGTCGAGCGACTTCCTGTCGCGGATCAACGTCATCGGCGTCACCGAGCAGTCCGGCGAGAAACTCGGCCTCGGCATCGGCGGCCCCATCGCCCGCCGCACCGACACCACCTCGACCGATCGCCCCACCAGCGACCCGACCAGCATCGACGACAGCGGCTACACCTGCAAGCAGACCAACTACGACACCCACATCAGCTACAGCAAGCTCGATGCCTGGGCCAAGTTCCCCGACTTCCAGGCGCGCATCCGCGACGTCATCGTCAAGCGCATGGCGCTCGATCGCATCATGATCGGCTTCAACGGCGCCAGCGCCGCCGCCACCACCGACCCGGTCACCAACACCCTGCTGCAAGACGTCAACATCGGCTGGTACCAGAAATACGTCACCGACGCCGCTGCCCGCGTCATGACCGGCGGCGCCACCCCTGGCACCATCAAGATCGGCGCCTCCAGCGCCGACTACGCCACGCTCGACGCCCTCGTGTTCGACCTGGTCAACAACCTCATCGACCCGTGGTTCCGCGAAGACACCGCACTGGTGTGCATCCTCGGCCGCGATCTCATGGCCGACAAGTACTTCCCGCTCATCAACGCCACCCAGCCGCCCAGCGAGCAGATGGCGGCCGACATGATCATCAGCCAGAAACGCGTCGGCGGCCTGCAAGGGGTCCGCGTCCCCTTCGTCCCGGCCGGCTCGCTCATGGTCACCACCCTGGACAACCTCTCCATCTACTACCAGGAAGGGGCCCGCCGCCGCACCATCGTCGACAACGCCAAGCGCGACCGCATCGAAAATTACGAATCGTCCAACGACGCCTTCGTGGTCGAAGACTACGGCCGCGGCTGCATCGCCAAGAACATCGCCTTCGTCTGATCGCGAGCGCAGCACAAAGCCCCCGCCCGGCGGGGGCTTGATGATGCCCTTGCCGAACCCAAAGGAGCCCACAATGCGCCACAGCCCCGCCCGCGCCCACATGCAACATCACGTCGCCGCCGCCCGCGCCTCCGCAGACGACGGCACCATTGCCGACCGTGCCCTCGCCACCGGCTACGAACTCATGCTTGCCCAGCTCGGCGAGCACAAGCGCCGCCTGCGCGATATCAAGAGCAACGAGGCCAAGGCCGAGGCCAAGGCCAAGCTGCTGCCCGAGTACGACGCCTACATCGCCGCCGCGCTGGCCACCGACGCCGGCGGGCAGGACGACGTGCTCAGCACCCTCATGGTCTGGCACATCGACGCCGGCAACTACGCCCAGGCCATCAAGATCGGCGCCTACGTCATCCGCCACGGCCTGGCCATGCCCGACCAATACAAGCGCGACCCGGCCGGCGCGCTCGTCGAAGAGACCGCCGACGCTGCCCTCAAAGCCAAGGCCGCCGGCGAGCCCTTCGACGTCAGCCTGCTGGTCACCCTCGTGGTCATGACCGAGCCGTGCGACATGCACGACGAGATCCGCGCCAAGCTGCACAAGGCCATCGGCCTCACCCTCGCCACCGACGACGCCGACCAGATCGACCTGGAGGCCGCCGTCAAGCACCTCACCCGCGCGCTCGAACTGCACGACAAATCCGGCGTCAAGCGCGACATCGAACTCATCCAGCGCCGCATCAAAGCGCTGGGCAAAGAACAAGCCGGCGCCACCGACGGCGCCGGCTGACCGGGCGGTCCCCGCAGCCTGGCGGCGGGCGGGGCTTCGGCAGGGTTCCCTCCTTTTCCCCACCGATCGCCCCGCCCCCACCGCCACCTGACCGGAGCCACACATGAGCACCATCGCCATCGGCCAGCCATCCGCCACCGAACGCACCATCACCCTGGGCGCGTTCTGGCCAGAGATCGACCCCGCCGCTGCCCGCGCCGCCCAGCGCATCGACGGCACCGTCACCACCGAGCGCTGGCGCGACGCGCTCATGGATGCCGCTGCCACCGTCATGGGTCAGCTGTCCAGCTGGCGCGTCACCCAGACCGCCGCCGGCTACACCACCCTCGACGCCGTGCCCGCCGACCAGATCGACGACGAATCAATCCACGTCCAGCGCTTCCTCCGCGCCGTGTACTGCCTCGCCGCCGCCAGCGTCACCGAGCGCTACCGAGGCTTCGACGCCACCGACAGCGGCAACCGCCTCGCCGACGAGCTCGAAACCCCCATCGACGACCTGCGTCGCGACGCCCACTGGGCCATCAACGACATCCTCGGCCGATCGCGCAGCACCGTGGAGCTCATCTGATGCAAGTCCGCGCGCGCCAGGGCGACACGCTCGACCTCCTGTGCCACCGCCACCTCGGCGCCACCGCCGGCGTCACCGAGCAGGCGCTCGCGCTCAACCCCGGCTTGCCCGCGCTCGGCGCCGAGTTGCCAATGGGCACCGCCGTCCAACTCCCCGAGGCGCCAGACGCCCCGGTCAAGACCCGCACCAAGCTCTGGGATTGACATGACAGAACCCACCACCACCGGCACCGCCGCCATCCTTCTGAAGCTCGGCAGCGTCTTCCCCGGCGTCATCGGCGCCGCCATCGCCCTGCGCTTCAACACCGCCGACCTCTCCGCCCGCAAGCGGATCAGCGCCTTCCTCGCCAGCATCGCCATTGCCCACTACCTCGGCGGCGCCGTCGTCGAACACTGGGCCCTGGCAGGCATGGTGGCTGAAGCCGCCAAGCTCGCCGCCGGCCTCTTCGGCCTGTCCATCATCGCCAGCCTCATGGCCGAAGTGCCCACCATCGTCGGCCAACTGCGCCGCCGCTATCTCGGAGAACGCCCATGACAACGCTCATCGCGCTCCTGCAGATCTTCATCATCGGCCTGTGCGTATGGGGCGAACTGGCCCGTACCGTGCATCGCTCAAGCCCCGTCAGCACCGCGCTCGGCATCATCGCCATGTCCGCCATCGTCGGCCTCGCCAAGGGCGGCGCCGGGGCCGGCGCCGTCCTGCTCTGGCTACTCGTCCTCGCCGTCCTCGTCGCCCTGCTGCGATGGGCCAGCCACCGCAACCACCACCGGAGGCTGCACCTGTGACCATTCTGCGAAAGGGCGCCACCGGCCGCGCCGTCACCCACCTGCAAGGCCTTCTCGGCGCTGCCGGCTTCCCCGTCGTCAATGACGGCTGGTTCGGCGACACCACCGAAGCCGCCGTGCTGCGCGCCCAGATCCACCTCGGCATCATTCCCGACGGCATCGCCGGCCCGCAGACCATCACCGCGCTCACCGCCGGTCGCCGCGACCCGCGGCACATGACCTACGCCGCCATCGAGCGCGCCGCCGCCGAACTGGACGCCCCGATCAGCCACATCCTCGCCATCGCCCAGGTCGAAAGCGCCGGCGACGGTTTCTTGCCCGACGGCCGGCCCAAGATCCTCTACGAGCGCCATGTCATGTACCGGCGCCTGGCCGCCGCCGGGCTCGACGCCGACGCCCTGGCCGACCGCTACCCCGCCCTGGTCAATCCAAGGCGCGGCGGCTACATGGGCGGCGCCTTCGAACACGGCCGGCTCAAATCCGCCCGCATGATCGACGACACCGCCGCGCTGGAATCCTGCAGCTGGGGCGCATTCCAGATCATGGGCCACCACTGGCAAATCCTCGGCTACGACAGCGTTCAGCACTTCGTGCTGTGCATGCAGAAAGACGAAGACCACCACCTCGCCGCCCTCGTCCGCTTCATCGTCGCCGACCCCAAGCTCCACGCCGCCGTCAAGTCCGGCAAGTGGCCCACTGTCGCCCGGCTCTACAACGGCCCCGCCTACGCCGAACACGCCTACGACACCCGGCTGGCCACCGCAGCGCGCCGCTATGCCGTACTCGAGGCGTCGGCGTGAAAATCTACCGCGCCGCCGGCGTCGCCATCGGCATCGAGCCCACCAGCGAGAAGATCCGCTTCTTAGGCTCGGCCGACCCCGCTGACCCGCGCCCGCCATACATCGGCAGCGCCACCGCCATCCACCTCAACGCCGCCGAACTGCTCATCGCCAACATGAGCGTCACCGGCGTCACCCGCGCCCACCTGCGCCTCATCGCCGGCTGGGCCATCGCACGCGGCTACCGCTGGATCTACGCCGAGCGCCTGCCAGGCCACACCCTGCCGCTCGCTCGCCGCCGCACCGAGCGCCCCTTTGCCGACCACTTCGAGATCGACCTCGCCGCCATCGCGCGGCACGTCCTGCCGCCGGAGGTGCAATGTGCTGGCTAAGCTACTGGGCAACCCTTGGATCCTGCTGGGTCTCGTGTTGGCGCTTGGCGGCTCACACCTGGCCGCCTGGCGCCTGGGCGCCACACACACCGAAAACGCCGCTGCATCCGCGCGTGAAGCCCGGCTCGCGGCCGATCTCATCCTTGCCGCCGCCGCACTCGCCGACGAATCCGACCGTGCCGCCGAAGCGGAACGCAGTCGTGATCGCCTTTCCCGACGCCTACAGGAGATAGACCGTGCGCCCCCTCCACCTCCGCGCCCTGAGTGCCGCCTTACTGATGGCGAATACGGCCTGCTCGATCAACGCCGCCGCGCCATCGTCGATACCCATCGCGCCGCCGGCGCCGACCCGCTGCCTGATCCTCTGCCCGGAACCCCCAACGATCGACCGCGACCCGATCCAGACCATCAAGGACCTGCAGGACTGGGGCTCCGACTGCCGCCTGCGGCAGATGGAATGCCGCCGATGGGCCATCGACCGCAATGAGCACCTTCGACCCCACTGAGCACGGATGGGCGCGCACCGGCGCCGACCACATCGAGCGTGACGGCTACCGCATCGTCAAGTCCGGCGTCAGCACAGGCCCGCTCAGCAACCCCACCCACGGCCCCATCTATCACGCCTACGCCCCGGTCGGCGCCTTCATCGCCGCCGGCGGCTGCCTGAAAAACGTCTGCGAGATCTGCCTCCGACATGAAAAAGCCCGCTAGCCTCCGCGACGCCCTCGAAGCATCCAGCGCCTGGCTCAAAAAGCACCCCGACAACCTGCTCATATTCGCCGAAGGCGGGCGCGTCGCCGCCCGCTACGGCGACACCAGCTATCTCACCAGCTACACCCTCGAAATCGTCATCACAGACTTCCCCGAAGACCACGCCACCATCTACGTGCCGCTGATCGCATGGCTCGCCGTCAACCAGCCAGACGCCCTGCTCAATCACGACACCGGCAACCGCCTCATCGAGTTCGAGGCTGACATCCTCAACCACACCACCTGCGACCTCTCGCTCAAGATCGACCTCACCGAGACCGTCGTCGTCACCACCGTCGACGGCGCCACCTCCGCCACCTACACCGACGAGCCGCCCGTCGATCCCTATCACGACGTCAGCGCCTGGGAAGCCATCTACAACCAGCCCGACACCGCCCCCGACTTCACCGTGCCCGACCCCACCCCGGTCTGATCCATGGAAGACCTGCAACAGCTCGACGCCCGCCTCGGCCAGCTGCTCGCCGCCGTTGGCGACGCCCGGCGCCGGCACCTCGCCAGGCGCATCGCCATCGCCCTGCGAAAATCCCAGGCCGAGCGCATCGCCGCCCAGCAGAACCCCGACGGCAGCGCCTTCGAGCCCCGCAAACCCCAGCCCCAGCTGCGCGGCAAGCGCGGGCGCATCAAGCGCATGTTCGAGTCCATCCGCACCCGCCGCCACCTCAAGGCCACGTCCAACGCAGACGGCGCCACAATCGGCTTCTCGGGCCGCGCCGGCCGCATCGCCCGCGTGCACCAGGAGGGCCTCATCGACGCCGTCAACCGCCGCGGGCTCAAGGTGCGCTACCCCGTGCGAACCCTGCTCGGTTTCAGCCCCGCCGACCTCCGCACCATCCGCGACACCGCCATCGACCACCTCGGGTCGTAAGGGCGCGCACCACAACACGCCAGCCGCCCATCGCCGCGCGCGCGCGGCATCCTGCCCGACATGGACGCGCACCTCATCGAACTGGCCCGCCGGCTCGACAACCTCATCCGCCTCGGCACCATCCACAGCGTGGATCTGCCGAACGCGCGCGCCCGCGTCACCATCGGCGGCCTCACCACCGCCTGGCTGCCGTGGATGGCCGAGCGCGCCGGCACCACCCGCCAATGGTCCGCCCCCACCGTCGGCGAGCAGGTTATGGTGCTCTCCCCGGGAGGCGACTTCGCCGCCGGCGTCATCCTCATGAGCGCCTACAGCACCGCCAGCGCGGCCCCCAGCAACAGCGACACCGAACACCTCACCGTCTATCCCGACGGCGCCCGCATCGCCTACGACCACGCCACCGGCGCCCTCACCGCCACCGGCGTGCAAACCGCCACCTTGCAGTCCGCCGGGCTGGTCACCATCGACGCCCCCGACACCCACATCACCGGCACCCTCACCGTCGACCAGCTGCTCACCTATGGCAACGGCCTGTCCGGCACCGGTGGTAGCAACGGCAACCAGATCAGCGGCGACTTCACCCACGCCTCCGGCCAGCTCTCCAGCAACGGCATCGTGCTCGACAGCCACCAGCACACCGGCGTGCAGCCCGGCGGCAGCACCACCGGAGGCCCGGTATGAGCTGGCTGGGCATCGCCACCACCGACGGCACACGCCTCGACGGGCTCGACCACATCGCCCAGTCCGTGCGCGACATCCTCACCACCGCCGTTGGCTCGCGCCTCATGCGCCGAAGCTACGGCAGCAACATCCCGGACCTCATCGACCAGCCCATGAACGGCACCACCCTGCTGCGCCTGTCCGCCGCCGCCGTCGTCGCCCTGCGCCGCTGGGAGCCGCGCATCCGCCTGACGCGGGTCCGCTTCACCGTCGGCGGCGCCGGTGTGCTCACCGTCGACATGGACATCGCCCTGGCTGACCAGAGCGCCGCCCAGTCGCTCACGCTCGCCCTCGGAGCCGCCTGATGGCCGACCTCATCGACCTCTCCCTGCTCCCCGCGCCGGCCGTCATCGAGCCGCTCGACTACGAGACCATCCTCGCCAAGCGCAAAGCGCGCCTCATCGCCCTCACCCCGGCCGAAGACCAGGCCGCCATGGCCGCCACGCTCGCGCTCGAATCCGAGCCCATCGTCAAGCTGCTCGAAGAAAACGCCTACCGCGAACTCATCCTGCGCGGCCGCATCAACGACGCCGCCCGCGCCTGCATGCTCCCCTGGGCCACCGGCGCAGACCTCGACAACCTCGCCGCCCTCTACGAGGTCGAGCGCCTCACCATCGTCCCCGCCGACCCCGAGGCAATCCCGCCGGTCGCCGCGGTCATGGAGTCCGACACCGCCCTGCGCCGTCGCGTCCAGCTCGCCCCCGCCGCCATGACCAACGCAGGCACCCGCGACGCCTACGTGTTTCACGCCCTGTCGGCCGACGGCCTGGTCAAGGACGTCAAGGTCTCCAGCCCCGCCGGCGGCGACGTGCTCGTCACCGTCCTCTCCCACGATGGGGACGGCACCGCCGACGTTGCCCTGCTCGGCATCGTCGGCACCGCACTGGCCGCCGATGACGTCAAGGCACTGTGCGACACCGTCATCGTCCAGAGCGCAACCATCGTTACCTACAGCATCGACGCCACCATCACCGTGCTGCCCGGACCCTCGCCGCAGTCGGTACTCGACGCCGCCCAAGCCGCCATCGACGCCGCCGTGGCCGAGCTGCACGCCATCGGGCGTGACGTCACCCTGTCCGCCCTCTACGCCGCCATCCACCAGCCCGGCGCCCAGGGCGTCGCGCTCGCAAGCCCGGTGGCCGACATCGTCGTCAGCGACACCGAAGCCGCCTGGTGCACCGGCATCACCCTCACCCTTGCCGGGGTGGGAGAATGACCCTGCTGCCGCCCAGCGCCAGCACGCTCGAGCGCCGCCTCGCCGAAACGCTCGCCGACGCCCAGGCGCTTGCCGTGCCCGCCAACCTGTGGGATCCGTGGGCCTGCCCCGCTGTCGCCCTGCCTGCGCTCGCCTGGGCGTTGCGCGTTGATGAGTGGGACGACGCCTGGCCCGAGCCGGTACGCCGCCAGGTGTGCGCCGACGCCATCGAGACCCACCGCCGCCGCGGCACCCGTGCCAGCCTCCAGCGCGCCCTGCGCGCCGTCGGCCTGGTCAACGACGCCTTCGGCTGGACCGCAGAAATCGTCGAAGGCGTCGCCGCCCTGCGCTACGACGCCACCGCCAACTACGACGGCACCCGCGACCACGGTTCCGACGTCAACTGGGCCGCCTACACCGTCACCCTCAACCGCCCGGTCACTGTCGAGCAGGCCGCCTCCGCCCGCCGCCTGCTCGAAGCCACCGCCCCAGCCCGCTGTGAGCTCTACGAGTTCAACTACGAGGCCACCGCCTATCTCTACGGCGGGCAAACCACCTACGACGGGTCGATCACCCATGGAGCAGTCTGATGGCAAACCTCACCGAAATCGCCCAATGGGAAAACGGCATCTACCGCATCGAGACCACCGACCCGGTCCTCGGCGGCGAGAACGGCATCGCCAACGCCGGCATCAAGCAGCTCGCCAACCGCACCGCCTACCTCAAGGCGCTTGTCGACGCCATCAACGGCAACTACGCCACCCAGGCCTATGTCGCCGCTCAAATCGCTGCCCTGCTCGACAGCTCGCCGGCAGCGCTCGACACCCTCAATGAACTGGCCGCCGCGCTGGGAGACGACCCCAACTTCGCCACCACCATGACCAACGCGCTGGCCGGCAAGCAGCCGCTCGACGCCACGCTCACCGCGCTGGCTGCGCTGGCCACGTCGGCCGACAAGCTCATCTACGCGACGGGCGCTGACAGCTTCGCGCTCGCCTCCCTGACGGCCTTTGGCCGATCGCTCATTGCGTCGGCTTCCGCGAGCGCTGCCAAAGCGACGATGGGCATCGTCGATGCCCCGGTCGGCTCGTTGATCATCATGCCGGGCACCTCGGCGCCGACCGGCTACATCAAGGCCAACGGATCACTGCTGTCTCGCGCCACGTATGCCGACCTGTGGGCCTATGCATCGGGCAGCGGGAACATGGCGGCGTCCGACGGCGCATGGCAAGACGGCCAATTTTCCCCCGGCGACGGCAGCACCACATTCCGCATCCCTGACTGGCGCGGCAATCACTTGCGCGGCTGGGACGACGGCCGAGGCGTCAACTCAGGTCGGGGCATTGGCACCCTGGAGCTCGACGACATCAAGGGGCACTCCCACAGCTTCAATTACGCCGCGGGGAATTGGAATATTGGCAACGCGTCGCCGTTCTCTACCGTAAACGCGAACCGTGACATCTATGGATCGGGTACCACCGAGTCGACGGGAATCGCTGAGAACCGAGTCAGAAACATCGCTCAGCTCATCTGCATCAAATACTGAGGCCGATCATGGACATTTATCACTATCACCCAGACTCTGGCGAGTTCATTGGCGTATCCATTGCAGACCCATCCCCACTTGAACCCGGCACCTATCTAATCCCCGCCTTCGCCACGTCTGCGCCGCCACCGGAGCCAGAGCTTGGCAAAATCGCCGCTTGGGTCGGCGGCGCATGGCGCCTTGACCCCGCCCCCGCTCCGCAGCCGCCAATAGAGCCGCCAGAGCCCACTGAACCCACGGAAGAAGAAATCATTGCCGAGCTCGCCGCCGCAGTGCAGTCCCACCTCGACACCGCTGCGCGCGCCGTCGGCTACGACAGCATCGCCTCCGCCGTCACCTACGCAGAAGAGCCCGCTGTCGCCAAGTTTCAGGCAGAAGGCCGCACCTTCCGCGCCTGGCGCTCGCTGGTTTGGGAGGCGTGCTACCAGATCATGGCCGACGTGCAGTCCAACGCCAGGCCCATCCCGTCAGCTGCCGAGCTGATCGCTGAGCTGCCCGCGCTGGTCTTGCCATAACACCTTCCGGAGAAACCCCATGACACTCCTCGACCGCCTCCGCGCCATCAAGCCCACCGCCTGGGCCGTGCTGGCCTTCATCGTCGCCATCATCCTCGGCATTCTCTCGGCCATTGAAGCCCATGCCGAACAGGGCTTCCGCGTCGCGCTCGGGCGCACCGTCGTCAATTCCTCGGCCACCTTCGGCGAGTTCGGCTACGAATTCCCCTCCGGCTGGGAACTCACCGGCACCGCCATGGGCGCCACCGACACCAAGCGCGGCCAGCAGGGCGAGGTACAAGCCCTGTCCTTCAGCCGCCTCGTACGGCCCGACTGGCACCTGGCCGGCGCCAACGTCTACCTGCGACTCGGCGTCGCCTACGTCGATGGTGCCGAGCTGATCGGCGACACCAACTTCCGCCTCGGGATCGGCCTCGAGTGGCAGCGCGCGCTGCAGATCGAGTATGTGCACTGGTCGTCCGCCGGCATACACCAGCCCAACACCGGCATCGACGGAGTGCAACTGCGCTTTATCTACTGACCCCTCGCCACACAACACCGCGCGCCCAAAAACCCGCGCGCGCACGGCAAGCTGGCCCCGTATTGATTGACTGACATCCGGCCGCGACGCTCACAGGAGACCCGCCCATGCCCACCGATTACCACCACGGCGTCCGCGTCGTCGAGATCAACGAGGGCACCCGCCCCATCCGGCTGATTGCCACCGCCATCATCGGAATCGTCTGCACCGCCGACGACGCCGACGCCACCGTCTTCCCGCTCGACACCCCGGTGCTCGTCACCAACGCGCTCACCGCGATCGGCAGCGCCGGCAGCGCCGGAACGCTCGCCAAAACGCTCGACGCCATCGCCGACCAGGGCGGCCCGGTCGTCGTCGTGGTGCGCGTCGCCGAAGGCATCGACGAAGCGGCCACCACCACCAACGTCATCGGCACCGTCACCGCCGGCGGCCAATACACCGGCATGCAGGCCCTGCTCGCCGCCGAGACCAAGGTCGGCGTGCGCCCGCGCATCCTCGCCTGCCCGGGCGTCGATACCCTCGCCGTCGCCACTGCCCTAGCCACGATTGCCGAGAAGCTGCGCGCCTTTGCCTACGTGTCCGCCTGGGGCTGCGACACCGTGTCTGACGCCATCGCCTACCGCGCCAACTTCAGCCAGCGCGAGCTCATGCTCATCTGGCCCGACTTCCTCGAGTGGGACGTCGTCGCCAGCGCAGAAGCCACCGCCTGGGCCACCGCCCGCGCCGTCGGCCTGCGCGCCAAGATCGACGAGCAAGTCGGCTGGCACAAAACCCTGTCCAACGTCGGCGTCAATGGCGTCACCGGCATCAGCAAAGACGTCTTCTTCGAGCTGCAGAACCCGGCCAGCGACGCCACCTTGCTCAATGCCGACGAGGTCACCACCCTCATCCGCCGCGACGGCTTCCGCTTCTGGGGCTCGCGCACCTGCTCGGCCGACCCGCTCTTCGCCTTCGAGAACTACGTGCGCACCGCCCAGGTGCTGGCCGACTCCATCGCCGAGGCCCACTTCTGGGCCGTCGACAAGCCCATGCACCCCTCGCTGGTCAAGGACATCATCGAGGGCGTGAACGCCAAGTTCCGCGAACTCAAGGCGCTGGGCTACATCATCGACGGCCAGGCGTGGTACGACGCCGAGGTCAATAGCGAGACCACCCTCAAGAGCGGCAAGCTCTACATCGACTACGACTACACCCCCGTGCCGCCGCTGGAAAACCTCGTCTTCCAGCAGCGCATCACCGACCGCTACCTCATCGACTTCGCCGACCGCATCAACGCCTGATCGCCTGACCCCGGCCACAACGGAGAACGCCAATGCTCCCCCGCAAACTGAAAAACTTCGCCTGGTTCGCCGATGGTGTCAGCTACGTCGGCCAGGCCTCCGAAATCACCCTGCCCAGCCTCTCGCGCAAGACCGAAGAGATGCGCAACGGCGGCATGAACGCCCCCATCGACAGCGACATGGGCATGGAAGGCATGACCATGGAGGTCACCACCGGCCTGGCGCGCGAGCTCTTCACCGGCTTCGGGCACCCCAAGGCCGACGGCGTGCTGTGGCGCTTCACCGGTGCCTACCAGGAAAGCACCTCCGGCGCTGTCACCGCCGTCGAGATCGTTGCCCGTGGCCGTTACAAGGAAATCAACATGGGCAACGCCAAGGCCGGCGAAGACGCGCCCATCAAGCTGTCCATGTCGCTCGCCTACTACAAGCTCACCATCGACAACGAGGTGGTCGTCGAAGTCGACCCGATCAACTTCGTCGAAGTCATCAACGGCGAAGACCGCCTGGCGGCCCAGAAAGCCGCGCTCGGCATCTGACCCATCACCTGGAGACCTTCATGAGCACCTCGCGCGAACGTACCGGGCTCGAGCCCCAGGACCTCACGAACTGGAAGACCGAGCAGAAAACCGACATGGGCTTCGTCGCGGGTAAGAAGTCGAGCACCTCCGTTACCCTTCCGTCACCCCCTCACCAGGTCGCAGATCAACTCGAGCAGCTCTATGCCAAGCGCACCCTCACCGGGGAGATTGAAATTTTCGGGCCGGGCGGCGAGAAAATCCCGCTCGGCGGAAGCTACGGTGATTTGTACCTGGATCGCGTCATCAGCGGTCTAGCGCTCCCGCCGAGCGGCGGACTTGCAAACGTCGTCGGTCCGGGTGTCGCGTATGTCAACGGTGCTCGTGTCGCGTCGGTCGGGGCGAGCATCACGCTATCGGCGAACTCAGACAACTACATCGACTTTACATCTTCAGGCGCGTTTGTCGTGTCGCCTGTCGCCGCCGCCGCTGCGGCGCCTTCGGTCGCGTCCGACAGCATCCGACTCGGCTACGTCACCACCAACGCGACGACCGTCACAGCCCGCGTGACTGCTGCGCTCGACAGCCTCGGCAACTGGATGGGCAATACCATGCAAATGGACGCCTGCCAGCTACGGCGGGCAAATAACGCCAGCCTTGGCGGGACTGTCGTCAGTCTGTCATTCCCGGCCGGGAGCGTGCTGCTCGACAACGCGCACATGTACGACTCGACGCTTCCGACACGCATCACGATCCAGCGGGCCGGGCTGTACAAGGTCAGCTATTCGGCGGTGCTCGGCAACGGCGCGATTGATTCTGTCCGGCTGCGCCTCAACGGTGCAACTGACACCCGATTCCCGACGCTCTTTACTCCGGCCGGCCTGCTGACGCCGCAGTCTGCATGGGAGGTCTATCTTGCGGTCGGAGACTACATCGAGTGCCAGATCACGCCCAATACGACGACGCAGCCCTACGCGTATTACACCTATTTCTCAGCCGTGAGGATTGGCTGATGGCAAAGCTGCTCATGCCTGAGCACATCAAACTGATCGGCACGAACCTATGCAGCGACGTTACCTATAGCGGCGTGGGTGAGGCCGGATGGCGGTTGATGTGGGGCGCGAATTGGGATTGGGACGGATGGGTCAAACCACAGATTGACCTGATGATCGGCAACGGCGTCGGATGCAATGCGGTACGAGTACAAGGCGCGGCATATGCTGTGCAGAACGGCACGATTGCAATGTCCGACTACCTCGCGCGCTGGTCACAGGTCATCGAATACTGTCGCGACCGTGGCGTCTATGTGTATCCATGCGGATGCACGATTGATCTGGATACGAATTTCACGCTGCCCATCGCAACCATCGGGGCTGTGTTTGCCGAGATTTTCCGGCATCACCAGCAGTACGACAACGTGATTGGCATCGACATCATCCAAGAGACGACGAACACCGACACGGACGGATGGACGGCCATGAAGCCGCGCATGGCTTCGCTGATCGCTGACATCAAGTCTCGCGGGGTAACACTGCCGCTGACGTTCTCGTCGTCTGAGTTTCTGGATTCCGGGTATCCGCGCCTGCTCGAAGTCGCGCACTTGTTTGACTACATCGACCTGCACCCGTACTACCGCGCGGCGAACATCTACGACCTCGATTCACTGCTCGCAGCCTACCCTGACAAAGACATCATCATGGCTGAGTCGGGGGCCGAAGTGAGCTGGACGACGCGCGACAACCAACTCACGCAGATTCGCCGCATGCTCGATCTTGCGCGCATTGGACATCCGCGCATGCGCGGGCTGTTTGTCTGGTCCTCGACCGATCCGGCCGACCCCAACATTCTGGCCGGCAAAGCGTGGGGGCAATACGATTGGGACCACATCCCGCGCCATGACCGGCTGAACTTGATCCGGCGCTATACGGGTGGCAGCGTGTCACGTGCCAACCGCGTGCGTTAATTTCTAATCCCCTCAGCACGTGGCGACCGCGGATGTCCCGTCTTCTCGCAGCAACACTGGGCAGGCTGGCTCCGCGGTACCGCACCCTGAATCAGTGGGCAGAGGTCTATAAACAGATCCTCGCCGCCCGCCCCATCAGCGACAAGACAAGGGCGAACCGGCGCTGCGCACAGGCGAGGGTGTTTTCCGAGTTCGGTGATCGCACGATCTCATCCATTCGCCCGCATGAAGTCGGCGCCATGATCCTCCGCCTGCATGCGCGCTACCCGCAGGCCGCCAAGCGAACGCTGTTCGAGGCGCGCGATATCTTCGACGAAGCGATCCACTACGGGTGGCTCGACCGCAACCCGGCCGGACCAATCAAAGCGCCCAGGGTGCGCGTTCGCCGGCGCCGACTGTCGCTTGATCAATGGCAGCAGATCCATGGCTACGCCGCTGCGAATTTGCCCCCGTGGGTATCTCGAATGATGGTGCTGGCACTGGTGACAGGGCAGCGCAGGTCAGACCTGGTGGCCATGCGCTTTGATCACATCTGGGATGGGCGTCTGCATGTCGAGCAGGTGAAAACCGGCACACGCATCGCCCTGCCGCTACAGCTGCGCCTGGATGCAATCGGCGTCTCGCTGGAAGACGCCGTGGATGACTGCCGGGCCTATGCCGCTGGCGATGGTCACCTGCTGCGCAAGCACAACGGCCGCCCGCCCGGCCTGGCATCGCTTTCGTCGCGGTTCGAAGAATCGCGCGAGGCAGTCATGCAGCATCATGACGACGGGCTCCCCCCGTCCCTGCATGAATGCCGCTCACTGGCAGAGCGCCTGTACCGCGCGCAGGGCATCGACACCCGGATCCTGCTCGGCCACAAGCATCAATCCATGACCGACCTCTATCACGACGATCGCGGCCTCACCGCCGCCAGCTGGCAGCTTGTGCATCTGCCAAACTGACGCGGCTGCTCTTCCCCGCGCAGTCACATCGATCAATGGAGGCATTCGCGCGCGCGCGGTGCCATGCTCCGGCACAGATCCACGCCAAAGGAGCCCCCGTGAAGACCATCACCCTCGAAAAGCCCATCGTCCGCGGCAAGGACGACAAGATCTCCGAGATCACCGAAATCGCCCTGCGCAAGCCGGCCTCCGGCGAGCTGCGCGGCATCGTCCTGTCCGATCTGCTCAAGATGCATGCCGACGCCACCATGGCCGTGCTGCCGCGCATCTGCGAGCCAAAGCTCACCCCGCCCGAGGTGGCCGCAATGGACCCGGCCGACCTCTTCGCCTGCGCCGTGGAGATCTCCAATTTTTTGCTACCGACGTCGACGCAGCCGGCAGATGCATCGACGCAGAACCCGGAATCACCCGCCGAGTAGAAGACGCCATGGCCGACATCGCCACCGTCTTCCACTGGCCGCCAAGCGAGATGGACCACATGCCGCTGGGCGAACTGCTCGCCTGGCGCCACCGCGCCTGGGAGCGCAACCACGTGGAGGATGAGGACTGATGGCATCGGCCACCGAATCGCTCAAGCTGCAGGTCCTGTTCGACGCTATCGACAAGCTCTCCGGCCCGCTGCGCGGCATGCGCGGCGGCACCGACCGCCTGTCGCGCGCGCTCAAGGCATCGCGCGACGAACTCAAGGGCTTCGAAGCCCAGCAGCGCAAGCTGGACGTCCTCGACAAGACCACCCGCGATCTTGCGGAGAACTCCCGCGCGCTCGACACCAACCGCGGCAAGCTGCGCGAACTGCGCGACGCCCTCGTCGCAGCCGAGAACCCGTCCAAGAACCTGCGCGAGCAGTACAAGGCCCAGCTGCGCGAGATTCGCCAGCTTGAACGCCGCAATGAAACCCTCACCCGCAGCCAGGCCGACGTGCGCCGCGAGCTGGAGCGCGCCGGCGTGCCGCTCAACCAGCTCACTCAGCACCAGGCGCGCCTGCGCAGCCAGATGGCCCGCGCCAACACCGCCATCGACCAGCAAGCCGCGCGGCTCGAAAAGCTGCGCACCGCCCAGCGCAGCTACGACCGCATCATGGCCGTGCGCGGCCAGATCGCCGGCACCGGCGCCGGCATGGTCGCCGGTGGTGCTGCCATGGGCGCCCCGGTGCTCGCCGCCATCCGCAACTTCGCCAGCTTTGAAGACGCCATGCTCGGCGTCGCCCGCCAGGTGCAAGGCGCACGCGACGCCAACGGCCAGCTCACCGCCACCTACTACGAACTGGCCGACGCCATCCAGGCGCTTTCCACCGACGCCCGCATCGGCCTGGCCACCAACGATGTCGCCGCGCTCATCGAGGCCGGCGCCCGCATGGGCATCGAGGGCAAGGACAACCTGCTCGCCTTCGCCCGCTCAGCCGCCTACAGCGCCGTAGCATTCGACGCCATGGCCGGCGACATCGGCGAATCCATGGCCCGCATCGCTGGCCTGTACAAGATCCCCATCGCCAACATCGAGCAGCTCGGCGACACCATCAACTGGCTCGACGACCAAGCGCAGTCCAAGGGCGCCGACATCATCGAGGTCATGAGCCGCATCGCCGGTATGAGCCAAACGGTGGGCATGAGCTTCAAGGACGCCGCCGCCCTCGGCAGCACCTTCCTCAGCCTCGGCGCCAGCGCCGAAGTGGCCGCCACCGCCTCCAACGCGCTCATCCGCGAGCTGTCCATCGCCGCCAACCAGCCCAATCGATTCCAGGCAGCGCTGCAGTCCATCGGCCTGTCGCCCGACGCCGTGCAGGCCGGCATGATCAAGGACAGCACCGGCACCATCATGCAGGTGCTCGAAGCCATCAAGGCACTACCCAAGGAACAGCAGCTCTCGGCCACCGTCGGCCTGTTCGGGAAGGAATACGGCGACGACGTCGCCAAGCTCGCCGAAAACATGGAGGAGTACCGGCGCCAGCTCAAGGTGGCCAACGACGAATCCGCCCGCGGCTCGCAGCTGCGCGAGGCTGAAGCCCGCGCAAACTCCCTCAACGCCCGCTGGCAAGCCGCCGTCAACCGGCTCTACAACGTCAGCGCCAACGCCGCCGCCACGCTCAAGGGCAGCATCGTCGGCCTCATCGAAATCGCCGCCGACTGGCTCGACGGGCTCAACGGCTGGATCCAGGCAAATCCGGCGCTGGTCGCCGGCATCATGAAGGCCGTGGCCGTGGTCGCCGCGCTGGTGACCGGGTTCGGGGCGCTGGCCCTCGGCCTGGCCGCCGTTCTAGGGCCAATGGCAATCGTCAAGGTGTCTGTCGCCGTTCTTGGTCCGCTGTTCGCCGGTCTCGCTGGCCCCATCGGCATCGCCGTAGCCGCCATCGCCGGCATCGGCGCCGCTGCCTACGCCGTCTACGACAACTGGGACCGCATCAAACAGGCCTTCGTCGACGTTTTCAAGTTCATCGGCGACGGCATCAAGCGCTACTTCACCGACAAACTGCAGTGGGCGCTCGACAAGCTCGACGCCGTCAAACGCTTCGCCGGCAACGCCGTGGATTGGGCCTTCGGCGACGACGAGTCCGCCGCCCCCACCAAGCCCCTGCGCACCCGCTACGCCAGCGGCAACATCACCACCAACAACCATGTAGCCGTCACCGCCGCGCCCGGCCAGAGCGCCGAAGAAGTCGGCAAGGAAGTCACCCGCCAGCTCGACGAGCGCGACCGCCGGCAAGGCCGCGCGCGGCGCAGCCGCTATGGAGATATCGACTGATGACGAAGGGCATCCTCATTCTCGCCTTCTGGGCCTTTGGATCAATGATTCTCGGCTATGCGGTTTTCACAAACCCGGGGCATGACGTCAAGTTCGGCCTCCAGTTCCTCGGCTTTACCATGGCCTTTATGCTGCTCGGCGCGCTGATCACGCTGGCATGCTGGAAACTGTTCAGCTGATGGACGATTCAGACCGCGCCACCGCCCACGAAGAACTCCGCCGCGACATCGCCCTGCGCGAGCGCCGCCCGGAAGGCCCGCCCTACACCGGCCAATGCCACAACTGCGACGCACCCCTGCCGCCGCCCATGCGCTGGTGCGACCCTGACTGCCGCACCGACTGGAGCGCCCGCCAATGATGCTCGCCTACGGACTGTTCGTGTTTGGCCTGCACACCCTCGCCTACAGCGAGTTCCAACGCCAGATGGCCTGGCGCCACCCCACCGCCAGCCGCGTCGGCGAGCGCCCCACCAGCCAGTACGTGGGGCCGGACGTCGAAACCATTACCCTGCCCGGCACCCTGCACCCCGGCATTGCCGGCGCTCGCATCAACCTCGACATCCTCGAGGCCATGGCCGACGCCGGCGACGCCTGGCCGCTCATCGACGGCGCCAGCGGCAAGATCTACGGCGCCTACAAGATCGTCCGCTTCGAGCACACCGGCAGCGTCCACTTTGCCGATGGCACCCCCCGCAAGATCGACTTCACCCTCACCCTGCAGCGCGAGCCCGACGACGCCGCCCAGCTCGGCACCATCGACGCCGCCCTGCTCGCCCTGATCTGACCCGCATCTGCCAATGACCCGGCCCGCATACCGCCTGCTGCTCGACGGCACCGACATCACCACCCGCCTGCAGGGCCGGCTCATCCGCCTCACCCTCGCCGACAACCGCGGCTTCGAAACCGACCAGCTCGACATCGAGCTCGACGACGGCGACGACGGCCTGGCCCTCCCCCGGCGCGGAGCCACCGTCGCCCTCCACCTCGGCTGGGCCGGCCAGGCGCTCGAAGACAAGGGCACCTACATCGTCGACGAAATCGAGCACAGCGGCGCCCCCGACCGCCTCACCATCCACGCCCGCAGCGCAGACCTGCGCACCGGCATCACCACCAAGCGCCAGCGATCGTTCCACGGCCACACCGTGGGCGACATCGTGCGCAGCGTCGCCGCCGCCAACGACCTCACCCCCGCCATCGGCGCCGCGCTGGCCAGCATCGCGCTCGAGCACATCGACCAGACCGACGAGAGCGACGCCAACCTACTCACCCGCATCGCGCTCGATCTCGACGCCATCACCACCGTCAAGGCCGGCCGCCTGCTATTCGTCAAGGCCGGCCAGGCCACCACCGCCAGCGGCAAGCCCCTCGACACCGTCACCATCACCCGCGCCAGCGGAGACAACCACCGCTACCACGTCGCCGACCGGGCCGGATACACCGCAGTGCGCGCCCACTACCACGACAAAGCCAGCGCCACCCAGAAAAGCGTGCTCGTCGGCAACGAGACCATCGACGAAGACGAAGAAAACCCCAACGAACCCACCGCCGCCAACACCAAGACCCTGCGCCACATCTACGCCAGCGCCGCCAACGCCACCCGCGCCGCCAAGGCCGAATGGCAACGCATCCAGCGCGGCGTAGCCACCTTCCAGCTCACCCTCGCCACCGGCCGGACGGATCTGTTCCCAGAGATCCCGGTCAAGGTCGCAGGCTTCAAACCCGAGATCGACGACGCCGACTGGCTCATCACCCGCGCCACCCACACGCTGGACGACAGCGGGCTGATCACGGCGCTGGAGATGGAGTACAAGCCGGAGGGGTAGGCGGATCAGCCGATGCGGCCTGTCTGGGCCACCAGCGCGTCAGCACGGCAAAGGCGCAGCAACGCGCGCCTGTCCGGCTCTGAACTGGCAGACAACCAGGCGTCGATCTGATCGAGATCCAGAACCACGACGGATCGCTTCTCGTCGCCCGGTTTGTGGAAACGCCGCATCACGGGATGCGCATCGGCATTGACGGTCAGCATCGTGTACGACCAACTGGGTGCGTCGTCGCCCCACTGCTTGCGCTCCCACAGCCCCGCCAACGCCATGGGGTGGCCGTCCGCGCGTTGAATACGCCACCACACGGCCTTGCCGCTCTCGTAGCAGGGTTCGTAGATGGCCTCGGCTGGCACGATGCACAGTTGCCGCTTCTGCCAGGCGTGGCGAAATGAGGGCTTTTCGGCGACGGTCTCCGACCTGGCGTTGTACGTCCGCTTTGAGAAGGCTCGATCCTTGGCCCACGCCGGCAACAGGCCGAACGTGCCGAGCACCGAAGATCGAGGTGCGCCGTCTCCTGGACGGTAGATCAGCGGCCCCGCTCCGCCCGGGTAGATATCCCTGGGCAGGATGTCATCATCAAGTGGCGCGGCGCCGAAGTAGTCGATGCCACGCTTTCCGACCGGTCGGTAGTTTGAACACATGGTGTCATCCTATCGAAGCCTGTTCGGCGGCGCCAAGACGCCGGGTCAGTCGCCCGGCTGCCGATTGCTCAGAAAGTCGCTGGTGTGCCCAGACGGCCCTGTGATCACTCGCGCGGTGTAGTCCAGACGCTCGATCACCGTATGACTCTCGTGTTCCTCCTGTTCCGTCATCTCATAGCGCGTCACCACCGGCTTCCCGCTCATCGGATTCACAACGCGAAAGCGATAGACAGTGAATGGATAGCTTGTCATCGTTTTGACCTGCTCAGCGCGCTCCAGCCAACTGCCTCACCGGATCGAGCGGATCTTCATCTATCTTCCGGGCTGACAGCACGCGCGCACCGACCACTGATCCGCGGAGCTCAGCTGCTTCGATCTCGAGATGGACCGCCACGCCGCCTTTGCTCCACTCGGCTTCTTGAATCAGCTGCTTTTGGTCGGCCGGCAACTCGAACGGCACCGCAGCCGAGAAGGTTAGGTTGTCGTCCACACGGGTCACACGAATCGTGAAACCATCGCCACGCGAGGCATCGTTCGCCAAAATCAGGAAGGCCCCAGAGATATCGATCGACTCGGACCGAGCGCGCTCATGCTGCGTTATCTCTGCCGCATCTGATGCCTTCAGCGGCACGCCTCGAATTACCGTGGTGTCGTTCGGCTTCAGCGTTTTCAGCAACCGGTTAGTGCTCTGTTGGACGTCAGCCTGTGCTTCTTTCAGCACAGGCTGCTGACGGGTCGCATCTGCAAGAATCTGCATTCGCGCAGTCTCTTGTTTCGACAGTTCGAGCTTTACCTCAGCGTCAACTTCGTTCTGCCGGCTTGCAATCCAGTCCTTCGCTACCACAGTCGTTCCAACTATGGTCGCAATGCCGAGAATGGTTACTACTGCCTGGCGTGATGTCATTTTCTCAACCGCCTTCTCCGCCAGAACAGAAAATTGCTTTCCTAGATCCGCAGTGAAGTCCGACGACCCTTCGCCGACATGGACAATGATCTCAAGGGACTCACGATCTTCGTCGCGCATCTTCTTGAGGTTTGCAGATCCATAGGATATGGCAACAAAGTTCCGATGCAAATCCTTCTGAACTTCGAGGAGTGGCCCCATGATTCTCGTGGGGACCGTACTCTTCCAGTCTTTTCCGTCGACCTTTAGATCAAAGCGCGGCCAACCATCGAACCTGATATCAAGCCGCTCAGGAATATCGCCTCCACTTGTTGCGTGCTCAAGTAGGCGCCAAGCATCGTCTTCCGAGCGGATGACGGCCAAGAACCGGCCAGTGCCTTCGATCTGCTCAAACATGTCAGTTCATCCCCGCCTTAGCCCGCAGTTCCTGCTGGATGCAGCTCTCAAGGATTTGGTAGCTCCCCCCGATCACGCTGGCAACTTGGTCGCAATAGCCCATGACCCGGCTTGGGACAGAGGCCTTCGCGACTCTTTGCTTCGCGCTCTTCTCACTAGATCGGCACGAAGCCTCAATCTGGTAGCTGCCGCCAACAGTCGCCGACACTTGGGCGCAGTAGGCGTTGATGTCGTATTCCGCTGCAACGGATGACGTCGCAACCAGCCAAAGAACTATTCCGAACCACCTCATCATCCCCCCCCAATTTCAACGATTCCGCCGCCACTGCCACGGCGGCACCCTGTCCCTGTCCGACCAAAGCCCGCGACCTTCCGCCCGCGCAGCGTCCTGTAATCCATACAGCGCTGTGTCGGTGGCGTACCTGTCATAAACCCAGGCCATCCCAGCCGAAACCATCCTGGCATTCACGTCGACGCCATCGC
Organism: Denitromonas iodatirespirans; assembly: GCF_018524365.1. Classification (GTDB taxonomy): domain Bacteria; phylum Pseudomonadota; class Gammaproteobacteria; order Burkholderiales; family Rhodocyclaceae; genus Nitrogeniibacter; species Nitrogeniibacter iodatirespirans. The sequence goes on from NZ_JAEKFT010000010.1 coordinate 113,908, forward strand.
ACGACACCCGCGCAACTGTCCGATCGTATCTATCCTGAGTAACCACGTTCAGATCAGCGTCCGCGCCGAAGCACGCGTCAGAGAGCGCCTTCTTCGCCGCCCTGCCGAACGCCTGCCCAAGCTCAGGAGCGTCAATTTCAGAAAGCCGGACCTTGACCGTTTTCGCCTGTTCAACGAGGCAGGTCAGCGAGTCGCCATCATGGACCCCTACCACCCGGCACCGAACGTCTGCCCTCGCTGGCTCGACCGCGACGGCGAAGACGAATACCAGGCCAACCCAGACAGCAACATGAAATCGCGACACTCCGCGCCCTCGGATAGCGTGCACTTGTGTGCATCAATCATACACAAGAACGGCGCGGCAGACCCCAGAGACATATGCACTTTGGGATCAACCTCTGTGACATATTCACGGCACACAAAGGAAGTGGTTACATAATGTAACGAGCATGAGCGCACCGACACCGATCCCCCAAATCGTTCCTCTCGTCACCCCGGACATTCGATCCGTGGAAGAAACGCTTCTGGCGCTGCTGGACATGGCACGCCACCGCCGCCTCACCGGACTGGCGGTAACCGGAATCACACCGGAAGGCAAGACAATCGAATGGATTGCGGGCCGGGCCAGGTCAGACCCGGTTACCGCTCACTACGGAGTGTCGCGCTTGGCTGACAGGCTGCTCTGGCCGGATGAAGGTTGACCGTCCCCTCGGCCTGGCTTTGTCCGTGGCCGCCGGCCTTCGGCCTGGTCTGTTCCGCCGACGCGGCTATTGAATTCGACGCGCCCCCCGGATTGAAGATCGGCGCCCTGCTCAAGCGGATCAACCACAACCACTTCGCCCGCGAGCAACTCTGCATGCTCGGCATCCGACAACTGAATCAGTACGTGCTGATCGTCGTTGATCGTGAAAGGCTGTAGGCGGTTTGCCCCGTACTCCAGCGTGCCCCCCTCAGCCACCCGGTTACCCCCTGGCCAGAAGAGGTGCACCTCATGCGGGGGGCTCCCATCGAGATAGAAGAAGTACCCGAAGTACGTCCGCTCACCGCCGACAGGGAGGCCTGAAGCCTTGATGCGTAATGGCCTCCAGCACGAAGCCTCCGGCTCGAAAGACGCCAGCCCTGACAGCAGTCCCCACGAAAGCGCGGGCGAAAAATACTGGTGGAACTCGATGTAGTTGAGCAGCCACGCCATTCCGGTCGATGAGAACCCAACCACCCTGGACCCGAATAGCTTGTCCTCCACGATTGTCACGCCCCGCGCCGCAAGCACATCAACGATCGATGGATCCAAGTTGGATGGTGATGCCTGTCGCTTCCCAGTAAGGATGTAGTGAACATCCGCACCAAGCTCGGCAAAGGCTGAAAGGTACTCACCGTCTGGCGTCCTCTCCCCCTTTTCGTATCGCCGCTGCGCCTGCGGAGTAACTCCGAGCGCACTTTGCGTCAGCCCGATTCGCTCGCGCTCTTCGAGAATTCGCGCCCCAATCTGAATCCTTTGGTTCATATTTCGTTGACAACAGAACCGTTCGGTTCTATTGTTCGCCTGTGTCCATTCTGTATCGCCAAGTATAGCCATGACAACGCCCGCCAAATTGGATTCGGCTACCCGCTATCAAGCCCGCGGCCAAAAGCTCAAGCGCATCCTGGTGATGGTCCCGGAGGCGTTGCACGACCGCTTGGTGACGGACGCATCGCGCGAACGCCGCTCCAACTCCGCACAGTGCGCCATTGCCATTGAGCGCTACTACGAAGCCATCGACTCCAACGCATGAAAAACACCATGCGACCAGCCTATCTTCACATCCAGCCCCTGTCCCCATGCGAATTGCAGGTGATTGCATGAACATCGCCGATGCCGTCTACCACACCGTCCACGACTACCCCGGCGGCTGCGAATCGCTCGCCCCTCGGCTTAAGACAGTAGAGGGCAAACCAATGAGCGCCGGGGTTCTGCGCAACAAGGCCAACCCCAACAGCCACACCAACGTGATGGGTCTTGCCGAGGCGGATCAGATCATTGCGGTCACCGGCGACCACCGCATTCTCGACGCACTCGAAGCCAACCACGGCCGCGTGGGAGTGCGGGTCGATTCCGACACCCCCGCCAGTGACATGGCCGTCCTCGAACTGGTTACCCACGTCTGGTGCGCAAACGGCGACGTGGGCAAAGAGGTGGAACGCACCCTAGCCGATGGACGCGTCGAGCGTCACGAGATCAAGCGGGTGCGCGCCGCGATCTACCGTACCCAGCAAGCCCTGAATGCCATGCTCATGCGCCTCGAAGACATGGCCGAACCGGAGGGACACCGCTGATGGCCCGCAACCGATCCAGCCGCATGGGCTGCCCCAACTGTGGTGCTACGGCCCACATCCGCACCAGCCGGGCGCTCAGCAACAAGAGCCGCGAGCTGTACTTCCAATGCACCGACCCGGACTGCGAGGCCGTCTTCAAGGGTGTGCTGGAGGTGGTGAGCATCGTGGGCGACAGCAAGCTGCCCGTCGAAGCGCGCATGGGCGACCTGCTGCGCCCGGCCGATCGCCGCAAGGCGCCCGACGAGAACCAGACCGACATGTTCGCCCAGCCCGCGCCATCGGGCTGATCGCCCGCCCCTGACCCCAACCGAGCGACACACCGCCCGCACCGTGTTTTCACGGCGCGCGGCTCAACTCACGCCAAAAGAACCGACACACGACGATGGATCCACGCCTTCACGCCGATATCACCGCCCGCCTCGACCGCGACTTCGCGTTCAAGGCCAAGGGCAAGTTCCTGCAGCAGGGCCGGTGCCCGAGCTGCGAGAAGAAGGAGATGTGGACCTGGTCGGAGTCCCCCTGGGTGCTCAAGTGCGGACGGGCCGACAAGTGCGGCGACGAGTTCCATGTCAAGGAGCTGTACCCGGACCTGTTCGACAAGTGGAGCGAGCGCCACCCGGTTACCGAGGCCAACCCCAACGCCGCCGCCGACGCCTACCTGCGCGACGATCGCCGCTTTGACCTGGCGCGCATCCGGGGCTGGTACTCACAGGAGCACTACTGGGACCGCGAACTGGGCATCGGCAGCGCCGCGGTGCGCTTCGCGGTGGCCAATGGCTACTGGCAACGCCTCATCGACCAGCCGCACCGCTTTGGCAAGAAGAAGGCCTTCATCAAGCCGGGCACCACCTACGGACACACCTGGTGGGTGCCGCCCGGACTCAATCTGGTCGAAGCCAGCGAGGTGTGGATCGTTGAGGGCATCTTCGACGCCATCGCGCTGCTGCACCACGGCATCACCGCTGTTACGGGCCTGAGCTGCAACAACGATTGCGCCGAAAGCCTCAAGGCGCTGGCCGAAGCCTGCACCGCCGCCGGCAAGCCGAGGCCCAAGATCGTGTGGGCGCTCGACGGCGACCGCGCCGGGCGCAGCTACACCGTGCGCTGGGTCAAGCAGACCATCGAGGCCGGCTGGGAGGCCACCGCCGCCCAGATCCCGGCCGAGGGCCGCCACCGGCTTGACTGGTCAGACCTGCACCAGCGCGGCCGCATCACCGAAGAGTCGCTGGAGGAATACCGCTACCACGGCGCCTTGCTGGTGGCCACTCGCCCCGGCGACAAGGCGGTGCTCATGTACAACCATGGCAGCGGCAGCACCTTCCCCTTCGAGTTCGCCGACAAACTGTTCTGGTTCAAGCTGGATCTGGAGAAGTACCACAAGGCGGCCGAGGCCATTGAAGAGGCCGACCCCAAGTTGTCCAAGAAGGATGTGCGCGAGCGCGCCCTGCTCGAGGCCCACGCGGTCACCGAGATCGCCAACTGCTACCCAGAGCCGCTGTACTTCCAGCGACACGAGATCACCGACGAGAGCTGGTACTACGTGCGCGTGTCCTTCCCGTCGAGCAAGCCGACGGTAAAGAGCACCTTTACCGCTGCACAGATCTCCAGCGCCGCCGAGTTCAAGAAGCGCCTGCTGGCCATGGCCAACGGCGCCTACTTCACAGGCACCACGGGCATGATCGACGCCCACATGAAGCGCCTGACCGAGAAGATCCCCGAGGTCGAAACCTGCGACTTCATCGGCTACGTGAAGGGCGACCGCCTGCGCGAGGGCTGCTACGTGTTCGGCAACCTGGCCGTGCAGGGCGGCCGGGTGCATGAGCTCAACGACGAGGACTACTTCGAGCTGCCCAAGCGGGCCATCAAGAGCCTCAACCAGTCGGTCGACCTCCACATCAACCCCGACGATTCCGAATTCACCACCGAATGGATCGGCCACCTGTGGCATGCCTTCGGGGCCAAGGGCATCGTGGCGCTGGCCTTCTGGTTCGGCTCGCTGTTTGCCGAGCAGCTGCGCAGCATCGACAAGAGCTGGCCCTTCCTCGAGATCGTGGGCGACCCCGGCACCGGCAAAACCACGCTGATCGAGTTCCTCTGGAAGCTGGTCGGCCGCAACGACTACGAGGGATTCGACCCGAGCAAATCCACCCTCGCCGCCCGGGCCCGAAACTTTGCCCAGGTGTCTGGCCTGCCGGTGGTGCTGATCGAGTCCGACCGCGACAGCGACGCCGCCAAGAAAGGCCAGTTCGACTGGGACGAGCTCAAGACCGCCTACAACGGCCGCAGCGTGCGCGCCCGCGGCGTCAAGGACGGCGGCAACGCCACCTACGAGCCGCCCTTCCGCGGCACGGTGGTCATCGCCCAGAACGCGCCGGTAGCCGCCTCCGAGGCCATCCTGAGCCGGATCGTGCATCTGCGCTTCGTCACTGGCGAGCAAACGCCCCGCTCGGCCGTGGCCGCCCGCGCCCTCGAATGCACCAGCGTTGAGCAGGTCAGCGGCTTCGTGCTGCGCGCCACCAAGGCCGAGGCCCGGGTGCTCGAGCGCTACAGCCAGATCAACGACACCTTCAAGGCCGTGCTCTCCGAGAAGGACGGCATCCGTTCCCAGCGGATCATCAAGAACCACGCCCAGATCGCCACCGTGGTGGAGCTGCTGCGCGAGGCCATTGAATACCGCACCGAAACCGCAAGCCTCGATCGCATGATCGAGACCGCCCACGACGCCATCATCGACATGGCCCGGGCCCGGCAGGAAGCCATCAACGAAGACCACGAGATCGTCCAGGCCTTCTGGGATGCCTTCGAGCTGCTCGAAGACGACGACACCAGCAACGACCAGGGCGTGGTGAACCACGCCCGCAAGGTCGGCCAGATCGCCATCAACCTGCCCCACTTCGCCCAGGTGTGCGCCGACCGCCGCATCCCCTGTCCCGAAATCGGCGAGCTCAAGCGCCACCTGCGCACCAGCCGCCGCCACAAGTTCGAGCGCCTGGCCACGGTCAATTCCGAGATCCACGCGCGCCACAACGCCAACAGCGCCAGCAACGTGCGCAAGCCATCCAGCGTGAAGTGCTGGGTGTTCAAGGTGTAACGGCCATGACTACCCCCATCACCGACACCGACCTGCGCTGGGCCTACGACTGCACCGGCTGGGCCGCACGGGGCATCAGCTTCGAGACCGCCACCGCATCCCCCGATCTGGCCGCCGGCCTGCGCCTGCGCGCCACCGTCCGCCTCCGCCGCATTGCCCGCCTCAAGGCGAGCAACACCGGCGCCGGCATCGAACGCAGCACCAGAAACGACTGAACAGGAGCCCCACCATGCGCCAGCACGTCAGCACCACCGAAATCAACCCGCACACCGCCCGCCTGATCGCCGCTGCCCAGTCCGTGCAGCTGCTGCTCGACAACGGCGACATGTTCTCCGGCGACGAGGCCGGCACCGATCGCGCCGTGAAGGCGCTCGACGAACTGCAAGCCGCCAGCACACTGGCCGACCAGTACCAGAGCGCGGCCCTGCTCAGCCCCTTCGAGCGCTACCGAAACGAGATCCTCGGCTGCCACAGCACCGCATACCGGCTGCAGGCCCTGGTGCTTCACCTGTGGAACAACGATGACTGGCCGGTGAAGCTGGCCAACCTCATGGCCAGCGCCGACGAGCGCTACGAGCGCATTGCCATCGAGCTCATCGCCAGCTACGGCCACAACGGAGAGAACGACCCGCACTTCATGGCACTCGGCCGCCTGCTCGCAGAGGAGCGGATGGCCGAGCTTGCCGAAACCACCGAGCAAGTCTTCGGCCGGCTCGGCGAGCAGGGCTGAGCCATGCGCGCCGCCATCACCATTGCCGCCCTGCTGCTGGCCTACGGAATCGTCGGCCGGATCGACGCCGACGTGGCCGAGGCCGAAGCCGCCAACTACGCCACCCTGCCCGCCCCCGTGGAGATCGCCCATGCACCCCGATGACCCCAACACCGTACTGGACGACGGTCGCTGCCCAGACGACGAACCCATGCACCTGCTGGCCTTTCTGGGCATGTGCGCGGCAGTGGCCGCCCCGGTGCTGTCTGCCGCCGCGCTGCTGCTGATCGCAGTCACGCACTGATATCGCACAGGAGACCATCGCGATGCTCGACCTCAACGAAGTACGACAGGAGTTTGCCCAGCACCTGGCCCAGGCCCCCACCGCCCGCTGGCGCATGGACTCGGCGCTGGCCCATGTGGCCACCATGGCCTATGCCGCCGGCGCAGCAGACGCCACCGGCGCAGACGCCCGGCCGCACGCCGTGTGCATCGACCACACCACCAGCACGCTCACCATCACCAGCAACCTCGCCAACTGGCAGCGCGACACGCTCAACCGCTTCGCCGCCGAGGTGTACCACGGCTTCATCCAGCACGCCCGCCACCGCGACGCGCTGTACGAAATCACCCGGCAGCTCATCCGCCTGGCCGACCAGGACCCCGCCAACACCATCGGCAACGTGCTCCACCACTGCATCGACCGCAACACCCTGAACCGCGTCATCAGCGAGATCGAAGCGGACACGGGCCGCACCCAGGCCCGGCTCGCTGCCGCCTGACCACCTACCCCACCGCACACGAGAAAGGAGAAACCCATGTGCCAAGCCACCGAAAACCCCCGCACCGTCCGCGCCCGCCTCAAGCTCAACCAGACCGAGTTCTGGCGCCGAGTCGGCGTCACCCAATCCGCCGGCAGCCGCTACGAATCCGGCCGCCCGCTCCCCAAGCCGCTGGCCACCCTTCTGACCATCGCCTACGGCACCGACAAGCAGTCCCGCACCGCCGTCGGCCAGCTGCGCGGAGGTTCCCAATGACCAACCCATCGAGTTACAAGTCAAGCCCGACCGGAGGGCGCATCGCCCGCCTTCTGGAGACCGGATTCTCCGGATCGGCCGCCGAGATCGCTGAGCGCGTCCATTGCGTGACGATAGTCGCGCGGCTATACCTATCCGGCATGATCGAAGACGGCGCCGCCCACGTCTGTGCATGGCGCCGAAACGTGCGCGGCCCATACATCGCTGTCTATATGGCAGGCAAAGGAAAAACCCCGCCCGCGCCCGCCAAACTGACAAACAGCGAGAAGGCCAAGCGCTACAAGCGCCGCCTGTGCGAGCACCTCGGCCCGACCGTGGCCAGGGCCGTGCTCAACGGAATGAAGTCAGAAAACCGCGCCTCCGCGATCATTATTGGCGGCGTGACGGTCTGGCGCCGTGGCGTTGGCGTTGATCGTAGTGTGGAGGTGGAGGCATGACCACCAAAACCAACATCCTCGACCGCCTGAGCCGCCTGAACCTGTTCATCGGCGCCGCCATGACGGCCGTGACAGCGGACGACTACGCCGCCGCCGACGCCCTCATCAACGACGCCCGGCGAGACATCGCGGCCATCGACGATCTCATCACGTCGAACACCCTCGGCGTCCCTCAATTCGACCTTGTCGCCCACCTGCATCGACAGAAAGCCTTCTCGCTCGAAGCCTTCGGCCCAGGAATTCGCACCCAGGGCGTGTGTGACCACATCCGCAAGGAACTGTTGGAGATCGAAGCCAACCCGGAAGACATCATGGAATGGATCGACGTCGTCCTGCTGGCCCTTGATGGCGCCTGGCGCTGCGGAATCCGCCCGGAATGGATCGCCTACTGCCTCGACGACAAGCAGACCATCAACGAAAGCCGAACCTGGCCCGACTGGCGCACCGCCGATCCGGGTAAGGCCATCGAGCACGTGCGGGGGGCCTGAACATGAAAACCATCTACCTCTCCGGCCCAATGTCCGGCCACCCGGACCACAACCATCCCGCTTTCCATGCTGAAGCCGACCGCCTGCGCGCCCACGGCTACCAAGTCATCAACCCGGCCGAGATCAACGTGGAAGGCGGAGCGTGGCATGACTGCCTGCGTGCCGACATCCGCGCGCTGATGGACTGCGACACCATCGCCCTGCTGCCCGGCTGGGAAGCCAGCCAGGGCGCGCACCTGGAGCTGCACATTGCCCACCGGGTGGGCATGCGGGTGGTGATGGCGGCCGATGTCAAGAAAGGCCTCGACTGGTGTTGCGAGAACGGATGCGGACCGTGCACGCCGAAGCTCGCCGACTTCGAGTACTACCGCTCGGAAGACATGTCCGGTCGGGTTCTTTCCAGCCTCACCCAGAAGGTCTGGGTAAGCAAGTGCTGCGGCGCCGATCTGGCGCTGTGGGACGAACAGCAGAAAGCGTTCCTCGACGATTCACACCCGGTCAATCCGCCAAGGAATGAGCCGCCAGAGATAGGCGACGCCTGCCTGTGGATCGAAAACAACGAAGCCATCTGGAACACCGCGTGCGGCGAGGCGTGGAGCTTTGTCGACGGCGGACCTGCCGACAACAACGTCAAGTTCTGCCACGGATGCGGCAAGCCAGTGCTGGCCGTGCCGTGCATGGCCAACGAGGAGGCCTCAGCATGAAAGAGCGCCCCATCCTCATGAGCGCACAGATGGTGCGCGCGATCCTAGACGGAACGAAGACGCAGACACGTCGTGCCTTGAAGGATCAACCCGTCGAGCTTCCCGACTACAACCGTGGCAGCCTTTCGATAAACATCGGCGGCGGCCGATACACGGCATGGAGCGACCGATTCCCGCCAGTTCCATGCCCCTACGGCAAACCAGGCGCCCGGCTGTGGGTACGCGAGACGTTCTTCGACACGGCCCCCTTCGAAACCGCACCTATTTTCGCAGGCAGGTCGTCACGGTATGCCTACCGAGCAGACGACGAATTCATCGGGTGTCACCGGTGGAAGCCGTCCATTCACATGCCACGCGCGGCCTGCCGAATCCTGCTGGAGATCACCGCGGTCCGCGTCGAGCGGCTGAAGGACATCACGGTCAGCGATGCGATGGCCGAGGGATACGACGGCAGTATCGATGATCCGCTCGATCCGTCGATCCAGTGGTATTCGGCGCTGTGGGAGCAGATCAACGGCCCCTGCAGCTGGGACGCCAACCCGTGGGTGTGGGTGATCGAGTTCAGGAGGGTGCAGCCATGATCGCCCCGACCGAAGCCGATCAGGCGGCAGAAATGATGCTGGCCACCTACTGCCGCGCCTGCGGCGTGACATCACCCGACGACGTGCGCAAGGCCGGCGAAATGATGATCAGCAAGGCCGCGCGCGCGATCGAGAAATACAACGGCGCGCACGTGGCCGTGGCAGTCCTGAAGCGCACCACCCTGAATCTGATGCCGGTAGAAGGAGGCGCAGCATCATGACCCGACGCAAACGCAAGCCGCGGCCGTGCGCCGCACCCACCATGGTGCTGATCCAGATCACCCACCTCGAGCTGCATGAGCGCCTGAGCGTGCAGGCCTTCGTGGGCGGCTGGGCGAACACCGAGCACTTCGACAACCTGGCCGACTGCCACGACCTGCTCAACCTGGCCGCCGCCGACAAGCGCGACCAGGCCACGCTGGCCGTGTGCGACATCTCCGGCATCGCCCTGTTCAACATCAAGGATCGCTACGCCGAGACCGGCCGCTTCGGCGTCACCGGCGAGGAACACAAGGCGCTCGAGCTGCTGGCCGACACCAGCAAAGACTTCTGGTCGCGGCAGGCGGGCACGTTCTTCCACCAGACCTATCTGGCACTCAAGCGGCTCCGCGCGCTGCAGAAGGAGCGGCGGGCACAGGAGATGGCGGCATGAGCGCGCACAAGAACCACCGCCGCCCAAGCCCTCCGCCGTGCGCCCGGTTTGCCGTGGTCCTACACCCAGGCACCTTGTTCGAGACCGTGGACGTCTATGCGCTCACGCTCAAGGACGCGCTCGCATGGGCCGCAGACACGCGGGAGCCGGGGGTCGAAGTCGATGTGATGCGGGTCACGTCGAACGGCTCGCTGACGACAGAGATCTGACTACGATGAACGATCACGACCGCCGCGCCGCCCGCTCCGACCTCATCCGCTGGCTTGCCGAGCAGCTGGTGGACGACGCGCTTGCAGAGCGGCGGCTGGATACACAGAATCAAGCACATGACAAACGCAGCCATCTACGCCCGGTTCTCAACCGACCGGCAGAACGATCGATCCCTTGACGATCAGGCGCGGGTCGCCCAGGCCCGCGCCGACCTGCTCGACCTCACCGTTACCACCATCCACCGCGACGATGCCGTATCTGGATCGACGCCGGTGGCCGCCCGCCCGGGCGGCGCGCGTCTGCTGGCCGATGCCATGGCCGGGCGCTTCGAGGTGCTGATCATGGAGGGGCTGGATCGCCTCTCGCGCGACCAGGTGGAACAGGAACGCACCGTGCGCCGGTTGGAGCACCGAGGCATCCGCATTATCGGCGTGGCCGACGGCTACGACTCGGAGGCGGCCGGGCGCAAGATCCACCGCACCATGCGCGGGCTGATCAACGAAATCTACCTGGACGACCTGCGGGAGAAGACGCACCGCGGCCTCGCTGGCCAGCTCGCGCGCGGCGGCCACGCCGGCGGGCGGGCCTACGGCTACCGCAGCGTGCGCGATGGCGACATCAGCCGCCTCGAGGTGGTGCCCGAGCAAGCCGAGGTGATCCGCTGGATCTACACCCGCTATGCCGAGGGCTGGAGCTGCCAGCGCGTGGCGGCCGATCTGAACGCGCGCGGCGTGAAAAGCGGCTTCGGCGGCACCTGGGCGGTGTCGGCGCTGTATGGCTCGCCGAACAAGGGCAGCGGCGTGCTCAACAACGAGCTCTACATCGGACGGCTGATCTGGAACCGCAGCCAGTACGTGAAAGACCCGGACACCGGCAAGCGGACGCGCATCGACCGCCCGCGCGACGAGTGGCACATCGAGGAGCGCCCGGAGCTTCAAATCGTGTCGCACTCGCTGTGGCTGGCCGTGCGCGAGCGCATGGCGCGTCCGACGCGTCAGGGCGGCAACGCCGGCAAGGGCGCCCGACCGCGATCGCTGTTTGGCGGACTGCTCAAGTGCGGGATCTGCGGCGGCGCCGTGGTGGCCACCAGCGGGCGTCACTACGGCTGCGCCGCCAGAAAGGACCGCGGCCCGGCCGTGTGCGCCGGCGTGCAGGCCAACCGCCAGAAGGTCGACCAGCGCCTGCTCTACGCCATCCGCGAGGAACTGCTGAGCCCGTCCGCCATCGCCGAGCTGCAGGAAACGGTAAAAGAAGTGCTCGCCGCCCGCCGGCGCGAGGCGGCCGAACTGGCCCAGGCCGCCCGGGCCCGCATCGCCGAGCTGGATAGCGAGATTGCCCGCCTGGTGGATGCCGTGGCCACGGTGGGGATATCCCCCGCCCTGACGGCCCGCCTGCAGCAGGCAGAGGCCGAGCGTGAGCGCGTGACAGCAGAGCAGGATTCCAACGTGCCCGGCGGCGCCGTGATCGACGCGCTGCAGCGCTACCGCAAGCTGCTGGCCGACCTCGAACAGTCCCTGAGCACAGACACCGACCGCGCCCGCGAGATCCTGCGCCGCATGATCGCCCCGGCCGAGATGGTCGCGCGCGAAGGGCAAGTGTTCGTGGAAATAGAGACAGGCCGAGCAGCAATCGCTGTCGGCCTGTCTCTGGGATTGGTTGCGGGGGCAGGACTTGAACCTGCGACCTTCGGGTTATGAGCCCGACGAGCTGCCAACTGCTCCACCCCGCGTCAGAGAAACGAGACTTTAGACCATTACAGATGTTTCGTCAAGGATCCAAAGCATAAATCTGGTGCCGGTTGCAGGAGTCGAACCCGCGACCTACCGCTTACAAGGCGGTTGCTCTACCAACTGAGCTAAACCGGCAGGGCGCAGATTATAGCGCATACGCAAGAGGCGGCGCATCTGGCGGCTTGGTGCGTTGCCGCGCGCGCGGCATAATCGGGGGGACGGATCCCGACCCCGCGATCCGCGCCGGAAATCCACGCATGGCACCTGACTCACCGAGCGGACCGCACCTGCGCCTGCTCCTTATCGAAGACAGCGCGGACGATGCGTTGCTGCTGATCCACCGTTTCCGCAGCGGCGGCTACCTACTGGATGTGCAGCGTGTCGACACGCCCGCGCAGACCGAGGCGGCGCTGCGTTCGCACACCTGGGACGTAGTGATCAGCGATCACGACCTGCCGGGTTTCAGTGCCATTGCCGCGCTGGGAATCATCAAACAGCTGGAGCTGGACATCCCCTTCATCATCGTCTCCGGCGCGATCCGCGAGGAGACGGCCATTTCCGCCATGCGCGCTGGCGCGCATGACTACCTGAGCAAGAATCGCCTGGAGCGTCTGCTGCCTGCCGTCGAGCGCGAGTTGCGCGAGGCCGAGAACCGTCGCCAGCGTCGTCAGGCCCTGGCGGCACAGCATGAGGCGGACACGCGTTTCCAGGCGGTGGCGGCCAGTACGCCCGGGGTCATCTTCCAGATGACCCGACTGGGCGACGGGCAGTTGGCCTTTGCCTATGCCAGTGACGCGACGGAGATGCTGCTCGGCGTGTCGGTGCGGCAACTGTGTGACGACAGCGCCTGCTTTTCGCGCCTGCTGCTGGAAGACGATCGGGCCGCACTGGATGCCGCGCTGGTGGCCTCGGCAACGAGCGGCGCCCGGCTCAACTGGGAGGGGCGCATCCACACCGAGGCCGGCGACACCAAGTGGATCAACGTGCGCGGCTCGGTGCGCTACGACGCCGCCCGGCAGGCGATCTGGGAAGGGGTGATGTGGAACATCACCCACAGCAAGCAGACCGAGTCCGAGCTGCGGGCGTCACAGGCCCATCTCAAGGCGCTGTCCAACCATTTGCAGTTTGCCAAGGAGGACGAACGCGAACGGATCGCCCGCGATGTGCACGATGTGCTGGGCGGCCACCTGGTGGCGCTCAAGTTCTCCGCCTCGCTGATGGCCTCGCGCCTGGACGCGCCGATCGATCAGTTGCGCAGCCAGGTGACGAGCATCGAAACCCTGATCGACGAGGCTATCGACACCGTCAGCCGGGTGACGCGCGAGCTGCGGCCGGGCATCTTGAAGGATTTCGGCCTCGCCGCCGCGATCGAGAGCCACGCCGAAGATTTTGCCAAGCGCACCGGCATCCAGTGCGAGGTGTTGTGCGCGGACGACGACATCGCCCTGCCCGAGGCCGAATCGATCGCCCTGTTCCGCATCTTCCAGGAGTCGCTGACCAACGTCAGCAAGCATGCCAAGGCGCAACATGTCGAGATCCGCTTGATCCATACCGGCGACGGCGTCAGCCTCGAGGTGGGCGACGACGGCGTCGGCCTGGGCCATGCCGATCTGGCCAAGCCGCACTCCTTCGGGTTGCGCGGCATCCGCGAGCGGGTCACCAGCCTCGGCGGCTGTGTCGACATCGGCAACCGGATCCCGCGGGGCACCCGCCTGCAGGTCGTCCTGCCCTTGCCCGCCCCGCTTTCGACCCTCGCACCTCAGGAGCCTTCTGCATGAGCAAGCGCATCCGCGTGATGATCGCCGACGACCACGCCATTGTCCGCCAGGGCCTGCGTCAGATTCTGTCGGACATCGAAGACATGGAAGTGGCCGGCGAGGCCTGCAATGGTGTCGACGCCTTGCAGCTGAGTCGCGACGGCCAGTGGGACGTGGTGCTGATGGACGTCTCCATGCCCGACCGCAACGGCATCGACGCGCTCAAGCTGATCCGCAAGGAGCAGCCCAAGCTGCCGATCCTGATCCTCAGCATGTACCCCGAGGAGCAATACGCCATTCGCGCGCTCAAGGCCGGTGCCGCCGGCTATCTGACCAAGCAGAGCGCACCGGAGCAGCTGGTCACCGCCATCCGCCAGGTGGCCAGCGGCAAGAAATATGTCAGCGCCTCGCTGGCCATGGAACTGGCCGAAGCCATTGGCGAAGACACCGACCGCCCCCTGCACGAGAAGCTCTCCGATCGCGAGTACCAAACGCTGTGCATGATCGCCTCGGGCAAGACGCTGACCCAGATCGCCGAGGAGCTCAATCTGAGCGTCAAGACCGTGAGCGTCTACCGGGCCCGTCTGCTGGAGAAAATGCACTTGCGCAACAATGCCGAGATCACGCATTACGGCCTGAAGTTCGGCCTCGTCGAATAAGCCCCGATTGCCGCCAAAGGCGGCATGGGCCGTGCATTTTCGCGCGCGACGATGCCTCGAAACACGCTAAAGTAAGCGCTCCTGCAACCGTATTTCACGGGACTGCCCGCACTTCTTTTTTCTACAGGCGCGATCCTAACGATGGCGGATTTCTCCACTCCCTCTGAAATCGCACGCGAGTCACTCAAGCGGCTGGCACTCGATCGTGTCGCGCCGACCCCCGACAACTACCGCGCCTACTACCATCGCATTGCCGGCACCAAGGACGACGACTGCTTCCCCGAGCAGGCCTTTCGCCGCATTGCCGCCGAGCTGCCGCGGCGCTCGCCGGCCCAGCAGCGCTTTGCGCAACGCTTTGAGTCGGCCATCGGTAACCAGTCCTGGCCGCCGCTGCGTGCCGCGATGATCGAGCTGGCCGAGGCCACCGATGCTCAGGAAATGCCCTGGGCGCCGCTGATCCAGCAAATCGTCGAGCAGATGGACCGCCACCATGCAGCCTTTACCAAGGCACGCAAGAAAGAATCGCTCAAGCATGTTCTCGACGCCTCCGGCGCGGGCGCTGGCGTGCTCCACACCCGCCTCGGCAATCTGCTTAAGCACTGGTCGACAGCCGCCGGGTCCGAGGTGGCCGAAAGCTTCGCGCCGGTAGCCGACACCCCCGCGGCCGCGCCGATCGCCCCGGCCACCACCGCCGCGGCGCCGTTGCCGGCGGTAGAGGTTCCGCCCGAACTGGCCAAGGCGCTGGACGAACTGTTCACGCGCGGCGTGGGCGCACTGCTGGCCGACGCGCCCGATCTGCAAGCCCGGATCGCGAGCTTCGGCAACCGCCTCAACCCCTGGCCGACCCGCGACGCTCAACCGCAGCTGCTGGCCGACCTGCATGAGCTGATCCTCAAGCTCGAATGGACCGGCGAAGACCAGTCGGGCATTCGCCGCGCCCTGGTCGCGCTGCTGCAGCTGCTGATCGACAACATCAGCAAGCTGGTGATCGACGACCAATGGCTCACCGGCCAGCTCAGCGTGGTCAGCGAAGCCTTCTCCCAGCCGCTCGACATCCGCATCCTGGACGAAGTCGAGCGCCGCCTGCGCGACGTCATCGATCAGCAGGGCCGCATCAAGCAAGAGCTGACCGATGCCCAGCTGCGCCTCAAGCAGATGCTCGCCGGCTTCGTCGACCGGCTGGCCGACATGAGCGAATCGGCCGGCAGCTTTCACGACAACCTGGAGCGCTCCTCGGCCCGCATCGCCCAGGCCAAGGACATCAGCGAACTGTCCAACGTCATCGAAGACATGCTGCGCGAGACCCGCGTCGTCCAGGAAGGCGCGCGCCGCTCGCGCGACGATCTGGCCTCGCTGCAAGAGAAGGTCGAGCAAGCCAACGTCGAGATCAGCAAGCTCCAGCACGAGCTGCATCACACCAGCGAACTGGTCCGCCACGACCCGCTCACCGGCGCCCTCAACCGCAAGGGGCTCGACGAAGCCCTGGAGCGAGAAATCGCGCGCGCCCGCCGCCGCGACACCCCGCTGTGCGTCGGCCTGCTCGACGTCGACAACTTCAAGCGCATCAACGACACCCACGGCCATCATGCCGGCGACGCCGCGCTCCAGCACCTGGCCGACGTCATCCGCGCCAACCTCCGCCCGCAAGACAGCCTGGGCCGCTACGGCGGCGAAGAGTTCATCGTCGTGCTGCCCGACACCGACGTCGAACACGCCGTGGCCGCCATCACCCGTCTGCAACGCGCCCTGACCACCCGCTACTTCCTGGCCGAAGGGCAGAAGCTGCTGATCACCTTCAGCGCCGGCGTCGCCCGCCTCGAAGCCGACGAAGCCGCCGCGGTCGCCATCGATCGCGCCGACAAGGCCATGTACCGCGCCAAGCGCGCCGGCAAGAACCGCGTGATGCTGGCCTGAGGCCGCATCGCCACGGCGGGCATGCCAAAATGGGTGCCCGACCTTTCCTCCGACTGCGCCTCCGACCATGCCCCGCGACACCCACATCATCTTCGATCTCGACGGCACGCTGATCGACTCCGCCCCCGCGATCCTGGCCAGCTTCCAGGCCGCCTTCGCCGCCGCCGGCCGCACGCCGGTGCGCCCCATCACCGCCGACATCATCGGCCCGCCGCTGAACGAAACCCTGCAACTGCTCTCCGGCACGACCGATGCGCAAGTGCTGTCGACACTCACCGAGCACTTCAAGGCCGCCTATGACGACGACGGCCTCACGCAGACCCTCGCCTACCCCGGCGTCGAGGCCATGCTGCACGCCCTGCACGATCGCGGCATCGCCCTCCATATCGCCACCAACAAGCGCCTCTTCCCCACCCTGCGCATCCTCGATCTGTTGGGCTGGCGCCCGCTGTTCGAGAGCGTCTACGCCCTCGACATGGTCACCCCGCGCATCCGCGACAAGGCCACCATGATCGAGCGCCTGCTCGACGAACAGCACATCGACCCCAAGCACGCCGCCTACGTGGGCGATCGCCTGGAGGACGGCGAAGCGGCCAACGCCAACGCGCTGCCCTTCTTCGCCGCCACCTGGGGTTACGGGGCGATCGATCCGGACGCCCTCGCGCCGGGCTGGACGCATCTGCCCACACCGTCGCCGGATCTGCTGCCCGGCCGGTGAATTGGGGGCAAAACTTCCGCTTGTTTCCCCCATCGATAGGCCGTGTTGCCGCTACCATGTGCCATAAAGATCAATGGGCGCCCCTCTATGAAAGCAGTCATCCTCGCCGGCGGTCTCGGTAGCCGGCTGTCGGAAGAAACCCATCTCAAGCCGAAACCGATGGTCGAGATCGGCGGGCGGCCGATCCTCTGGCATCTGATGAAGCTCTTCACCTGCCACGGCGTCACCGAGTTCATCATCTGCCTGGGCTACAAGGGCTACGTGGTGAAGGAGTACTTCGCCAACTACTTCCTGCACACCTCCGACGTCACCTTCGACCTCGCCAACAACGCCATGGAAGTGCACGAACAGCACGCCGAGCCCTGGCGCGTCACCCTGGTCGACACCGGCGAGCACACCATGACCGGCGGCCGCCTGGCCCGGGTGCGGCGTTATCTCGATGGCGAAGAGGCCTTCTTCTTCACCTACGGCGACGGCCTCGGCAATGTCGACCTCACCGCCCTGGCCCGCCACCACAAGGCGCACGGCAAACTGGCCACCGTCACCGCAGTCGCCCCGCCCGGGCGCTTCGGTACGCTGGCGCTCGACGGCGACGCGGTCGCCGGCTTCACCGAAAAACCGGCCGGCGACGGCAACCTCATCAACGGCGGCTTCTTTGTGCTCTCGCCCGAGGTCATCGACACCATCGCCGACGACGCCACCACCTGGGAGAACGAACCGGTGGCCGAACTGATCCGCCGCGACGAGCTGCGCGCCTGGCGCCACCACGGCTTCTGGCAGCCGATGGACACCCTGCGCGAAAAGAACCTGCTCGAAAGCTTGTGGGCCTCCGGCAAGGCGCCCTGGAAATGCTGGAACTGATCCGCCGCAGCTTCGCTGGCCGGCGCGTTTTCCTGACCGGCCACACCGGCTTCAAGGGAAGCTGGCTGAGCCTGTGGCTCACCCATCTGGGCGCCGAGGTCTTCGGCTACGCGCTGGCCCCCGACACCACGCCCGACCTGTTCTCGCTGGCCGGCATCGACCGCCGTGTCGACGCCACCCTCGGCGACATCCGCGACGCCGACGCCCTGGCCGCCGCACTGGCCCGGGCCCGCCCCGACATCGTGCTGCACCTGGCCGCCCAGCCGCTGGTGCGCCTGTCCTACCGCGAACCGGTGGCCACCTTCGCCACCAACGTGATGGGCACCGCCCATCTGCTCGACGCCGTGCGCCGTGTCGACACGGTGCGTGCGGTCGTGGTGGTCAGCAGCGACAAGTGCTACGACAACCGCCCCGGCAAGCTGCCGGCCGGCGGTTTTCGCGAAAGCGACGCGATGGGCGGCGCCGACCCCTACAGCGCCAGCAAGGGCTGCACCGAGCTGGTGGTCGAGGCTTGGCGGTCGAGCTTCTTCCCGCCCGAGCGCTTCACCGAGCATGGGGTCGCGCTGGCTTCGGCGCGCGCCGGCAACGTCATCGGCGGCGGCGACTGGGCCGAAGACCGGCTGATCCCCGACATGGTCCGCGCCTTCGGCCAGGGCCGCTCGGCCCTCATTCGCAATCCCGCCGCCGTGCGCCCCTGGCAGCATGTGCTCGAACCGCTGTGGGGCTATCTGCTGCTCACCGCCCGCCTGCTCGAGGCGGGCGCGACCCATGCCTCGGGCTGGAATTTCGGTCCCGACAACCGCGACGCGCTGCCGGTGGCCGAGGTTGCCGACGCGCTGTGCCGCCACTGGGGCGACGATGCCCGCTGGCACACCGACACCCCGCCCGCCGACGCCCCGCACGAAGCCGCGCTGCTGCGCCTCGACTGCACCCGCGCCCGCCAGGATCTCGGCTGGCAGCCGGTCTGCCCCCTGCCCGAAGCGCTGGCGCGCACCGCCCGCTGGTACCGCGACATGCAGCAAGGTGCCGATGCCGCCACCCAGTGCCTGGCGCAGATCGCCGCGCAGGAAGCCGCCATCGCCGCGCTCGGGAGTGCGGCATGAGCGCGCCCCGCCCCCGAAGCGAACGTCGCGCCAGCGACAGGAGGGTCATTCTGTGAACCGTCCGGATGCCTGGGTCGCCGACGGCCGCTTCCTCGTCGAAGACACCCCCCTGCCCGGCCTCCAGCGCATCCGGCGCAAACCGCTGGCAGACGCGCGCGGCAGCCTGGAGCGGCTGTATTGCGCCAGCCTCTTCGCCGCCTGCGGCATCGACACGCCGATCGCCCAGATCAACCGCACCTGCACCCGCGCCGCCGGCACCGTCCGCGGCCTGCACTTTCAGCATCCGCCGCATGCGGAGGTCAAGTTCGTGCAGTGCCTGCGCGGCGAGGTGTTCGACGTGGCGGTCGACCTGCGCGCCGGCTCGCCGACCTTCCTGCACTGGCATGCCGAGCGGCTGTCGCAGGACAACGCCACCGGCCTGCTCATCCCCGAGGGTTTCGCCCATGGCCTGCAGACCCTCGCCGACGACACCGAACTGCTCTACCTGCACACCGCGCCCTACACGCCGCAAGCCGAAGGCGGCCTCGACGCGCTCGACCCGCGCCTGGCCATCGACTGGCCGCTGCCCGTCGGCGAGCGCTCCGAGCGCGATCGCAGCCTGCCCCGCCTCCGTCCGGATTTCACAGGTCTGATCCCATGAAGTGCCGCCACTGTCATACCCCGCTGACGCTGCCGCTGATCGACCTGGCCACCTCGCCGCCGTCGAACGCCTATCTGCGCGCCGACCAGCTCAATGCGCCGGAGCGCTGGTATCCGCTGCGTGTGCTGGTATGCGAGCACTGCTGGCTGGTGCAGACCGAGGATTTCACCCAGGCCGACGCGCTCTTCGACGCCGACTACGCCTACTTCAGCAGCTTCTCCGACGCCTGGCTGGCGCACGCCCGGCGCTATGTGACGGACATGGTCGCGCGCTTCGGACTGAGCGCCGCGCATCGCGTGGTCGAAGTGGCGGCCAATGACGGCTACCTGCTTCAATACGTGAAGGCGGCCGGCATTCCCTGCTACGGCATCGAACCGACCGCCAGCACCGCCGCCGCGGCGCGCGCCAAGGGCATCGACATCGTCGAGCGTTTCTTCGGCGTCGCGCTGGCCGACGAGTTGGTCGCGCAAGGTGGCCAGGCCGACCTGATCGCCGCCAACAACGTGCTCGCCCATGTGCCCGACATCAACGACTTCGTGGCCGGCTTCGCGCGCCTGCTGACGCCGACCGGGGTCGCCACCTTCGAGTTTCCGCACCTGCTCAATCTGCTCGAGCAGTGCCAGTTCGACACCATCTACCACGAGCACTTCTCCTACCTCTCGCTCACCGCCGTGTCGCGGATCTTCGCCGCCCATGGCCTGCAGGTCTTCGATGTCGAGGAGTGGCCGACCCACGGCGGCAGCCTGCGGGTCTTCGCCCAGCGGGCCGGCGGGCCGCAGCCGGTGGCACCCGCCGTGGCCGCCCTGCTCACGCGTGAGACGCGAGCCGGCCTGCGCCAGAGCGACACCTATCGCGACTTCCAGGTGCGCGCCGAGACCATCAAGAACGCCTTCGTCCGCTTTCTGCTCGACTGCCGGGCACATGGGCAACGGGTCGCCGCCTACGGGGCCGCGGCCAAGGGCAACACCTTGATCAACTTCGCTGGCGTGCGCGCCGACCTGCTCGCCTATGTCGTCGACCGCAACCCCGCCAAGCAGGGCAAGTTCCTGCCCGGCAGCCGCATCCCGGTGGTCGCCCCCGAGCATCTGCTGGCCGACAAACCCGCCCGGGTCGTCATCCTGCCGTGGAATCTGCGCGAAGAGGTGATGACGCAGATGGCCGAGGTGCGCACCTGGGGCGGGCGCTTCGTGACCGCGATTCCCCAATTGCAGGTGTGGCCATGAAACACGTGCTGGTCACCGGGGCGGCCGGCTTCATCGGCCGGGCGGTCGTGCCCCTGCTGGCCGCCGAGGGTTGGCGCGTCAGCGCGATCAGCCGCCGGCCGCCGGCTGCCGGCCAGCCGGCGATCGACTGGCATGCCGTCGATCTGTTCGACACCACCGCCACCGCCGATCTGGTCGGCCGCCTGCGCCCGAGCCACCTGCTGCATCTGGCCTGGAACACCGAGCACGGCCGCTTCTGGCAGGCGCCGGACAATCTGCGCTGGATGAGCGCCAGCCTGTCGCTGCTGCTAGCCTTCGCCGAGGCCGGCGGCACGCGTGCCGTGGTGGCCGGCACCTGCGCCGAGTACGACTGGCGCCACGGCTTCTGCCAGGAAGACATCACCCCCTGCATGCCGCACAGCCTGTATGGCGAAGCCAAGCTGGCCACCGGGCGCCTGGCCGCCCGCCTGCTGGCCGACAGCGGCACCCAGCTGGCCTGGGCCCGGGTGTTCTTCCCCTACGGGCCGGGCGAAGCGGGCGGCCGCCTGATTCCCTCCGTGATCCGCGCCATGGCGGCGGGCGAGGCGGTGCGCTGCAGCCATGGCCGGCAGTACCGCGACTTCCTGCATGTGCAGGACGTGGCCACGGCCTTTGCCCAGCTGCTGCGCGCGCCCGACCAGGGCGTCTTCAACATCGCCTCGGGCACCCCGGTGTCGCTGCGCCAGATCGTGCTCACCCTGGCCCGCCTCGCCGGCTGGGCCGGCACCCCCGACTTCGGCGCCATCGCCGTGCCCGACGACGACCCGCCACTGCTGGTCGGCGACATCCGCCGGCTGCGCGCGCTCGGCTGGCAGCCGACGCTCGCGCTCGACGACGGCCTGGCCGACACCCTGACCCACTGGCGCCACCATCATCCTTCCAGGAGCCTCTAATGGACGACCATCAACAATTCGCCGCCGATTGCGCCAAAGAAATCCAGGCTCAGGCCGACGACGCCGACTTCCAGCGCCTGTCGCGCGCCTGGATGGATCGCGCCCAGCAGCTGCGCTACTCCTACCATTTCGAGTGGATGGGGCGGCCGATCATCCAGTACCCCACCGACATCCTCGCCATGCAGGAGCTGATCTGGCGGATCCAGCCCGAGCTGGTGATCGAGACCGGCATCGCCCGCGGCGGCTCGCTGATCTTCTACGCCTCGATGATGCAGATGCTCGGCCGCGGCGAAGTGCTGGGCATCGACATCGACATCCGCGCGCACAACCGCGAAGCCATCGAATCGCACCCCATGGCCCACCGCATCCGCATGATCGAGGGCTCCAGCCTGGACGCCGCCATCGTCGCCCAGGCCGCGGCGGCGGCCGAAGGCAAGAAGGTGATGGTGGTGCTCGACTCCAACCACACCCATGCCCATGTGCTCGGCGAGCTCGAACGCTACGCCCCGCTCACCTCGCCGGGCAGCTACTGCGTGGTGATGGACACCGTGGTCGAAGACATGCCGCCCGCGCTGTTCGACGACCGCCCCTGGGCGCCCGGCGACAACCCCAAGACTGCCGTGCACGCCTGGCTCAAGACACACCCCGAATTCGACATCGACCACGCGATGGACGCCAAGCTGGCCGTCTCCGTCGCCCCGCACGGCTATCTGCGCCGCCGCGCCTGACCCGCTCTTCGCAAGGACGCCCCCATGGTTGAGCACAGCACCGACATCATCATCCCCTGCTACAACTACGCCCATTTCCTCGACGAATGCCTGGCCGCCATCGTGGCGCAGACCCGGGGCGACTTCCAGGTTCTGGTCATGGACAACGCCTCGACCGACGACACCCCCGAGGTCGCCGCCCGGTGGATGGCGCAAGACGCCCGCATCCGCTACCACCGCAACGACACCAACCTCGGCGCGGTCGGCAACATGAAGCGCGGCTACGAACTGACCGCCGCCGAATATGTGGTGATCCTGCCGGCCGACGACCTGTGGGGGCCGACCTTCCTGGAGGCCACCTGCAACGCCCTCGACGCCCACCCCGAGTGCAGCTACGCCTACACCGGTTGGCACACCACGCATGGCGGGCTCGACGCCCCCGAAAAGCCGATGACCTGGATCCCGCACGAGCGCAGCGGCATGGTCGAAGACATGGCCTCGCTCATCATCCAGAACTACATCCCGCTGTCCTTCGGCGTCTTCCGGCGCAGCATGTGCGAGCAGGTCGGCGGCGCCTACCCGCTGTTTCTGCCGATGCTCGGCGACCTGTATTTGTGGATGCGCCTGGCCGCGGTCGGCCCCGCCTGCTACATCGCCGAGAACATCGGCCGCCTGCGCATGCACGGCGCCAACGAGTCCTTTTCGCTGCACGCCACCGGCCGCAGCGCCTTCGACCACATCCACCTGCTCGACCTGGTCTTCCAGTCCGAGCTGTGGCCGATGTCGCTGCGCCTGCTGGCCAAGGCGCGGCAGATCCAGCTGCTCACCGGCGCCCGGCTGCACGAAATCGTCTCCAGCCTGGGCAGCAAGCAGGCCATTCCGATCTTCAAGGACTATGTCGATGCCGCGCGCGACGACCTGATCCTGGTCACCGCCATGGCCATCCGCGCCTGCAGCGGCCGCGCCGCCGGCATGGCCGACACGCTGCATGACGCCAACACCTTGCTGGCCCGCCTGGCCGCCGAAAAATCCGACAACCTCGCCCTCTCGCTGCTGGGCAAGACGCCGGACAGCCAGTCGCCGGTGATGGATCGCGACTACGAAACCTACCTCAACGCCCGCAACTACCTCGACACCGACCACGCCCTGCTGCAGCGGGTGATGCGCCGCTGGCCGCAGGAGCCGCGCATCCACCTGCTGATCCACGCCGTGGCCGCCGACTACGGCCTGCTCGCCGACACCCTCGACAGCGTGGCCCAGCAGCCCTACCCGCTGTGGACCCTCACCGTCATGGCCCCCACGGCCTGCCCCGACCCGGCCATCGAAGAGCTGCCCAACATCGAATGGCGCGTCGTGCCGACCCAATACGACGTCAAGGCCTGCTGCGACACCGCCGTGGCCGAAAACGCCTGCGACATCGTCGCCCTGCTGCCGCCCGGCAGCCGTTTCGACCCCTTCTGCCTGTGGCGCATCGCCCATGAATTCGCCACGCGCGAAACGATGGGCGCGTGCTACAGCGACGATGACGTCAGCCGCAACGGCATCGACCGCGTCGAGCCGCGCTTCAAGCCCGACCTGCTGCCCGACATGCTGATCAGCACCGACTATGTCGGCCCGCTGTGGCTGCGCCGCGAGGTCTTCGTCGCCGCTGGCGGCTGCAGCGAACTGCCCGGTGCGCGCAGCTACGACCTCAGCCTGCGGGTGATGGAGCAGATCGGCGCCGAGGCCATCGGCCACATCCCCGACGCCCTGCTGAGCCTGCCGGTGTCGCCCCATGTGCTGATCTCCGATGCCGACGCCCTGGCGGCCGTCCAGGCCCATCTGGCACGTCGCCGGGTCGACGCCCGCGTGCGCCCCGGCCAACTGCACGCCACCTGGCGCATCGAGTACCACCATGGCGCCACCCCGTCGGTCGACATCCTGGTCCCCTTCCGCAACCGGCTCGAATACATGGCGCCCCTGGTGCAGAGCCTGCTCGACAAGACCGACTATCCCGACGCACGCATCACGCTGGTCAACAACGCATCGGACGATCCGGACTGCCTCGCTTGGCTGGACGCGCAGCTCGCCGCCCACCCCGAGCGCCTGCGCCGCCTCGATGTCGCCGGCCCCTGGAACATCAGCCGCCTGTTCAACACCGCCGTCGCCGCCAGCGAGGCCGAATTCGTCGTGCTGATGCACAACGACGTGCAGGTGTTGCAGGGCAACTGGCTGGCTCGCCTGCTCAACCACGGCCAGCGCCCCGAAGTGGTTGCCGTGGCGCCGCGCCTGGTCACCCCGGGCAGCCATGCACTCGACTTCACCGGCAGCGTCGTCGGCTTGGCGCCCTTCATCGGCTCGCCGGACACCGGCGAGCGCACCATGCTCCACCCCGGCTACCTCGGCCGCCAGCAGGTCGACCTCAACTGCTCGGTGCTCGACAGCGCCGTCCTGCTGCTGCGCCGCGAACACTTCACTGCCGCGGGCGGCATGGACGAAGCGCAGCATCTGAGCTACCCCACCGCCGACATGACCCAGCGCCTGACCGCGCATGGCCGTCTGCTCTGGACGCCGTGGGCCACCCTGGCCCACTACGACGACGACGCCCCGCCGCGCGAGGCGGTCGAGGTGAGCGCGCGCGAAGCCGAACACGCCCGCGTCGAACTTGAACGTCTGGCTCAAGAGCGCCAGCTCATCACCCGCTGCCTGCCGCTGATCCGCCACGATCCGGGCTGGAACCCCAGCCTCGCGCTCGGCCACCAGGACACCCGCATCGATACCGGCTGCGCCGTCGGCTGGCGCCATCTGCCGGTCGACGACATCCCGCGGATCATCGCCGACCCGGTCAGCGGCGCCGGCGAGTATCGCGTCACCGGCCCCCTGCGCGCCGCCCGGCGCGCCGGCAAGGCGCTCGGCGCGTTCTTCAGCTACCCCGACACCAGCAAGCGGCGCATTCCCACGCTGGCCGATCTCGTCCGGCTCGACGGCGCACGCAGTCTGATCGTGCATCACGGCTTCTCGGCCCAGCACATCCATCTGCTGCAGCAACTGCAGACCTACGTGCCCGGCCTGTTCCGCATCGCCTCCATGGACGATCTGGCCACCGCCGTGCCCGAGAAGAGCAACCTGTTCGACCACTGGTCGCGCGACACCCGCTCGCGGGTGCGCACCGCCATCGGCCTGTGCGACCGCCTGATCGTGTCGACCGAGCCGCTGGCCGAGTTCGCCCGCCACATGATCGACGACATCCGGGTGGTGCCCAACCGGCTCGAATGGGCCCGCTGGGGCCATGTCGCCTCGCAGCGGCGAACCAGCGCCAAGCCCCGCGTCGGCTGGGCCGGCGCCATGCAGCATGCCGGCGACCTGGCGTTGATCCGCGAGGCCATCATCGAAACCCACCAGGAAGCCGACTGGGTGTTCTTCGGCATGTGTCCGGACGACATCAAGCCCTATGTGCGGGAAGTCCACGAGTGGGTCAATTTCGACGACTACCCGGCCAAGCTGGCCAGCCTGAACCTCGACCTGGCCGTCGCGCCGCTGGAGATCAATGCCTTCAACGAGGCCAAGAGCAATCTGCGCCTGCTCGACTACGGCCTGCTCGGCTGGCCGGTGGTGTGCACCGATGTCGAACCCTACCGGAGCGCCCCCGTCACACGCGTTAACAATTCGACCCGCGAATGGGTCGATGCGATTCGCGCGCATCTGAACGATCTGGACACGACTGCCCAGGCCGGCGACCGGCTGCGCGAGTGGGTGCTGGCCGACTACATTCTCGAAGACCACGTGGACGACTGGCTCATCCAACACCTGCCCTGAACGCCTGGGTTCACAAGGCACAGCCGCCCGGAAGGCCCTCTTCCGTTTTCAGGCGGCCCCGCCAGACATCCTGCTTGCACCGCAACATTCGGCGCCGACGTCCCTCAGGGCGCGGCGCCGAAAACCTTTGCGGCAAGGCGATTGCAGGCGATTGGCCGCAGAAAAAACAGGCTTCAGTTTTTTGCCGCGTCGCCGTAGGTAGGGCCATGGGGACCGGCACACAATGCCAAACAAGATCCCCTGTCAGACCAAAGCAGAACTCGTTGAATCAGGAGAGCCATCATGGCACAAGTTATCAACACGAACGTGTACTCGCTCAATGCCCAGCGGAACCTCAACCGCAGTCAGGAAGGCTTGGCCACGTCGCTTCAGCGCCTGTCCTCGGGCCTGCGCATCAACAGCGCCCGCGACGACGCCGCCGGCCTGGCCGTGGCACAGCGCATGGAAGCGGATGCCCGCGGCCTGACGGTCGCCATGCGCAACGCCTCCGACGGCATCTCCTTCGCCCAGACCGCCGACGGCGCGCTCGCCACCTCGGCCGACATGCTGCAGCGGATGCGCGAACTGGCGGTCCAATCGCTCAACGGCACCATCTCGAACACCGAGCGCGGCTACCTCGACGCGGAATACACCCAGCTCAACACCGAGCTGGCCCGTCTGCAAGGCGCCGCCAAGCTCAACAACCAATCGGTGTTCGGCGCCTTCACCTTCCAGATCGGTGCTGCCGCAGCCGACAGCATGGCCGCCACCTTCACCAGCGTGGCAGCGCCGGCCGGCACCATCAGCACCGCGGCGGGCGCCTCGGCCGCCATCTCGGCACTGGACAACACGCTCAACAGCGTCGCCAGCAACCGCGCCACCATCGGCGGTGTGATGGGCCGGATGCAATTCACCATCCAGCAGCTCGAAACGGCCCGCGAAAACCAGTACGCCGCCCGTAGCCGCATCATGGACGCCGACTTCGCGACCGAAACCGCCAACCTGACCCGCGCGCAGATCCTCCAGCAGTCGGGTACCGCGATGGTGGCCCAGGCCAACAGCGTGCCGCAGAACGTGCTCTCCCTGCTGCGCGGCTGATACAGACCCTTTTTGTTGCGGGCTGAGATCCCGGTACGCCATACCGCTCAGCCCCGGATTCACCGAACTCCAAGGAGATCGTCATGGCACAAGTCATCAACACCAACGTCTATTCGCTGAATGCCCAGCGCAACCTGAACCGCAGCCAGGAAGGCCTCGCCACCTCGCTGCAGCGTCTGTCCTCGGGCCTTCGCATCAACAGCGCCCGCGACGACGCCGCCGGTCTGGCCGTCGCACAGCGCATGGAAGCGGATGCCCGCGGCCTGACGGTCGCCATGCGCAACGCCTCCGACGGCATTTCCTTCGCCCAGACCGCCGACGGCGCGCTCGCCACCTCGGCCGACATGCTGCAGCGGATGCGCGAACTGGCGGTCCAGTCGCTCAACGGCACCATCTCCGACACCGAACGCGGCTACCTCAACGCCGAATTCACCCAGCTCGATACCGAACTGGGCCGTCTGCAAGGCGCCGCCAAGCTCAACAACCAGTCGGTGTTCGGCGCCTTCACCTTCCAGATCGGTGCTGCCGCAGCCGACAGCATGGCCGCCACCTTCACCAGCGTGGCCTCGATCGGCGGTGCCATCAGCACCAGCGCCACGGCAGCCAACGCCATCACCTCGATCGACAACGCGCTCAATAGCCTGGCCAGCAACCGCGCCACCATCGGCGGCGTGATGGGCCGGATGCAATTCACCATCCAGCAACTGGAGACGGCCCGCGAGAACCAATACGCCGCGCGCAGCCGGATCATGGACGCCGATTTCGCGATGGAAACCGCCAGCCTGACTCGGGCACAGATCTTGCAGCAGTCGGGTACCGCGATGGTGGCGCAGGCGAACAGCGTGCCGCAGAACGTGTTGTCGCTGCTACGTGGCTAATCCAACTAACTTGGGATCGTCCGGCTGACTGAAAGCCGGACGCCACTAGGAGGCTGTCATGGCACAAGTCATCAACACCAACGTCTACTCGCTGAACGCTCAGCGCAATCTCAACCGTAGCCAGGAAGGTCTGGCCACATCGCTTCAACGGCTCTCGTCCGGCCTGCGCGTCAATAGCGCACGTGACGACGCAGCCGGTCTGGCGGTGGCACAACGGATGGAAGCAGACGCACGTGGTTTGACCGTCGCCATGCGCAATGCCTCGGACGGCATCTCCTTTTCCCAAACCGCCGATGGCGCCCTGGGCACATCGGCGGACATCCTGCAGCGCATGCGCGAATTGGCCGTGCAATCGCTCAACGGCACCATTTCCGACACCGAGCGCGGGTATCTGAATGCGGAATTTTCGCAGCTCGACACCGAACTGGGCCGCCTGCAAGGCGCCGCCAAGCTCAACAACCAATCGGTGTTCGGCACTTTCACCTTCCAGATCGGTGCCGGGGCATCCGACAGCATGTCGGCCACCTTCACCAGCGTCGCCTCGATCGGCGGGACGGTCAGCACCAGCGCAGCTGCCGCACTGGCCATCGCCTCGATCGACAACGCGCTCAACTCCGTGGCCAGCAACCGCGCCACCATCGGCGGTGTGATGGGCCGGATGCAATTCACCATCCAGCAACTCGAAACCGCGCGCGAGAACCAGTACGCCGCGCGCAGCCGCATCATGGACGCAGACTTCGCCGCCGAAACCGCGGCGCTCACCCGCGCCCAGATCCTTCAACAGTCCGGCACTGCCATGGTGGCTCAGGCCAACAGCGTGCCGCAAAGCGTCCTGTCCTTGTTGCAGGGCTAACCCGTGTTTGGCGCCGGCCGACCGGCAAAGGCTGCCGGTCGGTTCTGCCGGTCGCGGCAACCGATGCCGACGGCCCCGGCGAGTAGGAGATCACCATGAGCATCCCGTCCGTCACTTCCAGCGCTGTCCAGTTTGTGTCTCCGCAAGCCACGTCGGCGGGGCGGAGCGGGCCGGCCGCCGGCACCGAGGCCTCCGCACCGCCCCAGGCGGTCAAGGCGGCCGAAACGGAAGCCGCCGCCCGGGAGGCCAACGCAAAGGCGGCAGCCGAACTCGATCCGGCTAAACTGCAAGAAGCGGTCGAGAAGGCCCAGGCGTCGCTGCAGGCCATAGCCCGCGACATCACGTTCAGCCTGAACGAAAAATCGGGCACGGTGGTGATCAAAGTCATCGAACGCGAGTCCAAGGAAGTGATCCGGCAGATTCCGTCGGAAGAATTCCTGAAGATCGCGGAAATGCTCAACGACAACATCGCGGACATTCGCGCGGGGTTGCTCGTGGCGCAGAAGGCGTAACGAGGAGGCTACATCATGGCCACCGGCAGCATCTCATCGTTGGGTATCGGCTCCGGGCTCGATTCCAACAACATCGTCACCCGGCTGATGGCGCTCGAGCGCCAGCCGCTGACAGCCCTCAACCAGAAGGAATCGTCGTTCTCGGCGAAGATCTCTGCGCTGGGCACGATCAAGAGCCGGCTGTCCGACCTGCAGACCGCCGCCACCACGCTCGGCGATCCGAACAAGCTGGCCGCGTTCAAGGCCACCGTGGGCGACGGCGACATCATCTCCGCCAGCGCCGGCACCTTCGCCAAGAACGGCAGCTATGCGATCGAAGTGGTCCAGCTGGCCAAGGCGCAGAAGTCGTTCTCGTCGATCCAGACCGCCGGCACCAGCTATGGCGCTGGCACGCTCAGCTTCAGCATCAACGGCAGCACCCAGGACGTGGTGCTCGCCAGCGGCGGCAACAGCCTGCAGGACGTGGCCAACGCGATCAACGACGCCGGCATCGACGTGCAGGCGACGGTCGTCACCGGTGACGCCGGCAGCCGGCTGGTGCTGACCGCCAAGAACACCGGCACCGACAACGCGTTCAGCCTGTCGGTGAGCGGCGGCGATGCCAATCTGACCGGCCTGGCCACCTTCGACGGCGCGCATCCCAATGCGAGCGCGGCACTCGACTCGATCATCACGGTCGAGGGCGAAACCGTCACCTCGCAGAGCAATACGGTTACCAGCGCCATCGCCAACGTCACCATCAACGCTACCGCCGTCGGCACCAGCACGCTCGACGTCGCCCGCGACACCAGCGGCATCGAAACGGCGGTCAAGGCCTTCGTGGATGCCTACAACAGCTTGCGCAGCGACATCACCGCCAAGACGGCCTACAACTCCGAGACCCGGGTGGGAGAGCCGCTCAACGGCGACGCCACCATTCGCACCCTGCTCGGCCGCATGCGCGACACCCTCAGCAACGTGCCCGCCGGCGCAGCCGGCAGCGACTACCAGTATCTCTACACCCTGGGCGTGTCCTTTACCCAGGACGGCACGCTGACCTTCGACAGCACCAAGCTCAACAACGCCGTCACCACCGATTTCGATGGCGTGGTGAGCGTTCTGAACGCCTACGGCACCGCGGTCAACGACATGGCGAAGGCCTTCACCCAGGCCGACGGACTGATCGACAGCCGGGTCAGCGGTATCGAAACCTCCATCTCGACCATCGATTCGCAGCGCGAGCGCATGGAGCGGCAGTTCGATCTGACCGAAGCCCGGCTCCGAGCACAGTTCACCGCACTCGACACCCTGGTGGCCAGCCTCAACACCACCAGCACCTTTCTCTCGCAACAACTCGAAAGCCTGAGCAACCTGTAAGCACCCATCGGCAAGACAGGAAAACCGCCACATGTTCACACACACGTCCAACCCCGCTGCCGCCTACCGCTCCGCGGGCATCGAAGCCCAGGCCCTGGGCACCTCGCCGCACGGCCTGATCGTGATGCTGTTCGACGGCGCGCTGTTGTCCATCAACCTGGCCAAGGCGCACATGCACGAAGGCAAGACCAGCGCCAAAGCCGAGTCGATCAACAAAGCCATCGACATCATCGGCAGCGGCCTGCGCGCCGCGCTGAACATCAAGGAAGGCGGGGAGTTGGCACGCAATCTCGACGAGCTCTACGAATACGTCGTGATGCTGCTGCTCAAGGCCAATCTCAACAACGACGCGGCCCTGCTCGAAGAGGCCTACCGTCTGCTGGCCGACGTGGGCAGCGCCTGGAACGAACTGGGGCAGAAGCAGCTCGCCGCCCGCCCCTGAGGAGAGAACGCATCATGTCCAAGGCCCCCATCACCGATTTCACCCGTCTGGCCACTACGCTGGAAGCGCTCTCGACGGCTGCCGAGAAAGGCGACTGGGAACAGATGGCCACCTTGCAGGCCGAGCAGGAACAGCTGCTCGCCCGCATCCGCCAGCGCCCCGACATCGGCGCCGATCGCAGCAACGCCGCCGCGCTGGCTGGCCTCATCCAGCGTGCGCTGGCCGGGATTCGCGCCGCACAACCGCACATCGACACCCTGCGACAGCATGCCACGCGGGAAATGGCCGACAGCATCGGCCAGCGCAAGGTGTCGCAGAGCTACCGCTAAGGCGTTCGGCGCAGGCCCGCCGCCGCGCGGGCGACACGCCGAACGGACAGACCATGATTCCAGGTGACCTCGCAGCCCGCCTCAGACTGCTGACCGAGGCCAGCTTCTTCGCTGACGAGCCCCCGCTCGAACCGCTGCAGTCGATCCGGCCGGTCCCCTCCCAGCTGCCGGAATACCGCGCGGGCGACCGCTTCAGCGCACTGATCCAGAAAGCGCTGCCCGACGGCACCTTCGAAGCCCTGGTCGATGGTCGAACGATCAAGCTGGCCCTGCCGCAGCAGGCGCAGATCGGCGAGCGCCTGGAACTGGTGGTCGCCCGCAACACGCCGCGCGCCGTGCTGGCCAACCCGGCACCGGCCGCGCCCACCGACACCGCCTCCCGCCCCGCCCTCAGTGCCACCGGCCGGTTGATCAGCTTCCTGCTCACCGGCCAGCCCGCCCCCGAAACCCCCACCCTCGCCCGCGGCCAGCCGCTGCAACCGGCCAGCACCGGCCCGCTCAACCCGGCGGCCCTGGCCGCCGCACTGCGCCAGGGCATCGGCGACAGCGGGCTGTTCTACGAATCCCATCTGGCCAAATGGTCTGCCGGCCAGTTGCCGACCGAGGCCTTGCGCCGAGAGCCGCAAGGCCGCATGCCCGTGGCCCCGGCGCCGGGCGGCAGCACCGCGACGCCCAACGCCCCCGGAGCCTCGGCCCCGCAGGCGGCTGCAGCGGCCGAGGCCGCCGCGCGAAGCGCCGCGACACCCTCGGCAACGCCCGCCGCACGGACCGACCTCGTGCCCGACCGCCTGCTGCCGGTCATGCACCAGCAGCTCGACGCGCTCGCCACGCACCACTACGCCTGGGTCGGCCAGGCCTGGCCGGGGCAGACGATGGAGCTGGAGATCGAAGACCCCGGTCGCGATGGCGAGGAGGCCGGCGCCGACGAGGTGCCATGGAAAACCACGCTGCGCCTGAGCCTGCCGACCCTCGGCGGCGTCGAGGCACGGCTCGCGCTGGACAGCAGCGGCGTGCGGATCCGGCTGTCGGCCGACGACCCGGCCACCGCCGCCGAACTCGAACGCCGGCGCACCGATCTGGCCGAGGCGCTGGCCCAGGCCAACCTGACCCTCAAGGAAGTGCAAGTGAGCCCGCATCATGAGCGTTCCTCCTGACCTCCTCGACGACGGCCCGCGGGCCGAAGCGGTGGCGCTGGCCTACTCGGCGGGCGACGCCGCGCCGCGGGTGGTCGCCAAGGGCCGCGGCCTGATCGCCCGCCAGATCATCGAGCAGGCAAAGAAAGCCGGCGTCTACGTCCACGAATCGCCCGAAATGCTCGCCTTGCTGATGCAGGTGGACCTCGACGAGCGCATCCCGCCGCAGCTTTACGTGGCGGTTGCCGAACTGCTCGCCTGGCTCTATCGCATGGAGCAGGACGAGAACGCAAAAAGCTGATCCGGCGCGTACTGCGTCGGGTGCCTGCCGTGCTATAACAACGCTTCGCTCCGCTTCCCCTGTGTCTTTGATCGCATGACTCAAACCGACAACGCCGCGCTCAAGTTCGAACTCCTGCAGTCCGACGACTTTGGCCGCTACCTGCTGCGCGACCGCAACGAAATCCTCCAGGTCCTGCGCCAGCTGATCGCCAAACGATCGATGGTCACCGCCTACCTGTCCGGCGGGCGCGACTTCATCCTGACCACGGTGCTGGCGATCGACGACGACACCCTGATCTTCGACCCGACCCCGGACGAGCTGCGCAACCGCCAGGCCGAAGCGGCCGAGGAGATGATCTGCATCACCCAGATCGACAACGTCAAGGTGCAGTTCCCGATCCCGGGCTTCGTGCCGACGAGCTTCGACGGCGCCCCCGCCTACAAGGTCCCCCTGCCCGATCGCCTGCTGCGTCTGCAGCGGCGCGAGTACTACCGCCTGATCGCGCCCGTCTCGCACTCGCTGATCTGCCAGATTCCGGTCCCGGCCGAAGGCGGTGCGCCCAACACCTACGAAGCCCGGGTGCTGGACATCTCGGGCGGTGGCGTCGCCGTGGTGGTGCCGCCCGAGGGGGTCGAATTCACCCCCGAGACCGAATTCACCCATTGCCAGATCCAGCTGCCCGAGATCGGCACCGTGCAGGCCAGCCTGCGGGTGCGCAACCTGTTTCGCGTCACCAATCGCAACGGCATCTCGATGCTGCGCGCCGGCTGCGAGTTCGTCGACCTGCCCGAGCGGGTGGCCTCGGTCATCCATCGCTACATCCTCAAGGTCGAGCGCGACCGCAACTCCCGCGAACGGGGTCTGTAGGCACAGGCTTCGGCAACAAAAATGGCCACCCGCGGGTGGCCATTTTTTCGTCCGGCGCCGCCTCAGCGCCTGAGCGCTTTTCGGGCGTGGCCGAGCGGCGCTCCAAAGACGGCCTGATCCAGGCGCAAAGCGCAGCCATAGCTCGGGCTATGGCGAGCATTTGCAACGACGAGCAGGTCGCCTTTGGGGGGACGAGCGGGCATGAACGAAAGACGCTCAGGCGCTCAGGTGCGGAAACGGTCGATCAGCTGCTTCAACTCGCTGGCCGTGCGCTCCAGCGACGCCGTGGCCTCCGCGTTGCGCTCGGTGGCCGCGTTGCTGCGGCCGGCCATGGCAGTGATCGCCTCCATGTTCTTGGCAATCGCGTCGGCCCCGGCGCTGAGCTCCTTCATCGACAAGGCCACGTCGCTGACCCGTTGCATGGTGCCGCTGGCGCTGCCCTGGATCGAGCGCAGCGAGGCGGCCGCCTGCGCCGACAACTCACTGCCTTTTTGCACTTTCGGCGTGATCGCCTCGATGCTGGCCACGGCGGTGTTGGTCTCGTTCTGCACCGCCTGGATGACTTCCGAAATCTTCGCCGTCGCCGACCCGGTGCGCTCGGCCAGGCCACGCACCTCATCGGCCACCACGGCAAAGCCGCGGCCCTGTTCGCCGGCCCGCGCCGCCTCGATGGCCGCGTTGAGCGCCAGCAGGTTGGTCTGGTCGGCAATCTCGCGGATCACCTGGGCAATCGTGCCGATCTCGCTCGACCGCGCCTTGAGCACCTGGATCTGCGCCGCCGCCTGCACCACCGTCTCCGACACGTTGGCAATACTCTCCGAGGCCACCGACGAATGCTGCTCGCCTTCGCTGGCCTCGTTGCAGGTGCGCTCGGAGTTGCGCTGCGACTCCTCGGTATTGGCCGCCACATGGGCCACGCTGACGGCGATCTCCTCGACCGCCGCCGCGGTCGACTCCGCCGCCTCGGCCTGCCCGCTGGCCGCTTCGCGCACCGTGGCCGACGCCTGCGCCACGGCCTGCGCCGACACCGCGATCTGGTCGGCCTGACGACGCACCGCCTGGATCATGGCTTTCAGATCTTCCTGCATCTTGTGGATGGCGAACACCACGCTGCGCTCGTCACCGCGCGGCACCTTCACTTCGCCGCTCAAATCCCCGGCGGCGATGCGCTGGGCCACACCCGCGAGCACCTCCGGCTCACCGCCGAGCGCCCGCAGGATGCTGCGGCCGATCAGCGTACTCACCGCCAGCGTGAGAATGAAACCGAGGGCGACGAGCACCAGCGACTCGGTCGCATGCGACCAGAACATGGTCTTCAGATCGCTCACATACACACCGGTGCCGATCACCCAGTTCCACGGGGCAAAGCCCTTGACGAAGGAAATCTTCGGCTGCGGCGCCTCCTCGCCCGGCTTGGGCCACAGGTAGTCGACGAAGCCTTTGCCGTCCTTCTTCACGGCGGCGATCATGTCCTTGAAGATGAGCTTGCCGTTGGGATCCTTCAGCGCGGACTGGTCCTTGCCGTTGAGCGCCGGCTTGATCGGGTGCATGATCATCGTCTGGCTCATGTCGTTGATCCAGAAGTAATCCCCGTCGCCGTAGCGTATGGCGCCGACCGCCGCAGCCGCCTGCGCCTTGGCTTCGTCCATGCTCATCTGCCCCTTCTCGGCCAGCGCATGGAAATGCGCCACGGTGCTGTGGGCCGATTCGGTGAGCCGCTCGATGCTGCTGCGCCGCTCCACCGTGAGCAAGGTATCCAGCGAACGCAAGGCGCCGGCCGCGACCACCGCCAGCGACAACAAAGCGACCAATGCCAGCACGAACAGACGCACCGACAGTTTCATCCGATTGAACATAGGCATGACGCTCCCTGCTTCTATGATTGTGTAATGAGCGAGGTATCGGCCTCCGCCAGCCTTTCTTGAGCGCACACCGCCCCGGAATACGCATGAACAAACCCTTTTCAGCCGCTTGCGAGCGCAATCGCGAACCGATCCTCTCCGTGCTCGCCACCCATTTCGCCGACTGCAGCCATGTGCTGGAGATCGGCAGCGGCACCGGCCAGCATGCCGTGCACTTTGCCGCCGCCCTGCCCCACTTGGTCTGGCAATGCTCCGACCGGCCCGAGCATCTGCCCGGCATCCGGATGTGGCTCGACGACGCGGCCCTACCCAACACGCCGCCGCCGCTGGCGCTCGACGTCAATACGCCGTGGCCGCCCATCGAGGTCGATGCGGTGTTCTCGGCCAACACCTTGCACATCATGGCGTGGGCCGAGGTCGAGCGGCTGTTCGCCAAGCTGCCGGCAGTGCTCAAGCCCGGCGCCCGTCTGGTCATCTATGGCCCCTTCCGCATCGGCGGCCAGCACACCAGCCCGAGCAATGCCGCCTTCGACGCCAGCCTGCGCGCCCAGGCCGAGCACATGGGCATCCGCGATCTGGACGCCGTCAAGGCGCTGGCCACCGACGCCGGGCTGCTCCATCTGGCCGACATCCCCCTGCCGGCCAACAATCGCTGCCAACTGTGGCAGGCGCTCTGAGCGCCCCCTGAACTACCGCGGCAGGCTCGAGGCAACCGGAGACGACCCGGCGCGCCCTTGAGCGCAAAGCTTGGTCCACGTCAAGGCGCGGGGCCGTCGGGCCGACTAGGCTCGGGTCATCTGTTGACCACAACTACAAGACAGAACCATGACCCCAACGACCGCAATCGCGGCGGACGAGCCCCATGTGGCACCGCCGGGCGACCTCGCCATCTGGTTTTTCATCCTCGCGGAGCTTCTCGCCTTCGCGGTGTTCTTCGCGGCCTACGCCTTTGCGCGCGCCAAGAACCCCGGCCTGTTCGACGAGATGCAGCTCACGCTCAATCGCGACGCCGGCGCCGTCAACACCTTGCTGCTGATCACCGCCAGCTGGTGCGTCGCGCGTGGCGTGCATGCGGTGGTCGAACATGGCGACAACGCCCTGGCCAGCCGCTGGCTGCTCGGCGGCATCGCCGGTGGCGCCGGTTTCCTGGTGGTCAAGCTGTTCGAATATGCGCATGTGTTCGGCGCCGGCATCACGCTGTCGACCAACACCTTCTACATGTTCTACATCTCGCTCACCTTCTTCCACTTCATGCACGTGATCCTCGGCATGGTGATCCTTACTGTGCTATGGGCGCAGACCCGCAAGGGGCTGTACACCCCCACCAGCGCCAACGGCCTGGAAAGCGGCGCGGCCTACTGGCATATGGTCGATCTGGTGTGGATCGTCCTGTTCCCGCTGGTCTATGTGATGCGCTGAGGAGCCGACATGAATCCGATCATTCCTGCCCGCAAGCTCGATCTCGCCTACGCCGTGCTGGTCGTCGCCACCGTCGCCACCTGGCTCATCGGCGAATGGTGGGAGGGGCACGACGTGCTGCTGGTCGTCATGGCCGGCATGCTCACGCTGACCTTCATCAAGTGCCGCCTGGTGATCCTCGATTTCATGGCTTTGCGTCCCGTCAAATTCTTCTGGCGGGGCATCGTGATAGGGTGGGTCGTGCTCGTCCTGGGGCTCATCAGCCTTGCCTACCTGATCAGCCTGCCCTGACCTGAACCCACAGAGAATCGACCCATGGATACGCGCGTAACTACCGAACTGCCCTTTTACGAAGCCGCCGGCAACGAAGTGGCGCTTTTCGAGCATGCCTGGAAGAACCACCTGCCGCTGCTCATCAAGGGCCCCACCGGTGTGGGCAAGACCCGCTTCGTCGCCCACATGGCCGCCCGCCTCGGCCTGCCGCTGTATACCGTGGCCTGCCATGACGACCTCACCGCCGCCGACCTGGTCGGCCGCCACCTGATCGGCGATGGCCAGACGGTATGGTGCGACGGCCCGCTGACCCGCGCGGTGCGCGAGGGCGGCATCTGCTACCTGGACGAAGTGGTCGAGGCACGCAAGGACACCACCGTGGTGCTGCACCCGCTGGCCGACGACCGCCGCGTGCTGCCCATCGACCGCACCGGCGAAGTGCTCGAAGCGCCGCCGGGCTTCATGCTGGTGATCAGCTACAACCCCGGCTACCAGAACTTCCTCAAGGGCCTCAAACCCTCGACCCGCCAGCGCTTCGTCAGCCTGCGCTTCGATTTTCCCAGCGCCGAGCGCGAACAGAGCGTGCTGGTCGGCGAAGCCGGTTGCGATCCGATGCTCGCCACCCGGCTGGTCAACATCGGCCGCAGCCTGCGTGCGCTCAAGGATGTGGACCTCGAAGAAGTCGTCTCCACCCGCCTGCTGGTGTATGCCGCCACACTGATCCGCGACGGTCTCGACCCAGTAGAGGCCTGCCGCGCGGCGATTGTCGAGAGCCTGACCGACGACATCGAAACCGCCGAGGCGCTGATGGAAGTGGTCAACGCCACCTTCGGCCGCTGAGCGCGTCACCGCGCGGCGGCGGCTATGCTGGAAGCGTCACCACCGACACGCGAGGCTTGCCATGGCACCCACTCCTGACGCCGTCTCCGAAGAAGGCCAGGCGCTGGCCGTGGCGGCCGAGGCCTTGTACCTCATCAACCTGATGGTCGTCCCCGGCCTCGCCTTCCTCGGCATCGTCTGGCTGTGGCTGACCAAGCGCAAGGCCGCCACCGCACTCGCACGCTGCCATCTCGACCAGGTGTTCTTCGCCAGCCTGTGGGCCGGCGTTCTGCTGGTGGTCGCCAACGCCGCCATCATTCTGCTGGGCGGCTACGATTCGCCCAACACCTGGGTAGTCGTCATTCTCTACTTCACCACCTGCCACACCACGCTGATCTGCTTCGGCGCCATCGGCCTGGCCCGCGCGTTGGCCGGCAAAGGCTATCGATTCCCGCTGATCGGCCGCCCCTGTGATGTCTAAGGTCGGCAACCCCCACGCTCAGGATGCCTTCGAAGCATCGGCGCTGCGCCACCAACTAGGCGCCTCCCGCCGCATCATCCCCATCGTCCCGGCCGGCAGCGCCGCGCCGGACGGCGGCCGCCAGCGCGCGCGCCTGTGGGCGCAGATCGGCTTCTTCGTGCTGTTCGTGCTGGCGCCGGTGTTCGATCTGCTGCGCTACGACCTGGTCGCCGGCCATGCCTGGTTTCTCGGCATGGAATGGCGTGTCGGGCTGGCCGAGTACAGCGCCGGCCAGATCGGCCTGGGCCAGCTGTGGCTCAACATCGGCCTCAAGATCTTCCTGCCGATTCTCGGCGCCGGCGCGCTGCTGATCGGCGTGGCCTGGAAATGGGGCCGGCTCTATTGCGGCTGGCTGTGCCCGCATTTTTCGGTGGTCGAGACCATCAACCAGCTCATGCG
This sequence comes from Denitromonas iodatirespirans, assembly GCF_018524365.1. GTDB lineage: Bacteria > Pseudomonadota > Gammaproteobacteria > Burkholderiales > Rhodocyclaceae > Nitrogeniibacter > Nitrogeniibacter iodatirespirans. Next base: position 153,170 of record NZ_JAEKFT010000010.1, read on the forward strand.
CCGCGCCACCGCCAAGCCCAGCATCTGGGAGAAGCGCACATTGCCCACCCGCGAGCCCGATGGCCGCACCTGGCGTGCCGACCCGCGCTGGTGGTTCGTCACCGTACCGCTGGCGATCGGTTTCGCCTTCGTCTGGGCGGTGGTGCTGCTCACCTATCTGCTGCCGCCTTTCGAGGTGTATGGCAACCTCATCGCCGGCACGCCCACGCGCAACCAGTTCATCTTCATCGCCGCCGGCACCGTGGTGCTGTCGGCCGAATTTCTCTTCGCCCGCCACCTGTTCTGCCGCTTCGCCTGCGCCGTCGGCCTGTTTCAGAGCCTGGCCTGGATGGGCAACCGCGACGCGATGGTCGTCGGCTTCGAACGCAAACGCGGGGCCGACTGCAACAGCTGCTATTCGGCCTGCGACCATGTCTGCCCGATGCGCCTCAAGCCGCGCAACATCAAACGCATGATGTTCACCTGCACCCAATGCGCCCAGTGCGTGAGCGCCTGCGAGACCACGCAGCAAGACAACCCCAACGGCCCGCTGCTGTCGTGGGTCAGCGGCGAGGCCGCGCGTCAGAACGAAGCCGGCCTGCGCGCCGGCGGTAAAACACGAGACTGATCCCCATGGAAGAATACGTCGGCGACCTCTGGCACAAGTTCATCACCCGCAGCGCGCGGCGCGACTACCCGGACGCCATCGTGCATCTGGAAGACATCGAGAAAACCGCCGGCGTGCTGTTCCGCGCCCTCGGTGGCGATCCCGGCCTGCGCGTGGCCGCCGCCGCCGAGGTCGAACACGGCGCCCGGCGCCGCTGGCTGGCGCGCATCGCCCATGTCGAAGACCGCGTGGCGCAAGCCACCCGCGACGCCGAGACCCTCAATCTGCCGCCCAGCCTGTCGCTGTTCCCCGAGCGCGCCGCCAACCGCGACCTGTATCTGTGGCTGATCGCCCAGGCCGCCGCCACCGGGCGGGCCACCGGCGACTGGCTGGTCGCCAACCAGCAGGCCACGCTGTTCACGCTGCAGCGCTATCCGGGCTTCGAGTCGCGCTACCGCCGCCTGGTCGAGGCCTGCCTGGCGCTACGCATTGCGCCCGAAAAGCTGCCCAAGGACGAAGCCGCGGTCGAGCTCGCCATCCGCCAGGCGCTCAAGGAGCCGGGCAGCGTCGGCCCGCTGCCGACCAGCCGCCGCCCGCCCCAACCGGTGCCGATGTGGCTCTACCCCTCGCCGGCCCAGATCGACCGCCGCACCCGGCCGGACGACGCGCAGGCCGATGCGCAAGACCCCGACGACGCGCACGGCAAGACCGTCGACGCCAACAAGAAGCGCCAGCAGGCCACGCGCGAAGACATGCCCGACGGCCGCGACGGCTTCATCCTGCCCTTCCGCGCCGAGAGCCTGGTGTCATGGGCCGAGTATGTGAAGGTCAATCGCGGGCTGGACGAAGACCCGGAAGAAGATGCCGCCAAGGCCGCGCCCGACATGGACAAACTCGCCATCGCCCGCGACGGCAAGACCATCGCCTCGCGCGTGCGCTTCGACCTCGACCTGCCCTCCGCCGCCGCCGACGACATCCCGCTGCAAAGCGGCATCCTGCTGCCCGAGTGGGACTGGAAAAAACGCATTCTCAAGAAGGACCAGTGCCGGCTCGACCTGCTCGACGCGCGCGACGCGCCGCCCATCGAGGTGCCCGAGCGGCTGCGCAAGCCGGTGCGCAAGGTGCGCCAGCAACTCGAAGCGCTGGCGCCCTCGCGCCGCTGGTTCAAGAACCAGCCCGACGGCTCCGAACTGGACGTGGACGCCTGCGTGCGCGCCTGGTCCGACCGCCGCGCCGGCCATGCCGAGAACGACTTCGGCAACTACCTCAAGCTCGAACGCCACGAGCGCGACATGGCCTGCCTGGTGCTGGCCGACCTGTCGCTGTCGACCGATGCCTGGGTCAGCGACCACGAGCGCGTCATCGACGTGATCCGCGACAGCCTCATGCTGTTCTCCGAAGCGCTCGGCGCCACCGGCGACCGCTTCGCGCTCTACGGTTTCTCCAGCCTGCGACGCGAGAACATCCGCTTCCACCAGATCAAGACCTTCGAGGAAAAACACGGCGCACCGACCCGCGGGCGCATCGCCGCGCTCAAGCCCGGCTACTACACCCGCATGGGCGCAGCCATCCGCTACGCCAGCCGGATTCTCGAAAAACAGCCCAACGCGCTGCGCCTGATGCTGATCCTCTCGGACGGCAAACCCAACGACCTGGACCAGTACGACAGCCGCTACGGCATCGAAGACACCCGCATGAGCCTCATCGAAGCGCGCAACGCCGGCCTCAGACCCTTCTGCGTCACCATCGACAAGGAAGGCGAAGGCTACCTGCCCCACCTCTTCGGCCCCGCCGGCTTCACCGTGATCCGCAAACCCGAGGAACTGCCCGCCCGGCTGCCGATGCTGTATGCACAGCTGACAGCGATGTAAGGATGTCGGGATGTCGGGATGTAGGGGCGTAGCCCAATGGGCTAGCCGGCCGGGTCGGCCGCGCCGCATGAGTCCACGACCACGCGATTGCGTCCGCCGCGCTTGGCCTCATACAACGCGGCATCTGCACGCTGAATCATGTCTTCCACATCCGCGCTGCCGGCGTTCAGCTGGGCGATACCAAAGCTGGCGGTAATCTTGAGCCGGCTGGTGGTTCTCAGGTTTGCGTCGGCCATCTCCTCGATCGACTGACGCAAACGCTCCGCCACCGAGCGAGCCCCCGCGACATTCAACCCGGGAAGGACGATGCAGAACTCCTCGCCACCATATCGACACAGAATATCGCCATCGCGGATGCCACGTTGCAGGGCGGCGGCAACCGCCACGAGCACCTGATCGCCCACGGCGTGACCATAGGTGTCGTTAAAACTCTTGAAGTGATCGATGTCCGTCATGACGCAACTGACCGCGGTGCCGTTCCGCGCCGCATTCGTCATCACTTGGGACACCTTGTCGTAGAACGCCCGGCGATTGAAGCACCCGGTGAGCGGATCACGCGTTGCCAGATGCGCGAGTTCACGGTTCTGTTGTTGGATCTTCTGGCTCGATTCGTCCAGCGCCTGCAGCGCCGACAGCAACGCCTCGTTGGCCCGATGCAGCTGCGAGACATCCGACAAGGACACGATGCATCCGCGAAAATGGCCATCGCCGTCCAGAATCGGTGACGCATTGAGGCGAAGCTTGGTCGGCGCAAGCCCCTCGGCCCCTTGAAGTTCGATGAGTTCCTCTTCAACGGCCTCACGATTCCGGGCCACCACATTCCATGCCCACAGACCGCGGTCCTTGCCCAGATTGCCGGTCAGCCATTCCAGCTGCGACGCGTAACGGCCCAGCACGGATTTTCCCGCATCCGCATGCAGCCGGGCGAATGCGCTGTTGGTCAGCACCACCCGAAGGTCGCTATCGAGCAACATCACCGCCTCGGTCAAGGTATCGAAGGCGGCACTCACGCGTTGGGGAATGGCGTTGCCCGGATCGAGATACTGCAGCGCACGGCGCAGATAGAGATAGACCAGGAATAGTGCGGAAACACCCACCAACACCATGGCGTGCACGCGCGAGTCCTCGAGCCACCCCTGCACGGTGTGCGGCGATATGGGCGCGAAGCTCATTTCCACGTCGCCCCAATGCTGCCCGTCGGCATGCAAAGGGACACGCACATTGGTGATCGTCGATGGCGCATCCTCCGGCAGCGACCACAGCGTGTCGTGATCACCGACCCGTGCAAGCAGCGAACCGTCGCGACGACGCAGCGCAACCGACGTCAGTTCGGCATCTCGTTCGAGCACGCCATGCAACACGTGCGTCAGCCCGCGCATATCGTCGGTACGCAGCATGGCCGTGATCTGGATCGCCAGCGACTCGGCGATCCGGGTCCGCACACGGACCTCGGTGCTGTAGCGATCCGGCGTCAATCCGACGAGCAGATCCAAACCCATCAGCAAGCACAAGATCAGCGTCACCACCCCCAGCGCCAGCCGGAAGATGGGCCCCGGAAGCCAGCGGCGCCAGTTCATGCGCGCCCATCCTCGACAACGACATCGCGACGCGGGCCGCTGTCGGGGGCATCATCCTCCTCCAGCGCCATGGCGGCCGGATCCTTGACCTGACGCAAAATGGGCAAGGGGTCGATGCTTCTCCATGCCGGCAACGAAGCGACCAGCGTCGCCACCAGCGCGCCGACACGCGTCACCCACCACACCACGCCGACCGTGATCACGGTCCCCGACACCCCCACGATCGCCACCGTCAGTCGCGCCGAATCGCCTGCCGCTTCGATCTGCCGTTGAAGCTCCGGCGACAAGACCACCGCCTGATCCGGCGACGAATCGCCATCCGCCCCCGTGGCCAGCGTGTTGACGTCGATGTCGAGCATGCGCACATCGAACACAGGCATTTGCGCCGACACGAGATTCACCGCCGCCACCTCGACCCGGACCGGGCTCGGTGCCTTGACGACAGCCGCGATACGCTCCGTAGGCGGCACGGACGCAAGCGCCTCGCCCACCGGCGTACTCGCCTCCGTCGCCCGCGCGCCCACGTCCTCTTGCGGCACGTCCGTTTCCGCAGCCTCAGCAGACGGATCAGCCGGCGTGGGGTCGGGCGTCGCATCTTCGACGGGCGGTGCTGGCGGCACCCATGCCGGCGGCAACTCGGGCGGCACCGACACATTCAAGGTAACCGACAAGGTCTGCGCATCTGTGCCCCCCCTGCCGTCGCTCACACCGACGATGACTTCATAGACGCTGTCGCCATTGGCGTCGGCGGGCGGCAGCCCCCCCGGAAGCGTCGCAAACCGAAGCTCGCCGGACGCAGCATCGAGCGTAAAGGAAGAAGCGTCGTTTCCACCCAGGATCTGGAAGCTCAGCACATCCGCCGGATCGGCATCCGTCGCCGTCACGGTCGTCACCGTCACCGTCGGATCGATACGGCCAAGCACGGCGGCCGCACCACCGCCGTCAGAGGTAATCACGGGCACGCTATTCGTGTGGCTCACCGTGAGGGTGAAGTTCTGGGTCGCCGTGAGGCTGCCGTCGCTCACCTGCAGCGAGACGGCGTGGTTGCCCACTTCGGCGTTGGTCGGCGTGCCGGACAGCGTGGCGGTGCCGTCGCCGTTGTCGGTGAGCGTGAGCCAGGCCGGCAGCGTCGGGGCGGTGA
>NZ_JAEKFT010000099.1 GCF_018524365.1 Denitromonas iodatirespirans
GCCCCCCGTCCCGGCCCCTCAAACGCATTCCCCCCACCCTTGACGGAGAACTTGCCCGGGCAGGCGAAGGTGATATCCGCGCCTGAGAGCGTCACCGAGCTTTGGCCGGCTTTGAGGACGATCTGGCGTTTGGCGAGGATGCGGATTTCGGTGTTCGAGCTGGTGAAGGTGGCGGCCTTGTCGGCGAGGATGTCGAGGGCGTCGGTATGGGCCTGGAGGGTGTGGCGGCCGGCGGCGGCGATGGATTTGATCCCGCCGGCGTGGCTGAACCAGCTTGCTGCTTGGCCGACGGTGGTGCCGAGGGTGTGGGCGGCGGCCAGGTGCCAGTCGTGCTGAACGGTGGCGTGCAGGTGCTCGGCGGCGAAGAACACGGTGCTGGCCGGCGAGGTGAGGCCGATGTCGTCGGGTGCTTCGGCGAGGATGACCGGATCGGCGAAGCGCTCGACGGGCTCGCCCAGGCTGCGGCTACCGGGTTGGGCCTTGCGTGCGGGTTGCCCGCCGACGTCGGCGGTGTACTTTCCCTCTTTGGCCGGATCGATGGTGTCGATGAAGCGGGTTTGTGCGCCGTTGCCGGCCAGCGCTTGGGCGCCCTGGCGGCCGGCGGCATCGGAGAGGGTTTTGGCGGTGCGTTCGGCGGCACGCAATTGGGCGAGCGCCTCGCTGGCATCCATCTGGGTGCTGATGGCGTTGCTGCGCACGGAGGCCGACAGCAACAGGCCCTCGCCGGCACGCACGGCCAGCCAGGCATCGGTGCGAAGTTCAAAGCCACTGCCGCGCCACGGGCCGCGAGTAGCGCTGAGCGGGGCGTGGTGGATGAGATGGCCGAGGCCGAGTTGGGCGTTGGTGGCGCTGCTGGCCAGGCGCGTGCGCAGTTGCCCGGGCGCGTCGTCGGCCAGCCATTGATTGAAGCCGGAGTCGTGGTTGTGGCTCGTCCAGCCGCTCAAGACGCCGGGATGGTTGGCGTTTGAATCGACGCCGGCGCTGAAGGGGGGGAGGTCTTCGCCGGTGAAGAGCTGGCTGACGATGACCGGGCGGTCGATATCGCCGCCGATGAAGTCGACCAGGACATCGGTGCCGATGCGGGGGAGGAAGTGGCTACCCCAGTTGGGGCCGGCCAGCCACTCGGCGACGCGCACCCAGGTG
>NZ_JAEKFT010000100.1 GCF_018524365.1 Denitromonas iodatirespirans
CTCGTCTCGTGGAACGCGACGGATCGTCCATACCCGCGCGATATGGGCGTGCACACGCTGTTCGAAGCCCAAGCGCTCGCGCAGCCCGAGGCTGTGGCCGTCATCGGAGAGGCACAACAGCTCAGCTACGCCGAGCTGAACGAGCGGGCCAACCGCCTGGCCCATCGGCTGCTCGAGGCCGGCGTTCAGGTGGGCGAGAGCATCGCCCTGTCCTTGCCCCGATCCGTCGAACTGGTGGTGGCCGAACTGGCCGTGCTCAAGGCCGGTGGCGCCTATGTGCCACTGGACGGTGTGCTGCCCGGCGAGCGCCAGGGCATGATGGTCGCCGACAGCGGTGCCCGCATCCTGCTCAGCACCTCGGCCTGCGACATACCCGCCGAACTGAGCGCCCTCGAGCGCATCGACGTCGACACCCTCGATGCCGAGTTCAGTGACGAGAACCCGACGATTGCCATCGAAGGGGCCGATCGCGCCTACGTGATGTACACCTCCGGCTCCACCGGCACCCCCAAGGGCGTGGACATCCCACACCGCGCCATCGCCCGCCTGGTGATCAACAACGGCTACTGCGAGTTCGGCCCCGAAGAGCGGGTCGCACTGGCCGCCAACCCGGCCTTCGACGCCACCACCCTGGAAGTGTGGGGCCCGCTGCTCAACGGCGGGGCCATCGTCGTCATCGACCAACAAACCCTGCTCGACCCCCCGCGCTTCGCCGACCGGCTCAAGGCGCAACACGTCAGCATCCTGTGGCTCACGGTCGGCCTGTTCAACCAATACGAAAGCCAACTGGCCCACGTTCTGCCCCAACTGCACTACCTGATCATCGGCGGCGATGCGCTCGACCCCAAAGTCGTACGCCGAGTACTCAAGAACAACCCGCCACAACACCTGCTCAATGGCTACGGCCCGACCGAGAGCACCACCTTCGCCATCACGCATCACATCGAAGCACTGGCGGAGGAGGCCACCAGCGTCCCGCTGGGCCGCCCGATCGCCAACACGCGCATCTACATCCTCGACGCCCACCACCAACCGGTCCCGGTGGGCGTGGCCGGCGAGCTGTACATCGGCGGCGAGGGCGTCGCGCGCGGCTACCTCAACCAAGCCGAACTCACCGCCGAGCGCTTCCTG
>NZ_JAEKFT010000101.1 GCF_018524365.1 Denitromonas iodatirespirans
CCCGCGGCCAAGCCCGGCATGGTGGCGGCATTGACCCGTGGCGACAAGCCGGTGCTGACCATCTACGGCATCCTCGACGGCGGCGTCGAGCACCTGACCAACATCGGTGCCGACAAGAAGAGCCTGACCCGCGTGCCGCCGATCACCGGCACCTTCGCCTCGCGCCTGGGCTTCAAGCTGCACAAGGAGTTCAAGCCCGGCTACGCGGTCATCGGTACGCTCGAGGCGGGCTTCAACCTGGACGACGGCACCCAGGGCCAGAGCGGCTCGGCCAGTACCCCGGATCGCATCTTCGGCCGCCAGCTCTTCGCCGGCCTGTCCACCCCCTTCGGCGACTTCACCTTCGGCCGCCAGTGGTCGATGCTGACTCTGGCCATGCGCGGCTCGGACCAGCTCGGGCCGAACATCTACGCGGTCGGCTCGCTCGACCCCTACCTGCCCAACTCGCGCTACGACAACTCGCTGGTGTGGCAGAACAAGTTCGGCAACGGCATCTCGGCCGGTGTGGCCTACTCCTTCGGCCGTGACACCAGCGGCGGTGCGCCGGGCTCGGGCACCTGCGGCGGCGAGAGCGCGAGCGACGCCCAGGCGTGCAAGGCCTGGTCGGCGATGGTGCGCTACGACGCCAAGCAGTTCGGCGTGGCCGCTGCCGTCGATACGATCAAGGGCGGCACCGGCGCCACGGCCTTCTTCTTCAACGGTGCGGCACCGTTCGCCTTCGCCGACTCGAGCGACAAGGACACCCGCATGACGCTGGGCGGCTACGTGAAGTTCGGCGACGCGCAGTTCGGTGCCGGCTGGCTCGGGCGCAAGGTCGACACCGCCACGACGGACGTCGAATCGGATATCTACTACGTGAGCGCCAGCTACAAGCTCACGCCGGAGATCAAGATCGACGGCGGCATCCAGCGGGCGGTCAACGACGACCAGGACCGCAACGCCACGCTGACGGCGGTGCGCGGTTTCTACACGCTGGACAAGGGCCTGGACGCCTACGCCCAGGTCGGCCACATCAGCAACAGCAGCAACGCCAGCTACCAGCTGTCGGTCGGTCCGGGCGTGGCCCCGGCCGCCGGCGAGAGCCAGACCGGCTACATGGTGGGCTTGCGCTACTTCTTCTGAGCGC
>NZ_JAEKFT010000102.1 GCF_018524365.1 Denitromonas iodatirespirans
GCGGCTCGATCAGCGCTTCGAGCGCCGCCCACGGTGTCACCGCTTCGATCTGGGCAAGGAACCGGTCGCGGCGCGTCATCTTCTTCTTGGCCGCGTACTCAAGGTCGGAGAAGCTCGATTGCATCGGGATCGTCACCGTCGTGAAGGAACTATGCGTATTGTCTCAAACAGAGCCGCCCGTGGGGCGATATGCAAACGAAATAATCAGCGTTTCCCTAAGGGGGCAAGTGCCGGGATGCGCCATATCCGGAATCTATCCCGCATACCCGTGATGTGTCCGCTTATATTCACCTCTAGTGCAGAAGTCGTCGCTACAGAGTTTGACGACTTTTGCATCGTCCTGGAAATACCCCATGTCAGTATGTATAGCGCCATTCGATCTTCGTGATACGAAACTCCCCCATGACAGTTTCCACCACCTCCAGGTAGACACTCACCTCCCAGCGGGGAATGCCATTCGGCGTGATCGAACTTGCGAGACCAAAGCCAGAGGTGCCGACGCGCTGCTCGGGCTTTACGCCCGTCGGCGTTTTCATTTCGTCGAGATGCCTACGACTACGACCACGACCATCACCTGCGTAGATGGACAACACCTTTACACCATGGAATATTTCGAAGCAGCCGTATTTTCGCTCAAGTTCGGCGTAGGTGTCGGCTAAAGCCTGAGGCGTATTTCTTTCATTCTCTCGGCTCCAAAACAAAGCGGACAAGTCCTCAAAGCGGCGCCGTATAACTAGATTCCCAATATAATTCGTGAAACATTCCAACCGACGAATCTGAGTTAAGGCAGCCTCTGGATCTCCTTGAATCGTGACCGTATCAGGCGAAACGACTTCTGCTTCAATCCCGCCTTCCTCAGCTGCTTCATACACTATTTGACCCAAAAACATGTCGAGCATGGAGGCTTCGGCATGGGCGCAGCCGTTATAAACGACATCATAGCGTTCGGGGTTCGCCAGAACTGAATCGCCCCGGGTTTGGTGGCAGGGCAATTGCATCCAACCATCATATCGGCAGAATCTGTAACACCCGCATGCGCTCATCGTCGTCCCAGCCGGCGCACTTTCGCCGCAGCCTGACGCTGCGCTTTGGATGTGTCGTGTCGAGCTTG
>NZ_JAEKFT010000103.1 GCF_018524365.1 Denitromonas iodatirespirans
AGAGAATCGGTTGCATTGGTGCCTGGATGTGCAGTTCTCCGACGACTACGCCCGTGCCCGCACCGGACACGTTGCCCACAACCTGGCGCTGGTACGCCACATCGCGCTGAACCTCATTCGGCTGAACACCTCACGCAAGGCCAGCATCAAGACCAAGCGGTTGCTGGCCGCCACGTCCGATGAGTACCGTGCCGAACTGCTCGGCTTCGAACCGCAGGACGAGGAGGATGACGATTGATGACGGGCGCGTAGCTGCGGGAGCCCTGCACTTTGCGGCGGTCGATATCGCTCAACGTGAGCAAGTCCAGGCTTGGGCCAAGCAAGTGCTTTCTCGCTCTGGTGCACCGGATCTGCTGATCAACAATGCCTCGCTTATCAATCAGCGGGCGCCGCTATGGGCAGTACCTGCGGCTGAGTTCGACCAGATCCTGGCTGTGAATGTCACAGGGGTTGCTCATGTCTTACAGGCATTCCTGCCAGCCATGCTCAAGACAGGCCACAGCATCATTGTGAATATCAGCTCCAGCTGGGGACGACAAGCTTCGGCAGGGCTTGCACCCTATTGCGCAAGCAAGTTCGCCATCGAGGGCCTTACCCAGGTTTTAGCGCTGGAACTTCCAGCGGGCCTAGCTGCGATTGCGCTCGATCCTGGTGGCGGCATCAATACCGAGATGCTTCATGCCTGTCTGGGGGCAGAGGCTGAGCAGTACCAGTCGCCTCAAGATTGGGCAATAGAGGCCGTGCCCTTCATGCTGGCACTGTCTGCCGCCGATAATGGCAAGGCTCTGACCGTAGAGAAATCAGCTAAGGAAGTGCTGAATAAATCGCGTTTCGGCGACGGCAAGAAAATCTCGGTGTGCAGTCGCGCCGAATCGCTTGCAATCGGCTCGCGGAATACGGAATTGGCACTCTGGAAGGCCGGATTCGCACGATTTCATCGCCTTTGCCCCGTTTCAGGACGCACCTTGCGTGTCGGGCGCCATCAACCTTTTATGCGCGAGCACGAGGTTGGCGAGGCCGAACAGTGAGAACAATTGCGCCTCGTTCTTGGCGATCCCTCGATAGCGGGTCTT
>NZ_JAEKFT010000104.1 GCF_018524365.1 Denitromonas iodatirespirans
AATCCATCGATCAGCTCTTTCGGGATGGACGGCAGCGCCGCCGCAGTGCTCTTCTTGCTGGTCTTTCTTGGCATACATGCTCCTTGCTCACATGGTATGCCTCAAACACAAAATTTCTGACAGGCTCTTCACCGGAGACGGTGAGAGTCACGTCTGCCTCTCCTCCTGCGGTCAGCGGAACTGTCGATCTGTCGGTCAACGCATGGAAGGGGTGTTTCGCGTCTCCGCTCCTCATAGACTTGATCTCATCTTGGGAGGGACCATAAAGTCCAACCGCCTGTTGACGCGAAACGTCGTAGATCAAGGCCAAGTTTTTATAGTCGTGGGCGGACGCGGTGAGTACAGCGCCCACGTAATTGCCGTCCGGCGAACTGACAAAGGACTCAAGCCGATGGGGCTGATAGGGTCTGTCTGTGTTGCGCAAGCGTGAAGCCAGCATATTGCGTAACTCGCCTGCAGGCCATGACACGAAGCGGCATCGTCGAAGGTCGTATTCACCATAGACCTGTCCGGTTAAATCCGGGTCATCGAAGTCCTGGGTGTTCACAAGCAACACTCGCTCGGTGCCTTGCAGGAAGGTGACTGCGAGATTGCAGCCTCCGACACAACGGGCTCCAGGAATCTGTATGCGTCCGATTTCCGTTGCGGAGTTCCCCGAGTAAAACGTCAACCACTTGCTGGAATTGTCGAACCGAGCCAGTGTCAGGCTTTCGTCATTGGACCAAAACTCCTCGGGCACATCACGAGCAAGAAGATCCTCTCCCGGCAATGGAAAATTGTCCGTCCGCAGCTCGTTCGGAGCTTTCGCCACTGGCCTGGGAGCGACTGCGGTGCAACGTTGCTCTTCTTCGGATGTCAGGTTTGGCAAGGGGCGCGCGAGCGCTGCCTTGAGGTCGAGCATCATGGTCGGTGCGCCGACTTCGGCGTAGTGAATCGCCCCGGGTTCGGTGGAGGCCGTTTGGTTTAAGTCAGGCCGGGATGGCGGCCTCGCTGGCGAGTTGCCTGTAGTAGTTTGCCTCAGCTTCTGCAGGCGGGATATACCCGATCGGTTCGAGC
>NZ_JAEKFT010000105.1 GCF_018524365.1 Denitromonas iodatirespirans
TGGGCGTCGAGGATGTAGATGCGCGTGTTGGCGATCGGGCGGCCGATGTGGCGCACGAAGCCGTCTTGCCGATCCATGGATACCCAGGTGGAGTAGGTGGTGGTCTCCGAGGGGCCGTAGAGGTTGCAGACCCGTTCGACCTGGGTGTGGGCGAAGATGCGTTCGACCAGATCGCGCTTGAGCGCTTCGCCGGCCAGGTTGATCACTTGTACCGATTCGGGCACGGCGTGTGCATTGGTCAGCGCACTCATGGCCGAGGGGACGGTGTTGATCAGGCTCACTTCCGGTTGCGCTTCGAGCAGGGTCAGGGCGTTGGCGACGATGTCGATGCGCGCCCCGACGCTTAGCGGCACGAAGCATTCATAGACGGCCAGGTCGAAGTTGATGGAGGTGGCGAACAGGGTGCGAGACAGCTCTTTGGCCTCGAACGCGCTTTGCGCCCAGGCGATGAAGTTCACGGCATTGCGGTGTTCGATGGCCACGCCCTTGGGGCGGCCGGTCGAGCCGGAGGTGTAGATGAGGTAGGCCAGGTGCGAGCTCTTCAGGGCGCCCACATGCGGATTGCTCGGCGCAGCCTGAGCCCAGGCCGGCTCGGTGGCGTCGAGTTCGAGCTGCGCCAAACCCTCGGCCGCCGCCACGCCAGCGAGCACGTCGCGGCCCAGGGCGTCGGTGAGCACGCCGATCGGGGCGCTGTCTTCGAGGATCTGGCCGAGCCTCTCGCTCGGGTAGGCGGGGTCGAGCGGCACGTAGGCGCCGCCGGCCTTGAGTACCGCCAACAATGCGACGATCAGCTCCGGGCTGCGATCGACGCACAGGGCCACGCGCGTATCGGGCGCCACGCCCAGACCGATCAGGTGATGGGCGAGCCGGTTGGCCCGGGCGTTCAGTTCGCCGTAGCTGAGCTGTTCGTCTTCGAAGACGAGCGCGATCGCCTCGGGGTGTCGTTGCACCTGCGTCTCGAACAGCGCGTGCATCGTGGCGTCGCGATCGTAGGCTTGGCGCGTCTCGTTCCAGCCGATGAGTACTTGGTGGCGTTC
>NZ_JAEKFT010000106.1 GCF_018524365.1 Denitromonas iodatirespirans
TGGTCGCATATCGGCCTCGTGACGCTCAATCCAGAGCGAGACGCTGTCGTCAATGCGACACTTCATGCTGAAGACATACACACGTTAGTTGCATGAATCAGGCGACAACTATCTTGACTTGCTCCGCCCTCAAGGGGGCGTGATCTCGCCGTTGCTGGCGAACCTGCAAGGCGGTAGGGTCACAACAAGGCGGTAGGGTCCGGTCTTGAAATCCAACATTTCCGTACCTGAGCCACTGATCAAACTGATCCATTGTGCAGATCATGTCGTATTTCAAGACCGGACCCCACCGGCATTCAAGCGCAGCTCGCGACGATTGGACGCGATGGGGAACAGAGGGTTTTCTGGGGCTGCCAAGGCAGCCAGGGGTTGGTGCAGAGTACCGTGCTGGCCTTGATCCTGATGGGTGACTGGTGCGCGGCATCGCGCAACCACACACCGAGAACCAAGTGCGCTGGGCTGTCGCTGGCCGGGGACGGAAGAGACAGAATGCGGGGGCGAGGCGCAGGTTTAAGTTCGCCCTATTGCAAGGGGGAGGCTAATGGGTGACCCCGCCGGCACCCATGGGTTTGTTAGACCAATCCTGCTACTTCCGGTTGCGGACAATGAGTTCCCTAAAATCGGTCGCAAGAAGGAACCCCTTAAACTGAATAACGGCTGCAATCAAAGAGACAACAAATAAAGCGAATCTAAGCCCGGTAGATACGTCCGCAATGTTGCGATGATGTGCTAGGGATAACTGCTCTATGAGATAGACAGAAACACCTTTTGAGACCCGCTCAAAAACAAACAGGAAGACGATCAGTCCGCCGTTCAATAAAACCTCTCGCTTCAACGTAGTCAACTTGTCAAGGGCGATATTCAGTTTTCCTCGATCTACGTCGTTTCTTACATCAGACAAATCCGCCTCTTTTGAATTTTGAGTGGGTAATGCGGGATCCGGGGTGCCGGGCCGTTGGGGTCAAGGGCGGGCGTAGCCCGGCGCAGCGAACCCTTGACGCCAAGGGGCCGGCGATACGCATGGTTCATGGC
>NZ_JAEKFT010000107.1 GCF_018524365.1 Denitromonas iodatirespirans
GTTCAGCCGAATGAGGTTCAGCGCGATGTGGCGTACCAGCGCCAGGTTGTGGGCAACGTGTCCGGTGCGGGCACGGGCGTAGTCGTCGGAGAACTGCACATCCAGGCACCAATGCAACCGATTCTCTACTTCCCAGTGGCTTCGAACGGCATGCGCGATCTTGTCCGCATCGGGCGGCAGGCTGCTGATGTAGTGACGCCGCTCGACGCTCTTCTTGCCGGCGACGATGCGCGTGCGCTTGACCGTGGCGAAGCTTCTCAGATCGGGCCACTGCTCGGCCTTGTAGAGCCGCGCGTCGGCCTCGAAGGCCTGGCACAGACGTACTTCCTCGCGCCCATGTCCGCGCGAGCGTGTCTCGCAGGTACTGGCCGATTCGAGCGGCCCGGCCACGCCGGCGTGGGTCAGCAGGATCGAATCGAGCAGCGTTGGATGGTTGTCCTTCACACACAACACGTAGTGCGCACCGCGTTCGCGGATCGTTCGTGCAATGGCCGTCTGGGTGCCCATGGCATCGATGGTCACGATGCAATCCTTGATGTCCAGCACACCCAGCAACTCGGGAATCGCCGTGATTTCGTTGGATTTCTCGCCCGTGGCTACTTGCCCGAGCACCACGCCCACTTCGGCAACGAAGGCGCTGACCAGGTGCAGCGGCGCTGCCGCCGCTTTGCTCGTGGTGCGCCGGCTGCTCTTGCCGTCGATGGCGATCACCTGTTCGTGACCAAGCGCCGGGATCACCATTGCGACCCAACTGCGAAAGGCGCGCTCGAAGCTCTTCGGATCGAGCAGTGCGAACACCCGCTCGAAGGTGTCGGAGGAAGCCACGCCGTAGTCCAGCGTCAGGAAACGGCGCAGCCAGCCGAGCTTCTCCTTGCCCCACTGCGAAATATCCTCGAAGTCGTCGGCGCCGCTGAGCACCGCGCACACCGCCACGGTAAGCAGTTCGTCCAGCCGGTGACGCGTCTGCTGCGCGTTGCGCCAGTCCTCGAGTCCTTCGAACACCTCGACCAGAGCCATCAATTTGTCCG
>NZ_JAEKFT010000108.1 GCF_018524365.1 Denitromonas iodatirespirans
CGCCGTGGCCGACTGCCTTGCAGTGCGCGACCCATTGGCTTGGCGCCCGCTTCGGCAAGGCCAACCCGGCGGCCGACAAGGCGGCGAGCATCCTGGCGCGAAAGACCTTGGCCAGGGCCTTGGCGTTGAACAGGTATGGCCGGCCGGATCGGGATCGGCGTTTGCTGCGCCAGCATCGGCGTTCGGCATCGAGCGCTGCGGCCGGCACGAGCAGATGCACATGCGGATGGAAGTCGAGCCGGCGGTTATGGGTGTGCAGCACGGCGATGGCGCCGGGGGTGCCCTGCAACTGCCGATCGTTGCCGGCAAAGCGAGACACCGTTGCCCAACTGCAGCGCATCAGCGCATCGAACACGGTCCGCGAATGGTACCGGGCCAGGGGGCGCAGCTCGGCCGGCAAGGTGAAGGTCAGCAGGAAGTAGTCGGCCGGCACCAGGGCCTGACGCTGGCGTTGCAGCCACTGCTCGCTCTCGTGGTGCTGGCAGTGCGGGCACAGGCGATGGCCACACGAATGCGGCACCAGCGCGCGATGCGCGCAGGCGCTGCAGCCGAGTTGCATCATCGGGCTCGAAGCGCGGCGGCACTGGCCGAGCGCGCTCAAGGCGCGATGTTGGTCGGAAGTCAGACGGGCGCCGTACTCGGCCAGAAACTCGTCGCGAAAGGTCTCGATGACAGAAGCGAGGCGGATCATCGAATGCGCCCCCAGCCGACGGCGAGGGTGTCGATCAGCGCGTTGATGCGCTCGCTGGCGTGGACCTCGGTGCGGTCCGTGAGGTGTGTATATCGGGCGGTGGTGAGGATGGAGTGGTGGCCGAGAAACTTCTGCAGCTCGATCAGATCGACCCCGGCCTCGATCAGGTGAGTGGCATAGCTGTGCCTCAGGCTGTGAGGGGTAATGTTTTTTTAAGGCCGCAGCCGGCCACCACCTTGCGCAGCGTCAGCTGTACGCCGCCACGGTCGAGCGGCGTGCGTGCGAGCGCCGCCCCCTTGAGGCCGG
>NZ_JAEKFT010000011.1 GCF_018524365.1 Denitromonas iodatirespirans
TTTACGCTCCACGCTTCCTCCCCACGCTCGGTCGCCCTCACGCAGTTGCGCTTCACTTCGTTCGCTGTGATCAACTTACGGCGGGACTCGCACCCGCAGGAGTGCGCCCATGCTGGGCGCACAACGAAAAAGCCCCGCAACTGCGGGGCTTTTTCATGAGAATGGCAAACGTTTACAGCACGTAGCGCGCCAGATCCTCGCGCTCAGCCACGGCCTCCAGGCAGTCATCCACATAGGCCGCATTGACCACCAGATCGCCCACACCCGCCTTGCCGGCGTTGAAGGAGATCTCCTCCAGCAGCTTTTCCATCACCGTGTACAGGCGGCGCGCGCCGATGTTCTCGGTCTTTTCATTGACCTGGAAAGCGATCTCGGCCAAGCGGCGGATGCCCTCGGGCTGGAAGTCGATCTTCACGCCTTCGGTCTCCAGCAGCGCTTCGTATTGCCGGGTCAGGCAGGCGTCGGTGCTGGTGAGGATGCGCTCGAAATCATCGACGCCGAGCGAGTCGAGCTCGACGCGGATCGGGAAACGGCCCTGCAGTTCGGGAATCAGGTCGCTGGGCTTGGACAGGTGGAAGGCGCCGCTGGCGATGAACAGGATGTGATCGGTCTTGATCATGCCGTACTTGGTGCTCACCGTCGTGCCTTCGACCAGCGGCAGCAGATCGCGCTGCACGCCCTGGCGCGAGACATCCGCCCCTTGCGCTTCCGAGCGCGAGGCGACCTTGTCGAGCTCGTCGAGGAAGACGATGCCATTCTGTTCGACCGCACGCACCGCCTCGGCCTTGACCTCTTCATCGTTGATCAGGCGGGCGGCCTCTTCGTCGGCGAGCAGGCGCAGGGCCTCCTTGATCGGCAGCTTGCGGGCCTTCTTGCGCCCGCCGCCGAGGTTCTGGAACATGCCCTGCAATTGCTGGGTCATCTCTTCCATGCCCGGCGGGGCGAAAATCTCGGCGCTCATCGACGGCAGCGCCACATCGACTTCGATCTCCTTGTCGTCGAGCTCGCCCTCGCGCAGTTTCTTGCGGAATTTCTGGCGCGTACCCGAATCGGCGGCGGGCGCCTCTTCGTTGCTGAAGCCGACGCCGCGGGCCGGCGGCAACAAAATGTCGAGGACGCGGTCTTCGGCGGCATCGGAGGCGCGGTCGCGCACCGAGTTCATGGCGCGCTCGCGGCCGTCCTTGACGGCGATTTCGGCCAGATCGCGGATGATGGTGTCCACATCGCGGCCGACATAGCCCACCTCGGTGAACTTGGTCGCCTCGATCTTGATGAACGGCGCGTTCGCCAGCCGCGCCAGGCGGCGCGCGATCTCGGTCTTGCCGACGCCGGTGGGGCCGATCATCAGGATGTTCTTGGGGGTGATTTCGCTGCGCAGCGGCTCGGCCACCTGGGCGCGACGCCAGCGGTTGCGCAGGGCGATGGCCACGGCGCGCTTGGCGCGGCCCTGACCGACGATGTGCTTGTCCAGTTCGGAGACGATCTCCGGCGGGGTCATTTGCGTCATGATCTGCTCGGCTCGCATGCCGGACCTCAGCCCAGCACCTCGATGGTGTGATGTTGATTGGTGTAGATGCACAGGTCGCCGGCGATCGCCAGCGATTTGCTGACGATCTCCTCGGGCGGCAGGTCGGAGTTCTCCAGCAGCGCGCGCGCGGCCGCCTGGGCGTAGGCGCCACCGCTGCCGATGGCGACGATGCCCTGCTCGGGTTCGAGCACATCGCCATTGCCGGTGATGACCAGGGAGTTTTCCTCGTCGGCCACCGCCAGCATGGCTTCGAGCCGGCGCAGCATGCGGTCGGTGCGCCAGTCCTTGGCTAGCTCGACGGCGCTGCGCAAGAGATTGCCTTGGTGCTTTTCGAGCTTGGCTTCGAAGCGCTCGAAGAGCGTGAAAGCGTCGGCCGTGCCGCCGGCAAAGCCGGCCAGGATGCGGTCGTGATGAATGCGGCGCACCTTGCGCGCGCTGCCCTTGATGACGATGTTGCCCAGCGTCACCTGACCATCGCCCCCCAGCGCCACGCGCCGTCCGCGCCGTACTGAGAGGATGGTGGTGCCGTGATACTGTTCCATGCCGATTCCGAATCGCCCGCTTGGGGACGTGTGGTTAACGCCGTCCGTGCGATTGACGCAGCACCCCGGCAATTGAACCCATCTGGGGCCTATCGCCGCAATTGCAAGCGGGCGACCTGATCGATGCCCATCACGCGCAGCAACGCGGCCACCATGGCGTTGACGTTCTTGAGCACCACCAGCTTGCCCTGCCCCTGCAGTTGCGCCAGCACATTGAACAGGCTGCCGGCACACACGAAGTCGAGCCGGCGCAGGCGCGCACAGTCCACTTCCACATGATTGCGCTCGGCCGCATAGGCCGCCAGCTGACGCAAGGGATCGGCGTTGGCGCCCATCACCTCGCCTTCGAGCACGAAGCCTTCGTCCATCTGCACCGCCGAGGCCAGCTCGGAGGTCGTCGATACCAGTTCGGCCACCGCCTTGGGCTCCCAGGAGGGCGGCGACTCTTCGAAGGTGATCGCATAGTCGAGCGCGACCTCTTCGAAGCGCTCGATTTCATCGGTCTGCTGGAGCATGTCGAGCAGCAGCAGCCACATCTGTTGGTTCTCGCGCCGGCCGGCCAGAACCTGGCCACCGAGCATGTTGGCGACGGTACTGGCCCCCGCCAGACGGATCGTCACGGCGGCGTCCTTGAGGTCGGCGATCAGCGTGCGCAGCAAGGCACAGCCGGCCTCGTCGGCCGAACGCAGGCGCGACAGGTCGATGCGCACCGCACCACTCTTGCGCCCCGCTTCGCGCACCCGCTCGAACTGCTTGGCCACCTGGTCGGTGAGCGCCGCACCCAGGGCCACCGCCGGCGCCGCCGGCGCGCCGTTGGTGCTGGTCGGGGTATCGGCCACATCCCAAGGCGGCGGAGATTTCTCGAAGCTGCGCGCGTAGGCGATCACGCACTCGTCGAATTCGGCGCGCTTGCCGGAGAGTTTGTAGAGATCGAGCAGCATCAGCCACATCGGCTCGCCCTGGCCTGGCGTCAGCCCGGCGACGAAGTCGCTCAGCACCTGGGCAGCCAGGTCATTCTGACCATTGGCATAGAGCACGGCGGCATCTTCGGCCACGCCGGCAAAGGCATCGCCCCCCTCCTGCACTTCGATCTTGCCCGCGCACTCAGCCAGCGCGCGCGCCACATCGCCGCCCGCAGCGCCGAAATCCAGCGTCGACAGCTCGGAACGCGGCCCTTTTCCGGTCCCGTTGCCCGATGTTTTTTTATGTGACGAACCCACCAAGATTGTCTCCCTCCCGTCCACCGCGCGGACGTCCCCACCCATCATGACGGCCAGCGCATACCTGCACGATGACTCGATCACCTGGGGGGGTCGGCGCACAGCGAACCGGGCGCGTATTCGCAGTGCAACATGCGCACTGCAAGCTCAGAATAACACCGCACAATTGTCATCGCAGCAATGCCTTCAAAACTATTGTGCGCCTACGCGACGAAAAGTTTTGTTAAGGATTGCACCAGGAATGCGACGCAACAGCCGGGCTGCTCTCGGCTAAAATAGCGCGATGCTCCCTACCGATCCGGCCATCGCGCTCGCCCCCGACACCCTGACGATCCGCGTGTATTACGAAGACACCGATGCGGCCGGCGTTGTGTACTACGGCAGCTACTGGCGCTTCTGTGAGCGCGGGCGCACCGAATGGCTGCGACAACGGGGCTTCGATCAGCAGCAATTGCTCACCGACACCGGCATAGCCTTCGTCGTACGCCGGGTCGAGGGCGACTATCTGCGGGCCGCCCGCCTCGACGACACGCTGGAAATCGTCACTGCGGTGGGCACGCTGAAACGGGCCAGCCTGGCGTTTTCGCAGAAAATCATGCGCGGCACGGAACTCCTGTTCGACGCCACGGTCACTGTCGCCTGCCTGGACACTCGGCGAAACCGGGCCGCAGCCATCCCCGATCACATTCGAAAAACACTGAACCCGGGCCAACCGGGCTGACCATGCCAATCACACAAGACCTGTCGATCCTCTCCCTCATCGCCGAAGCCAGCCTGCTGGTCAAACTGGTGATGGCCCTGCTGGCGGGCCTCTCCTTCATGTCCTGGTACTGGATCTTCCGCAAATGGTTCTCCATCGGCAGCGCGCGGCGCAAGTCGCTCCACTTCGAGCGCAGCTTCTGGAGCGGCGGCGACCTGAACAGCCTCTACCAGAGCGCCGGCAACGACCGCCACAACACAGGCCCGATGGAGCGCATCTTCGAATCGGGTTATCGCGAATTCTCCAAGCTGCGCGCCAAGAACGCCGACCACGCCACCGTGGTGGACGGCGCGCGCCGCGCCATGCGCGCCACCTACCAACGCGAGGTCGATGAGCTCGAAGCTCATCTGGCCTTCCTCGCCTCGGTCGGCTCGGTGTCGCCCTACGTGGGCCTGTTCGGCACGGTGTGGGGGATCATGAACGCCTTCCGCGGGCTGTCGAACGTCACCTCGGCCACGCTCGCCCATGTCGCCCCCGGCATTGCCGAAGCCCTGGTCGCCACGGCTATCGGCCTGTTCGCGGCGATTCCGGCCGTGGTGGCCTACAACCGCTTCGCCCACGACATCGATCGCCTGTCCATCCGCCTCGAGAGCTTCATGGAAGAGTTCTCCAACATCCTGCAGCGCCAGTTGCGCTGAGCGGAGGAGTCGCCATGCGTGAGCGCCGCCTGATGAACCAGATCAACGTCGTGCCCTACATCGACGTGATGCTGGTGCTGCTCGTCATCTTCATGGTCACCGCGCCGATGATCCAGACCGGTAGCGTCGAATTGCCCAGCGTCGGCAAGGCCTCGCAGACGCCGGCCGAGCCGCTCCGGGTCGTCGTCCAGGCCGACGGCACGGTGGCCCTGCGCGACGCTGCCCAGGAGCCGGTGCCGATGCCGCTCGAGGCCGCCGTCGCCGAACTCCGCCAACAACAGTTGGACAACCCGGCGCGGGCGGTGCTCATCGCCGGCGACCGCGAAGCGCGCTACGACGCGGTCCTCAAAGTCATGGACGCGCTGCAACGCGCCGGCATCGACAAGATCGGCCTGCTGGTCCAGCGCGGTGACAGCGAGCCGGCCGCCAAACGATGACGCACATGCAGGACCGCCCGGAACCGGGCAAACGCCTGTCGTTCGTGCTCGCCGCGCTGGTGCACCTGGCATTGGCGGCTTTCCTGTTCTTTGGCGTGCGCTGGCAGAACGAACCGCCGGCGAGCGTCCAGGTCGCCCTGGTGAGCGCACCGCCGTCGGTGCCCGTGCGGGCAACGCCGCCCGAACCCAAACCGGAGCCGAAGCCGACGCCGAAACCCGAACCCAAGCCGGAACCGAAGCCCGAGCCCAAGGCGCCCGAGATCAAGATCCCGGAAAAGAAGCCAGAACCGAAAAAGCCCGAGCCGAAGAAACCCGAGCCGAAGAAACCGGAACCGAAACCGGAGCCCAAGAAGCCCGAACCGAAAAAGCCGGAACCCAAGCCCACCCCCAAACCGGCGCCGAAGCCCGAGCCGAAGGTCGACCGCTCCAAGGCCATCGAAGACGACCGCATGCAGGAACTGCTGGCGATGGATGCGCAGCGTGCGCGCGACGCCGAACTGCTCAAGCAGGAACTGCGATCAGCGGCACGCGGGCGGGCACTGGACAGCTACATCAATGCCATTCGGGTCAAGGTGCGCGGCAACATCATGCTGCCGCCTGGGGTCAGCGGCAATCCAGAAGCCACCTTCGTCGTCGACCAACTGCCCGACGGCACGGTGATGGAACTGCGCCTGAAGAAGAGCACCGGCCACGCCGCACTGGACGAAGCCATCGAACGGGCGATCCGCAAGTCCAGCCCGCTGCCGACACCCGACGACAAAGCCCTCTTTGCCCGTACACTTGAGTTCAAATTCCGCCCGCTAGAACAATAGAAGGGGTTCGGTATAATCGCCCCGGGAACCTGAGATGATGAAACTGACTGATTTGTTTCGATTTTTGTTGATCGCCCTGCTCACCGTCGTCGTCACGCCGGCGCGCGCGCAGTTGTCGATCGAGATCACCGGGGCGGGCGCCAACCGTTTCCCGGTGGCGGTGGCAGTCATGGATGGCGAGGCGCAACTGCCGCGCAGCGTCACCGAAGTGGTGCGCGGCGACCTGGAGCGCAGCGGCCTGTTCTCGCTGGTCGAGATGGGGCCGCGCCCGATGGGCGAGTCCGTGCCGCCCGATTTCGCTTACCTGCGCACCCGCGGTGCCGACGCCATTGCGGTAGGCACCGTGGTGCCGGCGCAAAGCGGCAAGTACGAAGTGCGCGTGCGCCTCTACGACACCCGCCAGGAGGCCCAGCTCGACGCCCTCACGCTGACCATGACGCCGGCCCAGTACCGCGCCACCGGCCATCGCATCGCCGACGTCATCTATGAGCGCATCACCGGCCTCAAAGGCGTGTTCTCGACGCAGATCGCCTATGTCGTCAAGAGCGGCAACCAGTACAAGCTGCAGATCGCCGACTCCGACGGCGCCAATCCGCAGACCGCGCTGGCCTCCAACGAACCGATCATTTCGCCCTCCTGGTCGCCCGATGGCAGTCGCCTGGCCTATGTCTCCTTCGAGGCGAAAAAGCCGGTGGTGTATGTCCACACCCTGGCCACCGGCCTGCGTGCGGTGGCCGCCAACTTCAAGGGCTCCAACTCCGCCCCCGCCTGGTCGCCCGACGGCAACCGCCTGGCCGTGGTGCTGACCAAGGACGGCCTGTCGCAGCTATACACCGTCAACCCCGACGGCTCCGGCGTCACCCGCCTGGCCAGCTCGTCGAGCATCGACACCGAGCCGGCCTTCAGCCATGACGGCAAGTGGATCTACTTCACCTCCGACCGGGGCGGCAGCCCGCAGATCTACCGCATCTCGACCCAGGGCGGGCGCGCCGAGCGCGTCACCTTCGAGGGCAGCTACAACGTGACGCCGCGCCCCTCGCCCGACGGCCAGACCATGAGCTACATCGCCCGCACCGCCAATGGTTTCCAGGTGGCGATCATGGATGTGGCCACCCGCCAGTTTGCCGTCCTGACCGACACCGGTCGGGACGAGTCGCCCAGCTTTGCCCCCAACAGCCGTATGATTCTCTACGCAACAGAGATCGGCGGCCGGGGGGTGCTTGCCGCTGTTTCGTCCGACGGGCGAATCAAGCAACGTCTCTCGGTCCAGGCCGCCGACGTGCGTGAACCCGCCTGGGGACCTTTGCCCCGCTAGTCGATGACTAGCAACCTCATGACTCAAGGAGTCTATTCAATGCGTTACCCCCTCGCCGCCTCCATGCTCGCACTCAGCCTGCTCGCAGGCTGCTCGAGCACCCCGATGAGCTCTGATCAGGGCGCCGCTGTCGAAGACCGCTCGGCCAGCTCTGCCGGCTCGATCCCGACCGTCCGCCCCGATCAGCCGCAAGGTGCCGGTCTGGCCGCCCTGCGCGACCCGAACAACATCCTGTCCAAACGTTCGGTGATGTTCGACTACGACAGCTTCACCATCCGCGGTGAGTTCATGCCGCTGGTCGAAGCCCATGCCCGCTTCCTGGTCGCCAATCCGCAGATGAAAATGCTGATCCAGGGCAGCGCCGACGAACGCGGCAGCCGCGAGTACAACCTCGCGCTCGGCCAGAAGCGCTCCGACGCCATCAAGAAGGCCCTGATGCTGCTCGGCGCACAAGAAACGCAGATCGAATCGGTCAGCCTGGGTGAAGAGAAGCCGCGCTGCACCGAGCGTACCGAAGCGTGCTACGCCGAGAACCGTCGCGGCGAAATGCTCTACGCCGGGGAATTCTGATGATGCGGCCGGCCCCCTGGATAGCGCTGGTTGCAGCGATGCTCACGTGGCCGGCACATGCTGGCCTGTTCGACGATGCCGAAGCGCGCAAGGAAATCATCCGCATGCGCGACGAGCACGCCGCACGCCTCGATACGCTCGAGGCCAGCTCACGGGCGAACCTGCAACTGGCCAACCAGATCGAGGCCATGAAGGCCGAGGTGGCCAAACTGCGCGGCGATGTCGAGCTGATGATGCACGACATCGAATCGGTGAAGAAGCGTCAGCAAGACTTCTATGTCGACCTCGACGCCCGTCTGCGCAAGCTGGAAACCGGGGGCGCCGGCCCATCGACCCAGATCGACCCCGCGGCGGAATCCCGCGATTACGAAAGTGCGTTGAACCTGCTCAAGGGGGGCAAATACCCCGAGGCGGCCGACGCCTTCGACGCTTTCATTGCCGCCTACCAGGGCAGCAGCTTCCTGCCGAGCGCCCATTTCTGGGCCGGCAGCGCCGCCCTGCAGGCCAAGGACACGGCCCGTGCCACACAGCACTTCAACACCGTGGTCAACCAGTGGCCGCAGGACGCCCGCGCACCGGACGCCCTGCTTGGCGTGGCCAATGCCCAGCGCGCCATGGGCGAGCGTCGCCTCGAGCAGAAAACGCTCAAGGCCGTGATCGATCAGTACCCCGACAGCGCCGCCGCCAAGTCGGCCAAGCAGCGCCTCGGTAGCTGAGCCGCCGTATGAGCATTACCCCCTCCGTCACCCGCTTGCGGGTGACGGAAATATTCGCATCCGTCCAGGGCGAAGCCTCGCGCGCCGGCCTGCCGACGGTGTTCGTCCGCCTCACCGGCTGTCCGCTGCGCTGTGTGTGGTGCGATACCGAGTACGCCTTCACCGGCGGTCAGACCCGGACGCTGGCGGCGGTCCTCGACGAGATCGCCCACCACGGCCTGCCGCACATCTGCGTCACCGGCGGCGAGCCCCTGGCCCAGAAAGGCTGTCTCGCGCTGCTCACCGCCCTGTGCGACGCCGGCTACGACGTCTCACTGGAGACCAGCGGCGCGCTCGACATCGCCCCGGTCGACCCGCGCGTCAGCCGCATCATGGACCTCAAGGCCCCTGGCTCCGGCGAACTCGACAAGAACCGCTGGGACAACCTGGCGCTGCTCACCGACCGCGACGAGCTCAAGATCGTCATCGCCGACGCCGAGGACTACGCCTGGGCCTGCGAGCAACTGCGCACCCGCGCGCTGGCCACCCGCTGCCCGGTGCTGTTCTCGCCGGTGGCCGGCCAGCTCGACCCTGCCGATCTGGCCGAATGGATCGTGCGCGACCGCCTGCCGGTGCGCTTTCAAATGCAACTGCACAAAGTGCTGTGGGCCGACGCCCGCGGCCGATAACCATCATGAGTGAATCCACCGAACTGCCGCCGCGCCGCGCCGTCGTCCTGCTCTCCGGCGGGCTCGATTCGGCCACCTGCCTCGCCATCGCCCGCGAACAGGGCTTCGAGTGCTACGCCCTGTCCGTCGCCTACGGTCAGCGCCATGCCGCCGAGCTGACCGCCTCCAAGCGCGTCGCCGACAGCCTGGGCGCCGCCGAGCATCGCCTGGCGCGCGTCGGCCTGGGCCAGTTCGGCGGCTCGGCGCTGACCGACCCCACCATCGACATCCCGATCGACGCCCGCGGCACCCAAGCGTCACCGATCCCGGTCACCTATGTGCCGGCGCGCAACACCGTGATGCTGTCGATCGCCCTAGCCTGGGCCGAAGTGCTCGGCGCCCGCGACATCTTCGTCGGCGTCAACGCGGTCGACTACTCCGGCTATCCGGACTGCCGGCCTGAATACATCCAGGCCTTCGAAACCATGGCCAATCTGGCCACCAAGGCCGGCGTCGAAGGCGAACGCCTGACGATCCACGCACCGCTCATTTCGCTGAGCAAGGCCGAGATCATCCGCCGCGGCAACGCGCTGGGCGTCGACTACGCGCAGACCGTCACCTGCTACCAGGCCGACGACGGCGGTCGCGCCTGCGGCCGTTGCGAAGCCTGCCGCCTGCGCCGCGCCGGCTTTCTCGACGCCGGCGTGGACGACCCCACCCGCTACATCGGTGGCAAACCTCCCGAAATTTCTCTCGGATCGCCTTGACAGGGTAGGGATCGGTTCCTATAATTCGCGCTTCCTTACGGGTCGTTAGCTCAGTTGGTAGAGCAGCGGACTTTTAATCCGTTGGTCGCGTGTTCGAGCCACGCACGGCCTACCAGGACACCAAGGGCCGAGTCGAAAGACTCGGCCCTTTCCGTTTTTACCGCCCCGAATCGCGCCGCCCTGGCCGCCCTACGCTGTTGTGCGCATGCGCGCCGGCCCGCGCGACCGGTATGCTATCGGGCGTGCCGAACACCACTGCCACCCCCTCTCCGTCACCGCTTGCCGACGACGCCCGCCGCGCGCCGGCGCAGCGTGTCATCAAGGTGCGGCGCGACTACAACAGCTGGGTGGCGCGCGAGACGCTGGAAGACTACGCGCTGCGCTTCACGCCACACAGCTTCCGCAAGTGGTCGGAGATGCGCGTCGCCAACACCGCCTTCGGCGCCTCGGCCTTCCTGGTGCTGGAGGCGGTGGGCGGTGCGTTGCTGGTCAGCTACGGTTTCTGGAACGCGTTCTGGGCGATCCTCGCCACCGGGCTGATCATCTTCCTGGCCGGCGTGCCGATCAGCCAGTACGCCGCCCGCTACGGGCTGGACATGGACCTGCTCACCCGCGGCGCCGGCTTCGGCTACCTGGGCTCGACCATCACCTCGCTGATCTACGCCAGCTTCACCTTCATTTTCTTCGCCCTCGAGGCGGCGATCATGGCCTATGCGCTGGAGCTGGCGCTGGACATCCCGCCGGCCTGGGGCTACCTGATCTGCGCGCTGGTGGTGATCCCGCTGGTGACCCATGGCGTGACCGTCATCAGCTGGCTGCAGGTGGTCACCCAGCCGCTGTGGATCGTGCTGCTGGTGGTGCCTTTCGTCTATGTGCTGGGCGAGAACCCCGGCGTGCTCGCCGGCCTGGTCGCCTACCCCGGCACCGACGGCCAGCACGGCCGTTTCGACCTGCTCGGCTTCGGCGCGGCGCTCACCGTCGGCATCGCGTTGATCACCCAGATGGGCGAACAGGTGGACTACCTGCGCTTCATGCCCGAGCGCACCGCGCGCAATCGCCGCCGGTGGACGCTGGCGGTGCTCATCGGCGGGCCGGGCTGGGTGGTGCCGGGGGTCATCAAGATGCTCGGCGGCGCCATGCTGGCCTATCTGGCGATCAGCCATGCGGTGCCGCCGGAGCGCGCGCTCGATCCCAACCAGATGTACCTGGTGGCCTACGAATACGTCTTTTCCGATCACCGCTGGGCGGTGGCCGCCACCTTGGCGCTGGTGGTGGTATCGCAGCTCAAGATCAACGTCACCAATGCCTACGCCGGCTCGCTGGCATGGTCGAACTTCTTCGCGCGGTTGACGCACAGCCATCCGGGCCGGGTGGTGTGGGTGGTGTTCAACACCGGCATCGCGCTGGCGCTGATGGAGCTGGACGTGTTCCAGGCGCTGGGGCGGGTGCTCGGGCTGTATTCGAACATCGCCATCTCCTGGCTGATGGTGGTGGTGGCCGACCTGGTCATCAACAAGCCGCTGGGGCTGTCGCCGCCGGGCATCGAGTTCAAGCGCGCCCATCTCTACGACATCAACCCGGTCGGCGTGGGCGCCATGCTGCTCGCCTCGGCGCTGTCGGTGGCGGCCTACTTCGGCCTCTTCGGCGACGGCGCCCAGGCCTTCTCGGCACTGATCGCGCTGGTCACCGCGCTGGTAGCCTCGCCCCTGATCGCCTGGGCCACCGGCGGGCGCTACTACATCGCGCGCACGCCCGACACGTTTGACGCACACAGCTGCCGCTGCGTGATCTGCGAGCGCGAGTACGAGGCCGACGACATCTCGCGCTGCCCGGCCTACGGCGGCCCGATCTGCTCGCTGTGCTGCTCGCTCGACGCCCGCTGCCACGATCAGTGCAAGCCGCATGCGCGCCTGTCGTCGCAATGGACCGCAGCCATGCAGCGCCTGCTGCCCGAGCGCCTGTGGCCGTATCTGGACAGCGGCCTGGGGCACTACCTGATGCTGATGGCGGTGATCCTGCCCTTCCTCGCCTTGCTGCTGGGCATGCTCTACTACCAGGAGCTGCGGGTGCCGGGCGAGGCGGCGGCCACGGTCGGCCCGGCGCTGGGCGCGGCCCTGCTCAAAGTGTTTGCCGCGCTGGTGCTGGTCAGCGCGGTGGTGGCCTGGTGGCTGGTGCTCACGCACAAGAGCCGCCAGGTGGCGCAGGAGGAGTCCAATCGCCAGACCGCATTGCTGATGCAGGAGATCGAAGATCACCGCCGCACCGACGACGCGCTGCAGCAGGCCAAGCAGGTGGCCGAGCTGGCCAACCAGGCCAAGAGCCGCTACATCACTGCCATCAGCCATGAGCTGCGCACCCCGCTCAATTCGATTCTCGGCTATGCGCAGATTCTCGACGGCGACGAGGCCATTCCGCCGCAGCGGCGGCAGGCGATCAGTGTCATCCGCAGGAGCGGCGACCACCTGCTGTCGTTGATCGAGGGCACGCTCGACATCGCCCGCATCGAGGGCGGCAAGCTCACGCTCGAGCCGCGCGCCATCGACTTCCCCGCCTTCCTGCACCAGATCGTGCGCATGTTCGAGCTGCAGGCCACCCGCAAGGATCTGAGCTTCGACTACCAGCCGCAGGGCACGCTGCCGGCCGTGGTGCGGGCCGACGAGAAGCGGCTGCGCCAGATCCTCATCAACCTGCTCGGCAACGCGGTCAAGTTCACCGAGCGTGGCGGCGTGCGCTTCGGCGTGCACTACGCACGCGAGATGGGCACCTTCACCATCGAAGACAGCGGCCCGGGCATCGCCGAGGCGGACATCGAGCGCGTGTTCGAACCTTTCGGCCGCGGCAGCACCGCGGGCAAGACCGGCGGCGCCGGCCTGGGGCTGACCATCAGCCGCATGTTCGCCGACGTGATGGGCGGCGAGCTCAAGCTCGACCGCAGCGCCACCGCCGGCACCCGCTTCATCGTGCGCCTGTTTCTGCCGCAGATGCATGGCGCCGAGGCGGCCATGCCGCAGGCACCGCGCCAGCGCACCGGCTACGAAGGCCCGCGCAAGCGCATCCTGATCGTCGACAACGAGCGCGATGACCGCGAGATGCTCGCCGGCATCCTCGAATTCCTCGGCTTCAAGGTCACGCAGGCCGCCTCGGGGCTGGAATGCCTCAAGCTGCTCGACGCCTTCCAGCCCGACCTCATCTTCATGGATCTGGCCATGCCCGGCATCGACGGCTGGGAGAGCATCCGCCGCATCCGCCAGGGCAAGGCGCGCGAGGTGAACATCGCCGTACTCTCGGCCAACGCCTTCGACAAGGGCCTGGACAACGATGTCGGCCTGCCGCCCGAAGACTTCATTCTCAAGCCCTTCAAGATGGACGCCCTGCTCGACTGGATCGGCCAGCGACTCGGCCTGACCTGGACGCACAAAGCCGAGGCCTCGCCACCGCCCCCGCCGGGCACCCTCGTCATGCCGCCCGACGATGCGCTCGACGCGCTCGCCGACGCGGTCGAGATGGGCTATGTGCGCGGCATCCTCGCCCAGCTCGACGCCATCGAAGCACGCGATGCGCGCTACGCGCCTTTTGCCGAACGCATCCGCCAGATGGCCACCGCCTTCGAGTTCGATGCCATCATGCATCTCATTTCGCAGGATGCCGATGTCTGAGCCCGCCGCCCCGCGTGTCGTCCTGATCGTCGACGACATCCCCGACAACCTCGCGCTGCTGCATGATGCGCTCGACGCGGCCGGCTATGCCGTGCTGGTCGCCACCGACGGCCCCTCGGCACTGGCCCGCGCGGCACGCCAGCAGCCCGACGTGATCCTGCTCGACGCGCTGATGCCGGGCATGGACGGCTTCGAGGTGGCGCGCCGGCTCAAGGCCGACTTCGGCACCGCGCACATTCCCATCGTCTTCATGACCGGCCTCACCGAGACCGAGCATGTGGTCGCCGCCTTCGACGCCGGCGGCATCGACTATGTCACCAAGCCCATCCGCCCGCCCGAGGTGCTGGCCCGCATCGCCGCCCACATGCACGGCGCGCGGCAGATGTCGTTGGCGCGCAACGCGCTCGACGCCAGCGGCCAGGCCACCGTGGCGGTGCGCCTGTCC
The DNA here is from genome assembly GCF_018524365.1 of Denitromonas iodatirespirans. Classification (GTDB taxonomy): domain Bacteria; phylum Pseudomonadota; class Gammaproteobacteria; order Burkholderiales; family Rhodocyclaceae; genus Nitrogeniibacter; species Nitrogeniibacter iodatirespirans. Next base: position 14,054 of record NZ_JAEKFT010000011.1, read on the forward strand.
ACCGGCGCGCTGGTGTGGCAAACGCCGCTGGCCCGCCGCCTGCTGGCCGACTTCCTCGGCACCGAGACCGAGCGCGCGCCGCGCCAGCTGCTGCAATGGATCGAATCGGCCGCCGCCACCCGCAGCGACGGCCGTGCGCCGCTGCCGCTGTCGCTCAGTGCCGGCGACCGGCGGCTGACCTTCAACCTGCACGAGCAGACGCCCGACGGCGAATGGCTGCTCGGCCTGCGCGAAGAGTCCGACCGCGCCAGCATCGACGCCCTGCTGCCGGCCTTCGGCCTGACCGCGCGCGAGGCCGAGGTGCTGTACTGGGTGAGCAAGGGCAAGACCAACCGCGACGTCGGCGACATCCTCGGCCTGTCGCCGCGCACGGTGCACAAGCACCTCGAGCACATCTTCGCCAAGCTCGGCGTCGAAACCCGCACCGCCGCCGCCACCCTGGCGATCAACAAGCTGAAGACCGGCGGCGACTGAGCCTCCCGCGCCGTGGCGGCCGCCGCACCGACAAGGCGGTCAGCCGCGCCGTCTATAGTTCCTAGAGACACCTGCCACACACAACCGGTAGCGAGCCCATGCCGGCCGGGGCGACCTTGCTTGGCGCGCGACAGTGCCCCTGCTTCCCGCTCCGCCATGACTCGCCCGACAGCCGAAGGAGAGGGCATGCGCACGACCCTTGGCCGGCCGGACACGCACCGGCACCCGACGGGCCCGAACGACACGCCAGCCCGCCCGTATCTACCCGGTGCGCAAAGCCCCCATCGCGCACCGATACCCCCCGACGGACCGATCCCGGCGACCCTGCGGATGACCCCGCCCGGCGATCCGCTCGAAGCGCAGGCCGACCATGTCGCCGCGCAGGTCATGCGCATGGCGCTGCCACCGACGTTTCCGCCACCACCGCACGGACCATCGGGCCCGGCCACCGTCGATCGTGCGCGGACGCCCCCGATCGCCACCGCAAGCGCGGCGGGCAGCCTGGACGTCGAGCCCGCGGCCAGCGGCGTGGCCGAGGTCGTGCGTGCACCGGGCACGCCGCTGGACCGACGCACGCGCGACTGGTTCGAACCCCGCTTCGGCCATGATTTCGGCGACGTCCGCATTCATGCCGACGCGTCGGCAGCGGCATCGGCCCAGGCCCTGGATGCGCACGCCTACACCACCGGCAGACATGTGGTGCTGTCACGCGATGCGCCGTCGCTGGACAGTGCATCGGGCAAGCAGCTGCTGGCCCATGAACTGACCCATGTCGTCCAGCAGCGCAGCGCCAGGCAGCGCACCGGCCGGATCGTGGCGCGCCAGAAGAAAGGCCAGCCGAAGGGCGATCAGGTGATGAGCTGGTCGACACCGCATGCCGACCCGCCAGTAATCGCGCAGGTGTTTTTCGCCACCAACAGCACGGCGCTCACCGACGACGACAAGCAGGCCCTGCAGCGGGTGGTCGATGCCATCAATGCCCACAAGGGCGCGCTGCTGCCGGCCATGAAGATCGAGTTCGAAGGCTACGCGGACCCGCGCAGTACCAGCTACAAAGGAGGCAACGGCAAGCTCGCCTATGACCGCGCGGAATCCTGCGAGGGCTACCTCCGCACCCACCTCTCGGCCAAGGGGAGGTCAAACGTCATCCTCAAGTCGAAGTCGAAAGGCGTGGACCGGGCCTTGAAGCAGTTCCCCCATCGCTACCAGCGCATGGTGTTGGTCTACGTGGACGAGCGCATCCCACCCAAAAAGGAACGGCGCCCCGCCAAGTCGTGCAAGAGCGCCAAGCAGCGGTGCCGCAACATCCTCAGCGCCCATGCCAAGCGCTTCACCCAGACCGAGCAGCGGCACCTCTCCCACCTGTTGAAGGACGCAACGACCCAGGACGGCTTTCTCAATGCGCTCGATCCGGAACTGATCAAGATCGCCTACGGCCTCCTCGGCGAGATGACGGAGAAGGAAGCCGAGGCCTTCGTCAACCGCTTCAAGGTATGCACCGATCTGAAACACCATTCCTTCGCGGGTCCGGATGCGACCGACGAGGACGTCATCCAGGCGCTCAAAGGGCTGCACGAGCGCATCGACGGCGCGCTGGACCATCTGGTCCAGGGCTCTGCCAAAGACACCATGGGCGGGGGCGGCAATGGACGCCGCGTCGCCCTGAACAAGTACGTTGCCAAGGCACGCACGGTGTCGAACAGCATCTATTTCAAATGGTGAGCGCCGCGCGCGCCCTCAAGCGGCGACGACGCCATCGGCCCTTTCCGGATCGCTGCCGAACAGGTCGATGAACGCCTCCGGCGGCATCGGCTTGCCGAAATAGTAGCCCTGGCACTCGTCGCAGCCCTCCTGCGCCAGGATGTCCCGCTGCTCGCATGTCTCCACCCCTTCGGCGATGGTGCGCAAACCGAGGCCCCGCGCCAGCGCGATGATGGTGCGGACGATCTCGCGGTCGTCCGGATCGTCCGCGATGTCGCGCACGAAGGAGCGGTCGATCTTCAAGCGATGGAGATTGAGCTGCTTGAGGTAGGCGAGCGACGAATACCCCGTGCCGAAATCGTCGATGGACAGTTTGACGCCCTGCCGGTGCAGGCAGTTGATGATGTCGACCGCCGTGACCGGATCGTCCATGGCGACCCGCTCGGTCAGTTCGAGCTCCAGGCTCGACGACGCCAGCGCATTCTGTTCGAGAATGCGCTGGACGGTCTCGGCCAGATTGCGCTGACGGAACTGAACCACCGACAGGTTGACCGCCATGGTCAGCGGCGGCAGCCCTGCGCGCTCCCAGGCCTTGGCCTGACCGATGGCGGTCTGCAGCGCCCATTCGCCGATCGCCAGAACCTGGCCGCTGTCCTCGGCGATCGGGATGAATTCGGCCGGCGACACGATGCCGAATTCCGGGCTGTGCCAGCGCATCAGCGCCTCGCAGCCGATGATCTGCCCGGAACGGAGGTCGATCTGCGGCTGATAGTGCAAGGCCAGCTGATCGCGCTCCAAGGCGTGGCGCAGGGCGTTTTCCAGCTGCAGCACCCGGTTCGCACGTACATACATTTCCGGGGTGAAGAAGCGGAAGGTATTGCGCCCGTCCTGCTTGGCCCGGTACATGGCCGAATCCGCATTCTTGATCAGCACCCCCGCCCCATCGCCATCGGCCGGGTACATGCTGATGCCGATGCTGGGGGTGACCGACAATTCGTGCGCACCGACCAGAAACGATTCCGCGAGCACGTCGATGATCTTGCCGGCCACATGCGCGGCGCCATCGCTGTCCGCGCCGGGCAACAGGAGGATGAACTCGTCGCCGCCGAGCCGCGACACGGTATCTTCGGCGCGTTTGATGCGCTCGAGACGCCGCGCCGTCTCAACCAGCACCTCGTCGCCGACATGGTGGCCGAGCGAATCGTTGATGTTCTTGAAGCGGTCGAGATCGAGAAACAGCACGCCCAAGGGCTGCTGCTCACGCTGGGCATGGGAGATGGCCTGCGCGATGCGGTCGTTGAACAGTGAGCGGTTGGGCAGTTCGGTCAGGGCATCGAAGTAGGCCAGCTGCCGGATATGCTGCTCCGCCTCCTTGTGCTGGCTGATGTCCCGGCAGATGCAGATGTAGTTGCTCACCATGCCATGCGTATCGAGCACGGCGCTGACGGAAATGAAGGCTGGATACAGCTCGCCCCTGCGACGCCGGTTCTGGACCTCCCCCTGCCACTGGCCGTTGCCGTCGACCTGGCGCCAGATGCCGGACCACAGCTGGCGATGCTGGTCGCTGTCGAGTGCCCCCTCGGACAGCTCGGACAGTCGCCGGCCAAGCAACTCGTGGGGGGCATAGCCGCTCACGACGCAATAGGCACGATTGGCCGACAGGATGCGCCGCTCGGTATCGAAGATGAGAATTCCCTCGGCGCTCTGCTCGAAGACCTGGGCGCTGAGCTCCACCTGCGCCTGGGCGCGCTTGCGCGCCGAGATATCGCTGAAAACCGCCACCGCGCCATGGGCGCCGCCGGACCGATCCTGCAGCGGACGCGCGTTGACACTCAGCCACCGCCCCTCCGGAATCGCGTCGTTGCAGGCGTAGATTTCCACGTCGTCGCACGACTCGCCGCGGATCGCGCGGGCCAGGGGAAGGTCGCATGCCGGATAGCGCGTCACCTTGTCGTCGAGATACAAGCCGAACCGATCCGGCGCCATGCGCCCTTCGGGCAGCTCGTCGGTCAGATTCAGCACCCGTCGGGCCACGGGGTTGATCAACAGCAGCTCGCTGGATGCGTTCGCCACCACCACCCCATCGCCCATGCTGTCCAGGACCGACTGCAAAATGCCCCGCTGTCGGGTCAGTTCGTCGCGCGATCGCTCCAGACTCAGATTGGTTTGCGAGAGCAGGCCGAGCGAGTGGCGCAAGCGGCGCTGCAGATACATCGTCACGGCCAGCGCTGCGATGCTGAGCACGAGCACGACGATCAGCCACCGCCGCTGGAGATTCTGCTCATGCAACTGGGCGTTCTGTTGCTCGCTCAGACGCTCCAGCGCCTCAATGTGCCGTTTGTTGCTTTCCTCGCGGTAGCGCTGGGTCAGCTCCATGACGCGACCGCTGATACGGACCTGCTCGTCCTCCCGGGTCACGGCCGCCGACTGTGTGGCCAGCTCGAAGGCGCGACGATGATCGCCCTGGGCCGCAGCAATCTGGGCCATCCGGTCCAGGCTTCGCGCCGCGTACACCGGCAGGCCGATGTTGCGGGCAATCGCATCCGCCTGCTCGGCATCGCCCATCGCCGCGTCGAGATCGTGGAGCGCTTCGTGATAGTTGCTGCGGGTGAAATACACCCACCACATGCCGATCCGGTTGTTGTGCTGTGCATGGATCTCCAGCACCTGACCCATGGCTTCCAACGCTTCGGCGTGGCGACCCTGGTCGCGCAGGTTTTCGGCCAGCGTAAAGAGTCCGTGGCCGAGGTAGAACGGCCCTCCGACCTCCCGGTGCAAGGCGACCGATTGGCGCAACATGGGCTCTGCGGCCTTGGCGCCATCCAGTTTTCCGAGCATGGCGGCCATACCGTTCAAGGCACTCGCCTCGAGCTTGCGGGAGGGAATCTGCCGGGCGCTATCGCGCATGCGCGTGAAATGCTCCAGCGCCTCCCGCTTGCGATGCGTCTGATCGAAGGCCACTGCCAGCGCATGATGGGCATAGGCCAACATCAACGGGTCACCGCTTCGCCGGGCGACCTCCATGCCCTCCATCGCGACCGCCACCGTTTCCTCCAGCTTGCCGAAGCGGATGTACACCATGGCCGAGCGCATCATGGCCTCACCCATCAGATCGGGCCGTCCTTGAACGCCCTCGAGCGCGGCAAGCGCCTCTTCGGGCGCCTGCTTGACGGCATCCAGATCCGCCAGGTTGATCGCGTTTTCGGCAATGTTGAGCCAGGCCTCCGCCTGACCGACCGCATCGCCATGCGTACGGGCAAGCGCCAGGGCCTCCCGGGCATGGCGATCCGCCTCCCCGGCAAGAGCGAAAGAACGCTCGGCGCGCGCCAGCACGTTCAATGCCGCGCTGCGTTCGACCGGGCTGGCATCGTTCGGCAGACCCTCCAGCAGGGACTTTGCGTCGCTGTATGCCTGAGGGATGTTATTTTCCGCCAGGATGCGGATTCGCCAGATCTCGTTCAGGATCGGGCCCGCATCGCCGCCGCTCTGGGCCGACAGGGTCATGGCCCAGCCCGCCCCCAGCAGCAACACAAGGCGAATCACCCGGCCGATGGCGCCTTTCTCAATAGTCATTGCAATCGATCACCATCGGTTTGCCCACGCGCTGCCTCCCCGCCCTTCTACCCGTCCGCCGACGCAAGACGGGACGCGCAGGCCTCCCGTCAGAATGCCAAAGTAAGTGCGACCCCCACTTGGGCGTCATTGGTTTCGCTGCGCCTCGGCCGCGTGCGCGAATCGTAGTTGGCGTCTCGTCGGGTTTTGAGCAAATTGGTGGCCTCGATGGCGAGTGTCAAACGATCATCCAGACGGTAGCGAAAAGAGGCGTCCAGCCACCCGTAGGCCTGCGTCATGACCGGCACGGCGCCGACACCGACAACATTGGTGACGCCGCTGAGGTAGTCGTCCCGCCAATTGTAGGCCACGCGCATGGAATATCGGCTGCGCTCATAGATACCGACCAGGTTGGCGCTGTGTTTCGACAGGTTCTGCAACGGCACGGTCTGCCCGACGATGATACTGGTACTACCACTATCGACGTAAGTATAGTTGGCCTGAATACCCAAACCACGCCACTTTCCGGGCAGAAAGTCGAAGAATTGTTGATAGCCGACCTCGATGCCGCGGATATGCCCGGTGCCGGCATTCTGCGGACGGGTGACCTGGTAGGTCACACCGTCGTGCACTTCGGCGGCACTGACCGACGTCACGAAACCACGCACGCGCTTCCAGAACGCCGTGACATGCACGGCGCTGTGGGCGTCGATGTACTTTTCCACGGCGATGTCGAGGTTGTTGGCGCGCACCGGCTCGAGGTCGGGGTTGCCGCCGCTGCCGCTGCTCAAGGCCGGCGTCACGATGTTCTGGAACAGCGTCGTCGACGGCGACAACTGACTGAGCTTGGGCCGAGTCATGGTCTTCGATGCCGCGGCGCGCAGGTACAGGCCCGGGTCCAGCTCGTAGCGCAGATTGAGGCTGGGCAGATAATCGACCGAGGTGCTGTCGACACGCACCGGCGCGATCCCGCCGGCGGCCGGCACGGAGCGGTAGCCATCGACCGATTCGCGGGTATGCACCACCCTCAGGCCGGCATTGCCGTCGATCGGCAGCGTACGGCCCACGAAGCTCGCCTTGGTGTAGAGCGCGGTGCTCACCTCGTCGATCGTCCACAGGCTGAGCGGATTGCCCTGCGTGGCGATGGACGAGGTGATGCCGAAGGCCTCGCGGTAGGTGGCGATGTCTCTGGCACCATCAAGATTGCTGACCAGATAGTTGTCGATGCTGGCGCCGCCCTCGCCGCGCAGATAGTTGTCGTAAGAGGGCGCCCCCACCAGCCCGAGCGCCGCCGCGCCCGGGACGCTCAGACCCGCCGCCGGAAAATCGCCGATCTGCCCAGGGGCGTTGGTGCCGCGGCGTCGGGCATGGCGCACGCCCGCCGACCATGACTCGATGACGCTGTCGTCGGGGAAATACTCCGCGTCCAGCTGCGCCGCAAACAGCTCACCCGCGAACGGCCGGTTGGCGAAGCCGACTGTCGCACCGGTATAGGTCGCCGGGTCGCTCAGATCGGTGCCGGACACCGAGGTGGACGGCACGCTGCCGCTCATGTCCTGAGAGAACTGCGCGACCGTGCCGGACAGGAAGGGGCCGAAGAACACCAGGCGGTTGATGCTCTTGGTGTAGGACAGGTCGGCCCGCACGCTCGCCGACTTGCCCGTCCAACTTCCCCCCACCGCCGCCTGCTGGGTCCGATCGAGCGTATCGCGGATGAAGCTGAGCTGCGACAGCGCCGCATTCGTCCAGGTGATGCTTTGCAGATCGTCGGTGCCGGGGAAGAGCACCGCGCTTCCCGGCACGAAGCTCGTGCTCCCGTCCACCACCACATTCAGCTGATGGGTGTCCTCGGTGGTCTTGAAGTCGAAATAGCTCGCTTCGGCATAGAGCTCCAGGTTGTCCACTGGGCGCCACTGCATCACCAGATTGCCGCCGCTGTGCTCGCGATCGCCCAGGTTGACATACTCCGAGGTGCCGCCATTGACGAACACCGTCCGCACCGGAACGATGTCCGTGCGCGCCAGCGGCGCACCGGTGTCCTTCTTGTCCTCGCGGTAATACCGCTTCTGCTGGAAGACATTGAGCAGCACCCCGAATTCGCCCCACCCGGCGCTCTGCCAACGGTCGCTCAACAAGACCGACAGTTTGGGCCCGACCTGCTCGGCCAGGTCGCCGTGCAGCCCCTGGGCGGTCACCGACACCTTGTGCCCGGCGAAGTCGAAGGGGCGGTGGGTGCGCAGGTCGATGGTGCCGCCCACGCCACCGTCCAGATGATCGGCCGACGCGCTCTTGTAGACATCGATGCGCGACACCAGGTCGGACGGCACGGCGGCGAAATTGAGGCTGCGGCCATAGTCCTCGGCGTCGTTGACCGAGAAGATCTCGCGGCCGTTGAGCAGGGTCTCGACCTGCGACAGGCCGCGCACCACGACCCGGTCGCCATCGCCGCGGTCGCGGGTGATCTGTACCCCGGTGATCCGTTGCAAGGACCCGGCCACGCTGTAATCCGGCAGCTTGTGGATATCTTCGGCCACCACCGAGTCGCTGATCTCGACGGTGTCGCGCTTGATCTGCAGCGCGGTGCGCATGCTGTCGCGCACCGCCGTCACCACCACGGCGCCCAGGCGCGGATCCTCGGCCCCCGCGTTCTCCGCGTCCGCGGCCACGGCAACCGGCCCGTGCCCCATCAACACGCACGCGCTCCCCCAGGCCAGTCCGGCACCGATGTTTTTCACGTCAGCCCCCAAGCGCCATCGACCGGCTTGATCGTACTCCCGGCCATCGGGCGGAACAATGCATCTCCCCGATCCGCCCTTTGGCCAGGCGCTCACGCCACACCCCCGCTCCCCGAAAGAGGTCGGGCAGGACCACCCCACCGCCCTCTACGCCATGTTGCGTATTCCGCCAGGGGGCACCGCTCCCTAAGCTGCCAGTCATGCATTGCCTCGCCCGCTCGATCTCGGCCGGGCGCCGACTTCAGCCCATAGGGAGACTCATCCATGAATACCCGCCGTTCCTTCATCAAGGCCCTGACCCTGTCCGCCTCGCTGGCGGCCATGGGCTCCGTCTCGACCCTCGCCCACGCGGCCGACACCATCAAGGTCGGCGTGCTGCATTCGCTGTCGGGCACCATGGCGATCTCCGAGACCGCGCTCAAGAACGTGGCCCTGATGGCCATCGACGAAATCAACGCCGCCGGCGGCGTGATGGGCAAGCAGCTCGAGCCGGTGGTGGTCGATCCGGCCTCGAACTGGCCGCTGTTCGCCGAGAAGGCGCGCCAGCTGCTGAGCCAGGACAAGGTGGCGGTCACCTTCGGCTGCTGGACCTCGGTGTCGCGCAAGTCGGTCAACCCGGTGTTCAAGGAACTCAACGGCCTGCTCTTCTACCCGGTGCAGTACGAAGGCGAGGAGCTGGAGAAGAACGTCTTCTACACCGGCGCCGCGCCCAACCAGCAGGCGATCCCCGCGGTCGAATACCTGATGAGTAAGGACGGCGGCGAGGCCAAGCGTTTCGTGCTGCTGGGCACCGACTATGTCTACCCGCGCACCACCAACAAGATCCTGCGCGCCTTCCTGCACAGCAAGGGCGTGAAGGACGAAGACATCATGGAGGAGTACACCCCCTTCGGGCACTCCGACTACCAGACCATCATCGCCAACATCAAGAAGTTCGCCGCCGCCGGCAAGAAGACCGCCGTGGTATCGACCATCAACGGCGACTCCAACGTGCCCTTCTACAAGGAACTCGGCAACGCCGGCCTGAAAGCCACCGACGTGCCGGTGGTCGCCTTCTCGGTGGGTGAAGAAGAGCTGCGCGGCGTCGATGCCAAGCCGCTGGTCGGCCACCTGGCGGCGTGGAACTACTTCATGAGCGTGAAGAACCCGACCAACGCCGCCTTCATCAAGAAGTACCAGGACTGGGCCAAGAAGAACGGGGTGCCCAACGCCGACACCGTGGTCACCAACGACCCGATGGAAGCGACCTATGTCGGCATCTACATGTGGAAGCAGGCGGTCGAGCAGGCCAAGACCACTGATGTGGATGCGGTCATCAAGGCGCTCGGCGGCCAGACCTTCAAGGCGCCCTCCGGCTTCACGCTGACCATGGACAAGACCAACCATCACCTGCACAAGCCGGTGCTGATCGGTGAAGTGCGCGCCGACGGCCAGTTCTCCACCGTGTGGAAAACCAAGGAGCCGATCCGCGCCCAGCCGTGGAGCCCGTACATCGCGGGTAACGAAGGCAAGCAGAAGCTCTGATCCCGCCCGCAGCCCCCGCCCCGGCGGGGGCCTGAGCCGAGCCCATGCCGAGCGTGGGTTCGGCTCAGGCACCAGACGGTCACACACCATGTCCCCATCCCTGCATCACCTGCTGCGCATCCTGTGGCTCACGCTGTGCTGCGCCTTCGGCAGCGCGCATGCCGCGCCCTCGGCCGAGACGCTGGCCCGACTCGCCGCGGACGACTCCGACACCCGCATCGCCGCCATTGCCGAGCTCGGCGCCGAAGGCAGCGCGCAGAGCGTGGCGCTGCTCGACGCGCTGGCCGACGAGGCGCTGGCGCTGACCGGCGACGGCCGGCTGGTGATCCTTACCGACACCGGCGCGCTGGATGCGGCCAGCGGTTCGGCCATCGCGCCCTACCCGGACGACGCCGAGCCGCTGATGGTGAACAACCGCGTCCGCAACGCGCTGCAAAGCGCCAAGGCCGCCACCAACATCCGCGCCACCGACCGCGCCACCCGCCTCGCCGCCGCCCAGTTGCTGCGCGACAGCGCCGGCGAAGCGCTGATGCCGATCCTCGAACCGGCGCTCGATGCCGAGCCGGACAAGGAGATCCGCGCCATCCTGGCGCTCGCCGTGGCGCGGGTGAACCTGGCCAGCGCGGAACCGGCCAAGCGCATCCGCGCCGCCGAACTGCTCGGCGACTCGTCCGACGCCTCGGTCAAGGCCATGCTCGCCGCGCTGCTCGACAAGGATGGCAACGGCCAGTTCGCCGAACCCGACGCCGAGGTGCGCGCCGCCGCCAAGGCCTCGATCCTGGCCATCGAACGCCGCCTGGCGATCGCCGACCTGGCCAGCACCGCCTTCACCGGCCTGTCGCTCGGCTCCATCCTGCTGCTCGCCGCGCTCGGCCTGGCCATCACCTATGGCGTGATGGGCGTCATCAACATGGCGCATGGCGAGCTGCTGATGGTCGGCGCCTACGCGACCTATGTGGTGCAGGGCCTGTTCCGCACCCATCTGCCCGGCTACATCGACAGCTATGTGCTGGCCGCCGTGCCGGTCGCCTTCCTCACCGCCGCGGCGGTCGGCATGCTGATGGAACGCACCGTGATCCGCTGGCTCTACGGCCGCCCGCTCGAAACCCTGCTCGCCACCTGGGGCCTGTCGCTGGTGCTGATCCAGACCGCCCGCGTCATCTTCGGCCCGCAGAACGTCGAGGTGGCCAACCCCTCATGGATGAGCGGCGGCGTCAGCAGCTTTGCCGACATCGTGCTGCCATGGAACCGGCTGGTGATCATCGGCTTCGCCATCTTCGTGCTGCTCCTGGTGTGGCTGATGATGCAAAAGACCCGCCTGGGCATGTTCGTGCGCGCCGTCACACAGAACCGCGCCATGGCCGGCTGCGTCGGCGTGCCCACCGCGCGCATCGACACCCTGGCCTTCGGTATCGGCGCCGGCATCGCCGGGCTGGGCGGCTGCGCGCTGTCGCAGGTGGCCAACGTCGGCCCGGCCATGGGCCAGGGCTACATCGTCGATTCCTTCATGGTGGTGGTGCTCGGCGGCGTCGGCCAGCTCGCCGGCGCGGTCACCGCAGCCATGGGCCTGGGCCTGATGACCAAGATCCTCGAAGGCTGGGCCGGCGCGGTGGTGGCCAAGATCCTGGTGCTGGTGTTCATCATCATCTTCATCCAGAAGCGCCCGCAGGGCCTGTTCGCCCTCAAGGGGCGGTTCGTGGAGGATTGAACATGACGGCCATCGCGTGGCGGGTTGAAACCCGCCCTACAACAAACCACCGCGCCGTAGGGCGGGTTTCAACCCGCCAACCTGCTGCTCGAGGGATCACCCCATGAGAACACCGCTCACCGTCCGCCTCTTCCAAAGCCTGCCGCGCACCGCCTGGCTGGCGCTGGCGATCTTCGCCGCCATCGCCTGGATCGCCATCCCCGCCGCGCATCTGCTGCTGCCCGAATCGAGCGCGCTGCATGTGTCGGCCTACACCGTCACCCTCATGGGCAAGATCCTGTGCTACGCCGTGGTGGCGGTGGCGATGGACCTGATCTGGGGCTACGCCGGCATCCTGTCGCTCGGCCACGGCGTTTTCTTCGCCCTCGGCGGCTACGCCTTCGGCATGTACCTGATGCGCCAGATCGGCACCGACGGCAGCTATGGCGTGATGCTGCCCGACTTCATGGTGTTTCTCGACTGGAAGGAGCTGCCGTGGTTCTGGATCGGCTCCGATTCCTTCCTGTGGGCGCTGTTCCTGGTGGTGGCGGTGCCGGGGCTGCTGGCCTTCGTCTTCGGCTGGTTCGCCTTCCGCTCGCGTATCAAGGGGGTGTATTTCTCGATCATCACCCAGGCGCTGACCTACGCCACCATGCTGCTGTTCTTCCGCAACGAAACGGGTTTTGGCGGCAACAACGGCTTCACCGACTTCAAGCGGATTCTCGGCTACGACATCACCTCGCCGCAGATGCGCCTGGTGCTCTTCGGCCTGTCGGCGGCACTGCTCATCGCGGTGCTGATCCTCGGCCGCTATCTGGTCACCTCCAAGTTCGGCCGCGTGCTGGCGGCGATCCGCGATGCCGAATCGCGGGTGCGCTTCATCGGCTACCAGCCGACCCAGTACAAGCTGGCGATGTGGACGCTGTCGGCCGTGCTGTGCGCGCTGGCCGGCGCGCTCTACGTGCCGCAGGTGGGCATCATCAACCCCAGCGAGATGAGCCCGGCCAACTCCATCGAGATCGCGGTGTGGGTGGCCGTGGGTGGGCGCGGCACGCTGATCGGCGGGGTCATCGGCGCCTTCATCGTCAACCTGGCCAAGAGCTTCTTCACGGTCAGCTTCCCCGACTACTGGCTGTTCTTCCTCGGCTTCCTGTTCATCGGCGTGACCCTGTTCCTGCCCGACGGCGTGGTCGGCCTGTGGCGCAAGCTGCGCGCGCGCCGCCCTGCAGCCCCGGCGCCTACCGGCACCGCCCCCGCAGTCGCCACGGAACAACCGGCCGCCGACACCCCGCCGCCCGCCGCCTCGACCCAAGGAGCCCGCGCATGAGCACCGCCATGCATGACACCATCGCCTCCTCCGGCCGCGCCAGCGACAGCCGCGTGCTGCGCCCCGGCGAGCTGGACCTGACGCACAAGGTCATCCTCTACCTGGAAGACATCTCGGTCAGCTTCGACGGTTTCAAGGCGCTCAACAACTTGTCGCTGACCATCGACGCCGGCGAGCTGCGCGCCATCATCGGCCCCAACGGCGCCGGCAAGACCACCATGATGGACGTCATCACCGGCAAGACGCGGCCCGACACCGGCAAGGCCTTCTTCGGCCAGACGCTGGACCTGACACGCATGAGCGAGCCCGAGATCGCCCATGCCGGCATCGGCCGCAAGTTCCAGAAGCCGACCATCTTCGAAAACCACAGCGTGTTCGAAAACCTCGAACTGGCGATGAAGACCGACAAGCGCGTGTGGAAGAGCCTGTTCGCCCAGCTGACCGGCGACGAGCGCGACCGCGTGTCCGACACCCTCAAGCGCATCCGCCTGCAGGCCGAGGCCGACCGCCCCGCCGGCCTGCTCTCGCACGGCCAGAAGCAGTGGCTGGAGATCGGCATGCTGCTGATGCAGGAACCGCGGCTGCTGCTGCTCGACGAGCCGGTCGCCGGCATGACCGACGAAGAGACCGAGCGCACCGCCGAGCTCTTCGTGAGCCTCGCCGGCCAGCACTCGCTGGTGGTGGTCGAGCACGACATGAGCTTCGTCGAGGCGCTCGGCGGTCAGGTCACCGTGCTGCACGAGGGCTCGGTCTTGGCCGAAGGCAGCCTGGCCAAGGTGCAGAACGATCCGCGTGTGATCGAGGTGTATTTGGGCCGCTAGCGCGGCCCGGGCATTGGTCATTGGTGATGGGTGATTGGTCAAAGCCCGCGCCGTGCCACGAATCACTCATCACCAATAACCCATCACCCCCATGGAGCGAAGCGCAATGCTCACCGTCGACAACCTCAACCAGTACTACGGCGGCAGCCACATCCTGCGCAACCTCAGCTTCGAGGTGCCGATGGGCCAGGTCACCTGCCTGCTCGGGCGCAACGGCGTGGGCAAGACCACGCTGCTCAAGACATTGATGGGCCTGGTGCCGAGCGCCACCGGCAGCATCCAGCTGGCGGTCGACGCACAGGCGCGCGATCTGACCCGCGCGCCGTCCTATGCCCGGGTCAAGGCCGGCATCGGCTATGTGCCGCAGGGGCGCGAGATCTTCCCCCGCCTCACCGTCGAAGAGAACCTGCAGATGGGGCTGGCCACCTGCCCGGCGCGCACCACGCTGCCGGATCGCATCTTCGAGATGTTCCCGGTGCTGCTCAAGATGATGCGCCGGCGCGGCGGCGACCTGTCGGGCGGCCAGCAGCAGCAACTGGCCATCGGCCGGGCGCTGGCGATGGGGCCGAAGCTGCTGATCCTCGACGAGCCCACCGAAGGCATCCAGCCCTCGATCATCAAGGACATCGAGCGCGCCATCCGCACCCTCGCCGCCACCGGCGAGATGGCGATCTTGCTGGTCGAGCAGTACTACGACTTCGCCGAATCGCTGGCCGACCACTACCTGCTGATGGAGCGCGGCGAGATCATCCTGCGCGGGCGTGGCGACCAGATGGTGGCCCACGGCGTGCGCGAGGCGCTGTCGGTGTGACACCGGCGCCCGCCGCGCACCAGCACGGCGCGGCGCCGCGAGTCATGCACCAGAAACATGCCGCGACGGGCGTTCCGCGCAGCGGTGCAACCCCGCCGCGACCCGTGCCCCATCGCCAAAGCCGCCCGATTTATCCAGAAACAACAAGCAATTAGCGAAAACTTTCGACCCACGCCCGCCGACTGGCACATGACCTGCTAACAGATTTCCAACTGGTCTGACCAGTCTGAACAGTGAAGCCCATGCCAAGCATTTCAAACATCGCCGCGCAAACCCTCCAACGCCGGATCCTCTCGGGCGACTACGCCCCGGGCACCGCCCTGCCGTCCCAACGCGAGCTGTCGGACGCGCTGGGCATCAGCCGCGCCTCGCTGCGCGAAGCGATCTCCATGCTCGAGGCGCTCGGCATGGTCCGCTCGCAGGCGGGCAAGGGGGTGTTCGTCACCGCCGGCACCCGCCCGCCCCCCGACGAGTTGCCCACCGGTCCGAACGCCATGCCGCCGGCGGCGATCTTCCAGCTCCGCTACGTGGTCGAGCCGGCCAGCGCCAGCCTCGCCGCGCAGCGTGCCGCCGCGGCCGACCTGTCGGCGCTGCACGCGTGCCAGGCGGGCATGAAGGCGGCGCTGACCGCCTGCGACCTGGTCATGGCCGCCGATGCCGACCTGCGCTTCCACCTGGCCATCGCCGCCTTGAGCGGCAACCCCGCCCTGGGCGCGATCGCCGAACAGTTCAAGGCGCAACTGGCCTTCAGCCTGCGCCTGCCCTTCGCCGACCGCCAGCATGTGTGGCAGCCCGCCGACGAACATCAAGCCATTGTCGATGCCATCGTCGCCGGCGACGCCGCACAGGCCCGCCGCGCCATGCAGACCCACCTGCTGGCCGCCTCCCAGCGGGTCGGCATCGCCTTCGTCCAACCCTGAGCCTTCCCAACCCCAAGGAGTCGCATCATGAACAAACGCCATTTCCTTCGCGCCTTGCTGTGCACGACGCTCGCGGCCAGTGCCGGCATCACGATGCAGGCGCAGGCCGACAGCCTGGCCGCCGCGCTCAAGAGCGGCACGCTGCGTGTCGCCGTGCCGCAGGACTTCCCGCCCTTCGGCACCGTCGGCCCGGACCTCAAGCCGCGCGGCTACGACATCGATGTCGCCAACCTGATCGGCCGCGAGCTGAAGCTCAAGGTCGAGATCATCCCGGTCTCCAGCGCCAACCGCATCCCCTACCTGAACACCGGCAAGGCCGACCTGGTCATCTCCAGCCTGGGCAAGAACCCCGACCGCGAGAAGGTGATCGACTTCTCCACCGCCTACGCCCCCTTCTTCAACGGCATCTTCGGCCCGGCCGAGGCGGCCATCAAGGGCGCCGAGGACACCGCCGGCAAGACCGTGGGCGTCACCCGCGGCTCGGTCGAAGACCTCGCCTTCACCAAGATCGCCCCCGCCGACACGACGGTGAAGCGCTTCGAAGACAACAACGCCACCATCTCGGCCTACCTGGCCGGGCAGGTCGAGCTGATCGCCACCGGCAACGTGGTGGCCGCCGCGGTCAATGAGCGCGCCCCCGAGCGCAAGCTGGAAACCAAGTTCCTGATCAAGAACTCGCCTTGCTATGTCGGCGTGAACAAGGGCGAGACCGCCCTGCTGGCCCGGGTCAACGAGGTCATCGCCAAGCTCAAGCAGTCGGGTGAGCTGAACGAGGTGTCGATGCGCTGGCTGCACGCGCCGCTGCCGGCCGATCTCTGATTCTCGCAACAGGTGCCGCCTCCGGGCGGCACCAGGACACCGATCATGACCTACGCCTTCGATTTCGCCTCGCTGCTCGAATACCGCGACATCCTGCTCGCCGGCACGCTGCGCACCCTGGCGCTCACCGCCATCGGCACCTTCTTCGGCCTGGCCCTCGGGGTGCTCGGCGCCGCCTCGCGGGCCTGGCAACTGGCGCCTTGGAACCGCGTGTTCGCGGTCTATGTCGAGCTGATCCGCAACACGCCCTTCCTGGTCCAGCTGTTCTTCATCTTCTTCGGCCTGCCCTCGCTGGGCGTCAGCATCAATGAATGGCAGGCCTCGATCCTGGCCATGGTGATCAACCTCGGCGCCTACTCGACCGAAATCATCCGCGCCGGCATCGAAGCCACGCCGCGCGGGCAGATCGAAGCGGCCGAATCGCTGGCCATGACACGGCGCCAGATCTTCCTGCGCGTGGTGCTGGCCCCGGCCCTGCGCAAGGTGTGGCCGGCGATCTGCAGCCAGGTGGTGATTGTCATGCTCGGCTCCTCGGTGTGCTCGCAGATCGCGGCCGAAGAGCTGACCTTTGCCGCCAACTTCATCCAGTCGCGCAATTTCCGCGCCTTCGAAACCTACTTCGTCGTCACCGGCATGTATTTCCTGCTGGCCCTGGCGATCCGCCAGCTCATGCTGCGGGCCGGCGACCGACTGATCGGAGGCCGTCGCACATGAACGATATTTCAACCTGGGACGTGGTGCGCAACCTGCTCGACGGCGTGCTGTGGACGCTCGGCCTGTCGCTCACCGCCTTCGTCCTCGGCGGCCTGACCGGGCTGGCGCTGCTCTTCGCCCGCATCGCCAGCACGGCGTGGCTGCGCAAGCTGGCCAAGGCCTATATCGAGGTCTTCCAGGGCACGCCGCTGCTGATGCAGCTATTCATCATCTTCTTCGGCAGCAGCCTGATCGGGCTGGAGCTGTCGCCCTGGCTGGCCGCCGCCCTCGGGCTGACGCTGTTCACCAGCGCCTACCTGGGCGAAATCTGGCGCGGCTGCGTCGAATCGGTGCCCAAGGGGCAGTGGGAGGCCTCGGCCAGCCTGGCGCTCAGCCACTTCGAGCAGATGCGCTACGTGATCCTGCCGCAGGCGCTCAAGATCGCCATCGCGCCGACGGTCGGCTTTTCGGTGCAGGTGGTCAAAGGCACCGCGGTGACCTCGATCATCGGCTTCGTCGAGCTGACCAAGACCGGCTCGATGCTCGCCAACGCCACCTACCAACCCTTCCTGGTCTTCGGGCTGGTTGCACTGGGCTACTTCGCGCTGTGCTACCCGCTCTCCGTTTTCTCGCGTCGTCTCGAAAGGAGCGCTCATGGCACTCGTGCGCATTGACGGGCTGCACAAGCATTTCGGCAGCAACCATGTCCTCAAGGGCATCAATCTGAAGGTCGAACGCGGCGAAGTGGTCGCCCTGATCGGCCGCAGCGGCTCGGGCAAGAGCACCCTGCTGCGCTCGATCAACGGCCTCGAACGCTTCGAGGACGGCCTGATCGAGGTCGACGGCGAGCGCCTCCACGCCGGCCAGACCAATCTGCGCGACCTGCGCCAGAAGGTCGGCATGGTGTTCCAGCAGTTCAACCTCTTCCCGCACCTGTCGGCGGGCCAAAACGTGATGCTGGCGCCGGAGGTGGTCAAGAAACTGCCCAAGGCGGAGTGCGAGTCGATCGCCCGTGCCATGCTGGCCAAGGTCGGGCTGGCCGAAAAGTTCGACGCCTACCCCGACCAGCTCTCCGGCGGCCAGCAACAGCGGGTCGCCATCGCCCGGGCGCTGGCCATGCAGCCGCAGGTGTTGCTGTGCGACGAGATCACCTCGGCGCTCGACCCCGAACTGGTCAGCGAAGTGCTGGCGGTGGTCAAGACCCTCGCCGCCGAAGGCATGACGTTGGTCATGGTCACGCACGAGATGCGCTTCGCGCGCGAGGTGGGCGACACGCTGGTCTTCATGCACGAAGGGCGCATCCACGAATCGGGTGCACCCGACACGCTGTTCACCCGCCCGCGCACGCCCGAACTCGCCAACTTCATCGGCTCCATCCACTAAGCGGCCACCATGACCCAGCCCCTCATCGCCCCTCAGCCCCCACTGCCCGACTGGGCGCAGCGCCAGATCAACCTGGCCGACCCGCGTCTCGGCGCGCGGACCCTGCGCTGCTCCGACGATTTCTTCGCCCCCATGGCGCGCATGCTCGATCCGCAGGCAGCCGTCTTCATCCCCGGTAAATACGACGACAACGGCAAATGGATGGACGGCTGGGAGTCGCGCCGCCGCCGGCGCGGCGGCCACGACTGGTGCATCGTCCAGCTGGCGGTGCCCGGCCGCCTGGCTGGCGTCGACCTCGACACCAGCTTTTTCACCGGCAACTACCCGCCGGCCGCCTCGCTCGACGGCTGCCCGCTCGGCGCCGATCCCGACGACGACACCAGCTGGCAGCCCCTGCTGCCGCCCACGCCGCTGGCCGGCAACCAGCACCATCTGCTGCCCCTGCCCGAGGCCGCGCGCGGCACGCCGTTCTCGCATCTACGGCTGAACATCCTGCCCGACGGCGGCATCGCCCGCCTGCGGGTGTACGGCCGCCCGGTCGGCACGCCCGAGGCCGACGCCGACGGCCTCATCGACCTCGCCGCCGCGCTCAACGGCGCCTACCCGGTGGCCTGGAACGACGCCCACTTCGGTGTGCCGGCCAATCTCCTGCTGCCCGGCCGCGGTGTCGACATGGGCGACGGCTGGGAAACGCGGCGCCGCCGCGAACCCGGCTTCGACTGGTGCATCATTGCGCTCGCCCAGCCCGGACGCATCGCCCGCATCGATGTCGACACCGCGCACTTCAAAGGCAACTACCCCGACCGCTGCTCGCTGCAAGGCGCGTTCGCCCCGGACGCCGACGAGCGCACGCTCACCGCCCAGTCGCAGTTCTGGCCCACCGTGCTGCCCGAAGTCGCACTCGAGGCCGACCACGAACACCGCTTCACCACCCAGCTGGTCGCACACGGCCCGATCACCCATGTCCGCTTCAACCTGCATCCGGACGGCGGCGTATCCCGGCTGCGGCTGTGGGGCACGCAGGCGAGCGCATGAGCATGCCGCGCTCCCTGCCCGTCGAGCCGCTCACTGCCGAGGCCTTCGCCCCCTATGGGCAGGTCATCGAATGCGCCGGCCATCGCAGCCTGCCCATCAACCACGCAACCAGCCGCCGCTTCAGCGACCTGGCCCAGCTCGAAACCGACCCCGACGGACGGCTGGCGTTGAGCATCTTCCAGGCCCGGGCGCGCCAGCGACCCTACCTGCTCGACACGCTCGAACGCCATCCGCTCGGCTCCCAAGCCTTCATGCCCTTGAACGGCCAGCCCTTCCTGATCGTCGTGTGCGCCGCACGCCCCGCCCCCGAAGCCCCCGAAACGGCCGCCCTGAAAGCCTTCGTCAGCCACGGCAAACAGGGCATCAACTTCCGCCGCGGCACCTGGCACCATCCCTTGCTCGCCCTCGCCGACGCCGACTTCCTGGTCGCCGACCGGCTCGGGCCCGGCCACAACTGCGAGGAAATCGACATTGCGCACTGGCAGATCCGCGTCGACTACTGAGCACCGGCCCCGCCACCGCCAACCATTCTGGTGCGCACCATGTTTGTGCGCACCAGCGCGGTGCGCCACCCGGCCGCGCTCCTCGCCGCCGCGCCCCGAGCAGGCGCCACACGCCCCACCCCACCGGCACCGCAGCGACACGCCCACTGGACACAAAGTGGCCCGCTTGTTGCATTATTGCCCGACATGAACGCGCCACTCCCGCTCTCCACGGACAGCCTCCGCGTCACGCCCGAGCCCTGGCAGGCCCGGCTGCAGCTGGGCTTTGCCCGGCGCGACGCGAAGACCGTGCTGGTGCGGCGCGAGCACCTCGGCCCGCTGCGCCTGCAAAAGGCGCTCTACCCCGAAGGCGAGGCAATCTGCCATGGCATCGTGCTGCATCCGCCGGCCGGCATCGCCGGTGGCGACCAGTTGCACATCACTGTCGACATCGGCCCCGGGGCCCATGCGCTGCTGACCACGCCCGGCGCCGGCAAGTGGTATCGCAGCGCGGGCGCCGAGGGCGTGCTGAACCAGCAGCTGACCGTCGCCGCCGGCGGCGTGCTCGAATGCCTGCCGCAGGAAAACATCGTTTTCGACCGGGCGCTGGCGCGCATGGACACGCGCATCGCGCTCGCCACCGGCGCCACGCTGATCGCCTCCGACATGACGGCGCTCGGTCGCCATGGCGGCGGCGAACGCTTCGACACCGGCCGTCTGGCCCAGACCCTGCGCATCGAACGCGACGGCCGGCCGCTGTGGCATGAGCAGACCCGCCTGCACGGCAGCGACCCGCTGCTGCACGCGGCCTGCGGCCTGGCCGGGCGGCCGGTGTTCGGCAGCCTGATCGCCATCGGCGACGGCCTCGACGACGCCCTGCTCGCCGCCTGCCGCGCACTGCCTGTCACCCATGGCGACGGCGCCATCACCCGCCTGCCCGAGCTGCTCGTCGCCCGCTACGTGGGCGAGCGCAGCGAAGCCGGCCGCGCCTGGTTCGGCCGGCTGTGGCAATTGCTGCGCCCCGCACTGACCGGCCACCCCGCCCAAACCCCCCGCATCTGGAACACCTGAGGACGCCCATGGAACTGACGCCCCGCGAGAAGGACAAGCTGCTCATCTTCACCGCCGGCCTGCTGGCCGAACGCCGTCTGGCGCGCGGCCTCAAGCTCAACTACCCGGAAGCGGTCGCCTACCTGTCGGCCGCCATCCTCGAAGGCGCCCGCGACGGACGCACGGTGGCCGAGTTGATGAGCCACGGCACCACGCTGCTGAACCGCGAGCAGGTGATGGACGGCGTGCCGGAGATGATTCCGGAGATCCAGGTCGAAGCGACGTTTCCCGACGGCACCAAGCTGGTGACCGTTCACCACCCGATCATCTAGAAAGGACGCGCTCATGATTCCCGGTGAAATCGACACCCAGCCCGGCGAGATCGAACTCAACGTCGGCCGCGCGACGCTCACGCTAGAAGTCACCAACACCGGCGATCGGCCGGTGCAGGTGGGGTCGCACTACCACTTTTTCGAGACCAATCCGGCGCTCGACTTCGACCGCGCGGCGGCCCGCGGCTTTCGGCTGAACATCGCGGCCGGCACCGCGGTGCGCTTCGAGCCGGGGCAGCTGCGCACGGTCGAGCTGGTGGCGCTGGCGGGTGAGCGCAAGGTGTATGGCTTCAACGGCCAGATCATGGGGGATTTGTGATGCCCCCACGCTCACTTCGTTCGCTGCCCCCCGAGGGGGCCGCGCCCGCCCTTGGGGCGGCCCGGCACGCGGGCGGACAGCCCCCACGCTCACTTCGTTCGCTGCCCCCCGAGGGGGCCGCGCCCGCCCTTGGGGCGGCCCGGCACGCGGGCGGACAGCCCCCACGCTCACTTCGTTCGCTGCCCCCCGAGGGGGCCGCAGGCCTCCTTTGGGGCGGCCCGGCAGGAGACCTGAGATGACCGCAAAAATTTCCCGCCACGCCTATGCCGAGATGTTCGGCCCCACCGTCGGCGACCGGGTACGCCTGGCCGACACCGAGCTGTGGATCGAGGTCGAGAAGGACTACACCATCCACGGCGAAGAGGTGAAGTTCGGCGGCGGCAAGGTGATCCGTGACGGCATGGGCCAGAGCCAGCGGCTGTCGGACGAGGTGGCCGACACGGTCATCACCAACGCGCTGATCCTCGACCACTGGGGCATCGTCAAGGCCGACATCGGCATCAAGGGCGGGCGCATCAGCGCCATCGGCAAGGCCGGCAACCCCGACATCCAGCCCGGCGTGACGATCCCCATCGGGCCGGGCACCGAGATCATCGCCGGCGAAGGCAATATCGTCACCGCCGGCGGCATCGATGCGCACATCCACTTCATCTGCCCGCAGCAGATCGAAGAGGCGCTGATGAGCGGCGTCACCACCATGCTCGGCGGCGGCACCGGGCCTGCGACGGGCACCTATGCCACCACCTGCACGCCGGGGCCGTGGCATATCCACAAGATGCTGCAGGCCGCCGACGCCTTTCCGATGAACCTCGGTTTTCTCGGCAAGGGCAACGCCTCGCTGCCCGGCGCGCTGGAGGAGCAGGTGGTGGCCGGCGCCATCGGCCTCAAGCTGCATGAAGACTGGGGCACCACCCCGGCCGCCATCGACACCTGCCTGTCGGTGGCCGAGAAGATGGACGTGCAGGTCGCGATCCACACCGACACCCTCAACGAATCCGGCTTCGTCGAGCACACCGCCGCCGCCTTCAAGGACCGCTGCATCCACACCTTCCACACCGAGGGCGCGGGCGGCGGCCATGCGCCGGACATCATCAAGCTGGCGGGGCTCCCCAACGTGCTGCCCAGCTCGACCAACCCGACGCGGCCCTACACCGTGAATACCATCGACGAGCATCTCGACATGCTGATGGTGTGCCACCACCTCGACCCGTCCATCGCCGAGGACGTGGCCTTTGCCGAGTCGCGCATCCGCCGCGAGACCATCGCCGCCGAAGACATCCTGCACGACCTGGGCTGCTTCTCGATGATGAGTTCCGACAGCCAGGCCATGGGCCGGGTCGGCGAAGTGATCATCCGCACCTGGCAAACCGCCCACAAGATGAAGGTGCAGCGCGGCGCGCTCGCCGAAGACACGGCCCGCCACGACAACTTCCGCGCTAAGCGCTACATCGCCAAATACACCATCAACCCGGCCATCAGCCACGGCATCAGCCATCTGGTGGGCTCGATCGAGCCGGGCAAGCTGGCCGACCTGGTGGTGTGGAAGCCGGCTTTCTTCGGCGTCAAGCCAAGCCTGATCATCAAAGGCGGCATGATCGCCGCCGCCGCGATGGGCGACCCCAATGCCTCGATCCCCACGCCGCAGCCGGTGCATTACCGGCCGATGTTCGGCAGCTACGGCGGCGGGCTGAAAACCGCCGTCACCTTCACCTCGCAGGCCGCCCTGGCCCAGGGCGCGCTCGACGGCCTGGGCCTCACCCGCCCGCTCGAAGCGGTGCGCAACATCCGCGGCATGCGCAAGACCGACATGGTGCACAACGCCTGGATGCCCCGCCTCGAGGTCGACCCCGAAACCTACGAGGTGCGCGCCGACGGGCAACTGCTCACCTGCGCACCGGCCGACATCCTGCCCATGGCGCAACGCTACTTCCTGTTCTGAGAGGCCGAGCATGCTGTTGATCGAACACCTCTACACCGGCACCGACGAGACCACCAAGACGCTCACCCTGAGCTTCGACCAGCGCACCAAGAGCCGGCTGCGCACCACGCTCGACAGCGGCGAGGACGCCGGCCTGTTCCTGCCGCACGGCACCATCCTGCGCGGCGGCCACCGCCTGCTGGCCAGCGACGGCGACATCGTCGAGGTGTGCTCGGCGCCCGAGGCGCTGCTCGAAGTGCGCTGCGAGAACCTCCTCGACCTCACCCGCGCCGCCTACCACCTGGGCAACCGCCATGTGCCGGTGCAGGTCGGCGGCGACATGCGCGGCGGCTGGCTGCGCCTGGCCGACGACCATGTACTGGCCGACATGCTGCGCGGCCTGGGCTGCATGCTGAGCCACCTCGAAGCGCCGTTCGAACCCGAGGCCGGCGCCTACGGCGGCGGCCACCGCCATGGCGACGACGACGATGCCGACGAACGCCCCGGCCCGCGCATCCACGAATACCGGAGCCGGGCATGAGCGCGTCCGCCCGGCCGTCCGAAGGACGCGCGTTCCTCCCGCGGGGAGGATGTCGCGCCAGCGACAGGAGGGTCGTAAAAACGAGCGCGCCTGCCCGGCCGCCCGAAAGGTGCGCGCTCCTCCCCCGGGGAGGACGTCGCGCCAGCGACAGGAGGCCAACCCAATGAGTCTGGCGCGCATCCGCCTGCTGCAGCTGACCTCGCCCACCCTGCCGGTCGGCGCCTTCACCTACTCGCAAGGCCTGGAGTGGGCCGCCGAGGCCGGCACCGTCTCCGACGAGACCAGCGCCGGCGACTGGATCGGCGGCCTCATGCATGGCGCCCTGGCCCGCTTCGAGGGGCCGCTGGCCGCCGCCCTGCTGGCCGCCTGGAACAGCGACGACGATGAGCGCGTGGCCAGCCTCAACGACCTTTTCCTGGCCAGCCGCGAAACCGCCGAGCTGCGCGCCGAGACGGAGCAGATGGGCTATTCGCTGACACGCCTGCTGCGCGATCTGCCGGCCTTTCGCGCCGCGCCCGGCCGGGTCGAGCGCCTGGCCGCCCTCGACACCCCGAGCTACCCCGCCGCCTGGACCGCCGCCGCCAGCGCCTGGCAGATCCCCGTCGGCGAGGCACTGCCGGCCTATTTCTGGGCCTGGCTGGAAAACCAGGTGATGGCCGCCATCAAGGTGGTGCCGCTTGGCCAGTCGGCCGGGCAACGGCTGCTGTCCCGCCTGGGCGACGACATCCCGGCGCTGGCCGACACCGCGCTGACGCTCCCCGACGACGCATGGAGCAACTTCACCCCCGGGCTCGCGCTGGCCAGCAGCCAGCACGAGACCCAGTACTCCCGACTGTTCAGATCCTGAAGCGAGTCCTCATGACCCCCAACCGCAACACTCCCCTGCGCGTCGGCATCGGCGGCCCGGTCGGCTCCGGCAAGACCGCCCTGACCCTCGCCCTGTGCCAAGCGCTACGCGAGCACTACAACATCGCCGTGGTCACCAACGACATCTACACCGCCGAAGACGCCCAGTTCCTGGTGCGCCACGAGGCGCTCGAGGCCGAGCGCATCATCGGCGTCGAGACCGGCGGCTGCCCGCACACCGCCATCCGCGAAGACGCCTCGATCAACCTCGAAGCGGTGGACCGGCTCAACCGCCGCTTTCCGGGGCTGGACGTGATCTTCGTCGAATCCGGTGGCGACAACCTGGCCGCCACCTTCTCGCCTGAGCTGTCGGACCTCACGCTGTACGTGATCGACGTCTCCGCCGGCGACAAGATCCCGCGCAAGGGCGGGCCGGGCATCACCAAGAGCGACCTGCTGGTGATCAACAAGATCGACCTCGCCCCGCTGGTCGGCGCCAACCTCGCGATCATGGACCGCGACGCGCGCATCATGCGCGGCGCGCGCCCCTTCCTGTTCAGCAATCTCAAGTCCGGCCAGGGGCTGGACGAGATCGTCGCCTTCATCAAGTCCGCCGGCCTGCTGCGCGCGCCGGCCAACGCCGACTGAGAACTTGTGAAGAAATCGTCACGAGCAGGGCCGAGTGCAAGGCCGCATTTGGCAACTACGCGAGCGAACGACGAGACATATCAAATAGATAGGCGAGGAGTGAGCGAGTGAGCAACGCAGCAATCGGCACGCGCAGTCGATTTATTCACACGTTCTGAGCCGCCCCGGGAGTCCGCCATGTTCCAGCGCATCCTCACCACCGCCAGCTTGCTGGCGCTCACCAGCCTCCCCGCCCTGGCCCACCCCGGCCACACCGATCAATCCATCCACTGGTCCGAATGGCTGGCCACCGCGCTGCTGTTGAGCACGGCGGGCGGCATCGTGCTGGTCCGCCGGGTGGCTCGGCGTCGCCCGGCGCGTCGCTAAAAGGCGTGCCTGAACGGAGCGCCGCTGGCCGGATTCATCCGGCCTTGCACAGCACGCACCATGAAAAACGCCCCGCAGCTGCGAGGCGTTGCCGTCTCGTCCTGTCGACGACGGCCGCTCAGTCCGGGTCGGCGTCCGTCGCCGAGCCCTTGAACCAGGCCAGCTTCTCCGCCAGTTCGATGACCGTACCGACCAGCATCAGCGCCGGTGGCTTGACCTTCGCGGCGGCCGCCTTGGCGCCCAGGTCGGCCAGCGTGGCGGTGATCACCCGCTGCGCCGGCAGCGTGCCGTGGCGCACCATGGCCGCCGGCGTTTCGGGCGGCAGGCCGTGGCGCATCAGCTCGCGGCAGATCTCGCCGATGCGCGACACGCCCATGTAGATCACCACCGTCTGGTTCGGGCGCGCCAGCGCCGGCCAGTCGAGGTCGATGGCGCCTTCCTTGCCGTAGCCGGTGGCGAACACCACGCTCTGCGCATGCTCGCGGTGGGTCAGCGGAATGCCGGTGTAGGCCGACACGCCGGCCGCTGCGGTGATGCCGGGCACCACCTCGAAAGGCACGCCGGCGTCGACCAGCGCCTCGGCCTCCTCGCCACCGCGGCCGAAGACGTAGGGGTCGCCGCCCTTGAGGCGCACCACCCGCTTGCCCTCGCGGGCCAGCGCCACCAGCAGCGCACAGATCTCGTCCTGCGGCAGGGCGTGGTCGGCGGCCTTCTTGCCGACATAGCGCCGCTCGGCAGTGTCGGGCAGCAAGGCCATCACATCGGGGCCGACCAGGTTGTCGTACACCACCACATCGGCTTCGCTGAGCAGCCGCGCGGCGCGCAGAGTCAGCAGTTCGGCGTCGCCGGGGCCGGCCCCGACGAGGTACACCCAACCCGGGCGGGCCGGGTTGTCGATCGCTTTACGCATGGACTTTCCGTGAATCGCTCAATGGGCGGAAGTATGCCGCCGCGCGCCGGGTGACGCCAGCGTACCGCTCATGGCATTTTCAGGGTCCGCATGATCCGTGTCAGGTCCTCGATGCCGTCGAGCATGCGCGGGCCAGGGTAGAGGAAGTGCTCGCCGTCGAGGGGGATGATGCGCACGTCCTTGACCGCCGGCACCGGCGTACAGGCGCTCTGGCCGGGGCGGTCGATGGTGAACACGATGTCGGGCCGCGAGCGGGCGATCAGCCCCGCCACATCGGCTTCGGCACGCGTGCCGACCTCAGCCTCCAGCACATTGAAGCCGGCGGCGTGGAACAGGTCGCCCAGCACATGCCGGCGTCCGTAGACGGTCGGCGTGCCGCCACAGGTGGTGAGCAGCAGCGCCCGCTCGCCGCGCGCGCCGGTGTTCTTGGCCCGGGTGAACCAGCCGCGGCGAAAGCCCGACACCTTGCCGCCTTCGGGCGACTGGACCAGCCTTGCCAGGTCTTCGAGCATGCCCTCGAGCTCGAGCATCGACGTGAAGCCGCCCAGTTGCACCGCCTGGGCGCCGGCCGGCACCGCCGCGGCAAACACCGCCGCGTCGGCCGATGCCGAGCCGATCACCAGCTCGGGCTTCAGCGCCGCAATGGCCTTGGCGTCCGGCGCCGTCGGCGTACCGGTGCGCGGCAACGCCGGTTTGAAGCTGTCGTCGCGCGATACGCCGACGATGCACTCGGCCTGCCCCAACCAGTCGATGGCAATCGTCAGATACGGCGACTGGCTGACGACGCGCGGGCACTCGGCGGCCTGCACGCCCGCCATGGCCGACAGACTGACCGCAATCATTCGCAGCACAAAACGCATGGAAAACCTCATTCAACCAGGAAGGCCACCCGGCCCTCGATCACATGACGACGCAGCGGATGGCCGAAGGCCGCGCTCAGTACATCGGCCTGCAGCACCTCGTCGGCGGTGCCCGACACCATCTTGCCGGTGCCGTCGAGCAGCACCACATGGTCGGCGAAGCGGGCCGCCAGGTTCAAGTCGTGCAGCACCATCGCCACCCCGGCACCGGCCCGGGCCAGTGCCGAGAAATGCGCCAGCACCGCCATCTGGTAGTGCAGATCGAGGTGTGACAAGGGCTCGTCGAGCAGATACAGCGCCGGGCGCTGTGCCAGCAGACTGGCAATGGCCAGGCGCTGCCGCTCGCCGCCCGACAGGGTGAGGATATTCCGCTCGACCATGTGATCGAGCCCCATGCAGGCCAGCGCTTCGTTGGCGATGCGCATGTCGTCGCCGCTCTCCCAGGCCCAGCGGCCCAAGTGCGGATGGCGGCCGACCAGCGCGGTTTCCATCACCGTGGCGGAGAACCAGTCCGGCTGCGACTGCGGCTGCACGCCGCGCACCTGCGCCAGCTCGCGCCCCGGCCAGTCCGTCAGCGGCCGCCCCTGCAGGCGCACCTCACCGCGCTGCGCCTCGCGCAGGCCGGCCAGGGTGTGCAGCAAGGTGGTCTTGCCGGCACCGTTGGGGCCGAGCAGCACCAGGCGCTCGCCCGGCATCAGGCGCAGCGACAGGTCGCAGCAGATCCAGCGTTCGCCGATCTGCACCGCCAGGCCGTCAGCTTCGAGAAGAGGCGCGAGCGCGGAGCTCATCGCGGGTGGCGCACCAGCAGGAACAGGAACACCGGCACGCCGATCATCGCGGTGAGCACGCCGACCGGCAGCTGGATGGGCGCGACCATGGTGCGCGCCGCGGTGTCGGCCAGCATCAGCAGCGCGCCGCCGGCCAGCGCCGACGCCGGCAGCAGGGTGCGCTGGTCGTTGCCGATGACCAGGCGCACCAGATGCGGCACGATCAGGCCGACGAAACCGACCAGGCCGACCAGCGTGACGGCCGTGGCGGTGAGCATCGAGGCCAGCAGATACACCAGCAGGCGCAGACGCCGGGTGCGCACGCCAAGCGCCCGCGCGCTCAATTCGCCGCGCGCCAGCACGTTGAGGTCGCGCGCGAACGGCAGGATGGCCAGCAGGCCCACGCCCAGCACCGCCAGCGCCGGCCACGGCCGCGCAGCCCCGGAGACATCGCCGGTCAGCCAGAAGAGCATGGACTGCACCTTGGTGTCGGTGGTCATCACCAGCATGAACACCACCACCGCCCCGCAACCGGCGGCGACGATGACGCCGGTGAGCAGCAGGCGGCTCTGGGTCCATGAGCCATCGCCGCGCGACAGCCCGAACACCACCAGCATGGCCAGCGCCGCCCCGGCGAACGCGGCCCCGTCGACCAGCCAGGTGGCAGCCCCCACCAGGATCGCCGACAGCGCCCCGACCGCGGCGCCGCCGGAAATGCCCAGCACATAGGGATCGGCCAGCGGATTGCGCAGCAACACCTGCATCAAGGCCCCGGCCAGCGCCAGCAGGGCGCCGCTGGTGAAGGCGGCGACGGCACGCGGCAGGCGCAGTTCGCGGATGACGGCGGCGCCCGTTCCCTCGCCGCCATAGAACGAGGCGATCAGCTCCGCCGACGAGACCTGCACCGACCCGGCCCACAGCGCCCACAGGAAAGCGGCTGCGACCGCGACCAGCAGTATGGCCCCGACGACAACGGCGCTACGCGGCCGACAGATCATGCGAGAACTACCCTCACATATCCATACTCAGCGAGGTGCGTACCGGAGCACAACAAATACGGTGCGTCCTTCCGTCGCGAAGCGAGTGCCTTGGGCACCAAGTTGAAGCGCATAGTCCTTGTCTCCCGCATTCTTGATCTGAGACTCCACTGTCCAGCTCGGGTCGATTCGATAGCGGGCAAAGAGATCAAGCAGGCCATAGCCGCCCATACGCCTAGTGTTGTCCGCATCTTCGTACCGCTCGCCCACAAGCGTCCACTGGCCGCCGAGCGTCCAAGGGCCCGTGGTGTACTCGACACCGGTCAACAAGCGCTCCCGAGGGCGGCGGCGCAGTACATTGTCGGTTTCCTCATCGCGGGGATCGAGCAGGTCCAAAGCGGCGTTCCACCGCCAGCTTCCCATGGTCCCGAGGTAGGTTGCGGTAAGACCGGAAATTCTTGCTTTTCCAATGTTTTCCGGCGTATTTCCCCAATCGATCAGGTCGGAGATTCGGTTGTCGAAATACACCACTTTCACGGAATGAGCGCCGCTTTCCCAGGCCATACCAAGCTCACGATTCCGAGCAGACTCCGGCTTCAAGTCTGGATTGCCGCCAAAGCATCCCCAGATCGGAAAACAGGTCACCGGAAAATACAGATCGTTGAAGCTAGGCGCCTTGAATGCGGTTCCCATCGAGGCGAAAGCCCGGAAGGTGTCGGTAAACTGGTAACCGTAGGCCAGTGACCATGTGGTCTTGTCTCCGATGCCTTCAATGTCATCATGACGGACATTGACCTGCGCACTGTTGGCTCCAGCCGCCCCAGACCAGCCGGCGAAAGCTGAACGGATACTTCGCGAATCAACAACGAGCGCGCCACTGGTGTCGACCTGTTGAAGCTGTTTTTCCAGCCCGAAAAGCCAATTGCCCCACGTCGTACGCAGATCGTTCTGCCATGACACCAGGCCAGAATCGGTAATGAACCGGTCTCTCGCGCTAGGGCGGAAGGTCAGCGAGTCGAAGCGCGTCCCGCCGATCCGCACAGTCGAGGTCCACCAGTTGCTCAGGCGGTTCCGAGAATACGCGCTCCAATTGAAAATCTCGCCTTCGGTACGGTTATCGAAATTCAGGTCACCGTCGGTATGGTTCTCGTCAGCGACGTGCAGAAACTGCAGTCCGAGCTCATGCCCGTCAAGCAGCCGCCACTGCAGGCTACCTGACGCCGATACGCTCTCGTAACCGTCCCGGTCCGGATTCGACGCTGGGCCGCGAGTCGCCGAAATACCATCAGTGCTCAGCGTGCTCGCCGACAAGGCATAAGACAGACTTTCGCTTCCGCCGGACACGCCCGCCTGAAGTTCGCGGGTGTCGTGACTGCCATAGCGGACCGCGACCCTCGGTGCGGGCGCGCCCTCTCCGCGGCGAGTGAACACCTGAACAACCCCGCCGATCGCCTCGGACCCATACAACGATGAGGCAGGTCCTCGCAAGATCTCGATACGCTCGATCTCGGCCGCGGACAACATTTCGAAGGGGGCTTGTCCCAAGGTGGCCGACGTCACCGGCACGCCGTCTACGAGCAGAAGCGCATGTCCAGTATTCGTGCCTCGAATGAATGTCGCCACGGTTTTGCCCGGCAGGCCGCCGTCCGTAACGAACACCCCTGCCGTAGCGGCGAGGACTTGCGACAAGGTCGCCTGGCCATGTTTTTCGATTTCGTCTCGGGTGACCACGGTCATATCGGCCAACAATTCGTCGACCTTGCCCTCTTGCCGCGTGGCGGTCACCACAACAGCGTCCATTGCCGCGTCTTTGGCAACAGCGTCAATTGTCACGGAAACGGCACCCACCGTAAGTGCGAGCGCTGACAAACGGATATTCACGAGAACACTCCCTGGCACACCGGACGACCCCGTCCGGTCATGCGATTGCTTTGACGATGGAGCGCCAGGGAGAGTGAGACAGGCAGGCTGCACCCGTGACCGCCCCCCGCGGCACATCCGCTTGTGCAGTTCCGGGCCGGTATCCGGGCTCATGGTTGGCGCGCTGAATGCGCCGGGGGGCATCGCCTTCCCAGGTCCGAAGACCCAGTGGCGGTTGGATGCGCCTTGTCACCACTTACCGTTGCGGGGGCAGCACAGGCATTGCGACACCAAGCGGTATCGCGCACCTGTTTCCCGATTATCCCGCGAATGGAAACATTCGCAGGCACCTGAAACATGCGTTTGCCCGCAATCGCGGGCAGTCGGCAATAATACACTGGTTACGACAGTTTGAGCGACGCACCATCCATGCCCACCGAACTCATCCTTGGCGGCGCCCGCTCGGGCAAAAGCCGGCTGGCCGAACAGCGCGCCACCGACCACGGCGGGCCGGTCACCGTGATCGCCACGGCCGAAGCCGGCGACGACGAGATGGCCATGCGCATCGCCCGCCACCGCGCCGATCGCCCCGGCCATTGGCAGACCCTCGAAGCGCCCACCGGGCTGGCCGAGGCCCTTCAGCGCGTAGCCCGCGCCGAGGGCTGCGTAATCGTCGATTGCCTCACCCTGTGGCTATCGAACCTGCTGATGGCCGACGCCGCCGACCTGCGCGCCCCGCACGACGCCGACATGCTGCCCCGCTGGCAGCGCGAACACGCCGCCTTGCTGGCCACACTGCCGGCACTGCCCGGCACCACGCTGCTGGTGGCCAACGAGGTCGGCCTCGGCCTGGTGCCCGAGTCGCCCTTGGGCCGGCTGTTCCGCGACGAAGCCGGCCGCCTCAACCAGTCGGTCGCCGCCATCTGCGACCGGGTCACGCTGGTCGCCGCCGGCCTGCCACTGACGCTCAAGGCACCGCCGGGCTGAGCCGGCCTGCGTGCTACCATCCGTCCGACTCACGACGGACCCATCCCTCATGTCCTACGCCATTTCCCCGCTCGACACGACGCTCGTCGATGCACTGCGGGCCAAGATCGACCACAAGACCAAACCGCTCGGCGCCCTCGGCCGGCTCGAACCGCTGGCCCTGCAGATCGCCCGCATCCAGCAGACGCTCACGCCGGCGCTGACCCAACCGCAGCTGCTGGTGTTCGCCGGCGACCATGGCGCCGCCCGCGCCGGCGTGTCGGCCTATCCGCAGGACGTGACCTGGCAGATGGTCGAAAACTTCCTCGCCGGCGGCGCGGCGATCAACGTCTTCGCCCGCCAGATGCGGCTCGGCCTGCGCGTGGTGGACGCCGGCGTGGCCCATGATTTCGGCCCGCGCGACAAACTCATCGACGGCAAGATCGCCCCCGGCACCGCCAACTACATCGAGCAGCCGGCGATGAGCCCGGCCCAACGCGACAAGGCCCTGCGCTTCGGCCGCGATCTGGCGCACCACCTGGCCGAGCGCGGCTGCAACGCCATCGGCTTCGGCGAAATGGGCATCGGCAACACCGCCTCGGCCTCGCTCATCACCCACGGCATCACCGGCACGCCGCTACCGCAGGTGGTGGGCCGCGGCACCGGGCTGGACGACGCCGGGCTCGACCGCAAACAGGCCCTGCTCGGCGCCGCCCTGGCCCGCGGCGGCCGACCCGACGACCCGCTCAGCCTGCTGGCCGAATACGGCGGCTTCGAGATCGCGATGATGACCGGCGCCATGCTCGGCGCCGCCGAGAAACGCATGCTGCTGGTGATCGACGGCTTCATCGTCACCGCCGCCCTGCTGGTCGCCCATGCCGTGTGCCCCGCCATCCTCGACTACTGCGTGTTCGCCCACCGTTCGGAAGAGGCCGGCCACCGCGCCCAACTCGCGCATCTGGACGCCTCGCCCCTGCTCGACCTGGGCCTGCGCCTGGGCGAAGGCACCGGCGCCGCGCTGGCCTGGCCGCTGCTGCAGGCGGCGGTGAACTTCCTCAACGAGATGGCCAGTTTCGAATCGGCCGGCGTGAGCGGCAAAGGGTGATTAGCCCCCACGCTCACTGCCGTTCGCTGCCCCCCGAGGGGGCTGCGCCCTCCTTGGGACGGCCCGGCGGAGGGCGGAGCCCCCACGCTCACAACGGCTCGCGGAGGGCTGTCTTTGCACAGACAGCCCGTTCGGCCGGCGCGAAGCAATGCTTCGCGAAACCCCTGCCTCACCCCCCCGAGGGGGCCACGCCCGCCTTGGGGCGGCCCGGAGGGTGGGACCCCCACGCTCACATCCGTTCGCTGCCCCCCGAGGGGGCCACGCCCTCCTTGGGGCGGCCCGGCGGAGGGCGGTGGGCGGCTTGCGCTGTTCGCGATCTGTCGTGGGAGCGGTCGTCGCGGCGGAACCGCACGGTGACCCGGAGCCGCTGACATCGTGCGCTACCAGCTCGAACTGTTCTTCACCGCACTGGGCTTTTTCACCCGCATTCCGGTGCCGGGCTGGGTGCCGTATTCGCCCGAACGGCTCAACCACGCGGCGCGCTACTTCCCGTGGGTCGGCATCGTGGTGGGTGCGGCGGGGGCGGCGGTGTTCTGGTTTGCGCGCCAGTGGCTGCCGGCCAGCCTGTCGGTGATTCTGTCGATGGCCGCCACGATCCGCCTCACCGGCGCGTTTCACGAAGACGGCTGGGCCGACACCTGCGACGGCCTCGGCGGCGGCTGGGACAAGGCCCAGGCGCTCACCATCATGAAAGACTCGCGCATCGGCAGCTACGGTGCGACGGGCCTGGTGCTGATGCTGCTGGCCAAGGCGGCGGCGCTGGTCGAGATCGCCGCACACGGCATCCCCATGGCCATCGTGGCGATGATCGCCGCCCACGCGCTCTCGCGCCTGGCCTCGACCAGCCTGATCCACACGCTACGCTATGTGCGCGAGGACGAGACCAGCAAGTCAAAGCCCCTGGCCAAACAACTGACGCCCCTGGAACTGTGGATCGCCGGCGTCGGCGGCCTGCTGCCGCTGCTGTTGCTCGGCCCCATCGAGGCGCTCGGCGCCGTGGTCGCCGTGATCATCGTCACCGCCTGGGCCGCCCGCATGTTCGTGCACCGCCTCGGCGGCTACACCGGCGACTGCCTCGGCGCGGCTCAGCAACTGGCCGAGCTGGCCACCTATCTCGGAATCCTGATCGCATGGAACTCTATCTGATCCGCCATCCGCGCCCGGACGTGGCGCCCGGCGTGTGCTACGGCCAGACCGATGTCGGCCTGGCCGAATCGGCCGCCGAGGTGGCCGCGCGGCTCAAACCCTTGCTGCCCGCCAGCTACACCCTGCACAGCAGCCCGCTGCAACGTGCCCACCGTCTGGCCTGCGAACTGGGCGAAGCGGCAGTCGATGTGCGCCTGCAGGAGATCAGCTTCGGCCAGTGGGAAGGGCAGAGCTTCGAGGCCATCGGCAGCGCCATCGACGACTGGTCGAAAGACCCGCTCAACTTCCGCCCGCCCGGCGGCGAGACCCCGCTGGAAATGGCGGCCCGCGTGCGCGACTGGATGGAAGCGGCGCTCGACCCGACAGCGCCCGCCCATGTGGTGGTCGGCCACGGCGGCCCGCTGCGCGTCATCGCCGGGCAGCTGCTGGGGCTGGCGCCGGAGCGCTGGCTGGCGCTCGACTTCGCTTGCGGCCAGACCACCCGGCTGGACATCCACGCCTGGGGCGTGACGCTCAAGTGGTTCAACCGGTAGCCGGCGCGGGGCTCCGGTATACTCCGCCCCTGATCCGCGCCGACCGCCGGCGCCACGCGGCGACACCTGCCGCGTGTTAAACGCCCTTGAGCACCTCGTGGCCAAAGACATCTCCACTCCGATCGGTCGTTTCCGCGCCTGGCTCGACATGCATGTGGTCGACCACGGCTTCGTCCGGTCCATCTACAACAACTTCCACGCCCTGGGCGGCGGCATGTACCGCAGCAGCCAGCCCAGCCCGGCACAGATCCACCGCTACCACCGCAAGTACGGCCTGCGGACCATCCTCAACCTGCGCGGCGAGAGCGAGTTCGGCTCCTACGCACTGGAGCGCCAGGTGTGCGACGAGCTCGGCATCGCCTTCATCGACGCCAAGCTGTTCTCCCGCGGCGCGCCGAGCCGGGCGCGCATCCACATGCTCAAGGATCTGTTCGATTCGATCGAGTACCCGGCGCTGATGCACTGCAAGTCCGGCGCCGACCGCGCCGGCATCGCCGCCGCGCTCTACCGCATCCTCCACCTCGGCCACCCGGTGAGCGACACCATGAGCGAGTTGCACTGGCGCTACGGCCACTCCAAGAAGGCGCGCACCGGCGTGCTGGATTTCTTTCTTGCCAGCTATGTGGCCTACAACGAGAAAACGCCCATCGACTTCATGGCATGGGTGGATACGGTCTATGACGATGAAGCGCTCAAGCGCCAGTTCCGCTCGGATGGCTGGTCGAGCCTGATCGTCGACAAGGTCTTGCATAGAGAATGAAAGAAGGCATCGCCCTCTACCGCCGCCTGCTCGGCAGCATCCTGCCCTACCGCAAGGTGGTGGCGCTGTCGGTGCTGGCGATGATCGCCGCCGCCTCGCTCGAGCCGGTGCTGCCGGCGCTGCTCAAGCCGCTGATCGACGAGAGCCTGATCGGCAAGAGCGAGACCGCGCAGTGGAAGGTGCCGCTCTTCCTGATGCTGGCCTTTCTCGGCAAGGGCATTGCCGAATACCTGTCGAGCGTGTCGAGCCAGTGGGTGGCCAACAAGGCCATCACCGACCTGCGCCAGCAGGTGTTCCGCCACCAGATGCACTTGCCCATCTCGGCCCACCAGGCCGAGGCGCAGGGACGCATGCTCTCACGCATCCTCTACGACATCCCGCAAGTCGGCAGCGCGCTGTCCAATGCCTGGATCATCGTGGTGCGCGACACCCTGGTGGTCATCGGCCTGACCGGCTACCTGGTGTGGACCGCCTGGGAGCTGACCCTGCTGCTGCTCATCGTCGCACCGGTGATGGCGGTCATCATCCGCCAGGCCAGCCGCAAGCTGCGCGGCGGCAACCGCGCCATGCAGGCCACCACCGGGCGCATGACCGGCGCCGTCGAGGAGAGCCTGAACGGCGTGCGCGAGATCAAGATCTTCGGCGCCCATGACCATGAAAACAGCCGCTTCGCCGAGATCTCCGAGCGCCTGCGCAAGGAGACCATGCGCACCGTGCGCGTCTCGGCCGCCAACGTGCCGATCGTGCAGATCGTCGCCGCTACCGCGGTGTCGCTGGTGATCTGGGCCGCCTCCGCACTGTCGGCCGAGAATCGCCTCACGCCCGGCACCTTCGTCGCGTTTGTGGCGGCCATGGCCATGCTGTTCGAACCGATCCGCCGGCTCACCAATGTGAACAACGTGATCCAGAAAGGCCTGGCCGGCGCGCAGAGCATCTTCGAATTGCTCGACAGCCCCGCCGAGCCGGACACCGCCGGTGGCGCCGTCGAACGCGGCCGCGGCGCGCTGCGCTTCGAGTCGGTAAATTTCCGCTACGCCGGCCAGAGCCAGTGGGCGGTGAGCGACTTCACGCTCGACATCCCCACCGGCAAGACGGTTGCGCTGGTCGGCGCCTCGGGGAGCGGCAAGACCACCATCATCCAGCTCATCGCGCGCTTCTTCGACCCCGCCAGCGGCCGCATCCTGCTCGACGGCACGCCCCTGCCCGAGCTGCCGCTGGCCGCGCTGCGCGACCAGATCGGCTGGGTCGGCCAGCAGGTGGTGCTGTTCGACGACACCATCGCCGCCAACATCGCCTACGGCCGGCCGGATGTGTCACCCGAGGCCATCGAAGCCGCCGCCCGCCATGCCCACGCCATGGAATTCATCGCCAAGCTGCCCGACGGCCTGGCCACCCGCGTCGGCGCCAACGGCAGCCAGCTCTCCGGCGGCCAGCGCCAGCGCGTCGCCATCGCCCGCGCCTTCCTGAAAGACGCGCCGATCCTGCTGCTCGACGAGGCCACCTCGGCGCTCGACAACGAGTCCGAACGCGCCGTCAAGGATGCCCTCGTCGAACTGCGCCAGAACCGCACCGTGCTGGTCGTGGCGCACCGGCTATCGACCATCCGCGACGCCGACCTGATCGTGGTGATGGAACACGGCCGCATCGTCGAGCAAGGCACCCACACGTCGCTCGCCAACGCGGGCGGCGCCTATGCACGGCTGCTGGCCAGTGGCGAAGGGGTGGTGGTCGATGAGGAAGCAGCTGCGCCGTAACGCCCCGGCGGGTTGAAACCCGCCCTACGCAACGCCGTAGCCCGGATTCAGCATAGCGGAATCCGGGAGCAGTGGTTGATTACGCTCGGTACGTCATCGGTCGATCAACGACCCACCCCGGATTCCGCTACGCTGCATCCGGGCTACGCGGTCACGCCTCCGGGTCGAAGGTATACCCAAAGATCTCGATATCCCGCGCAAAGTGCTTCGCCACCACCTCGGCGATCTCGTCGCTGTAGTAGCTGCGGTAGTCCTTCTTGCGGTCCTTGGCCTGGCGCTTGTGCTGCAGCTCAGGCGCGCGCACGCCGATGCGGCGGCAGGCTTCTTCGAAGTCCTCGTGCAGGTGCTCGTAGCGCCCCATGAAATCCACCAGCACCTTGCCGTGCAGGTCGACCACGTAGTCGCTCTGCAGCTCGATGCTGGTGTCCACATGAAACTGGTAGGGGCGCTCGGGGTCGAGCTTCCAGCGGATGAACTCGTCGAAGGTCTCGATGTGGCTCATCAGGTGCGGACGCTCGCGGCGGATGTGGTGGAAGGAGCTGACCTGCAGATCCCACGGGTTGCGCACGAAGACGAACTTGAAGAGCTTGTCGAAGGTCTCGGCCGGCAGCATTTCCTTGGCGGCGATGATTTTGGAGTGGCGCGGGAACTTGATGCCCAGCCGATGCCCGGACAGCGACGACAGCCGCGAGCACAAGAACTGCGCGATGAACCACGGATCGCGCAGGCGCAGCGGGCGCAGCGAGTCGCGCACCGAGGTGCCACCGGTCTTGGCGATGTGCACGAACAGGAAGTTGTATTTCAGCGACAGCAGCATTCAAAGCTCTCCATGGCCCGCATCGGCCTCACGGGGCGCATTGTCGCCCGCCTCTGCGTCCAAGCCCAGCGCAGCGAGATAGGCGCTGGCCGAGGCCTCGCGTGAATACTCGGCCACCGCCGACTTGAGCACCTCGGCCGGCAGCGGCGCGGCGAGCGTGTCGATCATCGCCTGCCCCAGCCCGGCGGCGTCGCCGACCGGCACCAGCGCACCAAACCGCCCCCCCGCCAGCACCTCGCGCGGCCCGCTCGGGCAGTCGGTGGCCACGCTCGGCACACCGAGCGCCAGCGCCTCGGTGAGCACATTGGGCGAGCCCTCCCAGGCGGAACTGAGCACGAACAGGTCGGCCTTGGCCATCCAGGCATAGGGGTTGGGCGTAAAGCCCGGCAGCGCGATAGCGTCGGCCACGCCCAATTCGACGGCCAGGGCTTCGAGCGTCTTGCGCTGGCGACCGTCCCCGAGGATCACCAGCCGCGCGGGCCGGGCGCGGCGCAGCACGGCGAAGGCGCGCACCAGTGTCGGGAAGTCCTTCTGCTCGGTGAGCCGTCCGGCGGCCAGCACCAGCGGCACCGAGCGATCCGCTAGCCAGGGATGGTCCACCGACTCGGCCGCCATCTCGGCCAGGCGCGGCGTCACCACCGGATTGCGGATCACGCCAAGCTGCGCCGCCGGCAGGCCGGTGAGGCGGGCAGTGTCCTCGCGCACGCCGTCGGACACGCAGATCACCTTGTCCACCGCCGGGTAGAACCAGCGCATCGGCGCCACCCGCAGCCAACGCGATACACCGGCACGATCCTCCAGCGCTGCCGACAGATTGGTCCCCAGCCGCCCCACGATGCGCACCGGCACCCGTGCCAGCGCACGCGCCAGCACCGCCGCGCGGATGGCCCGGTCCTTGGCCACCAGCATGGCTTGCGGCCGGTGGCGACGCAGATAGCGCATCAGCGGAAACACCGCCAGCCCGCTGTGGCGCACGCCGAGGTCGATCAGCCGCACGCCCTCGGGCAGGTGGCCCAGATGTGCGCTGTCGGCGCGGATGGCCAGCAGGTCAACCTGCAGGCCGCGCGCGGCAAAGCCCTCGACCAGGTTGAGCACCATGCGCTCGACCCCGCCCTCGCCGGAGAAGGAGATGAACACCGCCAGCCGGGTCATTGAAATTCCTTGAAACCAAGCGCCGCCAGATAGGCGCGCGCACTGGCCGAGTCGGAGTACCCCGCCACCGCCGCCCGCGATTGCGCCGCCGGCACGGGCTGTTCGAGCTGGCGACGCAGGCCGTCTGCCAGCGCGGCCACATCGCCCACCGGCACCAGCGGGCCGACCGCGCCACCGGCCAGCACTTCGCGCGGGCCGCTCGGGCAGTCGCAGGCCACCGACGGCGCGCCCAGCGCCAAGGCCTCGATCAGCACCACCGGCATGCCCTCCCAGCGCGAGCACAGCGCGAACACCGCGGCGCGCGCCATGTACGGATACGGATTGGCCACGAACCCGGGCAGCGCCACATCGTCGGCCACGCCCAGCTCGGCGGCGAGACGCTCCAGCTCGCCACGGCGGCGCCCCTCGCCGAGGATCATCAACCGGCACGGGCGCGCCGCACGCACTTGCGCGAAGGCGCGCAGCAGCGTGGCGAAGTCCTTGCGTTCGGACAGCTCGCCCACGCCGAGAATCACCGGCGGCTCGCCCTCGGCGAACCACGGATGGTCAAGCGCTTCGGTCGCACGCAACTGCAGGGCCTCGGTGAGGATCGGGCTCGGCACCACATGGATGCGCTCGCGCGGTAGGCGCGCGAAGGCGGCCAGATCGTCCGCCGCCCCGGCCGAGGGCACCAGCAGCGCGTCGGCGGCCGGGTAGCACCAGCGCATCGACAGCGTCTGCATCCAGCGGTCCATCGCCCCCCGACTGGCCAGATTGACCGACACCGTGGTGCCCTGGCGCAGCCCAACCCGTGTCGGCACCCGCGCCAACGCCCGCGCCAGCAAGGCCGCCCGATTGACCCGGTCCTTGTCCGACAGCATCGCCTGCGGCCGCTCGCGGCGCAGGTAGCGGATCAGCGCCGGAATGGCGGAATTGACATGATGCGCGCCCAGCGGCAGATGTCGCGCGCCCTCGGGGAGTTGATCGAAATGCGGGCCGTGGCCCTCAATGCCGAGTACATCCACCGTCACCCCGAGCCGGGCGATGGCCGGCACCAAATTGCGCAACACCCGGTCGACGCCGCTGTGTCCGGAGGTGGCGGCGAAGATGGCCAGATCGGTGCTCATGGGTTCGCCTCGGCCAGCAGGGTGTCGAACAACGCGTGATAGCGCTCGGCGCAGGTAGCGGCGGAATACTCTTGCACCGCCTCACGCCGGCGGTCGGCATCGCCCGGCGCATCCAGCGTCGCCAGCATCGCCGCTGCCATAGCCTCGGCGTCATCCACCGGCACCAGCGGCGCCACCTCGCCGCCGCGCAACACCTCGCGCGGCCCGGCCGGGCAGTCGGTCGACACTACCGGCACGCCGAGCGCCAGCGCCTCGGTGAGCGCGTTGGGTGAGCCTTCGCGCCGTGACGAGAGCACGAACAAGGCCGCGCGGGCCAAGTAGCGATAGGGGTTGGCGTCGAAGCCCGGCAGGGCGATATCCTCAGCGACGCCAAGGCGCGACGCCTGCGCTTCGAGCTCGCCGCGCAGACGCCCCTCGCCCAGAATCATCAGCCGCGCCGGGCGCCGGGCGCGCACGCGGGCAAAGGCGTCGAGCAGCACATCGAAGCCCTTGACTTGCCCCAGCCGCCCCACGCCCAGAATGACCGGCGGCTGGCCTGGCGCAAACCACGGATGGTCGAGCGGCGCCTCGGCCTGCGACTGCAACTGCGACGTCACCACCGGATTACGGATCAGGTGCATGCGCCCGGCGGGCAGACCGGCGGCCTTGGCCACGTCGGCCACCACCTCGGCCGAATTGCCGACTATCGCATCGGCCGCCCGGTACACCCGGCGCACCCGCGCCCTTGCCCGCCAGCGGCTGAAGGGACGCAGCTCGGCAAAGCGCGCGCTGTAACTGGTCCCCGGCCGCATGACGATGCGCACCGGCACCCCGGACAGCCGGCGTGCGAGTTGCATCGCCAGGCCGGCGCGGTCCTTGCCGCACAAGACCACATCGGGCAGCTCGGTGCGCAGGTAGCGCCACAACTGGCGCTGCTCGGCGAGCATGCCGCCGCGGGCCGTCTGAACCAGGCGCACGGCGGGCGCAAGGCTGTCCACATAGGGTGCCTCGCGACTGCGGGTCAGGAAATCCACCGACACCCCGCGCGCGCTCAGTGCGCTGGCCAGATTCACGAGCATCCGCTCGGCACCGCCGTCACCGAACGAAGGAATGAAGATGGCAACACGCATGCAGGGCTCCGGGACAAGGCTGCGAGTATAGCCGAGGGCACCAGCCGCCCCGAAGCGCGGCCGGCGTGGATGCCGTGAGAGCGCGATATACTTGCCGCTTTGATTTTCCACCGGGCGTCATGCCGCACTTCGTCTACCTCGCCCGCGGACGCCCGCAGCGCCCCCGCGCCAACCTGATCCAGACCCTGCACACGGTCGAGGCGATTGCCAAGG
Source organism: Denitromonas iodatirespirans (assembly GCF_018524365.1). GTDB lineage: Bacteria > Pseudomonadota > Gammaproteobacteria > Burkholderiales > Rhodocyclaceae > Nitrogeniibacter > Nitrogeniibacter iodatirespirans. Next base: position 56,073 of record NZ_JAEKFT010000011.1, read on the forward strand.
CCGGCGTGGACGTGCGCCTCTACGTGCCGCCGCTGCCGCGCGGTTTCGACACCGACGGGTTTCTGGCCGGCATGGGCATTCGCCACCCGATCGACCTGCGTGGCGCGCTGACCCTGCACAGCCAATGGAAGGGCTGGCCCTTCGTGCTCACGCATCGCCGGGAGTTGCGCGCGGCCGATGTCGTCTACACCCGGGTGCCGGACTTTTCAGTGCTGCTGGCGCGTACCGGACTGCCGCATTTTCTGGAAGTGCATGACACCGAATCGCTGATCGCCGACGGCCTGATCGCCCCCTTGCGCGACGCCGCTGCCCGCGGCCTGCTGCGCGGGCTGGCCGCCATCAGCGACGCCGGCCGCGAGGCGCTGATGGCGCTGGGATTCGCCGGCGAACGCATCGCCGTCCTGCCCAGCGGCGTCGACCTGGATGCTTTCAACGCCATCCCCGTGGCCCGCGCGGCCGATTTCGCCGATCCGCACGCGCTGTATGTGGGGCGCATCAGCCGGGATCGCGGCCTGCCGCTGTTCGAAGCCATCGCCGACGCCGGCTTCCCGGTCACGCTGATCGGCCCGCTCGACCATGTACCGGCCCACCAGAGCCCCCGTCTGCGCATCGAGGACCCGGTGCCGCACGCCGAAGTGCCGGCCGCGCTCGCCCGCGGCGCCGTGGCGCTGATGCCCTACCAGGCCGACCTGCGCCATGCCGCCACCATCAGCCCGATCAAGCTCTTCGAGGCCATGGCGGCTGGCCGCCTGGTGATCGCCTCCGACCTGCCGCCGATCCGCGAAGTGGTCCGCCATGGCGAGAACGGCCTGTTGGTACCGGCCGGCGATACATCAGCCTGGATCGCGGCCATGCGCCAGGTCCAGAACGATCCCGCCGCCGCCCAGGCCATGGCCGAGGCCGGCCGCCTGACCGCCCGCGACTATGGCTGGGACGCCCGCGCCGCGAAACTGCTCGCCTTCGTGCGCGCCCACGGACGACCTTCATGAACTGGATTCACCGCATCGGCGTGTTCGGTCTCGGCCTGTTCGCCTTGACCAGCGTCTGGAAAACCGCGCCTGGCCATATCGGCATCGCCCTGTGCCTGCCCGCCATCGCGCTCGCTTTGTGGCAGCGCCGCGACCAGCCCTGGGACACCGCCAATGCACTCGCTGCGGCAGTCGCGCTGTGGCTGAGCGCCCGCTATGCACTGCAGACCTGGGGCGGCTTGGCCGAGCCCGGTCTGCTGACACCGAAAGACGTCTTCATCGACTGGCTGTTCGTGCCGGTGTTCGCGCTGCTGGCGATCCTCCCCTGCGACGACCCGGTGCGCCGCCTGCGACGATTGTGGATGCTGGCCATCCTTGGCTTTACGCTCGGCGTCATCAGTTTTCTCTGGCAACGCGGCCTCGCCGTGCTGTGGTCGGGCGAGCGGCTCGGCTTCCACCTGAACCGCGCGCTGGGCGTCGGTCTTTACGCCGGCGCGTTTGCCGTGGCGCTGATCGCGACGACCCGACAGTGGTGGTCGGTGAACGGCAGCCTGCGCTGGCCCGCGCGCATTGCCGGTATCGCGCTGATTGCGCTGAATCTTGAAGTCCTGCTCACCGCCCAGAACCGCAGTACCTATCTGGCCTTGGCCATCGTCACTGCCGGCGCGGTCGCCATCGCCGTATGGCGCACCCTGCGCGACCGCCATGCCCGGCCCGGCCAACGGCGCCTGGCGCTGGGGCTGATCGGCGCACTGATCGCCGGCTTCGTGCTCGCCGGAAATCTCGATGCCGTGCAGCAACGCATCGCGGCGGAACGCGCCACCATCGCAACCGTCCTCGACGAGGGACTGGACGCCGCACCGGCCGCCTCGGTCACCGTCCGGCTGCGCCTATGGCGCTACGTGCTGCAACGCCTTCCCGACGCCCCGTTGATTGGTCATGGTTTTGGCGACGTGAAGGACATCATCGACCGCGACGTGCGCCCGCATGCGGCGCTGCTCGAGGGCGAGCGCTACGACCATGTGCACAACAGCTACCTGCAGACCCTGTGGGGCCAGGGCCTGATCGGCACCGCCTTGTGGGCGGCGCTGGCACTGGTGCTGATCCGCGACGCCGTGCGCGCGGCCCGCACCGACCGCCAGCGTCGGGCACTGCTGCCGGCGATGTGGGCGGTACTGGCCTTCACCGCCGTATGGGCGATGTTCGATTACCGCCTGTCGCATCCCGACATGCGCTTCTTCTCGATCCTGCTGCTGCTGTCGCTGCGTCTGCTCGGCCAATGCAATCCGAAGGAGCACCGGCGATGAAGCGCATCCTCATCGTCCGTGCCTCGGCCATCGGCGACGTGGTCTTCGCCTCGCCCTTCGCCGCCGCACTCAAGCGCACCTACCCGAACGCGCATGTGGCCTGGCTGGTGGAGCCGGGCATCCACACCCTGCTCGACGCCGATCCGTGCATCGACGAGTTGATCCTGTGGCCCAAAGGCGAGTGGAAAAAACTCTGGCAGGCGCGGCGCTTCGGCGCCTTCTTCAGTGCGGCGCGGGCCTTCTCGCGTGAGCTGAAGGCCCGCCGGTTCGACACCGCCATCGACCTGCAGAGCCTGCTCAAGAGCGGCGTGCTGACTTGGCTGTCGGGCGCGCCGCGTCGCATCGGGCTGGGCTCGCGCGAGGGCAGCCAGCATCTGATGACCGAGGTGGTGCCCAAGGGCGGCGACCCCGGGCGGATCAGCTCCGAATACTTCTATCTGGCCCAGCAGCTCGGCCTCGACACCGGCGAGTTCCTGCCGCGCCTGTGCGTGGCCGAGGCCACCGCGGCGCGGGTCGACGCGCTGCTCGCCGAGCGCGGCCTGACGCGCGGCGGCTATGCGGTGTTCGCGCCCTTCACCACCCGGCCGCAGAAGCACTGGTTCGAGGATGCCTGGGGCGCACTCGGCCCGCAGGTGAGCGACGATCTCGGCCTCACGCCGGTGATCCTCGGCGGCCCCGCCGAACGAGAGACGGCCGAGCGCATGGCCACGGCCATCCCCGGCGCGGTGTCGCTGGCCGGGCAGACCGGTCTGGCCGACGCGGCCGCCATCATCGAACGCGCCGGCCTGCTGATCGGCGTCGACACCGGCCTGACCCACATGGGCATCGCCTTCGGCACACCGACGGTGGCGCTGTTCGGCTCGACCCGCCCCTATCTCGACACCGGTCGCGCCAACGCGCGCGTGATCTGGCTCGGGCTCGAATGTTCGCCCTGCCGCCGCCGGCCGACCTGCCACGGCGCCTTCACCTGTCTGCGCGACATCCGGCCGGCGCGCGTCATGGCCGTGGCCCGCGAGGTGCTGGCCGCATGAAGGTGCTGCATGTCGAAGCCGGCCGCCATCTCTACGGCGGCGCCAAACAGGTGCTCTACATCCTGCAGGGGCTGGCCGCGCGCGGCGTGACCAATGTGCTGGCCTGCCCGAGCGGGGCGCACATCGCCGCCGAGGCGCGCGCGCTTGCCGAGGTGGTCGAGATGCCGATGGGCGGCGACGCCGACCTCGGGCTGGTGCTGCGGCTCAAGCAGACGATCCACACCCATCGGCCGGACATCGTGCACATCCACAGCCGGCGCGGCGCGGACCTGTGGGGCGGTATTGCGGCGAAGCTCGCCGGCGTGCCCTGCGTACTCTCGCGCCGGGTGGACAACCCCGAGGCGCGCTGGGCGGTGGCACTCAAGTACCGCCTCTTCGAGCATGTGATCACCATCTCCGAAGGCATCCGCCAGGTGCTGCTGGCCGAGGGGCTGGCGCCGGAAAAGGTGAGCTGCGTGCGCAGCGCGGTCGACCCCGCGCCTTATCTGCACGAGGTCGACAAGGCCGCCTTCCGCGCCGATCTCGGCTTTGCCGCCGACACGCCAATCGCCGGCATGGTCGCCCAGCTGATCCCACGCAAGGGCCATCGCCACCTGCTCGCCGCGCTGCCCGCCGTGCTCGCCGAGCACCCCAGGCTGCAAGTGCTGATCTATGGCCGCGGGCCGCTGGAGGCCGAACTGCGCCAAGCGGTTGCCGACCTGGGCTTTGCCGGCCATGTGACGCTGATGGGCTTCGTCGACGACCTGCCGGCCCAGCTCGGCGGCCTCGATCTGCTGGTGCACCCGGCCGACATGGAGGGCCTCGGCGTCTCGCTGCTGCAGGCCTCGGCGGCGCGCGTGCCGATCATCGCCAGCCGTGCCGGCGGCATGCCCGAAGCCGTGGTCGACGGCGAAAATGGCGTGCTGATCGAGGTCGGCAACGTCACCGCGCTCACCGCCGCCATGAAGCGCCTGCTCGGCGATGCCGCGCTGCGCGCGCGCATGGGCGAGGCCGGCCGGGCACGGGTGCTGAGCGAGTTCTCGGTCGATGCGATGTGCGAGGGCAACCTCGCCATCTACCACAAGGTACTGGCGCGATGAAATCCCTGCACATCCTCGGCAGCAAGGAGATGGGCGGCGCCGAGCGCTGGCTGGTGCGCTTCGTGCGCGCCATGCTCCGCCATGGCGAATCGGTGGAAGTGATCGTGCGACGCAATTCCGACCTCGCCCGCCACCACCTCGACGGCGTCGACATGCGCGAATCGCCCATGCGCACGGTGTGGGACCCGCTCTCGCGCTGGGAGCTCTCGCGCCTCATCGCCGCCAGCGAAGCCCCCATCGTGCAAACCTACATGGGCCGCGCCACCCGCCTCACCCACCTCGAACGCGGCCGCGGCAAGGTCCATCTGTCGCGCCTGGGCGGCTATTACAAGCTCACCCCCTTCCGCCATGCCCACGCCTGGATCGGCAACACCAAGGGGCTGTGCGACTGGATGATCCAGGGCGGGCTGCCGGCCGAGCGCGTCTTCCACATCACCAACTTCGCCGACCCGGCCAAAGCGCTCGACCCCGAGGCCCAGCATGCGCTGCGCCAGCAGCTCGCACTCCAGCCCGACGACTGGCTGATCGTCACCGCCGGCCGCCTCATCGACGTCAAGGGCCAGGCCACGCTGATCGAGGCCTTCAGCCAGCTGCCCGCCGAACTGGCCGGCAAGCGCCTGCGCCTGGCGATGCTCGGCGACGGCCCGCTGCGCGAGGCGCTCGAGACCCAGGCGCGCCAGCTCGGCGTGGCCAGCCGGGTGCATTTCGCCGGCTGGCAGCATGACCCGTCGCAATGGTTCCATCTGGCCGACATGGTGGCCTTCCCCTCGCGCGATGCCGAAACCCTGGGCAACGTGATCCTCGAAGCCTGGGCCTATGGCAAGCCGCTGGCCTGCACCGCCTTCCGTGGCGCGCGCGAGATCGCCCGCCACGGCCGCGACGCCTGGGTCTCGCCCTGCGACGACGCGCCCGCGCTGGCCGAGGGCATGCGCGAAGTAATCACCAACGAAGCGCTGCAGCGCGACCTGGTACGCGCCGGGCAGCGCCGCATCGAGGCCGAGTTCAGCGAGGCGGCAGTCATCGACCAATACCGTGCGCTTTACGCGCAATTGCTGGACAATCGCTGACATGTCCGAGTCCATCAACATCCTGATGTATCACCAGGTGGGCGACTTTCCCCCCATGAAGGGGCACCGCTCGACCTACTGCCATCACAAGCGCTTCGCGCGCCAGATGGCCTACCTCGCGCGCTTCGGCTACACCGTGCTGTCGATGGACCAGGTGCTGGCCTGCCTGCGCGGCGAGCGGCCGATCCCGCACAAAGCGGTGGCGCTGACCTTCGACGACGGTTACGAGAACTTCTACGAATACGCCTGGCCGGTGCTGCAAAAGCACGGATTTCCGGCCATGGTCTATCTCATCTCCGACCTGCTCGGCCAGCCCTCCAGCTGGTTCGCCGCCGACGGCCGCGCCACCCCGCCGCTGATGAGCGCGGCGCGAGTGCGTCAGCTGCGCGGCGAGGGGGTGGACTTCGGCTCGCACACCGCCTCGCACATCCGCCTCGCGGAGCAGGACACGGCGCGCATCCGCGAGGAGATCGGGCGCTCCAAGGCGACGCTGGAAGACGTGCTGGGCGAAGCGGTCGATCACTTCTGCTACCCCTTCGGCAGCCATGACCGCCGCGCCGTGGATGCCGTCGCCGATGCCGGTTTCCGCAGCGCGACCACCTGCGTGCGCGCCCCGGCCACGATGGCCGACGACCCGCTGACCCTGCCGCGCAAGGCCATCTCCTATGGCGACAACCTGCTCGGCTACTTCTGGCGCCTGCACATGAAGAACACGCCCAAGCACGCCTTCATCCGGCGCCCCGGCGAGACCTTCGACACCTCTCCTGCCTGATCTCAGCGGTCCTCGCGGTCAGGGCGCTCGCCACGCCCAAAGCGCGACATGGCGCCATGCATGAACTGCAGTTGCGCGTCGAAGCGGCGGCAGGCTGCGCACATCATCAGGTGCAGACGAAACGACAGGCGCTCACGCAGCGTCAGCCGGCGGTCCAGCCGCGCCGACGCCAGCCGCGTCACCTGTTTGCAATTGAGCATCACGCCACCTCCCTCGCCCACCGCCGCCACTCGCGCGGTGCGGCTCGCGTATTGAACGGACCGAGCGCCATGCGACGCCCATCCGGTCAATAGACGCCGCGCGAGCGCCGTTCTTACAGTCGGAGGCGTCAGTGCCCGGCACGCAGGGCGTCGAGGATCTTGCGCCCGGCCCGGCCGTTGGCGTCGAAACCCAGGCGGGTCTGCTCGGCGGCAATCGCCTGGCGGGTGCGGCTGCCGATCATGCCGTCCACCTCGCCGATGTCGTGGCCGCGGGCCAACAGCAAGGTCTGCAGCTCGCGCCGCTCGTTGCGGCCGATGCCCGGGTCGTCGGTCGGCCAGGCGGTGACGAATGGCTGGCCGCCACGCAGGCGGTCCGACAGGTGCGCAATCGCCAGCGCATAGCTCTCGGCCGCGTTGTAGCTGTAGATGGCGTGGAAGTTGCGAAACACCATGAAGGCCGGGCCGTCGACGCCGGCCGGCAGCAGCAGCGCAGCCGAGGTGTCGTCGGGGGCGATCGCCGTGCCATCGACACGTCGCACGCCCAGGCGCACCCACTCGGCCAGCGGTCGGCGTGCCTTGCGCCCGGTCACGCTGGCGTCGAAGCCGGCCGGCAGACGCACCTCGTAGCCCCAGGGCTCGCCCGTGCGCCAGCCGGCACGCTTGAGGTAGTTGGCGGTCGAGGCCAAGGCGTCGGGCACGCTGTCGATCAGATCGCGCCGGCCGTCGCCGTCGAAATCCACCGCCACGCGCATGAAGGTCGAGGGCATGAACTGGGTGTGACCGAAGGCACCGGCCCAGGAGCCGGTCAGCCGCTCGGGCGCGATATGCCCGGCCTGCACGATCTGCAAGGTGGTGAAAAACTCGCCGCGGAAGTAGCTCTGCCGCCGCCCCTCGCAGGACAACGTGGCCAGCGAGGTGATCAGCGAGCGGCTGCCGAAGTTGCGCCCGAAATTGCTCTCCACGCCCCATACTGCCACCACCGTGGCCGGATCGACGCCGTACTCGGCCTCGACCTTGTCCAGCACCTCGCGCCATTGCCCGAGCATGGCCTTGCCGTCCGCGATGCGCTCGTCGTCGACCAGCGCGGCGAGGTAGTCCCAGATGGGGGTGACGAACTCGGGCTGGCGGTCGAGCGCTTCGAGCACCGTCGGGTCGGGCGCGAGGCCAGCGGTCAGGCGGTCGAAGGTGTCGGTGCTCACCTGGTGCGAGGCCGCCTCGCCACGCAGGCGCGCCAGGCAGGCGTCGAAGTCGGTGTCGGCATGCGCGGCGGGCAGCGCGGCCAGCAGCAGGGCGAAGGTCAGGGCATTTTTCATCGCGCCATTTTAGGCGCGATGCACCGGCTTTCGCAGCCCGCGTTACAAAGGCTCACGCACCCGCCAGAAGCTGGCGAAGCGCGGCAGGCCGGTGCGGGTCAGGCCGCGGTAGCGAAAGCTGACGCGGCTGCCGATCGGTGGCGGGTGGCGGCGCTCCGCGTCGCTGAAGCCGCTGCCCAGGCGCAGGCGGCGCCCGTCGTCGAGCACCACCTCCAGCGCGCCGAGCAGGCCGGCGAAACGCCCCTGCCCCGGCCGGTGCGCCACCACGGTCGCCTCGGCGTCCTGCCAGGGCTTCAGCTTGAGCAGCGCGTCGCTGCGACCGGTGAGATACGGCGCGTCGGCCCGGTGCAGCATCAGGCCCTCGCCGCCGCCGGCCAGCACCTCGGCCAGGCGTTCGCTCAGCGTGTCGCGCTGCACCAGGCGAAACTGCGCCACCGCGCCCAGCCAGGGCACGCCGGCGGTGTCGACGAGTGTGCGCATCGCCATCACACGCGCGGAGAAATCGCCCGGCGCATCGGGCAGCTCGAAAATCAGGTAGCGCACCGCCCGCCAGTCGGCATCGACCGGCACCTCGGTACGCACAATGCCCGACAGCTCGCCGAAGCGCCCGCGCCCCAGCCACAGCTCGCCATCCATCGCCTGCGCCGGCAGGGCGCGCACGAACCACGCCGGGGCCGGCACCGGCCGGCCGCTGCGAAAGCGCAAGCGCTGCCCGTCCCACAGCGCGCGCACGCCGTCGAGCTTTTCGCTGATCCAGTAGGGCGCGGGGTCGATGCCCTCGGTCGCCTCGCGGGCCAGCAGCAGCGGCGGGGGCGGCTCGGCGCTCGCCGGGGCTGGCGCCGACAGGCCGCAGAGCAGGATCAGAAGACATGTCATTCGCATGACGCGCAAGCCTACCCGCTCGCGGCGCACGACGCCACTGCCGCGGTATGCTATCGACCTTCGTCTTTTCAAGCGCAACCATGCCCGAGCACCTCACCGACCTGTCCCACGCCATTCAGCTCGCCGTCGCCCCGGTGTTCCTGCTCACGGCGCTGGCCACGCTGATCAACGCCCTGAACGGCCGACTGGCGCGGGTGGTGGATCGGCGCCGGGTCGTCCGGCGCCGTCTGCAGGAGCTGACGGCACCGGAGCAGCGCGACTCGCTGGAGCGGGAACTGATGCTGCTGGCGCGCCGCGGCACGCAGATCTACCAGGCGATTTTCTGCCAGGTGCTGAGCGCGTTGCTGGTCTGCCTGGTGGTGGCCGGCGCCTTTGTCGGCACGTTGGTGCGGGTCGATCTCACCCATGCCATCGCCACCCTGTTCATCCTCGCCATGCTGTCGATGATCTGCGGCCTGGGCCTGTTCCTGCGCGAGGTGTATATCGCGGTGCGCCGGCCGACGCACTGGGAGCCTTGACGATCTCGCAGACGCCGGCCGGTCTCCGGCGACTCAGGTGAGGGGCGCGCGGCCCGCCTTCGCGCCGCGACTTGCCCACCCGGCCAGCAGCGCCGCGCCCAGCAGGGCCAATGAGCCCGGCTCGGGAATCCATACTCGAACCGCTTCGGTAGATTCCAGGAACAGGATCACTTCCTGCCCCTCGATACCGCCCAAGCCACGCACGGAGATTTCGAATCGACTGGGCGCCACGCCCTCGCCGGGCGCGCGTCTGTCGCAGTGGCCGACACACTCGATGAACTGGTGCAGGTCGAACGGATCGGTAATGCCGAAGACGCTCACCGACGCATCCCGTTCCCGGCAGTCGCTATCGTCCGCATCGCCGCAGGGCGACCAGGAAAACAGCGTTTTGTCGAAATTGCCCAGAGGCGAGATCGACAAGAAGACGTCATACAGCGCCGCGGCGTGCTCCCTGTCGCCACTGGTCTTGACATGCATGTCCGGCCAGGCCCAGAAGGAGATGCGCACGTCGTCGCCGGCGTTGAGCTTGAGGTCCCAGCGCATTTCCACCTCGGCGCTGGCCCGGTCCTCGCCGGCCGACGGCCGGAAAACCTCGGCCACATTCGACGCCGTGTCTTGGCACTTGTCGCTGAACACGCAGGTGTCGGCCCGTGCATAGGCACCCCGCTCACCCGAGGGGTCGAAGTCGTTTTCGCCGGGGAACGGCCCCGGTCCCGATTTGGCCTGTTGCGGATCGGCGCTGACCCCCTGGCTGTCGAGACCGTCGCCGCCGTGCACCGCTTGTTGAAAGCCCGTCCCGAGGAAGGGCGCAATGCTGATGAAGCCCCCCGCCTCGGTCCCGGTCTGGACGATCACGTCGGAAATTTCGTTCTTGGAATAGGCATACATCGGCAGCGCCGAGGCCGCGGCCGGGGCGCCCAGTCCGATGCAGGCCAGCAGCACGCGCGCAAGCAGGCGCTGCGCCAAATGCGCATTGTCTGAGATGAGAGTCATGATCTTGCTCCTTCGGATCCGCCCGCAGGGCATCGTCTCGAAGGTCTGCGGCGCGGAATGTGAGCCCGGCTGCCGGACACGGCAACCCCATCGACACGCAGCGAAGGTTGCGCATCGGAAAGCGGTGGCAGCGCGAACGGACTGACCACCTACCGCATGGCGCCCCGCATGGGGAAGTTGCTCGGGGTTCTTGCGGTCAAGGCGAAGGACGTCAACCGCGAAGCATCGGCCGTGCCACGATTAAAACTGTTGCAATATCAGTCACTTGCAAAGTCAGGCCAGCCGGACCATGGGGCTGGTGTAAGACGCGCCGACACCCTTCCCGGCAGCCGCCGGGCGGAGGCACGCGCACCAGGCGAACGTTGCGCCCGACGCACGCAAGGCCGCTGCCGGCCTGCCTGCCACGGTATCCGGGAACGCGGCGCGACCGAAGGCGCGCCGCGACGGTCAGAGCGCGCTGACGATGCAGTTGCGGCCGCGCTGCTTGGCCTGGTAGAGCCGCCGGTCGACCGCTTCGACGAAGTCGATGGCCGTCTCCTGGTGGGTGGGCACGATGGTGCCGACGCCGAGGCTGATCGTCAGCAACTGGCCGACGGGCGAACTGTCGTGCGGGATCTGTTCCTTGAAGATCAGGCGGCGGCAGCGCTCGGCGATCTTGCTCGCCGCGGCCTCGTCGGTGGCCGGCAGGATCAGCACGAACTCCTCGCCGCCGAAGCGGGCGAACGCGTCGCGCGCGCGCGTGGCTGCGCCGGCGAGGGCCCGCGCCACTTGCTTGAGGCAGGCATCGCCCTGGATGTGACCGTAGCTGTCGTTGTACTGCTTGAAGTAGTCGATATCGATGAGGATCAGCGACAGCGGCTGGCCGGTGCGGCGGGCGGCCACCCACTCGGCTTCGAGGATGGCATCGAACATGCGCCGGTTGGAGACGCCGGTGAGGCCGTCCTTGAACGACAACGACTCGAGTTCCTTTTGCAAATCGAGCAGTTGCTGCTCGGTCTTCTTGCGCTCGCTGATGTCGAACATGAAGCCGACCAGCGACTCTACCTCGCCGGCCTCGTTGCGCATCACGTGCACCACGTCGCGGATCCACACATGTTCGCCGTCCTTGGTCAGCGCACGGTAGTCGGCCTCGTGATCGGTGCCGGCCTGGGACTGTGCCACACAGAAATTGACCACCGTCTCGCGGTCTTCCGGGTGCATGCGCTCGGCCCAGTCCTGCACCGTCACCCAGCTCGACGGCGACCAGCCGAGCAGCTGCTCGATCTGCGGGCCGATGTAGGTGAATGTCAGCGTCTTCCAGTCGATCTGCCAGGGGATGGCCTTGGTCGATTCGAGCAGGGTCTTATAGACCGCGGCATCGGCAGGCGTGTGGTCGGCGGGTCGGGTCATGGCGCAGCATCCTCGGCAGCAGAAGACGGCGGAGCGGCCTCGCGCAGCGACGCGATCGCGCGCGCATGCAAGGCCAGCAGCGCATCGGGCTCATCGTAGGCAATGCGCAGCCCCTGGCGCAACTCGCGGCGCATCAGGCGGATCATCTGCGTCAGGACGGCCTCGGGAAAGCCCTCGGCGGGCCGGCCGGTGACCTCGGCCAGCCGACCGGCGATCACCGCGGCATCGCTGACCACCGGGCAGACACGGTAGCGGTAGGTGCCGCCGATGGCCTCGGGCACCAGATCCATGAAGCGCTCCGCCGTCTGGCGGAAGAAACTCAGCGGCAGGCGGTAGGCGTTGCGGCCGAGAATCGGCAGGTCGTCGGGCACCGCCTCGTTCTCGTCGAGCACCTGCAGGCCGGTGGCCAGCGGCAACAGCTGGTCAAGCCGGTAGCCTTGCATGTGCGGATTGCCGACCCGCACCAGGTTGGCGATCAGCTCGCCCAGCGAGGCATGGCCGATGATCGCCGCCCGCTTGGGCAGGCCACCCCAGGCGCCGTCGGCGCCATTGAGCAGCGCCTCGATCACCGAGGCGTTTTCGAAACCGCCGCCGGCATGCAGATGCACCAGCAGCTTGAGCGGCGGCGGCAACAGGCTGCGTGCCACCGCCACGTAAGCGCCCACCTGGAAAGGCAGGTAAGTGCCGCGGTCGTCTTCCATGCTGACGCCCTCGATCGGCAACTCGGCCAGCAGCGCCAGCATGGCGCAGGTGGTGTCCGGGTCTTCGGCGAAGGCATCGCAGCCATCGACGATGTTGATCAGGATGCGGGGTGGTGCGCCGTCGTCGCCCCGGATGTTGGCGTTGAGCCAGGCCACGCTGGCCGTCACGCTGCGGCGCAGGGTATCCAGGTCGTACAGCCCCTCTCGCCCAGCCTGGCTCAGATAGATCTCGTGCAGCGTGTTGGGCACGCCGTAGTCGCGCAGCTTCAACTGCGAGGGCGACGGGGTGAAGCTGCCGTCGGGCGCGGCGATGCCGATGTCGGTAAACGCGAAGCAGCCGCGCAGATCGGCACCGGTGTCGCGCAGATGGATCATGAAATCGTCGTCGACCTCCAGCTCGTCGGGCATCGAATAGTCGAGCGTGCCGAGCAGGATGTTGCGAAAGCCGAATTCACGCAGCCGCGGCAGGATCGCCAGCTTGTCGGCCAGCGTCTGGCCGATGCGGGCGCCGACCGGGTTCTCGCGCAGCGACAGGTCGATGAGATAGGGCTCGATGCGGCGCAGCCGGTCGAGCTTGCCATGCGCCTCGTCCAGGATCTGGCGGGCGCGTTGCAAAGTGCTGGGACTGGGGGACATGTCGGGCTCCGATGACGCGTGTTCGAGAACTTGCATTCGGGCATCCGGCCGTCGGCGGCCGGCTGTGCACTGGCACAGAGCGGACAATACCGCAAAGGCTTGACACTTTTTTGCCATTCTTCGGGCATGCGCCCGCTACCCCCTCAGCGCCTGAGCGTTTTTCGGGTGTGGCCAAGCGGCGCACCAAAGACGGCCTGATCCAGGCGCTCAGCCGGCGCAGCGAAGGGCCGACGCGCCGTGTGGCGTCAGGCAGCGTTCCGCGAACTGCTCGCCGGTCACCGGCGGGCTGAACAGATAGCCCTGGCACACATCGCAGGACAGCGCCTGCAAGGCCGCCAGTTGCGAGGGGCGTTCGACCCCTTCGGCCACCACCTGCATGGCGAAGGCGCGCGACATGGCGATCGTCGCCTTCAGGATCGCGTCGCCGCGCGCATCGTCCGGCGCATCGACGGTGGCCACGAAACTGCGGTCGATCTTCAGCGTGTCGAAGGGCAGCACGCCCAGGTAGGACAACGAGGAGTAGCCGGTGCCGAAATCGTCCAGCGCCAGCCGGATGCCGGCCCGGCGCAACTGGCGCAGCTCGCCCAGCGCCGCGCTGTCCGGATACAGGAAGACCGACTCGGTCACCTCCACCTCCAGCACCTCGGGCGACAGCGCGCGGGCCGCCAACGCCGCCAGCACCACGGCGGCAAAACCGGGCTGGGCCAGCTGCCGCGCCGATACGTTGATCGCCACCCGCGGCGGCACGAAACCGTCTCCCCGCCATGCCAGGATCTGGTCGAGCGCGGCGCCCACCACCCACTCGCCGATCGCGATGATCTGGCCCGACGCCTCCGCCACCGGAATGAAGCGATCCGGCGGCACGCTATGCCCCTCGGCATCGCGCCAACGCAGCAAGGCCTCGCAGCCGACCAGCGCGCCGGTGGCGATGCTCAGCTGCGGCTGGAAATGCAGCGACAGCTCCTTGCGCGCGATCGCCTGGCGCAAGCCGCTCTCGATCTCTACCCGCGCCCGCACCGCGTCGTTCATCGCCCGGGTGTAGAAGCGCACCAGATTGCCGCCCGAGCGCTTGGCCTCGTACATCGCCGTATCGGCATTGCGCAGCAGGGTCTGCGCGTCGGCCGCGTCGTCCGGCAACAGGCTCACGCCGATACTCGCGCTCACGCACAGCTCGACCTCCCCCGCATGCAACGGCTGGCGCACCGCCTCGAGTAGCTTGGTCGCCACCGGCACCACGCTGGCCGGCGAATCGACCGCCGACATCACCATGATGAATTCGTCCCCGCCCTGGCGCACCAGCGTGTCGGACTCGCGCACGCAGTCATGCAGACGCCGGCCCAGCTCGACCAGCAGCACGTCGCCGACCGCATGGCCATGCACGTCATTCACATCCTTGAAGCGGTCGATATCGATGAACAGCACCGCCACCCCGCTCGGAGCGCCGCGCTGCCGCTGGGCGATGGCCTGGTCGAGACGGTCGGCCAGCAGCGCCCGATTGGCCAGGCCGGTGAGTTGGTCGTGATAGGCCAGGTACTGGATGCGCGCCTCGGTCTGCTTGCGCTCGGTGATGTCCGACACCGAGCCGGCCATCAGCACCGCCCGGCCGCGCCGGTTGCGCACCGCCTCGCCGCGTGACGCGATCCAGCGATAACTGCCGTCGCGGGCACATACCCGGTATTCAAAGTAGAAAAACGGTGTCTCGCCCTTGAGGTGCCGGGCCACCGCCCGGTTGTAGTTGGCCCGGTCGTCCGGATGCACCAGCGCCAGCCAGCCGTGCGTATCGAGCAGGAAATTGCTCGAATAACCGAGGATCGCCAGCAGCCGGTCGCCCACCCACAGCCGCTTGGTCTCCGGGTTCCACGACCACAGCCCGTCATGCGCCCCGCGCATCGCCAGCCCGTGCGCACGGAAGGTCTCATGCAGATGGCGCAGCTCCTGCCAGCCGAGCAGCACCGCCACCGCCAGCAGCCCGATCCCGGCCGCCAGCGCGCCCTCCGACGCCCGCCACGCCCCCGCCACCAGGCACAGCACCGCCGCCGGCGCAGCCACCAACAACCCCGCCCGCCGCATACGGATATCCCGCAGGACCTTGCTCACCGACACCACCCGCTCGCCTCTCCTCGTCCGGCACCCCTCGCCGGGGATCTTCGCCTATCACAAACGATCTACGGCGGCATCGCGGCGGACTTGAAGACTGGCGCATGCAATCGACGGGGTCGGCAAACGGCGGACGGCAACGGGGCACCGCAAGCCACCGCCACCCGTAGCCCGGCTGAGCGCAGCGACGCCGGGGTCCGCCTTGCCGGCCGAGCACGTTGTCCCCGGCGTCGGGCCTGCGGCCCTCGGCCGGGCTACGCGCGATGGCCGCCGACGGAGGCTCGATGCCCCGTCGCTTTTTCGGACAAGGACACCGCCACTCCAACGCCGGACGACTTCAGCCAGATGCAAGGCATCGTCGTCATCAAAGGCCATGGCTGGGGCAACGCAAGCGGGCATGTGACCCTGTGGAATGGCACACTGTGCGCCGACAGCTGCCACCTGCTCGGCGACCCCGACAACGGCAGCTTCGTGCCCGAATCGGGCGCCCTCTGGGTACTTCCATGAAACACGCCGCCATCCTGCTCGCCGCCCTCGCCCTCCCCGCCTGCGCCACCGACACCTCGTCGATGGCCATGCCTCAAACGGCCAACTACTCGCAACGGGAACTGCTCAAGAACTGGGCTCTGAGCGCCTGCCTGGCGACGATCGCCAAGAGCCCGGCGGACCGCGACGACGCCAACGCCACCGCCAGCGCCTACCTCGAATTCGGCAACCAGCCCATCGAGGCATACGAAGCGCTCGGCAAGCTTGCAAAGCGCTATGCGGAACGCACGTACTCGGGGTCAATTGCGTCGGAATTCAACACGATGAAATGCATCGACCTCTACCACAGCGACGCGCTTGAGCGCTTGGTCGACACATGGGTGAAACAGGCGCCGTAGCCCGAATGCGGGCCAAAGGCCGGAATCCGGGGTTTGCGGTTGATCCACCAACCAATCCCGGATTCCGCTTCGCTGCATCCGGGCTACGCGCGACGCAAGCCGCCACCCCCGTAGCCCGGCCGAGCGCAGCGACGCCGGGATCAGCGTCGCCAGCTGGGCACGATGCCCCCGGCGTCGGGCCTGCGGCCCTCGGCCGGGCTACGCTTGCTGCGGACGACTCGTCGGCACGAGGCCGCGTCGTATCTGCGGGCGGCAAGCCATGTAGGGCGGATAAGCCGAAGGCGCCATCCGCCATATCGGCTTACCGAACGAGCACATACGGCGGATGGCGCTTCGCTTATCCGCCCTACGAGCTCTGCTGCCCCCGGCCGGACTACGCGATCTGCGCCTCAGGGAAAGCCGATTCGTATCAACGCAACCTTGATCGGAATACTCGCCAATCGATGAGTTCCAACCGGAAGGCGCACTTCAATCCAATCTCGATGAACAACGGATATCGCGCCAGATACACTACAAAGAGCCATGAAATCATCAGGAAAATCTAGAGATTCATCAAAATTGACCAAAAAATGATCCCCGCCACAATCCGTCACTGACGCTACACGATGGCCGGCCCTCAGGGTAACCGCCCCTCCTCCGTCGAAGACAACACTCGCCCGCGGCATCAGCATTGCTATCAGATGCCTCAATTCGGCGAGCTCCCCAGAATGGCGCTCAAGGACCTGATGAACAATGGTATTCACGTCCTGCTGATCGGCTCCTTTGACACTGTTCAAGACATCGTCCAAAACTGTGGTAAGCAGTTGCATTCCTGTACCAACCGCGCCAGTAAGCGGATCGATCAGCATCCAAGCCTCGACTGCGTACTTCACGAATGTGTTGAGGCGACCAATGTTTCGTTGAGAGTCGTCGCCGCGAATCAAGGAAGAAACTTTTTCGAGCTTTCCTTTTACTTCATCAAAGTTCATGGTTCTCGCTCCGCGCAGCATGGACGCTAATGCGCCTCATCCCAATTCGCCCCATCCCCCACTTCGGCCACCAGCGGCACCGACAGCTTGGCCACGCCGGCCATCAGCTTCGGCAACTGCTCGCGCACCGTCGCCAGCTCCTCGTCCGGCACTTCGAGCACCAGTTCGTCATGCACCTGCAGGATCAGCTTTGAGGCGAGCTTGTCGCGCTTGAGCCAGGCCGAGCAGGCGATCATGGCTTTTTTGATGAGGTCGGCGGCGGTGCCTTGCATGGGGGCGTTGATCGCGGCGCGTTCGGCGCCCTGGCGGCGGCCGGCCTGGCTGGCGTGGATGTCGGGCAGGTGGAGGCGGCGGCCGAAGGCGGTTTCGACATAGCCCTTGTCGGCCACTTCGGCACGGGTGCGGGCCATGTAGTCGGCGACGCCGGGGTAGCGGGCGAAGTAGCGGTCGATGTAGCTGGCGGCGGCGCTGCGTTCGATGCCGAGGTTCTTGGCGAGGCCATGGGCACTCATGCCGTAGATGAGGCCGAAGTTGATGACCTTGGCGTAGCGGCGCTGTTCCTTGTCCACCTCGGCCGGCTTGACGCCGAAGATCTCTGCGGCGGTGGCGCGGTGCACATCTTCGCCGTCGGCGAAGGCCTGCAGCAGGCGCTTGTCGCCCGACAGGTGGGCCATGATGCGCAGCTCGATCTGCGAGTAGTCGGCGCTGACCAGGCGATGCCCTTTCGGCGCGATGAAGGCGGCGCGGATGCGGCGGCCTTCTTCGGTGCGAATCGGGATGTTCTGCAGGTTGGGGTCGGAGCTGGCGAGGCGGCCGGTGACGGCGACGGCCTGGGAGAAGCTGGTGTGCACCCGGCCGGTGTGGCGATTGACCATCAGCGGCAGCTTGTCGGCATAGGTGTTCTTGAGCTTGGCCAAGCCCCGGTAGTCGAGCAGCAGCTTGGGCAGCGGGTAGTCTTCGGCGAGCTTTTGCAGCACTTCTTCGTCGGTGGAGGGCTGGCCGGTGGCGGTTTTCTTGACCACCGGCAGTTCGAGTTTGCCGAACAGCAGCTCACCGAGCTGCTTGGGCGAGTTGAGGTTGAAGGGCTGGCCGGCGAGCTTGTGGGCCTCGGCTTCGAGTTCGACCAGCCGGCGACCGAGTTCCTCGCTGTGCTGAGCCAGCAGGAAGTCGTCGATCAGCACGCCGTTGCGCTCCATCTCGAACAGCACTTCCATGGTGGGCAGTTCGATGTCGCGATAGACCGATTCGAGCTGCGGCTCGGCGGCCAGCTGGCCGGCAAAGCATTGCTGCAGGCGCAGGGTGATATCGGCGTCTTCGGCGGCGTATTCGCTGGCCTGGTCGATGGCCACCTCGTCGAAGCCGATCTGCTTGGCGCCCTTGCCGCACAGGGCGGTGTAGGGAATCGTCTCCAGCCCGAGGTGACGCTTGGCGAGGCTGTCCATGTCGTGCGACTTGTCGCTCTCCAGCACATAGGAGGCGAGCAGGGTGTCGTCGGCGATGCCGCGCAGGCGCACGCCGTGGTTGGCCAGCACATGCTTGTCGTACTTGAGGTTCTGGCCGGCCTTTTTGTACTTGTCGCTCTCCAGCCAGGGGCGCAGGGCGAGCAGCACGGCATCCAGACCGAGCTGGTCGGGCGCGCCGGCGTAGCGGTGATGGATGGGCACATAGGCGGCGCCACCGCCGGGCACGGCAAAGGACAGGCCGACCAGCTTGGCGGCCATCGGGTCGAGGCTGGTGGTTTCGGTGTCGAAGGCGGCGATCGGCGCGCTGCGCAGCTTGACCACCCAAGCGGCCAGCGCCTCGGCGTCGAGCACGGTGTCGTAGCCCTGACGGTGGCTGGTCGGGTCGGCGGGGTGCTCGACGGCGGCCGGGGCGGCGGGGTGCTCGACGGCGGCCGGGGCGGCGGGTTGGCCGGCGGCGTCCTTGGCGGGAGCGTCACTCGCCTGCTGCACTTCGCGCAGCCAGCTCTTGAATTCGAGGTGCGAGAACAGTTCGACCAGCTTTTCGCGGTCCTCCTCGCGCTGGACCAGATCGGTGGGGCCGAGGCCGAGGTCGAGGTCGGTGGCCACGGTCACCAGCTTGCGCCCGAGCGGCAGGAAGTCCAGATGCTTGCGCAGGTTCTCGCCGACCTTGCCGCCCACTTCGCCGGCATGGGCAACGATGTCGTCCAGCGTGCCGAACTGGGTCAGCCACTTGACCGCCGTTTTCGGGCCGCATTTGTCCACGCCGGGGATGTTGTCGACGGTGTCGCCGACCAGCGCCAGGTAGTCGATGATGCGCTCGGGCGGTACGCCGAACTTGGCTTCGACTCCGGCCGGGTCGAGCACTTCGTTGCTCATGGTGTTGACCCAGCGCACGCGTTCATCCACCAGCTGGGTGAGGTCCTTGTCGCCGGTGGAGATCACCACGTCCATGCCCGCTTCGCTGGCCTGGCGCGCCAACGTGCCGATCACGTCGTCGGCCTCGACGCCGTCGACCATCAGCAGCGGCCAACCGCGCGCGCGGATCGCCTCATGCAGCGGCGCGATCTGCACCGCCAGGTCCTCGGGCATGGGCGGACGGTGCGATTTGTACTCGGGAAACCAGTCGTCGCGGAAGGTCTTGCCCTTGGCGTCGAACACGCAGGCGCGGTAGTCCGCCTTGTAGTCGGCATCGAGCCGACGTAGCATGTTCAGAACCCCGTATACCGCGCCAGTCGGCTCGCCTGCGGCATTTCGCAGGTCGGGCATGGCATGGAAGGCGCGGAACAGATAACTCGATCCATCAACGAGCAGTAGCGTGGGCATGGGAGATGTCACCGGCAGAGGTTGTCGGAAGGCGGATCCGCCGCCACGCACCGCGCACGAGGCCACATGAACGCCAAGGACAAACTCCCCGCCGACCTGCCCAATGCCGCCGTGCCGCAGTACAACGCGCGCGAATCCTGGCGAATCTTCGGAATTATGTCAGAGTTCGTGGAGGGCACCGAACGGCTCAACGCGATCCGTCCGGCGGTCTCCATCTTCGGCAGCGCCCGCACACCGGCCGACCACCCCTATTACGTGCTCACCGAGCAGATCGCCCGGAAGCTGTCCGATGCCGGTTTTTCGGTCATCTCGGGCGGCGGCCCGGGCATCATGGAGGCGGCCAACAAGGGCGCCTTCTTCGGCAAAAGCCCCTCGGTCGGGCTGAACATCCAGTTGCCCCACGAGCAACAGGCGAACCCCTACCAGGACATCTCGCAGACCTTCCAGCACTTTTTCGCGCGCAAGTTCATGTTCGTGAAGTTCGCCTCCGCCTATGTGGTGATGCCCGGCGGATTCGGCACGCTCGACGAGTTGCTCGAAGCGATGACGCTGATGCAGACCAAGAAGACCCGCAACATCCCGATCATCATGGTGCACCGGCCGTTCTGGGCCGGGCTGCTCGAGTGGTTCAAGGACCGGCTGGTGAGCGAGCGCATGATCAACCCCGAAGATCTGGATCTGATCCAGATCATCGACGAGCCGGACCAGGTGGTCGAGGCGATCTTCAAGCATTACGAATCGCGCGGCTTCCTGCCGCTACCCGACGAACACGAACTGATGCTCAATCTATGAACCTAGAAACCGCAGTTGACCGCTTGAGCTTTTTAACAAGAGGCTGAATATGCAAGATATCCCGGCTCCGGGCCCGATCACCCATCGGGGGAGAGCGCTACGCGCCCGATTGCACGCCTGGCGAGCCGCCTGGCTGCGTTGCTCCTCCTTACAGCGTGCAGGCTGTGCGTCGTCGCGCCTTGCCAGACATCTCGCCAGACGCACACTCGGCCACGTCCAACTACGGATTCCAGGTTGAAACTGCTGCGCTACGGCCCGGCGGGCGAAGAGCGTCCCGGCCTGCTCGATGCCCACGGGGTGGTGCGCGACCTGTCCGATGTGGTCGGCGACATCACGCCGGCCACGCTCGCGCCCGACGCCCTGGCCGCGCTGCGCAGCCTCGACCCCGCCAGCCTGCCCGCGGTGCCGGGCGCCCAGCGCCTCGGCGTGCCGTGGAGCGGCTGCGGCAAGTTCGTCGCCATCGGTCTCAACTACTCCGACCATGCCGCCGAGGCCGGCCTGCCCACACCGACCGAGCCGGTGATGTTCCCCAAGTGGACCAGCTGCCTGTGCGGCGCCAACGACGACATCGTGCCGCCGCCCGATTTTTCGCGGCTCGACTGGGAAGTCGAGCTGGGCATGGTCATCGGCCGCCGCGCGCGCTCGGTGAGCGAGGCCGAGGCGCTCGACTACGTGGCCGGCTACTGCGTGGCCAACGACATCTCGGAGCGCACCTACCAGTTCGACCGCTCGGGCGGGCAGTGGGGCAAGGGCAAGGGCTTCGACACCTTCGGGCCGGTCGGCCCGTGGCTGGTCACCGCCGACGAGATCCCCGACCCGCAGGCGCTCGGCCTGTGGCTGAGCGTCAATGGCGAACGCATGCAGACCGGCAACAGCGCCAAGATGATCTTCTCCTGCGCGCGCCTCGTCGCCGAATGCAGCCGGGTGATGACGCTCGAGCCGGGCGACCTGATCATCACCGGCACGCCGCCCGGCGTCGGCATGGGCCACCAGCCGCCGCGCTATCTGCAGCCGGGCGACGTGGTCGAGGCCGGCATCGACGGGCTCGGCGTGCAGGTGCAACGGGTCCGCGCACCGGCCGCCTGAACCCACCGCGCCACACGCCGGCTCGCCTGCCGATCGGCGCCAACTGCTAGAATGGCGACATCCAAGGAGAATCCCATGCGCAAGCCGATTTTCACCCTGATCATCGCCACCGCCCTGCTCGCTGCCACGCAGATGGCATCGGCTCAAGACAGCCAGCCCAAGCTTGAAGACGTGCCCGCCCCGCCGCCGATTCCGGCCGGCGTGACCGAGGAGGACTTCGAACCGCAAGTGACCATCGTCAAGCGTGGCGACGACGTGGTCGAGGAATACCGCGCGCACGGCAAGCTCTACATGGTCAAGGTGACCCCTCCGCACGGCACCCCCTACTACCTGATCGACCGCCGCGGCGATGGCACTTTCGAGCACATCGCCGGCGAAAAGCCCTTGTCCGTCCCGATGTGGGTCATCAAATCCTGGTAACGCCAACACTCGCACCGGCCGCGCACACTCGCGGCCGGTGACTTCATCATGTCCGTCTTCACACCCGTCACCCCCGACGCCCTCGACGAGTGGCTGTCCAACTACGCCATCGGCCACCTGGTCGAGCTGCGCGGCATCTCCGAAGGGGTGCAGAACAGCAACTTTTTCGTCACCACCAGCCTCGGCCGCTACGTGCTGACGCTGTTCGAGACCCTGCCGCGCGCCGAGCTGCCCTTCTACCTGCACCTGATGGCCCACCTGGCGCGCCACGGCCTGCCGGTGCCGGCCCCCATCGCCGACCTCGACAACGAATACCTCGGCACCCTCTCCGGCAAGCCCTCGGCCCTGGTGCGCCGGCTCTCCGGCGGCGCCGACATGGCCCCCGATGCCGCGCGCTGCACCAAGGTCGGCACCATGATGGCCGGCCTGCACCTGGCCGGGCAGCGCTTCGGCCGTCGCCAGATCAACCCGCGCGGCCCCGAATGGCGCGCCATCACGGCACAGGCGGTGCGCCCCTACCTGCCGGCCGACGAGCAAACCCTGCTCGACACCGAGCTGGCCTTCCAGGCCGGCATCGACACCGCGGCCCTGCCCGAAGGCGTGATCCACGCCGACCTGTTCCGCGACAACCTGCTGTGGGACGGCGACGAGGTCGGTGGCGTGATCGACTTCTACTTCGCCGGCAACGACGCGCTGCTGTTCGATCTGGCCGTCACCGCCAACGACTGGTGCACCGACGCCGACGGCCATCTCGACACCACGCGCACCCGCGCCCTGCTCGCCGGCTACCATGCCGAGCGCCCGCTCACCGAGGCCGAGCACGCCGCCTGGCCGGCCATGCTGCGCGCCGCGGCGCTGCGCTTCTGGCTGTCGCGCGCCGAGGACTTCCACCTGCCGCGCGACGGCGAAATGGTGCTGGTGAAAGACCCCAACGAATACCGCGACATCCTGCGCCAGCGCATCGCGGCCGGCGACGCCCTGCCCTGGCTCGACTGATGGCCGGTCACACGCGACAATACCGCCTCACGCCCAACCGCCAACGCGCATGACCGACCCCGTCTCCCCGCCCGCCCTGCCCCCGGCCCGCCAGCTCCCGGCCGGCGCCTGCCTGGCCTGGCTGGCACACGGCTGGCAGCTGTTCCTGCGCGACCCGGCACGCTGGGCCATCATCGCCCTGCTGTTCGTGCTGATCCTCGCCGCGCTCGGCCTGGTGCCGCTGGTCGGCTGGGCGATCAGCCTGGTCGGCCTGCCGGTGCTCTCCGCCGGCCTGCTGACGGTGGCCGACGACACCGCCGCCGGGCGGCCGGTCCGCATCGACGGCCTGTTCGACGGCCTGCGCCGCAATGCCGGCCAGCATGTGATGCTCGGCATCTGCTACCTGGTCGGCGGCCTGCTCACCGCCTTCGTCGCGGCCGCCATCGGCAGCAGCGCCGCGCTCACCGGCGCACTGATCGGCCCGCTGGCCGCCGCCGGCCTGACCGTCGGTGGCGTGATGCTCGCCAGCATCGTCTTCATGGCCTTGTGGCTCGGGCTGATGATGGCGCTGTGGTACGCCCCGGCGCTGATCGTCTTCCACCAGGCCGAGCCGCTGGCTGCCTTGCGCCACTCGGCCATGGCCTGCCTGCGCAACCTGCCCGCCTTCTTCGTGCTGGCGCTGTGCCTCTACGTACTCGCCTGGCTCGCCCTGCTGCCGGCCGGCCTCGGCATGCTGGTGCTGGTGCCGGTGGTGGCCGGCGCCCAACACGCCGCCTGGCGCGACACCTTCGGCGAGCGGCCCGAACTGCCGCCCGCAGGATCTCTCTGACATGCAAGCGTACAAACGCAACCCCACCCGCGGCTTCGCCTGGCTGGTCGACGGCTTCCGCCTGTGGAAGCGCAGCCCGGCGCTGGTCACCTACCTGACCTTCGGCTATCTGCTGATCCTGGTGCTGCTCAGCGTCATTCCCCTGATCGGCCAGGCCGTCGCCTCGCTGATCCTGCCGATCATCTCGCTCGGCGTGCTCAACGGCATGCTGGCGATTCACGAAGGGCGCAAGGCCGGCCCCGAAGTGCTGCTGTCGGGCTTCAAGAGCAATGTCGGCGGCCTGGTGACGGTCGGCGGGCTCTACCTCACCGGCACCCTGCTGGCGCTGGCCGCCACCGCGTTGATCGACGGCGGCGCCCTGCTGCGCATCATGGTCGGCAACCAAGCCCTCGACGAAGCCACCATGGCCACGCCGGGGCTGATGGGCGCCTCGCTCTTCGGCACCTTGCTGACCACCCCGCTGATGATGGCCTACTGGTTCGCCGCCATGCTGGTGGGCTGGTGCGGCCTGTCGGCGCCCAAGGCCATGTTCTTCAGCCTGATCGCCTGCTGGCGCAGCTTCGGCGCCTTCAGCCTGTATGTGCTGGGGATCTTCTTCCTGGTGCTGGGCGGGCCGGCGCTCTTGATCTCGGTGATCGCACAGGGCTCGCCGGCGCTGGCCAGCCTGCTCACCGTGCCGCTGCCGCTGATCACCATTCCCATCGTCTTCGCCTCCTTCCTGCCCAACGCGCTCGACATCTTCGGCCAGGACGTGCCGCACACCGCCCATGCCTGACGGCCCGATCGGACTGCTCGGCGGCACCTTCGACCCGATCCACATCGGCCATCTGCGCCTGGCCGAAGAAGCGCGCGAAACCCTCGGCCTGGCCGAGCTGCGCCTGATCCCGGCCGGCGAACCGCCGCACCGCGACACCCCGCGCTGCCCCGGCGAACACCGCCTGGCCATGGCCCGGCTGGCGGTAGCCGACAACCCGCTGCTGACAGTCGACGACAGCGAAGTCCGCAGCGAAGGCCCGAGCTACACCGTGCTCACCCTCGAACGCCTGCGGGCGCAGGTCGGCCCCGAGCGGCCGCTGGTATTGATCCTCGGCGCCGACGCCTTCGAAGGCCTGCCCGGCTGGCACCGCTGGGAGAAGCTCTTCGCCCTGGCCCATATCGCCGTCGCCAACCGGCCCGGCTACGCGCCGCACGGCCGGCGCTGGCCGGCGGTGCTGTCGGCCGAGCTCGATGCCGCCTGCCGGGGGCGCCGGCTGAAGCACCCCGATCAGCTGCGCGCCGCGCCAGCCGGTGGTCTGCTGTCTTTCGACATGACCCCGCTGGCCATTTCGGCCACCCACATCCGCGAACTGCTGGCCCAGGGGCACAGCGTCCGTTATTTGCTCCCCGCTCCGGTTCTCGACTATATTGCGGCGCACTCCCTCTATAGCTGACCCCATGGAACTCGACCAACTCCAACAAACCGTCGTGAACGCGCTCGAAGACGTCAAGGCGACGAACATCGAAGTCATCGACACCACCAAGCTGACTGCGCTGTTCGACCGCATGATCATCGCCAGCGGCAACTCCGGCCGGCAGACCCGCGCCCTCGCGCGCAATGTGCAGGACGAGGTGAAGAAAGCCGGCGGCGCCGTCAACAGTGTCGAAGGCGAAGACGGGGGCGACTGGGTGCTGGTCGACCTGGGCACCATCATCGTGCACATCATGCAACCGGCCGTGCGCGCCTATTACAACCTCGAAGAACTCTGGAAGGCCACGCCGAGCCACCCCAAACCCAGCAAGCCGTGAAACTGCTGATCGTCGCCGTCGGCACGCGCATGCCCGAGTGGGTCAGCGCGGGCTACGACGACTACGCCAAGCGCATGCCGCGCGAGGCATCGATCGAACTCCTCGAAGTCAAGGCCGAGCCGCGCACCACCGGCAAGACGGTGCCGGCCATGATGGCCGCCGAAGCCGCCCGCATCGAAGCCGCGCTGCCCGAGCGCTGCCACCGCGTGATCCTCGACGAGCGCGGCCTTGAGCTGACCACCCGCAAGCTGGCCGAGCGCTTCGAGCGCTGGCTCGCCGACGGCCAGGACGTGGCCTTCATCATCGGCGGCCCGGACGGCCTCGACCCCGCCCTCAAGGCCACCGCCCACGACACCGTGCGCCTCTCCGGCCTGACCCTGCCCCACGCCCTGGTGCGCCCGCTGCTGGCCGAGGCGCTGTATCGCGCCTGGAGCCTGACCCGCAATCACCCCTACCATCGGGAATAGGGCGGGTTCAAGCCGCCGACACCGCCGTGGTATCCCGGCCGGTTGAAACCGGCCCTAGGCTGCCCGGTCAAGGTCCATCATCGGCCGGGCGGGGCCCGAATCCCGTAAAATGGCGCAGATCGTCATCGACCGCCGCCATGCACACATCCATCTACCTCGCCTCCAACAGCCCGCGCCGTCGCGAATTGCTCCGCCAGATCGGCGTGCGCTTCGATGTGCTGGTGTTCCGCGGTGATACCCGGTTCGACCAGGATGTGGACGAAACGCCGCATCCGAACGAAGCGCCGGACGACTACGTCCAGCGCGTCGCCCTGGCCAAGGCCGAAGGCGGTTTGCAGCGTGTGAACTGGCGCCACCTGCCCGCCCGGCCGGTGCTCGCCGCCGACACCACGCTCGCGCTCGAGGGCCGGATCATCGGCAAACCGGAAGACGCCGCGCATGCCCGCGAGATCCTGCGCGCCCTGTCCGGCACCACGCATACCGTGCTCACCGCCGTCGCCCTGGGCGACGATCAGCGCATCGAGCATCGGCTCAACACCAACCGCGTGCGCTTCCGCACGCTGGGCGAGGACGACATCCGCCGCTACATCGCCACCGGCGAACCCATGGACAAAGCCGGCGCCTACGGCATCCAGGGGCGCGCGGCGATGTTCGTCGAGCATATCGAGGGCAGCTACACCGGCATCATGGGCCTGCCCCTGTTCGAGACCGCCGAGCTGCTCGGCCGCTTCGGCCTCGCTCCCTGAATTCATCTGCTTGGCCGACCTCTCAATGACCGAAGACTTTCTGATCAATTTCACCCCGCAGGAAACCCGCGCCGCCCTCATGCAGCAAGGCGTGGTGCAGGAGCTGCATGTCGAGCGCACCGCCAGCCGGGGCATCGTCGGCAATGTCTACCAGGGCAAGGTGGTGCGGGTGCTGCCGGGCATGCAGTCGGCCTTCATCGACATCGGCCTGGAGCGCACGGCCTTCCTGCATGTGGCCGACATCTGGAGCGACCGCCATAACGGCGAACATGCCCGCCCGATCGAAAAGATCCTGACCGAAGGCCAGAGCCTGATGGTGCAGGTGCTCAAGGACCCGATCGGCACCAAGGGCGCGCGCCTGTCGACCCAGATCAGCATCGCCGGCCGGCTGCTGGTGTATCTGCCGCAGGAAAAGCACATCGGTATCTCCCAGCGCATCGAGGACGAAGCCGGCCGCGAGGCCTTGCGCGAGCGCCTCACCCGGCTGATGGGAGAATCCGAAGCCGGCGGCTTCATCGTGCGCACCATGGCCGAGCAAGCCAGCGACGCGGAGCTGGCCACCGACATCGCCTACCTGCGCAAGCTGTGGCAGGAGATCATGAGCCGCGCCGCCGGCGCCAAACCGCCGCTGGTGCTGTACCAGGACCTGACCCTCGGCCAGCGGGTACTGCGCGACCTGGTCACCGACTCGACCTCGCGCATCATCGTCGACTCGCGCGAGAACTATCTCAAGCTCACCGCCTTCGCCAAGGAATACATGCCGCGGGTGCTGCCGCTGATCACCCACTACACCGGCGAGCGCCCGCTGTTCGACCTGCACAATGTCGAGGACGAGATCCAGAAGGCGCTGGCGCGCCGGGTCGAGCTCAAGAGCGGCGGCTACCTGATCATCGACCAGACCGAGGCGATGACCACCATCGATGTGAACACCGGCGGCTTCGTCGGTGCGCGCAGCTTCGACGACACCATTTTCAAGACCAACCTCGAAGCGGCGCAGACCATCGCCCGCCAGCTGCGCCTGCGCAACCTCGGCGGCATCATCATCATCGACTTCATCGACATGGAAACGCCCGAGCACCGCGAGGCGGTGCTCGCCGAGTTCCGCCGCTCGCTCGAACGCGACCACACCAAGATGACGGTCAACGGCTTCACCGCGCTGGGGCTGGTGGAGATGACCCGCAAGCGCACCCGCGAGTCGCTGGCCCACACCCTGTGCGAACCCTGCCCGACCTGCGAAGGCCGCGGCGAGGTACGCACGGCGCGCACCGTGTGCTACGAGATCCTGCGCGAACTGCTGCGCGAGGCACGCCAATACAACGCGCGCGAATTCCGCGTGCTGGCCGCGCCGAACGTCATCGATCTGTTCCTCGACGAAGAGTCGCAATCGCTGGCCATGCTGTCGGACTTCATCGACAAGACCATCTCGCTGCACCCCGAGGCCAGCTACACTCAAGAGCAGTACGACATCGTGCTGCTCTAGGGTCGCGCCGCAGGCGGCGGCGTCCTGAACCCCGCGCGGAGGCACCATGGCCCGCAGACGCTACCACCCCGAAACCCACCACAGCCATCGCACCGGCTGGCTGCGCGCCGCAGTGCTCGGCGCCAACGACGGCATCGTGTCGACCGCCAGCCTGCTGCTCGGCGTGGCCGCTGCCGACGCCGGCCGCGACGCCCTGATGATCGCCGGCGTAGCCGCGCTGGTGGCCGGCGCCATGTCGATGGCCGCCGGCGAGTATGTGTCGGTCAGCTCCCAGGCCGACACCGAAGCGGCCGATCTGCGCCGCGAGCGCGCCGAGCTGGACGCCCACCCGATCCACGAACACCAGGAGCTGGCCGCCATCTACATCCAGCGCGGCCTCAGTCCCACGCTGGCCAACCAGGTGGCCCGCCAGCTGATGGCGCATGACGCGCTCGGCGCCCATGCCCGCGACGAGCTGGGCATCACCCAGACCCTGAGCGCCCGGCCGGTGCAGGCCGCGCTGACCTCGGCCGCCGCCTTCGCCGTCGGCGCCGCCCTGCCGCTGACCGCCGCCGCTCTCGCACCGGCACCGCTGCTGTTGCCGATGGTGTCCGTCACCTCGCTGGTGGTGCTCACCGCACTGGGGGCGCTGGGCGCACGCGCCGGCGGCGCCCCGATGGCCCATGCCGCCCTGCGCGTCGCCTTCTGGGGGGCGCTGGCGATGGCGCTGACCGCCGGCATCGGCCGCCTGTTCGGTGCGGCGCTATGAGCGGGCAGCGGCCACCACCGTCCGCATCCGATACACTGGCCCCCCTGCAACACAGCGCTCGCCCACCTCAAACCATGCCGACCGACACCTCCGCCACCCCACGATGAACGACATTTCCACCGACGGCCTGCGCGCCGTGGTCTTCGACATGGATGGCCTGCTGCTCGACAGCGAGCGCATCGCCTATGCCATCGGCCGTCAGGTCAGCCTCGACCTGGGCATTCCGTGGACCCACGAAGTGGCGATGCAGATGATTGGCCTCAACTCGCGCGAGCACGAAACCCTGCTCAAGGGCGCCTTCGGCGAGGACTACCCGCTCGAGGCCCACCGCGCCGAGTTCGGGAAGCGCTACGAGGCGGTGATCGCCGCCGGAACGATCCCGCTCAAGCCCGGCGTCACCGAGCTGTTCGACGCGCTCGATGCCGCCGGCCTGCCGCGCGCCGTGGCCACGTCGACCCGGCGCAGCCGCGCCCTGCCCAAGCTCGACGCGGTCGGCCTGCTGGCGCGGGTGCAGGTGGTGGTGGCCGGCGACGAGGTGGCGCGCGGCAAGCCGGCGCCGGATATCTTCCTGGCCGCCGCCGAGCGGCTCGGCCAGGCGCCGGCGCACTGCCTGGCGCTGGAAGACTCCAACGCCGGCGTGCGCGCCGCCCGCGATGCCGGCATGCACGTGGTGATGGTGCCCGACCTGCTGGCGCCGGCCGAGGACATCCGCGACGGCGGCATCCTGGTGGTCGACAGCCTGCTTGACATCGCCACCCGGTTCACGCGCCAATAAACGCCCGTTTGATTTGCCTCATTGCTCGCCATGAAACTGATCGGCATGCTCGACTCCCCTTTTGTGCGCCGCACCGTGGTGTCCGCGCACCTGATGCATCTGGCGCTGGATCACGAGCAGATCTCCGTCTTCCGCCAGTTCGACCAGTTCCGCGCGCTCAACCCCTTGGTCAAGGCGCCGACCCTGGTCTTCGACGACGGCACCGTGATGGTCGAAAGTCAGATCATCCTGCAGTACCTGGAAACCCTCGCCGCCCCCAAAGACCGGCTGACGCCGGCCGACCCCGCCGCGCGCCAACGCTGCCTGCGCCTGACCAGTGTGGCCCTGGCCGCCTGTGACCGCTCGGTGCAGCGCTACTACGAAACCAGCGTGCGCCCCGAGGTCCACCGCTGGCTCGACTGGACCGGTCGCGTCACCGAGCAACTGCTCGCCAGCTACGACATGCTCGAAGCGGAACTTGGCGCAAGCCCCTGGCTGTGCGGCAACGAGATCACCCAGGCCGACGTCACCACGGCGGTGGCCTGGCGCTTTACCCAGACCAAGCTGCCCGGCATCGTCGATCCGGCCCACTATCCTCGACTGGCCGCCCTTTCGGCCAAGGCCGAGGCCCTGCCGGCCTTCCAGGCCGCCGACTACTGAGCGCGACTTCATGATCGGACGCCTGCGTGGCACCCTGCTGGAAAAGAATCCGCCGCAAATCCTCGTCGATGTGAGCGGCGTCGGCTACGAAGTCGATGTGCCGATGAGCACCTTCTACCACCTGCCCGCCACCGGCCAGGCGGTGAGCCTGCATACCCACCTCGCAGTGCGCGAAGACGGCCATTTCCTCTACGGCTTCGGCAGCGAGGAAGAACGCGCCGTTTTCCGCCAGCTGATCAAGGTCTCCGGCATCGGCGCGCGCACTGCGCTGGCGGTGCTCTCCGGCCTGTCGGTCGGCGATCTGGCCCAGGCCATCGCCCTGCAGGAAGCCGGCCGGCTGGTGAAGATCCCCGGCATCGGCAAGAAAACCGCCGAGCGCCTGCTGCTCGAACTCAAGGACAAGCTCGGCAAGGCCCTGCCCACCGTCGCCGCCGGCCTCGCGCCGAGCGACACGGCCGCCGCCCCCGATGCGCGCAGCGACATCCTCAACGCGCTGATGGCCCTCGGCTACAACGAGAAGGAAGCGCTCGGCGCCATGAAAGGCCTAGCCGACGACGCCGGCGTGTCCGACGGCATCCGCCAGGCGCTCAAGCTGCTCGCCAAGCCCTGATGCGCACCACCGCATCGTCGCCACCGCGACAGGGCTTCCTGCGCAACATCCGGGTCGGCCCGCGCCTGTTCAAGTGGGGCATCAACTTGTGGCCGCCATTCCTCGGCGCCGGCATCCGCGTGCAGCACATCGCGCCCGATTTCAGCGAGATCGTGGTCGCCCTGAAGATGGGCCTGTTCAACCGCAATTACGTCGGCACCCACTTCGGCGGCTCGCTGTTCTCGATGACCGATCCGTTCTACATGCTGATGCTGATGCACCGCCTGGGCAGAGGCTACGTGGTGTGGGATCGCGCGGCGAAGATCGACTTCCTGCACCCGGCCAAGGGCACGGTGACGGTCCGCTTCGTGCTCGACGACGCCAGGCTCGCCGCCGTGCGCGAGGCCACCGCCGACGGCGAGAAGCATCTGCCGGTGTTCACCGTCGAGGTCGTCGATGCCGACGGCGAGGTGTGCGCGCGGGTGGAGAAGACGGTCTATGTCCGCAAGGCGGCGCCGCGACCGGAAGTCGCCTAGCATCGCGCCGGCGCTGACGACACCCTCCCCGCCAACGCCCCCCCTGGATACCCCATGAAGATCAGAGATGCCACCCATGACGACCTGGCCACGCTGGCCATGTTGGTCAGCGAATCCAATAAGGATGTCGCGGCCAGATTCGGGCTGCATGCGGGCAACTGCCCGAAGCACCCCTCGTTTTGCACCGACGCATGGATCGCGGCCGATCTCGCACGCGGCGAGCGGTATTACATTCTCGAAGCGGATGGGCGGCCGCTCGGATGCGTCGCCTTTGAACGCCCGCGCCCCGACCTGGCCTACCTCAACCGGCTGTCGGTCCTGCCGGCGTATCGCCGCGCCGGCGCCGGCGCACGCCTGGTCGATCACATCATCCGCCTGGCGCGCGACGCCGGTATCCGCACCATCAGCATCGGCGTCATCGGCGAACACCTCGAACTCCAAGCCTGGTATGCCCGGCTCGGCTTCCAGCCCGGCGACATCCAGCACTTCCCGCACCTGCCATTTTCGGTGCGCTACATGTCCTACACCGTAACGACCAGCTCGACGCTTTGACGCCAGGCCCGCGGACGGCACGAATCGTGCCCCCGCGTCCGACGCCAACGGGATGCAGCGGCACACCGATCAGTTAAACTTCCGCCATGATCGAAACCGACAAACTCCAGGCCAGCACCGAGCGGCTGATCGCGCCACAGACGGCGGGCAAGCAGGAAGACGCCATCGAGCGCGCGCTGCGGCCGAAGCGGCTGGCCGACTATGTCGGGCAGCAGAAGATCCGCGAGCAGCTGGAGATCTTCATCCAGGCCGCGCGGCGGCGCTCGGAGGCGCTCGATCATGTGCTGCTGTTCGGCCCGCCCGGGCTGGGCAAGACCACGCTGGCGCATATCGTGGCGGCCGAGATGGGCGTCAATCTGCGCCAAACCTCCGGCCCGGTGCTGGAGCGCGCCGGCGATCTGGCCGCACTGCTGACCAACCTCGAACCGCACGACGTGCTGTTCATCGACGAGATCCACCGCCTGTCGCCGGTGGTCGAGGAGATCCTCTACCCGGCGCTGGAAGACTTCCAGATCGACATCATGATCGGCGAAGGGCCGGCGGCACGCTCGGTCAAGCTCGACCTGCCACCCTTCACCCTGGTCGGCGCCACCACCCGCGCCGGCATGCTCACCAACCCGCTGCGCGACCGCTTCGGCATCGTCTCGCGGCTGGAGTTCTACACCGCCGACGAGCTGCGCACCATCGTCAGCCGCTCGTCCGGTCTGCTGGGTGTCGACATCGACGACGCCGGCGCGCTCGAAATCGCCCGCCGCGCCCGCGGCACGCCGCGCATCGCCAACCGCCTGCTGCGCCGGGTGCGCGACTATGCCGAGGTGCGCGCCGACGGGCACATCTCCTCGCCGGTCGCCGACGCGGCGCTGTCGATGCTCGATGTGGACGGCCTCGGCCTCGATCTGATGGACCGCAAGCTGCTCGGCGCGGTGCTCGAAAAGTTCGGCGGCGGCCCGGTCGGGCTGGACAACATCGCCGCCGCCATCGGCGAGTCGCCCGACACCATCGAGGACGTGCTCGAACCCTACCTGATCCAGCAAGGCTACCTGCAGCGCACCCCGCGCGGGCGCATCGCCACCCATGCCATCTGGCAGCATTTCGGCCTGACGCCGCCGGGCAAGGCGGCCGACCTGTTCGGCAGCTGAGCGATGCCCGACGTCACCGTCCCCCTGCTCTTCGGCAGCGCCGTGGCCGCCCTGCTCGGCGTGATCGTCTGGCGCAAGAGCGTGGCCCAGGGGCGCGACCAGTTCATCGCCGACTACGACTTCCAGCGCCTGCTCGACAAGCGCCTCGCCGCCCGGCGCCCCGAGCTCGATGCCGCGCAGCGGAGCGACGTTTTCGCCGGCCTGCGCGACTGGTTCCAGATCAACCGCAAAGCCGGCCGACGCAAGCTGTCGATGCCGTCGCAAGCGGTGGACGACGCCTGGCACGAGTTCATCCTGTTCACCCGCAATTACCAGGCCTTCTGCCGCCAGGGCCTGGGCCGCTTCCTGCACCATGTGCCGGCCGAAGCCATGGATTCGCCAACCCAGGCACAACGCGGCCTGCGGCGCGTCTGGCGGCTGGCCTGCGGCCACGAGGGCATCGACCCGAAGTTGCCCACCCGCCTGCCGCGCCTGTTTGCCATCGACGCGGCGCTAGGCTTGAGCGACGGCTTCCGCTACCAGCTCGACTGCATGAAGGCCGGCGCGGCCGGGAGCGGCGCATATTGTGCCGGACACATCGGTTGCGGCGGCGGGTGCAGCGGCTGTGGCGGCGATTCGGACGGCGGATGCGGCAGCGGCTGCGGCGGCGATTGACACTCACAACGAGGACACACACATGCAGCAGATCCTGGTTTACGGCGATTCCTTGTCCTGGGGCATCATCCCCGGCACCCGGCAGCGGCACCCATTTCCGGTGCGCTGGCCGGGCCGGTTGGAGATCGCGCTGCGCGAGGCCGGCCATGACGTGCGCCTCATCGAGGACTGCCTCAACGGCCGGCGCACGGTGTGGGACGACCCCTTCAAGGCCGGCCGCAAGGGTATTGATGGGCTGGCCCAGCGCATCGAGGTGAACAGCCCGCTCGACCTCGTCATCCTGATGCTCGGCAACAACGACTTCCAGTCGATGCATCCGCTCAAGGCCTGGCATTCGGCCCAGGGCGTCGCCGCGATTGTCGACACCATCCGCAAGGCGCCGATCGAACCGGAGATGCCGGTACCGCCGATCCTCATCGTCGCGCCGCCGCCGATCGGTATCCCGGCCGGCACCATGGCCGAAAAATTCCGCGACGGCGACGTCAAGTGCACCGGGCTCTCCCAGGCGCTGGCACAGGTCGCCCACGACACCGGCTGCGCCTTTTTCGACGCCGCCCGCGTCATCCACAGCAGCGCGACCGACGGCGTGCATCTGGACGCCCATGCGCATGAGCAGCTCGGCGATGCGCTGGTCGAGCCGGTGCTCGCCGCCCTCGCCGCAGGAGACCGCGCCGCGTCATGATGCGCACGCTGTCGCTGTTTGCGGTCATGCTCTGCGGCATGGCCGGCCTCTGGCTGCTGATGCGCGGCGAGTTCTATCTGCCCAACCGCTTCAACCTGGCCCTGGCCACGCACTTCAGCGGGCTCTCCGCCCGCCTGCTGGCCGGCGCGCTGCTGTGCCTGTGCGCGGCCGGCATCAGTTTCATGCAACGCATGGCCCGGGGGATGCCGGCCGGCGCAGACCGCGCCTGGCACATCCGGCACTTCGTGCTCATTGCCTTGAGCATCGCCCTGTTCACTGCGGCCTTCATCAACGCCGAGGTCGGGCTGAATCCCGACTACCGCGCCCCCGCGCGCAGCGCCGCGCAAACCCATTGAGAACGTGTGAAGGAATCGTCGCGAGCAGTGCCGAGTGCAAGGCCGCACTTGGCAATTACGCGAGCGAACGACGAGACATATCAATGAGATCGGCGAGGCGTGAGCGAGTGAACAACGTGGCAATCGGGGCGCGCAGTCGATTGATTCACACGTTCTGAGTCGGCGGCTCGGCCGGCCACACAGCGCCGTTCGTCATTTCTTGAAATTTAAACATTGACCGACCGGTCGGTTAATGTTTAACCTCTTGACCTGCATCAAGAAGCCGATTCCGCCGCCGCGCGCATGACGCTGGCTGGCAGCTACTGGACGCCGTCTGCGACGACGCCCGCATCGTCAGGAGGAGACAGTCAATGCACAAGGAAAAAATCGCCCACACCATGGCGCTGCCGCCGGTCACCGAGCAGCCCAATGTGTTCCCGCTGTCATGGAACGCGCACACCGCCAAGATGGAAGAAGTCTGGGACGCCGCCCAGCGCGAGAACTGGGATCCCAAGCAGCTGGCCTGGGACACTTTCGATGTCGAGAGCTACAGCTGGGAGGAGCGCGAAGCCATCGCCTACTGGTGGACCCTGCTGTCCTGTTTCGACGCATCGGCGCCCCCGGTCTTTGCCGAGGCGCTGATCAAGTGCTACGAAGACCATGAAGAAGACCCGGTGCGCCGCTGCTTCTTCTCGGTGACGCGCGACGAGCAGAACCACGAGCAGATGTGCGGCCTGGCCATCACCCGTCTGCTGGAGCATCCGGATCCGCTCACCTACACGCCGAAAACCGCGCTGGGCAAGAAGCTGCAGAGAAACGCCCACTGGCTGTACTTCAACGGCGGGCGCTACTGGACGGGCTACAAGAAGGCGGTGCCCAAGTACAGCCTGGCCGTGCTGTTCAGCTCCTTCCTGATGGGCGAGATCGCCGCCGCCACCATCTTCAAGCAGATGCATGACAACACCCGCGAACTGGTGTTCAAGGAAGCCTTCCGCAACATCGGCCGCGACGAGGGCCGCCACATGGCCATCTGCATGGCGCTGATGGAGCGCGACTATCCGAAGCTGCCGGCGGAGGATCGCGCCATCGTCACCAAGCAGATCCGCGCCGGCTACCTCTTCCTCTCGGCCGTGCTGTTCGAGCCGCCGATGGAATTCTGGGATCTGCCCGCCGATTTCATCGAGGTGCAGCGCGAGGCCGAGGAAGTCGCCCGCGGCGCGGGCTTCGGCATTCCCACCTACGAGGCCAAGAAAGAGAACTGGAAGAACGCCATGCTCAACCTGAAGGGCGTGCTCGACCGCTACGACATCCCCTTCCCGGCGATTCCGGAAGTGGGCATTTCGGGCCAGGAGATCTCCCAGGTCGACATGGACGACATCATCCCGGTGTTCTGAGCGCCGTCTGGCCACCGACGGGTCGTCGCGCAGGCGGCGACCCGCTCACGCTTCAACAGGAGACCCCACCATGAGTCGAATCCGCCTGCATCCCTCCGGCCGGGAAGTGGCGTGTGCCGCCGGCGACACCGTGCTCGGCGCCCTCGAAAAGGCCGGCTACGCGTTGCCCAACAACTGCCGCGCCGGCGCCTGCGGCGAATGCAAGGTCAAGGTCGTGTCGGGCAACTTCGACCAAGGCATGGTGCTCGACATGGCACTGTCGCAGGACGAACGCAAACAGGGCTTCGGCCTGATGTGCATGGCCAAGCCGCTGTCCGAGGAACTGGTCATCGAGTGGGGCACCGAAGACGCGAAGCCCAAGCTGTTTCCGCCGCGCGAGAACCAACGCTTCGTCGTCACCGACCGCATTCCGCGCACGCCGCGCATCGTCGAGTTGCGCCTGCGCCCGGTCGGCCCGCCGATGCGCTTCTGGCCCGGTCAGTATGTGACCCTCGGCAGCGAACGCGACGGCGCGCCGCCGCGCTGCTACTCGATCGCCAACGCCCCGCGCCCCGACGGCGAGATCGTGCTGCAGGTGAGCCGCGTGGACGACGGCCAGACCAGCCTGTGGGTGCATGACAAACTCGCCATCGGCGACGTGGTCAAGGTCTCGGGCGCCTACGGCACCTTCATCGGCGACCCGGCCGTGGAATCGCCGGTGCTGTGCCTGGCCGCCGGCTCGGGCCTGGCGCCGATCCTGTCGCTG
The DNA here is from genome assembly GCF_018524365.1 of Denitromonas iodatirespirans. Taxonomy (GTDB): domain Bacteria; phylum Pseudomonadota; class Gammaproteobacteria; order Burkholderiales; family Rhodocyclaceae; genus Nitrogeniibacter; species Nitrogeniibacter iodatirespirans. The sequence continues at coordinate 93,032 of NZ_JAEKFT010000011.1, forward strand.
ACCGAGGCGGCGCTGCGTCGCGGCTACCGCAAGCCGGTGGACCTCGTGTTCTCCGCCCGCGAGCGCGCCGACCTCTACGACGGCGGCCTGATGACGTACTGGGAAACCAAGCACCGCAACTTCACCTACCGCCCGACGCTGACCCGCGAGACCTGCGAGGGCATGCTGCATGGGCGGATCCCGCAGATACTCGCCAAGCAGTTCCCGGATCTGTCCAAACACAGCGTCTTCATCGCCGGCAGCCCCGATTTCGTCGCCGACTGCGTGGCCGCCGCGCGGGCGCTCGGCGCCACCGACGACATGATCCACACCGAAGGCTACTTCGGTCAGGCCCAGCCGCAGACGGCGCCGCAAAGCCATCTGACGCCCTACTGAGCCGACCCGGCGGTCAACGAAAAAGCGCGCCTCGAAGGGCGCGCTTTTTTTGACACGGCAGCTCGGAATCAGCCGCCCGAGCAACCGCAGCCACCCCCGCCGCCGCCGCAACCGCCGCCCTGGCCGGGCGCCGATTCGGCCGGCGCATCGTTCTGCGCGCCGAGCTGGATGGTGAAGTCGATGACGATCTCGCCGGCCTCACGGGTCACATAGTTGATGCCGACCTGGTTGCCGTAGCGCTGCTGGATCTGGCCCAGCAGGGGCAGCGGGTCGTGGTCGTTCACAAAGCGCATGGTCTCGCCATCGGCGAGGGACTCGAGCGCACCGAAGATCGACGCATGGCGGAAGCGCTTGGCCACGCCGCGGGCGTCGAACGGATAGACGTTGCTTGGGTTCATGTCCGATTCTCTCTCAGGGGTTTGCCGGACGGCCGGCACCTATCGCCGACCGCGTCCGCCGATCATCCGCACTTGCGGTGCCCAACACCTTGAGATAACGCAAATTTCCGTCGCACCGGCGCCGTGGTTTCAGCCGGCCGGCGTGCGCGCCACATACACCGTGCACGATGATTCACCGCCGGTATAGGGGTTCGGGAAGGGCACGACATGGGTCTGGGGATCGACGAAGACGCTGCCGAGCAGACGCGTGAAATCGGCATCCGGCGGGTCGTTCGACCACACCGCGAACACCCCGCCCGGGTGGATCTTGGCCGCCAGATGGCGAAAACCCGTCTCGCCATAGAAGGCCTGGTTGCCGGGGTTGAGCCAGTGCCGCGGCGAGTGGTCGATGTCCAGCAGCACCGCATGCACCTTGGCCTCGGGCGCGGCCGGATCGAAGCTGCCGTCGGGCGACGCCGCCACGGCGAAGAAATCGGCCTGCATCAAGGTGGTGCGGGGGTCGGCCACCAGCGCCTCGCCCAGCGGCACCCGCCCCTGGCGATGCCAGTCGATCACCGGCTGCATCACGTCGATCACACGCAGCGAGCGCACGGCCGGATTTTCCAGCGCGGTGATCGCCGTGTAGCCCAGACCCAGACCGCCGACCACCACATCCAACGCGCCCGACAGCGGCGCCAGGCCGAGCCGGGCCAGCTGGATTTCGGACTCGGTGAACAGGCTGGACATCAGGAAATCGTCGTTGAGCTTGACCTCGTACACGATGCGCCCCGCCAGCCGCGGCTCGGCCCGCCGGCGCAGGCTGATGTCGCCCAGCGGCGTGTGCTGGAAATCCAGCTCTTCGAACACGAAGGCCATGTCTTGCTCCCCTGCGGGCGCGGCCGGGATGGCCGCCGCCCCGGCCCTTCAATCGGCCTTGTGCTTGGTCGCGTCCGGCGCCGGGGCGTCTTCGCCGTCGGCCGCGCGCTCGGCCGCGGTAGTGTCGTCGCCAGCGGGCGCCTCAGCGGCGCCCGCCTCTTCGCGGCGGTCCGCCGGGTCATCCTCGGTGTCTGCGGCGTCACGACCGCGCGGCTCGCCGGCCGGCGCCGAGGGCGGTATCGCATCGGCCTCGGGCCCCCAGGTCACCTCGCCGACCCCCGGGCTTGCGTCATCGGAGTCGTCGGCATCGTCGGAGGCATCCGCCTGCGCCGAGGCTGCGGCCGCGGCACCCGCCGCCGCGGCCGACAGCTTCGGACGGCCGTCGTCATCACCCAGCAGCAAGGCATCGACCCGCTCGCGGAAGCGCTTGCGTGCGGGGCCTGCGGAAATCCGCTCGGAGCCCGACGACAGGTGGTCGAACAAATCCTTGTACGAGCCGGCCATCGACACGAACAGCGAGGCGGTCTTGTCGAAATGGGCTTCGACCTCCTGCTTGTAGTCCGACAGCTCGGTCTTCTGGCGATCCAGCTCCAGCTGCAGATCCACCACGCGCTGCCGGGCACTGCCCATCATGCGCCCAATCAGGAAACCCACGGCCAACGCCACCAGCGCTACAACAACAACCACACTCCAGCCGGTCTGATCCATCATGCATCTCCCTGTCACGTCTTTCGGCACACCGGGCTGCGCCCATCACGGTGTCAATCGAGCATTTCACGGCCAGTATAGCGGCGTGGGCCCGGCGGCAAACAACCGGTCCGGGCCGACGGCGACGACGCGCGCGCTATCCGACCTGGCAGGTCAGCCCTTTGAGGTACTCGCCTTCCGGCACCGACAGGCCGACCGGGTGATCCGGCGCCGCCGAGAGGCGGTGCAGGATGCGTCCGTCCACCCCGGCATCGGCCGCCGCACCGGCGATGATCTTGTGGAACAGCTCGATACCGATGCCGCCCGAGCACGAGTAGGTCATCAGCAGCCCGCCCGGGTTCAGCAGGCGGAAACCGAGCATGTTGATGTCCTTGTAGGCGCGCGCGGCGCGGTCGGCATGCGCCGCCGAGGGGGCGAACTTGGGCGGGTCGAGAATGATCATGTCGAAGCGCTCGCCGGCATCGCGCAATTCACGCAGCGCGGCGAACACATCGGCCTCGCGCCATTCGGCCCGGCTGGCGTCGAGTTGCGGGTTCAGCGCCAGGTTGGCCGCGGCGGTGGCCAGCGCCGGGCCGGAGGAGTCGATCGACAGCGCCGATGTCGCGCCGCCGGCCAGCGCCTGCAGCGAGAAGCCGCCGGTGTAGCAGAAGCAGTTGAGCACCCGTCGCCCGGCCGCCAGCTCACCGGTCAGGCGGCGGTTGTCGCGCTGGTCGAGGTAGAAGCCGGTCTTGTGCCCGCCGACCACATCCACCGCCATGCGCACGCCGTTTTCGACGATCGACAGATCGGCCGGCAATTCGCCATACACGCAGCCGGTCACGGCTGCCAGGCCCTCGCGAGCGCGTACATCGGAGTCGGAGCGCTCGTACACCGCCACGCAGCCGGTGGCCTGCACCAGCGCGGCGACGATGGCGTCGCGCCACTTGTCGGCACCGGCGCTGGTCAGCTGCATCACCACCACCGGCCCGTAGCGATCGACCACCACGCCGGGCAGGCCGTCGGATTCGCCGTGGATCAGGCGCAGGCCGTCCTGCCGCGCCAGCGCCGGATGCGTCTGGCGCCGTGCCACCGAGGCGGCCACCGCGCGCTTGAAGAAGGCATGGTCGACCGTCGTGTCGGGGTCGAAGGTCCACATCCGTGCGCGGATCTTCGACTCCGGCGACCAGGCCGCCTTGCCCAGCACCTTGCCGCTGTCGGCCAGCACCGTCACCGTGTCGCCGGGACGCGCCCGGCCGTCCAGCTGCGCCACGGCGGAGTCGTAGATCCAGGGATGACGGCGCAGCAGGGCGCGATCCTTGCCGGCTTTGAGAATGAGCTGAGCCATGGGTCGGTTGAGGGCAGCAAAAGCCTGCGAGTGTACGCGGCGAGACCGATTGTGGCCAGTTGGCCGTTCGGCCACGGCGCAGCGCCCGGGCCGGTGGGCTGGCCAGTGCGCATTCCTTGGCGGCGCGCCCCGGCATGGCGACATAAAATGAAACCACTAGCCGCTCGCTTGCGAGGAGGGCACATGAGCACATCACGCACCTGCCTGCTGGCAGTATCGCTGGCAGGGCTCACGGCCAGCGGCGGGCCGAGCGTTTATGGCGACGAGCGTTTTTCGTCGGACTCGCCGTATGTGGCGCACTTCGATACCACGGTCGAGGCGACCTGCGAGGCGGCACGGCTGGCGCTGCTCAGCCAGGGGTATGCCGTCCACTCGGCCAAGCGCGACGTCATCGACGCCATGAAGACCTTTCAGCCCGATGACGACGAGCACCTGGAGCTGAGCTTCGTGGTGGTCTGCACCGGCACTGGCCGGGGGACCAGCACGGCCTACGCCAATGCCGTCGAGACCTACTACGAGCTGAAGGAAAATGCGTCGAGCGCGGGCCTCAGCGTGTCGCGTCTGGGCTCGATTTCACGGCCCTTGGGCGTGTTCACAGTAGATCCATCAGTCCCGTTGGGCCCGAATGCGTCCGATACAAGGCGTGCGACGCCGCTCAGGGTGGCCCCCTGAGCAAGGAGCGCAACGCGGTAGCGGGCGCATTCGGGCCCAACCCGAAGGGCTCGCCTGCCTTGGCGCCCATTGCAGCGTTGCGCCTCCTCGCCTGGGGGCCACCCAGGCCACGTCGGCACGCCTTGCACTGGGTACCAAGGCAGGCGAGCGGGACTGATGGATCTACTGTGAACACGCCCTAGAGTTCGAGCACCGACTCGCTGATCAAGGTCGGCGCCCAGACGATCAGCGATCCGGAATTCTATGCACGCTTTTTCGCGCTGATGGCACGCCACGCGCCGCGCGCAAAACCGCCGAAGCGCTGAGCCTCAGTCGTCCTGGCCGCGCTTTTTGGCACGCGGGTGGGCCGCGTCGTACACCTTGGCCAGGTGCTGGAAATCGAGATGGGTGTACACCTGCGTGCTGCGGATGCTGGCATGGCCGAGCATCTCCTGCACGGCGCGCAAATCGCCGCTCGATTGCAACACATGGCTGGCGAAGCTGTGGCGCAGCATATGCGGATGGACATGGCTACCCTCGCCATGGCGGCGCACCCAGCGGTCGAGCCGGCTGCGCACTGCAGCCTGCGACAGGCGCGTGCCCTGGCGCGTGACGAACAAGGCCGTCTCCTGCGCCGGCGCGATGCCGGCTCGCACGGCCCGCCAGGCCTCGAGGGCGTCCAGCGCGGCGCGGCCGACGGGCACGATGCGCGTCTTGCCGCGCTTGCCGGTGACGGTCACCTCGCCCAAGGCCCGATCCACGCCGCGATCCACGTCCAGCGCCAACAGCTCGGCCAGGCGCAGGCCGGCGCTGTAGAGCAGCTCGAACATGGCGTGGTCGCGCACGTCGAGCGGGTCGTCGGGCGACACATCGAGCAGGCCGACCATGGCGTCGGGCGACAGGTTCTTGGGCAGGGTGCGCGGCGCGCGCGGCGGGCGAATGCCGTCGGCCGGGTTGTCGGTCGCGCCCTGGTGACGCACCCGCCAGCGGAAGAAGCCGCGCCAGGCGGACAAGGCGCGCGCCACCGAGCGCGGCGACAGGCCGGCACCATGCAGGCGGGCGGCGAAACGGCGGATCTGGGCAGTGGTGAGGCTGGCCGGATCGACCGGCCCGGCCAGGTCGGCCAGCTTGCGCAGTTCGCGCCGGTAGCTGGTCAGGGTGTGTGCGCTGGCACGCCGCTGGCTGGCGAGGTAGTCGAGATAGGCCTCGACCGGCCGGTCGAAGGGCGACGGGGCGCCGCCGTCGATCATCCTAGAAACCGTAGTTGGACGCGGCCGAGTGTGCGTCTGGCGGGATGAGGGCAGGCCCCCACGCTCACTTCGTTCGCTGCCCCCCGAGGGGGCTGCACCCGCTCTTGGGGCGGCCCGGCGAGCGGGTGGACAAGGCGGGACGACGTACAGCCTGCACGCTGTAAGGAGGAGCAACGCGGCCAGGCGGCCCGCCAGACGTGCAATCGGGTGCGTAGCGCTCTCACCGGACGGGCGATCGGCCTCGGAGCCGGGATTTCTCGCATATGTCAGCCCCTTGGCAACATGCTCAAGCGGTCAACTGCGGTTTCTAGGATCATGTCAGCCGAGCCGGCGCTGCACCGCGGCGCTGACCATCTCGCCGATGCGGCTCACATACAGCGTGCCCATCTCGGCGTAGAAGCGCTCGGCGTCTTCGCTGCCCATGGCCAGCAGGCCGAACACCCGCCGGTCGCGCTGGAGCGGCACCAGGGCCACCGAGCGCACATGCGGCGCGGCTTCGCCGAACCAGTCGGTGATCTCGACTTGGGCCGGGCTGCCGCAATAGGGGCGGCGCATGTCGCCGGCGAAGAAGCGCACGTCTTCGGACACCGGGGCGAACTCGACGGTCTCGCGGGTGAGGACGCTGTTCCAGATGCGGATCGCCACATGCGGCACGGAGAAGTCTTCGCGCAAGTGGCTGAACACCGCGTCGCGCACCGCCTCGAAGCTGTCGGCATCGAGCAGGGCGAGCACCAGGCGGTGCACCTTTTCGCTGATCTCGTCGTTCTCTTCGCCGAAGCGGATCAGCTCGGTGAGTTTGACTTCGAGCTGGCGGATCTTCTCGCGCAGGGCATGCAGCTGCCGCTCGGCCAGGGAAATGGCCTGGCCGTTGTGCGGATGGGCTACGGAGAGGGAGCCGAGCAGCTCGCCGTTGCGTTCGAAAAAGTCCGGGTTGTCCTGCAGAAAACGGACGATGTCATCGGTGTTCATCTCGGGTGTGCTCCTCGCGCCGCTTGCGGCGCCTTCAGTCCAGTTCGATCTCGGCGTCGAACACCGTCACGGCCGGGCCGGTCATGTAGACCGGCGACCCCGGCCCGGCCCAGGCGATGCTCAGCGATCCGCCGCGGGTGTCGACCCGTACCGGGCTGACCAGCAGTTCGCGCAGGATGCCGGCCACCACCGCCGCGCAGGCGCCGGTGCCGCAGGCCAGGGTTTCGCCGGCGCCGCGTTCCCACACGCGCAGGCGGATGTGATGGGCATCGACCACCTGCATGAAGCCGGCGTTGACCCTCGCGGGGAAACGCACATGGTTTTCGATGGCTGGCCCCTGCACCGTCACCGGCGCGCTGTCCACATCGGCCACCACCTGCACGGCATGGGGGTTGCCCATGCTCACGGCGGTGATCAGCACCCGTACATCGCCCAGCGACAGGGGCTGGACGACGGCATCGCTGTCGGCGTCGAACGGGATGTCGTCCGGTGCCAGGTGCGGCGCGCCCATATTGACGGTGACTTGGCCGTCGGCTTCGAGCTTCGGCTCGATCAGACCGGCCTGGGTTTCGACCCGGATATGCGTCTTGTCGGTGAGTTTGCGGTCGTGCACGAAGCGCACGAAGCAGCGCGCGCCGTTGCCGCATTGCTCAACTTCGCCGCCATCGGCATTGAAGATACGGTAGCGGAAGTCGACGCCGGGCTGGGTCGGCGCCTCGACCACCAGCAGCTGGTCGCAGCCGACGCCGAAATGGCGGTCCGCCAGGAAGCGGATCCGCTCGGGCGTCAGTTCGAAGGGCGCGCGGGTGGCATCGACCACGATGAAGTCGTTGCCCAGCCCGTGCATCTTGGTAAAGCGCAATCGCATGACAGCATCCCGCCGGGGTTCACTGGGGTGGCATTGTCCCGCAGCGACGAGGGCGCGTCCACTTCGTGCGCCGGGGGGAAGCCTCAGATCGGCAAGGCGGTGTCGTGCTTGACCTCGCGCAGCGCCACCACGGAACGCACGGTGGCCACTTCCGGCAGCTTGAGCAGGAAGTTGTGCATGAACATGGCGTAGCTCTCCACGTCGGGCAGGAAGAGCTTCAGCTGATAGTCGCTATCGCCGGACAGGGCATAGCATTCGACGATTTCGCGGCGCGAGTGGATATGCCGCTCGACCTGCTCGGTCACCCGCGCATCATGGGTCTTGAGCTGCAGATTCACCAGCACGCAGGTGCCCAGGCCGAGCTTGCGCCTATCCAGCACTGCCACGTAGCGCTTGATCAGGCCGGAGGTCTCCAGATCGCGCACCCGCCGCCAACAGGGCGACACCGACAGGCCGACCCGGTCGGCCAGCTCCTGGTTGCTCACACGGGCGTTGAGCTGAAGTTCGCTCAGCAACTGACGCTGTACGCGATCGATTTTCATGGCGGGCGCTCTCCCTGCGTGCCGGAGGGTTCCGGCGCGACTGGGCAACAACCAATGCAATCGCCGTGCCAAACGCAAAATCCTTTGTATTACCGGGCCTTTGGCGACATCAACTGCCTCCACGCCGCAGGGCGATGTAAACAAACATTTACAACAAGTCGGCAGAATCCATCGTGTCGCACAAGAACTACTTAAAAAATCAACTGCTTGCAGCGCCCGTACACAAACAGTTACACTGTTGCCTTTCGTTTACACCCAGGTTCCCCATGCGTCTGGTCGTGACCTTCACGGATCGGGTCGGCATCGCCCAGGAAATCCTCGCCCAGATGGCCCGTCGGCAGTTCAGCGTGGTGAACGTGGAAGTGGACATGTCCCATGTCTACATCGACGCCCCGGATCTGCACGAACCCTACTTCCCCGACACCCGGGCGGCCTTGTTCGGCGTGCCCGGCGTGGTCGCCGTCGAGGCCATCGACATGCTGCCAGGCATGCGCCATCGCCTGCACCTGGAGGCCTTGCTGGCCGCCATGGCCGATCCGGTGCTGGCCGTCGACGCCGGCGGGCAGCTGATCACCACCAACCCGGCCGCCACACCGCTGGCCGACAGCAGCCGCGGCCCGGACGGCCTGGCCACGTTGCAGCGCCTGCTCGACGACCGCGCGCTGGCCGACGAGTTGCTGCAACAGGGTTTCCGTCTCCCGGCGCGCGAAGTCAGCGTGCGCGGCAAGCCCTTTTTGCTCGACGTGCGCCCCATCCACGACCCGGCGCACGGTGCCGACGCGCCACCTGCCGGCGGCCTGATCACCCTGCATGCGCCGCAACGCATCGGGGAGCGCCTGCACGCCCTGCAACACCCGGACGACCATGGCTTCGACACCATCCTCGGCAGCTCCACCGCCCTGCACGCAGTCAAGGAACGCGCCATGCGCATGGCCGGCACCGACAGCCCGCTGATGCTGCTGGGCGAAACCGGCACCGGCAAGGAGCTGATCGCCCTGGCCTGCCACCGGGCCAGCGGCCGGCACGAGGCGCCTTTCCTGGCGCTCAACTGCGCAGCCCTGCCCGAGAGCCTGGCCGAGAGCGAGCTGTTCGGCTACGCGCCCGGCGCCTTCAGCGGCGCGCAGCGCGGTGGCAAGCCGGGTTTGCTGGAGATGGCCGACGGTGGCACGGTGTTTCTGGACGAAGTGGGCGAGATGTCGCCCTACTTGCAGGCCAAGCTGCTGCGCTTCCTCAACGACGGGCGTTTCCGCCGCGTCGGCGGCGCGCGCGAGACGCAGGTGGACGTGCGCATCATCAGCGCCACCCATCGCCACCTCGAGCGCATGGTCGCCGAGGGCGATTTCCGCGAGGATCTGTACTACCGGCTGAACGTGCTGACACTGCAGGTGCCGCCGCTGCGCGAGCGGCGCGAGGACATCCCGCTGCTGGCGCACCACTTCATCCGCCGCGCCTGCACCCAGTCCGGCCGGCCGCCGGTGCGCCTGTCCGGCGCGGCCCTCGACAAGCTCACCGCCAGCGACTGGCCAGGCAATGTGCGCCAGTTGCAGAACGTGATCTTCCGCGCCGTGACCATGCAGGATCGCCCGCTGATCGACGCCGAGGACGTCGACTTGGCCGGCGCCGGCGGGCCGGCCGACGAGGCCCTGCACCCGGAAGCGATCGCCGACTGGACAAGCGCCATCGAGGCCTTCGAGCACAAGCTGCTGACGCGCCTGTACCCGCACTTTCCCTCCAGCCGGCGCCTGGCGGCACGGCTCAAGACCTCGCACACCATGATCGCCAACAAGCTGCGCAAGCACAGCATCCCCCGGAGCGCCTGAGATGCCGCGCACCCTGCCCCGCCTGCCCGTGTGGCTGATCGGACTCGGCGCGCTGTGCGTGCTCTTCGGCCTGGCGCTGACGGCCGGCATCGGCACCGGCTGGCATCCGCTGCTGGCCAGCGACGGCGCCGGCATCGTGTTCATCGTCTCGGGGATCGCGCTGGCCGGCAGCGCCGCCTTTCCGCTGGTGTTCGCCCGCCTGTCGGCCGACGACCGCGAACCGCGTCAGTAGAAGCGCCGCTCGCCCTCGGGCCGGGTCTTGAAGCGCCGGTGCACCCAGTAGTACTGCTCGGGCTCGGCACGCACCATGCGCTCGATCTCGGCATTCATCCGCGCCACGTCGGCGGTCACGTCGCCGGACGGATAATCGGCCCACGGCTCGCCCAGCGTCACCTCGTAACCCGCCCCACCGCGCAGCATGCGCGTCTGGCACGGCACCACGGCCGCGCCGGCCATGCGGGCAAAGCGCGGCAGGCCGGTGATGGTCGCCGTGGAAATACCGAAGAAGGGCACGAAGATCGACTCTTTGCGCCCGTGGTCCATGTCCGGCAGGTAGTAGAACGGCCGCCCCGCCTTCATCGCCTTGACCGTGCTGCGGATGCTCTCGTCGCGCGGCAACAGGCGCTGATCGCCGAAGCGGCTGCGCCCGTGATGGAGCCAGCGATCGATCACCGCGTCATGCTGACGCGCGTAGATGCTGACGATGTCGAAGGCCATGGTGACGCGCGTGCCGCCCATATCGAGGCCGACGAAATGCGGCGCCATGAGGATCACCGGCGTGCCGGCATCGAGCAAGGCCTGCACCCGCTCGATGCCGCGGATGCGGATCAGCCGTTCGAGCCGCTCGCGCGGCGCCCACCACAGCAGGCCGCGCTCGAGCAGGCTGCGCCCCAGCAAACGGAAGTGGCGCTCGGCCATCAGGCGGCACTCACCCTCCGTCCATTCGGGAAAGCAGTGGCGCAGGTTGGTCAGCACCACCTTGCGCCGCGTGCGCGCCGCCCGGTACAGGATCAGCCCCAGCGCTTCGCCGATCGGCGCCAGCACCGCCAAGGGCAGCCAGTGCAGCAGCCACAGCAGACCCACCAGCACACGGCTCATCGGCCGACCCTCCTGTCGCGGATGCGCCCGTCGGATGCACTCATGCCTCGCCCTCCGGCAGCGGCACCCGGGACGGGCGCTTGTAGCGGTGGTAGCCCCACAGATACTGGGTCGGGCAGGCGCGGATCATCGCTTCCATTTCGCGATTGATGGCCGCCACCCGAGCGGCGGTGTCGCCCTCGATGGGCGCGGTCGGCGCCTGGAAGCGCACATGGTAGCCACGCCCGCCGGGAAGGCGCTCGGCCCAGCAGCAGATCACCCGCACGCCCTTGACCTCGCTCAGCCGCGCCGCCAGCGTCATGGTCCACGCCGGGCGATCGAAAAAGGGCGCCCACATGCCTTCGCCCACGTCCGGTGTCTGATCCGGCAGCATGCCGATCGCCTCGCCGCTGCGCAGCGCCTTGACCAGCTTGCGCACCCCGCTCATTGCCGCCGGCGCGATGCTCATGCCGCCGCGCTGACGGCCGGCGGCAATCAACGGCATCAAGGCGGAAAAATTGGGCGGACGGTACAGCACCGTGATCCGGTCGCGCGAGGCGTAGTACTGGGCGGTGATCTCGAAGCAGCCCAGATGCGGCACCAGAAACAGGATGCCGGCGCCTTCGGCATGCGCGGCGTCGACCAGCTCCCAGCCGCTCACCTTCACCACCTTGGCCACCACCTCGGCATGCGGGCGCAGCAGGACCCACGGCAGCTCCAGCGCCTGCTTGCCCGATTCGCGCATCACGGCGCCGCGCAGCCGGGTGGCCGGCGGCCCCATCGCCTGGGTCAGGTTGCCGCACAGCCGCGCGCGGTATTTCGGCGACAGCGCATAAGCCATCACCCCGATCAGCGCACCGAGACGGTGGACGACCGAGAGCGGCAGGGCGGCAAGGATGCGGAACAGAAACTGGGCGAACACGAGCGCGTTTATAACCGATTCCGCCGCTCAGCGGGCGGGCGGTCCGGCGATTTTGCATGCACGATGAGTTGACTTATAATCCGCGCCTACCGCCGAGTTAAAGACAACTTGCAGGGCGGCAGGCTGCGAACGCGGCCAAATACTGCTAAAGCGTCGCCGCTCGACCGAAATCCCCGGAGCTGGCTTCGCCAGCGATTGACGGGGATTTTGTTTCTGGAGCACCCGATTCATGGCCAATGCCTTCCTGTTTACTTCGGAGTCCGTCTCCGAAGGCCATCCCGACAAAGTCGCCGACCAGGTGTCGGACGCGATTCTCGACGCCATCCTGGCCGACGACCCGCACGGCCGCGTCGCCTGCGAAACCCTGGTGTCGACCGGTCTGGTCGTCATCTCGGGCGAGATCACCACCAGCACGCACATCAACTACCGCGAAGTCGCCCAGGACACCATCCGCCGCATCGGCTACGACGACTCGTCCTCCGGCTTCGACTACAAGTCCTGCGCCATCCTCACCGCCATCAACCGCCAGTCGGCCGACATCGCGCAAGGCGTGAATGAAGGCGAAGGCCTGGACCTCGACCAGGGCGCCGGCGACCAGGGCCTGATGTTCGGCTACGCCTGCAACGAAACCCCGGCACTGATGCCGCTGCCGATCTACTACGCGCACCGCGTCATGCAGCGCCAGGCAGAGCTGCGCAAGGACGGCCGCCTCACTTGGCTGCGCCCGGACGCCAAGTGCCAGCTGACCGTCAAGTATGTGGATGGCAAGCCGGTCGCGATCGACACCGTGGTGGTGTCGACCCAGCACCATCCGGACATCTCCCATGCCCAGCTGTCCGAGGCGGTGATCGAGGAGATCATCAAGCCGGTGCTGCCCAGCGAGATGCTCGGCGAGAAGGTGCGCTACCTGATCAACCCCACCGGCCGCTTCGTGGTCGGCGGCCCGCACGGCGACTGCGGCCTGACCGGCCGCAAGATCATCGTCGACACCTACGGCGGCGCGGCCCACCACGGCGGAGGCGCCTTCTCGGGCAAGGATCCGTCCAAGGTCGACCGCTCGGCCGCCTACGCCGGGCGCTACGTGGCCAAGAACATCGTCGCCGCCGGCCTGGCCGACAAGTGCGAGGTGCAGATCGCCTACGCCATCGGCGTGGCCCAGCCGGTGTCGCTGATGGTCAACACCTTCGGCACCGGCAAGATCGAGGAAGACCACATCGAAGCGCTGGTGCGCCGCCACTTCGACCTGCGTCCGAAAGGCATCATCCAGACCCTCGACCTGCTGCGCCCGATCTACGGCAAGACCGCCGCCTACGGCCACTTCGGCCGCGACGAGCCGGAGTTCACCTGGGAGGCCACCGACAAGGCCGCCCAGCTGCGCGCCGACGCCGGCCTGTAAGCAGCGCTGCATCCGGCATGACGAACCCCGCCCGCGTGGCGGGGTTTTTCGTTGACTGGCCCGGTCGCCCCGAGCCGATGCGTTCCGGGTCAAACCCCGGCGCTTGCGCAACAATGCCGCATGAACCCTCGCGCCCAAGCCTTCCTTCCCCTGCTCTTCGTCCTGCTGTGGAGCACCGGCTTCATCGGCGCCAAGCTCGGGCTGCCCTACGCCGAACCGCTGACCTTCCTCAGCACCCGCTATGTGCTGGTGATCGCGGTGATGCTGGCGGTCGTCATCGTCAGCCGCGCTCCGTGGCCGCGCAGCTGGGGCGCGACGGCCCACATCGCCGCCACCGGCCTGATGGTGCACGGCCTCTACCTGGGCGGCGTGTTCATGTCGATCAAGCATGGCCTGCCCGCCGGCGTGACGGCCCTGGTCGTGGGCATGCAGCCGCTGCTCACCGCGGTCGGCGCCGGTGCGCTGCTGGGCGAGCGCGTCAGCCCGCGCCAGTGGCTGGGCCTGGTGCTCGGCTTCGTCGGGGTGGCGCTGGTGGTCGGCGGCCGCGCCCAACTGGGCCTGCCGGCCGGCGACCTATGGCACATGATCTGGCCGGCGCTGGTGGCGCTGCTCGGCATCACCGCCGGCACGCTATACCAGAAGCGCCACTGCCCGAGCTTCGACCTGCGCACCGGCAGCGTCATCCAGTTCGTGCCGGCGCTGCTGCTCACCGCATTGGTCGCCGCGCAGACCGAAACCCTGCATATCGAGTGGCACGGCCGCTTCATCTTCGCCCTGCTGTGGCTGGTGCTGGTGCTGTCGGTCGGCGCCATCAGCCTGCTCAACCTGCTGATCCGCCAGGGCAGCGCCACCCATGTGGCCAGCCTGTTCTACCTCACCCCGCCGGTGACCGCCATCATCGCCTGGGCGCTGTTCGACGAGACCCTCTCGCCGATGGCGATCGTCGGCATGGCCGTGGCCGTCAGCGGTGTGTGGCTGGCGCGCCAGCGCAGCGCACGCTGAACCTTCCGTCCGCGGTCGCGCTCATAGAGGTTCGAGACCGCGCGACCCAGGACGGAGGAAACACCGATGATCCACCGCTGCCGGAACCGGCTGCGCCGCGCACTGATGCAGGTCGCCGCCCTTTGCATGCTGCTCGGCCTGACGCCGGCCGCCTTGGCCGACGACGCCCTCGTCGACGCACTGCGCCGGGGCGGCTTGGTAGTGCTGGTGCGGCACGCTGTCACGGTGCCGGGCCTCGGCGACCCGCCGCAGTTCCGGCTCGGCGACTGCGCGACCCAGCGCAACCTCTCCGAGGCCGGCCGGGAGCAGGCGCGCGCCCTGGGCCGCTGGTTTCGCGATCAGGGCATCTCGGTGGGCGAGGTGCGCAGCAGCCGCTGGTGCCGCTGCCTGGACACGGCCACCCTGGCCTTCGGCGATACGCATCCGGTCTCGCCCTGGCCGCCGCTCGACTCGTTCTTCGAGGCGCGAGAGCGCGAGCCCGCTGCCACCGCGGCCGCGCTGGCCGGCCTCGCCGAGCCGGTGGCCGGCAACCGCATCTGGGTGACGCACCAGGTCAACATCACCGCCCTCAGCGGGGTGTTTCCGGCCAGCGGCGAGATGGTGGTGATGCGCCCGGCGCGCACCGCGGACGGCGGCTGGCGCCTCGAACTGCTCGGCCGGCTGCACCCCGCCTGACCGGCAACGGCGCACGGCGGTAGAATCCTGTCATCGCGCCCCTCGGAGACCTCGATCATGCTGATGAGCACCACCCCCACCCTCGAAGGCCAGACCATCACCCGCTACCTGGGCGTCGTCAATGGCGAAGCCATCATTGGCGCCAACATCTTCAAGGACATGTTCGCCGCCGTGCGCAACGTGGTCGGTGGTCGCGCCGGGGCCTACGAGCGCACCCTCGCCGATGCCCGCCAGATCGCCTTCGACGAAGCCGCCGAGGCCGCGGCCAGGCTCGGCGCCAACGCCATCGTCGGCATCGATGTGGACTACGAAGTGCTCGGTGCCGACAACGGCATGCTGATGGTGTGTGTCAGCGGCACCGCCGTGGTCGTCGGCTGAGCGCAGGGCCATGGACCGCATCGCCCATGTGCGCAGCATGGCGCACTACAACCGCTGGATGAACGAGCGCCTCTACGCGGCCGCCGCCACGCTTGACCACAAGGCCCTCTACGACGACCGCGGCGCCTTCTTCGGCTCGCTGTTCGGCACGCTCAACCACATCGTGATCGCCGACACGATCTGGCTCAAGCGCTTCGCCACCCACCCGGCCTGCCTCACGGCACTGGCCCCGCTGCGCGACGAGCCGATGCCCGCCGGGCTCGACGCACCGCGCTGCCCCGACCTGCCAACGCTGACCGAGCACCGCACCAAGCTCGACGCCCTCATCCACGACTGGGCCGGCACACTGACCGAGGCCGACCTCGATGTCGCGCTGCCGTACAAGAACATGCGCGGCGTACCGGCCACGCGCAACTTCTTCGCCCTGCTGATGCACTTTTTCAACCACCAGACCCATCACCGCGGCCAGGCCACTACCCTGCTCTCGCAGTCCGGCGTCGACATGGGCGCGACCGACCTGCTACTGCTGATCCCCGACCTGACCGACCCGCCGGTCGCCACCCCGTGAACGGCACCGCCTCGGCCATCACCGCCACCCGCATCCTCGGGCTCGACCCGGGCCTGCGGGTGACCGGCTTCGGCGTCATCGACACCCTCGGCCAGCAGCTGCGCTATGTGGCCAGCGGCTGCATCAAGACCCAGGATGGCGAGTTGCCCGGCCGGCTCAAGACGCTGCTCGACGGCGTGCGCGAAGTCATCACCACCTACCAGCCCGACCAAGTGGCGGTCGAGAAAGTGTTCGTGAACGTCAACCCGCAATCCACCCTGCTGCTCGGTCAGGCCCGCGGCGCGGTGATCTGCGGCGCGGTGTCCTGCGATCTGCCGGTGCTCGAATACACCGCGCTGCAGGTCAAGCAGGCCGTGGTCGGCCATGGCAAGGCGCACAAGGACCAGGTGCAGCACATGGTCCAGCGCCTGCTCGAGCTGTCCGCCGCGCCGCAGGCCGACGCCGCCGACGCGCTGGCCTGCGCCATCTGCCATGCGCATGGCGGGCTGGGGCTGGGGGCGCTGGCCACGGCGGGCATGCGCCGACGCGGTGGGCGCATCAGCGCGCGATAGCCGTGTTCAAGCGACTGCTTTATTCCGTCCTCAGCTGCGCCCTCAGCGCCTTTGTACTGTGGTGGCTGTTCGTTGAAATTGCCATTCACCATGAAATGGTCAGTACCAATACGCCGACACGTGAAGCGCTCGGGGACGACTTCGGTTTCGGCATATTGATTGGACTGGTGGTTTTTCCGCTCACTTTGCTCGGCAGCGTGCTCATCGGCATCGTCACTTGGCTCCTCCTGCGAAAGCGCGCCATCCGCCTGCATGAATCTGCCTCACCCCCGCCCTGAAAAGCTTTCGCTTGTGGCGGGCCGGATGCACTGACTACTATCCATGCACGATGCGACCGCCCCGCGCGCCGTCGCGCACTCTGGAGGTTCCCGATGTCCGACACCCCCGTCACGCCGCGCCCCCGCGTCGGCCTGTTCGCCACCTGCCTGATGAACGCCATGCGCCCGAGCATCGGTTTTGCCAGCGCCAAGCTGCTCGAAGATGCCGGCTGCCATGTGAGCGTGCCCGCCGCACAAACCTGCTGTGGCCAACCCGGTCTCAACAGCGGCGACGAAGACGGCGCCCGCGCGCTGGCCAAGCAGGTCATCGAAGCCTTCGAAGATTTCGACTACGTGGTCGGCCCCTCCGGCTCATGCATGGCCACCATCCGCCACGACTACCCCGGCCTGTTCGCCGACATGGCCGACTGGCGCAACCGCGCCGAGGCGCTCGCCGCCAAGAGCCACGAGCTGCTGTCCTTCCTCACCGATGTGATGGGCGTGACCGAGGTCGACGCCGAGTATCAGGGCACCATCACCTATCACGACTCCTGTAGCGGGCTGCGCAGCATGGGCGTCAAGGGCCAGCCGCGCCAACTGCTCGGCAGCGTGAAAGGGCTGACCATCAAGGAGATGGAAGACACCGAGGTGTGCTGCGGCTTTGGCGGCACCTTCTGCGTCAAGTACCCCGAGATCTCCGAGAAGATGGCCGACGACAAGCTGGCCAATGCCGCCGCCACCGGCGCCGACACGCTGCTCGGCGGCGACCTCGGCTGCCTGCTGCACCTGGCCGGACGCCTGCGCCGCAAGGGTTCGCCGGTGCGCGTCTATCACACCGCCGAAGTGCTGGCCGGCCTGGCCGACGGCCCGAGCCTGGGCGAAGCACCGAAAGAGGGCCGCTGACATGGAATTCCGCTCCCCCGAGTTCAAAACCCGCGCGGTACATGCCCTGCATGACGTCAACCTGCAAAAGGCGCTGAGCAACACCAAGGCCGGTTTCGTGGTCAAGCGCGCCCAGGCCGCCGAGGAAATGCCCGAGTTCGAGGCGCTGCGCGACACCGCCCGCGACATCAAGGACCATGTCCTCAACAACCTCGATCACTATCTCGAGAAGTACGAAGCCGCGGTGACCGCCGCCGGCGGCCATGTGCACTACGCCGCCGACGCCGAAGACGCACGCCGCATCATCCTCGGCATCTGCAAGAAGGCCAACGCCAAGCGGATCACCAAGGGCAAGTCGATGGTGTCCGAGGAGATGGGCCTCAACGAAGCGCTGATCGCCGACGGCTACGAGGTGGTCGAGACCGATCTGGGCGAGTACATCATCCAGCTCGCCGACGAGCCGCCCTCGCACATCATCGCCCCGGCCATCCACAAGACCAAGGACCAGGTCGCCGACCTCTTCGCCGCCGCCCACAACAAGCCGCGCAAGACCGACCGCGCCGCGCTGGTGGCCGAAGCGCGCGAAGTGCTGCGCGAGAAATACTTCAGCGCCGAAGTCGGCATCACCGGCGGCAACTTCCTGGTGGCCGAAACCGGCTCCTCGGTGATCGTCACCAACGAAGGCAACGGCGACCTGACCCAGACGCTGGCCAAGGTGCACATCGTCACCAGCGGCATCGAGCGCGTGATCCCCACGCTCGACGACCTCTCCGTCTTCCTGCGCATCCTGGCGCGCAGCGCCACCGGCCAGGAGACCGAGAGCTACACCACCTTCTCCACCGGCCCGCGCCGCGAAGGCGATGTCGACGGCCCCGAGGAATACCACGTGGTGCTGCTCGACAATGGCCGCTCCAAGATGCTCGGCAGCCGCTTCCAGGACATGCTGCGCTGCATCCGCTGCGGCGCCTGCATGAACCACTGCCCGGTGTACGGCTCGATCGGCGGCCATGCCTATGGCTGGGTCTACCCCGGCCCGATGGGCTCGGTGCTCACCCCGCTGATCAAGGGCATGGACGGCACCTACGACCTGCCCAACGCCTGCACCCTCAACGGCCGCTGCAAATCGGTGTGCCCGGTGCGTATCCCGCTGCCCGACCTGCTGCGCGAAGTGCGGCACCAGCAATACCGCAAGAACATGACGCCCAAGCGCCAGAAGCAGGCGCTCAAGCTGTGGCGCTACGTGGCCGAGCGGCCCAAGCTCTACCACTTCGCCGAGCGCATCGGCGTGCGCATCCTGGCCAGCATGGCCAACGGCAAGGGCAAGCTGCGCTCGCTGCCCTTCGACCCCGGCTGGACCGGCGCGCGCGACCTGCCCGCCCCCACCGGCCGCACCTTCCTCGAACTGTGGCAAGCCAAGCGAGGCGACCAATGAGCAGCCGCGACACCGTTTTCAACGCCATCCGCCAATCCCTCGGCCGCGGCCCACTCGACGAAGCGGCGCGCCGCAAGCTCGACGCGCGCATCGCCGAACCGCCGCAGCATGTCCGCGCCACGGTGGACGATGCCGACCTGATCGCCCGCTTCGCCCAGCGTTTCGAGTCGCGCGCCGGCACCACCGAGCGCATCAATAGCCTGGCCGACGTGCCCACTGCGGTGGCCGCGCTGGCCGAGCGCTACGGCATCGCCCCATCCGCGGTGGTCGGTACCGCCCTGGGCGAGCTGACCTGGCCCGAGGGCTGGCAGATCGACCACGGCGCCGCCGGCATCGAGGTCATGCTCGGCGTCTCGCTCGCCTGGCGCGGCATCGCCGAGACCGGCAGCATCCTCATGCTCTCCGGCCCCGAGCGCCCGATCACCCACAACTTCGTGCCCGAAACCCATGTCGTCGTGCTGCCGGTCGAGCACATCGTGCGTCACTACGAAGACTGCTGGGTGGCGCTGCGCGAACGCGACCAGGGCACCCCGCGCGCCATGAACTTCATCTCCGGCCCCTCGCGCACCGGCGACGTCGAACAGACCATCGAACTCGGCGCCCACGGCCCGCGGCGGATGCATGTGTTGATTCTGGGGTAACACCAGCGCGCGTCGGTCGGGCGCATCGCCGCCCATCCGACGCTGCGCACATCGCAGGGCGGATAAGCCGCAAGCGCATCCGCCGCTCCAACGGAGCTTGCTGGCAGAATTCGTCGACTTCCGAATGTGACGGAATCCGAAGCAATGTCGCGGCGCCATGACGCACGGAATATCCATGGCATATCATCGCGTCACTCCAACGACACGAGCGCCGCGCGAGGTCTGCGATGCCCATTACTGCAGCAGTTCATCGAACACTCGACGGTTTTCATCGAGGTATCCATCCGCCCTGCGGCCTTGCATACCAAACCGCGCTCAACCAGGTTGGCCTCGATTACACCATCGGCAGCCTGAGGCGTATTGACCGGCTGCTGGCTCAGCTCCGCGAGCGCACCCAGGCCGACGATTCATCGTTCATTGCCCATCCGGCAAAGCGCGAGTTCCTGCTGGTTCTTGCCTCCTATCTTGGAGAGACTTTTGCGCGCTATCTGAATACGCAGTGCACCTGGCTCTCCCAAGACGAATTCGCAGCCCATTTGCCGGCGGAGTTCGTTTCGCGCCTGGACAATTCCTTTGTGTCGTCCCGTGGATGCGTCATCGACGCCCACGGCGTCCTCTTGCCCCTCCAGGTCTTGACGCATGTGCTCTTCCGCCAGGGCCCCCAACAAACACTGACCGGCTTTTTTGATGAGTTCATTGGCGGGCTCTCAACGCTGCCGCGCCTTGTCCGCGAAGACACAGCACCTGGTCGAAACGATGACGGCGCAACGGCCCAAGCCGCCCGCCGCCTCGGCCATCTGATGGGCGCCCATGCAGGAATGATCTGCAGAAGAGTCCTGGAGTTCGGAGAGCGCGCAGCCCCCCAACTCATGGCCGAATTCGAATCGGGTCATCGGCAAACGGTGGAGCGTCCCGACACATCACCGCAAGACGCAATTGCGGCTTTTCGAAACCGTCTAGCGACGCCGGACAGCGGCCAGATCGCCGCGTCGGTGGCGTTTGATGCATGCATCAACCTTCCCAAGTTCAGAACAGACTGCCTGGCCGTTGAAGCGTCCGGGTTTCTTCCCACGGTTCGTTGCACGCTTGCTCTACCGTATCGGCACGGGGACAACCACGCGGGATTCGCGCTGTACTCGCCTCTGGTCAAGGAGACCGACCTCAGTGATGCGCATTTACGTCATCTGGCGGCAGGCTTCTTTGATGGTCTGGCATCGATTCGCGCAGAAGGTCGCACAGCGTTGCGCTTTGCCGACGAAGACTCGGCGGCTAGCCTGGAAGCACAGTACGCCCAGGGACTAACGCGCCGCCCCGGCGCCGACCCGGATCCGTTCTTGGACCTCAACAACGGAGATCGTGAGAGACGGATACGCCAACTCAATCCGGCAGAACAGGCCTGCCTCAGCATCCAGCGCCCCGACTGGATGAACCGACATCCGCTTCGCGAGTTGCTTGATCTGGCACCTGCCTTGTATGCGGAGGGCCGCGTTGTCTGGGCCTCCGTTGTACAAGCCAACAAGCTCCTCTATGCGCCCGGCCATGAGGGACACCCGGCCGTACTCGTCTATGACCCCGATGGGCTGACCCCTTCCTACAAGCTGGGGGACGCGGCTTCGACGCTGTTTTCCGCCCGTCGCGAACTGCAGACCCTGCGCCAGCAGGAATCCGCTGATCCCGCGTTGCTAGCCATCGCCGAATGGCTCGAGGACGAGGCAGCGCCCGGAAGCGGCATTCTCGTCCCAGACACTGGCGACTACGCGGGCCTGCTGGTGTCGTGGACGTTCTTCGATCGAAATCAGCTGCCGACAGAATGTCTGATCGATCGCCATGTCCCCTGCATTGTCAGCCGAACAGATCCGGGCAAAATCCTACCGCTGCCCTGGCCCCTATGGCCCGATTCAAGCCTCGCCTTGTGGCGACGAGCAGATGAAGAAAAACGGCTGCGAGAATGGGCGGAGGCCAGAAACACGTTTCTTCAACAGCTACCGCCTCATGACGACGCGCTTGAGGCGGAGCTGATCCGCTACGCCCAAGAAGGAATGCCGCCGGAGGAGATGTCGGCGGTACTACAGTGGTCGGGAACGGGATTGCGTATGCACATGCACCCCAACCCAGCAGAATGGGAGTGCGGCCTTGCGTTCCGGCTAGCCAGCCATGCCGAACACCTTTTGGCGCATGTCGAGCACGCATGGGCCAGCCACAATGACCTGCTCGTCCCCCAAGCCCGCGCCGGATTTGCCGCGCGCTATGTGGCCCTCACAATGGAACTGCACCGGATGTCGCTCAATGAGCGGCGCAAGGTTGTTGGCAACGCGTTTTTGCTCTCGGCTGACGAATTCATGTTTGCCGCTCTGGGGTATACCGTGGGCTGCGAAGAGCATGCCTTGCGGGCTGCACGCATGCTGCTGAGAGCAATGCAGACGTCGCCCCAGTGGTTTGAACCAGGGCTTTCGCCCACCGCGGAAGCCTGCGCGCGCGTCCTTGCCGATCAACTCGGACAGCCATTCCCTGAGCACGTGCCGACAACACCCCGCGGGGCGCTGCTTGACTTGGCAAGCAACCGCTCTTGGCATGTACTCAACACAGACGATTTTCACAAGCAACTAGCGGCAGCCTGCGACGAATACACGTCGATTGCCAAACAAGGACCGTTCCGCTTCTTCCCTGTCCCATTGATGCTGATGCTCAAGCTGCGCGCCGGGCAAGATACGCAAAGCCAGGCGTGGATGACGTTCACGCATGCCGCGATTGTGCAGATTCCATCCCGATGGCCCGCCCCTGCAGCCCTTGCCGAAGCCATGTCCGAGACAGTGACGAACGTGACTCGGCGCGCCACTGCGAAAGGGTATTCGGAAGGGAGAGTCGAAGCATCCATATGTGGCGGTCCGCCAAGCGGAGAAACGCCTTCTCCCATACCCGACAACATGAAGGACATCGACATCGGCAGCTTTCTGGAAACGGGCGACCAGCCGCTGACGCAAGACTACCAATCGTTTCGCGTCATGGTGCTCTGCATTGCCACATGCCTGTTTGCACTGCTCGTTCTCCTGACGGATCGGGCGGAGTCAGCATTGGCTACAAAGGCGGCGCTGCTGATATTTGCCGTCTTTGGCGGATCGGCGATCTACTTTGGTCGCCGCTGGACAAGCTCTCGCCAGTAGCGCACGACTGCGTTACGGGCTATGGCATCGTCCGGCGGGCCTCTGAGCGGGCTGCCGGACGCGTGAATACCGGCGGATACGTTTCGCTTATCCGCCCTACGACATCTCGCGGGCGTAGTCGACGAAGGCCCGCAGCGGCGCCGGCATCTGGCGCCGGCCCGGGGTGTAGAGAAAAAAGCGCTCCGGCGGCGGCATCCAGTCGGCCAGCACGCGCTGCAGCCGGCCGGCCGCCAGCTGCGGTGCAATCAGCGCATCGGCCACATAGGCCAGCCCCAGCCCGGCCTCCGACGCGGCGATCACCGACGCATCCTCGTTGAACACCGGCCCGGCATCGAGCGACACCGACTGGCGCTGCCCGTCGCGCTCGAAGGCCCAGCGGAACAAGGCCCCGCCGGGGAAGCGCTGGCGCACGCAGGTGTGATCGAGCACCTCGGCCGGCACCCTCGGCAGCCGGCGACCGGCGAGATAGACGGGCGAAGCGACCACGCTGAAGCCAGTCGCCGGCCCGATCGGCAGC
Organism: Denitromonas iodatirespirans; assembly: GCF_018524365.1. Lineage (GTDB taxonomy): Bacteria > Pseudomonadota > Gammaproteobacteria > Burkholderiales > Rhodocyclaceae > Nitrogeniibacter > Nitrogeniibacter iodatirespirans. Next base: position 116,251 of record NZ_JAEKFT010000011.1, read on the forward strand.
GCCACCATGTCGGCCGCCAGCTGCTCGCCGAAGCGGATGCCGGCATCGAAGCCGCCGGCGACGATATCGGCCAGCGCATCGTCGGCCACCACCTCGACCTCAATCTGCGGATAGCGCGCCAGAAAGCCCGGCAGCAGCGGCATCACCACGATCGGCATGGCGATACGCGGCACGTTCAGGCGCAGCGCGCCGCGCGGCGTGTCGCGAAAGGCGTTGAGCTCGTCGAGCGCCTGGGCGATATCGCTCAGCGCCGGGTGGAGCCGGTCGAGCAGGCGCGCACCGGCCTCGGTGGGCATCACGCTGCGGGTGCTGCGGTTGAGCAGGCGCACGCCGAGGCGCTCTTCAAGCGCGCGCACCGCATGGCTCAACGCCGAGGCCGACACCCCCATCTCGTCCGCCGCCCGGCGGAAGCTGCGCTGCCGCGCCACGCTGGCAAAGGCGGCCAGTTCGCCATAGTCGCTGCGTTTCATTGCTGAATTCTACTCAACGCTGCATCAATCAATGCATGGATTGTTTGCACAATCGATCCGCGCCATCCTGCCGGACATCCCGACATCGCCGAGAACGCCGCCATGCCTGCCCTCTTCCGCCGCCTCATCCATGGATTTTTCCTGCTCGCCCTCGCCACGCTGCTGCAGACGGCCCATGCCGACCACCTGCCGCGCGTGCTGGTGTTCGGCGACTCCAACAGCTGGGGCTGGATCGCCACGCCACAGGGCTTGCCGACCCGGCGACTGGACGACGACACGCGCTGGCCCGGCGTGCTCGCTGCCGCGCTGGCCGGCCAGGCGCGGGTCGGTGTCGACGCGCTGTCCGGCCGCACCGTGGATGTCGACTACCCCGAGCCGCTGGTCGGCCTGCCCGGCTCGCTGTTCAACGGCAGCCGCAGCCTGCCCGAAGCCCTGGCGCGCGAAACGCCGCTGGATCTGCTGATCGTGATGCTCGGCACCAACGATCTGCGCAGCGACCTGGGCCGCACGCCCGAGGCCATCGCCCGCGGGCTGCACACGCTCATCGCGCAGACCCGCGACGTCGGCCACGGCGTGGCCACGACCTATGCGCCGCCCAAGGTGCTGGTGGTGATCCCGCCGCCGCTGGGCGATGTCGCTGCCACGCCGCTGCGCGCCTTCTTCGGCGGCATGGAAGCCAAGTCCCGCGCGCTCGCACCGGCGGTGCGACGCACCCTGGCAGACACCGATGTGCGCATTTTCGACGCCGCCGAAGCCACCGGCGCCCTGGCCGGCGTCGACGGCGTTCACCTCACCGCAGCCCAGCATGCGATGCTGGGCCAGGCCCTGGCGCCGCTGGTGCGCCGCGCGCTCGACCTCCCCGCCCCACAGGAGACCGCACGATGATCCCCACCCGTACCCTCGGGCCCGACGGCCCCACCCTGTCCGCGCTCGGCTTCGGCTGCATGGGCATGTCGGAGTTCTACGGCCCGAGCGACGACGCCGAGTCGCGCCGCGTGCTCGAAGCCGCCGTCGAGGCCGGCATCCAGATGTTCGACACCGCCGACACCTACGGCCTCGGCCACAACGAGCGCCTGCTCGCGCCGCTGATCGCCGCCCATGGCGCGCGCATCTGCGTGGCCACCAAGTTCGGCATCGCCCGCGAGCCGGGCCAGTACGCACGCAGCATCAACAACCAGCCCGACTACATCCGCCGCGCCTGCGACGCCTCGCGCGCCCGGCTCGGTGTCGACACCATCGATCTCTACTACTGCCACCGCCGCGACCCGGCGGTGCCCATCGAGACCTTGATGGAGACCCTGGCCGCGCTGGTGGCCAAAGACAAGGTGCGCGCCATCGGCCTGTCGGAGGTGAGCGCCGACACCCTGCGCCGCGCCGCCGCCATCCATCCGGTGGCCGCGGTGCAGAGCGAATACTCGCTGTGGAGCCGCGAACCCGAGCGCGGCCTGCTCGACGCCTGCCGCGAACTGGGCACCACGCTGGTCGCCTACAGCCCGCTCGGCCGCGGCTTTCTCACCGGCACGCTGGCCTCGACCGACGCCCTGGCCGAGGACGACTTCCGCCGCCGCAGCCCCCGTTTTGCCGACGCGGCCATGGCGCACAACCGGCGCCTGGTGGCCGCGCTGGGCGACTTCGCCGCTGCGCGCGGCGCCACGCCGGCGCAGATCGCGCTGGCTTGGCTGGTGGGCAAGCAGCCGAACGTGATACCGATCCCCGGCACCCGCAAGATCTCGCGCCTGCAGGAGAATCTGGCCGGCGCCGCGCTGACCCTGAGCGCGACCGAGATCGCCGAGCTCGACGCCCTGTTCGACCCGGCCGCCGTGGCCGGCGAACGCTACCCCGAGGCCGGCTGGGCCGGCATCGAGCGGACGTAGGACGGGTTTCAACCCGCCAATCGCTCTGGCCGACACCGATGGCGGATTGAAACCCGCCCTACGGCGTCAGAATCTCAACGGCCCGTTTCGCTTGAAGCCATTCGCACTTCGGTCTAAAAGACGTATCACCTACGTTGAACAGGAGTGCCAGGCGAATCGCCTGCATCAGCCCCATGGACCGGATCGATCTGAAGATACTGGATGAGTTGCAACGCGATGCCCGGCTGTCGGTCGTCGAGATCTCGCGTCGCGTCGGCCTGACCAAGACGCCGTGCGCCGAGCGCATCCGCCGGCTCGAAAAGAGCGGCGTGATCCGCGGCTATCATGCCGAGCTCGACCCCGAGGCGATGGACGTGAGCCATGTGGTGATGGTGCAGGTGCTGCTCACCTCCACCACCGCGCAGGACCTCAAGCGCTTCAACGAGGGGGCGCGGAAGATCCCCGAGATCGAGTCCTGCCACATGATCGCGGGCGATTTCGATTACCTGCTCAAGGTGCGCACGCGCGACATCGCCGCCTACCGCCAGGTGATGGGCGACAAGATCTCCGAGTTGCCCTGCGTGCGCCAGACGCACACCTATGTGGTGATGGAAGTCGTCAAGGACGCGCACACCCTGCCGATCTGAGCGGCGGCGGGCGCGCGGTCGTGCCGCGGCGCCCGCCGCCTGGCTTAGGCCCCCATCGTCATCAGACTGGCATTGCCGCCGGCGGCGGCGGTGTTGATGCTCAGGGTGCGCTCGTGCACCAGACGGGCCAGGTCGTACTCCGGCTCGGCCCGCACCAGCGGGCAGATCGGGCCGTCCCGGCCGGCCAGGCGCTGGCGCCAGCTGTCGGCGTCGGCATCCTTGCCGTCGAAGAGCACGGCATCGACGCCTTGCTCGAGCCAGTCGTCCTCGACCGACACCCACTGGGTCATCGGCTTGGGCAGCAGGCCGACCAGCGCCCGCGTGCTGGCATTGGCCGCAAAGACGATGCGGTTGCCGCTGGCAGCGGCGGCCAGCATCTGGTGCACCCGGGCCACCTGGTTGGTGGCCACGCCGGCCAGGCGGCCGCGCGGCACGAAGCGCAGGCTGTTGTCCTCGCCGGTGGGGCCGGGCAGGTCGAGCTTGATCCCCGACAGTCGCCGCGCCCGATAGGCATCGGCACGGTCGCGCAGCACCTGCACGTCGTCTCCCTCCAGGATGGCGCGGCCGACACCGTCGATCCACTCGAGCAGCGCCTGGAAGGGCGCCGGATCCTCGCCCGCCGTCTGCGGGCCGAGCGCGGCGCCCGGGGTGCGGCGCAGCAGGCGGTGCAGATACAGCGGCCCGCCGGCTTTCGGGCCGGTGCCCGAGCGCCCCTCGCCGCCGAAGGGCTGCACGCCGACGACGGCGCCGATCATGTTGCGATTCACATACATGTTGCCGACATGGGCGCGCTCCGCGATGCGCTCGATGCATTCGTCGATGCGCGAATGCACGCCCAGCGTGAGGCCGTAGCCGGAGGCGTTGATCTGCTCGACCACCTTGTCGATGTCGCGCGCCTTGAAGCGCAGCACATGCAGGATCGGGCCGAACTGCTCGCGCGTGAGCTCGGCCAGCGAGCCGATCTCGATCACCGTCGGCGCCACGAAGGTGCCCTTGGCGCAGGCCTCGCCGAGCGGCATGCGGGTCACCCGCGCGCCTTTTTCCTGCATGGCGGCCACATGGCGCTCCAGGTTGGCCTGCGCCTCGGCGTCGATCACCGGGCCGATGTCCACCCGCACATCGGCGGTGTTGCCCACCGACAGCTCGCGCGTGGCGCCGGCCAGCATCTCCAGCACATGGTCGGCGATGTCCGCCTGCAGACACAGCACGCGCAGCGCCGAGCAGCGCTGGCCGGCGGAGTCGAAGCTGGAGGCCACCACGTCGGCCACCACCTGCTCGGGCAGCGCGGTGGAGTCGACGATCATCACGTTCTGCCCGCCGGTCTCGGCGATCAGCGGCACGTCACCGCCGCGCGCGGCGACCTCGCGGTTGATGATGTTGGCCACGTCGGTGGAGCCGGTGAACATCACCCCGCGCACCCGCGCGTCCTTGACCAGCGCGGCGCCCACGGTTTCGCCGCGGCCGGGCAGCAGCTGCAGCACCGCGTCGGGCACGCCGGCCTCGCGGAACAGGCGCACCGCGGCGGCGGCGATCAGCGGGGTCTGCTCGGCCGGCTTGGCGAGCACCGGGTTGCCGGCAGCCAGTGCCGCGGCCACCTGGCCGGTGAAGATGGCGAGCGGGAAGTTCCACGGGCTGATGCACAGCACCGGCCCGACCGAGCGATGCGTGCCGTTGTCGAAGCCGGCGGCCTGGGCGGCGTAGTAGCGGCAGAAGTCGACCGCTTCGCGCACCTCGGCCACGGCGTTGGCCCACGACTTGCCGGCTTCGCGCACGGCCAGGGCGATCAGCGCCGGCCCGTCGCGCTCCATCAGGTCGGCCACCCGCGCGACGATGTCGGCCCGCTCGGCGGGAGCGCGCATGGCCCAGTCGTCGGCCGCGGCATCGGCGGCCGTCAGCGCGGCTTCGACATCGGCCGCCTGCGCTTCGAGCACGGTGCCGACGATGTCGCCATGGTCGGCCGGGTTGCGCACCGGCTGCGCCGCGTCGGCGCCGCCGGCCGGCAAGGCATCGGCCAGCATCGGCGCGGCCTCGAAGCGCCGGCCGGCGCTCTTGGCCAGCGCCTCGGCCAGGCGCGCGCGCACGGTTTCGTTGGACAGGTCGAAGCCGGCCGAATTGCGCCGTTCGGCGCCGTAGAGCTCGGCCGGCAGGGGAATCTTGGGATGCGGCGCACCGCCCAGGCGGGCGGCCTCTTCGACCGGGTCGGCGACCAGCTCCTCGATCGGCACGTTCTCGTCGACGATGCGATTGACGAAGCTGGTGTTGGCGCCGTTTTCCAGCAGCCGGCGCACCAGGTAGGCGAGCAGGGTCTCGTGGCTGCCCACCGGCGCGTAGATGCGCACCAGGCGGGCGATCTCCGGGTTGCCGACGACCTGGTCGTAGAGCGGCTCGCCCATGCCATGCAGGCACTGGAACTCGTAGCTGCCCTTCTGGTAGCCGTCGCCGGCCATGTGCATGATCGCCGCCAGACTCTGCGCGTTGTGGGTGGCGAACTGCGGGTAGATGTGCTCGCGCGCGTCGAGCAGCTTCTTCGCGCAGGCGAGGTAGGAGACGTCGGTAAACACCTTGCGGGTGAACACCGGGTAGCCGTCCAGCCCGTCGATCTGGGCGCGCTTGATCTCGGCATCCCAGTAGGCGCCCTTGACCAGGCGCACCATCAGCCGCTGGCCGCTGCGTTCGGCCAGATCGATGATGGTGTCGAGCACATAGGGCGCACGCTTCTGGTAGGCCTGCACCACAAAGCCCAGCCCGGCCCAACCGGCCAGGTCGTCGTCCAGGGCCAGGGCTTCGAGCAGGTCGAGCGACAGCTCCAGCCGGTCGGCCTCTTCGGCGTCGATGTTGAGGCCGATGTCGAAATCTCGGGCCAGCACGCACAGGCGCTTGACGCGGTGGAGCAGCTCCTTCATGACGCGGTCGGGCTGCGACCACACATAGCGCGGATGCAGCGCCGAGAGCTTGATCGAGATGCCGTTGCCGTCGACCACGCCGCGCCCCTTGGCATTCTGGCCGATGGCCTGGATGGCGCCGACATAGGCGTCGAAATAGCGGTTGGCGTCCTCGGCCGTCATGGCCGCCTCGCCGAGCATGTCGAAGGAGTAACGGTAGCCGCGCTTCTCGGCGGCCTTGCCGCGCTGCAGGGCTTCGTCGATATCGCGGCCGGTGACGAACTGCTCGCCGAGCATGCGCATGGCCAGATCCATGCCTTTGCGGATCAGCGGCTCGCCGCCGCGCTGCATCAGGCGGGTCAACGCGGTGCCGAGGCTCTGCTCGCTGCTGGTGGCCACCAGCCGGCCGGTCACCAGCAGGCCCCAGGTGGCGGCATTGACGAACAACGAGGGGCTGTTGCCCAGGTGGGCGCGCCAGTCGCCGTCGGACAGCTTGTCGCGGATCAGGCGGTCGGCGGTGGCTTTGTCGGGCACGCGCAAGAGCGCCTCGGCCAGACACATCAACGCCACCCCTTCCTGGCTCGACAGCGAGAACTCCTTCATCAGCGCGTCGACACCGCTGGAGCGGCTGCGGTCGCCGCGCAGGCCGGCGACCAGCCGGGCGGCCAGCGCCTGGACCTTGTCATGCAGCGCCGGGTCGAGGCGCGCAGCCGAGACCAGCGGCGGCACGCAGTCGGGCTCGGGGCTACGGTAGTGGGCGGTGATGCGCCGGCGCAGCTCGCTGCGCTCGGCGGCGGGCAGTGCGGCGGTAGCAGGGTTGATCGCGGGGGTTTTCATGAGAAGGAACTCCAGTCTTGCCCGGCCGGGCTCGGGGCGCCGGCCGGGATGCTTCGAAAGGCAAATGCGCTCAGCGGAACCGCTTGATCTCGCCTGACGCCAACTTGGCCTGGTATTGCGCCAGCTCGCGCCGGACCACCGGCAGCAGCATGTACAGGCCGATCACGTTGGGAATGGCCATGGCGAAGATCATCGAGTCGGAGAAATCGATGACTGGCCCAAGGCTCATGCTGGCGCCGATGATCACGCAGATGCAGAAGAACAGCTTGTAGATGTTCTCCACCGTCTTGTTCTCGCCGAACAGGTAGGTGGTGGCCTTCAGACCGTAGTAGGACCACGAGATCATGGTCGAGAAGGCGAACAGCACCACCGCCAGCACCACCGGGAACCACGGGAAGGCCGTCTCGAAGGCCGCCGAGGTGAGCTCGACGCCGGTCAGGCCGGAGTCCAGCGTGCCGCTGACGACGATCACCACCGCCGTCATGGTGCAGATCACCACGGTGTCGATGAAGGGCTCGAGCAGCGCGACATAGCCTTCGGTGACCGGCTCCTTGGTGCGCACCGCCGAGTGGGCGATGGCTGCCGAGCCGATGCCGGCCTCGTTCGAGAACGCCGCCCGTTTGAAGCCCTGGATCAAGGCGCCGAGGATGCCGCCGGCAACGCCCTCGCCGGTAAACGCGCCGGAGACGATCTGGCCGAAGGCCCAACCGATCTTGTCCTAGTTGGAGATCATGATGACGATGCCGGCGCCGACATAGATGGCCGCCATGAAGGGCACGATCTTCTCGGTGACATGGGCGATCGACCTGAGGCCGCCGATGATCACCATGCCGACCACCACCGCCAGCACCAGGCCGATCAACCAGCCCTTGTCAGCGAAAAAGCTCATCTCGCCGCCGGTGACGTTGGCAATCTGCTTGGCCGCCTGGTTGGCCTGAAACATGTTGCCGCCGCCGATCGCACCGCCGATGCAGCACACCGCGAAGATCGCCGCCAGCACGCGGCCCAGCCCGGGTTTGCCGAGGCCTTCGAAGCCGCGCGAGAGGTAGTACATCGGGCCGCCGGAGATGGTGCCGTCCGGGTTTTCGCGGCGGAACTTCACGCCCAGCGTGCATTCGGTGAACTTCGAGGCCATGCCGAGCAGGCCGGCGAGGATCATCCAGAACGTGGCGCCCGGGCCGCCGATCGACACCGCGACCGCCACGCCGGCGATGTTGCCGAGCCCGACGGTGGCCGACAGCGCGGTGGTCAGCGCCTGGAAGTGCGACACCTCGCCCGCATCATTGGGATCGGCATAGCAGCCGCGCACCAGGTCGATCGAGTGTTTGACGCCGCGCAGCTGGATGAAGCCGAAGTAGATCGTGCAGATGGCGGCGGCCGTGATCAGCCAGCCGACGATCAGCGGAAAGGACACATCGCCGATCTTGACGGAGTAGAAAATGATGCTGGTGATGAAATTGGATACCGGCGCCACGGCGGTGTTGATGGCTTCGTCGATGCCACTGCCCTCCTGGGCATGGGCGAGCAAGGGGGTCAGCGCAGCCATGAAGGCCGCGCCCAGCTTGACGTTAGACATGGTGTTGTCTCCTTGATTTTTATGCGTGAGGCACGTCGGTCCGGCGTACGCGCCTTACGGCACGACGGTGACCGGTACCGGCGAGGCCTGGATCAGCGAAATGCCCAGCGTGCCCATGAAGCGGGCGGCCAGATTGGACGTGCCCTTGCGGCCGACGACGATGATCGACTCGGGATGCTTGCCGGCGATCTCGCACATGATCTCGGCCGGATCGCCGTACTGGACATCGCTGCTCACGTTCAGCCCGCTGGCGCGCAGTTTCTCGCACACCGGATTCACCACCGACTTGGCGCGCTCCACCTCCTTCTCGCGCTCCTTGTGTCGTTCGGCAATCTCTTCCATGGTCAGAAAGCTGTAGGGCGACCACTCCAGCACATGCACCAGCAGCACCGCAGCGCCCCGGCCCTTGGCGGCCCGGGCGGCGAAATCGAGCGCGCGCTTCGAGGGCTCGGTGCCGTCGTATCCGACGATGAACGTCTTGATCATGATGTGACTCCTCATGTTGGGTGAGAGCCGAACCCTGCCTGCGGCGGGGCCGGAATCTGAATTATCGAACCATACAAGGAGTACATGGCTCCATAATCAGACTTTATTAGTCCATATGGTCTTGTAGATTGGGTATTTTTAGTCTTTTAGACTGGTTTAACAGACGATAAGCAGCCATCCTGGGATGGCACGCAGGCGCCCGGCGGCGCCACTCGGGGGGCGGGATCGAAGGCTCGCGCCAGACGCGGGCCGCATGGCCGGTTCAGCCAGTGCCCTCTATAAACCGTAGATGCCAGGGCCGCCCCTGTCAGCCGAAGGCGTGTCTTCGGCAGGGCGATACGCCGGCCCGGCGAGGGGAAATCCGCCCGCAGGATCGGCAGAACGATGGCACGGAGAACGCGCCTTACGGCGTCGAAAACGCCTCGGCGAAGGCCCGCGCATCAGCCAGAAAGTGCTGCGCATCCGCAGCAAAGCCGGCGTAGTCGGCGCGCAGCGCCGCGCCGCAACCGAGGAAAGGCTCGGGCCGCTTGAGGCGGCCGGCGATGCGGTCGAGCGCAAAGACGATGGTGTCCACCTCGCGGTAGGCGGTCAGCCAGTCATCCTCGGCCATGCGCGCCAGCACCGGCAGCGCGCGCGCCGGCAGGCGGTGGCGGTGCGCCGCCAGCAGCGCGTACTGGCGGGCGGTGAAGGCGGCCAGCGGCTCGTGCGGATGCCAACGTGCCCACTGCACGGCCAGGAAGTGGTCGTAGAACATATCGACCATCACGCCGGCAAAGCGCCGGTGCGCCGCGCCGACCCGTGCCCGCGAGGCCTGAAAGGCCGGATGGGTGTCGGCAAAGGCGTCGATCGCCCGGTGCAGCGCCACCCCGGCGGCGATATCGGGCGGCAGATCGCCGGGCAGCGCGCCCTTGACGAAATCCCCGGCCACCGCGCCCAGCCGCGCGCCCTCGTCGGGGCCGGCCAGCCACAGGTGGGCGAGAAAGTTCATCCGGAGAAGCCTTCGCGCAGCCAGTCCATGAAATCGGCCACTTCGGGCCGTTCGCGGTCGGCACTGGCGCAGGTGACGTAATAGCTGTTGGGCGAGGCGGCGGTGAGCTCAGTGATCGGCACCAGCCGGCCCGAATCGAGCCAGGCGGCGGCCAGGCGCCGCGTGCTCATAGCCACGCCGAGGCCGGCGCTGGCCGCTTCGAGCAGCATGCCCAGGTCGTTGAACACCGCACCGCGCTCGGGCTCGGGGCGGTTGAGCCCGGCCGCCTGGAACCACGCCCCCCAGGGCAAGAGCGGCGAGCGCAGCAAAGTGGCGCCGGCCACGTCCTCGGCGCTGCGCAGGCCATAGGCGGCGATGTAGCTGGGCGCGGCGAGCGGGCCGACACGGTCGTCGAACAGACGATGGAAGACGCCGTTGAGGGCCTTGCCGTCGCTCCACAGGATGGCCACATCGGCCGGTTCGGTGACATCGGCCTGCAGCAGGTTGCCGACATGCATTTCCAGATCGATCTCTTCACGATCCTGCAAAAAGGCCGGCAGGCGCGGCATCAGCAGCTGGCGGGCAAAGGTCGGCGGCGCCGACACACGCAGACGCACCCGGCCGCCGCCGGCCCCGCGCCCGGAGTGGGCCAGCGCGGCAAAGGCCTCGCGCACCTGCCCCAGGTACAGGCGCCCGGCGGTGGTCAGGCGCACGCCCGAGGAGGTGCGCTCGAACAGCTGCATGGCCAGCTGCTGTTCGAGCTGGCGGATGCGATGGCTGACCGCGCTGGGCGTCACGCACAACTCGTCGGCCGCCGGCGCAAAACCGCCCAGGCGCGCCGCCGCCTCGAAGGCGGCCAGGGCATGCATGGGCGGAACGCGACGGAACAGGGGTTCGGTGCTCACGGGCAAGTCTCGGGTCGGGCGATGCCGGCATTGCACCATATTTTGCGCACGGCGGACGACTCACACGGTGTCAAGCGCCCTTGGGTACGCGCCCCATCAAGTAGAAAGGCTCGTTGGGTGGCGTGCCGGTCAGATGCACCAGCCGGTTGCTCATGGCGAAGAAGGCGGTGATGGCGCCGATGTCCCAGATCGCCTCGTCGTCGAAGCCATGGGCACGCAGCGCGGCCAGGTCGGCATCTTCGATCTCGCCGCCGCGGGTGGACAGCTTCATGGCGAAATCGAGCATGGCGCGCTGGCGCTCGGTGATCTCGGCCTTGCGGTAGTTGGTGGCCAGCTGGTCGGCCACACGCGCGTTCTTGGCGCGGATGCGCAGCACCGCACCGTGCGCCACCACGCAATACAGGCAGTTGCCGGCGCCCGAGGTGGCCACCACGATCATTTCGCGCTCGGCCTTGGTCAGGCCCTCGTTCTTCTCCATCAGCGCATCGTGGTAATCGAAAAAGGCGCGGAACTCGGCCGGGCGATGGGCCAGCATCAGGAACACATTGGGCACGAAACCGGCCTTCTCCTGCACGCCGAGGATGCGCTCGCGCACATCATCGGGCAGGTCGGACAGCTCGGGCACGGGGAAGCGGCTGATACGGTCGGTCATGAAAACACTCCGGAAAAGGCATGGAAAAACCGGGCGAGGCCGTCCCCGCCCGGCGAAACGGGTCACCGATTCACATCGACTACGACGCGGCCGCGGATCTTGCCGGCCATCAGCTCGTCGGCGGTGTCGATGGCCTCGGACAGGCCGATCTGGTGGGTGATGAGCTCGAGCTTGCTCACATCCAGGTCGGTCGCCAGACGGCTCCACGCCGCCAGGCGGTCGGCCTTGGGTGCCATCACGCTGTCGATGCCGACCAGCGTCACCCCGCGCAGGATGAAGGGCGCCACCGTGGCCGGGAAATCCATGCCCTGCGCCAGCCCGCAGCAGGTGACCACGCCACGGTACTTGGTGGTGGCGCACACGTTGGCCAGGGTGTGACTGCCCACGGTATCCACCGCGCCGGCCCAACGCTCCTTGCCGAGCGGGCGGCCCGGTTCGGAAAACTGCGCGCGGTCGACGATCTCGGCGGCGCCGAGCGTCTTGAGGTACTCGCCTTCCGACGGGCGGCCGGTCGAGGCCACCACCGTGTAGCCCAGCTTGGCGAGGATCGCCACCGCCACGCTGCCCACGCCGCCGGCCGCGCCAGTCACCAGGATCTCGCCCTTGTCGGGCGTCACGCCCTGGCGCTCCAGCGCCATCACGCACAGCATCGCGGTGTAGCCGGCGGTGCCGATGGCCATCGCCTGCTCGGGCTTGAAGGCAACCGGCAGCGGCACCAGCCAGTCGCCCTTGAGCCGCGCCTTCTGCGCCAGCCCGCCGGGGTGGCCTTCGCCCACGCCCCAGCCGTTGAGCAGCACCGCATCGCCCACCTTGAAATCGGCATGGGTGCTGGACATCACCGTGCCCGCCAGATCGATGCCCGGCACCATCGGAAACTTGCGCACCACCGGCCCCTTGCCGGTGATCGCCAGGCCGTCCTTGTAGTTGAGGGTCGAGTACGCGACCTTCACGGTCACATCGCCCTCGGGCAGATCGCCGTCGTCCAGATCCATCTGGTGGGCGGTGTAGCCCTCCGCCTCGGTCTTGTTGATCACGATGGCTTTGTACATGGTGTTCTCCTCTCTCCTCATGACACGACCGGCCCGGTAGCTGTGATTAGACCGATCGTCTAAAAATGGTCGAAAAATTCAGCGCCCAATCGCGGTGAAGAAGCCTTGGGTAAAGCAGTGCAAGGGCTCGGCACTGCGCACCAGCCGCGCACGCAGCACGGCGCCTTCCCAGCCGACCCAGAAAAAGGCGGCCCAGTGATCGCAGTCTGCCGTCGGCGCCAAGGTCCCTTCAGTCTGGGCCGCCCGCAGGCAGTTCGCCAGCCGCGCCTGCCAATCGCGGAACACCGCCTCCAGCCGCTCGCGGTAGGACTCCGGCAACGCGCTCATCTCCTGCCCCAGATTGCCGATCAGGCAGCCACGGCGAAACGCGTAGCGCGCCATGCCGGCGGCGGCGTCCTCGACGAAATCGCCGATACGCGCCAGCGCCGGGCGATCCGCCGCCAGCAGCCAGCGATCGAGCTTGCGCGCGAAGTAGTCGGCATAGGCGGCGATCACCGCATGGCCGAAGGCTTCCTTGCTGTCGAAGTAGTGATAGAACGAGCCCTTGGGCACGCCCACCTTCTTGAGCACCTCGTCGATGCCGGTGGCCGAGAAGCCCTTCTCGGTCAGCGTGGCCATGCCGCAGCGGATCAGCGCATCGCGGGTATCCAGCGGGGCATCGACCCGCTTGGGCGGGCGACCGCGACGACGTGGGGGAGTGGGCATATCGAGCATGCCCCGAATATTAGACCGATCGTCTAAAAAATCAAGGCCGTCTTCTTTGCCTCCGCCATCTACGTGGCTGGCACGGGAGGTCGGTATTGGCCAACTGCAGCTCAAGCGCGTCGCGCGAGCCAGTCGGCGACGTCCTCTGGCCTTGCAAACTCGCCCATGGCGCGCGCGGTCGCGTCCGGGATGGCCTGCTCGAGCTGCCTGGCCAGATCGTTGCCCGGCCCCAGTTCGATCGCCAGGTCGGCCCGCATCGCGCCGAGCGTCTCCAGGCACCAGTCCCAGCGCACCGGCTCGGCGATCTGGCGAGGCAGGCTGGTGAGGCTGTCCGTGCCGTGGCGCTGCAGCGTTCCGTCGATCCCCGCGATGACCGGGAAGCGCGGCATGCGCGGCTGACAGGCGGCCAGCGCTTCGGCAAACGGCGCGACGGCACCGGCCAGCCAGGCCGTGTGCGAGGGCACTTCGACCGGCAGCCGCTTGAGATCGGCGCTGGCCATGGCCGGGTCGGCGATCAGGGCATCCAGGCAGGGGCCGGGGGCGGCGAGCACTTGGTCGCCGCCGTGGCGATGAATGGCGATCGCCACACCGTGCCGTGCCAGGGCGGCCGCCCGGGCCTGACGCATGGCGGGCGTCGCCCGCCCCCGCAGCAAGGCCATGCAGCCGCCACGGGGTGTCGACACGTCGAGGCAGGCGTCCATCAGGCGGGCGCGCGTGCGCACGAGGCGCAGCGTCTCGGCCATGTCCAGCGCGCCCGCCACATGCCAGGCGAGGACTTCGCCGAGCGAGTAGCCGGCGACGACGACGGGCGGCTGGGGCAGGCACGCGGCCAGCCGTTGCCAGGCGGCAAGCTGGTAGAGGGCGATCGCCAGCTGCGCGTTCATGTTCGAAAAGATCGCGGCCTCGTCGAGCCCTCGCCACCAGGCGACCACGTCGCGCCCGATCACCGAGGAGGCAACCTCGCGCAGCTCGGCGCAGTCCGGCGCCGCCAGCACGGGGTCGAGCATCGTGCGGCACTGCCCGGCCTGGCCGGAACACAGGATGGCGAGCCTCATGCCGGATCCAGCCGATGGACGAGCCAGGTGGCGGCGACCAGATCGGCACTGCCGCCGGGGCTCAGGTTGCGGGCCACCATCCAGCCGTGCATCTCGATCAGGCGTTGGCGCCAGACCGGATGGCGCACCCCGCCGGTGCGCCCGAAGTCTTGCGCGGCCCGACGCACGTCGGCCAGTCCGGCGGCGCCGCCGCGCCACAGCAGGTTGGTGTCGTCCAGCTCGGCCATCAGCGCCATCAGCGTGCCGATCAGGGCGGCCTCTTCCTCGACACCGTCGGCCCGCAGGGCGCACAGCGCCGGCAGGCCGACCCGGTACACCGCCGGAAAGCCGCCCGCCGCCTGGGCCCGCGCCCCGCCGGCGGCGAAACGCTGCCACACCGCTTGCCCATGGGAGGCATCGGCCTCGCGGCGCGCGGCGAGGATGGCCGGCCCCCACAGCCGAGCCACCAACTCGCCGCAGGTGGCGGGCGCCGCCTCGGGGCGGGCCGCGCGCCAGGCGTAGGCGGCGGCCAACAAGCCCAGGTTGAAAATGGCGCCGCGGTGGGTGTTGGCGCCCCGGGTAGCGGCCAGCATGCGCGCTTCGGCGGCGATGGCGATGGGCTGCAGCCGGGCATAGGGGGCGCCGCGCGCGCCGGCCTCGGCGATCTCGGCGAAGTAGCCACGCAGCGCGGCAATGCTGTCGACGAAGCTGGCGTAGTTCATATCCCGATGGCTGCCCGAATCCACCGGCGTGACCAGCCCGGGCTTGGGCCAGGCGTCCGCCTCGTGCTTGAGCGCGGCGCAACAGGCGGCATCCAGCGCCGTCGGGCAAAGCCGAGTGAGGGCCTCAGGCGGCGAGGGGCTGGGCGCGAGGGGCATCGCCGCCTCCGGGTTCGGCCGGCGCTTGCAGGACGGCCTGCGCCGGCATCAGGGCAATCGTGGTGTCGGACTTGGCCAGCACGCGTCCGCCGCTGGCCAGCGCTGCAGCCAGCTCACGCCAGGCCACGGCCCGGCCGTGCAGGCGCAGCTCGCCGTCGATGCGCGGCGTGACGGGGGCCTGCCCGGCCAGCACCGCCAGCACCTGCCGCGCGCTGTCGGCATCGGCGCAGTCGAGCAGCAAGTCCACATCGCTGTCGGCACGCAGGCAGGGGGCACCGGTGAGCCACTGGTTGACCAGCGAGCCATAGCTGCGGGCCGTGACACCGGCGGCGGCCAGCGCCTCGGCCAGTGCCGCCAGCGGCGCCTGCCAGGACGCGGGGGCGGTGCTCAGCAGCTCGGTGAGCGGCGGCGCCGGTGCCTGGGCGCGGATGGCCTCGACCGGGGCGAGCACGCCGACGCGCACGCGCGCCCCGGTGCCCGGCAGCGTGAAGCCCAGCGGCAGCAACGCCTGGCCCGGCATGCGCCGGGCCGCCACCAGCGGCCGGTCGTGGCCCAACCAGTCGACCAGCGCGGCACGCCAGGGCTGGCTCACCACCAGCCGGTCGATGGCCGCCGGGTCGAGCCACACCCGGTCATGGCGGCGCGGCAGCGTCTCAGCCACCGGCCACCTCATTGGCCACCTCTCGGGCCACCGCCGCGGCCAGGGTACGACCACCACGCTCGGCGCCCAGCGCGGCTCGGCCATCATGCCCGGCCGCATCCACCGCTTCGGCCAGCGCCGTGGCGAGCGGCGCGCGCCAGTCGGCACCGGCGTCATGCCACAGGGCATGCACCGCTCCCATGCGCCAGTAGTTGTCGGCGCCGGGGGCGAAAACCGGCGAGTGCTGCGCCAGCGTCTGCAGGCGGTCGAACTCGATCTTGGTGACCCGCGACATGGCGCGCAGGTCCATGACGCGCACCTGGGCGCCGGGTAGGGCCACCACCCGGTCGGCCAACATGCCGAAGGCCAGGAAGCCGCCGGAGACCGCCTCGCCATGGATCAGCGCCACGGTCGGGTGGCCCGAGCGGCGGGCCAGATCCACACAGCGGGCCACATGGGCGAAGGCACCGTTGAGGCCGAGCAGCTCTTCGCGCCGGGACAGGGCCTGGCCCTGGGTATCGGCGACGAAGACGATGGGTCGGGGCGTGGCGCCGGCATCGGCCTCGACCACGCGCAGAATCTCGCCAGCGATGGCCAGGGCCAGGTCGCCGTCCACGGCAGCAGCGTCCCAGCTGCCAATGACGGCCACCGGGGTGTCGCCCAGCCGCGCAGGGCCGGCGACGAAGTGGCCGTCGATGACGACGGTGTGGTTACCGGCGCCGAAGAGGGCATCGAAGAGGCTTGGGTCGGACATGCTCATACCTCCGTCGCCAGGGCGTCGAGCTGGCGGTTGAATTCATCGGATGCCAGCATGGGCACCGCTTCGGGTTGGGCCAGGCCGAGGGTGCGCCAGACCTCGAGCCCGTCGCGGGTGTCGGGGTGGGTGGCGCGACGCTCGGTGAGTGCGGCCTGCGCTGCCTTGAGGGACGCCAGGTCGGCCGGCGCGTTGCGGTGATGCGTCAGCGCCGCGACGGCGGCCGCGCGGAAAGCCGATGCGTCGTCATCCACCAGCCGAGTCGCCTCGCCCAGCGCACGGCGCAGCTTGCCGCCGGTGACCCGCCACACCAGCGAACGGTCCCGCGAGTCGAATTCGCCCACGCCCTTCACCGTCTCGATCACTTCCGGGCCGGACAGGCCGAGGCGGCCTTCCTCGGACATGATCACTTCATCGCACAGGCGGGTGACGATCCCCATGCCACCGAAGGCGCCGCAGGCGCCGCCGACGAGGGCGAACACCGGCACGCCGGCGGCCTGCGCCGCCATGAGCGCACGCATGATCTCGGAGATGGCGATCAGGCCGGCGTTGGCCTCGTGCAGGCGCACGCCGCCGGAATCGACCAGCAGCAGCACGGCCGCGGGCCTTTCGCGCGCCGCGCGTTCGAGCAGGCCGCGGATCTTGGCGCCGTGCACCTCACCCACCGCGCCGCCGTTGAACTGGCCTTCCTGCGCAGCGATGAGCACGGGTTTTCCGTCCACGGTGGCCGCGCCGACCACCACGCCGTCATCGAAGGCGACCGGGGCGTCGAGCTGCGCCAGGTGCGGGCTGGTGCGCCGCTGTGCCGGCGGGCAGAACTCGGTGAAGCTGCCGGGGTCGACCAGCGCGGCCACGCGGGCACGGGCGCTGGCCTCGAAATAGCTCACGCGTTTGGCGCTCATGCCGCACCTCCCGTGCTGTCTTCGAAGGCCTGGGCCAGGCGCAGGCTCACCACCGCCGGGGTGGCGCCGGCATCGTTGATGCTGATGCGCAGGCCGCCGGCCGGGTGGCGCTCGACGAAATCCGCCAGCACGGCCTCCCAGATGTCGCGAAAGCCGTCGGCAGAGGTGCTGACCTCCACCGTGCAGGCGGCCGGGTCCTGCCCCAGCTCCACCAGCACCTCCAGGTTGCCCGAGGCGACCACGCCACACAGGGCGCTCCGCCGGGCGGCGCCCGCGGGGCGGGCGTCCAGGGTGATCTCGAATCGTTCCATCGGGCCCTCCTACCAGTTGCGGAACTTCTTGGGCGGGTCGTAGAGCCCGCCGGAGGCGTGCACCAGATCCTTGACGTTGCGAGCGGCCAGCAGGTCGCGGGTGGCCAGGCGCGGGTCGATGCCCAGGTCCTCCGGGCGCTGGATGATGCCGCGGTCGCGCAGATTCTCCACCGCGCGCTTGTCGCGGCCCATGCCCACCGGGGTGTAACCGGCCACGCCGCGGATGGCCTGCTCACGCTCTTCCGGGCTGCGGCAGCGCACCAGGTGGGCGATGCCTTCCTCGGTGATGATGTGGGTGAGATCCTCGCTGTAGATCATCACCGGCGGCAGATCCATGCCCGCCGCCTCGGCCAGATCCCAGGCGTCGAGACGCTCGACGAAGGCCGGCGCCATGTGCTCGCGGAAGGTTTCCACCACCTGGGCGACCAGCTTCTGGCCACGCGGCATGGCGATGTCGCCCCGCCCTTCCCGGCCGGCCTTGAGCCAGGCCGGCGAGGCATGGCGGCGGCCGCGGGCGTCGGCGCCCATGTTGGGGGCGCCGCCGAAGCCGGCGATGCGGCCACGGGTGGCGGTCGAACTGTTGCCGTGCAGGTCGATCTGCAGGGTCGAACCGATGAACAGGTCGCAGGCATAGTGGCCGGCAGCCTGGCTGAAGGCACGGTTGGAGCGCATCGAGCCGTCGGCGCCGATGAAGAAGATGTCGGGCCGCGCGGCCACGTAGTTCTCCATGCCCACTTCGGAGCCGAAGGAATGCACCGACTGTACGAAACCCGCTTCGATCGCCGGGATCAGCGTCGGATGCGGATTGAGCGCCCAGTGGGTGCAGATCTTGCCCTTGAGGCCGAGCTCGGCGGCGTAGGTGGGCAGCAGCAATTCGATGGCGGCGGTGTCGAAACCGATGCCGTGGTTGAGCCGGGTGACACCGTATTCGGCGTACAGCCCCTTGATGGCGATCATCGCGGTGAGCACCTGAGTCTCGGTGATCAGCGCCGGGTCGCGGGTGAACAGGGGCTCGACATAGTGCGGGGTAGGCGCCGGCACGGTGAAATCCACCCAGTCGGCGGGGATGTCCACCCGCGGCAGGGTGTCGACGATCTCGTTCACCTGGGCGATGACGATGCCGCTCTTGAAGGCGGTGGCCTCGACGATGGCCGGGGTGTCCTCGGTGTTGGGGCCGGTGTAGAGGTTGCCCTGGCGGTCGGCCATCTGTGCGGCCACCAGCGCCACGTTGGGCGTGAGGTCCACGAAGTAACGGGCGAACAGCTCCAGATAGGTGTGGATGGCACCGATGGTGATGCGGCCCGACTCCACCAGCCGCGCCAGGCGGCCGGACTGCGGCCCCGAGAAGGAGAAGTCGATGCGGCTGACCTGGCCGCGCTCAATGATGTCCACATGCTCGGGCAGCGACAGCACCGACTGCACCAGATGCAGCTCGCGCACCCGCGCCGGGTCGGTCTGCACCATGGCGCGGGCGAGGAAGTCGGCCTGCTTCTGGTTGTTGCCCTCGATGCAGATGCGGTCGCCGGGTTCGATCACCGCCTCGAGCAGCGCGACCACCTGGTCGGCCTCGACGCGCTTGCCCTGCGCCAGGGCGGCGGCGCGGCCTAGACGGCGGCTACGGCTTTGCTGGAGGGTGTTCCATTGTTGAGAGGCACTCATGTCAGCTTAGCCCCCTTGGTAGAAATGGTTCGGCAGCCACGTGGCGATGCCCGGCACGACACACAGGATGACGATCGCCAGCAGCATCAGCCCGATGAAGGGCAGGCTGCCCAGCAGGATGTTCTTGAGCTTGATGTCGGGCGAGATGCCGTTGATCACGAACAGGTTCAGGCCCACCGGCGGCGTGATCAGACCCAACTCCATCAGGATGGTCATGACGATGCCGAACCAGATCAGGTCGATGTTCAAGGCGTTGAGCGCCGGCAGCAGGATGGGCGTCACCATCAGGATGATCGCCACCGGCGGCAGGAAGAAGCCCAGCACGATGATGAACACGTTCACCCAGAAGAAGAACACCCACTTGGACAGCTCCAGCTCCACCAGCCAGGTGGCGGCCTTCTGGGTGATCCCCAGGTAGCTCATCACGTAGGTGAACAGGAAGGAAGTGGCGATGATCATCATGATCATCGTGCTCTCGCGGATGGTGCCCGACAGGATGGTCTTGATGTCGTCCACCCGGTAGCACTGGTAGAGCAGGATCACCATCACCGTGGCGCCCACAGCGCCGATGCCGGCCACTTCGGACGGTGTGGCCCAGCCGCCGTACATGGCGATCATGATCACCGCAATCAGGATGCCGAAGGGCAGCAGGCGCGGCAGGGCCGAGAGGCGGTCATGCCAGGTGATCTGCTCGTCCTCCAGGATGGCCTGAGCGGCGGCATCGTTGCGGCCGGCGGCCACCTGGCGTTCGAGCTTGTACTTGATCATCACCCACAGGGCGAACAGGAAGATCAGCAGCGTGCCCGGCCCGATGCCGGCCATGAACAGGCGGCCGATGGACTGCTCGGAGGCCAGGCCATAGAGGATCAGCGTCAGCGAGGGCGGAATCAGGATGCCCAGGGTCCCGCCGGCGGCGATGATGCCGGTGGCCAGGCCTTCCGAGTAGCCGCGCTTCACCAGTTGCGGAATGCCCGAGGAGCCGATCGCCGAGCAGGTGGCCGGGCTGGAGCCGCACATGGCGGCGAACACCGCGCAGGCGAACACGTTGGCCAGGCCGAGGCCGCCCGGCACGCGATGCAGCCAGGCGTTGAGCGAGTTGTAGATGTCTGCGCCGGCCCGGGTCTTGCCGATGGCCGCCCCCATGAGCACGAACAGCGGGATGGTGAGCAAGGTGAAGTTGTCCAACTCGGCAAAGATGGTCTCGGCCACCGAGCCGAGATGGGCCGAGGGCATGAAGCCAGCCATGAAACCGAGGGCGGACAGCCCCAGCGCGAAGGCGATGGGCATGCCGGAGAACAGCAGGACCAGGGTAACGCCCGTGTATAGCAAACCGATGGTGGTGGTATCCATCATTCCCTCCATTCCGGGCCGCTGCCATGGGTGCGGCCTTTCCAGCCGACCAGGACGTCAACGATCTGCACCAGCAGCTGCAGCGACAGGGTGGTGCTGCCGATGGCCATGAACAGGTAGGGCACCCACAGCTTCGGGCCCCAGGTGCTTTCGGTGATGCGCCCGTCCTCGAAGGCTTCGAGGAAGAACTCCCAGGCGTTGAAGGCCAGGAAGGCGCAAAACACCAGCGACAGCGCGTCACCGATCAGGTAGCGCACACGGTTGGCCCCGGGCGAGAGGAGGTGTTCGAGCACCTCGATGTTCACATGGCCGCGCTGCAACTGGGTGTAGGCGGCGCTCATGAAGGTGGCGATGATGAGCAGGAAGATCGACAACTCCAGCCCCCAGTCGATCGGCGAGTCCATGAAGTAGCGCATGAACACGCCATAGCAGACGATCAGGGAGGTGATGACGACGATGACGGCGGACAGGTAGCCGGTCAGGACGTTGACGCCCTTGACGGACTGGGCGAAGACGCGCCAGACCGACCGGCCACCCGACTCCGCCGGCCGCTCGGCGACGGTGGAGTGGGTGGCGGGGTTCATGTCACTTGACCGCCTGAGCCATGTCCAGCAGTGCCTGCCCGTTCTTCACGTTCTCGGCAAAGTGCTTGTAGGCGGTCTCCTTGGCGATGGCCACCCACTGGGCAAAGGCGGCATCGTCCATGTCCACCACCGTGTCGCCCGACTTGGCATACACCTCGGCCAGGCGCTGGTCGTCACGCTTGGCGCCTTCGACCGCGAACGGCTCCAGCGAAGCGCCGACCTCGGTCACCACCTTCTGCTGCTCGGAGGTCAGCCGGTTCCAGGCCTCCATCGAGATCAGCAGCGGCTCGAACATGAACCAGAAGGTCTTGCCGCGCGCCGTGGTCACCGACTTGGCCACTTCGTTGAGGCGGTAGCTGATCAGCGAGGTGCTGGAGGTCAGCGCCGCATCGAGCACACCGGTGGACATGGCGCTGTAGATCTCGCTCGAAGGCAGGTTGGTGGCCGCGCCGCCGGCACCGTTGATGAGCAGGTCCATGCTGCGGTCGCCGCCGCGCACCTTGAGGCCCTTCATGTGCTCAGGTTGGGTGATCGGCTTGTCGCGACTGGCGATACCGCCGGCCTGCCACACCCAGGTCAGGATCTTCATGCCCTTGGCTTCGAGGATCTTCTCCAACTCGACACCGATGGGCGCGGTCTTCCAGCGCAGGCCCTGCTCGTAGCTTTGCACCAGGGCCGGCATGAGCGTGAGCGTCACTTCCGGCACCTCGCCGCCGCCGTAGGCCAGCGGCAGTACCGACAAGTCCAGCGTGCCCTTGCGCAGCGCGCTGAACTGGCTCTTGGTCTTCATGAGCGAGCTGCCCGGATAGATCTCGATCTTCAGCGAGCCACCGGTCTTCTGCGTCACCTCAGCGGCAAATTTCTGCGCCAGCTGGTCGCGAAAATCACCATCCGGGCCATTCGATGCCGGGAATTGATGAGACAGCTTCAGCACCGTGGTGTCGGCGGCCTGGACCGTGGCCGGGGCCATCGCCATGAAGCTGGCGCTGATCAGTGCGGACACAAGGGCCCGAAACGGCTTCTTCGTCATGTGAGTCTCCTTTGGTGGTTGTAGTCCATGCTCGGGACGCCCCTCTGGCGCCAAAGCCGATCATGCATGCAATCGCTTTTGTTTTGTATACAATCTATGTAGACATGTATTCGATGTCAACGACTGCGTATAATGTACGCATCACGTCCAACCACTGGTGACATCTATGAGTGAGATCGCGGCACCCTTGCGGCGCTCGGAACAACTGGGCGAAGAGATCGAGGAACGTATCGTGACCGGGCAATACCGCCCCGGCATGCGCCTGGACGAACAGGATCTGGCCGACGAATTCGGCGTCTCCCGCACACCCGTTCGTGAAGCGCTGATCCACCTGGCCTCGGCCGGCATGATCGAAATGCGGCCGCGACGAGGGGCCATCGTGGCCCAGGCGAGCCCCACGCGTTTGTGCGAAATGTTTGAAGTCATGGCCGAACTCGAGGCCATGTGCGGCCGCCTTGCCGCCCGACGCATCACCCCGGCGGAGCAGGCCGAGTTGCTCGATGCCCATCGCGCCTGCGAGGTCGCCCGGGACGCCAACGACCCGGACGCCTACTACCATCTCAACGAGGTCTTTCACCAGCGCATCTACCAGGCCAGCCACAACAGCTTCCTGGCCGAACAGGCCGACGCGCTGCACCGCCGGCTGCGTCCGTATCGGCGTTTGCAGCTGCGGGTGCGCAACCGCATGAAGACGTCCTATTCAGAGCACCAGGCGATTGTCGACAGCATCCTCAGCGGCGATGGCGAAGGCGCCGCCGACAAGCTGCAGCGGCATGTGGTGGTGCAGGGCGAGCGCTTCGCGGACCTGGTGGCCTCGCTATCGGCGCTTCAAGTCCAGAACCCGGCTTGACATCACGCGGGGGCGGTAGCGCTGAGCACCGTGCTCCGGGGGCCAGGGGGCGGTCATGGAAGAAACGTGCGAACGCCCGCCCGTCGTTCGTGCGCTTCTTGCCGCATCAGCCCCCGCGCTCGCGCGCGATGCAGCGCTCGATCTGATGCTTGGGCACCCGCTGGAGTTTGCGCAGCAGCTCGACCGACACATGCGGCAGCTGGTGGCGCTCCCGCAGCTCGTCCGTCAGGCGCAGCAGCAGACTGGCGGCCATTTCGGCGTCGGCGAGTGCGCGGTGGTAGCGGCCGGCGACCGGCAGATTGGCGTACTCGACCAGGGCGCCCAGTTTGTGGCTCGGCGCCTGCGGCAGGAGCCGGCGCGACAGCAGCAGCGAGCAGACGAAATCCTGCCGCCGGGTGCGTGTGGTGCGGGCCAGCTCGGCATCCCAGAACTTGCTGTCGAAGGACGCGTTGTGCGCCACCAGCGGGTAGTCGCCGACGAAATTGGCGATCTCCCGCATCACCTGAGCGGCCGGCGGCGCGCTGCGGACCATCGCGTTCGAGATGCCGGTCAGCGCCTCGATGAAGGGCGGGATGCTCACCCCGGCGTTCATCAGGCTCTGGTAGCGGTCGACCACCTGGCCGTCGGCCACGATCACCGCCGCCACCTCGGTGGCCCGGTCGCCCTGCGCGGGCGACAGCCCCGTCGTTTCAAAGTCGATGACAGCCACGACTTCCATGCGCCCCTCCTATGCCGACAGCGCCGTTGCCCGGCACGCGTCGCACACCTCCCACGGCGGGCAATCGCACACGCGCGGCTGCTCGACATAGAGGCGGCCGACCTGGACCTTGCTGGCGATGGACTGGCGCTTGGCGGCCACCGGCTTGCGTGCCGGCGCGTCGCCGGCCGTGCCGTCGTCGGGCGTCGGCGACCACCGGGCAAAGGGCGCCGGGTCGGCCTTGCCGTCGATGTACCAGGTCTTGCGGCCCGCGTCCCAGCGGGCACCGAGCTTCTTGGCCTGGTCCTTTTCGGCGAAGGGGACCTTCAGATTCAGCCTCATGGCGTTCTCAAGCGAGTGTGGGTGTGGCGGGCATTATAGGGCGCGCCCGCCCGGCCTCGCCCGCCGGCGACACGCCGACGCCGCCATTGACACGCCCCGGAGCCTGGCAGTAGCCTGCCGGCCTGTTCATGGTTGTTTGCCGACAACGGCAGACATGAAAAGGGAATCCGGTGCCACGCCCAGCGTGAATCCCGGAGCTGCCCCCGCAACTGTAATCGGCGAGTCTCGCGCCCCCTCATGCCACTGGAGTGTTCTCCGGGAAGGCCGGCGCAAGGCGATGACCCGTGAGCCAGGAGACCTGCCATGCACATCCCTTCAACATTTTGGGGCGGGGTGTCCCTGACAAGAGGCATGGCTCACACCATTTCACTTGCTCGTTTTGCTGATGGTTCGGTGCCGCGCGACTGTGTCGCGTGGCTGCGCGCTTGCGCCCGTCCGTCGGAGATCCGCCCCGCCCGCACCGGATCTCCGCCATGCCTGTCGACACCTCTCCCGCCACTGCGCTGAGCGCCCCCGGCCTGCCGGCCGATGCCCCCAGTACCCGCATCCAGGACATCGTCTTTCCCGAGCAGTCCAACCACCACGGCACCCTGTTCGGCGGCGCCGCGCTGGCCATGCTCGACAAGCTGGCCTTCATCCTCGCCAGCCGCTGCCTGCGTCGCACGGTAGTCACCGCGGCGGTCAGCCGGCTCGACTTCCTGGCGCCGATTCGCGCCGGCGATCTGGCCGATGCCACCGGCCGCGTGGTCCGCCGCGGCACGCGCTCGCTGGAGATCGAGGCCGAGCTGTTTGCCGAGCACCTGCACACCGGCGCGCGCACCCGCTGCCTGAGCGGGCACTTCACCATGGTGGCCACCGGCACGCCCAGCGCGGCCGCGCCGGCCGGCGCCATGGCCGACTCGCCCGACATCACCCGCATCGCCGAGATCGTCTTCCCCGGCCACACCAACCATGACGGCATCCTGCATGGCGGCCCGGCCTTGTCGTGGCTGGCCAAGGCCGCGCTGGTGGCCGCCAGCCGGCGCGCCCGCCGGGCGCTGGTGATGGCCAGCTCCGAAAAGCTCGATTTCGTCGCCCCGGCACGCAGCGGCGACATCGCCGAGATCAGCGCACGTGTCGAGCGTGTGGGCCGCAGCTCGCTCACCGTGGCCACCGAGCTGCATGCCGAATCCCCGCTGAGCGGCGAGCGCCGCCTGTGCACGCGGGCTGGCTTCGTCTTCGTCGCCGTCGACACGGCAGGCCGGTCCACGCCGATCGATTCGGCAGTGGCGCGATGATCGCCGTCACCCGCCTCGGCCCGGCCGACGGGCCGCGCCTGTGCCGCCACCTGCAGGCGCTCGATGCCGACGACCGCATGCTGCGCTTCGGCCACGCCCTCGACGACGACGGCATCACCCGCTACGTGGCGCGGATCGACTTCGCGCGCGACACGGTGATCGGCATCGAAAGCGCCGACGGCACACTGGCCGCGCTGGCGCACCTGGGCGTGCGCGCCGGCCGGGCAGATTTCGGTCTCAGCGTGCTCCCCGCCTACCGGGGCTGCGGCCTGGGCTGGCGCATGTTCAGCCGGGTGGTGGCCTGCAGCCGCCGCGTAGGGGCGACCGAGCTGGTCTGCCAGAGCGCCAACCCCGCCGTGGTGCACATGGCCGCCGTGTTCGGCTTCCGGCGCCTACTGGCCGATCCGGCCGCCGCGCTGGTGCTGGCCCTGCCCGATCCCGCGCCCGCCCCCCACCCCCTTACGAACCCCGCCGACGCCCTCGCCTGAGGCCGGCCCCCCATCCCCTCAAGGAGACACCCCCATGGACCGCCATCCCCCCGACGCCCTCATCCCCGATCTCGCGCTCAGCGCCTTCCAGGTCGTCCGCCGCAACCGCGCGGTGGTCGCCTTCGACCCGGCCAAGATCAGCGTGGCCATGAGCAAGGCCTTTCTCGCCGTCGAAGGCCGCCAGGGCGCGGACTCGTCGCGGGTGCGCGACCTCGTCGCCCGCCTCACCGACACCGTGGTCGGCGCCCTCACCCGCCGCCTGCCCGACGGCGGCATGCTGCATATCGAAGACATCCAGGACCAGGTCGAGCTGGCTCTGATGCGCTCCGGCGAGCATGACGTGGCCCGCGCCTACGTGCTCTACCGCGAGCGCCGCGCCGCCGAGCGCGCCGCCGAGCAAACCGCCCATCCGGAGGCCGACGCCGACACGCCGACGCTGACCGTGCTCGACGGCGACCAGCGCCGCCCGCTCGACCGCGCCGCCCTGCTCGCGGTGTGCCGCGAAGCCTGCGAGGGCTTGAGCGACGTGTCGGCCGACACGGTGCTGGCCCACGCCCTGCAGCATCTCTACGACGGCGTGTCGATGGCCGCCGTGCGCCAGTCGCTGGTGCTCTCGGCGCGCACGCTGATCGAGCGCGAGCCCGACTACGGCCGTGTCGCCGCCCGCCTGCTGCTGTCGGCCGTGCGCGCCGAAGTGCTCGGCCGCGACGCCTCGCAGGCCGACATGGCCGAGCCGGCCGGCGGCTATGCGGCCTACTTTCCGCAGGCCATCCGCCGCGGCATCGACGCCGGCCTGCTCGACGCCCGCCTAGCCGAGTTCGACCTGCCACGCCTCGCCGCCGCACTCGACGCCGGGCGCGACCTGCAGTTCGACTACCTCGGCCTGCAAACCCTGTACGACCGCTACTTCCTGCATATCGACGAGGCGCGCATCGAGCTGCCGCAAACCTTCTTCATGCGCGTGGCGATGGGCCTGGCAATCAACGAGATCGACCGCGACGCGCGCGCCATCGCGTTCTACGACCTGCTCTCGCGCTTCGACTTCATGAGCAGCACGCCCACCCTGTTCAACAGCGGCACCCGCCACTCGCAGCTGTCGTCCTGCTACCTCACCACCGTGGCCGACAGCCTCGACGACATCTTCCAGTCGATCAAGGAAAACGCCTTGCTGCAGAAGTTTGCCGGCGGCCTGGGCAACGACTGGACGCCCGTGCGCGCGCTCGGCAGCCTGATCCGCGGCACCAACGGCAAGAGCCAGGGCGTGATCCCCTTCCTCAAGGTGATCAACGACACCGCCGTGGCGGTCAACCAGGGCGGCAAGCGCAAGGGCGCGGTGTGCGCCTACCTCGAAACCTGGCACCTGGACATCGAAGAGTTTCTCGAGCTGCGCAAGAACACCGGCGACGAGCGCCGCCGCACCCACGACATGAACACCGCCCACTGGATCCCCGACCTGTTCATGAAGCGCGTGATCGAGGGTGCCGAGTGGACGCTGTTTTCGCCGGCCGACGTGCCCGAGCTGCACGAGTGCTTCGGCCCCGCCTTCGAGGCCGCCTACACCGCCGCCGAAGCACGCGCCGCGCGCGGCGAGATCCGCCTGTTCAAGACGCTGCCCGCCATCCAGCTGTGGCGCAAGATGCTGACCATGCTGTTCGAGACCGGGCACCCGTGGATCACCTTCAAGGACGCCTGCAACCTGCGCAGCCCGCAGCAGCATGCCGGCGTGGTGCATAGCTCCAACCTGTGCACCGAGATCACCCTCAACACCTCGGCCGACGAAACCGCGGTGTGCAACCTCGGCTCGGTGAACCTGCCCGCGCACCTGGTGCAGGGCGCCGACGGCCAGTGGACGCTCGACCACGACAAGCTGCAGCGCACCGTGCGCACTGCCATGCGCATGCTCGACAACGTCATCGACATCAACTACTACGCCACCGCCAAGGCACGCACCGCCAACCTGCGCCACCGCCCGGTCGGGCTCGGCCTCATGGGCTTTACCGACGCGCTGCACCAACTCGGGCTGGCCTATGCCTCCGACGCCGCGGTGGACTTCGCCGACCGCAGCACCGAGACGCTCTGCCATGCCGCCTACTGGGCCTCGACCGAACTGGCCGAAGAGCGCGGGCGCTATTCGAGCTACCGCGGCAGCCTGTGGGACCGCGGCATCCTGCCGCCAGACAGCCTCGCCCTGCTGGCCGAGGCGCGCGGCAAGGCGACCGACGGCGGCGCGCTGCTGGAAGTCGACCGCAGCAGCGCGCTCGACTGGACCGCCCTACGCGAGCGCATCGCCCGCCACGGCATGCGTAACTCCAACTGCGTGGCCATCGCGCCGACCGCCACCATCGCCAACATCGTCGGCGTGTCGGCCTCGATCGAGCCCGACTATCAAAACCTCTACGTCAAATCCAACCTGTCGGGCGAATTCACCATGGTCAACGCCCATCTGGTGCGCGAGCTCAAGGCGCTCGGTCTGTGGGACGAAGTGATGGTCGGCGACCTCAAATACTTCGACGGCTCGCTCGCCCCCATCGAGCGCATCCCCGCCGAGCTCAAGGCGCGCTACGCCACCGCCTTCGAGATCGCCCCGCACTGGCTGGTCGAAGCCGCCTCGCGCCGCCAGAAGTGGATCGACCAGGCCCAGTCGCTCAACCTCTACGTGGCCGGCGCCTCGGGCCGCAAGCTCGACGAGCTCTACCGCCTGGCCTGGCTGCGCGGCCTCAAGACCACCTACTACCTGCGCACCCTCGGCGCCACCGCCATGGAAAAAACCAGCGCCCGCACCGACACCCCCGTCGCCGAGCCGCCCCCCAAGGCCTGCTCGATTCTCGATCCCGACTGCGAGGCCTGCCAATGAGCGCCTTCTTCGACGACTGGGACACCCCCGCGCCACGCGCGCCGGCCGCGCCGGCCCCGTCCACCACCGCGTCCAGCCCGCCACCGCCCGCCATGGCCGCCGTGCGCGCCGCCGACAAACGCATCGTCAGCGGCCAGGGCGACATCAACCAGCTCGCCCCGTTCAAATACCCCTGGGCCTGGGAGTTCTTCCTCAACGCCAACAAGAACCACTGGACGCCGCTGGAAATCTCCATGGCGCAGGACGTGCACGACTACCACCACAAGCTCACCCCCACCGAGCGCCATGTGTTCGAAAACGTGCTCTCCTACCTCACCACCTCCGACATCCTCGCCATGCGCAACATCGGCCTGGCGGTGATGGAAAAGATGACCGCGCCCGAGCTGCAGATCTACCAGGCCCGCCAGGTATATGAAGAAGCCCTGCACACCTGGACCTACCAGCACTGCATCGAAAGCCTCGGGCTCGACCAGCAGGAGATCTACAACCGCTACCGCGTGGTGCCCGAAATCCACGGCAAGATCGCCCTGGCCAACCGCCGGCTGGAGCGCGTCATGCGCGCCGATTTCGACCTCGCCGACCGCGACAACCTGCACGAATTCGCGCTGTCGTACCTCTTCTTCGCCGCCATCTTCGAAGGCTGCTGGTTCTACAACGGCTTCTCGCCCATCTTCGCCCTGCAGCGCCGCGGGCTGATGAAAGGCACCGCCGAGCAGCTGCAATACATCATGCGCGACGAAGTGCTGCACTGCGCCTTCGGCATCCGCACCGTGCGCACCCTCATCGCCGAAGAAAACCTGCAGCTCGACCCCGCCGCCATCGCCGAACTATGGGCCGAAGCCGAAGCCGCCGAAGCCGCCTACGCCGGCTACCTGCTGCGCGAACCCATCCTCGGCTACTCCGCCGCGCAACACATGGGGCAGTTCCGCTTCATCGCCAACCGCCGCGCCCGCCAGCTCGGCCTGGCCGAGCCCTACCCCGGCGCCGACAACATGCTGCCCTGGCTCGACGAACAGGCCAACCTGCGCAAGGAGAAGAACTTCTTCGAAACCCGCGTCACCGAATACCAGACCGGTGGCGCCCTGAGCTGGGAGTGAGCTCTGTCGGGCGTCGGGCGTCGGGCGACAGAAAATTTCTCACCCGACGACGCACAATTTTTCAATGAGCTACAGGCGCTTTTGTGCGCTGGCCAACGCGACGAACGTGCCGGATCGCACCACCGTGTGGGCCTTCGAGAACCGGATCGGCGTGTCGGGCGCGAACGTTGTGCGACGGGATTCACAGAAAGCATCAGGTTATTCGAGGTGCCCTTCAGTTCATGCATTTGCGGTGCTTGCAGCTCCGCCTCGATAGCTGCCGTATGCATGATCGACGCCATGCGCAGCGTCGTAGGCACTGAGAGCAAAGCGCTTTGCACCCGCTCAGCCAGTCTTTAATTCATAGCTGGTACTTCTTCCCCCCGACGCTGAGCGTTGCAGCACACCCCGCTCAAGCAAATCGTTGATATCTCGCAGCGCGGTGTCTGAAGAGCATTTCGCTAGTGCTGACCACTTGCTGGTGGTGAGCTTGCCTTCAAACCCGTCCAGCAGGCGGTTGAGCACCTTGATCTGGCGTGCGCTCAAGGTGGTGCCTTGCTGCCGTTGCCAGAATCGGGCCTTTACCAGCACAGCATCCAGCATCCCGTGGGCATGACTCACTGCCTCATCCAGCATCTTGAAGAACCACAGCAGCCACTCGGTGACTTCCAGCGTGCCTTTCTGCGTGCGTTCCAGCATGTCGTAGTAAGCCTTGCGCTCGCGCTGGATCTGCGCGGACAAGCTATAGAACCGCTGTGGGCTGCCGTCGGCACGTGCCAGCAGTAGATCACCAATGGCGCGTGCAATGCGGCCGTTGCCATCATCAAACGGGTGCAAGGTAACAAACCACAGATGGCCCAGCCCGGCACGGATCAAGGCCGGCTCAGTGGCCTTTGGGTCATTCAGCCAAGATAGAAAGCGATCCATTTCGGATGCCAGGGACTCCGCAGGCGGCGCTTCGTAATGCACCTTCTGCCGCCCGAACGGACCTGAGACCACTTGCATGGGTCCGTGTGCATCATCACGCCATGTACCGGCGCTGATCTTGCTAAGACCAGAGTATCCGGCTGGGAACAGCGCCGCATGCCAGGCGAAGAGGCGTTCCGTGGTGAGCGGTTGAGCACTGTTGCTCGTGGCGTCGAGCACCATGTCCACAACCCCCTCAACATGGCGGTCAACGGGTGCGAGAGTACCGATGTCCACCCCCAGACGGCGGGCGATGGAAGAACGTACCGAAGCGACGTTCAGGTGTTCGCCCTCGATCTCGCTGGTCTTGAGCACGTCATCCGTCAGTGCAGCCAAGCTGGCCTCATCGCGCAGGCCCATGCCTATGTCGGCGAATCGCCCCAGGAGCAGCCCTTGAGCATGGCTGACCCGTACCATTGGCTCAGCCAACGCCGCGAGATCGTAGTGCCAGCGGGGCCAGTCAGAAGCCTGCCAAATGTAGAGATAATCGCCGCTATTCATGCGGCGATTATGGTGGTCATTCACCGCACAGGCAAGCCATTCACCGCAAAAACAGCGTCGAATGAAAAATCATCTGTCGCCCGATGCCGCCCCGGATCGCCGCCGGCAGGGGGCGGCCCGAGGCAACCTACTCGCCCGCGCCACTACCGGCGCGGCAACCCGCCCGCGCTTTGGCCTGGCTCAAAGCCGCCGCCGCCGAACTGGGCTAAGATCCGCCACTTTCCGACCGCTCTCAGGACCCACCATGAAACGCACCCTGTTTGCCGCCGCCCTGGCGGCCATGACCTTCGGCGCCATTGCCGGCGACGCCCCCGAACTCAACACCCTGGAGCAGAAAATCGGCTACGGCGCCGGCCTGCAAATGGGCCAGACCCTGATCCAGAGCGGCATGGACATGGACGAAGCCGCCGTCATCCAGGGCCTCAAAGACGCCCTCGCCGGCCGTGAACCGCGCCTGTCGGGCCGCGACATGCGCGAAGCCTTCGTCATCGGCCAAGAAAAAGCCGACCAGAAAAAGATCGCCCGCGGCCAGAAAAACCTCGACGAAGGCCGCGCCTTCCTCGCCGAAAACGGCAAGAAAAAAGGCGTCGTCACCACCGCCAGCGGCCTGCAATACAAAGTCATCAAAGCCGGCACCGGCAAAACCCCCAGCCGCACCGACACGGTCGTCACCCACTACACCGGCAAACTGCTCGACGGCACCGTCTTCGACAGCTCCCGCGAACGCGGCGAACCCGCCACCTTCGGCGTCAGCCAAGTGATCACCGGCTGGACCGAAGTGCTGCAACTGATGAAAGAAGGCGCCCGCTACGAGGTCTACATCCCCTCCGACCTCGCCTACGGCACCACCGGCGCCGGCGGCAAGATCGGCCCGAACGCGACGCTGGTGTTTGATGTGGAGTTGATTTCGGTGAAGTGAGGGTGTTGGTGTTGCTCCTTGGGGCCCCACGGTTACGCGGGGCTCCTTGATTGACGACTAGTAGCTGGTACGCCGATACTCCTCAGATGACGTGCAATTTTCTTTCCGTGCAGCCTTTGCGGCTATGGCTGCAGTTCTTGGCGTTTCACCGCGTGGAGACTTCATGAGTAGCGACAGTAGGCAAGTAAAGTTTTCTGTCGATACGCACTTGTTCCGTGAGCTGGGGGAGCTTCTCGTTGGACGAGAGTCGACCGCACTAATCGAGTTGGTTAAAAATGCGTACGACGCCGACGCGACGGAAGTAACCGTTTTTGGTGAGAACATTGGCGATCCGATACGTGGGGTAATTCGGATATCGGACAACGGTGTCGGAATGAGAGCCTGTCAGAAATTTTGTGTTTGAGGCATACCATGTGAGCAAGGAGCATGTATGCCAAGAAAGACCAGCAAGAAGGGCAGTGGGGCTGCCCTGCCGTCCATTCCGAAAGAGCTGATCGATGGATTCGTCAGCGGACCGATGAGTGCCGAGGCGATCAATGCAGCCTCAATGGCGTTCAAGAAGGCGCTGATCGAGCGGGCACTGGGCGCCGAGATGAGCCATCACCTGG
>NZ_JAEKFT010000109.1 GCF_018524365.1 Denitromonas iodatirespirans
CCGATGCAATCGAGCTTCTCCGACCTTGAGTACGCGGCCAAGAAGAAGATGACGCGCCGCGACCGGTTCCTTGCCCAGATCGAAGCGGTGACACCGTGGGCGGCGCTCGAAGCGCTGATCGAGCCGCACTACCCCAAAGGCGAAGGTCGCGGACGTCGGCCGATTGGCCTGCCTCGCATGCTGCGCATGTACGTGGCGCAACAGTGTTTTGGCTTGTCGGATGAAGGGATCGAGGATGCGCTGTACGACAGCCAGGCGATCCGCCGCTTCGTAGGTATCGACCTGGCGCGGGAGGCAGCGCCCGATGCCACCACACTGCTCAAGTTCCGCCGCCTGCTGGAGCAGCACGAACTGACACGCCGGATCTTCGAGACGATCAATGCGCATCTGGCCGAGAAGGGCTTGATCATGCGTGAGGGCACCATCGTAGATGCCACGCTGATCGCCGCATCGCCCTCGACGAAGAACAAGGCCAAGAAGCGCGACCCCGAGATGCATCAATCCAAGAAGGGGAACAACTGGTACTTCGGCATGAAGGCGCACATCGGCGTGGATTCGAAGTCGGGGCTGGTCCATACCGTGGTGGGCACCGCGGGCAATGTGAGCGACGTGAGTCAGACCGGCGCACTGCTCCATGGTGAAGAGCGCATGGTCTTTGGCGATGCCGGTTACCAGGGTGCCGACAAGCGTCCCGAGACGAAGCACGTCAAAGCTCAATGGCTCATTGCAATGAAGCGCGGCAAGCGCAAAGCGTTGCCCAAGGATGCGATGGGCAAGCTGCTCGATCGCGTTGAAAAGCTCAAGGCCAGCATTCGGGCGAAGGTCGAGCATCCCTTCCATGTGGTGAAGAACCTGTTCAGCCATCGCAAGACCCGCTATCGAGGGATCGCCAAGAACGAGGCGCAATTGTTCTCACTGTTCGGCCTCGCCAACCTCGTGCTCGCGCATAAAAGGTTGATGGCGCCCGACACGCAAGGTGCGTCCTGAAACGGGG
>NZ_JAEKFT010000110.1 GCF_018524365.1 Denitromonas iodatirespirans
AAGACCCGCTATCGAGGGATCGCCAAGAACGAGGCGCAATTGTTCTCACTGTTCGGCCTCGCCAACCTCGTGCTCGCGCATAAAAGGTTGATGGCGCCCGACACGCAAGGTGCGTCCTGAAACGGGGCAAAGGCGATGAAATCGTGCGAATCCGGCCTTCCAGAGTGCCAATTCCGTATTCCGCGAGCCGATTGCAAGCGATTCGGCGCGACTGCACACCGAGATTTTCTTGCCGTCGCCGAAACGCGATTTATTCAGCACTTCCTTAAAGATCTTTTCTCCCAAGATGAAGTAGGCATTCGCCTGAGTAATGAGTCAGGAGAACTTCGCGTCCCGGAAGAGCCCGTCGCCGATTACTTGGATTACATTGAGCAGGGTGAGGGCTCATGGAGGATTACTACAGAGGGCGTGCACGGCGGGAAGAAGAAGCACTCAAGTTCGGACAACACGGATACCGTAGAAATTACGGCTCTTTCGGAAACGCCAATTGAAGATGAAAGGCAACTAGAGCTTGAGACGGGGAGGCCTGCTCCAGGGAGAAAATTGACGGACGCGAGGATGGTGGCCGAAGTCTTGGCGGCGACGGTTAGGCTCCGTGAACGGTAAGCAATTTATCAAGCTGCTCGCAATCTTCGGGGCCGCCTTTGGCCTAACCTACTTACTGCTGCGGGCGACCGCAGGGGCTGTCACGGTGGTCTTCGATGAGGCTCTTTCGGCTTTCCTAGTGGTGGCCACTTTGCTAGTCACAATGTCCGTAGTTTTATACAACTATATCGACAACACCACAAAGGATTTGTGGCTCTCTTGAAAAACGAGTGGGTTACGCGGCATGCTGATTGAGTTTTCCGAAGTCCAGCTTGCCGGCGAGCAGGAACACGACGGCACGGATGGTGGAGAAGCTCGCGTAGCCACGCGCCTTGCGCT
>NZ_JAEKFT010000111.1 GCF_018524365.1 Denitromonas iodatirespirans
CCGAAGTAGACATCCCATAGTCCGTCGCCGACCGGTTCGAAACCAACGCTCTGGCCTGTGAGCAGGTAGCCGATGTAAATGCGCATGGAGCGCCAATAGATCAGGCCGCCACTGGATACCCTGTTGCACTCGAAATAGCTGGGGTATTCGACCTGCGGCAGCTTGGCCGGATACGCTCGCGCGGAGCGTACGTAGCGGCTGCCCGGACTGTGCTGGTCAAGCCCTTCGTGAGGGCACTGTTCGTTGTAGCGCTGACGGAACTGCTCGAAGGCTCGTTGCTGGCCGGGCATGTCCGCCGCAACCGGACGTGTCACGGCGCGTTTGAGCGTGCGGTGCATGCGCTCATGACGGCCGTTCTGTTGCGGCCGGCCCGGAGCGATCCGTTCGGGCAAGATCCCCAGCCGAACCCACCAGATCGATAAACGCGACAGCCCCGCGGCACCGGTGCTGGCGAACGGCACGCCATTGTCGGTACGCAAGCGATCGGGCAGGCCGTGCTCTCGAAACAGCCTCTCGAAGCAGGCGCGGGTCGGGGCCAATTCGGTGCCCGCCAATGCCTCACAGCCGAGCAGGTAACGGCTGGCATGGTCCATGACCGTGAGCGGGTAGCACCACTGGCCGTTGCGCAGCTTGAACTGCCCTTTGTAGTCCGCGCTCCACAGCCCATTGGGCGTGCTGGTGCTCTTCAGCGCGCTGGGGTGCGGGCTCACGCGGCGCCGCCGCCGCTGCGCTTCGATCAATCCGGCGCGTTTGAGGATCAGGTAGATGGTTGTGCGCGAGGGCACATCCATGTCGGGATAGCGCCGTGCCAGCAGGGCCTGGATCTTCTTGGGGCCGAGCACGTCGCCCCCGTCGGTGCGCAGCTCGATGACGGCCTGGCGCACGGCGAAGGGGTAGGCGGTGGCGCAGTGATGTGGCCG
>NZ_JAEKFT010000112.1 GCF_018524365.1 Denitromonas iodatirespirans
TTCCAGGATGTCGACGTGCTCGACACGGTGGGCACGGTGTTCGCCGCCTACCCGCAGGCCGACTGGCATGCCGACGTCACCCAATCGCTGCGCCAGCACAGCCGGCTGACCCAGTATCGCGAGACGGATCTGGCCTTCGTGCGGCGGATCCTGGCGGCCGAAGGCTTGTCGTTCCGCTTCGAGCATGACCAGAACGCCGCCGCCGGCGAC
The DNA here is from genome assembly GCF_018524365.1 of Denitromonas iodatirespirans. GTDB lineage: Bacteria > Pseudomonadota > Gammaproteobacteria > Burkholderiales > Rhodocyclaceae > Nitrogeniibacter > Nitrogeniibacter iodatirespirans. The sequence goes on from NZ_JAEKFT010000112.1 coordinate 211, forward strand.
GCGACCACCCACGCCCGCCACCGGCTGATCATTTTCGATCGCAACGCCGAGCGCCCGGTCTGCGCACAACCCGAGATCCGCTTCCATCGCGCGGATGCCCCCGAGCACAGCGACACCATTCAGCGATTTCATGATGTGAGCATCGTCCAGAGCAACAAAGTCAGCCTCAGCGGCTGGGACTACAAGCAGCTGACCTCACCCGCCGCCGACGCCACCAGCGCCGCTGGGCAATCGCCCCTGCCCACCCTGGAGGTGTACGACGGCGCGTCGGCCTACCCGTTCACCGGCGTCGACGCGGCTCACCAACACGCCGATCGGCAACTGGCCGCCTTCGAAACCCGCACCCGCCGCTTCCACGGCCACGGCCGCGCGCGCAGCCTGGCCGAAGGTGTGAGCTTCCAGCTCACGCAACACGACGGCCACATCGGTGGCGACGGGCAGTTCAGCGTCCTTGCGGTCGAACATCATGCCGCCAACAACCTCGGCGCCAGCATGGCCCGGCTGCTCGGCGCAACGGACGTCGAAAGCGGCACCTACCACAATCGGTTCATCGCCCAACCGGCCAGCGCCCCGATCCTCCCCCTGCCGCGCCCCAAACCCGTCGTGTCGCCCCAGAACGCCCGAGTCGTCGGCCACGCCAACGCGCCACTGAGCACCGAACGCGACCACCGCATCAAAGTCCAGTTCCACTGG
>NZ_JAEKFT010000113.1 GCF_018524365.1 Denitromonas iodatirespirans
GCGATCCTTGCCCCAGCGTCGTTCACCTGAGCGCTGCGCACTGGCACACCCTGGTGGGCGAATGGAGCCGCGATGCGCGCAAAGCGCAAACCCAGCTAGCCGGGGTTCGTCTGATCAACGTCACGGGCGATGCGCTCGTTGCCCAGAAGATCGCCCAGTGGGAAGCGCTGGGGGTCGGGACCGAACTGATCAACACTTACGGCCCGACCGAGACGAGCATCTCGTGCACCGCCGCCTACGTACGTCACGAGGCGGGTAACAGCCGGGTGAGCATCGGCACCCCCTTTGCCAACACACGCATCTACATCCTTGACGCCCACCACCAACCGGTGCCGGTGGGCGTGGCCGGCGAGATGTACATCGGCGGGGACGGCGTCGGTCGCGGCTACCTGAACCTGCCCGATCAGACCGAAGAGCGCTTCCTTGCCGACCCCTTTGTGGCAGGGGGGCGGATGTACAAGAGCGGGGATCTTGCGCGCTGGAACAACGAAGGTCAGATCGAATTCATCGGCAGAAACGACTTCCAGGTCAAGGTGCGCGGTTTCCGCATCGAGCTGGGCGAGATCGAATCGAAGCTCTCGGCGCACGAGCAGGTCAGCGAAGCGGTGGTGGTTGCACTGGACGACGCTCAGGGCCAGAAGCGTCTGGTGGCCTACACCACCGGCGAAGCCGAGCTGGACGCCGAGGCCCTGCGCCAGCACGCCCAGCACGTGCTGCCCGCCTACATGGTGCCCGAGGCCTACGTTCGCCTGGACGCCTTCCCGCTGACCCCCAACGGCAAACTCGACCGCAAGGCGCTGCCGGCACCGGACGAGGCGGCCTATGTCAAGCGCGCCTATGAAGCGCCGCAAGGCGAGGTCGAAGAGAC
>NZ_JAEKFT010000114.1 GCF_018524365.1 Denitromonas iodatirespirans
CGGTCACGGCGCTGCTCACGAAGCTCGGCGCTTCGTTCTGGTCGGTGACGCTGAGGGTGAAGCTCTCGTCGCGGGTGAGTCCGCCGCCGTCGGTGATGCGTACCGTCACCGCGTAGCTCGACTGCGTCTCGAAGTCGAGCACGCCGTCGGTGAGGATCAGTTCGTCCGAGCCCGCACCGCCGACGCTGAATTTGGCTTGATCGGCGCCGCCGACGATGGTGTAGCTGGTGCTGTCGCCACTGTCCGGGTCGGTGGTGCTCAGGGTGCCGATGCTGGTGCCGCTGGAGGTGTCGGTGTTCTCGGCGATGGTGTTGTTGCTCAGGCTGATGAGCGTGGGCGCTTCGTTCACATTGGTGACCGTCACCGCGATGGCCTGGGTGTCGGTGGTGGTGCCGTCGCTCACCTGCACGGTGACGTCGTAGATGTTGTCACCGCCGACATCGGTGGGGGCTTCGAAGTTGGGCGCGGCGTTGAACGTGAGCACGCCGGTGCTGCCGTCGATGCTGAACCGGGCCGCATCGGCGCCGCCTGCGATGCTGTAGCTCAGCGTGTCGCCCACATCGGCGTCGGTGGCGGTGACGGTGGTCACCGCCGTCTGGTTCTCGGCCGCGTTGAGGTTGGCGCTGGCGCCGCCACCGTCGCTGGTGATGGTCGGGGCGTCGTTGGTGTTGCTCACCGTGAGGGTGAAGTTCTGCGTGGCACTCAGCGATCCGTCGCTCACCTGCAGCGAGACGGCGTGGTTGCCCACTTCGGCGTTGGTCGGCGTGCCGGACAGCGTGGCGGTGCCGTCGCCGTTGTCGGTGAGCGTGAGCCAGGCCGGCAGCGTCGGGGCGGTGA
>NZ_JAEKFT010000115.1 GCF_018524365.1 Denitromonas iodatirespirans
CGGGATAGCGCCGTGCCAGCAGGGCCTGGATCTTCTTGGGGCCGAGCACGTCGCCCCCGTCGGTGCGCAGCTCGATGACGGCCTGGCGCACGGCGAAGGGGTAGGCGGTGGCGCAGTGATGTGGCCGGCGACTGCGCTCCTCGAGCCCCTCCACGCCATCGCTCCGATAGCGCCCAAGCCATTTGTAGCCAGTCTTGCGGCTGATCCCATAGCGCGAGCACAGCTCGCCGAAGCTGTAGCGATCACGCAGGTGATCGGCGATAAACAGAACCCGTTGGTCCATCGGTTTGACCTCGTTCCAAGGCATGGGGCTGTCCTCCTATCCGCTCCCATGCAGGGTAGAAGTTGTTACCCATGTCTTTGAACCGATTTGTTACCGATGAGTGTGAACCGTACACTGGTCGACCACATCGTCCGCTCCTTCCGAATACCCTGTACAGGCCTACAAGGGCGCCATATCCTCCAAGGACTACCGGCAATCTCTGGCCAATCTTAGGTCAGGGCTCCCGCCTCTCGACGGTTTTCACGTCTGAGTAGCAGACAACTCATGCAATAACACGGTCGTGCCATCCAACGTCGATCGAGCTATGATCCAGCCGACATCTCGCTTACATCTATCCGGCTTGGCGGGCATGCGTCGAGGAAAGAGGGTGAAGGGATGCAATGTCGTATTTCAAGACCTGACCCAATACTGTTCGCTTAGATACGCATCCTGTCTCTTTTTGGCACTGACAGTGGCTTGGGTGCCAGCAGTGCTGGCGTGCAGTCGATGAGCTTTCGGCGCGGGTAGTGATGGTCGTGCGAAGCGTACGG
>NZ_JAEKFT010000116.1 GCF_018524365.1 Denitromonas iodatirespirans
GCGGCTCGATCAGCGCTTCGAGCGCCGCCCACGGTGTCACCGCTTCGATCTGGGCAAGGAACCGGTCGCGGCGCGTCATCTTCTTCTTGGCCGCGTACTCAAGGTCGGAGAAGCTCGATTGCATCGGGATCGTCACCGTCGTGAAGGAACTATGCGTATTGTCTCAAACAGAGCCGCCCGTGGGGCGATATGCAAACGAAATAATCAGCGTTTCCCTAAAGGACGTGGAGGCACAACCCGTTGGGGAATCCACGTCGCGTCTTGTGAGTGCGGGCACGCCCGGGACAATTGTGCTCGTCCACTACGCGGGTGCAAAAGTTGCCGCTTATGAAGTCGAGTTCCCTCTTGGTGGTGGTAACGGAATGCTCGCAACCGTGCCTGTTGCTGACATTGCGCGTGCGCCTGGAGGTTACCGCCGAGATTGCCCATGTTGCGGCTATCGCACCCTTCCAGACATTTGCCCCGGCTCCTACGAGGTTTGCCCTGTGTGCTACTGGGAGGACGATCTCACCCAGTTTGAAAACCCCGAGTCTTCGGGGGGCGCAAACCGTGTCAGCCTTTCTGTGGCCAAACGGAACTTTGCAGAGTTTGGTGCTTGTGACCGCAATGCTCGGTCGCACGTTCGCCCACCTCTACTGGGTGAATGACCGCTATGACGCCCAACGATTAAGGTTAGATCGTGATCGCGAAGCGATCCACGATCTGAACCGTTTGTTGGACGAGCCCGGTCCTCGGGCGATGCCGCTCGATTCTTCCCCTGCAAATATCTCTCGCTGATCCGCCCCGACCGGGGCGGTTT
>NZ_JAEKFT010000117.1 GCF_018524365.1 Denitromonas iodatirespirans
CAATACTGTTCGCTTAGATACGCATCCTGTCTCTTTTTGGCACTGACAGTGGCTTGGGTGCCAGCAGTGCTGGCGTGCAGTCGATGAGCTTTCGGCGCGGGTAGTGATGGTCGTGCGAAGCGTACGGTGAGTTGCGCCGCTTGACCTGGCGGGGCGTTGCTTCCCCGAGCGTACGCACAGCGCGCAGTTGCGCGGCGGCATGAAGCAACTGGTCGAACCAGCGCTTTCGACGCCTAGGCTGCATTGGGGGGAAAGGCCCCGGACTGGGGCTGGGTGCGTCGTAAGAGCTGTACGTGCGCGGTGAAGGATAGGCTGTCGTGACGTAGGCGATGCTCGGTGGCGGCTTGGTGGATTAGCCAGCGCACGGCATAGTGCGCCAGAACCCAACCGTAGAACTCCTGCCGAACTAGTTCAGGCGTCTTCGAACGCAGCACTCGGCGGCGCTGCTGCAGGTGCGTTTTGAGTTCGTCGAAAACGGCCTCGACCTGCCAGCGCTGATGATACAAGGCCGCCAATTCCAGTGCCGGTGCCACCTTGTCGTCGAGCAAGCTGGTCATCAAGCGGTAGCGAAGCGGCTCTGCGTCGAGCTTGGGGAGCTCGTATTCGATGACCCGCACTTCAATCGCCCCCTGACCCGCACGGCGAGCCTTGTCGCTCGGGTAGATCGCGCTCAGAAAAGAGCCATCGTCCAGCGCCTTGAGAACCGGGAACTGCCGGTTGTCGCGGCAGCGCCACAGCAGCTCGGCGCCGCTGTGGCGCGCCTGCTGCCAAT
>NZ_JAEKFT010000118.1 GCF_018524365.1 Denitromonas iodatirespirans
GTTGGACGAAGCCGCTACGCGGAGAATCCGCCGCTGCCGCGTCGGCGCCGGAGTGGTCACAATCGAGCCTCGCCCTTCTGCTTGAAGGGTTCCTTTGTATGACAAACATGAGGCTCGCGCAAGATGACCGAAAGCACCGCCACGCAATTCGACAAGCATTACCAGCAACATCTCAAGCACCTGAAGCTCAAGGGGCTGCAGCCCAAGACCATCGAAGCTTACGCCCGAGCGGTCCGGCGGGCCGGGGCGTATTTTGACCAGCGCATCGATGCGCTGAGCGAAGCGCAGCTGCTGGAGTATTTCACCGAGCTATCCGAGACGCACTCCTGGAGTGCGGTCAAGCTCGATCTGTACGGCCTGAAGTTCTACTACGCGCATGTGCTCAAGAAGCCCTGGGTGGCGCCTGATCTGGTCAAGCCGCCGCGCACCCAGCGCCTGCCCGACATCGTTACCGTCGATGAAGCGCGGCAGATCTTCGCCGCCACAAGGGTGCTGAGCTATCGGGTGTTCTTCTTCACCCTCTACAGCCTGGGGCTGCGACTGGGCGAAGGCTTGCGCCTGAGCGTGGCCGACATCGATGCGGCGCGCGAGCGGGTGCATATCCGTGACGCCAAGGGCAACAAGGACCGCCTGGTGCCGCTGCCCCGTGCGACCCTGGCGGTGCTGCGCCGCTTCTGGCAGACGCATCGCCATCCCGAGCTGCTCTTTCCCAACCGCCACGCCGGCCTC
>NZ_JAEKFT010000012.1 GCF_018524365.1 Denitromonas iodatirespirans
TCATCTTGCGCGAGCCTCATGTTTGTCATACAAAGGAACCCTTCAAGCAGAAGGGCGAGGCTCGATTGTGACCACTCCGGCGCCGACGCGGCAGCGGCGGATTCTCCGCGTAGCGGCTTCGTCCAACCCCTCCGTCAACTGGACCGCCTGCAAGCTGCACTTGCAGGTTCGCTCCGGCCTTCGGCCTCCGCCGGCCGGTTACGTCGAACGTTGAGGCTGTAGAAAAACCCCTTCACCCCGCCCCCGCCAGATAATGCTTTTCGTATAATCAAGCATCGCCTTTGCGGAGTCTCGCGATGCCACGCTTCAAGACGCCCGACTACGGCCTGAAGATGATCCCGGTGGATTTTGCGGCGCAGGTCGTGCCCGGCTCCTTCGAGTTTGCGCTGTGTCATCTGGTCGATCACGAGCTGGATCTGTCCGCGCTTCGCGAGCGCTTTTGCAACGATGCCGGCGGCGCGCCTGCTTTCGATCCGGCGGTGCTCCTCAAGATCGTGTTGCTCGGCTATTCACGCGGCTTGAGCAGCTCGCGCACCATCGCCGCCGCCTGTGCTCACAACGTGTTGTTCATGGCTGTCTCCGGCGACAGCTGCCCGCACTTCACCACCATCGCCGCCTTCGTCTCCGAGCTCGGTGACGAGGTGACCAGGCTATTCACCCAGGTGCTGCTGGTGTGCGACCGCCAAGGCTTGATCGGTCGGGCGTTGTTTGCCGTCGATGGGGTGAAGCTGCCATCCAGCGCCTCCAAGGCCAGGAGCGGCACACAGGCAGACTTTCTGCGCGAGGCCACGAAGATGGAGGCAGCGGTCAAGCAGATGATGGCCTCGCATGCGGCCGGCGATGCGCAATCTCAACCCGAAGAAGCGCGCGTTCGGGCCGAGCGCACCCGTGAGCGCCTCACGCGCGAAGCGGCGCAGATCCGCGCCTGGCTGACCGAACACCCGGAAGATCGCAAGGGCGCCAGAGGTGCCGTGCCCCTGTCCAATCGCACCGACAACGAATCGGCCAAGATGGCCACCGGCAAGGGCGTCATTCAAGGCTACACGGGCGTGGTCAGCGTCGATGCCAAGGCGCAGATCGTGCTCGATGCCCAGGCCCATGGCACTGGCAGCGAACAGGCCCTGTTGCTGGGGACAGTCGATGCCACCGAACCGTATCGCAGCGAGCGTACCGCCCTGTGTGCCGATGCCGGATACCACTCGGAAGCGAACCTCAAGCAACTGGCCGAGTGTGGCATCGACGCTTGGATCTGCGACAACCACTATCGCAGTCGCGACCCGCGCTACGCGGGGCAGGCCAAACACAAGACCAAGCCGGACCCGCTGTGGGACAAGTCGGCCAAAGAGAACAAGACGCGCTGCTTCCGGCCGCAGGACTTCCAGCTTGCCGAAGACCACAGCCACTGCCTGTGCCCGGCGGGCAAGCGGCTGTATGCCAACGGCTCGAACTGCACCATCGGCGGACGCCACGCGATCAAGTTCTGCGGAGCCGAACGCGACTGCCTGCCGTGTGAGCTACGAAGCCAGTGCCTGAGGAAACCCGACACCACCAAGACCCGGCAGGTGGCTTTCTTCATGGGCAAGCGGGACGGCACCCAAAGCCACACCGAGCGCATGAAGGCGAGGATCGATTCGGACACCGGCAAACGCATGATCGCGGCGCGCTTCGCGACGGTCGAGCCGGTATTCGGCAATCTGAGGCACAACAAGCGGCTGAGCCGCTTCACGCTGCGCGGCAGACAGAAGGTCGATGCTCAGTGGAAGCTGTGGTGCATGATGCACAACATCGAGAAGCTGGCGCATCACGGGTATGCGGGATAGATTACGGGGGTGGTGCACCCCTCGGCACTTGGAACCCTGAGCGGATCGATGAATCAAGGCAGAAAGATGCCGAAGCGAATGGACTGAACGGATGATGGATTCCCCCGCACCGGCGAACGCCGGGAAGATCGACTCGGCCCGGAAACGGGTTTTTCTACAGCGTCGTTAGCCATCATGGATGCCGCGCGGCGGAAACTACTGAAGCAGCAAGGGAAGTTAGAAATTGAAAGACGGTCTGCGGAACGGAAAGCCCGATCTGCGGCCTTGCTCCCCGACATGATGGCTGCGCTTTCCCATAGCGGAAATCTGCCGGCCAATCCTGAGCGCTTACGGGGCGACGATCGGGAGCGGTTTGAGAAGGAGCTTTGGGTTCGTGAAAAGAAGCCAACAATCCGTGAAGAGCAGCTGAATTCTGCTTTTATTCCGTTGCCAGACACAAATGGCAAATGGAAGGGGCATCCGTTGAGCTACTTCATGTGTAAGCGGTGCAAGTCGGCGTTGCCGGCCATACCACCCTCCAGGCCGATATACGCATCGAGGTGTGCATGCGGAAATATGTCCTGGTTAAAGATATTCAACTTCGCAAGGCTCTTCGTTCGTGACCCAAAGAAGCTTCTCTCAATCGCGCTGTTTGCCAGAGCCAAAAATGATGGCTAACAAGTCGGTCAAGGCGCTCCCGTCGGTCGCTTGGACGCGCCGCACGCGGCGCGCCCCTTACCTCATTCGTTGAGGCTGTAGAAAAACTAGTTCCGGAAATTTTCGATGACGACTTTGAAGATTCGACCTCTCCGATCGCCCCGTACTGGGCGATCGGCAACCGCCAAAGGATCAAGCCCCCACAAAAATGGCTGCTTCGGCATGTTGCCGGGTATTCCTGCAGCCTCGTTGGGCATGACATGAGGCAGATTGCGCTTTCCGACAAGAAGTTGCGAGGTATCCCGCGCCGAATCCGTGCGTTGGAGAAGTGGGCTCAAGGTTTTTCAGGCTACGGCCGGCCTCAGTCTGAGGCGTTGGAGCGCTACTTCAATTGGAAGATTCCGGTTCATTCCGCGCTGGTGCAGGGGCGTCAAACAAATCTGGGCATTCAATCCCGCTGCGTCGCCGCGCTACTGAAAGCAGCGAGTTGCCTGACAGAGGCATCATCTACCGCTTCGAACGGCTATTACCGTGTGGCGTGCCTGATTACATGGCCTTGGTTGCATCAAAGCGAAGTGACGATCTTCTACGACAAGAGCTATTACGAAAGTTTTCTCGGAAAGACCAATGCTCTTGCTCCGAGGCGCATCTCCGAAAAGCTCTCATTGTCGGTGCCCGCACGTTTCTTGGAGCATGGGCACGACATAACACAACCGGAAGACACTTTCCCCGTTGAGTCGTGGTGTATTGGGGAGGAGGCGTAGTCATGCCCAACCCATCATTCCATCGGTCTTGCGTGTAAAGCCGCGCTGGCGGGGCCGGTTTGGCCATGGGGCGGCGCCCGATGGTCGATGAATGCCTGGCGCGCGGTGAGCTGGTCGCGCCCTTTGGCACCGATGGCATCCGCCTCAGCGCGTATTACCTCGTCTGGCCCGAGGGCCGGCCGGTGTCCGCCAGCGCCGGCGCGGTGTTGCGCTGGATGACATCGCAGGCGGATGCCGGTGTGCCGGGCGACTGAGGCCCGACAAGGGCCCGGCGGGGCTGAATGAAAAAGGCCGGCATGACGCCCTCCGGGGGGAGGGGCATGCCGGCCGATCGATGGCGGCGGTCCCGGACGGGTCACCGCGCGGATCAGATGTTGGAGTCCGGGAAGGATTCCTTGCGCCGGTTGATGTAGTCGAGCAGGGCCTCGTCGACGGCCGGGTCGATGGCGGGCGCCTCGTACTCGGCGAGCATTTTCTTCCAGCGGGTGTTGGCGCGTTGCGCCATGTCCTGCCGGCCTTCGAGGTCCCACTGCTCGAAGCTGTTGTTGTCGGCGATCGGCGAGCGGTAGAAGGCGTTCTCGAAGTTGGCCTGGGTGTGGGCGCAGCCGAGGAAGTGCTTGCCGGGGCCGACTTCGCGGATGGCGTCCATCGCTTGGCCGTTCTCGGACATGTCGACGCCGCCCATCATGATCTGCATCATGCCGGCCTGATCGGCGTCCATGACGAACTTCTCGTAGCCCATCGCCAGGCCGCCTTCGAGCCAGCCGGCGGTGTGGAGGGCGAAGTTCACGCCGGCCAGCGCCGTGGGCAGCAGGGTGTTGGCACTTTCGCTGGCGGCCTGGGCATCGGGCACCTTCGAGGCGGTCAGCGATCCGCCGGAGCGGAAGGGGACACCGAGGCGACGGGCCAGATTGGCCATCACATACAGCACCAGTGCCGGCTCGGGCGTGCCGAAGGTCGGCGCACCCGACTGCATCGACATCGAGCTGGCGAAGCTGCCGAACACCACCGGTGCGCCGGGGTTGACGAGTTGCACGAAGGCCATGCCGGCCATCGCTTCGGCGAGCGTTTGGGCCGCGGTGCCGGCCACCGTGACCGGCGACATGGCGCCGGCGAGGATGAAGGGGGTGACGACGCAGGCCTGGTTGTTGCGCGCGTAGACTTTGGCGGCGCCGAGCATGGTGTCGTCGAAGGTCATCGGCGAGTTGGCGTTGATCAGGTTGATCACCGCGGTGCGCGGCTTGCCGGTTTCCGGGTCGATCCACTGGTCGCCGAACAGGATCTTGGCCATCTCGACCGTGTCCTGGGCGCGCGAGGGATGCGTGACCGAGCCCATGAAGCACTTGTCGGAGTACTTCATGTGGCTGTAGACCATGTCGAAGTGGCGCTTGTTGACCGGCAGGTCCACCGGCTCGCAGATGGTGCCGCCGGAGTGGTGCATGCTGGGCGACAGGTAGGCCAGCTTGACGAAGTTGCGGAAGTCTTCGATGTTGCCGTAGCGGCGGCCATCATCCAGGTTGTGGATGAAGGGGCTGCCGTAGGCCGGCACGAAGACCGTGTTGGCCCCGCCGATGCGCACGCTGCGCTCGGGGTTGCGGGCCACTTGGGTGAATTCGCGCGGGGCGTTGTCCTGGATCAGCTTGCGGCACATGCCGCGCGGCATGCGCACGCGCTCGCCCTGCACGTCGGCGCCCGCATCGCGCCAGATCTGCAGCGCTTCGGCATCGTCGCGAAAATCGATGCCGATCTCCTCGAGGATGATGTCGGCGTTGTTTTCGATGATCGCGAGCCCCTCGTCGTCCAGGACTTCGTAGTAGGGGATCTTGCGACTGATGTAGGGCGCTTGCGTGCCTTGGCTGCGCGAGCGTGCCGCGCGGCGTTCTTCGCTGCCGCCGCGGCCGGCGCGCCGGCGACTCGGTGTGGTAGTCATGATCTCGCTCTCCTCGGTGTGTTCAGGGGTCGGTGTCGGCAGTATGTGGATTGGCCGCATGCGTTCGCATGACGCGGAGCGACACTGGGATAGCCAATCACGCCATGCCGGCGGGTAAATGAGATTTCGTCTGGTCGGTGATTCATCGCACCGCGCAGGCCTGTTCGGCGGCGCCCCCGATGCGTGCACACGGGGGGCCCGAGGCGACCGCGGTGAGCCGCATTTCGAAGAACACGTCGCCGTCGATGTCGTTGCTGACCTTGTTCTCGTCATGCTCGAACGCGACCTGCACGGAGGCGGCGCCGGCCGCCAGGGCGAGCTCGGTCGCCTCGGCGGCCGCCAATTCACGGGCATGTTCGATGGCGGTGTCGAGTTGGCGGAAATCCTTCGGGCCGCGCTGGGTAAACACCCGGAAGGTGCCGCGCACCGGTTGCGCGATGGTCAGGTGCACCCGCTGCGCCACCTCGCCGAGCACCGCGCCGACGGCATTGGCCACTTCGGCGAAGCGCGGCATGTAGAGGCCGACCCGCAAACCCTGGGCGACCTCCGGGTAGTAGCTGGCGGCCGGGCCGCCGACGGCCACCACCGGCGTGTCGGCGGCGAACGAAATCGAGAACACCGAGGGTTTCGTCGGGTCCCGGCGCTGTTCGAGGGTGATTTCGGTGAGCAGCCGCGAGAGCTTGTCGGCCTGAGCCGCGGCGAGCTGGTTCTGCTCGTGCAGGCCGGCCTCGATCAGCTTCTGGCTGATCCCCTCGATCACCAGATCGAAGACCTGGCGCGAGGGGCCTTCGGCGTCGCCTTCCGGCCAGGTGCCGAAACCGTACAAGTGGCGCATCTGGCGGGCCCAGATGCGTGCGCCCAGCATGGCGGCCGGGGTGCTCCAGTGGCTCGAGATGCCCAGCACATGCGCCGCGTCGGTCGGGGTGAAGCCGCTGTAGATGGCCATGCCCCTGCGTTCGAGTCGCGCCAGCGCCCGTGCCAGGCGGCGGTCCTCGACGACGGTGCGCTCGATGTCCACCGGCCCCTTGGCAAGCCGTTCCCAGGCCTGTCGCTCGTCGTCCGGCAGGCGCCCGAGCTGCGCCTCGTCGTGTTGCAGGCGCAGCGCGAAGCGCAGCTGGCTGCCGTTGGGTGAGGAGACGGCTTGCCGCTCCAGGGCCGGCAGCACTTCCGGGTGCTCGCTGGCCAGCAGGCTCAGCGGCACGACCCGGCGCGGGCCGATCGCGATGCCCAGGCCGCCGCTGAAACGTACCTCGCTGTCGCCGCCCAGCCCGATCGAGTAGATGCGGACCGCCTCGATCATCGGTTGCCAGCCGCCGATCAGCGCGCCGTCGAAGGAGAGTTCGGGGCGCCCGTTGCGGACCACGGCGATGTCGGTCGTCGTGCCGCCCATGTCGGCGACGATGGCGTCGCGCAGGCCGGACAGCGCACAGGCCCCGAGCACGCTTGCGGCAGGCCCGGAGAGCACGGTGCCGACCGGGCGCTGCATGGCGGAGCTGGCATTGACCAGGGAGCCGTCGCCCTTGACGATCATCAGCGGCGCGTGGATGCCACGCGCGGCGAGGATGGTCTCGACGGACTCGATGAGCTGTTGCACGTGGGCGATCATGCGTGCGTTGAGTGCGACCGTGGCCGCGCGCCGCGGCGCGCCGAGCGAGGAGGCCAGTTCGTGTCCGCAGGTTACCGGCTTGTGCGAGAGCTCGCGCACCAGTTCGCGCACCCGGATCTCGTGGCCGGGGTTGCGCACGCTGAAGGTGGCCGAGATGGCGAAGGCCGAGACCTTGTCGCGCCAGTTGAGGATCGCAGCCCGCACGGCCTGTTCGTCCAGCGCCGTGTCTTCCTGGCCGGCGGCGTCATGCCCGCCGGCGATAGTCACGATGGATTCCGGGCCGAGCAGTTCCGCGAGCCCGCTGTTGCGGACCTGCTGCTCGTCGTAGCCGATGAGCAGGGCGCATACCGGCGAGCCCTTGCCCTCGACCACCGAATTGGTGGTGAGCGTCGTCGACAGGGAGACCATCGCGACCTCGCCCAGGTGCTCCGGGGGCAGGCTGTCGATCGCGCGGGCGATGCCGACGGTGAGGTCATGCCGCGTCGTCAGTTGCTTCGCGACTGCAACGACCTCGCGCCGGTCGTCGACGAGCGCCGCGTCGGTGAAGGTGCCGCCGGTGTCGATACCGAGCATCAAGCTCATGCACCGCTCCTCGCCGGCGATCGCGCCGGGCTGTCGATCGAACGTGGCGCCGCGCGCATGCGCGAGCGCTGCCCGGGCATCGGTGGGGCGTCGTGACACCCGGTGCCGCGCTGCTTGCGGTCCGAACCTGGCCATGGAGCAATTGGGGTGTCGCCACTCACCGGGGTGCCTCCTCTGATGTCCGCGAATCGCTCGTCGGACGAGTCGTCTTCGACGCACGCTGGTGTTGCTCGTGCACAGCGAATTGTTCGCGCACTTGTCGGTGCGCGCATGTCTCCATGCGACTCACCATATTCAAAATTCGCCATGCCGTGCACGGCGCCGGATGCCGCTCCGTGCTTGCCTTTTGGCGGCTATGTCGCCGTTCGGGTGGCGATCCTGCTGCGAACGGATGTGAATGCTCCGCAAGCGGTGTTCGGTGGCCGGGGACTTGGGTGTCGATTGGATGGCGTCGGCAGGAAGGTTGGTGTCGCATTTGGACAAAGGCGCACCGCGCGGAGGGATAAATTAACCACAGCGTCTGCGGTGTCTTTGTGCCGGCCAGGCGCGTGCTGCCGTGGCGTTTCGATGGCGATGTCCTGAGCCTTTTTGCCCTCGGTGCCCGGATGGCTGGCGCGTCCTCTTGGTGAGCTCACCAGGGGCGCGCTTTCATAATTGAGCGTTCGATCTACGAGATCGGCCGCCGCGCGACGCCAGCGATGGTGTAAGGAGGAGTGATGGGCAAAGAAGAGCAGGCCCGGAGGGTGGTGTGCACCCGGGGGCTGGGTGGATCGAAGGGCCCCGTGAGGGTCGGTTTTCTGTTGCTGGACAATTTCACGCTGATCGCGCAGTCGGCGGCCATTGACCCCTTGCGCATGGCCAACCACTTGAGTGGCGAGCAGCACTATCAGTGGTTCACGCTCAGCGAGACCGGTGATCCGGTGCGCGCGAGCGACGGTCAGCGCATTTTGCCCGATGCCCCGATGGACAGCGCGCAGGACCTGGACATCGTGATCGTCTGCGGTGGCGTCGGACAGCAGCAGGCCGGCACCAAGGCGCATCTGCGCTTCTTGCAGGCGCAGGCGCGGCGCGGCGCCATGGTCGGCGGGGTGTGCACGGGCGCCTGGGTGTTGGCCCAGGCCGGCTTGCTCGACGGCTACCGCGCCAGCATCCACTGGGAGTGCATCGCCGGGCTGCAGGAGGCCTTTCCGAAGGTGCTGGTGACGAACCGCCTGTTCACAATCGAGGCTAACCGTCTGACCTCGTCGGGGGGGACCGCGCCACTGGACATGATGCTCAGGCTGATCGGCCAGCAGCACGGGCGCGAACTGGTGAGCGCCATCTCGGAGATGTTCGTGTATGAGCGCGTCCGTGGCGAGCAGGAGCAGCAGCGGATTCCCCTCAGGCATGTGCTGGGGACCTCGCAACCGCGCTTGCGCGAGATCGTCGAGCTGATGGAAGCCAATGTCGAGGAGCCGCTCGATCTCGCCGAGTTGTCGGTCGCCGCGCGCATTTCGCGGCGCCAGCTCGAACGCCTCTTCCTCAAGCATCTGGATTGTTCGCCCTCGCGCTATTACCTGACGATCCGCATGAACCGGGCGCGCCAGCTGCTGCGCCAGACCTCGATGACGATCATCGAGGTCGCCACGGCCTGCGGATTCGTGTCGACGCCGCATTTCTCGAAGTGCTATCGCGCCGCGTTCGGGGTGCCGCCGAGCAGCGAGCGAACCATCGAGCCCGCGGTGCGAGGCGTGCGCGGCCGGCGTGGCGTTTTCGTGGCCGAAGAGCGGCTCGAGACGGGGCTGCCGACCTCGACCGCGGAGTTGATGCTGATGGCCGCAAGGGGCGAGGCGACCTACGGCAGTGTCCGGGTTCGGCCTGAGGTCGCTGCGCCAATGTGCTGAGCGTTGACCGCCTTGTGGGCGCCGCGCGGACCCCGTCCGTCCGGCGCCCGGCGAGCCCCGTTCGGATGGCGCAATTTGGCTCGTCTCTGTCGTTTCCCGTGCGATAGGGCTCGCGTCCGTAACGTTATGCTTCTCTTCACTAATTCGGCGCTTGGTGAGGAGACGCGAGATGAATGCCAGGGAAGTTCACAACAGTGCCGTCGTCATTGACGGACTGATCATTGCGAAGTGGAACAGGGAGCTGTTCGAAGACATGCGCCGTGGCGGCCTGACCGCGGCCAACTGCACGGTGTCGGTGTGGGAAGACTTCCAGGCGACCGTCGACAACATCGCCATGGTCAACCGGCTGATGACCGAGAACGCCGACCTGGTGATTCCGGTGCGCACCACCGCCGATATCGCCGCCGCCAAGGCCGCCGGCAAGACCGGCATCATCCTGGGCTTCCAGAATGCGCATGCCTTCGAGGACAAGCTCGGCTATGTCGAGATCTTCAAGAAGCTGGGCGTGGGCATCGTGCAGATGTGCTACAACACCCAGAACCTCGTCGGCACCGGCTGTTACGAGCGTGACGGCGGCCTGTCCGGCTTCGGCCGCGAGGTGGTGGCCGAGATGAACCGCGTGGGCGTCATGTGCGATCTGTCGCACGTGGGCGCCAAGACCTCCGAGGAGGTCATCCTCGAATCGAAGAAGCCGGTGTGCTACTCGCACTGCCTGCCCTCGGGCCTCAAAGAGCATCCGCGCAACAAGTCCGACGCGGAACTCAAGTTCATCGCCGATCACGGCGGTTTTGTCGGCGTGACCATGTTCGCCCCCTTCCTCAAGAAGGGCATCGACTCGACCATCGACGACTACGCCGAGGCGATCGAGTACGTGATGAACCTCGTCGGCGAGGACGCGATCGGCATCGGTACCGACTTTACCCAGGGCCATGACCAGCAGTTCTTCGAGTGGCTGACCCATGACAAGGGCTACGCCCGCCGGCTCACCAACTTCGGCAAGATCGTCAATCCGCTCGGTATCCGTACCGTCGGTGAATTCCCCAATCTGACCGAGACGCTGCTCGGCCGCGGCATGCCCGAGCGCGTGGTGCGCAAGGTCATGGGCGAGAACTGGGTCCGCGTGCTGCGCGACGTCTGGGGCGAGTGAGCCCCTCCAAGCCCGGCAGACCCCAATACATCCAGGAGTTTCAGGAACATGAAGACCGCCCCCCAACTGCCCATCGAAGTCGATTCCGAGACCGGTGTGTGGACCACCGACGCGCTGCCCATGCTGTATGTGCCGCGTCACTTCTTCATCAACAACCACAAGGGCATCGAAGAGGAGATCGGCGCTGAACGCTATGCCGACATCCTCTACAAGGCCGGCTATAAATCCGCCTGGCACTGGTGCGAGAAGGAAGCCGCGCTGCACGGGCTGTCCGGCGAGGCGGTGTTCGAGCATTACATGAAGCGCCTGTCGCAGCGCGGCTGGGGGCTGTTCTCGATCGAGGCCATCGACCTGGAGGCCGGCACCTGCCGCGTGCGCCTGGATCACTCGGCCTTCGTCTATGAGTACGGCAAGGTCGGCCGCAAGATCGAATACATGTTCACCGGTTGGTTCGCCGGCGCGATGGACCAGATCCTCGCCGCCGCCGGTAGCCCCTTGCGCACCCTCGCCGAGCAGACCCAGAGCGCCGCCGAGGAAGGCTGCGACCACGGCGTGTTCGTCACCCGCCCGCGCTGAAGAAGCAGGAGTACAGGTAATGGCCCAGTTCGACGCCCTTTTTCAGCCGATCCAGATCGGTAAGCTGACCATCCGCAACCGCATCGTCAGCACCGCGCATGCCGAGGTCTATGCCACCGACGGCGGCATGACCACCGAGCGCTACATCAAGTATTACGAGGAAAAGGCCAAGGGCGGGCTCGGCCTCGCCATCTGCGGCGGCTCCTCGGTGGTCGCCATCGACAGCCCGCAGAGCTGGTGGAGTTCGGTGAACCTGTCGACCGACCGGATCATCCCGCACTTCCAGAACCTGGCCGATGCCATGCACAAGCACGGCGCCAAGATCATGATCCAGATCACCCACATGGGTCGGCGCTCGCGCTGGGACGGCGAGAACTGGCCGCACCTGGTCTCGCCCTCGGGCATCCGCGAGCCGGTGCACCGTGCCACCTGCAAGACCATCGAGCCCGAAGAGATCGAACGCATCATCGGCAACTACGCCCAGGCCGCCCGCCGCGCGAAGGAAGGTGGGCTGGACGGGGTGGAGCTGTCGGCCGTGCACCAGCACTTGATCGACCAGTTCTGGAGCCCGCGCGTGAACCACCGCACCGACGAGTGGGGCGGCTCCTTCGAGAACCGCATGCGTTTCGGCATGGAGGTGCTCAAGGCGGTTCGCGCCGAGGTCGGTCGCGACTTCGTGGTCGGCATGCGCATCTGCGGCGACGAGTTCCACCCCGATGGCCTCACCCACGAGGACATGAAGCAGATCGCCAAGTACTACAGCGACACCGGCCTGCTCGACTTCATCGGCGTGATCGGCTCGGGCTGTGACACGCACAACACGCTGGCCAACGTGATCCCCAACATGAGCTACCCGCCGGAGCCCTTCCTGCACCTGGCGGCCGGGATCAAGGAAGTGGTGTCGGTGCCGGTGATCCACGCGCAGAACATCAAGGATCCGAACCAGGCGCAGCGCATCCTCGAAGGCGGCTACGTGGATCTGGTCGGCATGACCCGCGCCCACATCGCCGACCCGCACTTCGTCAACAAGATCAAGCTCGGCCAGGTCGACCAGATCCGCCAGTGCGTCGGCGCCAACTACTGCATCGACCGCCAGTACCAGGGCCTGGACGTGCTGTGCATCCAGAACGCGGCCACTTCGCGCGAGCACCAGGGCCTGCCGCACATCATCGAAAAGTCGACCGGGCCGAAGCGCAAGGTGGTGGTGGTCGGCGGTGGGCCGGCCGGCATGGAGGCGGCGCGTGTTGCCGCCGAGCGCGGCCACGACGTGACCCTGTTCGAGAAGAACGACGCGCTGGGCGGGCAGATCTCGCTTGCCGCGCGCGCGCCGCAACGCGACCAGATGGCCGGTATCACGCGCTGGTATCAGCTCGAGCTGGCGCGCCTGAAGATCGACCTGCGCCTGGGCGTGGCGGCCGATGCGGCGACCATCATGGACCTGCGGCCTGACATCGTCGTGCTGGCGGTCGGCGGCCATCCCTTCATCGAGCAGAACCCGCACTGGGGCGCCGAAGAGGGGCTGGTGGTGAGCAGCTGGGACGTGCTCGCGGGCAAGGTTGCGCCGGGCAAGAACGTGCTGGTGTACGACACCATTTGCGAGTTCTCCGGCATGTCGGTGGCCGACTACCTCGCCGACAAAGGCGCCAAGGTCGAGATCGTCACCGACGACATCAAGCCCGGCGTGGCGATCGGCGGCACCACCTTCCCGACCTACTACCGCAGCCTCTACCCCAAGGAAGTGATCATGACCGGGGACCTGATGCTGGAGAAGGTCTATCGCGAAGGCGACAAGCTGGTGGCCTTGCTCGAGAACGAGTACACCGGCGCCAAGGAAGAGCGCGTGGTCGACCAGATCGTGATCGAGAACGGCGTACGGCCCGACGAGGCGCTGTACTACGAGCTCAAGCCCGGCGCCCGCAACAAGGGGCAGGTGAACATCGAGGAACTGTTCGCCATGCAGCCGCAGTCGAGTCTGGCGGAGGCGGGCGAGGGCTACCTGCTGTTCCGCATCGGCGACTGTGTCTCCCAGCACAACACCCATGGCGCGATTCTCGATGCGCTGAGGCTGTGCAAGGACTTTTGAGAGGCGACGGCCCCCACGCTTGCGCCTGTCGCCGCTGCGCTGCCCCCCGAGGGGGCGCTCGCCGCCTTGCGGCGGCCCGGCGGCGGCGAGGGTGGGGGCTTCGTGGCCCGGCTCTGATGTGCCACATACGGCGGAAGGCGCGCGACGCGCTTTTCCGCCCTACGCGATATGCGTTCCGTATCTGCCCTCGGATCGTAGGAGAGACCCATGCTTGACGTTGTGCTGCCCATCCTGATCTTCGCCGCGCTGGCGCTCGCCCTGGCCGGCGCGCTGCGGCGCATCGGGCTGTGGCGCCAGGGCCGCGCCGCGCCGGTGCAGCTCTTGGCCGGGCTCGCGGCCATGCCGCGCCGCTACCTCGTCGACCTGCACCACGTGGTGGCGCGCGACAAGGTCTTCGCCAACACCCACGTGGCCACCGGCGGCGGCTTCGTGCTCGCCGCGTTGCTCTTGATCGCGGTGCACGGCTTCGGACTCGAGAGCCGGGTGCTCGCCTGGGCACTGCTCGCGGCCACCGCGGTGATGTTCGTCGGTGCGCTGCGGGTTGCCGCGCGGCGCAAGGATCCTCCCGCGCGGCTTTCGCGCGGGCCGTGGATGCGCCTGCCCAAGAGCCTGTTCGCCTTCTCGGTGAGTGTGTTCCTGGTGACGCTGCCCGCCGCCGGCGTGCTGCCGGCCGGCTTCGGCGGCTGGGCGCTCGCCGCCGTGCTGGCCCTCGTGGTGGCCTGGGGCCTGGGCGAGATGTTCTTCGGCATGACCTGGGGCGGGCCGATGAAGCACGCCTTTGCCGGCGCGCTGCACCTGGCCTTCCACCGCCGGCCCGAACGCTTCGGCGGCGGTCGCTCGACCGGTCTGAAACCGCTCGATCTCAACGATGCATCAGCACCGCTGGGCGTTGGCAAACCAGTGGATTTCACCTGGAACCAGCTGCTCGGCTTCGATGCCTGCGTGCAGTGCGGCCGCTGCGAGGCGATGTGCCCGGCCTTCGCCGCCGGTCAGCCGCTCAACCCGAAGAAGCTGATCCAGGACATGGTGGTCGGCCTGGCCGGCGGCACCGACGCGGCCTATGCCGGCTCGCCCTATCCCGGCATGCCGGTCGGCGAACATGGCGGCGATGTGCACAGCCCGATCGTGCTGCGAGAGGGCCGCGCGCTGGTCGATGCGGACACCTTGTGGTCGTGCACCACCTGCCGCGCCTGCGTCGAGGAATGCCCGATGATGATCGAGCATGTGGACGCCATCGTCGACATGCGCCGCCACCTCACCATGGAGCACGGCAACACCCCCAACAAGGGGGGCGAGGTGCTCGAAAACCTCGCCGCCACCGACAACCCGGGCGGCTTCGATCCGGCCTCGCGCATGAACTGGGCTGCCGATCTGGACCTGCCGCTGATCAGCGCGCGCGGCTCGGCCGAGGTGCTGCTGTGGCTGGGCGACGGTGCCTTCGATATGCGCAACCAGCGCACCCTGCGCGCCCTGGTCAAGGTGCTGCGCGCGGCGAAGGTGGACTTTGCAGTGCTCGGCAACGACGAGCTCGATTCGGGCGACGTGGCCCGCCGCCTCGGCGACGAAGCCACCTTCCAGTCGCTGGCCGCACGCAACATCGCCACGCTCGCGCAATACCGCTTCGAGCACATCGTGACCTGCGACCCGCACAGCTTCCACGTGCTCAAGAACGAATACCCCGCGCTCGGCGGCCACTACGACGTGAGCCATCACAGCACCTATATTTCACAACTGATGGCGGCGGGGCGTCTCGCGCTCGGCCAGTGGTCGGGCGGCAAGGTGACCTACCACGACCCGTGCTATCTCGGCCGCTACAACGGCGAGTACGAGGCCCCGCGCAATGCGCTCAAGGGCATCGGCATCAAGGTGGTGGAGATGGAGCGTTCTGGTTTCCGCTCGCGCTGCTGTGGCGGTGGCGGCGGCGCGCCGATCACCGACATCCCCGGCAAGCAGCGCATCCCCGACATGCGCATGGCGGAGATCAACGCCACCGGGGCGGACATCGTCGCCGTCGGCTGTCCGCAATGCACGGCGATGCTCGAAGGCGTCGTGGGTGAGCGTGCCGAGGTGCTGGACATCGCCGAGCTGGTCGCGGCGCAGCTCGCGGCGGCACCGGCGCAGCGTGTGAAAGAGGAGGTGACGGCATGAGACACCCTCAGTCGAGCCTTTACGGGCTGTGTAGCCCGGATGCAGGCCGCAGGCCGGAATCCGGGAATGGCAGCGAAACAGGTACGGCCGACCCCGGATTCCGTTTCACGCCATCCGGGCTACGCGCTCACACGGAGGAGCTGGCATGAACGACATCGTCAGACGCGATCCGCGCAGCGAGTGGATCGCCCGCAACCGCCTGCATCCCGAGCATGACGCGGTGCTTGCCCGGATGGGCGGCGGGGCGCCGGCGGCGCAGTGGATGGGGCCCAACGGCGTGATCCGGCGCGATCCGCACGCGGTCGGCTTCATCGGCCCGAACGGCATCCGCCGCATCGACCGCAGTGGCGCCCAGAGCGCCGGCGCGGGCGGGGCGGCGAGGCGTGAGGCGGCCGCGGCCCCGGCACGCCGGCGGGTCGACATCGATACCCCGGCCTTCTTCATCGCGGTGGTGGCGGACATGCCCGGTGGTCGCCTGTCGGCACATGATCGCGACCTGCTCGGGCTGGCGCGCCAACTCGCCGACGCCGAGACGGATGGCGCGGTGCTGCTGGTCAGCTTCGGCGATCCGCGCGAGACGGGGCTCGGCGAGGCCGGCGTCGACCGGGTGCTCAATTTCGCCGGCGAGCAGTTCGAGGGCTATGCGCCGGAGCTGCGCCTGACCGCGCTGGGCGGGGTCGAGCGGCAGCATGCGCCGCGCCACTGGCTGTTCCCCGATTCGCCGCTGGGCGGCGCGGAGCTGGGCAGGCGCTTTGCGGCGCGCCTCGGCGAACGGCCGGCGACGCAGGTGTGGCAGATCGCCGATGGGCGGTGCACGGGCCGCGGCGCAGCCGGCGCCAGCGACATCACGCGCGAGTTGCCGCGCATCGTGCTGGCCCTGCCCGAATGCGCCGAGCCGGTGGCCGACACCGTCCATGCGGCCGAGGCTATCGCGCCGCCCGCGGCCCTGCCGCAGGCACTGCGCCGTGTCGAGGACCTCGGCGCGGTGGCGGTCGACCCGGCCGGCGTGGCCCTGGCCGAGGCGGAGTTCATTCTCTCGGCGGGCAACGGCATCCACGATTGGGACGGCTTTCATCAGGCGGCCCGCGTGCTGGGCGCCACCGAAGGGGCCTCGCGGGTGGCAGTGGACAACGGCTTCATGCCGCGTCACCGGCAGGTCGGCGCGACCGGCACCTGGGTGACGGCGCGGGTGTACCTGTCGGCCGGCATCTCGGGGGCGGTCCAGCACCTGCAGGGCATCCAGCAATGCGACAAGGTGGTGGCGATCAACACCGACGCGGGCTGCGACATGGTCAAGCGCGCCGATCTGGCGGTGATCGCCGATACCGGCGAGGTGCTCGCCGCGCTGGTGGAACTGGTTGAAGGCGGTCGGAAGGAGCAACGCAATGCGGCGTGAGGACATCAAACAGGTGCAAGGCCTGAAGGTCGCGGCGCTGGTGTCGGTGGGCCGCCATCCGGTGACGGGGCGGCCGCGGCGCGCCGATTTCGATGCGCGGGCGGTCGAGATGGGTTTGTCGCTGGTGGCGCCCGAAAACATGAGCCTGCTGCACGCGGGCGAGTGCTCGCCCGAGCGCGAAAGCGCGCTGCGCGGCTATCTGGGCATGGGCATCGGCGCCCTCGATGTGCTGGACCAGCCGCCCGAGGCGGACATCGTGCCGGCCCTCGAAGCGCGGCTGCGGGAGATGGGCGCGCGGCTCGTCTTGTGCGGGGCGCGGGGCGAGATGGGTGAGGCCTCCGGCCTGGTGCCCTTCCTGCTGGCCGAGCGCCTGGGCTGGTCGCTGGTGAGCGGCCTGGCGCAGATCGAATCGGTCGATGGCGACTCCATGACCGTGCTGCAGGCGCTGCCGCGCGGGCAGCGGCGGCGGTTGAAGGTGCGCCTGCCGGCCGTGGTCACCGTGGATGCGGCCGCGCAGGCCGCGCGCCAGAGCGCCTACGGGCCGGCACGGCGCGGCGAGCTGCGGCGGATCGAGGGTGAGGTCACGCCCGATGCCGCGGCCCGCGACTGGAACACGGCACCGGCGAAGAAGCGGCCCAAGCGCCTCAAGATCGTCAAGGCCGCCTCGGCGCGCGACCGCTTCAAGGCGGCCGCGGCCAAGGCCGAGGGCGGCGGCGGTCAGGTGCTCACCGGGCTTTCGCCGCAAGCCGGCGCCGAGGCCATCCTCAAGTTGCTGCGCGAGGAGGGGGTGTTGCGATGATGTTCGCCGATCTCGTGGACGTGGAAGACTTTCGCCAGCGCCTGCGCGAACTGGGCGTCGAGCTGCCGGCCGATGGGACTCCCGAGCGCTGGGCGGCGATCGTGCGCGCGGCGCAACCGGTCGATGGGCTGCCCGAGGCGATCGGCGCGCTGTGCGCCGAGGGCGTCACGCTGCAACCCGAGGTGCGCCGGATCGTCGAACTGATCCTGATGCCCTGACATGGGCCGCGCCATCCACGCGCCATCCATAGTCCACACTGAACGCCAGGAGCGTGCCGTGTCCCGCAAAACCGTGGCACAACTGAAGCAATCCATGGGCATGGCCCAGGGCGATGGCGAGCTCAAGGCCGCGACAGTGGCGTTGTTGCGCCACAGCCTCCGTCTCGGGCACCGGAAGTTGTCACTGCAACGCCTCGAGCAGGCGGTGAACTGTGGCGCCGAGCTGACCGACGAGGACTTCCACCGATGTGCGGATCTCGCACTGCGGGTCAACGATCCGCGGGTTCATGCGCGCCTGGCCCGGCTGAGCCGACAACTGGCGACCGCCGACGATGCCGGCACGCGAGCGATGGCGACGCGGACCAAGCCCGCCAACTCGTAAGGCAAGGGCCTCTGCACATGCTCGAACATGGAGGACGGCTGCGCGCCGCCGCGGCCCGTTACCGGATCCCACTGGCCGACTGGCTCGATCTGTCGACCGGGGTGAGCCCGCACGGCTGGCCGGTGCCGACCCTCGCGCCCGAGGTGTGGCAACGCTTGCCGGAGGACGACGACGGGCTCGACGCGGCCATGGCCGCCTACTATCGCAGCCCCCAGGGGATGGCCGTGGCGGGCTCGCAGGCAGCCATCCAGGCCTTGCCGGGCCTGTTTCCCCGCGCCTCGATCGGGTGCCTTGCCCCTTTATACAACGAGCACCCGCACGCTTGGCGTGCGGCCGGGCACGAGGTCCATCTGCTGAAGGACGATGGTATCGAGGAGGCGCTGGCCCGAGGCCTCAGGCATCTGCTGGTCTGCAATCCCAATAATCCGACCGGGCGCCGCCACGATGCACGCACCCTGCTCGCGGCGGCAGCGCGGCTCAACGCCGGCGGTGGCGTGCTGATTGTCGATGAGGCCTTCATCGATGCCACGCCGGACAACAGTCTCGTGCCCTTGGCCGGGTCCGACGCCGCACCCAATCTCATCGTGTTGCGTTCGCTCGGAAAATTCTTCGGTCTGGCCGGTGTCCGGGTCGGCTTCGTCTTTGCCGCGTCGCCGCTGCTCGAACGCTTGCGCGCGGGGTTCGGACCGTGGGCCATCTCGGGGCCGTCGCGCGAAGTTGCCCGGCTCGCGTTGCTGGATCGGGACTGGCAGCGGCAAATGCGCGAGCGTCTGCCCGCGGCCGGCCAGCGACTCGCGACGCTGGTCGCCCCGCTGGGCGAGGTCGGCGCCACGGCGCTTTTCGCGACCGTCCGCTCACCGCACGCCAGCGCGCTGCATGAAACGCTCGCGCGGGGCGGGATCCTCACGCGGCTTTTCGACCAGGAGGCGATGATCCGCTTCGGCCTGCCTGACACCGAACCGGCCTGGGCACGCCTGGAGGCGGCGCTGACTGAGGCCATGTCCTCGCCCGAGATGCATCCCGCCTGACACCCCGAGGGCGCTGTCGACCGGAAGGCGCCGCCGCTCGCGATCTCGCCCGCTCGCGCCGGATCGCGCTTCGACTGTTTCATCTCTCCCGACCGTTCCGTTTGTCGCGCCAATGCCGCTGCCTATGCGGCATTGGCGCATGCGCACGGCAGATCGAAGCAAAGGTGTCGGGCCCGCGCGACAGACGGGATGACCGACGTCGCAATTGGCCAAGTGCACGTCATGTGCGGCAAATCACCCGGTCTGCCTCGCGCGAACAATGAGCCCCATCGATTGACCGGCCCACTACCCGAGGAGCACGCCATGACCTTGTCACGCCGGGCGCGCAGCACCTACGAGAATCGCCCCGAACCGGACCTGCCAGAGGACGCGGACGGCCCCGCTGCGCTCGAGGCGAGCATCGGGCGCCAGAAGTATGCCGAGTTCGTCTATCGGGCCGGCTACAGGTCGGCCCGCTACCGGTGCGAGAAGGCCGCGAAGCGGCACGGGCTCACCGGTGTGGCCTTGTTCAAGCATTGCCTCGAACGCCTGTCTCGAAGCGGCTGGGGCCGCTTCGAGCTGGTCGAGACCGATTTTGCGCGCGGGCACGCCGATATCCGCCTCACCCCCTCGACCTTTGTCCTCGCCCAGGCGCAAAGCTGCGCCGCGACCAAGGTCTGCTACCTGTTGTCGGGGTGGCTCGACGGGGTCATGAGGGGGGTGGGTGAGCCCCAGCAGGGCGTCGACGGCGCGCCGCTCAAGACGCTGTGCTGCGAGACCCAGTGCGCCGCCGACGGGCACAGCCACTGCGTTTTTGCGGTGCGGCCTGGGCCGTCGGTCGCCCAGGCGCCGCGAACGGAATGAATCGCCGTGCCTTGTGATGACCACCTCGATTCGCGGCACCGCCGCGATGTCGGAATTGAAGCGACTCGCGTCGCCAAAGTGCAAGTGATGTGCGCCTACGTCGGCGAGCATCGTTCCATAGACCTCAACTAGGGCAGACGAAACAAAATGAAGGTTTCCAACTCGTTGCGAGAACTCATCGCAGCACGCCGAACCGGTTTCAACCTTGATGCGCCGTTCTACACGGCCGACGAGGTTTATGATCTCGACATGGAAGCGATCTTCGGCCGGCACTGGATCTATGTCGGCGTCGAGCCGGATATCGCCGAGCCGGGTGACTATTTCACCGTCAAGCTCGGCCGGGCGTCCATCGTCGTCCTGCGTGACGACGACATGGCCATCCGCGCCTTCCACAACGTGTGTCGTCACCGTGGGGCCCAGCTGTGCAACGAGCTCTCGGGCAGCGTCGGCAATCTGGTGTGCCCCTATCACCACTGGACCTACGACCTGACCGGCCAGCTCATCCATAACCAGCACATGGGTGAAAACTTCGAATGCGGCAAGCACGGCCTGAAGACGGTGCACGTGGGCAATCTGGCCGGCCTGATCTTCATCTGCCTGGCCGACGAGCCGCCGACGGACTTCGAACAGATGCGCGAGACGATGGAGCCCTACATCGGGCCTCACCGCATCGCCGACTGCAAGGTGGTGGCGCAGGACGACTATGTCGAAGCGGGCAACTGGAAGCTCACGCTGGAGAACAACCGCGAGTGCTACCACTGCGTGGGCAATCACCCGGAGCTTACCCAGTCGCTCTACGAATTCGGTTTCGGCTACCAGCCCTCGTCCAGCAACGCCGAGGCGGTGCAGGAGTTCCGCGATCTGATCGAGCGCGAGCATGCGCGCTGGGAGGCGGCGGGCCTCAAGTCGGCCGAAATCGAGCGGCTCGACAGCTGCGTCACGGGTTTCCGCACCCTGCGCCTGCCGCTGGACAGGGACGGCGAGTCGCAGACCATGGATGCGAAGGTGGCTTGCCAGAAGCTGCTCGGCGACCTCACCGACCGTCGCCTGGGCGGCCTGTCGTTCTGGATTCAGCCGAACTCCTGGCACCACTTCATGAGCGATCACATCGTCACCTTCAGCGTGCAGCCGATCGACGCCGGACACACGCTGGTGCGCACCAAGTGGCTGGTGCACAAGGATGCGATGGAAGGGCGCGACTACGACCTGAAGCGGCTCACCGAGGTGTGGCTCGCCACCAACCGCCAGGACGGCGCATTGGTGGAGATGTCGCAGCGTGGCGTCGCCAGCCCGGCCTTCGAGCCCGGCCCGTATTCGCCCTACACCGAGGCCCTGGTGGAAAAGTTCACCAACTGGTACGTCGAGCGGCTGCGCGCCGCGATTGCCTGAGGTTTTAACCGAGACATGGATATGATCGCCCCCGATACTCTCGCCCCGGAAGTCCTGCGTATCCTGCCACCCCTGTGGCTGGCCGACGAGGACGATGTGCTGGTGTGCTGCCAGCGGCGCCAGGAGACCGACGATGTCGTCAGTTTCCTGTTCCGCCCGCGAAATCCGGCCTTGTTCCGATTCACTGCCGGTCAGTTCCTGACGCTGGAGCTGGAGATCGGCGGCGAGACCATCAATCGCTGCTACACCATCTCCTCATCGCCCACCCGGCCGGACCGCCTGTCGATCACGGTCAAGCGCACGCCCGGCGGCATCGTCTCGAACTGGCTGCATGACAACCTGCAGCCGGGCATGAGCCTGCGCGCGCTGGGGCCGGCCGGCGAGTTCTGCGCAGGCAACCATCCGGCGCCCAAGTACCTGTTCCTCTCCGGCGGCTCGGGCATCACGCCGCTGATGTCGATGGCGCGCAGCGCGCACGACCTGGCCGAGCCCTGCGACATCGTTTTCGTGCATAGCGCCCGCACGCCGCGCGACATCATCTTCCGCGGCGAGTTGGCCCTCATGACGGCGAACCTGTCCGGCTTCCGTACCGCCTTCGTGTGCGAACGCACGGACGGTGAACCCGCCTGGGCGGCGCCTACCGGTTACCTGAACCTGCCGCTGCTCGAGCTGATCGCGCCGGACTTCGCCCAGCGCGAGGTGTTCTGCTGCGGCCCGGCGCCCTACATGGCCGCGGTGCGTGCCGTGCTGGCGGCGGGCGGTTTCGACATGGCGCGCTATCACGAAGAGAGCTTCACCTTCGCCGACATGGCGGAGGACTCGGTAGTGCCGGCCGACGCCGATGCGCCGGCCGTGGGCGAGGGCCATGCGGTGGAATTCGCCAAGAGCGGCATCACCGTCCACTGCGCGCCCGGCCAGAGCGTGCTGGAAGCGGCCCGCGCCGCCGGCCTGCGTCTGCCCTCGTCATGCACCAAGGGCGTCTGCGGCACATGCAAATCGCAACTCGTGTCGGGGCAAGTGGACATGAAGCACGGTGGCGGCATCCGCCAGCGCGAGATCGACAAGGGCATGTTCCTGCCTTGCTGCTCCACACCATTGACCGACCTGGTGCTCGACCGATAGCGCAGCGCGTCCCAGAAGACGCCCCTCCCCAAGAATCGACGATGCGTCTTCGGTACGCAGGGGCGTCTTTGCCCCTCGGAAAAACGGGAGCCTACAGATTTCACAACAAGGGCCGCCAAGGGGCGGTCCAAAAAAAGGGAGCTTCATGATGACTGTTCCATCGAAGTATCGCCGCACCAAGTCTGTTCTGGCCGTCAGCCTCGCACTCGCCTTCCCGGCTGGTGCAATGGCGCAAAGTGCCACCGAATTGAACGCCCGTATCAATGAACTCGAGCAGGAGCTCGCGCGCACTCGTGCGCAGCTCGAGGCTTCGAAGGCCGGCGAGGCCGGCGCCAAGAAGGAGCTGGAGGCGGCCAAGGCGAACAGTGCCCCGGCCGGCATTGCCTTCGACAACTTCCTGGGTGGCAAGCTCAAGGTTGGCGGCGCTATCCGTGCGAACTACGCGGTCGGTGACTATGGCGATTACCAAGGCAAGCCAACACGCGCCGAACGCGATGGGGGCAATTTCACGCTCGACACCTATCGAATCAATCTCGATTACGCCAACGACAACGGTGTCATCGGCAAGCTCGAGTACCGCTTCTACAACGGCTACCATTTCCTCCACACTGGTTGGCTGGGCTACAACTTCGACGATGGCGGCCAGATCCAGGTCGGCGTCAACCGCGTACCCTTTGGCCCGGGCGCCTACGGCGTCTCGCAAAGTTGGTTCTTCGACCAGCACTACTACGTGGGCTTGGCCGACGACATGGATCTGGGTGTGAAATACACCAAGTCGCTGGGCAACTTGACCATCGATGCCGCGTATTACTTGTCGGATGAGGGGACCGGTCACGGCGGCAGCGTTGACAGCGCCCGTTACTCCTACGACGTGGTCAATGAGAGTCGTAATGGTTACGAGGAGGAAAACCAGGTCAACCTTCGCGCCATCTACCACTTCAAGGACTGGGCAGTGAAGACCGACCTGGGCGCGTCGCTGATGTACGGCAAGCTCAACAGCCAGGGCCCACAGGATGACGGCGATCGCTGGGCGGCCTCGGCGCACATGGTCAACAAGTGGAATAACTTCACCCTGGCCACCCAACTGACGCGCTATTCGTTCAACGTCGACAAAAACCAGCCATTGGGAACCGACAAAGTGGTTAGGTTTGGTGCTTTCGACTTCACCACCGACGTGGCCGCCAAGGCCTGGATCCCGGCGGTCTCACTGAGCTACTACAAGGAGACGCCGAGTATCCCGTGGCTGGACTACGTGATCCCGTATATCGAGTACAGCAGCATCGTCAAGGATGAAGACAGCTTCAAGAACAGCGATCTGATGACCCTGGGTGCGGCCTGGGGCCACGGCGGCTGGTACATCTACACCGAATGGGCTCGTTCGAACGGCAATGACTTCGTCGGCAACGAAACGAGCTTCGCTGACCGTCTCGCGGCGAATTCCAAGCGCGATTGGCAAAACCGCTTCAACATCAACCTGGGCTACTACTTCTGATCGGATAGCGGGCAGGCCGGTCGGGCCTGCCCACGCGGAAGCGCCCATCAAGCCCGCCTTCGCTGCCCGTTTTGGGCGGTGAAGGCGGGCTTGTTTCATGCCCGCCGCGAGGCGGGGCCAGGACGCTGCGGTGGATTGCCCGGGCGTCGCGCCCGGGATGCGGACTAGACGGGGTGGGCCCCGGCGAAGACCTCGCTCGCGAGGACCTGATCGGCCGCGTAGGCTGCCACGGCCACCACGGTGGCGTCGTCCGCACGACTGCGCGAGGCGAGGGGCATTCCGCCGGCATAGCGGCGCTCGCCGCTGGGCGACTGGCCGAACAGCGCGCGGTAGGCCTTGCTGAAGTGGCAGGGCGACTGGAAGCCGCAGGCCACGGTGATGCTGGTGATCGACATCGCCGTCTGCAGCAGCAACTCGCGCGCGCGGCGCAGGCGAAGGTCGAGGTAGTACTGGCTCGGGGTGCAGCCCAGCGCTTCGCGGAACATGCGCTGCACATGGCGCTGTGACAGGCCGGCGAGGTGGGCGAGCTCGTCGAGCGACAGCGGCTCCTCGATGTTCGCTTCCATCAAGGCGGCGACATCGCCGAGCGCTTCGTGGTTGCGGCCCAGGCGGGCGGCGAGCGGGATGTGCTGGCGGTCTTTGCTGTCGCGCGGGCGCTCGTGGCTGAACTGGTCGCAGATCTGTGCCACCAGGGTCTTGCCGCAACGGGCGCCGACCAGGGTCAGCATGAGGTCGATGGGCGCGGTGCCGCCGGTACAGGTGATGCGGTCGCGGTCGATGACGAACAGCTCGTGGACGAAATTGACACGAGAGTGGGACTCGCGCAGGCCGCTGATGTTTTCCCAGTGGATGGTGGCCCGATAGCCGTCGAGCAGGCCGGATTTGACCAGTGCGTAGGTGCCGGTGCACAGGCCGCCCAAGCTCACCTTGTCCTTGGCGATGCGGCGCAGCAGGCCGATGACCCGATCATCGACCAGGCGGGTGATGTTGGTGCCGCCACAGACGAAGACCATGTCGAGCGGACCGGCGTCCGCGTAGGTTTTCATGGGCGCGGTGGGCAGCCCGTTGCTGCAGGTGACGGGCTGCCCGTCGACGGTGAACACCGTCCATTCATAGTGTTTGCGGCCACTGGCGTAGTTGGCCATGCGCAAGACTTCGATCGCGCTGGAAAACGCGATCATGGTGAATTCGTCGAGCACCAGAAAGCCGATGCGAGAGACGGATGACGGATCGGTCAACATGGTGCACCTCCTGTTTCGAGTCGAGGATTGCAAACGCTCTCTATATAGCGACGGACCGGTTTGCGGCGGGACCGTTCGCAATTTGCACATGTCCTTGCAAGCCGCGTGCCATGGGAAGTCATGGCGCCGGTTTGCCGGTGCGGGTTATTTGTGCGGCGGGGCCGCAGATGGGAGAGCGGACAGGAGCGCTGCCGTGCCATACGGCGCGCAGCGGGCGCAGCTGTTTGGCGGTGAGCGCAAGGAGGAGGCGGGGAGGGACCCGCAGGCGGTCAACATTTCTTGTCTCCTGTTGAAGGATTCGGTGCTTGTGCCGCCCCGAGACGGGGCGTTTCACCGATGTTCTTACCGTATTGGTGCGCGGTCTGATGCCGCTGATTCGAGCCAAGATACGCCGCTTTTTTTTGCCGCGCCAGCGTATCGTGCGCCTGCTCGCGAGGTGTCGGGCCGGCGTGTCCGTATTGAGCAAACCGACGGCGGATACAGGCAATAGTCGGGGTGACGAAGTTCATAAGATCGTTGCCAATGATGTCGTCGTCCACCGCACAGGTCTGCCGCCTCGGCGCCCGGTAGGACGACCCAGCCAAGGAGGCAGAACCGATGTTTGCAATGACCGACCGTATCGCCGATTTCGATGAAGAGCTCAAAGCCGCGATGGACGCTGAACTGGTCCGGCAGGAATCGCATATCGAACTGATCGCGTCCGAGAACTACACCAGCCCGCGTGTGCTCGAGGCGCAGGGCAGCGTGCTCACCAACAAGTACGCCGAGGGCTATCCGGGCAAGCGCTACTACGGCGGTTGCGAGCATGTTGACGTGGTTGAGCAACTGGCGATCGATCGTGCCAAGGAACTGTTCGGCGCCGACTACGCCAACGTGCAGCCGCACTCCGGCTCGCAGGCCAATGCCGCGGTCTACATGGCGCTGCTCGAGCCGCACGATACCGTGCTCGGCATGAGCCTCGCCCACGGCGGCCACCTGACCCACGGGGCCAAGGTCAACTTCTCCGGCAAGATCTACAACGCCGTGCAGTACGGGCTGGACGACGCGACCGGCGAGATCGACTATGCCCAGGTCGAAGCGCTGGCGCGCGAGCACAAGCCGAAGATGATCGTCGCCGGCTTCTCGGCCTACTCGCGCGTGATCGACTGGAAGCGTTTCCGCGAGATCGCCGATGCCGTGGGCGCCAAGCTGTTCGTCGATATGGCCCATGTGGCCGGGCTGGTCGCCGCCGGCCTGTATCCGAACCCGGTGCCTTTCGCCGATGTCGTCACCACCACCACCCACAAGACGCTGCGCGGTCCGCGCGGCGGCCTGATCCTGGCCCGCGCCAACCCGGAGCTGGAGAAAAAGCTCAACGCCGTCGTCTTCCCCGGCATCCAGGGCGGCCCGCTGATGCATGTCATCGCCGCCAAGGCGGTGGCGCTCAAGGAGGCCCTGCAGCCCGAATTCCGTGCGTATCAGCAGCAGGTGCTGAACAATGCGCGCGCCATGGCGGGTGTGTTCCAGGAGCGTGGCTACAAGATCGTCTCTGGCGGCACCGACGACCATCTGTTCCTGGTCGACCTGATCGACAAGGGCATCACCGGCAAGGCAGCCGATGCTGCGCTGGGTTCGGCGCACATCACGGTCAACAAGAACGCCGTGCCCAACGATCCGCAATCGCCTTTCGTGACCAGCGGTATCCGCATCGGCACGCCGGCGATCACCAGCCGTGGCTTCAAAGAGACCGAGGCCAAAGCGCTGACCGGTTGGATCTGCGACATCCTCGACAACCTCGAGGACGCGTCGGTGATCGCCGCGGTGCGCGAAAAAGCGAAGGCATTGTGCGCGCGCTTCCCGGTCTATCCGGCGAGCCGTTGAGCGAAAAAAGAGAGGCAAACGCCATGGCTATCAGCGTCTTCGAGATGTTCAAGGTCGGCATCGGGCCGTCGAGCTCACACACGGTGGGCCCGATGCGCGCCGCCCTGACTTTCGTCTCCGGTCTGAAGGAGGACGGCGTGCTGCCCCGGGTGCACCGCGTGCGCGCCGAGCTGTACGGCTCGCTGGGCGCCACCGGGAAGGGGCACGGCAGCGACACCGCGGTGCTGCTCGGTCTGGAGGGCGAGGCGCCTGACCTGATCGACCCCGACACCATCGAGGCCCGTCTCGTGCGCATCCGCGAGCGTCGGCGCATCGCGCTGGCCGGTGAGCACGAGATCGCCTACGACGAAAAGAACGATCTGGCCTTTCTGCGTCGCCAGAGCCTGCCTTACCACCCGAACGGGATGCGTCTGACCGCCTTCGGCGAAGACGGGGCCGAGATCGTGAGCCGGGTGTACTACTCGGTCGGCGGCGGCTTCGTGGTGAACGAGGCGGCGGCTGGCGCCGACCGCATCGTCGAGGATACGACCGAACTGCCGTATCCCTTCCACAGCGGCGACCAGTTGCTGGCCCAGTGTGCCGAGAGCGGCCTGTCGATCAGCCAGCTGATGCTGGAGAACGAGAAAGCCTGGCGCCCCGAGGCCGAGACGCGCGAGCGCCTGCTCCACATCTGGCAGGTGATGCAGGCCTGCGTACGCCGCGGTTGCGAGGTCGAGGGTGTGCTGCCTGGCGGCATGAAGGTGCGCCGCCGTGCCGCCTCGCTGTATCGCAAGCTGTCGGGCGCGCCCGAGGCCTCGCTGCGCGACCCGCTGACCACCATCGACTGGGTCAATCTGTACGCGCTGGCGGTCAACGAGGAGAACGCCGCGGGTGGGCGCATCGTCACCGCGCCGACCAACGGGGCGGCGGGAATCGTCCCGGCGGTGCTGCACTACTACCATCGCTTCGTCCCCGGCGCCAGTGAGGACGGCGTGGTGCGCTTCCTGCTCACCGCGGCGGCGATCGGCATCCTGTTCAAGGAGAACGCCTCGATCTCCGGCGCCGAAGTCGGCTGCCAGGGTGAGGTGGGCGTGGCCTGCTCGATGGCCGCCGGTGCCTTGGCCGAGGTTCTGGGTGGGACGCCCGAGCAGGTGGAGAACGCCGCCGAGATCGGCATGGAACACAACCTGGGCCTCACCTGCGATCCGGTCGGTGGCCTGGTCCAGGTGCCCTGCATCGAGCGCAATGCGATGGGGTCGGTGAAGGCGATCAATGCCGCACGCATCGCCCTGCGCGGCGACGGCAAGCACTTCGTGTCCCTCGACAAGGTCATCAAGACCATGCGCGATACGGGCCGGGACATGAAGGAGAAGTACAAGGAAACGTCCCGCGGCGGTTTGGCGGTGAATGTCATCGAGTGTTGAGGCCCGGGGTTTGATCCCAGGCGCTCGACGCGCGGCGATCGAGATGTGTGACGAAGCGTCCCTCGGCAAGAGGGCGACACCGGATAGCGGCGGCTTGCTGCCTCCGGATTCGAGGAGATAGACGATGCAGCATTATTCGGGTTTCGAGCTGGTGAAGCATGGCCTCAGCCACCATGAGAACTGGCAGCGCGTCTGGCGTAATCCGGAGCCGCGCAGCCAGTACGACATCATCATCGTGGGCGGCGGCGGCCATGGTCTGGCGACCGCGTACTACCTGGCCAAGGAACATGGCATCACCAACGTGGCGGTGGTCGAGAAGGGCTGGCTGGGGGGCGGCAACACCGCGCGCAACACCACCATCGTGCGTTCCAACTACCTGTGGGACGAGGCCGCCTGGCTCTACGAGCACGCCATGAAGCTGTGGGAGGGCCTGTCGCAGGACCTCAACTACAACGTCATGTTCTCGCAGCGCGGGGTGATGAACCTCGGCCACACGCTGCAGGACATGCGTGACATCAACCGGCGGGTCAACGCCAACCGCCTCAACGGCATCGACGGCGAAGTGCTGGACGTCAAGCAGATCCAGGAAATCGTGCCGCTGATGGATTGCTCGCGCAACACCCGCTACCCGGTGCTCGGCGCCTCCTGGCAGCCGCGCGCCGGCGTGGCCCGTCACGATGCGGTGGCCTGGGGCTTTGCACGTGCGGCCGACGCCCTCGGGGTGCACCTGTTGCAGCGCACCGAAGTGACCGGCATTCGCACCAGCGGCGGCAAGGTGCTCGGGGTCGAGACCTCGCGCGGCTTCATCGGCGCCAAGACCGTCGGTGTGGTCACCGCCGGCAACTCCGGCGTGCTCGCCAAGATGGCCGGCATCCGCCTGCCGATCGAGTCGCATCCGCTGCAGGCCCTGGTGTCCGAGCCGATGAAGCCGGTGCTCGACACGGTCGTCATGTCCAACCATGTGCATGGCTACATCAGCCAGTCCGACAAGGGCGACCTGGTCATCGGCGCCGGCATCGACGGCTACAACGGCTACGGCCAGCGCGGCAGCTATCCGACCATCGAGCACACCCTGCAGGCGATCGTCGAGCTCTTCCCGGCGTTCTCGCGGGTGCGCATGAACCGTCAGTGGGGCGGCATCGTCGATACCACCCCGGACGCCTGCCCGATCATCTCGGCGACCCCGGTCGGCGGCCTGTTCTTCAACTGCGGATGGGGCACCGGCGGCTTCAAGGCCACACCGGGCTCCGGCAACGTGTTTGCGGCGACCCTCGCCAACGGCAAGGCGCATCCGCTCGCCGCGCCGTTCTCCATCGACCGCTTCATCTCCGGAAAACTGATCGACGAGCACGGCGCCGCAGGCGTCGCGCACTGACAGGAGCCAGGCTCATGCTGCACATCTACTGCCCTCATTGCGAGGAGTACCGCGAGGAAGAGGAGTTTCGCCCGAAGGGCGAGGCGCATATCGCTCGCCCGCAAAACCCCGAAGAAACCAGCGACGAAGAGTGGGGCGACTACCTGTTCTTCCGCAAGAACCCGCGCGGCGCGCACCACGAGCAGTGGTACCACGCTGCCGGCTGCCGCAAGTTCTTCAACGTCACCCGCGACACCGTGAGCTACGAGATTCTCGAAACCTACAAGGTGGGCGAGCTGCCCACGATCGACGACACCAGCCGGAGGGCGGCGAAATGACGCAACCGAGCAGCCAACCCAACCGCCTCGCGAACAACGGTCGCATCGATCGCAGCCGCCCGCTGCGCTTCCAGTTCAACGGCACCAGCTACCAGGGCTACGCCGGTGACACCCTGGCCTCGGCCCTCTTGGCCAACGGCGTCGATGTGGTGAACCGCAGCTTCAAGTACGCCCGTGTGCGCGGCATCGTGGCCGCCGGCGCCGAAGAGCCGAACGCGATTCTCCAGCTCGGCCGGAGCGAGGCCGAGCAGGTGCCCAACGTGCGTGCGACCCAGCAGGCGCTCTATGACGGCCTGGTCGCCACCAGCACCAGCGGCTGGCCCAAGGTGGACGGCGATGTGATGGGCGTGGTCGGCAAGATGGGCGGCCGCTTCATGCCGGCCGGCTTCTACTACAAGACCTTCATGTCGCCGGCCGCCATGTGGCCCAAGTACGAGAAAGCCATCCGCAAGGCGGCGGGCCTCGGCCGGGCGCCGCGCGAGAGCGATCCGGACATCTATGACCACATCAACCGCCACTGCGACGTGCTGGTGATCGGTGCCGGCCCGGCCGGGCTGGCCGCCGCGCTCGCCGCCGGCCGTAGTGGGGCGCGCGTGATCCTGTGCGACGAACAGGAGGAGATGGGCGGCTCGCTGCTCGACACGCGTGAGTCGATCGACGGCCAACCGGCCGCCGCCTGGGTCGAGCGCGTGCTCGCCGAGCTGGCCGGCGTGGCCGACGTGCTGCTGCTGCCGCGCACCACGGCCAACGGCTATCACGACCACAACTTCGTGACCCTGCACGAGCGCCGTACCGAACATCTGGCCGACAGCGCGCCGTTGCTCAACGGGCGCCGCCAGGTGCGTGCGCGGATGCACAAGGTCCGCGCCGGTCAGGTGATCCTGGCCACCGGCACCCATGAGCGTCCGCTGGTCTATGCCAACAACGATGTGCCGGGCAACATGGTCGCCGGCGCCATTTCGACCTATATCCGTCGCTATGCGGTGGTGCCGGGCAAGCGCCTGGTGCTGTCCACCTCGAACGATCACGCCTACCGTGCCGCGCTGGACTGGCATGACACCGGCCGTGAAGTGGTGGCCATCGTCGATGCCCGCGAGAAGCCCGACGGCGATCTGGTCACCGAGGCCCGCTCCCGCGGCATCCGCATCATCACCGGTAGCGCAGTGATCGAGACGCGCGGTGCCAAGCGTGTCACCGGTGCGCTCGTGGCGAGCATCGATATCGCCGGGTTCAAGGTGAGTGGCCGTGTCGAGGAATTGGCCTGCGACACCGTCGGCAGCTCGGGCGGTTACAGCCCGGTGGTCCACCTGGCCGCGCACACCGGTGCGCGTCCGGAGTGGCGCGACGACATCCTCGGCTTCGTGCCCGGCAAGGTGAAGGGGCAGGTCGTGGCCGGCGGTGTGAACGGCAAGATGTCGCTCGCCGAAGCCCTTGCCGACGGCCTCGAAGCCGCCAGCAACGCCTTGATGGCCAACGGCCTCGAGGCGCAGGGCGGGACGCTGCCCAAGGTTCGCACCGTGCGCGAAGGCAAGGCCGCCGCGCTCTTCGACGTGCCGCATCTGAAACCCACCATGCGCGCGCCCAAGCAGTTCGTCGACCTGCAGAACGACGTCACCACCGCCGGCATTGCACTGGCCACGCGTGAGGGCTTCGAGTCGATCGAACATGTGAAGCGCTATACCGCGCTGGGTTTCGGCACCGACCAGGGCAAGCTCGGCAACATCAACGGCATGGCCGTCGCGGCACGCTGCCTGGGGCAGACGATTCCCGAGACCGGCACCACCGTGTTCCGCCCGAACTACACGCCGATCACCTTCGGTGCCATCGCCGGCCGTCATTGCCGCGAGTTGTTCGATCCGCGCCGCTACACCGCGCTGCATGCGTGGCATGTCAAGCACGGCGCGAAGTTCGAGGAGGTCGGCCAGTGGATGCGTCCGTGGTACTTCCCGAAGGGCAACGAGTCCATGCACGAGGCCGTCCAGCGCGAATGCCGTGCGGTGCGCGAGAGCGTGGGCGTGCTCGATGCCTCCACCCTGGGCAAGATCGAGATCCAGGGCAAGGATGCGCGCGAGTTCCTCGGGCGGCTGTACTCCAACCCGTGGGCCAAGCTCGACGTGGGCAAGTGCCGCTATGGCCTCATGTGCAAGGACGACGGCATGGTCATGGACGATGGCGTCACCGCCTGCCTGGGCGAGAACCACTTCCACATGACCACCACCACCGGCGGTGCCGCCGGGGTGCTCGAATGGCTGGAGCTGTGGCACCAGACCGAGTGGCCGGAGCTGGAGGTGTATTTCAACTCGACCACCGATCACTGGGTGGCGATGGCGATCAACGGGCCCAATGCCCGCAAGCTGCTCGCCGAGCTCACCGACATGGATCTGTCCAACGAGAACTTCAAGTTCATGGACTGGCGTGAAGGCACGGTGGCCGGTGTGCCGGCGCGGGTGTTCCGCATCTCCTTCACCGGCGAGCTGTCCTACGAGATCAACGTGCAGGCGAACTACGCCATGCATGTGTGGGAGGCGCTCTTCGAGAAGGGCGAGAAGTATGGCCTCACGCCCTACGGCACCGAGACCATGCACGTGCTGCGCGCCGAGAAGGGCTTCATCATCGTCGGTCAGGACACCGACGGTTCGGTGACGCCCGAGGATCTGGGCATGCAGTGGTGTGTCGGTTACAAGAAGCCGTTCTCGTGGATCGGCCGCCGCGCGCTGACCCGCCCGGACACCAAGCGCGAGGACCGCAAGCAGATGGTCGGGCTCAAGCCGCTCGATTCCAGGCTGGTGCTCGAAGAGGGGGCGCAGATCGTGCTGGAGAAGGAGCTCAAGCTCCCGATGCCGATGGCCGGTCATGTGACCTCCAGCTACTTCAGCCCGGTCCTCGGCCATGGTTTTGCGCTCGCACTGCTCAAGGGCGGCAACCAGCGCATGGGCCAGACCGTCTATCTGCCGATGGCCGACGGCAAGGTGCACGCCGCCGAAGTTGTCAGCCCCGTCTTCTACGATCCCAAGGGGGACCGCCAAAATGTCTGAGTTTGCAACGATCGACCTGGTACCGACCGAGCCCGTGAAGGCGGAGTCCCCGCTGGCGATGTGCCGTGTGGACGTCATCACCGAACCGAAGGCGCAGAGCGCCGGCGTCGTGGTGCGCGAGCACGCCTTCCTCGGTCATCTGGTGCTGCGCGGCAATGCCGGCGATGCCGGCTTCGTCAATGGCGTCGAACAGGCGCTCGGCGTGCCGCTGCCGCTCAAGATGGGGCCGCTGTCGGTGGATGAGGCACGCGGCGTGAGCCTTCAGTGGATCTCGCCGGACGAGTGGCTGATCATCGTGCCGGGCGGCGAGGCGTTCGCCGCCGAGCAGCGTCTGCGCGAGACGCTCGGTGGGCATTTCGCGGTGATGAACGTCAGCGGCGGCCAGACCGTGCTCGAACTGAGCGGTCCGGCGGTGCCCGAGATGTTGATGAAATGCACGCCCTACGATGTCCATCCGAACCATTTCCCGGTGGGCAAGGGGGTCAGCACAACGTTCGCGAAAACCACGGCGATCATCCGTCGGCTCGACGAGGATCGCTGGGCGCTGGTGATCCGGCGCAGCTTCGCGGACTACCTGTACCGCTGGCTGCTCGATGCGAGCGAAGAGTTCGGCGTCCACGTCGCCCGCTGAGCGAGGTCGCGAGATGAGCGAGATGAGTTTGAACGCCGCCGAGATCGGCGCCGGTGCCGCGCGTCTGAGCGCGCCGCCGGCGCCCGGAGACGACAGCATCTTCCTGCGCGGGCTGCGCGTGGATGCGCTGATCGGTGTGTATGAGCACGAGCGCCACGGCCCGCAGCCGCTGGTGATCGACCTCGAGCTGGGGCTGGCGCACTCGCGCGCCTGCTTCAGCGACCGTCTGACCGACGCCATCGACTACGGCGCCGTCGTCGCGTCGGTTCGCCGTCACGCGCTGCTCAATCGCTGCGAGCTGCTCGAAGGTTTTGCGCAGAACGTGGCCGATACCCTGCTTGCCGATTTCGATCTGCTGTCGGTGGCGGTGTCCGTGTCCAAACCGGGTATTTTCGACATCGCCGACAGCGTCGGCGTCTCCATCCGCCGGTACGCCCGAAAAACCGGTCGTTCCTGACCGCTGCCCCCGCGCACGGCGGAGTTCCCGTCGCCACGCGCGGCGCGAACGCCTGTCGTGAGCGGCCGCGCGGCCTCCTGGCTCAGCCGCCTTTCTTGCGCGCTTGACTCGGCGTTTCGCCGAAAAAATTACGATAGCAACGGCTGAAATGCGGCGCCCCGGTGAAGCCGCAGGCGATCGCAATGTTCGTGATCGGCTCATTGGTCTGAAGCAGCAGACGGCGCGCCCGCGTGATGCGCAGCTCCAGGTAATAGCGGGCCGGGCTGGTGCCGATGTGGTGCAGGAACAGGCGATCGAGCTGGCGCGAGGAAATCTGCGCCAGCCGGGCCAGCTCTTCCACCCCCAGGGGCTCCTCGATATTGCTCTCCATCAGCTCCAGGGCCAGACGCAACGGTGGGGGCAGGGTGGGGCTGTGGGCGAGCGAGGGCATGCTGTGGCCCTGAAAATCGTCCATGTTGCGATCGCAGGCGAGGATGCCGGCGATGCCTTCGGCAATCTCGTTGCCGTGTTGCTGACGGATGAGCGCCAGCATCATGCCCAGGGCGCTGTTGGCGCCGGCGCAGGAGATGCGGTCACGGTCGATGACGAAAGGCAGGGGCCGGATGTCCACGTTGGGATACGCCTCCTCGAGGCCGGGGCGGCTTTCCGGATGCACGGTGCACGCATAGCCGTCGAGCACGCCCGCCTCGGCCAGCAGATGGACGCCGTTCCACAGGCTGCCGAGGATCCGGTGCCGGTGCGCCACTGCGCGTAGTTTGTCGAGCACGGCGCGCGGCGCGTGCAGGCCGGAGCGATAGCCGCCGCAGATGATGAGCAGATCGAATTCGTCGGCCTTGCGTTCGACGAGCAGACCGTCGGGCGAGACCTGGATGCCCAGATCGCTGCGGATCAGTCCCGCTGCCAGGCCCAGGGTGCGGCAGGTGTAGAGCGGGGTGGGGCTCAGCAGATTGGCCGTGACCATGGCGTCGAGCGCGCCGGTGAAGGCCATCATCGAAAAATGTTCGAGCAGTACGAAACCGACCTCGCAATGGGCCGGCGCATTGGCGCCCTTGCCGGTCTGTTTGGTCAGAAAAGCGCGATTGCTGTGCCGCAGGGGGCTACCGAATGGGCGCGCAGGCGGTGCGTCGGCTACGGACATCTTGGCTGGCGGGGCGAGTGGATGCGGTTCCTGGGCGCCGGCTGGCGCATCGGGTTGAAGACTTGGTGCGTTGACATCCATCCCGTGTGACTCGTGATCCGGTGGCGTGCGATGGCGATGTAGAACCGGATGATGACCGAACAAGGGCCACTCGATGAGTGGCCCTTGGGAAAAAGATCGGAGCTTGCGGCACCCGTTGCCGGGTACCGCAAGCATGCTCAGGCGTAGTGCGCTTGATGAAGTGCCTTGTAGAGCCCGACCGTCATGATGAGCAGCACCACCGTGAAGGGCAGGCCGGTGGTCACCGCGCCGGCCTGCAGCGCATTGAGCGCATCCTTGCCGCCGACCGACAGCAGGATCGCCGAGATGATGCCCACCAGGCAGGCCCAGAACACACGCTGGCTTCGCGGCGTGTCGGTCTTGCCACCGGCGGTGATGCTGTCGATCACCAGCGAGCCCGAGTCGGCCGAGGTGACGAAGAACACCAGCACCAGTGCGATGGCCAGGGCCGAGGTGATCGAGGTCAGCGGCAGATGCTCGAGCATCTGGAACATGGCCAGGGAAACGTCGCCGATACCGTTGGCCAGTTCGCCGATGCCGCCGGCGGATTGCGTCAGGGCGTTGCCGCCGAAGGCGGTCATCCACACGATGGTCACCAGGGTCGGGACCACGAGAACGGCGGTGAGCAGTTCGCGCACTGTCCGGCCACGCGAGACACGCGCGATGAAGATGCCGACGAAGGGTGACCACGAGATCCACCAAGCCCAATAGAACACGGTCCAGCCATGGAACCAGGTCTGGTCGTCACGGCCGATCCAGTTCGACAGCGGCAGCAGGAATTCGCCATAGGAGATCGTATTGGTGGCGATCCCCTTCACGAAGGCGATGATACCGCCGGCGATCGCGACGAACACCATCAGGATCGCGGCGAGCGTCATGTTGATGTTGGAGAGCAGCTTGACGCCGCCATCGATACCGCGCCACACCGACAGGAGCGTGACACAGCTGACGCCGACGATGATCGCCAGCTGCAGGCCGAGGGTGTTGGGAATCCCGGTCAGGAAGTGGATGCCGCTGGCCGCTTGTTGCGCCCCCAGCCCCAGGGAGGTGGCCAGGCCGAACAGGGTTGCCAGCGCGGCGATGATATCGACCAGATGACCGATCCAACCGCGCACCCGGTGACCGATGAGCGGGTAGAAGGCCGAGCGCAGCGTCAGGGGCAGCCCCATGTTGAAGCTGAAGAAGCCGATGGCGACCGCGACGACACCGTAGATCGCCCACGGGTGCAGGCCCCAGTGGAAGATCGTGGCGCCCATGGCGGCGGCGGCACCTTCGGGGGTCTTGGCGGCGGCGTTCAGCGGGGTGCCGTACCAGTTGGTGTAGTAGGCGACCGGCTCGGCCACACTCCAGAACATCAAACCGATGCCCATGCCGGCGGCGAAGAGCATCGCAAACCAGGACCAGGTCGAGAATTCCGGGCGCTCCGTTGGACCACCGAGGCGTACCTTGCCGGCCGGCAGGACGATCAGCGCGAGGCAGAACAGGACGAAGACATTGCCGGCCAGCATGAACAGCCAGTCGAAATGATCGATCGACCAGGTTCGCATGGCAACCATCTGTGCACTGGCCTGGCTGGGGTCCACGAGCGCATAGATGATGAACAAGACGATCAGGGTCGCGGTGATGGGGAAGACGGGGTTGTGAAAATCCAGACCCCAAAATTGTTTGTTATCGATTCCTGGTTCGAGGACCAGGTCTTGACTGCCATTCATCGGGTTGCCTCCTGTGTTATCACTATATGCATGCAGTCTGTCCTCCGCCGGGCCGCAAGCGCCCAACGGTGTAAAGATTGTCGTAGCGCCCCGAACCGGGCACCTTCCCAGATACGACATCGCACCGTCCATAAGCGTCATTGGCGGAAATGGATAAGACGGAAGCGGTAGAGGAAAGAGTTGCTCGGCGTGTTTGTCCGAGGTTCGACGATCTCCGTCATGGAGCGTGGATATTTGAACGTCATTGCGACGAAATGCCCATGGATTGCGCCAATCCGCCCAGCGTGCCGTGGTCGATGATCTGGCGGGGCGGAGACGAACGATGGGGGTGCCGAAGGCTGGCGGCAGATCACCGGCACGGCTGTGGAGACGCCAGCCTGGCCACGCACCAACGGCCGGCAGGCTTTCCGCTCGTTCAGAATGTCCTGAATCGGCAAGTCGGGCCAGGCCCGCGCACTCGGCGCGGCTATCGGTAACGAGCGCATCGGCGTCGTTGTGCCTGCGATGCCGTGCGCTCAGCCCTCGTCCGGCGCGCCGAACCCCCGGATCGGTTCGCCGATGTAGCGCCGCGTTCGGGGCGGCTCGGTGCCGATATGGAAGGACAGCCGGCGGTTGCGCAGGCCGATGTCGGCGGCGGTGAAGCGGGCCAGGCGGCGCTGATGTTCGATCCAGTTCTCGTCGAGGAAGTACTCGATGTAGCGGCCCTCGAGCGAGGTATCGCGGAACAGCCCCCAGGACAGCGCCCCCTGGCGCAGGCGCGCGAGCCGCGTCTGCTGCATCACGGCGTTGAAGGCCTGGGCCTGGGCGGGGTCGATCAGGTATTCGACGGTCACCATCACCGGCCCTTCGTTGGGGGCGATGTCGATCACCGGCGGCGGGGCGGTGGCGCTCACCGGGGTGGGCGTCAGGTCTTCGTCGACCACACCGCCGGCGCCGTGATGGCGCGTCAGCAACAGAACCAGCGGGCCGATGACGGCCGCCGCGATGATGCTGGTCGGCACCGAGCTCACATTGGCGACATAGCCCCACAGCGCGGCGCCGGCCGCGCTGCCGCCCATCAGCGCCATCTGGTAGATCGACATACCGCGTGCGCGCACCCAGTTGGGCAGGGCCAGCTGGGCGGCCACGGTCAGGGAGTTGGCGGTGGCGATCCAGGCCATGCCGGCCACCGCCATGGCCGGCACGGCCAGCCACAGCGTGGGCGAGAGCACCACCGCGACGGCGGCGACGGCATGCACGCAGACGCCCCAATAGACCATGGTGTCGCGCCGGATGCGCTGGCGCAGCCGGGTGAGATTCAGCGCCATCGCTACCGCGCCACCGCCCATCGCCACCAGCAGCGTGGTGAAGGTGCCGGGGCCGCCGTCGCCGAGGCGGCGCGCGATCAGCGGCAGCAGCGCGGTCAGCGAGACCGATTGCAGGAAGAACAGGAAGATGCGCATCAACACCACGCGCATCCGCGGCGACTGCGTCACATGCTGCAGACCGACGCGCATGGCGGCAAAGAAGCGCTCGCCGGGCAGGGCGCTGACGACCGGTTCGGAGCGCCAGCGCAGGATCAGCATGAAGGCGATGACCGCCAGCACGGCGTTGAGCAGATAGACATAGGCGCTGCCGACGCTGGCCAGCAGCGCGCCGGCGATGACCGGGCCGATCACCCGCGACATGTTCATGGCGATGCCGTTGAGGGCCAGCGCCGCGGGCAGGTCGGCTCGCGGCACCACGTCAGGGACGATGGCGGCGAACACCGGCCAACGCATCGCCATGCCGATGCCGTTGGCGAAGGTGAGCACGAGCAGCAGCTGCGCGCTCAGCAGGCCGGTGAAGGACAGGGCGGCGAGAATGATGGCAATGGCGCCGACCCACACTTGGGTGACGGCGAAGTAGCGCCGCCGGTCGACGATGTCGGCCAGCGCGCCGCTGGGCAGGCCCAGCACGAACACCGGCAGAGTCGAGGCGGCCTGGACCATGGCGACCATGAAGGCGCTGTCGGTGAGCGAGGTCATCAGCCAGGCGGAGGCGACCTCGTTCATCCACATGGTGACGTTGGCGGTCAGCCAGGCCAGCCAGAGCATGCGAAAGACTGCGTCGCGCAGCGGGGCGAGGGCGGACGGATTTTCCGTGGGGGCGCTCGTCAAGATGGATCCCTCCGGGGGCGCCGGCGCAGGGCACGGCGAGCCCCCATGGTACCGCGGCCATGGGGTGGCGCGCGGCGCAGGACCGCCGTCACCCGCGATGGCGAGGCATCGGGGCGCCGGGCAGGGCCGGCCGCTCAGCAGGCATTGGCTGCCGGATAACGGCGCCGGCTCAGCCACATCAGGGCCAGCACCGCGGCGATGCCGACGGCCAGTCCGGCCTCGTGCGGATAGATGGCCACCAGCGCCACGCCC
Organism: Denitromonas iodatirespirans; assembly: GCF_018524365.1. Taxonomy (GTDB): domain Bacteria; phylum Pseudomonadota; class Gammaproteobacteria; order Burkholderiales; family Rhodocyclaceae; genus Nitrogeniibacter; species Nitrogeniibacter iodatirespirans. The sequence goes on from NZ_JAEKFT010000012.1 coordinate 39,464, forward strand.
AGCCAGGCGGGGATGTCGACGACGCGCCGGCCGGTGATCTGTGCGCCGCCGAAGAGGTGCGCGAAGGCGGTGACGAACACCACGCCCGACAGGGCCGCCTCGATGTACTCAACCGCCGAGCCCGGCGTGAGCATGCCCGGGTAGAGCAGGAACAGGAAGGGGATCACATAGGTGACCGCGCCGAGCGAGACCGCATGGCGGGCGACCTGCGTCCAGCCGACCCCGGCGATGCCGGCGGCGACGAAGACACCGACGCACACCGGCGGGGTGATCACCGACAGTGTGGCGAAGTAGAACACGAACATGTGGGCGGCCAGCGGGCTGACGCCGACCTTGACCAGCGCCGGGGCGAGAGTCGCCGCCACCAGCACGTAGGCGGCGGTGGTCGGGATGCCCATGCCCATGATCATGCAGATCAGCGCGACGATCAGGCCGACGGCCAGCACCGAGGCGGTGGCTTCGCCGACGATCATCGACGAGAGCGTCACGCCGATGCCGGTGAGGTTGATCATCGCCACCAGGATCTGGGCGCCGGCCAGCAGCACGCCGACCACGACCAGGCTGTTGGCGCCGTCGTCGAGCGCCGAGCGCAGCTGCTTCGTGACCGGCTCGCGCGTCTCGTCGTCTCCGCCACGCGCGGGCCACAGGCGCCCGATGGCCACGCCAATCACGGTGCCGGCGATGCCGAAGAAGGCCGATGTCTGGATCGAATTGCCGTTGGCGATGCCAAGCCCTAAGCCGACGAAGGCGCAGGCGATCGGCGCCAGCCGGTGCATCTTCAGGATGCTCTCCCAGGCCGGAATCTGGTCGTCGGGCACCTGGCCGAGCCGCTGTTCGCGGGCGGTGACGTGCACCGTGCCGAAGACGCCGATGTAGAACAGGGCGGCCGGCAGGATGGCGGCGAGCGCGATGGTGACATAGTCGACGCTGATGATCTCGGCCATGATGAAGGCGGCCGCGCCCATGATCGGCGGCGCCAGCTGGCCGCCGGTCGAGGCCACGGCCTCCACGGCGCCGGCGAGCGCGGCCGGGTAGCCGAGCCGCTTCATCAGCGGGATGGTGAAGGTGCCGGTGGTGGCGACGTTGCCCACCGCGCTGCCGCTGACCATGCCGAACAGGCCCGAGGCGATGGTGGCGATCTTGGCCGCGCCGCCGGTCGAGCGGCCGCTGACGCGCAAGGCGATGTCCATGAACGCCGCGCCGCCACCGGAGTGCAGCAGGAAGCTGCCGAACAGCGAGAACACCGCGATGATGGTGGCGGCAACGCCGAGCAGCGAGCCCCAGATGCCGATGTCGCCCAACAGCAGCGTCTCGGTCATGAAGTAGATGTCGAAGCCGCGATGGCCGAGCCGGCCGGGGATGTAGTTGCCCAAGAGGGCGTAGAGCAGGCCGATCAGCACCATCGACGGGAAGATGAGGCCGATCGTGCGCCGCGACATCTCCAGGATGACCAGCACCAGGGAGGCGGCCATGGCGATTTCCAGCAGGCCGGCGGTCGGCAGCGAGTCCATGATCTGGTCGGAGTGTGTCGCGATCCAGGCGCAGGATCCGACCGCGACGAGGCCGAGCGCCAGGTCGACAACGGCTCCGAGCGGCCGCCATGCCTTGCCCGCGCCCAGCGGATAGCGCAGCAGCGCGAGCACCACCACCAGGGCGAGAAAGGTCGAGCGCTGCACCAGCGCATCGAGGACGCCGAAGGCCGAGGTGTAGAGCACGAACAGGCTCAGCACCAGGGCAACGGCCATGACGGCCTTGTGTCGGAGCGTGTCCATGGCGCGATCCTCAGGGGGCGATCAGACGGGCCGGTACCTCGAGACCGCGCTCGCGGAAGTAGCGCACCGCACCGGGATGCAGCGGCGACGAGGCGTACTTGAGCGTCATCTGCGCGATGTCGACGCCGGCCACTTCGCCGAAGGCGGCGGCCTGGATGTCCTTGTCCTCGCACACCGCCTTGACGATCTGGTAGGCGATGTTTTCGTCCAGCTCGGGGGCGGCCGCGGCGCCCACGCCGAAGCCCCAGGTCGAGTAGGCGGGCAGCTTGGTCTGCGCATCGGCCGGCACGTCGACGATCGACAACTCGGGCATGGTGCTGGTGATCTTGGCCTTCTGGCCGTCGTCCAGGCCCAGCACGCTGATCGGCGTGAAGGTGGCGATCTCGCGGGTCGAGGCGTCGAGCTTGAGGCCGGCGCCGGACTTCACATAGCCGACCACCCGGTTGTCCTTGACCGCATCGACGATCTCGCCGGTGGAGCCGCGCACCACGTCCGGCGTGATGCCGAGCAGGGCGAACACCGCGTCGGTGGTCTTTTCGGTCGCCGAGCCCTTCAGGCCAGTGTTGAATTTCTTGCCGGCCAGATCGGCGAACGAATTCACGCCCGAATCCTTACGCACCACCGCGTTCTGCGGCGCGATCGAGTAGATCCACAGCAGCCGGCTCTTGCTCGGCTTGCCGGCAAAGTCGCCGGTGCCGGCGTTGGCATGGTGGATCACGTTGGTGGTGACCAGGCCGAGGTCGACCTGGCGGCGGTCCATGCGGCGCAGGTTGTCCATGGTGGCGCCGGTTTCGACCACCGAGGTGTCCACGCCCTTGACGCGGCTGTTGACGATCTGCGAGACCGCCACGAAGTAGCCATAGTGGCTCGACGACGAGGAGGTGGTGCCGATCGCCAGCCGGCTCGACTGGGCGACGGCCGCGCCGTGAAACACGGCGAGCAGGGACGCGCCCAGGATCAGGGCGGCAGGCTTGAAGCGCGATGGATGGGTTTTCATGGTTGTCTCCTCCGAAGGGATCAGCGCCCGGACACGCATTGGCGAGGCAGGCGGATGGTCATCGCCAGCAGCAGGTAGGAAAGCCCTTTGCCATGGCGATCGAGGCAAAGGCTGTTGTTCACGCCACCGGCCAGCACGTCGTCGATGACGAAATTGCAGGCGGCGAGATTGGGTACCAGGTAGCGCGTGACCGCGGACGGTGCGCGATGGCCGTAGCAGGCCAGCACTTTCGCTTCGGTGAGCTGCTCGGCCAGGTACGGATAGACGGCCGGGTCGTAGCAGAACACGGCGACGTTGATGCGGTTGCCCTTGTCGCCGGTGCGTGCATGCGCGATCTGATGGAGCGGGACGTCGACGAAGTCTTCAGCGGTCATGATCAGGCTTCCAGCGTCTCGATCTGCGGCGCGAAGGCCTCGCGCGGCACGAAGACCGAGGTCGAGTTCATGAGGGGCGTGACATGGGTGCGCACCCCGCCGCCGCCCGCCGGCCCGGCGGTGTAGAGCGCTTCGACTTCCTGCAGGGCACGCTCGACATCGCGGCGCTCGGCGCCCGACACGGCCAGGCGGACGCGCACGTCGTCGATCTCGCGCGCGGGGCACTGGTCGAGCCAGCGCCCGTCGGCATCGTTGAACACGCTGGCGACGCCGATCAGGTCGAAGTGGTGTTCGACCGCCAAGGCAAGCGCCGACAGGCGCTCGCGCAGGATATCGATGGCGAGCAGGCCGCGTGCGCGGCAGTTGGGGCCGGCGTAGGAGATCTCGCCTTCGCCCAGCCAACCGCCATCGAAACAGACCGTACCCTTGAGCGTGGCCGGCCGCGGCTTGCCGGCCGCGCCGGTGACCCGGACCCGGTCCGGCCCGACCTGCTCGACCGTGACGCCGGACAGGTCGAGCGTGACGTCGGGTGTCAGATAGGCGGCCGGATCGTGGATCTCGTAGAGGATCTGCTCCTTGACCGTGCGCTCCGAGACCATGCCGCCGGTGCCCGACGGCTTGCCGATGACGAGGGAGCCGTCGGCCGCGATCTCGGCGATCGGGTAGCCCACCGAGGCGAGGTCCGGCACATCCTTGACTCCGGGGTCGGCGAAATAGCCGCCGGTGACCTGTGCACCGCATTCGAGCAGATGGCCGGCGAGTACGCCCGCCGCAAGCCGGTCCCAGTCGTCCCAGCGCCAGCCGAAGTGATGCACCAGCGGGCCGAGCGCCAGGGCCGGATCGGCCACGCGGCCGGTCACCACCACGTCCGCACCCGCGGCGAGCGCCTGGGCGATGCCTTGCGCGCCGAGATAGACGTTGGCCGACACCAGGCTCGCCGGCGCGATCCGGGCGGGCGGGCTGAACGGCATGGCCAGCAATTCGCCGGCGCTCATGCGGCTGAGTAGATCGTCGCCGGTCACGGCCATGACCTTGATCGGGCCGCAATCGAGCGTCGTTGCCAGTTGGAGGATGCGTCGTGCCGCGGCGGCCGGATTGGCGGCTCCGAAATTGCCGATGATGGGGATGCGGTGGGCCACGCAGTCGGCCAGCACCGGGGCCAGCAACTCCGCCAGCGTCGTCAGGTAGCCGCCCTCGACATCCTGACGACGGCGCAGCTGCGCCAGGGCCAGCGTGCGCTCGGCCAGGGTCTCGAAGATCAGGCAGGCGGGTTTGCCTTGCGCGATCAGTTCCCTGACAACCGGTAGGGCCGCGTCGAGACGGTCACCGGCAAAGCCGGCGCCGCAGCCGATCAGTAGCGGTTCCTTGGGCAAGTCCTCACCCCTTCGAAGTGCGATTGACGCGATGGGGTGATTGAAGCAAAGTCGCCTATATAAAACAATTTTAATGATTGCATAGGTTTATTTATGGCACGAATAAATCTCGACATGCGCCAGCTTCAAGCCCTGGTGGCGATCGCGGAGGAGGGCACCTTCTCCGCCGCCGCCAGCCGGATCTGCCTGTCGCAACCGGCGCTCAGCCTGCTGGTGAAGCAGCTCGAAGAGGTGTTGGCGCTGAAGCTCTTCCACCGCACGACACGCAAGGTCGAGCTGACCCCCGCCGGTCATGAGCTGCTGCAAACGGCGCGGCGGGTGCTCGGCGAAATCGACGAGGGGCTCAGCCAACTGCACGACTATGCGGATTGCCGTCGCGGCCGAGTCACCGTGGCGGCGCTGCCATCGTTGGCGTCAGGCCTGTTGGCCGAGGCGGTCGCCAGCTTCCGTCGCGAGTTTCCGAATGTGCGGGTGGTGATCCGGGACGGTGTCGCCGATGCGGTCGTGGCATCGCTCAAAACCGGTGAGGCGGATTTCGCGCTGGGCTTCGCGCTCCCCGGTGAAGATGATCTGGTGGCGACAACGCTGCTGATGGACACCTTGGTGGCCGTGGCCAGGAAAGGCCTGTTCAGGGCGACGCGCAAGGAGCTGGCGTGGGCCGACCTGGCCAAGCACCCCTTGATCGCCATGGCACGCGACACCAGCATTCGCCGCCTCACCGATACCGCGTTTGGCCAACTCGGGCTCGATCCGCTGCCGGCGTATGAGGTCTCGTTCATGACCACCGCGTTGGCACTCGTCGAGAACGGCGAAGGCAACGCCGTCCTGCCGTCGAGCGCTTTGCCCACGGTGATGCCCGAGGCCCTGCAGCGCCTGGCATTGCACACGCCGCGTGTACAGCGTCAGATCTGCATCCTGGAGCGCAAGGGCCGCCAGCGATCGCCCGCCGCGGCGCAGATGATTGCCCACTTGCTGACGCTCGCGGCGGAGGGCAGAGGCGCATAGTCAGCGCTTGCTCCAGGCCCAGCATCGACACCAGGGTCGGCAGGGGTCAGGCCGAGCGTTTTGCGGCGGTATCACTTCCGGCCGCAGGATCGGTGAGCCGCCGAATCGTCAGGGCGCAGCGTTCCTCAATCAAGGCATTGATTCGCTCAACCACGGCATTGCCAGAAAAACTGTGTTTCGGGTCTGACTGGAGCGCGCGCGCGGTGCTTGGCAGTGACCTCGCCAGTTCCAGGATGCGCCTTTTGGCCTGCGCTTTGGCAAGCCCGACGCTTTCAGCAAACTGTTCCCAGTGCCGTGCCTGGACTTCGCTGAACTTGTACTTGCTGCCGATCTTCATCGCCATCTTCGGTGCCAGTGTTGGATATACCGCGGTCGATAGCGTGTCGTAGAACGGTGCCAGAACAGAAGTTTTGCCGGAATACAGCAGCGAGAAATTCTTGGCGTGTGCATCATGATTGCCGAGCAGCGCATTGAAGATCACGTAATCAAGCAGACGCAGGATCTGTGGTGCACTCGGGCGCGTGGCGCGACGTACCAATTCGAAACACCGCGCCAGATCCGGCCCACCTTCGTTTTGGTATTTCATTTCGGGGACCACGCCAAGCGCCTGGCAGAAATCCTCTTGATGAAGGCGTTGCCGCTGCCCCTGAGCATCGATCACGCGGTCGTAGCGCTCAACCAACAGGAACGAGCGATCCAGCACAAGGTGAACGTTCGATTTTGCCGGCTTGAGCTGCATGGCATCAGCCAGTGCCATGCAAAAGCCTTCGTTGATCACACTGTCTTCAACGGCGTGGATGGCTGGCTTCAAGATGTGGGAGCTGGGCGTGCCATTGAGGGGAAGCCCAATGCGAACACCATCGAACACCACCGGTAATTTGTCTTGAGCGCCGGCCAATGAAAGGCGCAAGCCGTCTTTGCCCGCCAGCATGGGGCGGCGTGGTAATTCATCCAGGATGGCAACGACTTCGTCCTCGCTCAGCCATTGAACATCATCGTTGCGGTTAGGCGAAGGGAATGCCTGCCCGGGCTCGATAAACGTGACAGCCCCAGCGCATTCGCCACCGATGTGATCCAGCAGTGCAAAATCGTTCTGACCAGAAACCTGGAACTGCTGCGCAATCAGGCGGCGCATCTGCCCCTCTGGCAGCAGACCGGCAAAGAAAGGGCGCGTTTTGCGATCGTCGAACGGCTCCGCTTGCAGGGGCAGCGAGGCGGACAAGGCGACTGCGTCAGGTTGCGACAGCCAACCGGGGGCATAACCAAAGTTCAGTCGGCCATCCATCAGCGCCAGCGTGCCGACACGATCGGCAAAAAGCCAGACTTCCAGCTCATGTGCCATGGTTGCCACCTTCACGTCCATCGCCGGCCACGACAGATGGCAAGCCGCTTAACTGGATCTCACCCCCCAGGGCATCTATGACGCGCAGCACGTTTTCCAGTCGCAAGGTGGGTTTGCCTGCCTCGAGGTCGACGATGAAGCGCACGCCAACCCCGGCCGCGAGGGCCAACTGAGGCTGCGTCAATCCGAGCTGCTTGCGTGCGGCACGCAGTGCATCGCCGAGTTGTTGAGGTGATCGAATGGACGCCATGACTTTCTCTGTTTCCCGATCGGGAAATTATCTACCGCAATCGGGCTGTGCGCAATCAATATTTCCCGATCGGGAATGTTGCGTGTGATTGGGTCATGGATTGGCTACATGTTTCCCGATCGGGAAGCAAAGATGAGACTTACGTCCAAATTGACTCCCAATGTGGCGCGATTATCAGAACCGCGCTACAGACCTTCTCTGAGGTCGGAGCGGGGAATGGTCAGGAGAGTGTGGAATGTGGCCCAGAACTCCCACTTTCGGTGCCTGGCGAAATCCACAGGCGTTCGAAGGAATCCGAAGCGCGTCCGGCAACTGGCGCGATCAGATAAGAAAAAACCCCAACCGAAAACGGTTGGGGTTTCAGGACTGGTGGAGCCGGGGGGAATCGAACCCCCGTCCGCAAGCCCTCCACAGTGAGCTCTACATACTTGTTCCGTCTATTTGGATTTAATCACGGGGGTTGGCCGACGGACGGGCCGTCCCGCAACGAGTTACCTTGGTTTTAGGAGTTGCGCCAAGTAACCCGACGCAACCACGAGTTCCTGTCAATGACACTGCAAGATGTGATTTTCACCCCATCATCCGACCCAGGAACCTGTCGGTGCAGCGCCCACCGGGATTAAGCGGCGAGTGCGAAACGCTTGTCGTTGGCGTTTAGTTGTTTCCAGCTGATTTACGAGGTGACTGGACCTCGGTATGCACTCAACTGCTTTGCGACCCACGTCGAAGCCAAGTCGGCCCCTTGAAGTGGTAATTGGGGATCTTTTCCCAATCTTCAAGCCCTGCCAGTTTAGCACGACTCCAGGTTGCAAAGATCGAGGAGCGCTTCCGGAGAGTCGACGATCCAGTCCGCTCCCCAGCTGTCGATGGGGTGGTCGAGGCCGAGGTAGCCCCATGCTGCCGCTGCCGTGGGCATGCCTGCGGCTCTGCCGGCTTCGATATCACGCAGATCGTCGCCCACGTAGAGGGTGCTTGCCGGAGCGATATTGAGCTGTTCGCACGCGAACAGCAGGCTGTCCGGCGCGGGTTTGGGCCGGGGGGTGCTGTCGCCACTGACGACGCAGGCGGCGCGTGGGCCGAGCGGAAGTGCGTTCAGCAAGGGCTCGGTAAAGCGCTTGGGCTTGTTGGTGACGATGCCCCAGCGTTTTCCTCGCGCTTCAAGCGCGCAGACCAGGGTGTGGATACCGGGAAACAGGCGGGTTTGCCGGCACAGCGTCGTGCTGTAGTGCGCGAGGAAGCGCTGTGCCAGGGCGGCATAAGGCGCGGCGTCCGGCGTGAGGCCGTACCCGACCCGCAGCATGCCGCGGGTTCCGGCGGAAGTGTGTGGTCGCAGCACCTCGAGCGGAACCGGCGTTCGGCCATCCTCCTGGAGCAGCGTATTGAGCGCGGCACCGAGATCTGGCGCGGTATCGGCGAAGGTGCCGTCGAGATCGAACAGAACGGCTTCAAACATGACGGCGGGCATGCATCAGGTAGTTGACGTCGGTGTCCTGGCAGAGCGAATACACCTGGGTGAGCGGGTTGTAGGTCAGCCCGGTGAGATGTGCGATGTCCAGGCCGCTCGACCGGCAATGACGGGCCAACTCAGAGGGTTTGATGAACTTGGCGTAGTCGTGTGTGCCCTTGGGCAGCATCCGGAGCAGGTACTCGGCGCCAATGACCGACAGCAGGTAGGCCTTGGGGTTGCGATTGATGGTGGAGAAGAAGACATGGCCGCCAGGTTTGACGAGGGTGGCGCAGGCGCGAATGATGCTGGCCGGATCCGGGACATGCTCGAGCATCTCCAGACAGGTGACGACATCGAACTGCCCGGGCTGCTCTTGCGCCAGCGCCTCGGCACTGACGAGTCGATAGTCGATGTCGAGTCCGGATTCGTGCAGGTGGAGGCGTGCGACGCCAAGCGCTTTTTCGCCGAGGTCGATGCCGGTGACCCGTGCGCCGCGCTCGGCCATGCCCTCCGACAGGAGACCGCCGCCGCAGCCGATGTCGAGCACGGTTTGGCCATTCAGGGGGCAAAGGCTGTCGATCCAGTCCAGACGCAGCGGGTTGATCTCGTGAAGCGGGCGAAACTCCGACTCGGGATCCCACCAACGATGGGCCATGTCAGCGAATTTCTGGAGTTCGGAAGGATCTGCATTCATGGTGTGCGAAAGGCGGCATTAAGGGTGGCGGGAAGATAGCATGAAAAGAAAAAGCCCCGCGCTGGCGGGGCTTTTTCCATCGAGAGCGGATCAGCGATTACTTGGAGCCGATCACTTCGATTTCAACGCGGCGGTCCGGCTGCAGGCACTCGATCAGGGCCTTGCGGCTCTTCTGGTTGCAACCCTTGGTCACCGGCTGGGACTCGCCCTTGCCTTCGGTGTACACACGGTTGGCTTCGACGCCCTTGCTCACCAGATACTGCTTGACGGCAGCAGCACGCTTCTCGGACAGCTTCTGGTTGTAGGAAGCGGAACCCAGGCGGTCGGTGTGACCCACGGCCAGGATGACTTCCAGTTTCAGCGCGCCGGCTTCGGCCGCCAGTTTGTCCAGCTTGGCCATGCCTTCCGGCTTCAGGACGGCTTTGTCGAAGTCGAAGAGGGTGTCAGCAGCCAGCTTGACCTTCTCGGCGGAGGGCTTCGGTGCGGGTGCCGGTGCGGCCATCGGCTTGGCGACTGCCATCGGGGCCGCGCACTTGTCTTTCGGGACGATGTCGCTGTCGCAGCTGCAGCCGACCGGGAATTCGCCGGCGAGCACGCTGGAGGCCGCGGCCGGGCTCCAGTAGCCGGTGCGCCAGCACAGGCCTGCGCCGCTGGTGGCGACGACGTTGCGACCGTCGATCACATAAGGAATGTCGCCCTGGCCGGTCACCTTGACATCGGCGGCAATCGCAGCAGTGGCGGAGACACCAAGGGCAGCAGCCGCAGCCGCCATGATGAGATGCTTTTTCAGTTGTTTGATCATATGTTCCTCGTCACAGGGCAATGTTGAACGGTGAAAGTTCCGTGGTCTTCGTCACGGTACTAGTCGAATCGACTACCGAGCTTATTCTGCCATACGCGTGCAAGGCCGAGCAATTCGCTGTCGGCTTTTTGCAACACTTGTTTGCCCAATACGCGCGCCTGTCCGGCGATCCAGACATCTGACACGTGTTCGCGGCCCGCGCAATATACAAGATGGGACACGGGGTCGAAGCAGGGTTGTGTTTCAAATGGTGACAGATCGACCGCGCACAGATCGGCCCATTTTCCGCTTTCGAGACTGCCGATTTCATTTTCCATGCCCAGGGCGCGTGCGCCGTCGAGCGTGGCCATGCGCAGCGCCGTGGCGGCGGGCACGGCGGCGGCGTCGAGGGTGCTGACTTTGGCCAGCAGGGCGGCCATCCGCATTTCTTGGAAGATGTCGAGTCGATTATTGCTGGCCGCGCCGTCGGTGCCGAGGCCGACGGTGACACCGTGATTCAACGCGGCAGCGACTGGGGCGATGCCGGAGGCGAGTTTCATGTTGGAGGTCGGGCAGTGCGCAATGGCGGCACCGTGGCGGGCGAGGGTCTGGATTTCGGCCGGCGTCAGATGCACGGCGTGCACGCCGATGAGCTGACTGTCGACCACCCCCAGGCGGGCCAGCCGCTCCAAGGGGCGCTCACCGTATTGTTTGAGGCTGTCTTCGATTTCCTGGGCGGTTTCGTGGATGTGGATGTGAATCGGCAGATCCAGTTCGTTGGCGAGGCTGACGATCCGCTGGAACGTGGTGTCGGATACGGTGTAGGGCGCATGGGGCGCCAGGGTGAAACGCAGCAGTGGATGGCCGCGCCAGGCGTCTCGGGCGGCGAGGCCCTTGCTGAGATATTCGTCGGCGCTGGCGGCGTAAGGGGTCGGGAAATCGATGGTGGTGATGCCGATTACGCTGCGCATGCCCATGAGGTCGAAGGCTTCGGCGGCGGCGGCGGGGTGGAAATACATTTCGTTGCAGGTGGTGATGCCGCCACGCAACATTTCGGCGGCGGCCAGCAGGGTGCCGTCACGCACGAAGGCCGAGCTGATGTGTTTTGCCTCGGTCGGCCAAATGGCGGTCTGGAGCCAGGCCATGAGCGGGAGGTCGTCGGCGATGCCGCGCATGAGCGTCATGGCGGCATGGGTGTGCAGATTGATCAGGCCTGGCAACAGCGCGTGGTCGGGCAGCTGCTTTTCGGTGTGGGCGTGAAAGCGCTCCCGGGCGATATCGGTCGGCACGATGTCGACAATGCGGCCGTCGCGCACGGCGACGCTGTGGCGGGGGAGGACGGTGTTTCCGGCGTCGACCGGAATCACCCATCGGGCACTGATCAGCAGGTCGATCGGTTCGCTCATGGGTTGGGAGACTCTGACAGTAGCGGAGGGAACCGGCATTCAAGCCCGTGGCTCGGCAAAGATCAAGCGGGCGCGATGGCGCGGGGCGCCGGAAGCGGCTCGAGGCGGTTGCGGCGCGACCGTCCGGGCGCAAGTTTGAGGGATGCGACGTGGTAATATTCCCCTCTTTTGAACGCCGCCTTTTCAGGCATGCCGACAGCCATGGATCAATTCGCCAAAGAGACCCTTCCGATCAGCCTTGAGGAAGAGATGCGTCATGCCTATCTCGACTACGCGATGAGCGTGATCGTGGGGCGGGCGCTGCCAGATGTGAGGGACGGTCTCAAGCCGGTGCACCGGCGTGTGCTGTTTGCCATGCACGAGGCCAACAATGCGTGGAACCGGCCCTATGTGAAGTGTGCGCGGGTGGTCGGTGAGGTGATGGGTAAGTACCACCCGCACGGCGACTCGGCCATTTACGACACGCTGGTGCGCATGGCGCAGAACTTCTCGCTGCGCTACATGCTGGTGGACGGCCAGGGCAACTTCGGTTCCATCGACGGCGACAACGCGGCGGCGATGCGTTACACCGAGTGCCGCCAGGCACGTGTGGCCAGCGAGCTACTGTCGGACATCGACAAGGAAACGGTCAACTTCGTTCCCAACTACGACGGCAAGGAGCGCGAGCCGGCGGTGTTGCCGGCGCGGATCCCGAACCTGCTGATCAATGGCTCGTCGGGCATCGCGGTGGGCATGGCGACCAATATCCCGCCGCACAACCTGCGCGAGGTGATCGATGCCTGCCTGCTGCTGCTCAATGCGCCGGACACCGACATCGAGGAGCTGATCCGCATCGTCAAGGCGCCGGACTTCCCGACTGCGGGCCTGATCTACGGCCTGTCGGGCGTGCATGACGGCTACCGCACCGGCCGCGGCCGGGTGGTGATGCGGGCGCGCACCCATTTCGAGGATCTGGAGCGCGGCAACCGTCAGGCGATCATCGTCGACGAGATGCCCTACCAGGTGAACAAGCGCGCCTTGCTCGAGCGCATTGCCGAACTGGTGAACGAGAAGAAGATCGACGGTATCTCGGAGATCCGCGACGAGTCCGACAAATCCGGCATGCGGGTGGTGATCGAGCTCAAGCGCGGCGAAGTGCCCGAGGTCGTGCTCAACAACCTGTTCAAGCAGACGCAGTTGCAGGACACCTTCGGCATGAACATGGTGGCGCTGGTCGATGGCCGCCCCAAGGTGCTCAACCTGCACCAGATGCTCGACTGCTTCCTGCAGCACCGGCGCGAGGTCGTCACCCGCCGCACCATCTATGAACTGCGCAAGGCGCGCGAGCGTGGCCATGTGCTCGAAGGTCTGGCGGTGGCGCTGTCGAATGTCGACGAGGTGATCGCGCTGATCAAGGCGGCGCCGACGCCGGCCGACGCCAAAGAGGGCCTGATGACGCGTATCTGGCGCTCGCCGCTGGTCGAGGAGATGCTCGCCCGTGCCGTGGCCGATCGCGAAGCCTTCCGCCCGGCGGGCCTGCCGGCCGAGTTCGGCCTGCTCGACGACGGCTACCGCCTCTCCGAAGCGCAGGCTCAGGCGATCCTCGAATTGCGCCTACAGCGCCTGACCGGGCTGGAGCAGGACAAGATCGTGGCCGAGTACCGCGAGGTGATGGAAACCATCGCCGACCTGCTCGACATCCTGGCGCGCCCGGAGCGGGTGACCGCCATCATCGGCGAGGAACTGGCGGCGATCCGCGAGCAGTATGGCGACGAGCGCCGCTCCGAGGTCGTGCTCGACACTGCCGACATCAATATAGAAGACCTGATTGCGCCCGAAGACATGGTGGTGACCTTGTCGCACACCGGCTACTTCAAGCGCCAGCGCCTGGCCGACTACCGCGCCCAGCGCCGCGGCGGCCGCGGCAAGCAGGCCACGGCGATGAAAGACGACGACTTCATCGACCGCCTGTTCGTGGCCAACACCCACGACACCATCATGTGCTTCTCGAACCGCGGCCGCGCCTACTGGCTCAAGGTGTACGAGGTGCCCGAAGGCACGCGCAACTCGCGCGGCAAGCCGATCGTGAACCTGTTCCCGCTGTTCGAGGGCGAAAAGATCACCGCGGTGCTGCCGGTCAAGGCTTTCGACGAGGACCACTTCGTCTTCATGGCGACCTCGCGCGGCACGGTCAAGAAGACCCCGCTGTCCGATTTCTCCAACCCGCGCAAGGCCGGCATCATCGCCGTGGGGCTGGACGAAGACGACTACCTGATCGGCGTGGCGATCACCGACGGCCAATGCGACGTGATGCTGTTCTCCGATGCCGGCAAGGCGGTGCGCTTTGCCGAGACCGACGTGCGCCCGATGGGCCGCACGGCGCGCGGGGTGCGCGGCATGATGCTCGAATCCGGTCAGCAGGTGATCAGCATGCTGGTGGCCGACGACGAGAGCTGGTCGGTGCTCACCGCCACCGTCAATGGCTACGGCAAGCGCACCCCGATCAGCGAATACACCCGCCACGGCCGCGGCACCAAGGGCATGATCGCCATCCAGTCGTCCGAGCGCAACGGCAAGCTGGTCGGCGCGGTGCTGGTCAAGCCGGAGAACGAGATCATGCTGATCTCGACCGGTGGCGTGCTGATCCGCACCAAGGTCGAACATATCCGCGAAATGGGCCGTTCGACCCAGGGCGTGACGCTGATCTCGCTCGACGACGGCACCCACTTGGCCGGTATCGAGCCGGTGGCCGAGACCGAGGATGAAGACGAATTCCTCGAAGACAGCATCGCGACCGCCGAAGGGGAGGGCATGGTGGCCGATGTGCCGCCCCCGGCCGGCGAGGCGGATGCCTCGGAAGACGAAACTCCCGACGGAGCCGAATGATGTCGCGTGTGTTCAATTTCAGCCCCGGTCCTGCGGCGCTGCCGGAATCGGTGCTGCGCCGTGCCGCCGAGGAGATGCTCGACTGGCACGGCACAGGCGTCAGCGTGATGGAGATGAGCCATCGCAGCCCGGCCTTCCAGTCGATCTACGAGCAGGCCGAAGCCGACCTGCGCGAGCTGCTGGCGGTGCCGCCCAACTACCGCATCCTGTTCATGCAGGGCGGGGCGATCGCCGAGAACGCGCTGGTGCCGATGAACCTGCTGGGCGACAAGCGCGGCGCGGATTACATCGTGACAGGCGCGTGGTCGAACAAGTCGCAGAAGGAAGCGCGGCGCTATTGCGAGGTGAACATCGCTGCTTCGACCGAAGCGTCCGGCTTCAACACCGTGCCGGCGATGCAAGACTGGCAATTGTCGGCCGACCCCGCCTATCTGTTCGTCTGCACCAACGAGACCATCGACGGCGTGGAGTTCGGCTTCGATCCCGATCTGCGCGAGATCGGTCGTGGCGAGGTGCCGGTGGTGGCGGATGTGTCCTCGCACATCCTGTCGCGCAAGGTGGATGTTTCCCGCTACGGCGTACTGTTCGGCGGCGCGCAGAAGAACATCGGACCGGCCGGTCTGACCATCGTCATCGTGCGTGAGGACTTGCTCGGCCGTGCCCACAAGGATTGCCCGACCGCCTTCGACTACAAGCTCGTGGCCGACAACAACTCGATGTACAACACGCCGCCGACCTACGCTATCTATATCGCCGGGCTGGTGTTTCAGTGGTTGCGTGCCCACGGCGGGGTTGAATCCATCGAGGGGATCAACCGGGAAAAAGCCGCGCGCCTGTACGACTTCATCGACCAGAGCGCCTTCTACGAGAACCGGGTCGATCCGCGCTATCGCTCGCGCATGAACGTGCCTTTCTTCCTCGCCGACGAGTCGCTCAATGCCGCCTTCCTCGCGCAAAGTGCGGCGGCCGGTCTGGTGCAGCTGAAAGGGCACAAGTCGGTGGGCGGCATGCGCGCTTCCATTTACAACGCGATGCCGCTGGCCGGCGTCGAGGCATTGGTCGATTTCATGCGGGACTTTGAAAGGCGGAACGGGTGATGGCTGACGGGATGAGCGAAGAGCAGGAACTGCTCAAGCTGCGTAACGAGATCGATGCAATCGACGACCAGCTGCTGGCCAGCATCTCGCGCCGCGGCCAGCTGGCGCAGCGCGTGGGCGAGATCAAACAGGGCAACATCTACCGCCCCGAGCGCGAGGCCCAGGTGCTGCGCCGGCTGGCCGATCAGAACCCCGGCCCGCTGCCGTCGGTGGCGGTGCAGCGTATCTTCCGCGAGCTGATGTCAGCCTGCCTGGCGCTCGAGCAACCGCTCAAGGTGGCCTATCTCGGGCCCGCCGGCACCTTCTCCGAGAGTGCCTCGCGCAAGCATTTCGGCAGCGCGCCGACCTTCATGCCGATGCTGGCCATCGACGACGTCTTCCGTTCGGTCGAGGCTGGTAGCGTCGACTACGGCGTGGTGCCGGTGGAGAACTCCACCGAAGGCGCTATCGGCCGCACGCTCGATCTGCTGCTGCTCAACCCGCTCAAGATCTGCGGCGAGGTCAAGCTGCGCATTCATCAACACCTGATGTCCAAGGCCGACGGTCTGGGCGCGGCGCGGCGCGTGTATTCGCATGCGCAGAGCCTGGCGCAGTGCCAGGAGTGGCTGAACCGCAATCTGCCATCGCTGCCGCGGGTACCGGTGGCGAGCAACGCCGAGGCGGCCCGGCTGGCGGCGGAAGACCCCGAGTCGGTGGCCATTGCCGGCGAAGCG
The DNA here is from genome assembly GCF_018524365.1 of Denitromonas iodatirespirans. GTDB lineage: Bacteria > Pseudomonadota > Gammaproteobacteria > Burkholderiales > Rhodocyclaceae > Nitrogeniibacter > Nitrogeniibacter iodatirespirans. Next base: position 55,580 of record NZ_JAEKFT010000012.1, read on the forward strand.
GCGGCCGAGTTGTATGGCCTCAACATCCTGGCCGGCAACATTGAAGACGACCCCAACAACACCACGCGCTTCCTGGTCATTTGCCAGCACGACGCCGGCCCCTCGGGCAAGGACAAGACCTCGCTGGTGTGCTCCACGCCCAACCGTGCCGGCGCCATGCACCGCCTGCTCCAGCCCCTGGCCGAGCATGGCGTGAGCATGACCAAGCTGCAGTCGCGGCCGGCGCGTTCGGGCTTGTGGGAGTATGTGTACTACATCGATTTCGAAGGCCATCAGAGCGAGCCCAAGGTGATCGCGGCGCTGGCCGATCTTGAGCACAACGCGAGTTTCGTGAAAGTGCTGGGCTCGTATCCGGTGGCCGCCCTATAAGGCCCGCCGTCGAGACCTGGACACACAGAGACACGACGCAGCAAGGAAACCTCGCCATGTCGATCGCCGAGCAGGCACCGGCCTACATTCGAGCCATTTCTCCCTACCAGCCGGGCAAGCCGATATCTGAACTGGCGCGCGACATGGGCCTGGTCGAGGCGAGCATCGTCAAGCTCGCCTCCAACGAGAACCCGCTGGGCATCAGCCCCAAGGCCAAGGAGGCGATCGCCCGCGCCGTGCAGGATCTGGCGCGCTACCCCGACGGCAACGGCTTTGAACTCAAGGCGGCGCTGTCCGAGCGCACCGGCGTGCCGATGAGCGGCATCGTGCTCGGCAACGGCTCCAACGACGTGCTCGAACTGGTGGCCCGCACCTTCCTTACGCCGGGCGCCGAAGCGGTGCTGTCGCAGCATGCCTTCGCCGTCTATCCGCTGGCCACCATGGCCGTCGGTGCCAAACCGGTGGTCGTGCCGGCCAAGGATTTCGGCCATGATCTCGATGCCATGGCAGCCGCCGTCACCGACAAGACTGGCGTGGTGTTTATCGCCAACCCGAACAATCCGACCGGCAGCTTCCTGCCCGGAGACCGACTCCAAGCCTTTCTCGAAAAGATGCCCGAGCGGGTGCTGGTGGTGCTGGACGAGGCCTACACCGAATACCTGCCCGATGCCGATCGCTATGACGCCATCGGCTGGCTGACGCGCTTCCCCAACCTGCTGGTGACGCGCACCTTCTCCAAGGCCTACGGGCTGGCCGGTCTGAGGGTCGGCTACGGGCTGGGCGATGCGGGCGTGGTCGATCTGCTCAACCGGGTGCGTCAGCCGTTCAACGTCAACAGCCTGGCGCTGGCCGCGGCGACGGCGGCGCTTGGCGATGAAGAGTTCCTCGCCAAGAGCGCCGCGCTCAATCAACGCGGCATGAACCAACTCACCCGCGCCTTCGAGGCGATGTCGCTCAGTTGGCTCCCCTCCTGGGGCAACTTCGTCACCGTCAAGGTGGGCGACGGCGACACGGTCTATCGCGCACTGCTCGCCGAGGGGGTGATCGTGCGGCCGATCGCAAGCTACGGCATGCCCGAATGGCTGCGCGTGTCGATCGGCCTGCCCGAAGAAAACGCGCGCTTCATCGACGCCCTCAAGCGGGTTCTGGTCGGATGACGGCAGCCATTGTCACCCCGGTTCGCCGGCTGGTCGTCTGTGGCGCCGGCCTGATCGGCGGCTCGTTTGCGCTGGCCCTGAAGGCCGCCGGACTGGTCGAGCGGGTGGTGGGGATCGGTCGCACCCGCGCCTCGCTCGAACGTGCCCGTGAGCTCGGCGTCGTCGACGAGATCGCGCTCGACTGGCCGACCGCGCTGGCCGGCGCCGATGTCGTCCTGCTGGCCATGCCCGTCGGCCAGTCGAACGACGTGATGGCCGCCATGGCGCCACATCTGGCCGCCGAGACCCTGGTCACCGACGCCGGCAGTACCAAGCGGGACGTGATCGAAGCCATCTATGCCCACCTGGACGGCCATCTGGGCCAGGTGGTGCCGGCTCATCCGATTGCGGGCGCCGAGAAGAGCGGGGCGGACGCCGCCTTCGCAACGCTTTACCGCGGCCGCAACGTGGTGGTGACGCCTCTTCCCGAAAACGATCCGGCCGCCGTGCAGCGGATACGTGCGCTCTGGGAGGCCTGTGGCGCCACCGTGCGCGAAATGAGCCCGCAGGACCATGACCGCGTGTTTGCTGCGGTCAGCCACCTGCCGCATCTCCTGGCCTTCGGCCTGGTGCACGATCTGGCCGGCCGGGCCAATGCCGAGCAGCTGTTCAGTTTCGCCGCCAGCGGGTTTCGCGACTTCACCCGCATCGCCGGCAGCCACCCCGAAATGTGGCGCGACATCTGCTTGGCCAATCGCCACGCGCTGCTGGCCGAACTCGACCAGTACCTCGGTGAGCTGGCCTACCTTCGCGCCCTGCTGATGTCCGGCGACGGCGACCGCCTCGAAACCTTGTTCGGCGAGGCCCGCGAGGCACGTAACCGCTGGGCCGAAAAAACCTTTCCCTCTTGATCTTACGGATGTTGCAACGTGGAAACCCTTGATCTTCCGCCGATGATCCGGGCGGCTGGCACCGTCCGCCTGCCGGGCTCGAAGAGCATCTCCAACCGGGTGCTGCTGCTCGCCGCGCTGGCCGACGGGCAGACCCGGGTGCACGATCTGCTGCGCTCGGACGACACCGAGCGCATGCTGGAGGCGCTGCGCACGCTGGGCGTGAATTGGCAGTGCGATGCCGCCAGTGGTGCCTATCGGGTCGATGGCGTGGCCGGCCGCTTCCCGGTGACCGAGGCCGACCTGTTTCTCGGCAATGCCGGCACCGCGTTCCGCCCGCTGACGGCCGCCTTGGCGCTGTCCGGCGGTAACTACCGGTTGTCGGGCGTGCCGCGCATGCACGAGCGACCGATCGGCGATCTGGTCGATGCGCTGTCGCAGCTTGGCGCCGCGATCACCTACACCGGCAATGCCGGCTATCCGCCGCTGAGCATCGGCAAGGGCGCCATTCGCGCCGGCGGCACGGTGTCGGTGCGCGGCGATGTCTCCAGCCAATTCCTCACCGCGCTCTTGATGGCCGCGCCGCTCACCGGTGTCGAGATCCACATCGAAGTGGTCGGCGAGCTGATTTCCAAGCCCTACATCGAGATCACCCTGAACCTGATGGCGCGCTTTGGCGTGACGGTCACGCGTGAGGGGTGGCAGCGTTTCACCGTGCCGGGGGGCGTGCGCTACCGGAGCCCGGGCGACATTCATGTCGAGGGCGATGCGTCGTCGGCCTCGTACTTTCTGGCTGCGGGCGCCGTCGGTGGTGGGCCGGTGCGGGTCGAAGGCGTGGGCCGCGACAGCATCCAGGGCGACGTGCGCTTTGCCGAGGCGATCGCCCAACTCGGCGTCGAGGTGACGCTGGGCGACACCTGGATCGAGGCGCGCGGCCCGGCCGATGGTCGCCTCAAGGCCTTCGACATGGATCTCAACCACATCCCCGATGCCGCCATGACGCTGGCGGTGATGGCGGTGTTCTGCGATGGCCCTTGCCATTTGCGCAACATCGCCAGCTGGCGGGTCAAGGAAACCGACCGCATCGCCGCGATGGCCACCGAGTTGCGCAAGCTCGGTGTCGAGGTCGAGGAATTCGACGACGCGCTGCGGGTTGTTCCGCCGACCGAGCTGCGCCATGCGGCCATCGATACCTACGACGATCACCGCATGGCGATGTGCTTCTCGTTGATCAGCCTCGCCGGCGTGGGCGTCACGATCAATGACCCCGCCTGCGTGAACAAGACCTTTCCCGTCTACTTCGACGCCTATCGCAGCATCACCGAAGCCGTGCCGGTGATCGCCATCGACGGGCCCTCGGCCTCGGGCAAGGGTACGGTGGCGGCGCGCGTGGCCGAGGCGCTCGGCTACCACTATCTCGACAGCGGCTCGCTCTACCGGCTGGTGGCGCTGGCCGCGATCCAGGCCGATGCCGGTGACGATCCCGCCGCCGTGGCGGCGCTGGCCGAAGCGCTGCCGGCCGAGTTCGTGGGCGGGCGGATCCTGCTCTCCGGCGCCGACGTGACCGATGCCATTCGCAGCGAAGACTGCGCGGCCATGGCCTCCAAAGTGGCTGCCATTCCGGCGGTGCGCGATGCGCTGCTCGAGCGCCAGCGCGCCTATCGACGTGCGCCGGGGCTGGTGGCCGAAGGGCGCGACATGGGCTCGGTGGTTTTTCCGGACGCCGCGAACAAGTTCTTCCTCACCGCCTCGGTGACGGCGCGGGCGGAGCGGCGCTATAAGCAGTTGATGGAAAAGGGTTTGCCTGCTAATATCGACAGTCTTTCAGAGGAGCTTTCCTTGCGTGACGCGCGAGACGCAGCGCGCAGTGTGGCGCCTTTGATGAAACTGCCGGACGCCATCCTTGTCGAGACCTCAGACATGAGCATCGACGAAGCCGTCCGGTTCGTGACCGAGCGGATCGCCTGAGCGGCCCGCCGATCTGTATGTGTGCCGGTCCGTTGACCGGTGTGTTCATCCACTAACCCGCTGTCCTTGCGGCAGCACCAGGTCTTTTTTATGTCCATTCCCACCCCCGATATGTCCATGGAAAGCTTTGCCGAACTGTTCGAGGAAAGCCTTGCGCGTCAGGAGATGCGTACGGGCGAAGTGATCACCGCCGAGGTGGTCCGCATCGACCAGAATTTCGTTGTCGTGAACGCCGGCCTGAAGTCCGAAAGCTATGTGCCGGTCGAAGAGTTCCGCAACGACCACGGCGAGCTTGAAGTCAAGGAAGGCGATTATGTCCAGGTCGCCATCGATGCGCTCGAAGACGGCTATGGCGAAACCCGCCTGTCGCGCGACAAGGCCAAGCGCATTGCCGCCTGGAACGACCTGGAGCTCGCGCTCAACGAAGGCACGCTGGTCAACGGCGTGGTCAGCGGCCGCGTCAAAGGTGGCCTGACCGTCATGACCCACGGCATCCGCGCGTTCCTGCCGGGTTCGCTGGTCGACATGCGTCCGGTCAAGGACACCGCCCCGTACGAGGGCAAGGAATTCGAGTTCAAGGTCATCAAGCTCGACCGCAAGCGCAACAACGTGGTCGTGTCCCGTCGTGCCGTGCTCGAAGAGACCATGGGCGAAGAGCGTGACAAGCTGCTCGAGAACCTGGCCGAAGGTCAGGTCGTCAAGGGCATCGTCAAGAACATCACCGACTACGGCGCGTTCGTGGATCTGGGTGGCATCGACGGTCTGCTGCACATCACCGACCTGGCCTGGCGCCGTGTGCGTCACCCGTCGGAAGTGGTTGCCGTCGGCGACGAGCTCGAAGCCAAAGTGCTCAAGTTCGACCGCGAGCGTTGCCGCGTGTCGCTGGGCCTCAAGCAGCTGGGCGAAGATCCGTGGGTGGGCATCGCCCGTCGTTACCCCACCGGTACCCGTCTGTTCGGCAAGGTCACCAACATCACCGACTACGGCGCGTTCGTCGAAGTGGAGCAGGGCATCGAAGGCCTGGTGCACGTCTCCGAGATGGACTGGACCAACAAGAACATCCACCCGAACAAGGTCGTCCAGCTGGGCGACGAGGTCGAGGTGATGATCCTCGACATCGACGAAGAGCGTCGTCGTATCTCCCTGGGCATGAAGCAGTGCATGGCCAACCCGTGGGACGAGTTCGCCATGAACTTCAAGAAGGGCGACAAAGTCTCCGGTCAGATCAAGTCGATCACCGACTTCGGCGTGTTCATCGGCCTGGATGGCGGCATCGACGGCCTGGTTCACCTGTCCGACCTGTCGTGGTCCGAGCAGGGCGAAGAAGCCGTGCGTCGCTTCAAGAAAGGTGACGAAGTCGAAGCCGTGGTGCTGGCCATCGACGTCGAGCGCGAGCGTATCTCGCTGGGCATCAAGCAGCTCGATGGGGATCCCTTCACCAACTTCATCGCCACCCACGACAAGAACAGCCTCGTGCGCGGCACCGTGAAGACGGTCGACGCCCGTGGCGCCGTGATCTCGCTGGGTGACGACATCGAAGGCTACCTGCGTGTGTCCGAAGCGGCCCCGCATCGCATCGATGATCTGACCAGCGTGCTCAAGGAAGGCGACGAAGTCGAGGCCATGATCATCAACGTGGATCGCAAGTCCCGTTCGATCAACCTGTCGATCAAGGCCAAGGATCAGGCCGAGACCTCCGACGCCATGCAGAAACTGGCTGCCGAGAGCTCTGCCGCGACGGGCACCACCAGTCTGGGTGCGCTGCTCAAGGCGAAGCTGGACGAGCAGAAGCAATAACACACGGTGCCGTCATGACCAAATCGGAGCTCATTGCGCGACTGGCGGCACGTTTTCCGCAGTTGGTTGCCAAGGATGCCGATTACGCTGTCAAGATGATTCTCGATGCGATGACCGATTCACTGTCTCGGGGTGATCGCATCGAGATTCGCGGCTTCGGCAGCTTTGCACTCAATTACCGCCCGCCCCGCATGGGACGCAATCCGAAATCCGGCGAACGGGTCGAGGTTGCGGAAAAACATGTGCCGCATTTCAAGGCGGGCAAGGAATTGCGGGAACGTGTGGATCTGTCCGATTGATCGGTGCAGATCGTGTCATTGAAGAAGGCGGTTTCGACCGCCTTCTTTTTTGGCTGTGAGTCGGCCATAATCCCTCCCTATGCGAATCATTGTCTGGATTATCCGTCTGGCGGTCTTCCTCGTTCTGTTCGGCTTTGCCGTCAAGAACGACCAGTTCATTACCCTGAATTTCTACATGGGCAAGCAATGGCAGTTGCCCCTGGTATTCGTCATTCTCGTGGCATTCGCCGCCGGTGCGTTGGTCGGAGTCACGGCCACGCTGTCGTCCCTGGTGCGCCAGCGCCGGGAAATCGGCCGCTTGCGCAAGGCGTTGCGCAAGGCCGAGGCTGAGGTCAAGTCGACGGTCGGTACGGCGGTCGTGCCGCGACCGGACGGGGACGCGCCGGAAGCGTTCTGATCTCCATGGAAATCGAATTCTGGTGGTTGCTGGCCCTGCCGCTGTTCTTTGCCCTGGGCTGGATGGCGGCGCGGATCGATATCCGGCATGTCATGAAAGAGTCGCGCAGTCTGCCGCGCTCTTACCTCAACGGACTGAATTTCCTGCTCAACGAGCAGCCCGACAAGGCCATCGATGCCTTCATCGAGGCGGTGCGCATCGATCCCGATACGGTCGAGCTGCATTTTGCGCTGGGCAGCCTGTTTCGCCGCCGTGGCGAAACCGAGCGCGCCATCCGCATGCACCAACATCTGGTCGACCGCGAAGACCTGAGCGAAGCGCAGCGTCTGCAGGCATTGGCCGAGCTCGGTCAGGATTACCTCAAGGCCGGTCTGCTGGATCGCGCGGAAGCCGTCTTTTTGCGGCTGCGCAAGACGCCGCTCGACGATGTGGCCCTGCGCGATCTGCTCGAAATCTACCAGCAGGAAAAAGACTGGCCCAAGGCCATCGACGTGGCCAAGGCCTTGCCGGACCACGAAAGCGTGTGGTGGCGCAAGGAAATGGCCAATTTCCATTGCGAACTGGCCTCCGATGCGCTGGCCGATTCGCGCCTCGACGAGGCTGAAGCCATCATCGAGACCGCGTTGGCGGTCAATCCGCGCTCCGTGCGTGGCAGCCTGCTCAAGGGCGACCTGGCGGCCCGACGTGGCCATCTCGACGATGCCGTTGCCGCGTGGAAGCGCATCGAAAGCCAGGACGCCTTGTACCTGTCGCTGGCCGCCGAGCGCCTGATGAAGGCCTATGACAAGATGGGCCGTGTCGCCGATGGGCTGGAGTTGCTGCGCGCCTATCTCGAGCGCCACCCGTCGCTCGATCTGCTCGACGTGGCCTTCGACTGGACGCTGAAGCAGGCCGGCTCGCTCAGCGCTTATGACCTGGTGCGTGAAGAGTTGCGCCGCAATCCCAGCGTGTTGGGGCTGGACAAGATGCTCGAAGCGGCCCTGGTCGCGGCGCCCACCGAGTTGCGTCCGGATATCGAACTGGTGCGCCAGCTGGTGCACAGCCACACGCGCCGTGTCGCCCGATATCGCTGCAACAGCTGCGGTTTCAAGGCCCGGCAGTTCTACTGGCGTTGTCCGGCCTGCGGCGGTTGGGAGACGACGCCGCCGCGCCGCACGGAAGAATATGATCTGGTGCCATGAGCGGTGCGTCTGCCGTGGTGCAAGCAATGAGGACTGAAAAATGAAAGTAACCGTCATCGGTACAGGCTATGTGGGCCTGGTGTCGGGCGCCTGCCTGGCGGACGTGGGTAACGATGTGCTGTGCCTGGATGTGGATCCGGCCAAGGTCAAGATTCTCGAGGACGGCGGCATTCCCATTCACGAGCCGGGGTTGCTCGAAATCGTGCGTCGCAACGTCGAAGCCGGCCGGCTGTCCTTCACCACCGACATCGACAAGGCCGCCAAGTGGGGCGTGATCCAGTTCATCGCCGTCGGCACGCCACCGGACGAGGATGGCTCGGCCGACCTCAAGTACGTGCTGGCCGCGGCCCGCAACATCGGCAAGCACATGGACGGCTACCGGGTGATCGTGGACAAGTCCACGGTGCCGGTCGGCACGGCCGACAAGGTGCGGGCCGCCGTGGCCGAGGAGCTGGCCAATCGTGGCAGCGCCGCCATCGAATTCAGCGTGGTATCGAACCCCGAGTTCCTCAAGGAAGGCGCGGCGATCGAAGACTTCATGCGCCCGGACCGCATCGTGGTCGGTGCCGAAGACGCGCAGGCCATCGACCTGATGCGCCAGCTCTACGCCCCGTTCCAGCGCAATCACGACCGCCTGGTGTTCATGGACGTGCGCAGCGCCGAGCTGACCAAGTACGCGGCCAACGCCATGCTGGCGACCCGCATCAGCTTCATGAACGAACTGGCCAACCTGGCCGAGACGCTGGGCGCCGACATCGAGTTGGTGCGCCAGGGCATCGGCTCCGATCCGCGTATCGGCTGGCACTTCCTGTATGCCGGTTGCGGCTACGGGGGCTCGTGCTTCCCGAAAGATGTGAAGGCGCTGATCCGCACCGGCAGCGAGCACGGCCATGAGCTCAAGCTGCTCGGCGCCGTCGAGGCCGCCAACGAGGTGCAGAAGCATGTGCTGGTCGACAAGATCGTGCGCCGCTTCGGCGAAGACCTCACCGGCCGCCATTTCGCGCTGTGGGGGCTGGCCTTCAAACCCAACACCGACGATATGCGCGATGCGCCCAGCCGGGTGATCATCCATGAGCTGTTCAAGCGCGGTGCGACGGTCGCGGCCTATGATCCGGTGGCGATGCAGGAAGCCGAACGCATCTTCGGCGACGAGTCGCGCCTGAGCTACGCCGGCCGTCCGAAGAGCGCCCTCGACAATGCCGACGCGCTGGTGATCGTCACCGAGTGGAAGGAATTCCGCAGCCCGGACTTCGAGGCCATCAAGTCGCGCCTCAAGCAACCGGTGATCTTCGACGGGCGCAACATGTATGACCCGGCGCTGATCCGCGGCGAAGGCATCGAGTATTTCGGTATCGGGCGCGTCTGACATGAGCGCTCGTGACCGTCTGCCGGAGACCTCGGCAGCGCGGATCCTGGTGGTCGGCGATGTCATGCTCGACCGCTACTGGTTCGGCGACGTGAGCCGGATTTCACCCGAAGCGCCGGTACCGGTGGTGCGCATGATGCGCTCGGAAGACCGCCCCGGCGGCGCTGCCAACGTGGCGCGCAACGTGCGGGCGCTGGGCGCGCAGGTCTCCCTGTTGTCGGTGGTCGGCCGGGACGAGGCGGCCGACAGCCTGGACCGTCTGCTGGCCGAGGCCGGCGTGGGCGCTCATCTGTTTCGCGACGACAGTGTGCACACCACGCTCAAGCTGCGGGTGATCGGCCGCAGCCAGCAGTTGCTGCGGATCGACTTCGAGCAGCGTCCGCATGCCGACGTGCTGGCGGCCAAGCTCGATACCTTCAAACAGCTGCTGGGGACGCACGATCTGGTGCTGATCTCCGATTACGACAAGGGCGCGCTGGACCATGCGGAAGCGATGATCCAGCTGGCCAAGGCCGCCGGCAAGCCCGTGCTGGTCGATCCCAAGGGCGACGATTTCACCCGCTATGCCGGGGCCACGGCCTTGACGCCGAACCGCGGCGAGTTGCAGGACATCGTCGGGCGCTGGCGCTCGGAAGAGGACCTGGCGGCACGCGTGGACGCCCTGCGCCGGGAGCTGTCGATCGAGGCGGTGCTGCTGACCCGCTCCGAAGAGGGGATGACCCTGTTCGACAAAGACGGTGTGGTGCATGAACCGACGCGCGCGCGGGAGGTCTTCGATGTGTCGGGTGCCGGCGATACGGTGATCGCCACGTTTGCGGTCATGCTGGCGTGCGGATTGAACTCGGCCGACGCCATGCACTGGGCCAATCAGGCCGCCGGCATCGTGGTCGGCAAACTGGGGACGGCCGTGGTCTCGCTCGACGAGCTGCGCGCCGGCCTGTCTTGATTCGCTCGCCAATAGGTGGAAGAAACGGATGCAATTCAAAACCCTTGAAGACTATGTCGGCGAAACACCGCTGGTGCGCCTGAAGCGGATCAACGCCGGCCATGGCAACGTGATTCTGGCCAAGCTGGAGGGCAACAATCCGGCCGGATCGGTCAAGGACCGCCCGGCGCTGTCGATGATCCTGCGCGCCGAGCTGGCCGGCCGGATCCATCCGGGCGATACGCTGATCGAGGCGACCAGCGGCAACACCGGCATCGCGCTGGCCATGGCGGCGGCGATCCGCGGCTACCGGATGATTCTGGTGATGCCCGAGAACCAGAGCGTCGAGCGGCGCCAGACCATGCGCGCCTTCGGCGCCGAGCTGGTGTTGACGCCGAAAGAGGGCGGCATGGAAGTGGCGCGCGACATGGCCACCCGCATGCGCGACGAGGGGCAGGGCGTGATCCTCGACCAGTTCGGCAACCCGGACAATCCCGAGGCGCATTTCGAGGGCACCGGGCCGGAACTGTGGCGCCAGACCGAGGGGCGCATCACCCATTTCGTCAGCTCCATGGGGACCACCGGCACCATCATGGGGACCTCGCGCTATCTCAAGCAGCAAAACCCCAATATCCAGATCATCGGCTGCGAACCGGCCGAAGGTGCGCAGATTCCCGGTATCCGCAAATGGCCGGAAGCCTACCTGCCGACCATCTACGATCCGTCGCGGGTCGACAGGATCGAGCCGGTCACCCAGGCCGATGCCGAAGAGATGACCCGCCGCCTGGCGCGTGAAGAAGGCATCTTCGCCGGCATTTCCTCCGGCGGCGCCATGCATGTGGCCCAACGGATCGCCAGCCAGGTGAGCGATGCCGTCATCGTCTCCATCGTCTGCGACCGGGGCGATCGTTATCTGTCGACGGGTGTGTTCCCCGCCTGAGCCCATGCCTTGGCGGCCTGTCTGGCTGAGGCGGGTCGGTCTTTGCCTGGCGCTGCTGCTGTGGGGGAGCGGGGCCGGGGCTGCGTTGCAGCTCGATATTGGCCGGATCGTATCGGGCGGCGCCACCGCCCGGGGCGTGACGCTGACGATCGACCAAGCGCGCGGCCAGATCCGTATCGCCCATCTCGATGTCGTCGGCCAGCGTTTCAACAATCTGCACCTCGAATGCCCCCGGCTGAGTCTGGCCGATGGCCGAATCCGCTGTCGCGACGGTCGTCTGCGCGGACTGCCGGCCTTGGCCGACGCGCGACTGGACCTTGACTATGCCACCGCGAGCCAGACCGGTGAGCTCGACATCCGTTTCGCGGCAGGCGGGCGGCTCGTGCTGCGATCCGGTAAAGCGCTCGGCGCGCAATTCACCCGCCTTCCCGTGGCCGATCTGGCGCGCTTTTGGGCGCCCGCCGGCGCCTGGCAGCCGACCGGGACGCTGAGCGGGCAGGCCCGTCTCGATGCGGGGAACCTGGAGATCAAGGCAACGCTTGACGCCGGCGGCTTTGCCGACGCCTCGGGCAACCATGCGGCCGAAGCCGTGGTGGCCGAGTTGCGGCTGACAGCGGATACCCGCAAAACGGGCTGGCGTTGGCGTGCCGAAGCGCGATGGGAGGCCGGGGGCCTGTTCTGGGATCCGGTCTTTGTGTCGCCTGTTGTCACGATTCGCGCGGAGGGGCAGCACGAAGGACCGCATCTGGACGTCGAAGAACTGCGCATCGAGGCGCCCGGGGTGCCCGATTTTCGCGCGCACGGACGTGTCGACCTCGATGCCTGGCGCCTCGTCGAGGGCGATCTGTCGTTGCAAGGGGCGGACCTGGCGGTCGTGGTGCCGCAGTTCGTGCTGCCATGGGTGGCGCCCGCGCAGACCGAACGTTGGCGTGTCGCCGGTGGCGCGGATCTTTCGCTCGCATGGCGCGACGGCGCGCTGCAGGCGGCGGAGCTGATCCTCGATCAGGCGGGTTTTGCCTATCTCGGTCAGCGCTTCCGGGTGGGGCCGCTGTCTGGTCGGGTACCCTGGCGTCGCGATGCTCCCGAGGCGGGCCTGCTGCGTGTCGACGGCTTGCACTGGCAACAGCTCGATTTTTCGCCGTTTGTTTTGAATCTCACCGTCGATCGCGACCGGGTGCTATTCGACCAAGCTCGCCTGCCGGTACTCGACGGCGCCCTGATCGTCGACGGCCTGGCGCTGGCGCGGACCGACGCGGGCTGGCGCGGCGAGGGGGCGCTGTTCATGGAGCCGGTATCGATGCGTGCGCTCACCGCGGCGCTCGACCTGCCGGAGATGGCAGGCACCTTGTCGGCCGCAATGCCTGGCCTGGTGGTCACGCCGCAGCGGGTGGGGCTGGAGGGCGCCTTGGTGATTGCCCTGTTCGACGGCTATGTGCAGGCCACCGGCGTGGAGGTGATCGACCCCTTCGGCCTGCTGCCGCGTTTGCAGGCCAATGTCACGGCCGAGCACCTGGATCTGGCGCAGCTGACCGAGACCTTTTCGTTTGGCGCCATCAGCGGATTTCTGGATGTGGAACTGGCCCATCTGCAGATGGCGGCCTGGCGCCCGGTGCGCTTCGAGGCCACAGTGCGCAGCACCCCTGGCGACTATCCCCGCCGTATCAGTCAGCGTGCCGTCGAGCACATCACCGCGCTCGGCGGCGCGGGGGCCGCAGCCGCCATCCAGCGCAGCTTCCTGCGTTTCTTCAACGATTTCGGTTACCGCGAGATCGGCCTGAGCTGCCGACTGGTGCGCGGCGTATGCCAGATGGAGGGGCTGGACGGCCCGGGGCCCGACGACGCACCGTTCGCCATCGTGCGCGGGGGCGGCATCCCGGCGCTGAACGTCATCGGCTACAATCGCCGCGTGGATTGGGAAGAATTCATCGCGCGGGTCAAGCGCGCGGTCGCCGGCGACACTGCGCCGGTCATCAAGTGAGGACACGAATGAAACGGGTATCGACGGCGACCGCCATGGTCGCGCTCAGTCTGGTCATGGCCGGCTGCGTGACGATCAACATCTATTTTCCGGCTGCCGCGGCCGAAAAGGCCGCCGACCGGATCATCGACGAAGTGTGGCAGCTGAAGCCCGGAGCCGAGGCCAAGGAAGGAGAAAGCGCCAAATGAAAGCAGCATGGAAATTCCTGATGGCCATGGGTTTGTTTGCCGCTACGCTGGTGTTCGCGCAGGGCAATCTCGAAGTCAACACGCCGGCGATCGCCGCGCTCAAAGCCTCGATGGCCGATCGCCATGCGCAGTTGGCGCCGCTGTATGCCTCGGGCGCCGTGGGTTTGAAGTCGGACGGATCGCTTGCCGTGCATGACGCCAACGCGGTGCCGCTGGCGCAGCGGAGCAAGCTCAACACGCTGGTCGCCGCCGAGAACAGCGACCGTGCGGCGCTCTATCGTGAAATTGCCGCAGCCAACGGCCATCCCGAATGGGCGGACGACATCCGGCGCACCTTCGCCCAGCGCTGGATCGACAAGGCGCCGAGCGGCTGGTGGGTGCAGGATCAACGAGGCTGGGCCCGCAAGTGAGCGCCGTCCTCATCTTCGACATCGAAACCATTCCCGACGTCGCTGGTCTGCGCCGTCTGCATGGGCTGCCGGACGATCTGGCCGATGACGAAGTGGCCGAACTGGCCATGCAGCGCCGGCGCGCCGCTACCGGCAACGATTTTTTGCCGCATTATCTGCAGCGCGTGGTCACCATTTCCTGCGTCTTTCGTGATGCGGCGCAGTTCAAGGTGTTTTCGCTCTCCGAGCCCGAGTCCGACGAAGCCGGCATCATCCAGCGCTTCTTCGACGGCGTCGAGCGCTATACGCCACAAATCATTTCCTGGAACGGCGGTGGTTTCGACCTGCCGGTGCTGCACTATCGCGGCATGCTCCATGGCGTGACCGCGCCACGTTACTGGGAGATGGGCGAGGGCGACTACCACGATGCGCGCGACTTCAAGTGGAACAACTACATCAGCCGCTATCACAGCCGGCATCTCGACCTGATGGATCTGCTGGCCATGTACCAGCCGCGCGCCAATGCGCCGCTCGACGATCTGGCCAAGCTGATGGGCTTTCCCGGCAAGCTCGGCATGGATGGCTCGGCGGTGTGGTCGGCCTACCAGGCCGGCAAGATCGACGAAATCCGGGACTACTGCGAGACCGACGTGGTCAACACTTATCTCGTCTATCTGCGTTTCCAGAAAATGCGCGGGGCGCTGACGGCGGATGCCTATGCCGAGGAACTGGCCGCGGTGCGAAGCAGTCTGTCTGCCATCGATGCCGAACACTGGCGGGCGTTTCTCGCCCAGTGGCCGGAAAACGGAGAGGGTTGAAATGGGAATTATCGGAACGATCCTGATTGGTCTGGTCGTGGGCTTGCTCGCCCGCTGGCTGCACCCCGGTCACGACCGCCTCGGGCTGATCATGACTGCCTTGCTCGGCATCGCCGGATCGGTGCTCGCCACCTTCGCCGGCCAGGCGCTCGGTTTGATTCGTATGGGCCAACCGGCGGGCTTTCTGGGGGCCTTGATCGGTGCCGTTGTCATCCTGTTTGTGTACACGCGAATTAAACGCTGAAAGTATTTGACAGGCGATTGGGTTGGGCTATAATTCGGCCTCCTTAGGCGCGTAGCTCAGCTGGTTAGAGCACCACCTTGACATGGTGGGGGTCGTTGGTTCGAGTCCAATCGCGCCTACCAAACATCTAAGGAGGGCAGCGTCGTGACTTTTCGAACTTGCACCGGTTGCATCAACTGAACAGGTCGAGTTTCACGGCGTTTGCGTTGCGAACGAAAAAAGTGCGGCTCAGACCGCACTTTTTTTTTTGCCCCAAAGGATTGAGTCATGCCGAAGATCACGCTCCCCGACGGTTCCGTTCGAAGTTACGAACAGCCGGTGACCGTCCTGGATGTCGCGGCCTCGATTGGTGAAGGCCTCGCGCGTGCGGCCCTGGCGGGCAAGGTCGACGGTGCCGTGGTCGATGTCTCCCATCGCATCGAGGACGATGCGATGCTGAGCATCATCACCGCCAAGGATCCCGACGGCCTCGAAGTGATCCGTCACTCCACGGCCCATCTGCTGGCCTATGCCGTCAAGGAACTCTATCCTGAGGCGCAGGTGACCATCGGGCCGGTGATCGAAAACGGCTTCTACTACGACTTTTCCTACGCACGCCCGTTCACGCCGGAAGATCTGACCAAGATCGAAGCGCGTATGCGCGAGCTGGCCAAGAAGGACCTGCCGGTGGTGCGCGAGGTCTGGCAGCGTGACGAGGCGGTGGCCTTCTTCAAGTCCATCGGCGAGAACTACAAGGCCGAGATCATTGCCTCGATTCCTCAGGATCAGGCCGTCTCGCTGTACCGCGAGGGCGACTTCGTCGATCTGTGCCGCGGCCCGCATGTGCCGTCGACCGGCAAGCTGAAAGTCTTCAAGCTGATGAAGGTGGCCGGTGCCTACTGGCGTGGCGACTCGAAGAACGAGATGCTGCAGCGGATCTACGGCACGGCCTGGGCCTCCAAGGATGACCAGGCGGCCTATCTGCACATGCTCGAAGAGGCCGAAAAGCGCGATCACCGCAAGATCGGCAAACAGCTCGACCTCTTCCACCTGCAGGACGAGGCGCCGGGCATGGTGTTCTGGCATCCGCTCGGCTGGACGCTGTGGCAGCAGGTCGAGCAGTACATGCGCAATGTGCTCAACGAGGCCGGCTATCGCGAAGTGAAGACCCCATTTATGATGGATCGCGCCCTGTGGGAGCGCTCCGGGCACTGGGAGAACTATCGCGAGCACATGTTCACCACCGAGTCGGAAAAGCGGGATTACGCCGTCAAGCCGATGAACTGCCCGGGGCATGTGGAAATCTTCAATCACGGCCTGCATTCCTACCGTGACCTGCCGCTGCGCCTGGCCGAGTTCGGCTCATGCCATCGCAACGAGCCCTCGGGTGCGCTGCATGGCTTGATGCGGGTGCGCGGTTTCGTGCAGGACGACGCCCATATTTTCTGCACCGAAGACCAAGTGGTCTCCGAGGTGCGCGACTTCAACGAATTGCTGATGCGCGTCTATCGCGATTTCGGCTTCAACGAGGTGGACGTCAAGCTGTCGCTGCGCCCAGAGAAGCGGGCGGGCGCCGATGCCGTGTGGGACAAAGCGGAAGCCGGTCTGCGCGAGGCGCTGGCATCGTCCGGCGTGCAATGGGAAGAACTCGAGGGTGAGGGCGCGTTCTATGGCCCGAAGATCGAATACCACGTCAAGGATGCGCTTGGCCGCTCCTGGCAGTGCGGCACCATGCAGCTCGATTTCGTGCTGCCGGAGCGCCTCGATGCCGAATATGTGACCGAGGAGAACACGCGTGCACGCCCGGTGATGCTGCACCGCGCCATCCTGGGGTCGATGGAGCGCTTCATCGGCATCCTGATCGAAAACCACGCCGGGCAATTCCCGTTCTGGCTGGCGCCGGTCCAGGCCGTCGTGATGAACATCTCGGAGCCGCAGAGCGATTATGTCAGGACGGTGACGAGCCGCCTTCAGAAAGCCGGTTTCCGGGTGGTTTCGGATTTGCGGAACGAGAAAATTACGTATAAAATCCGCGAACATAGCGTACGCCGACTGCCGTATCAGCTTGTCGTCGGAGACAAGGAAAAGGCGGAAGGTCTGGTCGCCGTGCGCGCCCGGGGTGGTCAAGACCTCGGTCAAATGTCCCTCGATTCGTTGATCGAGCGTTGGCAGCGGGAAGTCGCTTCGCGGGCCGGCACGGACTGATATTGTTCGAATTTTGGAGAGTTGAACCATCGCTCAGGAAAAGAAGCAGCGCGTTAATTCAGAAATTACCGCGCCGGAAGTGCGTCTGATTGACGCCGACGGGGAGCAGGCTGGTGTCGTGTCCATTCGTGCAGCACTGGCGATGGCCGACGAAGTGGGCCTGGATCTGGTAGAGATCGCTCCGCTGGCCGAACCGCCGGTTTGCCGCATCATGGATGTGGGCAAATTCAAGTATCAAAGCGCCAAGAAGGCGCATGAGGCGAAGCTCAAGCAGAAGCAGGTGCAGGTGAAGGAAGTCAAGCTGCGTCCGAGAACGGACGAGAACGACTACCAGATCAAGCTGCGCAATCTGAAGCGTTTCCTGGAAAATGGTGACAAGGTCAAGGTAACACTGCGCTTTCGTGGCCGGGAAATGGCCCATCAGGAATACGGCATGCGCCAACTCGAGCGCATCAAGGCCGACCTGATCGAGATGGCGAACGTGGAGCAGATGCCCAAGATGGAAGGGCGGCAGATGGTGATGATCATCGCGCCCAGCAAAAAGGCGTCTTAACGGTTTTTGCGCACTGCGCAAAAAAACAGGGGGGAGTGCAGGTCATTCCCTAAACAAGTGGAGCCGGGTAATAAAATACGCCATTGGCGTTACCTGGTGCCATGACATAACAGGAGCAGTCATGCCCAAGATGAAAACGAAGAGCGGCGCCGCAAAGCGTTTCAAGCTGCGCGCCGGCGGTGGCATCAAGCGTGCCCAGGCGTTCAAGCGTCACATTCTGACCAAGAAGACCACCAAGGTGAAACGTCACCTGCGCGGTGTGCTGGAGGTTCATGAATCTGACGTCAAGATGGTTCGCGCCATGTTGCCTTACGCCTGATAGGAGAAGAAGATGCCCCGAGTCAAACGTGGTGTAACCGCTCGCGCCCGTCACAAGAAAGTCCTGGCCCAGGCCAAGGGCTACCGTGGTCGCCGCAAGAACGTCTATCGCATCGCCAAACAGGCGGTGATGAAAGCCGGTCAGTATCAGTATCGTGACCGTCGTCAACGCAAGCGTCAGTTCCGCGCCCTGTGGATCGCCCGTATCAACGCGGCCGCCCGGGAACTGGGTCTGACCTACAGCGTGTTCATGAACGGCCTGAAGAAAGCCGCGATTGAAGTGGACCGCAAGGTCCTGGCTGATCTGGCTGTGTTCGACAAGCCGGCGTTTGCCGTGCTGGTGGATCAGGCCAAGGCCAAGCTTGCTGCATAAGTAGATGCAGCTCAAAGAAAGGAGGCCTAGCCTCCTTTTTTTTTCTGAACAGAACTATGGCCCGTGTTCATGAATGACCTCGACTCTCTCGTAGCACAGGCAAGCGCGGACTTCGCGAATGCCGCCGATGCTGCCCAGCTGGATGTCGCCAAGTCGCGATATCTCGGCAAGGGTGGTGCCATCACCCTGCAGATGAAGACGCTCGGCCAGCTGGCGCCGGATGAGCGCCGCGCGGCGGGTGCCCGCATCAACGCCGCCAAGGACCTCATCGAGGCCGCGCTCGACGCGCGCCGCGAGGCGATCCGCGATGCTGCGCTGGCCAGGCAGCTGTCGGCCGAGGCGCTGGATGTTACGCTGCCCGGGCGAGGCATGGGCAAGGGCGGCCTGCATCCGGTGAGTCGCACGTTGGAGCGCATCGAGGCGCTGTTCCGTTCGATCGGTTTCGAAGTGGCCGACGGCCCCGAGATCGAGACCGACTTCCTGAACTTCACCGCCCTGAACACGCCGGAGAACCACCCCGCGCGCTCGATGCACGACACCTTCTATCTCGAAGGCGCCGAGGACGTCCTGTTGCGCACGCATACCAGCCCGGTGCAGGTGCGTACGATGCTCGATCACGTGGCGCGCTATGGTGATCGCGAGCACATGCCCGAGATCCGGGTGATCATCCCCGGGCGTGTCTATCGGGTCGATTCCGACGCGACACACTCGCCGATGTTCCATCAGGTCGAAGGCCTGTGGGTGGGCGAGAGCATCAGCTTTGCCGACCTCAAGGGCGTGATCGCCGACTTCTTGCGCAAGTTCTTCGAGACCGACGATCTCCAGGTCCGCTTCCGGCCCTCGTTCTTCCCCTTCACCGAGCCCAGCGCGGAGATCGATGTCGCCTTCATGCATGGCGAGATGAAAGGCCGCTGGCTCGAGATCGCCGGCTGCGGCATGGTGCATCCGAACGTGCTGCGCCATGGCGGTATCGATCCGGAGCGTTACACCGGCTTTGCCTTCGGCATGGGGCCGGACCGGCTCACCATGCTGCGGTATGGCATCAACGACCTGCGCCTGTTCTTCGAAGGCGATCTGCGTTTCCTCGGCCAATTCAGGTAAGCGAACATGCAATTCTCAGAACAATGGTTGCGCCATTTCGTCGATCCGCGCATGGACAGCGAGGCGCTCGGTCAGCTGCTGACCATGGCCGGCCTGGAAGTGGAGGAGATGAACGCTGTCGGCGGCGTGTTCACTTCCGTCGTGGTGGGTCACATCCTGTCGACCGAAAAGCACCCGGATGCCGACCGGCTCAAGGTGTGCCAGGTCGACGCCGGGCTCGACGCGCCCTTGCAGATCGTGTGCGGCGCACCCAATGCCGAAGCCGGCATGAAGGTGCCCTGCGCGGTGGTCGGCGCCCAGCTGCCCGGTTTTGAAATCAAGAAAGCCAAGCTGCGCGGTGTGGCCTCTCACGGCATGCTGTGCTCGGCGCGCGAGCTCGGCCTCTCCGACGAACACGCCGGCCTGCATGTGCTGCCGGCGGATGCGCCGGTGGGGCAGGACGTGCGTACGCTGCTCGGCCTCGACGACACCGTCTTCGTCATCAAGCTGACACCGAACCGCGCCGACTGCCTGAGCCTGGTCGGCGTGGCACGCGAAGTTGCCGCGCTGCTCGACCTGCCGCTGAACCTGCCGGACCTGACGCCGGTGGTGCCGGCCATCGACGACATCCGCCCGATCGTGCTGGATGCGCCGGCCGCCTGCCCACGCTTCTGCGGCCGCGTCATCCGTGGCGTCGATGCCCGCGCCAAGACGCCCGAGTGGATGGTGCGCCGGCTTGAGCGCAGCGGTATCCGTGCCATCAGCGCACTGGTCGACATCACCAACTACGTGATGCTCGAGCTGGGTCAGCCCCTGCATGCCTATGACAACGACCGCCTCGACGGGACGGTCCGTGCGCGCCTGGCTCAGCCCGGCGAGCAACTGCTGTTGCTCAACGAGCAGACCATCGACCTGGACGCCGGCACGCTGGTGATCGCCGACGATGCCCGGGTGCTCGGCATGGCCGGCATCATGGGGGGCGAGGAGAGCGGCATTTCGCTCGACACCCGCGACATGTTCCTCGAGGCGGCATTCTTCGCCCCCGAAGCGATCGCCGGGCGTGCGCGCGAATACGGCTTCGGTTCCGACGCCTCGCATCGTTTCGAACGCGGTGTCGATTTCGACCTGTCGCCCAAAGCGCTGGAGCGTGCGACCGCGCTGATTCTCGAGATTTGCGGCGGCCAGGCGGGCCCGGCGGTGCAGGCCGAAAGCGCCGAGCATCTGCCGGCGCGCCCGGCCGTCACCCTGCGCCCGGCGCGTGCGCGCCGCGTGTTGGGTATCGATCTGAGCGACGAGGCGATGGCCAATCTGCTGGCCCGCGTGCATCTCGACGTCGAGCGCGATGGCGACACCTTCCGCGTCACACCGCCGTCCTATCGCTTCGACATCGAGATCGAAGAGGATCTGGTCGAAGAGCTGGCCCGTCTGCATGGCTACGACAACATCCCGGCGCCGGCGCCGACCGGCCACCTGGCCATGCTCGACCGGCCGGAAGACCGCCGCGATCTATGGCAGGTCAAACGCATGGTGGCCGATCGCGAATACCAGGAGGTCGTCACCTACGCCTTCATCGAGGAAGCCTGGGAGCGCGACTTCTGCGGCAACACACAGCCCATCCGCCTGGCCAACCCGATCGCCAGCCAGATGAACGTCATGCGCAGCAGCCTGATCCCCGGGCTGATCGGCACCTTGCTGACCAACCGCAAACGGCAGAACCCACGCGTGCGCATCTTCGAAACCGGCCGATGCTTCCGCATCGATCCGGCCGGGCAACCGGTGGCTGGCTATGACCAGCCGGTGCGTCTCGGCCTGCTGGCAGCGTCCGGCGTGGCGCCCGAACAGTGGGGTGTGGCGCAGCGCAATGTCGATTTCTACGACCTCAAGGGCGACCTCGAAGCCTTGTTCGCACCGCGGGTGCTGAGCTTCGAAGCGGCCGAGCATCCCGCGCTTCACCCGGGGCGCAGTGCCCGGATCCTGTGCGAAGGGCGTGCCATCGGTTTCCTCGGCGAGATCCATCCGAAGTGGGTCCAGAACTACGAACTGGGGACGGCGCCGGTGGTCTGCGAAGTCGACACTCAAGCCCTCCTGGCTGCCGATCTGCCGGTCTACTCGGCGATTTCCCGCCAGCCGGCCGTGGTCCGTGACATGGCCCTGGTGGTGGCCAATTCGGTCGCCGCGATGCCCTTGATGGCTGCGCTCAAGCAGGCCGCTCCGGCGATCGTGCGCGATGTTCAGCTGTTCGATGTGTACCAAGGCAAAGGGGTCGACCCGGACAAAAAGAGCCTTGCTTTCAGGGTGTTGATGCAAGATACTCAACGAACCCTTGAAGACGCCGAGGTGGACGCTGCGGTGGCAGCGCTGGTCCAGTGCGCTCAAGCGCAATTCAATGCCGCCCTGCGTGGATAAGGTTAGTGAGCATGACGTTAACAAAGGCCGAACTGGCCGATCTGCTGTTTGAGCAGGTCGGTTTGAACAAGCGCGAATCGAAAGACATGGTTGAGGGGTTCTTCGAAGAAATTCGCACCGCATTGGAACGTGGAGATTGTGTGAAGTTGTCGGGTTTCGGCAACTTCCAGCTGCGCGACAAGCCGCAGCGCCCCGGTCGGAATCCCAAGACCGGGGAAGAAATCCCCATCACCGCGCGCCGTGTCGTGACCTTTCATGCCAGCCAGAAGCTGAAATCCGCCGTGGAAAAGCTGAGCCATGCAGGAAAGTCCTAATCCGGAAGGCGACGTCGAACTCCCGCCGATTCCCGCCAAACGGTATTTCACCATCGGCGAGGTCAGCGATCTGTGTGCCGTCAAACCGCATGTGCTGCGCTACTGGGAGCAGGAGTTCACCCAGCTCAAGCCGGTCAAGCGGCGCGGCAACCGGCGCTACTACCAGCATCATGAAGTCCGCCTGATCCGGAAAATCCGCGAACTGCTCTATCGCGACGGCTTCACCATTTCCGGCGCCCGCAATCAGCTCAACGCCTCGGCGATCCACGCCCAGGAAGACGCTGAACAGGCGGTCGAATTGCGCGCCAGCATTGTCCAGGCGCGCGAAATGCTGACCGAGCTGCTGGACGACTTGAAGCGCTGAGAAAAAATTTAGCGTTGCGGAATTGTGGTTTCAAATTCAGCTGCTATAATTCCGCTCCTGTGTCGGGGCGTAGCGCAGCCTGGTAGCGCACTTGCATGGGGTGCAAGGGGTCGCGAGTTCGAATCCCGCCGCCCCGACCAATAAAAACAGACAAAAAGGCCAGTCTTCGGACTGGCCTTTTTGTATTGGCGTTTTCCGTTTCGGACGATGCGGCCCACCGCGTCGAGAAGTGTTCTCGGCATCGGGCGATCCAAGAAAATTCGCATGTGTTGACGCTTCAGCCGTCTTTTCTTGCGGCTCGACCGCATGCCCCCGTCGTCTCGGGGTTTTCATCGCCGTTCCGCCGGTGCATGCTGGCCCCTGAGAGAACGCGCTCTGGGGATGCCGGTGTCGGGAATCTTCATCAGCCACAGCAGTCGTGACAACGCCGCGGCCGAGGACTTGGCCGAGCGCTTGCGCGCGCAGGGCTATCAGTCGCTGTTTCTCGATTTCGACCCGGCCGACGGGATTCCCGCCGGGCGGCACTGGGAGCGCGAGATCTACGCCCGGCTGCGAAGCTGCAGCGGTGTGGTGGTGCTGTGCAGTGCGCATTCGATGGCCTCCGACTGGTGCTTTGCCGAGATGACCCATGCGCGCGCCTTGGGCAAGCAACTGTTCCCCCTGATCATCGACGACTGCGAGCTGCGCGCCGTGCTGCTCGACACCCAGGCCGTGGATCTGCGGCCGGATGCCGAGGCCGGCTATGCGCGGCTGTGGGCCGGTATGCGCAGCGCCGGTTTGGACCCGACCGACAGTTTCGACTGGGACATTCGTCGCCCGCCGTATCCCGGGCTGACGCCGTTCGAGGCTGACGATGCGGCCGTCTACTTCGGCCGCGAGGACGACCGGCGCCGTTGTCTCGACACCCTGGCCCAGATGCGGCGCTATGGCGGCGACCGTTTGTTGATCGTGGTCGGTGCCTCGGGTAGCGGCAAGTCGTCGCTGGTGCGTGCCGGGGTGATCCCCAAGCTGCGCCAGATGCCTGGCTGGCAGGTGCTCGGGCCGATGCGGCCGCTGCGTCAGCCCGTGGAGGCCCTGGCCAAGGTGTTGCCCGACGGCGCGCGCGAGCGCTTCGGGGGTGAGGCAGGCGCCCGGGCGCTGGCGATGGCCATGGCCGGTGAGGCCGACGAGCGGCCGGCAACGCTGCTGGTCGTCGATCAGCTCGAAGAACTCGTGACCACCAGCGAGGTCGGCGCGGCGGCGCGCTTTGTCGAACTGCTGCAGGCGGCGCTCGCCGACGCGGCCTGCGACCTGTATTGCCTGGCGACCTTGCGCTCGGATTATCTGGCCGCGCTGCAGACGCATTCCGCCTGGGGGCAGGTGCCGTTTCGCGAGATGTCGCTCGGCCCCATGACGCTTAGGCACTTCGCCGAGATCATCGCCAAGCCCGCCGAGGTGGCCGGCATCGAGCTGGAGCCCGGCCTGGTCGAAACCCTGGTGCAGGACACCGGTACGGCCGATGCCTTGCCCTTGCTCGCCTTCGCGCTCAATCGCCTGTGGCGTGATTTCGGGCAGGACGGCACCATCACGCTGGCCGAATACACGGACCGGATCGGTGGCCTCGCCGGGGCGATCGGCCAGGAGGCCGACGCCGTGCTCGCGGCGCTCAAGCCGACGTCGGCCCAGCTGGCCGATCTTCAGCGCGCTTTTCGCCAGATGGTGCGTGTCGATCCGGAGGGCCGCTACACCCGGCGCAGCGTGCATTGGCAGGATATTCCCGAGGCTGTCCATCCGCTCATGGAAGCCTTCGTCAAGGCGCGTCTGCTGGTGGCCGGACACGACGCGGCGAGTGACGACCAGCCCGAGGCGCGCACGCTCGAAGTGGCGCACGAGGCGCTGTTTCGCGCCTGGGGTCGGCTCAAGCGCTGGCTGGATGAGGATCGCGCCTTTCTGCTGTGGCGCCAGCATGTTCGACCCGAGGCGCAGGCCTGGCAGGGCGCGCCGCGGGACCCGGGCCTGCTGCTGCGCGGCGGGCCGCTGGCCGAGGCGCGGCGCTGGCAGCGCGAGCGGGGCGACGAGCTGGGCGATGAGCTGCAGGCCTTCATCGCCGCCAGCCGCAAGGCGGCGCAACGCACGCGTCTTCGCCGGCGGCTGATCGAAGCGGGTGTCACCTTGGGGCTGGTGGCCATGGCCGGGCTGGGGGTGGCGCTGTGGCAACAGCATCAGGAGACGCAGGCCCAGCTGGTCAACAGCTACTGGAGCGGTGCCGTCTCGGCCCGCGATGCCGGCGGCGATGCGCTCAAGGCGGCGCACTATTTTGCCCGCGCGGCCGATCTGAGCGAATCGGCCGATCAGCGCACGAACGCGCTCGTGGCCGCCGGCGCGCTCAGCGGCGGCCTCGAGCTTGCCGCCATGTTCTCGTTGCCACACTCGCCGGATGCCGTCGTGGTGAGCCCGGCGGGCGCGGTGTTGTTGTCGTGGGCTGGGCCGGCGGTGAGGCTCGACGATCTGCGCAGCGCCCGGATGCTGGCCAGCAAGACCCATGACGCGCCCGTGGCCCAGGCCGTGTTGACGGCCGACCAGCAGGTGGTCTCGCGCGATATGGCCGGCAGCGTTTGGCTATGGGGCGGCACGCCAGCGGCGCGTGAGTTGGCGCCGCATGGCGTGGCCGGCATGGCGGTGGACGACGCGGGCCGTCATCTGCTCGCCTGGAGCGCGGGGGCGGTGCAGGTGTGGGCGTTGCCGACGGGAGAATCCCTCGGTCGGCTGGCGCTCCCGCAAGCGCCCGACGGGGCGCGTTTCATCGACGGGCAAACCGTGGTGGCATGGGCGGCAGACGGCCGGTTCTGGCGCTGGCGCGTCGGCACCGTCGAGCCGCAGGCGACATGGGCGTCGAACTGCGCGGTGCGCGGCGTGGTGCCGGGCGAGGGCGGCGAGCTGCTCAGTTGGTGCGACACGGCGTTGCTGCGACATGAGGCTTTGGCGGGGCGTGTCGCGGCACGCTGGGCGTCGCCCGAGACGATCGATGGGGCGCGCTGGGTGCCGGGCCGGGCACTGGTGTTGTCCTGGAACACGGCGCGTGGGCGGCTGCGCCTGTGGCGGGCCGAGGATGGCGCGCCGAGTGTGGGCGATGCCCTGGCGCGGGCCGGCAGCATTGCGCGGGTGCTCGTCACCCCGGACGGGTCGCGCTTCGTCACCAGTGGCGCGGGCGGCGATGTCGAGACCTGGGAGGTGGGCGAAGAGGCGCCGGCCGCGCGCGCGACCCATGGTCGGGGCGAGGCGCTGGTGAAGGCGGCGCTCGATGCCTCGGGCACACGCGTGCTGGCATGGAGCGCCGCGGCCGGGGCGCGGCTGTGGGACACCGACACCATGACGCCGCTGAGCCTCCCCCTGCGTCACGATGCCCGCCTCGCGGGCGCCGCGTTCTTCGATGCCGGCGAGGGTGTCGTCACCTGGGCCGAGGACGCCAGCATGCGCGTGTGGCGGCGTCATCCCGACCGCGAACTGACCACTCCGACGGCCCCGCCGGCCGGCAATGGCCGTGCGCCCGGCCCGACGCCGCCGGACGCCGCGCTCAAGGCCCGGCTCGACGCACTCGGCCTGCATGGCTACCAGGTGTTCGACCGGCGCGAAAACGACGCGCTGGTCGGCACGGGCCCGCTGGCGCGTCGTCTCGGGCCGGACGATGTCGTCTCGGCACCGCTCACGCTGGCCGAGGGGGTCGGCGGCGGCGCGCTGCTGCCGGACGGGCAGGTGGTGCTGTGGGGCAATACCACCGTGCAACTGTGGGATGGCACGAACGGGCAGCCGCTCACCGCGCTGCTGCGCGCCGACGTGCTCTATCCCGACGGTGTTCGCGTGGATACGGACTTGCTGAGCTGGACCGACGAGCGCGCACGCCGTTGGCGGTGGCCGGTACCGGACACCGCCGGCACGAGCGCACAGCAGTGGCTGGCCCGAAGCAGCGCAACGCAGATGGACGCGCAGGGTGCCATCACGGTGCTGACGCGCGCGCGCTGGTGCGCCTTGCCGCGTGCGACGCCGCCGGCGGGCTGCGCCGACGCCGTGCCCGGCTCAGCGCACCTGGACCAGTGACTCGGACCACGCCCCGATCCAGTCGCCGCCGTCGTCCCACACCCGCACCTGCAACTGGTGGCGACCCGTCGAGACACGGGCCTGCTCGTCCTGCCCGTTCCAGCGCTGCGCCTCGGAGCTGACGATGCGGCTGTCGCCCCGCACGGCACCGATGCGCTGGCCGTTCACATAGCGCTTGCGGGCGCCGTCCGGGGCCTGGGTGATGCGCATGTATTCGACCGAGGCATTGTCGAAATCCGAGCGTGACCGAAAGGCAAAGCGGGCCGTGTCGCCCTGGCGCGGGCGCATCGAGCCGGGGTCGAATTCCAGCTGGTCGACGGCGATCGAGCCGACCGCGCGCGGGCCGATGCCGATGCCGTGGACGGTGAAGTCGCCCAGCGTGTCGGCGCCGGTCTGCGGGTCGGCGGCGGTCATGGCGACGATGGCCGGCTTGAGGCGATCGCCCAGGAACGCCGGCAGGTCGAAGCGCAGCAGATGGCGCCCGAGGCCGAACTGGTCGAGCCGGTAGGTGACGATCTCGGCGCCTGGGATGCTGATGCGCAGCTGCACGCGCCCCGGCCGGTGCTGGGCGTAGTCGACCACGATCGGCCAGCCGCCGCGCACCAGGGCGCGAATGCCGAAGGCGCTGCCGTTGAACTGCGTCGGCAATTGCGGCCCGTCGCGCAGCAGCTGCTGCACGCCTTCGCCGTCATCGCGCGCCTGTTCTTTCTCGGCGTTCAGATGCCGGTTGATCGCGAACAGTGCCACCGCGCCGACGATCACGGCGGGGATCAACCAGTTGTTGCCGCCGCCATCGTCGTCGCCTTGTGGGGTGTAGTTCGATGGCGGAGGGCTCGGCGGTGGCGGTGGTGTCGTCGACGGCGTCGAACTGGGCGGATAGTGGGACGGCGGGTAGGAGGATTGCGCCCATCCCGTCGTGGGCACGCACAGTGCCGCTGCGAGTGCCAGGCACAGCCCTTTGCGCCAGTGTCCTAAGTTCATGACAGGCCTCCTGATCCCCCGGGCGCCTAGATCGCCTGGCCGGCGATGTCGAGCTCCTCGCTGCCGGGCGACTTGCAGGCGACGCCTTCCATGACTTCGCGGCGGCCGTCGATAGTCACCACCTGGTCGAAGCGGCGGCATTGCTTGTCGCCCTGGGTGTAGAAGTCGGAGGTCGGCGTCACGGCGAAGGCGTGCTGGGTCTCGTTGTTGCGCCAGCTCACCGTCTGGCCGCGCGGCGCCTCCTTGAGGGTCTCGGCCAGGCGCTTGCGATCGGCGTCGTCCATGTACTGACCGATCATGCGGCCGACCGCGGCGCCCACCAGGGCGCCGATGATCGTGCCACCGGCGCCGCCGTCGTCCACCTGATGGCCCAGAATGCCACCCAGGAGGCCGCCCAGCGCCGTGCCGACATCGCGCTTGTTGGTCGACTCGCAGCCGCCGGTGACCAGGGCGACGGCCACCGCCGCCGAGGCGGCAAGGCGCGCAGACGATCGACGCATGAGATCCCCCTCCGTTGTACCGGACCGTACCTTCCGCACTGCGCCAGGGCCGTGCGGAAGGCGCGGCGGATGCGAAATACATCCTTGTACTTGTTATAGATAGCGAATGGCGCCATGTAACGGTTCGTCGCCCGGTGCTGGGGCCAGCGGCCTGTCGACACGACTCACTCAATTGGCTGGCGACCGAGATACTGCAGGTAGGCCACCAGCTCCCAGATCTGCTCCTCGGAGAAGGCGTCGCCCCAGGGCGGCATCACGTCGGCACCGGTGCGGCCTTTTGAAATGGTGTCGAAAGTCAGTTGAGGGCCGAGATCGGTGCGCCCCTTGAAGTCGGGCGCACGGCCGCCGACGCCTTCATGGCCGTGGCAATAGCCGGCGCAGGTCTTGGCGAAGCGCTTGCGCCCGGCCTCGATGCGTGCCGGGTCGCGAAGGTCCAAGGGCGGGCGAGTGGCGCTGGCGCGCACCGGATCGGCCGGCGGGGCGACGGCGAAACCGCTCGTGCTCATCGCCAGCGTCAGGCAGAAGGCGATCAGCGACTGGCGGCCGATCCGCGGGGGCAGGATCGTGAGAGAGGGGGCAAACCTTTTCCGGTTCATGGGTGACTCCGTTCGAATGAGGAAAAGGGCGGGCGGCGGGGTGCCACCCGCCGTGGGGCCCCGTGGACGGTCGCGAAGGCGCTTCCACGGGGGCGTCCGGCTTACTCCAGCGTGAAGCCGATCAGCGCCGCGCCGCCGGGCAGGTCCTTGATCTGCGGGAAGGCGCCGGCCAGGAAGCCGGGCGCGTGCGAGCCGAGGCCGGTCGGGATGGCGATGTACTGCTTGCCGTCGACCGCGTAGCTCACCGGCCCGCCACGCACGCCGGAGCCGGCGTTGAAGTGCCACAGCTCCGTGCCGTTGTCGGCGTCGTAGGCATACAGCCGGCCTGCCATGTCGCCGGTGAACACCAGCCCGCCAGCGGTGGTCAGCACGCTGCTCAAGGGCGGCAGTTCGTAGCGGATGCTCCACTTGAGCTTGCCGGTGAGCGGGTCGCGCGCATCCAGCCGGCCGTCCGGCGTCTTGCCGCCGGGCGGCGGCACCAGCTTGATCTCGTCGATGCCGAGCGACAGCGCGGAGAGGGCTTTCAGGCTGGCCGGGTCGTCCTTGCCCGACACCACCTCGTTGCACACTTCCATGCCGTGCGAGTACCACAGGCCGGTGCCGGGGTTGTAGGCGCCGTGGTTCCAGCTGCGTGCGCCGAGCAGGTTGGGGCACAGCAGTTCGCGCTTGCCCGGCTGCGGGCGGCGCGGTTCGATGAGGGCGCCGGTTTTCGGGTCGATGCCCTTGGCCCAGTTCATGTTCTCGGCGAACTGCCACACGTTTTCGAGCTTGCCGTCGGCCTTGTCCATCACGAACACGAAGCCGCTCTTGTTCAGATGGACGATCACGTCCTTGCCGTCCTTCTTCACCACCAGCGCTTCGTACGCCGAGTCGAAGTCCCACACATCATGCGGAATCTCCTGACGGTGCCACTTGAGCTTGCCGGTTTTCGGGTCGAGGGCGAGCAGGGTGGCGGTGTACTTGTTGTCGCCCTTGCGGTCGACCCCGTAGAAGTCCGGCGCGGCGTTCGAGGTGCCGATGTAGATGGTGTCCGACTGTGCGTCGTAGGTGCCCGGCATCCATGCCGAGCCGCCGCCGCGCTTGCCCGAGTCGCCCGGCCAGCTCTCTGGGTCGTCCTTGATGACTTCGAAGGTCCACGCCGGCTTGCCGGTGTCGGCATTGACGGCGTAGATCTTGCCCGCGATCGGCTGGTCGCCGCCGGTGGTGCCGCCGAACAGCACATCGCCGGCCAGTTGCGGCGGGGCCGAGAACAGCGCGCCGTGCTGGGTCTTGAGGTCGGTGAGCTGAGTGGACCACAGCGCCTTGCCGGTCTTCTGGTCCAGTGCGATGAAGCGCCCGTCGAGCGTACCGACGAAAACCTTGCCGCGTCCCACCGTCACGCCGCGGCTGGCGGCGGCGTAGAACACCTGGCGGGAGATCGGGTCGAGCTTGGGCTCGTAGTGCCACAGCGTCTTGCCGGAGGCGGCATCGACGGCCCACACGTTGTTGTAGGCCGAGATGTAGTACAGCACGCCATCGAGCACGATCGGCGTGGCCTGCAGGCCGTGGGTGATGTTGCCCGGCTGGTGGATCCACGCCACCTTGAGCCGCTTGACGGTGTCCTTGTCGATCTGGGTCAGCGGGCTGAAGCGCCAGGCGTTCGAACTGCGGTGGTACTGCGGCCAGTTGTTGGGGTCGTCGAAGCCGGGTTTGGCGTCGCCGGCGGCAATCGCGCCGGTGCAAACAAATGCCAGCGCGAGCGGCGCCAGACGAAGGGATGTGATTGGGTTCATGGTGTCTCCATCATTCTTGTAGGGGGTGCGGCGCAGGACGGCCGGTGCGTCAGAACGCGAAATTGAGACCGACGTTGAGCAGGGTCGACGACTCGCCCACGGCCGGGATGCCGGCGGCGACGATGCTGGTTTTGAGGGTGGCGGCCGAGCCGGCGTCGACATGCGCCATCTGTACGTAGAGCGTGGTGTCCGGGCGGATGGCGTAGTCGTTGCTGATGACCACGTTGGTGGTCTTGTCGTCGGGGTTGCGGTCGTCCTTGTTGTGGTAGTAGGCGAGGGTGGCGGTGTGTTTCGGGCGCCATTTCCAGTCGATGCCCAGCCCCAGCGCGCCGACATCCGAGACCTTGGCGCCGGCGCGCGTCTCGTTGGTGGCCTTGAGGTAGTTGGCCTTGAAGGTGAAGGGGCCGTAGGGCACCGCGATGCCGACGCCGCCATGCTTGACGTTGTTGTTGCCGGTGTCTTCGTCCTTGATGACTTGGTAGGACGCCGACAGCGTGACCGGCCCGGTGTAGGTCGCGCCCAGCGCCCAGGCGCTGTTCTCGGTGGTGCTGCCCGACTTGCCGCCCAGCGCCCACAGCACGCCGAAGCTCACCGGCCCGACGGTGTGGCGGTACTGCACGGCGTTGTTGAAGAAGATGCCGACGTCGTTGTTGGTGTTGCGCTCGGTGCCCACCGCGCCGGCCGTGGCCGCGTACTGGTTGTAGGCCCAGGCGTAGACGTTCGAGAACTGTTCCTTGAAGCCGCGCGCCTCGGTGCCGACATGCGCCAGCAGGGCCGGGCCGTATTGGCGGCCCAGCGTCACGCTGCCCCAGTCGCCGCTCAGGCCGATGTTGGCCTGGCGACGGAACAGCGGCGAGCCGGTGCCGTCGGCGTCGCCGGAGCCGTGGAACATGCCGTTGTTGAGGTCGAAGTGCGCTTCGAGGTTGAAGAAGGCCTTGAGCCCGTCCTCCAGATCCCGCTCGCCCTTGAAGCCGATGATGGTCGGCGTGATCCCGCTGGTCTCCAGCGAGGACTTGGCCTTGCCGTCGGTGCCCGATTTGCTCTGGTAGAGCAGGCCGGCGTCGAGGAAGCCGAAGATCGAGATCTTGGTCCCCGCCACCTCGCCGATGACGGTGTCGGCGCGGGCAAGGCCCGGCGCGGCGCTCAACGCCAGCGCGGCCAGCGCCGTGGCGATACAGCGCCCGGACGGATTCGGTTTGGTTTTTTTCATGTGACTCCCCTGTAGGTCTCTTTGGCTGGATATCGGCGTCTCCGAAAGCGGATGACGACGCGCCGCTGTGTGCTGCCCGGATGGGCGGAACGCTTGGCAGGACGAGCCACGGCAACTTCCATGCCATGGAAAAACACACGAAAAATCAATGGATAGCATGTTCGGGTAAGGCCCGCGGAGCGACATCTGGCGCTGTCGCACTGCGACGCCCGCGACATCTGTGTCAACCGATGCGCGACGGCGTAAACCGGCTTTTGGGCGGTGGGGGCGACCCTGGGTCGACGGCTTTTCAGACGCTGATACACCGCCCCCGAACATCCGTTTCATTCCCTGCGACAGATGTCGCAGGCGCTGCGACACCAGCGCCCGTCGGCGGTGTGCGAACGGCGCGCGATCTGTCAAAAAAATTCAATCGGATCAATTGGTTGGAATGTTTTTCCGGGGCTTGCCCGGCCTCTGGCACTGCTCTTGCGATCGGGGTTGGCGAACCGGTGCCACGAGGGGCCGGATACAGGACCGCGGTCCTGCCGACACATAGCAAGAGCAAAGGAGGCGAACTGTCATGGACCCCACGTCCGAACAGCTGCTGTGGATGTACGAAAAGATGGTCGAGATCCGGGAATACGAGGAGACCATGGCCAAGGTCTATCTCGAGGGCAAGCTGCCGCCCAAGATCCAGAAAGGCCTGGCCTTTGATATCGGCGCCGGTCCGGTGCCGGGCGAGATGCACCTGGCCGCCGGCCAGGAACCGGTGGCGGTGGGGGTGTGTGCCCACCTGCGCCGTGAAGACACCGTGGTCGGCGCGCACCGCCCGCACCACTTCGCGATTGCCAAGGATGTCGACCTGCTCGGCATGACGTCCGAGATGTTCGGCAAGGCCAACGGCCTGGGCAAGGGCAAGGGCGGGCACATGCACCTGTTCGACCCGGCGGTGAAGTTCTCCTGCAGCGGCATCGTCGGTGCTGGCGCGCCGCAGGCCTGCGGGGCCGCGCTGGCGGCCAAGAAGCTGGGCAAGGACTGGGTGGCGGTGTCTTTCTTCGGCGAAGGGGCGGCCAACCAGGGTGCCTTCCACGAGGCGCTCAACCTGGCCTCGCTGTGGAAGCTGCCGGTGATCTTCGTCTGCGAAGACAACAAGTACGGCATCTCGGTGGAGAAGTCGGCCTCGACCGCCATCGAATCCAACGCCGACCGCGCGGCCGGCTACGGCATGCCGGGCGTGCTGGTCGACACCAACGACGCGGTGGCGGTGTTCCGCGCCGCCGGCGAGGCCGTGGCCCGGGCGCGGCGTGGCGAGGGGCCGACGCTGATCGAGGTCAAGACCGACCGCTACCTCGGCCACTTCCAGGGCGACCCGGAAACCTACCGGCCCAAGAACGAAGCGCAGCAGCTGCGCCAGCACGACCCGATCGTGATTCTCGGCGCGCAGCTGCGTGCGCGGGGCGAGCTCGACGACGCCAAGGACGCCGCGCTGCGCAGCACGATCAGTGCGCGCGTGCAGGCGGCCTACGAACACGGCCGCAACAGCCCCTACCCGGCGCCCGAAGACGCGCTGCTGCATGTCTTCGCCGACTGAGCGAACCCCCAGGATTCCAGGAGAAAACAAGATGAGCACTGCAAACAAAGTGCGCAAGCTGAGCATGGCCGAGGCCATCTCGGAGGGCATCGGCCAGGAGATGGCGCGTGATGAGCGGGTCTTCGTGATGGGCGAGGACATCGGCAAGTACGGCGGCATCTTCAGCGCCACCACCGGGCTGCTCGACCAGTTCGGCCCCGAGCGCATCATGGACACGCCGATCTCCGAGACCGGCTTCATGGGCGCCGCCATCGGCGCCGCCGCCGAGGGCCTGCGGCCGATCTCCGAGCTGATGTTCGTGGATTTCTTCGGCGTGTGCTTCGACCAGATCTACAACCATCTGGCCAAGAACACCTACATGTCGGGCGGCGCCTGCAAGTTCCCGGTGGTCATCACCACCGGCATCGGCGGCGGCTACAACGACGCGGCGCAGCACTCGCAGTGCCTGTACGCCATGTTCGCCCATGTGCCGGGGCTCAAGGTGGTGGTGCCGTCCAACGCCTACGACGCCAAGGGCCTGATGATCCAGGCCATCCGCGACGACAACCCGGTGGTCTTCATGTACCACAAGGGCATCATGGGCCTGTCGTGGATGTCCTACTTCGAGGGCAGCACCAACGAAGTCCCCGCCGAGCCCTACACCATCCCCTTCGGCCAGGCCAAGGTGGTGCGCGACGGCAAGGACCTGACCATCGTGACCCTGTCGCAGATGGTGCAGAAGTCGGTGCTGGCCGCCGACAAACTTGCCGCCGAAGGCATCGAGGCCGAAATCATCGACCTGCGCACCCTGGTGCCGCTCGACAAGGAGACGGTGCTGCGCTCGGTGGCCAAGACCGGCCGCCTGCTGGTCGCCGACGAGGACTACCTGTCCTTCGGCGTCTCCGGCGAGATCGCCGCCATCGTCGCCGAGCAGCTCAACCACCTGCAGCTCAAGGCCCCGGTGCGCCGCCTCGCGGTGCCCGATGTGCCGATCCCGTTCAGCCGCCCGCTCGAGCAGTTCGCCATCCCGCAGGTGGATGCGATTGCCGCCGAAGCGCGCGCGCTGATGCAACTGACCCTTGATTGAAAGCGAGAAACAGCATGACTGACATTGTTCTGGATGACGCCGTGTGGGCGGACGTGGAAGAGGGCACCGAAGCCCTGCTGCAGGAATGGCAGGTGGCCGCGGGCGAGCAGGTCGAGGCCGGCCAGGTGCTGGGCGTGGCCGAGCTGGTCAAGACCACCCACGAGATCCTGGCCCCCACGGCCGGCACCATCACCCGGCTGGCGGTGGCGGCCGACGACACCTTCGGGCGCGGGGCGGTGCTCGCGGTGCTCGAGGCCTGAGCCATGAGCACTCCGGCAATCACCACAGCCGGCGCCGAGGCGGCGGCCGAGCGCCTGGTCCCGCTCACCGGGCTGCGCGGCGCCATCGCGCGCAGCATGGGGCAGGGCTGGCAGATCCCGCGGGTGGCCCACTCGGTCGAGGTGGACGTCAGCCGCTTCGAGTCGCTGCGCGACGCACTGGCCGGCGAGGGTAACAAGCCCAGCCTCACCGTGCTGCTGCTGCGGGCGGTGGCGCTGACCCTGCGCGAGCACCCCGGCCTCAACGCGCTGATGCGCGACAAGGCGGTGGAGCGCATGCCCGACATCAACCTCGGCGTGGCGGTGAGCCTCGACGACGGGCTGATGGTGCCGGTGATCCGCGAGGCCGACACCCTGTCGCTGCCGGCGCTGTCGGCCGAGCTGCGCCGCCTCGCCGAAGGCGCCCGTGCCGGCACGCTCAGTGCCGGCAGCTACCAGCGCGCCACCTTTACGGTGAGCAACCTGGGCATGACCGCCATCGACCGCTTCTCGCCGATCATCAACCCGCCGCAGGTGGCGATCCTCGGCGTCACCCGCGTGGTCGACCGGGCCGTGGTGCGCAACGGGCAGATCGTCGTTGCGCCGATGATGGGCCTGCACCTGGTGTTCGACCACCGCGCCATCGACGGCTACCCGGCGGCGGTGTTTCTCGGCGACCTGGCACGCCGGATCGAGACGGCGGCGCTGTGATGCACTCGGCCGATCCTCATCTGGCGGTGGTCGGTTGCGCCGAGGAGCAGCGCTGGCACGAGGCTCTGCTCGAGCAGCCGGTGCGCGAACCGCAACTGCGCCTGTGGACCTATCGCTCGCCCGGCGTCGTGTTCGGCTGCTCGCAGGCGGCGCTGCTGGCGCGGGCACGACGCGGCGCGGCGCGGTGCGAGCTGGCGCAGCGGCGCTCGGGCGGCGGGGCGGTGCTGACCGGGCCGTGGATGCTCAGCACCTCGATCCTGCTGCCGCCGGACCACCGCCTGCTGGCCGGCGGCACGGTGACCAGCTACCGCTGGCTCGGCGCGCTGATCGCCGGCCTGCTGCGCGACATGGACGTGCCGGCCCATGCATTGGCCCCCGACGAGGCTCGCCGCACGCCGGACGACCCGGCGCTCGACTGGGCCTGCTTCGGTGGCCTGTCGCCGTGGGAGGTGGTGGTCGGCCGCCGCAAGATCGTCGGCTTGGCCCAGCTGCGCCGCCGCCACGGGGTGCTGCTCACCTCGGGCACCTTGCTCGCACGCCCCGACTGGGAGGCGCTGTGCGCGGTGGTCGATCGTCCCGCCGACGACGCCCGCGCGCTGGCCGTCGCCACCACCTCCTGCGAGGAGCAGCTCGGCGCGGCCCCGCTGGTCGAGAGCTTCGCCTCCGCCCTGCACCAGATGCTCACCGACGTGCTCGGCGAGTTCCCCAACTGCGCCGCGGTGGCCTGACCGCCATGGCGCCGCTCAACCCCTGCATGACCTGACGTAACACAACACGAGGAGACATCATCATGAAAGACGATCAGCTGCAATCCGCCGCGGCGCAAGGGATGCGCGTGGTGGAAAAACGCGTCGCCGTCAGCCGGCGCGCATTTCTCAAGGGCTCCGGCCTGGCCGCGGCCGGCGTGACGGCGCTGTCGGCGGGCAGCCTGATGTTGCCGGCGCGCGATGCGCTGGCGGCCGAATTCACCCATCTCGGTGCCGACATCGGCAAGACCCTGTTGGTGATGGCGCGCGACATCTTCCCCCACGACAAGATCTCCGACCGCTTCTACATGCTCGCCATCGAGCCCTATGACGCGGCCGCGGCCAAGGACCCGGCGCTCGCCAAGCTGATCAGCGACGGCGTGGCCCAGCTCAACGCCCTGGCGCAGGCGAACTTCATGGCGCCGTATGCCGAGGTGCCCACCGAGACCGAGCGGCTGACGCTGCTCTACACCATCGAGCACGGCGCCTTCTTCCAGAAGATCAAGGGCGACATGGTCACCGGCTTCTACAACAACAAGGCGGTCTGGCCCCTGTTCGGCGAGGAAGGCTCGTCATGGGAGAAGGGCGGCTACATCGCCCGCGGCTTCGACGACATCGACTGGCTGCCCAAGGCCTGATCCCGACAACGACAAGAACAGATGGAGACAAATCCCATGAGCAAGACCTTTTCCAAGGACGACAACAGCGTCGTCGTGATCGTCGGTTCGGGTGCCGGTGGCGGCACGCTGGCCGACGAGCTGACCCGCCAGGGCGTGGATGTGGTGATCCTCGAGGCCGGCAAGCACCACACCCAGGAAGACTTCGAGAACGACGAGTGGGCGATGTTCGCCAAGATCTCGTGGCTCGACAAGCGCATCTCGGCCGGCGGCTGGCATCACACCGAAACCTATCCCAACCTGCCGGCGTGGATCGTCAAGGGCGTGGGCGGTTCGACCATGCACTGGTCGGGCCTGGCGCTGCGCTTCATGGCGCACGAGTTCAAGACGCGCACCACCTACGGCCATGTGCCGGGCGCCAACGTGCTCGACTGGCCGATCAGCTACGAAGAGCTGGCGCCGTACTACGAGATTGCCGAGCGCAAGATGGGCGTGGCCGGTACCAAGGCCAGCGGCCTGCCGCCGATGCCGCCCAACAACCACTACAAGGTGATCGAGGCCGGCGCGCGCAAGATCGGCTACAAGGACATCGTGCGGCCGGTGGCCTCCAACACCCGGCCCAACGACGGCCGCCCGGCCTGTCAGCAGATCGGCTACTGCATGCAGGGCTGCAAGATCGGCGCCAAGTGGTCGACGCTGTACTCCGAGATCCCGCGCGCGATGAAGACCGGCCATGCCGAGCTGCGCCCGCAGAGCATGGTGCTGCGCATCGAGCATGACAAGAGCGGCAAGGCCACCGGCGTGCTCTACGCCGACAAGGACGGCAAGCAGCATCTGCAGAAGGCGCGCGTGGTGTGCGTGGCCGGCAACTCGATCGAGTCGCCGCGCCTGCTGCTCAACTCCGCTTCCAGCATGTTCCCGAACGGCCTGGCTAACTCCTCCGGCCAGGTCGGGCGCAATTACATGAACCACACCACGGCGGCCGCGCTCACCATCAACCCGGGGCCGGTGTACATGTATCGCGGCTTCGACATCGCTGCGGTGGTCTCCGACGAGGTGCCCAACAACCCCGACCGCGGCTTCCTCGGCGGCTACCACCTCGAAGGCCTGGCGCTGCACCTGCCCTTCGCCGCGGCCTTCATGAAGCCGGGCGGCTGGGGGCGCGAGGTGAGCTCCGCGCTGGAGAAGTTCGACCACATGAGCTGCGTGTGGGTGTGCGGCGAGGATCTGGCGCAGGAAGAGAACAGCATCACCCTGCACCCGACCGAGCGCGACCAGCACGGCCTGCCGATCCCCATCGTCACCAAGACCGACCACACCAACGATGCCGTCATGCGCCGCCACGGCCTGGCCCAGTGGCGCAAGCTGTCCGAAGCCGTCGGCGCCACCCGCGTGATCGACATGCCGCCCTATCCGGCCAGCCACAACATGGGCACCAACCGCATGAGCGAAAAGGCGCGCGACGGTGTGGTGAACAAGTGGGGGCAGACCCACGACATCAAGAACCTGTTCGTCTCCGACGGCAGCCAGTTCACCTCCAGCGGTGCCGCCAACCCGACGCTGACCATCGTCGCGCTGGCGATTCGCCAGGCTGAGTACATCGCCGGGGCCATGCGCCGTCGCGAGCTCTGAGCCCGCTTTGGCCGGCGTGCCTGGTGCACGCCGGCCCGTCGAACGCGCTCCTCCACGCGTGAGCTTTGGGGGCCCGCCTTGCGGCGCCCCGTCTTTTTCGCTGGAAGCGTTTTGGTTGCACCGGCAACACCCCCGAGAACCTCAACAAGGACACCACACCATGACCCCCTCCACATCCTCCCTTGCCGGGCGCTGGCTGCGCCACGGCATCGCCGCCGCCGCCCTGGCCGCCGCATGGCCGGCCGCGCAGGCCGACAGCGTGCCCGGCATGCGCGGCGTCGAGCACTTCGGCTTCACCGTGCCCGATGCGCAGCAGGCCGTCGATTTCTTCGTCGGCGTGATGGGCTGCAAGGCCTTCTTCACCATCGGCCCCTTCGGCCCGTTCAAGGACAACTGGATGAAGGAGAACCTCAACGTCAATCCGCGCGCGGTAATCCCCGTGGCGCACCTGGTGCGCTGCGGCAACGGCACCAACTTCGAGATCTTCGAATACACCTCGCCCGACCAGAAGATCCAGCCGCCGAAGAACAGCGACGTGGGCGGCCACCACATCGCCTTCTATGTGGATGACCTGAAGGCGGCGATGGCCAACATGCGCGCCAAGGGCGTGAAGTTCCTCGGCGAACCGCACCTGTTCACCGAAGGGCCGCTCAAGGGCCTGACCTGGATCTACTTCATGTCGCCCTGGGGCATGCAGCTGGAGCTGGTCACCGCGCCCGAAGGCCGCGGCTATGAACAGACCATGCGTGAGCGGCTGTGGGACCCGCGCCAGTAAGCGCCGGGCGCAGGGCGCGCTGGCTGCGCGCCCTGGCGCTGAGCGCCGTGCTGCTGGGGTTTGGCGGCACGGCGACGGCCCATGTCCAGGACTTCATGGCGCGCGTCGTCCATCTGGTGCCGCGCGACGGGGCGCTGCGCGCCTATGTGCAGTTGCCGCTGGCGCTGCTGCTGTTGCCGCCGGACTGGCAGGCGGGCGGCGACCAGGCGCCGCCGCCCTTCCTGCGCCGCGATGCCGATGGCCGCCTGGCGGTGGACGTGCCGGCCCTGCATCGGACCCCCGACGCGCTGCGTGAGCGCCTGCGCGAGGCGCTGCGGATCGACGGTCGTCTCGGCCGGCTCGAAGGCGCGCGCATCGACACCCTGGCCGGGCGCGATCCCTTCACCTATCTGCCGGCGGTGGAGCACTATGTGGCACCGACGCTGATGCTCGGCGAGGCGGCCGAGCTCGATCTGGCCGACGCGGTGGTGAGCCTGCGCCTGCGCTTCGACGCGCCGCTCGCCGGTGCGGCGCCGGTGCTGACCGGCAGCGCCGGGGAGTGGCCCGAGCTCGGCGCGCGCGCGGTGAACATCGTGCGCCGCCATGATGACGACGGCCGGATCGACGCCTGGCAGAGCCTCGGACCGCTGAACCTCGCGCTCGGCACACCGGTTGCGGACGCGCCCGCCCAAGCCGGGCCATCGGGCTTTGCCGGCTATGTCGCCTCCGGCTTCGAGCATGTGCTGATCGGCCTGGACCATGTGCTGTTCATCCTGGTGCTGCTGCTCGGCGCGCGCGGGCCGGTGCATTTCCTCAAGCATTCGCTGGCCTTCACTGCCGGGCATTCGATCACCCTGTGTGTCGGGGCGGCCGGCGGGCTGTCGGCGCTGGCGTGGTTTGCACCGGGGGTGGAGATGGCGATCGCCGCCTCCATCATCTACGCCGGCGTGCGCATCCTCGGCAATGGCAAGCGGCCCATGCTGGCGCCGGCGGTGTTCTGCGTGGGCCTGGTGCATGGCTTCGGCTTCTCGTTCGCGCTGCAGGAGGTCGCCCCGGCCTTGTCGGGCAGCTTCGCGAGCGTGGTGCTCGGCTTCAACCTCGGCATCGAACTGGGCCAGCTGGCGCTGTCGCTGGTGGCCGCGCCGGTGCTGTGGGCCGTGCATCGCCTGTGGCGCCATCCGCAGGTGCACTACCGGCAGGCGCTGGTGCTGCCGTGCGTGGCGGTGGCCTCGGTGTGGCTGATCGAGCGCAGTGCCTTGTTGCTGGCGGTGGTTCAGTAGGGCGGATGCGCCTTCCGTGGCTATGTGGCGCAACAAGTGGTTTACTAGGACACGACAAAAACGCCATCGATAGGAAGATGGCGTGGCAGTGACACACATAAGCGCGGGCCATCATGGACCCGGCGTATCTCTAGCGCGATCCGGCTAATGCCGGGCGCGCCAGGAGGAGACTTGAGCATGCACGACATCGACCAACGAGCGCATATCGAGCGCGTGTTGTCCGTCACCCGCAGCGCCGAGGCCAAGGCGGACCGCATCCAGCGCTCCTGGCAGCGCTGCATCGAAGACTACGACCTCGACCCGACCCGCCCGACGCCGGCCCACATCATCGAGGGGCCGCGCCTGCGCGAGCACCGCGACCAGATCGAGGATTTTCTGCAGGTGGCACGCACCGGCATGGAGCAGCTCTACAAGCGGGTCTGCGACCTCGGCTATGTGCTGCTGCTGACCGACGCGCAGGGCGTGGCGGTGGACTTCATCGGCAACGACCGCTGGCAGGGCGAGCTGCGCCGCTCCGGCCTGTACCTGGGGGCCGACTGGAGCGAGGCGCGCGCCGGCACCTGTGCGGTGGGCACCTGCATCGCCGACCGCAGCGCCATCACCTGCCACCAGATCGACCATTTCGACGCCTCGCACATCGACCTGACCTGCAACAGCGCGCCCTTGCTCGACCCCACCGGCGACTTCATGGGCGTGCTCGACGTCTCGGCGCTGACCTCGCCCTCGCCGCGCGAGAGCCAGCACCTGGCGCTGCAGCTGACCATGATGTACGCCAAGATGATCGAGGACGCCAACTTCCTGCATTTCTTCCGCGAAGCCTCGGTGCTGCGCCTGAGCGCGGCCTGGCCGATGGTCGACCTGAGCGG
Source organism: Denitromonas iodatirespirans (assembly GCF_018524365.1). Taxonomy (GTDB): domain Bacteria; phylum Pseudomonadota; class Gammaproteobacteria; order Burkholderiales; family Rhodocyclaceae; genus Nitrogeniibacter; species Nitrogeniibacter iodatirespirans. The sequence continues at coordinate 96,692 of NZ_JAEKFT010000012.1, forward strand.
CGAGCTGATGCTGGCCTTCGACGCCGACGGCGTGGTGGTGGGCGCCAACAGCGGCGCGCGGCGCACGCTGCAGACCGGTCGCGACGGCGAGCCGGACGGCGAACTGGTCGGCACGCCGCTGGACGCCATCTTCCGCGAGGGCATGGCCGAGGTGTGGCGCATCGCCCGTGCCGGCATCGCCAACGCGCGCGCCGCGCTGACCACCCATCAGCTCGGTGTGTTCTACGCCGACGTGATCGCGCCGCGGGTCATCGCCAGCCACCGGCCGGCGGCCGACAGCGTCGAGACGGCGGTGAGCGCGCCGGCGCTCGACCGGCTGGCCGGCGACGATCCGCAGATGCAGCGCCTGATCCGCCAGGCCAAGCGGCTGGTGAACAAGTCGGTGGACATCCTGCTCCATGGCGAGACCGGTACCGGCAAGGAGGTGGTGGCCAAGGCCCTGCACGAGTCGAGCGAGCGGCGCGACCAGGCCTTCGTGGCCATCAATTGCGCGGCGATCCCCGAGTCGCTGATCGAGAGCGAACTGTTCGGCTACGCGCCCGGCACCTTCACCGGCGGGCGCAGCAAGGGCATGAAGGGCCTGATCGCCCAGGCCGACGGCGGCACGCTGTTCCTCGACGAGATCGGCGACATGCCGATGCATCTGCAGACGCGTCTGCTGCGCGTGCTGGCCGAGAAGGAGGTCACCCCGCTGGGCAGCGACAAGGCGCAGGCGATCCGCCTCACCGTGGTGGCCGCCTCGCACCGCGACCTGCGCAAGCTGATCGCCGACGGCCTGTTCCGCGAGGATCTCTACTACCGCCTGTGCGGCGCCATCCTCTACCTGCCGCCGCTGCGCCAGCGGCGCGACAAGGTGTTCCTGATCGACCGCCTGGCCAGCGAGGAGGCGGCCGAGATGGGCTGCACCATGAGCATCGACCCGCAGGCCATGGCCGTGCTGTGCGCCCACCCCTGGCCGGGCAACGTGCGCCAGCTGCGCAATGTGCTGCGCTTTGCGCTGGCGGTGAGCGACGGCGGCCAGATCCGCCTCGACGACCTGCCCGGCGAGCTGATGGAGCCGGCCGCGCCGGTGCATGACACCGCACCGGCGATGGCCACGCCGCAGGCCCCGGCACGTACCGTCGCGGCGGATCGCGCATCGTGGCGCGACCAGGAAGGGCAGTGGCTGCTCGAAGCGCTGCAGCGGCACAAGTGGTGCGTCACCGCCGCGGCCGACGAACTCGGTCTGTGCCGGGCCACGGTGTACCGCCGCATGAAGCGGCACGGCATCGTTCCGCCGAATCTTCAATGAACGCTGCCCCGGCACAGGGCCGGGGCAGCCCGTCACGACGGCTCAGGCCACGAAACGCACCTGCGCCTGCGGGGTGCGGGTGTCCATGTTGCGCCCGCGGTTGAGGTGGTCGTCGATCTCCGCCGCGCAGCCGATCATGCGGCCGTACAAGAAGGCGGTGAAGGCGGCGGTCTCCAGCTCGGCGCGGCTGATCTGCCCGGCGGCCAGTGGCTGCCACATGAGCTTGAGCAGCAGCGTGGCGATCAGTGCATCCACATTCACGCAGAACACATTGCGCGTCACGCCCTCGTCGAACAGGGCCTGCACCAGGCGGCGGTAGTAGTCGTGGAAGACGTTGTACTCGCCGCGCGCCTCGAAGCGCTGGCGCACGAAGGCTTCGCGCGGGTCGATGTTCTCGGGCTTGTCCTTGAACACCGGGTGGTTGATGCACGGGATGTTGTAGCCCGGCCCACCGCTTTCCTTGCTGGCCGCCTTCTGCGCGCCGTATTCGCGGGCGAAGTCGCGCGCCATGGTGTCGAGGTCGAGGCCATGGCCGGCATCGCCCGGGTCGGTCAGCGCCTGGCCGGCGAAGCGCTCGAGCAGGAAGGCGACGCCCTCGAAGCCGTTGCCGCCGTGGGCGTAGCCGGTGTGCGAGAGGAAGCCGACCATGGCCTTGTTGAGCTGCACCCGCGCCGGGGTTTCCGGCCCGTCGGCCGAGACGGCGCCCTTGGCGCCCTGGGCCGAAATCGCGCCGGGGCCGTTGGTGAGCAGCAGGCCGGTGAGGGTCTGGAAGGCGAACAGATCGTCGGCGGCCGGTGCGCGGCCGAGCAGGGCGAGGGCGGCCAGTTCGGTGAGCGAGCGCACGCCGAGCACCTCGTCGTTGGGCAGGCCGCAAAAGCTGTCTGGCCGGTGCCGTGCGGCGTCGGCCGAGGCGCCCAGCAGCGTGCCGATCAGGCGCATCCAGGCCGGCAGGCTTTCGATCGTCGTGCGGGAAATGCGCTTGCGCTGCAGCGGCCCCCAGGCGACCGTGGTGGTGAGCGCGGCGAGCACCGCGTCGGCGCGCGGATGGCCGCCCAGCGCGAGCAGCCAGCGCAGCGGCACCGAGCGTGCGCCGCGCAGCGCCACCGCGGCCAGCAGGGCCTCGGCCCGCGGGTCGGGCTCGGCCTGCAGCAGGCGCTCGCGGGCGGCGTCGTCGATGGGCGCGCGCGATAGCGCGAAGTCTTCGTCATGAGCGGCGGCGAGGCCGGCGGCCGAGAACACGTCGATCATCAAGGCGGCGGCCTCGCGCGCGCCGTCGGACAGGCGCGGGCCGAGCAGGCTGGCGGCCGCGGCGAGCACCGCGTTGGGCGCGTTGCCGGCCTCGCGCGCGGCCTGGGCGGCGGCCAGCACCGGGCTGCCGTGCAGGTTCACGAAGGCGGCGACGGCGACATTGAGCAGGGCGCGGTCGTTGTCGCCACCGGCTTCGTGCACCAGGGCCAGCGCCAGGTTGGCTTCGAGCGGTTGCTGGGCGGCCTGCAGCATCGACACGCCATGCAGGCTGGAGACATGGCTCTTGGGGTCCATCTGCGAGGCGCCCGAGGCGTCCTTCAGGTTCTGGCGCGGGAACACCGTGCCGACCTGACGCGCCAGCGCGGCGATCTGCGTGTGATAGGGGGCGATCGCCTCGACCACCGGCAGATCCAGCGCGGCCGGCAGCGTCACGCCCATGTTGCTGCCGAACCACGGTTTGAGATCCATCGAGCCTTCGGGCTCGAAGTCGGGCAGGGTGGCGTTGGCGCGCATCACCGCGGTGAGCGCGGCGGGGATGTGGGCGATGTTGGTGACCACCGCGCCCTTGGCCGAGAACACCGGGTTGTCGGGGGTGAACAGGCCGTCGACGCCGAACTTCTCCATGAACCAGCGTTCCTTGGCCAGGGCGTCGTCATTGCCGCCGGCCATCGCGCCGGCATGGCCGACGGCGCGCGTCAGCTTGGCCTTCCAGCGCCCGACCACGCAGGCCACCACGGGTTTGTTGAAGTCGGCCTCGCGTTCGTAGTAGCCACCCGGCTCGCAGTACAGCACCGCGGCCTTGCTGCGCGCGTCGTTGGCCAGGGCGAAGGCGAATTCCGGCGCGGCATAGTGGATGTACACATCCTTGCCGCTGGACACCAGCGTGGTGGTGCCCCAGCCGGCCATGCGCAGGTATTGGGCGATGGTGGTGGTGAAGCCGCCGGAATTGGAGAGGATGGCGATCGAGCCGCGCTTGAGGGTGTCGCCCGGGCTGTCGCCGCCGAGCGCGCCGCCGATGCGCACCTGACTCCAGGCGTCGGCCACGCCCAGGCAGTTGGCGCCGAACACGTCGATGCCGGCCTGCTGCGCCATGGCGCGGATCTCGCGGGCGTCGTGCACCGAGATCTTCTCGGTGATGATGAAGATCTTCTCCAGCTCGGGATTGACCCGGATCAGCTCGGCCACGCCGTCGCGCGCCGCGCTGGGCGGCAGGTACACCACGCCGCAGTTGAAGCGGTGCCCGGCGTCCAGCCCTTCGCGCACGCTGTTGTAGACCGGGATGGCGCCCTCCGGCGTCTCCAGGCGCTGGCCGCGCCGCCCCGGCGAGGTGCCGAAGACCACGTTGCCGCCCGACCAGGCATGGCCGACCGGGGTGACCTCGGAGGACTCGCCACCGAGAATGTTGAGCACGCACACCCGGTCGTTGCGGGTGGCGATCTGCGCCAGGGAGTTGATCCCGACGTAGTAGTGGAAGTCGCCGATGCCTTGATGATGCATGTCCGTCTCCTTGAATCGCTTCGATGTCCGCGCTCGCGCGGGCTGTCTGTGTCGGCGCAGGGCGGGTTTCAACCCGCCATCGAGGGCCGGGGCGGGGTGAAATCCGCCCTACGCGGCCTTGGCCGGGGCTTCGAGGCCGAGCCGGGTGGCGATCTGTTCGCGCCCGCCGGCCTTCATCCATTCATTGACTTCGCGGGCGTAGTCGACCACCTCGCTCATCGCCGAGTCGAAGCCGAAGAAGCGGTAGGGCAGGCCGAGCGCCTCGCAGGTGTCGCGAAACACCGCCATGCCGCGCACCAGGTTCGGTCCGCCGCGGCCGATGACCACGAACAGCGGGGTCGGCCCGTGGCGGCTGAAGTGCTCGCGCAGCGCGTCGGCCATGGCGCGGAAGGTTTCGAAGATGTCGGTGTTGTTGGATTTGCCGCCGATGACGAACAGCACGTTGGACTGCGCCAGCCAGTGGTCGAAGCAGATGGCGGCCACCGATTTCATCTTTTCGTAGGGCGGGTTGCCGCCGAAATCGGAGGAGATGATGGCGTCGTCGCCGAGCATCTCGGTGACCAGCGAGTTGGCGCCGCCGCCGAAAGTCGGCGCCAGGATGGTGCCCTTGTCGTTGATCACATAGACGTCGCTCTGGCCCTGGTGGGTGCGCAGCTGGTTGATCTCCTGCTCGAAGTCGGAGTAGTCGGCGGCGAACAGGTGGGGTGGCAGGTTGAGCCGGTGCCAGCGGCTGTCGTCGCGATCGAATCCGCACTTGAAGTCGCAGGCCACCGGCGTCAGCCGGCCGCGGCGGTCGGGGCGCATGCGGATCGGGTTGAGCTCGAGCACCGTCATGCCGAAGTTGTGGTAGAGCTCCCACAGCTTGGGCAGCTGCTGCACCAGCGGCGAGATGATCTCGCTGGGCGCGCCGATGTCGATCAACGCGTTGGCCACCACGAAGGCCTTCATGCCGGTGAGGGCGTCGAAGGGCACGCGGGCGATGTGCTTTTCATCGACTTCCTCGATGTCCATGCCGCCGCAATGGGTGAGGGTCAGCGTCGGGGCGCGGAATTCGGTGGATACCGACAGCGAGAAATACACCTCGTGCTCGGCCGGCACGGCCCCTTCGAAGGTCACGCCGTTGGCTTTGGCCACCTGGTTGCCGTGGCGATGCTCGACGAAGTAGAGCCGCTCCTTCTCGGTCAGCGCGCTCTTCAGGTCGCGGGCACGGCCGAGCAGGCCGGCCTTGCCTTTCTTGCCGACGCCGCCCTTGAAGACGGGTTTGACGAAGACCGAACCGTGACGCTCGATCATGGCCTTGATGGCCTCCTCGTCGGCGTCCGGGCCCAGTACCTCGGCGCGCGGGAAATCGACGAAATCGAGCAACTGGCTTCCGTAAAGCATTCCTGTGATCTGCATGGCTGCCTCCTGGTTGCGACGGTGTTGTGTGATGTCGGCGTCGGGCGGTCGCATGGCCGGCGCCCGGATAGCGTGTGGTGGAGAAAAAGTTGCCCCGGCGGAAATCCCTCCCCGGCCGCCGGGGCCCAAGTGCGCCTGTCCGGCGGCGCGTCCCGGCCTCGGGCCGGAACGCTGCGCCGACGGTCTCCTCCCGCCGGCGCGCCGCCCACGGCCGTCCGCGTTTGCGGACGGCGGCGCGAAGGCCGGATCAGAAGCGGTGGCGGATGCCCGCCATCACCACGCTCGGATCGTCACCGGCGGCCGGCGTGAGGTTCCAGCCGTAGTTGGCGTCGTCCTTGTTGCTGATGTGCGAGTAGGCGGTGTAGAGCGTGGTGCGCTTGGACAGGTTGTGCATGTAGTACACCGACCAGCCGTGCGCATCCTCGGCGCCGGCCTCGTTGCTCTCGTCACGCGCGCCGTAGCTCAGGGCCACGGTGCCGACCGCGCTGACCGGGATCTCCGCGCCCAGCGCATAGCTGCGCGCCTTGCCCTTGCCCGCGGTGCCGCTCTCGCGATCCTGCGTGTAGAGCAGGTAGGCCTTGGCCACCTTGAAGTCGTAGGCGCCGGCGATGCCATGGGTGCTGGCCTTGCCGCCAGTGGCGTCGGTGAAATAGCTCTGGGTGGTGATCGCCGCGGCGAAGGGGCCGTTCTTGTACATGCCGGTGATGCCGTAGCCGCGACCTTCCTTGCGGGCGTCGTCGTTCGGTCCGGTGTTTTCGGCCCCGGTCCAGTAGCCGACGTCGGCCGAGAAGCCGCCGAAGCTCGGCGAGCGGTACTTGATCATGTTGTCAAAACGGGTTTCGTAACCGCGCTTGACCGAACCGGTCTTGCGGTGCAGCAGGCCGGCCGTACGGTCGGCGCCGCCGGTGGCTTCGAAGGGGTCGAGGGCGACGAAGGCCGGGGAGTACTGGCGGCCGAGCATCACCTTGCCCCAGCCGCCTTCGAGCCCGACGAAGGACTGCCGGCCGAACTGGCGGCCACCCTGACCGGTGGCGCCGGTATCGGGGTCGAAGCCGGTCTCCAGCACGAACAAGGCTTTCAGGCCGTTGCCCAGGTCTTCGGTGCCCTTGAAGCCGATGCGGCTACCGTTCAGCTCACTGGTGTCGACACCGGTGTGCTTGAGGCTGCCGGCTTTTTCGTAACCGAGGTTGATGTCGATGAGGCCGTAGATGGTGACGTTGGTGTCGGCACTGGCGACGGTCGGCAGACCCAGGGTGGCGGCCGCCGCGAGGGCGACGATTCCGGACTTGTGCATTGTTTCCTCCTTGTCGAATGTCTTTTTGTCTCCGCCGTGCAAGTCGCCGTGCGGTGGAGGCATTTCACGACAAGCCCCTTTCAGTCCGCTTTCGGTGCGCCGGTTTGCGTTGGCGGCCGGTAGCGGGCCGATAAATGACGACACCCCGCAAGGCGTTGCGGGGCGTTCGGCGGCGTGCAGCTGGGGGAGTCAGGGGGTCAGGCGCAGGAACAGTCGGTACAGCGACGAGGCGCCGAGCGTCAGCACGATGACGCGCAGCGCATGGCACAGCGTGACCAGCGGCACGCCTAGTTGCAGCACCTTGGCGGTGATGCACATCTCGGCCACGCCGCCGGGCGCGGCGGCCAGCACCAGGGTGGCAAGGGGCGCGTCCGACAGGGCGGCGGCACCGACGGCGATGAGCGTGCCGAGCCCGATGGCCACCAGGGCCGAGACCGTGGCGGCCGCGAGAAAGCGCGGGGCGGCTTGAAAGAAGGCCGGCGAGAAGCGGCAGCCGAGCGCGCAACCGATCAGCAACTGGCCGCCATTGACCGCCCAGACAGGCAAGGCCGACAGATTCAGGCCGGCGCCGGTGATCGCCCCGACACCGAGCAGCGGGCCGAGCACCCAGGCATTGCCGAAGCGCACCGCCGACAGCAGCGCCACCCCGCACAGGCTGGCGGCCAGCAGCCAGGGCAGGCGGGCGAGGTCGACGCCGCGCGCCAGCGGTTGGTAGAGATCGGTGCCGTGGGCGTCGGCGGCGCTCAGCGCCAGTGGCACGACGGCCACCACGATCATCACCCGCAGCGCATGGGCGGCGGCGACGCGGTCGACGGCACCGCCGAAGCGCTCGGCCACCACCGCCATCTCCGAGGCGCCGCCGGGCAGCGAGGCGAAGAAGGCGGTGGGGCGGTCGACCGGCGCCAGCGCCCAGGTCATCCGCGCGCAGAGCATGCCGACGACCAGTGCGCCGCCGGCGATCAGCCCCACCAGGAGCAGGTTGTCGCGCAGCAAGACCAGCACGGCGGGGGTGAAATACAGGCCGAGCGAGGTGCCGATCGCCCATTGCCCGGCCTGCCGTCCGCCGGGCAGGGGGCGCAGGCCGATGTCGCACAGGCGCAGCAGGGCCACCGCGAAGAGCGGGCCGAGCATCCACGGCAGGGGGGCGCCGAAGGCCTGGGCGCCATAGGCGGCCAGCGTGGCGATGGACAGGGTTACGGCGACCCGGGCCGCCGTCGAGGCACGGGCCGGGTCAGGAGATCCGGAAGGCATGAACGAGAGACACTCAGGCGCTCAGGGGGGCGGCGCCGCGATGTCGTGCCACTGGCGCAGGAAGTCGCGGCGCTTGGCCTGGTCGAGATAGGTGAGCAGGCCGGCGCCGATGGGGATCGGGCGGAAGGCGCCGCCGAGACGCTGGCGCAGCTCCTCGGCCGCTTCGTCGGCCGGCACGTCGGCGCGCACCGAGTAGAAACCGGGGTTCTTCGACAGCAGGCGCTGGCCGCGCGGCGACAGCAGGTAGTCGAGCCACAGCCGGGCCGCATGCGGATGGCGGGCCTGGCGGGAAATGAAGGCCACCCGGCTCATCACCAGGGTGTAGTCGCGTGGCAGCACCACCGCCAGCGTCGGGTCTTTTTCGGCGCGGATCTGGGCATAGGAGCCGAGCAGGTTGTAGCCGATCAGCGCCTTGCCCGAGGCGATCCGGTCGAGCATCTCGCTGGTGCTGGCGGCGGGCTGGATGGCGAGCCGGCCAAAGGCCTCGGCGAGGCGCCAGAACACCACCGGGTTGGCCAGCACGTCGTGGCTGTGCAGCAGGTAGCCGAGCCCGGACAGGGCCGGGTCGTAGGTGGTGATGCGGCCGGCAAACTGTTCGGGAGATCGCGCCAGCAGGCGCAGCAGTTCGGCATGGCTGCCGGGGACGTCTTCTTCCGGCAACAGTTTGCGGTTGTAGACCATGGCCACCGGTTCGAAACTGGTGCCGAAGGCTTCGTCCTTCCAGATCGCCCAGGGGGGCAGGGCGTTGGTTTCGGCCGAGCGATGGGGCTGGGCATAGCCGTCGTTGACCAGCTTGACCTGCAGGTCCATGGCCGAACTCCACATCACGTCGGCCCGCCCGCCGTCTTTCGCTTCGGCCAGGAAGCGGTGGTAGAGCTCGGCTGAGCTCATGTCGTGATACTCCACCCGGATGCCCGGGTAGAGCTGCACGAAGTCGTGCAACAGCCCCTCGGCCACGCTGCGATCGGTGGCGGCATAGATCACCACCACGCCCTCGCGCGCCGCCGCCGCTTGCCGATCGGCACTGGACTGCGCGTCGGCCGGACGCATGGCCGCGACCAGCGCCAGCAGCGTGGCCAACAGCAAGTGTCCGATCAGGCGGGGCGGGAAGATCACGGCGTTCCTTGTCAGGGTGCTTTCGCGTCGGGGGCTTTTACGGCAGGATAATTGATCGCTTTCCTTTCGATCTACTTTCAACCTAGAAACCGCAGCTGACCGCTTGTGCCTGGAAGTAAAGTATTGAACATGAGAACATTCCCGCCTTCGATATCGATCACCCCGCGGGTGAGAGCGCTACGCACCCGATTGCACGTCTGGCGGGCCGTCTGGCTGCGTTGCTCCTCCTTACAGGGGGGCGACCTGTGCGTCGTCGCGCCTTGCCGGTCAGCCCGCCAGCCGCACACTCAGGTGCGTCCAACTACGGTTTCTAGGTTCAAGCCATGCGCCTGCTGCTCGTAGAAGACCATGCCGAACTCGCCGAGTGGGTGTCGAAAGCCCTGGTACAGGGCGGTTATGCGGTCGATGTGATGACCCGTGGCGACCATGCCGCCCATGCCTTGCTGACCCAACCCTACGATCTGGTGATCCTCGATCTGTCGCTGCCCGGCCTCGACGGGCTCGAAGTGCTGCGCGGCATGCGCGCCCGTGAGGCGACGGCGCACATCCCGGTGCTGGTGCTGACGGCGCGGGACCGCACCGAGGACAAGGTGGCCGGCCTCAATCTCGGGGCCGACGACTATCTGACGAAACCCTTCGAGCTGACCGAACTCGAGGCCCGCATCAAGGCCTTGCTGCGCCGTGCCGGCAACCTGGTGCCGACGGTGCACATCGGGGCGCTGGCCTTCGACACGAACTCCCGTCTGGTGAGTGTGGCCGGCACGCCGCTGGCGCTCACGCCGCGCGAGCTGGCGGTGCTGGAGGTGCTGATCTCGCGCCAGGGGCGGCCGGTGGCGCGCGAGACGCTATTCGAGAAGGTCTTCAGTTTCGACGAGGAGGCGCGCCCGGAGGCCATCGAGATCTATGTCCACCGCCTGCGCAAGAAACTCGAGGGCTCGGGCGCCGTGGTGACCACCCTGCGCGGCCTGGGCTACCTCATCGACGAAGCACCGGACGCATGAGCCGGAGCGCCCCCGATGCGTGAGAGCAGCCTGCAGCAGCGGGTCGCGCGCTGGTTGCTGCCGCCCTTGCTGGTGCTGGTGGCGATCAATGCGGCGATGACTTACCAGGGCGCGCTCGATGCGGTGAATCGCGCCTACGACCGCTCGCTGAGTGCGTCGATCAAATCGATCGCCGAACGCATCCATTCGCTGGAAGGCGAGATTTCGGTGGATGTGCCGTATTCGGCCTTCGAAGTGTTCGAAGCCGGTGTGCAGGAACGGGTGTATTACGCCGTGATCGGGCCCGACGGGCGTACCGTGACGGGCTATGACGACCTCGTGCCGCCGCCCGCCCTGCGCGACCAGGGCGCCCTGATGCTGGGCGATACCACCTATCGGGGCAACACCGTGCGTATCGGCGTCTATCGCAAGCGCCTCTACGATCCGGCGCTGTCGGGCGGCGACTTCATTACCGTCGTGTTTGCCGAAACCACCGAATCGCGCGTGACCTTGGCACGGGAGCTGTTTCTCGACAGCATCCGGCGCCAACTGCTGCTGGTGGCGCTCGGTGCGGTGATGCTGGCGATGGCGCTGACCTCGGCCTTCAAGCCGCTGATCCGGCTGCGCGACACCGTTCGTGCGCGTCAGGAGGACGACCTGTCGCCGATGGACCGCGCCGGCATTCCCACCGAGGTACAGCCGCTCATCGATGCCATCAATCGCCATACCGAGCGCCTGTCGGCGATGCTGGCGGCGCGCCGGCGTTTCTTTGCCGACGCGGCCCACCAGATCCGCACCCCGCTGGCGGTGCTGACCACGCAGGCCGAATACGGCCAGCGCCAACTCGCGCCGGATGAAATGCGGCGCACCTTCCAGGGCTTGATGGGCACCATCCGCAGCACGCGGCGCATGGCCGACCAGATGCTGGCGCTGTCGCATGCCGAGTCGGCCGAGGGCAAGGTGCAGGCCAAGCAGGCGGTGGCGCTCAGCCGGCTGGTGCGCGAAATCGCGCTGGAGCTGGCGCCGGTGGCGCTCGACAAGCACATCGCGCTGGCGTTCGAAGAGGGTGGGGCGGCGTGTATCCAGGGCGATCCGCAGATGCTGCGCGAGCTGGTCGCCAATCTGATCGACAACGCCATCCGCTACAGCCCGCCCGACACCCAGGTCGAGCTGGCCACGCGGGTCGAGGGCGACGAAGCCGTCCTCAGCGTTTGCGACCAGGGACCGGGCATCCCGGTCGAGGAGCGGGACAAGGTGTTCCAGCGCTTCTACCGCATCCTGGCACCGAACAAGGCCCCGGGCAGCGGCCTGGGGCTACCCATCGTGCGCGAGATCGCGCTCGCGCATGGCGGCACGGTGCAGCTTGAGACGGCGGTTGGCGGCGGATTGTGCGTGCGGGTGGGGTTCCCGGCCTATCGCCGGGGGGCGTAAACGGACGACCCGCGGCCGGTTGGCCGCGGGTCGGTGGTGGTGGGAGGCTTCAGACCGTCGCCGGACGCTGGCGGCGGTTTTCGGCGACACGCAGCAGGCGCGGGCCGATCAGCATGGCGGCGGCAGCGATCCACAGGCCGATGGCGATTGGGCTGTTGAACAACACGCCGATTTCGCCGTCGCTGATCGACAGTGCGCGGCGCAGGTTCTGCTCCATCATGTCGCCCAGCACGAAGCCGAGGATGAAGGGCGCAATCGGGAAGTTCATCACCCGCAGCACGTAGCCCGCACCGCCGATCAGGGTGCCGAGCACCAGGTCGAAGGTGTTGCCATGCACCGCATACACGCCGACCATCGAGATCGCGGCGACGCCCGGCACCAGCAGCCAGTTGGGGATCGACAGGAACTTCACGAACACACGGATGAGCGGGATGTTGAGCGCCAGCAGCATGACGTTGGCGATGAACAGCGAGGCGATCAGGCCCCACACGATCACCGGCTGGTCCTGGAACAGCGTCGGGCCCGGGGTGATGTTGTACAGCGTCAGCGCGCCCATCATCACCGCAGTGGTGCCGGAGCCCGGTACGCCCAGCGTCAGCATCGGCACCAGTGAGCCGTTGGCCGAGGCGTTGTTGGCCGCTTCCGGGGCCGCCACGCCGCGCACGTCGCCCTCGCCGAACTGGTGGTCCTTGCCCGCCATGCGACGCTCGCTGGCGTAGCACATCGCCGAGGCGATGGTGGCGCCGGCACCCGGCAGCACGCCGATGAAGAAGCCGGCGAGCGAACAGCGCACCATGGTCCACTTGGCCAGCATGAACTCCTTCAGGTTGAACATCAGCCGGCCGGTGATCGCCATCGGTTCGGTCCCGCTGTGCGCCTGTTGCAGCATCAGCATGACTTCGCTCACCGCGAACAGACCGATGACGATGACGATGAAGGGGATGCCGTCCTGCAGGTGCAGCATGTCGAAGGTGTAGCGATACACGCCGCTGTTCGAGTCGATGCCCACGGTGGACAGCAACAACCCCACCAGGCAGGCGATCGCCGCCTTGGGCAGGGAGTCGCCGACCAGGCCGCCGAGGCAGCACAGCGCGAGCACCATCAACACGAAATACTCGGCCGGCCCGAAGGCGATCGCCCACTCGGCCAGCAGCGGCGCGAACAGCACGATACCGACGGTGGCCACCAGCGCGCCGCAGAACGAGGCCATGGCCGACATCGACAAGGCGGGGCCGGCAAGCCCTTTCTTGGCCATCGGGTAGCCGTCGAGCGTGGTCATCACCGCACCGGCGTCGCCCGGCACGTTGAGCAGGATGGCCGAGATCCGCCCGCCGTACTCGCAGCCGGCGTACACCGAGCACAGCAGGATCAGTGCCGACTCGGGCGGCAGCTTCATGGCGAAGGCGATCGGCAGCAGGATGGCAACGCCGTTGATCGGGCCCAGCCCCGGCAGCAGGCCGACGATGGTCCCGAGAAAGCAGCCGATCAGCGCGATCATCAGATTTTCGGGCGCACCGGCGACGGCGAAACCCTGCATCAGTAGTGCGAATGTGCTTTCCATGATCTACCCCAGGAGTTTGTTGAGCCAAAGCCCGGTGGGCAAAGCGACATCGAGCAGGCGGTCGAACAGGATGAACAGCCCGACCCCCAGGCCGATACCGCCGGCCACGGCCTGTTTCCAGCTGCCGCTGAAGAAGCGTGCGACCGGGATCACCATCAGTGCGGTGGCCAGGATGAAGCCGAGCTTGTCGAACAGGAAGGCGTAGATCAGCACGATCAGGAACAAGGCGCCGATGCGCTTCAAGACGGGCGGCGGCGCCCAGACCGTGTTGTGGGAAGCCTTTCCCAGCATCAGGGCGATGGCGCTGATGCCGAGCAGGGCGAGGATGAGGATCGGGAAGGCGCGCGGTCCGACCGGCTCGTAGGAAAACGGCGCTTCGAAGCTGCGCGCGATCCAGATGCCGGCGATGCTGACGAACAGCAGCAGGCCGCCGAGGATTCTTTCGCTCATGTCGGTCTCCAGGAGTGCCCGCACCCGTGTCGCTGCGGACACGGGGCGGAAGGGACGAGTCGAGGGCTTACTTGGCGGTCAGGCCGAAGTCGGTGGCGAGCTGCTTGTAGTTGGCCACTTTCTGCTTGACGCTCTCGGTGAGGCGCTCGCCCGTCAGGTTGTACGGGAACAGACCGCGCTCGGTGCGCAGCTTGTCGAACTCGGGCGATGCCTGCAGCTTCTCGAACGCGGCGACCCACCACTTGTACTCGGCGTCGGACACCTTCGGCCCCATGTAGAAGCCGCGCGTGATGGTCCAGTCGACGTTGTAGCCCTGCTCGATAGCGGTCGGGATGCCGGCCAGATCACCCGGCAGACGCTCGGGGGCGAGGATGGCGAGCACGCGAATGCGGCCGCCCTTGAGGTGCCCCTGCACTTCGGAGGCGTCGCCCGAATAGGCATGCACGTGGCCGCCCATCAGCGCGGTGATGGCTTCGCCACCGCCCTCGAAGGCGACATAGCGCATCGACTTCGGATCGACACCGGCCTCGCGCGCGATCAGCGCGGATTTCATCCAGTCCTGGCTGCCCACCGAACCGCCGGCGCCGAACACCACCTTCGACGGGGTCTTGCGGGTCGCTTCGATCAAGTCCTTCAGGCTCTGGTAGGGCGAGTCGGCACGCACGATGATGGCGCCGTAGTCGGCCCCCACCGCAGCCAGCCATTTGACGTCATCTTCGGTGTACTTGCCGAACTTGCCGATCGCCAGATTCAGGAAGGAGCCGCCCGAGTAGGCGATGATGGTGCCACCCTCGTCGGGGCGGTTGGCGATGACCGTGTTGTAGGCCACCGCACCGATGCCGCCGGGCATGTAGGTGACGCGCATCGGCGCGTCGAGCAGCTTGGCGTCCTGCAGGCCGCTCTGCGCCAGCTTGCAGGTCAGGTCGAAACCACCGCCCGGCTTGGCCGGGGCGATGCATTCGGGTTTTTCGGGGGCTGCGTAGGCGGTGCCCAGGACCAGGGTGGCGGCGAGGGCAATCAGGGACTTGGTGCGCATGTCGGTCTCCTCCGTATGGATGTTGTGTTGTCAGTCAAGGCCGCAACGGCCGATGACGTGGGAGGGACGATACGGAGGCGCGCTTTCGAATTCCTTTCAGCCCCGGCGCCGCGCAGGCAGGGCCCCGGGGGCGGTTCGGCCTATTCGGGCAGGGGGATGAATTCGGTCTCGTCGCCCGGCACCTTGGGAAAGCGGCCGGCCTTCCAGTCGTCCTTGGCCGCTTCGATGCGTGCCTTGCGGCTGGAGACGAAGTTCCACTCGATGAAGCGCGGGCCGAGGGGTTCGCCGCCGATGATGACGATGCGCGATTCGGCCGTCGCCTCCAGCACCACGCCGGCCACATCGGCGAACACCGCCATCGAATGTTCGGCGATGGCCGTGCCGCGCGCCGTCAGGCCGCCTTGCGCCACATACACGGCGCGCTCCTCGGCCTCGGGCAGGGCAAGCGTCTGGCCTGGCTGCAGCTGCGCCTCCACGTACAGCGTCCGCGCAAAGGTGCGCACCGGCGAGATGCGGCCGAAGGCCGTGCCCATCATCACCCGCACCGGCACGCCATCGACCACGGTGGCGGGGATGTCGGCCGCCGCGTAGTGGTGGAAGGCGGGGGCGATCTCCTCGTCGGCCTCGGGCAGGGCGAGCCACAGCTGCAGGCCGTGCAGGCGATGCGCCGAGGCGGTCACCTCCGGCCGCTCGCGTTCCGAGTGCACGATGCCGCGGCCGGCCACCATCAGGTTGATGTCGCCGGGGCGGATGGTCTGTTCGCTGCCGAGCGAGTCGCGGTGCAGGATCTCGCCCTCGAACAGGTAGGTGACGGTGGCCAGGTTCACATGCGGATGCGGTCGCACGTTGATGCCCTTGCCGGCCGGGAGCTCGGCCGGCCCCATGTGATCGAAGAAGATCCACGGGCCGACCATCTTGTGCTGCGCGTTCGGCAGGGTGCGGCGTACCGAGAAGCCGCCCAGGTCCTTGTCGCGCGGGCGAATGATGAGTTCGATCGCGGCGCAGCCGTCCACCGCCGCGCAGTCCTGTTCCAGTCCGGCCAGATTGCTCATGACGTCCTCCTGTTGTGCGTTTTGTCCTATTCCGGGGCGGGGTCTGTCTGAGTCAGACGCCATCGCCGCCGACCGGTTCAGCCCACGGCGCCCCAGGTGCCGCCTTGGGCAAAAAAACGACAGTCGGCCGAGCGCGCCGTGCGTTTTTGTCTTGATGCTGGATAATTATCCCGACTTCCCAACCCCGCCGAGATCGACGCGTGACCCGCCCCGACACCCCCGCCCCGCGACTGACTTTTCTACGATTGCTCGGCATCGCCGTGTTCATCGTGGTGTTGGTGACGCTGGTGGCCGGCGGCATGCTGGTGGTGCATGAACTGCGCTACTCGAGGCTCCAGGCGCGCGAGATTTCGCGCTTCGCCCAGACGCTCGACTACACCTTCCAAGCCGGGTCGAGCAATGCCGTGCGCTATCCGACCCACGGCCCCTTCGACCAGCGGCTGGGTTACACCGAATTGCCGCGTTTTGCCGAGCGCCTGCAGGCGCGCGGCTATGCGCTGATCGGGCAGACGCGCTTTTCGGATGCGCTGCTCGATTACACCGAGCGCGGTTTCTTCCCGCCCTACGCCGAAAAGAGCCAGGCCGGCTTCGTGCTGGATGGCTGCCGGGGCGAGCCGCTGTATCGCTTTCGCTACCCCTACCATGGCTATGCCGACTTCGCGTCGGTGCCCGACCGGATCGCCCAGTCGCTGCTCTTCATCGAAAACCGCGATCTGCTCGATCCGTCGCGCCCGATGCTGAATCCGGCCGTGGACTGGGCGCGCTTCACCCGCGCCGCCATCGGCCAACTCGGCCGCATGGTGGATGTCGACCTCGATACCCCCGGCGGCAGCACGCTGGCCACGCAGATCGAGAAGTATCGCCATTCGCCCGACGGCATCACCCTGAATGCACGGGAGAAGTTGCGCCAGATGGTGTCGGCCGCGGTGCGCGCCTATCGCAACGGCGAGAACACCTTGCCGCTGCGCCGCCAGCTGGTGCTCGACTATCTCAACACCGTGCCACTGTCCGCGGCGCCGGGCTATGGCGAGGTCAATGGCTTGGGCGACGGTTTGTGGGTGTGGTTCGGCGCCGATGTCGGCCGCGTCAACGCACTCCTGGCCGAGGCGGACGGCGAGGGCGACCAGCTGGCGGCGCAAGGGCTGGCGCTGCGCCAGGTGGTGGCGCTGATGATCGCCCATCGCCGCCCCTCGTATTACCTCGCCCGCGGACGCGCGGAACTGGCGCAGCTGGCCGACAGCTACCTGCGCCTGCTGGCCGAAGGCGGCATCATTTCGCCCAGGCTGAGCGCCGCGGCGCAGTCGCAGAAGCTGGCGTTCCGCGACCTGACGGCCAACCCGGCCCTGCGTCCGGTCGACAGCGGCAAGGGCACCGACGCGGTGCGCCAGCGCGTGGCGGGCATGCTCGACACCTCGCTGTATGGGCTCGACCGCCTCGATGTGGCGGTGCAAAGCACCTTCAACCGCGATCTGCAGCGCGCCGTCAGCGACTACCTCGCGCGCCTGGGCGATGCCGATTTCGCGGCCGAGCAGGGGCTGATCGGCGAGCGCATGCTCGGCCCGACCTCGCTCGGCGCGGTGCGCTACAGCTTCAACCTGGTCGAGCGTGCGCCCGGCGGCAACCGCATCCGGGTGCAGACCGACACCACCGACCAACCGCTCGACATCAACGAAGGCAGCAAGCTCGAGCTCGGCTCGACCGCCAAGCTACGGGTGCTGACCACCTATCTCGAGATCGTCGCCGAGCTGCATGCGCGCTATGCACCGCTCGCCCCGGAGGCCTTGCGCGAGGTCGTGCTGTCGCGCCGCGACAGCCTCAGCCGCTGGGCGGTCGACTACCTCGCAGGCGACGCCGATCGCGCGCTGTCGGCGATGCTCGAGGCCGCGCTCGAAAGACGGTTTTCCGCCAATCCCAACGAGCGCTTCTTCACCGGCGGCGGCTTGCACACCTTCGGCAACTTCAGCCGCAAGGACGACGACCGCACGCCCACCGTGCGCGAAGCGCTGCAGGCCTCGATCAATCTGCCCTTCGTGCGCCTGATGGACGAACTGGTGCGCTATTCGATGTACCAGGTGCCGGGCAGTACCGCGCAACTGCTCGAAGACAGCGAAGATCCGCGCCGGGCCGAGTACCTGGCGCGTTTCGCCGATCGCGAGGGGCGGGTGTTCCTGCGCCGCTTCTGGCGCAAGTATCACGGGCGCACGCCCGAGGAGATGCGCGCGCTGCTGCTCGACGGCCTGCGCCCGAGCGCCGACCGGCTGGCCACGGTGTTCCGCTATCTCGACCCGGCGGCGCCGCCGGCGGCGCTGGCCGAGTTCCTCGGCGAACGGCTGGGCGACTCGCAGATGTCGGAGGCGCGCATCGCCCAGCTCTACGAGCGCCATGCCCCGGAGGCCTTCGATCTGCCCGATCGTGGCTACATCGCGCGGCTGCATCCGCTCGAACTGTGGCTGGTCGGCTATCGCACCGCGCATCCGGAGGCGACACTGGGCGAGACGCTGGAGGCCAGCGAAGACGAGCGCCAGGCGGTGTATCGCTGGCTGTTCCGTACGCGCTTCAAGCACGCGCAGGACGTGCGCATCGACACCATGCTCGAGGTCGAGGCCTTTCTCGATATCCACCGCCGCTGGGTGCGCGTGGGCTATCCCTTCGATCACCTGGTGCCCTCGCTGGCCACCGCACTGGGCAGCTCCGGCGACCGGCCGGCGGCGCTGGCCGAGTTGATGGGCATCATCATGAACAACGGCGTGCGCCTGCCCACGGCGCGGGTCGAGCGCCTGCGCTTTGCCGTCGATACGCCCTACGAGATGCATTTCGCGCGGCGTCCGACCGAGGGCGAGCAGGTGATGGCGCCCGAGGTGGCGGCGGCCTTGCGCAACGCGCTGTCGGAGGTGGTCGAGAGCGGCACCGCACGGCGTCTGGCCGGCGCCTTCCAGCTGGCCGACGGCACGGTGCTGACCCTCGGCGGCAAGACCGGCACCGGCGACAACCGCATCGTGCTCGCCGGCGATCGCAGCGGCCCGGCGCTCAACCGCACGGCCACCTTCGTCTTCTACCTCGGCCCGCGCCACTACGGCACGCTCACCGCCTATGTGCTCGGCCCCAACGCCGCCGGCTATCGCTTCACCTCGGCGCTGCCGGTGCAGATCCTCAAGTCGATGGGGCCGGTACTGCTGCCCTACCTGGAGCCCGACGCGGCCTGCGGCGTCGGCGCCGGTTCGCCGAGCGCGCCGGCGCACTGAGCGGGTTACCACTTTCGCGATGAGCCGTTCGCACGACGGGCGATCCGTGCCGGTTTTCGTTCGCCCCTCGCACCGGTGCCTGCCGGCGGCGGACGCGCCCATCGGCCGCTAAGTCTTTCGACGTATCGACCGATTGTGTGACGCCTGTGTGTGCGGTCACATCTTTGTAATGTTGCTGACAAATAATGGCGCCGCTCGAAGGGGAAACGGGCGGTGCCGGAGACGGACCGCTTCGACCTCACCTCGATGATGAACCGCGATCGACCGGCATCCGTCGGCATCCGGCATGTATTCAACAGGAGATTTTCGATGAAAAAGGCGGCTCTCGCCCTTGCTGTTCTCTCTGCTGCAGCTACCAGCCCGGTGTTTGCACAGTCTTCACGTGATTACATCAGCATCGTCGGTTCGTCGACGGTGTATCCGTTTGCCACGGTGGTGGCCGAGCAGTTTGGCAAGGCCACCAAGTTCAAGACCCCGAAAATCGAATCCACCGGTTCGGGCGGCGGCATCAAGCTGTTCTGCGCCGGCGTCGGCGTGCAGCATCCGGACATCACCAACGCTTCGCGCGCCATCAAGAAGTCCGAACTCGAGCAGTGCGCCGCCAATGGCGTGAAGGAAGTGGTCGAGGTCAAGATCGGTTATGACGGCCTGTCGGTTGCCGAGAGCAAGAAAGGCAAGGAGATGCAGCTGACCCGCCGCGACCTGTTCCTGGCGCTGGCCAAGCAGGTGCCGAACCCGAACGGCACGCAGACCCTGGTCGACAACCCCTACAAGACCTGGAAGGACGTCAATGCCGCGCTGCCGGCCGTGAAGATCGAAGTGCTCGGCCCGCCGCCGACCTCCGGCACGCGCGACGCCTTCGTCGAGCTGGTGATGGATCACGGTTGCGAGAGCTTCGATTTCATCAAGGCCATGAAGAAGGCCGACAAGAAGGCCTTCAAGGCCACCTGCCAGACCATTCGTGAAGACGGCGCCTATGTCGAGGCCGGCGAGAACGACAACCTGATCGTGCAGAAGCTCGACGCCAACCCGTCGGCGCTGGGCATCTTCGGCTTCAGCTTCCTCGACCAGAACCGCGACAAGGTCCGCGGCCTGGCCATCGAGGGCGTGCAGCCGGAATTCGAAACCATCTCGAACGGCAGCTACCCGGTTTCCCGTCCGCTGTTCTTCTATGTGAAGAAAGCCCATGTGGAAGTGATCCCGGGCATGAAGGAGTTCATCGATGAATTCCTCAGCAAGAAGGCCATGGGTAATGAAGGCTATCTGGCCGAGCGCGGCCTGATTCCGCTGCCCAAGGACGAGTACGCGGCAGTGGCCAAAAGCGTCAAGGCCATGGAAGCGATGAAGTAAGGTAGCATCCGCGGGCCCGCGACCTCGTCGCTGGCCCGCGGTTTTCCTCACGTTGTCAATGGCTGATCGTTCCCCGTGACCCAGACTCCCGTACTCCTCGTCCTGTTGCTGGCATTGGCCTCTGCCGCCTACTACTTTGGCTGCAAGCGCGCCTTCCGCGTGGCCGACGGCAGAATCCGCAACCTGCACTCGCTGCCCGGCTACTACGGCCTGTATGTGGCGCTGTGGGCGGCCTTGCCGGCCTTGTTGGTGCTCGGCGTGTGGCTGGCACTGCAGGGCTCGATGATCACCCGCATGGTGGTGGCGTCGCTGCCCGAGCCGATTCAGCAACTCGGCCCCGACCGCCTGAACCTGGTCATCAACGACATCCGAAACCTGGTGTCGGGCAACATCGTCTCCGGCGAGCCGGATGCCCCGACGCTCGCGGCCGCCGAGTATTACCGCAGTCTGCTCGGGACCAGCCGCGGCCTGTTGTTCGTGGTGGTGTTGAGCGTGGCCGGCCTGGGGGGCTGGTTCGGCTATTCGAAGATCCGCCCACAGCATCGCGCCCGCAATGGCGTCGAGCGCATCGTCAATGGCGTGCTGATCGCCTGTTCGACGGTCGCCATCCTCACCACCGTCGGCATCGTGCTGTCGGTGCTGTTCGAGTCGATCCGCTTCTTCCAGGCGGTACCGATCACCGAATTCCTCTTCGGCCTGGAGTGGAGCCCGCAGATCGCGCTGCGTGCCGACCAGGCCGGCTCTTCCGGTGCGTTCGGCGCGGTGCCGCTGTTTGCCGGCACCTTGCTGATCACCCTGATCGCCATGACCGTCGCCGTGCCGATCGGCCTGATGTCGGCGATCTACCTGTCCGAATACGCCAGCGCCCATGTACGGGCGATTGCCAAGCCGCTGCTCGAAGTGCTGGCCGGCATCCCCACCGTGGTCTATGGCTTCTTTGCCGCGCTGACCGTGGCGCCGTTCATCCGCGATTCGGGCAGTATCCTGGGCCTCGACGTGGCCTCCGAAAGTGCGTTGGCGGCCGGTCTGGTGATGGGCATGATGATCATCCCCTTCGTCTCCTCGCTGTCCGACGATGTCATCAACTCGGTGCCGCAATCGCTGCGCGACGGGGCCTACGGCATGGGGGCGACGTCGTCCGAAACCATCCGCCGGGTGATCTTCCCGGCGGCGCTGCCGGGCATCGTCGGCGCCGTCCTGCTGGCCGTCTCGCGTGCCATCGGCGAGACCATGATCGTGGTGATGGCCGCCGGCCTGGCCTCCAATCTCACCGCCAACCCGCTCGAAGCGGTGACCACCGTCACGGTGCAGATCGTCACCCTGCTGGTCGGCGACCAGGAATTCGACAGTCCGAAGACGCTGGCGGCCTTCGCTCTCGGACTGGTGTTGTTCATCGTGACCCTGGCGCTCAACTTCGTGGCGCTCTACATCGTTCGCAAGTATCGGGAACAGTATGACTAATCCGACCAAGGCCTCGACCGAAGGCGCTTCCAGCTTCGCGCGCGTGCAGGCGGGCATGGCCCGTCGCCGCGCGGCCGAGCGCCGCTTCAAGCTGCTGGGCCGGGCGGCGGTGGGCATCGGCCTGCTGTTTCTCGCCGTGTTGCTGACCAGCATCGTCAGCCGGGGCTACACCGCCTTCTGGCAAACCGAGATGCGCCTCGACGTGGTGCTGGTCGCCGACGAGATCGACCCCGAAGGCACCCGCCTGGTCGATACCCTGCACAAGGCCGACTACTCGGCGCTGATCAAGCAGAGCCTGCGCGACATGTTCCCCGAGGTGTCGAGCCGGCGCGATCGTTTCGCGCTCTACGGCCTGGTCAGCAACGGCGCCGCCTTCGACCTGCGCGACCGCGTCATGGCCGATCCGTCACTGATCGGCACCACCGTCTCGTTGTGGGTGCCGGCCGACGACGATGTCGACATGCTGATGAAGGGCCATATCGATCGCGAGGGGCCGGAGGCCGACCGCCGCATCAAGGACACCACGCTGGGCTGGATCGATCAGCTCGAGGCCGACGGGCGTCTGGCGCTGCGCTTCAATACCGCCTTTTTCACCAAGGGCGACTCGCGCGACCCCGAACTGGCCGGTATCCGCGGCGCGCTGATGGGCACCATCTTCACCCTGGTGGTGACGCTGGCGCTGTCCTTCCCGCTGGGGGTGGCCGCGGCGGTGTATCTGGAAGAGTTCGCGCCGAAAAACCGCTGGACCGACCTGATCGAGGTGAACATCAACAACCTCGCCGCGGTGCCCTCCATCGTCTTCGGCCTGCTCGGTCTGGCGGTGTTCATCAACGTGTTCGGGTTGCCACGTTCGGCGCCGCTGCTCGGTGGCCTGGTGCTGACGCTGATGACGCTGCCGACCATCATCATCGCCAGCCGGGCGGCGCTCAAATCGGTGCCGCCGTCGATCCGCGATGCGGCGCTGGGCATCGGCGCCTCGCCGATGCAGGCCACGCTGTTCCATGTGATTCCGCTGGCGCTGCCCGGCATGCTGACCGGCACCATCATCGGCATGGCCCAGGCGCTGGGCGAAACCGCGCCGCTCTTGATGATCGGCATGGTGGCCTTCATCGCCGACGTGCCCCAGGGCGTGTTCGATCCCGCGACCGCATTGCCGGTGCAGATCTACCTGTGGGCCGACAGCCCGGAGCGCGCCTTCGTCGAGCGGACCTCGGCGGCCATCATGGTGTTGCTGGCTTTCCTGGCGCTGATGAACCTGGTGGCGGTGTTGCTGCGCAAACGTTTTGAGCGGCGCTGGTAAGCGTCGGCCGTTAGAATATTCCGAATCGAGGTTAACCATGAGCACCCAAGGACAAGCAATGGCGTTCAAGCTGGATGCTGAACCGGTCGACACCCAGAAGCCCACCGTGGGCCGCGACGTGCGCGAGACCGTCGGCGAAGTGCGGGTGGCCGATCCGCGCGTTCGCTGCACCGATGTGAATGTCCACTACGGTGACAAGCACGCGATCAAGAACATCAGCCTGGATGTGGGCAAAGGCGAGGTGCTGGCCATGATCGGCCCCTCGGGCTGCGGCAAGAGCACTTTCCTGCGCTGCCTCAACCGCATGAACGACACCGTGCGCGAGTGCCGCGTGACCGGCGAGATCCTGCTCGACGGCGAGGACATCAACGCCTCGCACATCGACGTGGTGCCGCTGCGCGCCCGGGTGGCGATGGTGTTCCAGAAGCCGAACCCGTTCCCCAAGTCGATCTACGAAAACGTCGCCTTCGGCCCGCGCATCCACGGCCTGTGCAACAGCAAGTCGGATCTGGACGTGGTCGTCGAGAGCAGCCTGCGCAAGGCCAACCTGTGGGACGAGGTCAAGGACCGGCTCGACGATGTCGGCACCGGGCTGTCGGGCGGCCAGCAGCAGCGCCTGTGCATCGCCCGCGCGATTGCCATCGAACCGGAGGTGATTCTGATGGACGAGCCGTGCTCGGCGCTGGACCCGATCTCCACCGCCAAGGTCGAGCAACTCATCGAGGAGCTGCGCCAGCAGTTCTCGATCGTCATCGTCACCCACTCGATGCAGCAGGCCGCCCGCGTGTCGCAGCGCACGGCTTACTTCCACATGGGCGACCTGATCGAGGTGAGCGAAACCGACCGCCTCTTCATCAAGCCGCGCCACCAGCTGACCGAAGACTACATCACCGGCCGTTTCGGCTGAGGCTTGACGCCTGCCGCGGCGACGGCGCCGCGGCATGCATCTGCTTTTCCAGATCGGCGAACAGCTTGTCGTAGATGTCGATCACGGCCTGCCGTTCGCGGTTGTCGCGGGTCCATCGGCGCGCCGCGACAATGCGCTGCGCTTCGCGCTCGCTGTCGGACAGCGTTTGCAGTTCGCTCGTTTCTCCG
Organism: Denitromonas iodatirespirans; assembly: GCF_018524365.1. Classification (GTDB taxonomy): domain Bacteria; phylum Pseudomonadota; class Gammaproteobacteria; order Burkholderiales; family Rhodocyclaceae; genus Nitrogeniibacter; species Nitrogeniibacter iodatirespirans. The sequence continues at coordinate 120,745 of NZ_JAEKFT010000012.1, forward strand.
CGGATGATCAGGTCGGCATCGGCGCGGGCCTTTTGCGCCTGCGAAACCACGCTCATGGCCGTATGCATGGTCCGCGCCCCCTGGCCGGTGGTGGCGGACAGCCCGCCCACCTGGGTGGCCGATTCCGCCGCACTGGCCAGTTGCTGACCGAAGGCGCCGGCGGTGTCCTTGGCGTCCGAGACGGCGCCGGTCAGTACCGCGATCTGGCCGGTGGCATCTTCCATCGATTCGCTCATCGCGCCGATGGCGCGGGCGATCTCTTCGGCCGACTTCTGCGCCTGATCGGCCAGCTGGCGGACCTCGTCGGCCACCACCGCAAAGCCACGACCGGCCTGGCCGGCACGGGCGGCTTCGATCGACGCGTTGAGGGCGAGCAGATTGGTCTGCTTGGCAATGTGGTCGATGTTGCCGGTCAGCCCACGGATGGCGTCCGCCTTCTGAGACAGCTCGGTGAGGGCTTGCGCGCCGCCGGCCGCGCGGGTGTTGGCGTCGCCCAGCGCGTGCGACATGCGTTCGGCTCCTTGGGCCATCTCGCGCGCCGATTCGGAAAAGGTGTTGGCCAGCTGCTCGGCGCGTTCGGCATCGTCACAGACCGTGCCGAGTGTGGTGTTGACCTGCTCGATGGCCAGCGACAGACCGTGTTCGGAGCGCTGGAAAATGCGTGACAGCAAGGCTTCGCGGGCGATCGACACCTGGGCGCCATCGAGCGTGTCGAGCATGCTCTGCATCTGGTCGAGCACCCGCTTGAACAGGCCGTGCAGGCCCACGGTCTGGAGCCGGCGCCAGGTCCGCTGATTGGCGTTGGCGTCCATGGCGCCGAGGATTTCGCGAAAGGCGGTCTCGGTCTGGTCGAGGGCGGAGTTCAGGTGTCGGCGCATGGTCTCGAGGGTCGGATCGGCCAGCGTCCGCGGCAGGCGTTCGGTCAGCGATCCTTGCGCGATCTGGCCCAGCAGCGCCGCCAGCGCGTCGAGGTCGCCATGGCGCTGGCCGCTGGGCCACAGCACGGCGACGGCGGCCAGCACGGCCAGCGCCGCGGCCAGCCACGGTTGCCAGAAGCCGGCGACGGCAGCACCCAGGGCGAGGGCGACTACGATCCAGCGGCGGTCACAGCGCGAAAACAAGTTCTTCATAGCTCATGTCCTTTTCCTTGAGCACGCTCAGCAGGACGTCGGTGCCCGCCGCGATGGCGTCGCGGGCGCCGGCTTTCTTCTCTGCATCGCGCATCAGGCGGTAGACCGCGGCAACGGTGTCGACCGCCTTGCGTGATGGGCAGCGGCGTACCGAGGTGTAGCCGGTGATGCGGCCGGTGGTGTCGACATCGGGCGTGATGTGCGCCAGCACCCAGTAGAAGCCGCCGTCCTTGGACATGTTCTTTACATAGGCGAAGAATTCCTTGCCCGCCGCGATGGTGTCCCACGCCAGCTTGAAAGCGGCGCGGGGCATGTCGGGATGGCGGATGATGTTGTGCTGCACGCCGAGCAGTTCGTCTTCGGCATAGCCGGAGAATTCGACGAAGATCGGATTGCAGTAGGTGATGATGCCTTTGGGGTTGGTCTTGGAGACGATGAAGTCGTCGTCCCGCATGACCCGCTCGACGCTGGTGGGGGTGATCTCTCTTTTCATGTGCTTCTTCCGTGGGGCACATGAAGGCTAGCGGCATCGCCGCCAGCGTCTTGAGCGTTCCGACCCTGCCGTTTGTCGTGGCGGCGGCACGCCGGTCGGCGTGCCGCGCCCGTCACTTGAGCGAGGGCTTGGCGACCAGCATCTCGAGCAAGGCCTGTTGCGCTGGGTGGCGCGGGCCGCGCGGTGTTTTGCGGCGATAGTCGCCGTCGGAGTGCATTTCCCAGGCGTTGCAGTTGTCGTTGAGATAGACGCGCAAGCCTTCCTTCATGACCCGGCGCTTGAGGCGCGGGTCGAGGATCGGGAAGGCGGTCTCGATGCGGCGGAAGAAGTTGCGGTCCATCCAGTCGGCGCTCGACAGATACAGCGTGTCCTTGCCGTCGGCATGGAAGTAGAAGATGCGGTGGTGCTCGAGGAAGCGGCCGATGATCGAGCGCACGTGGATGTTGTCCGACAGCCCCGGCACCCCGGGGCGCAGCGCGCAGGGGCCACGGATGATCAGATCCACCTCGACGCCGGCCTGCGAGGCCTCGTACAGCGCCAGGATGGTTTCCGATTCGAGCAGGGCGTTCATCTTGGCCATGATGCGGCCCTTGCGGCCGGCGCGGGCGATCTCGGTCTCGGCACGGATGTGGGCGATCACGTTGGCATGCAGGGCGAAGGGCGCCTGCCACAGGTGGGTGAGCGTCGAGGCCTTGCCCAGGCCGGTGATCTGCTTGAACAGCGCGGCCACGTCCTCGCCGATTTCGGGGTTGGCGGTGAGCAGGCCGAAGTCGGTGTAGAAGCGCGTGGTGCGCGGGTGGTAGTTGCCGGTGCCCAGGTGCATGTAGCGGCGCAGGCCGTCGGCCTCGCGGCGGATCAGCATCAGCAGCTTGGCATGTGTCTTGTAGCCGAACACGCCATACACCACATGCGCGCCGACCTCTTCGAGCCGGGCCGCCCAGCCGATGTTGGCCTCTTCGTCGAAGCGGGCCATGAGTTCGAGCACTACCGTCACTTCCTTGCCCTTTTGCGCGGCGCGCATCAGGTGCTCCATCAGCACCGAGTCGGTGCCGGTGCGGTATACGGTCATCTTGACCGCCAGCACGTCCGGGTCGTCGGCCGCCGCCTTGATCAGCTCGATCACCGGCGTGAAGCTCTCGAACGGGTGGTGGAGCAGGATGTCCTGCTTGCGGATGGCGGCGAAGACGTCGGGCGAGGTGCCACCGAAACCGGCCGGCAGGCTCGGTTTGAAGGGGCGGAAGGTGAGGTCCGGGCGGTCGACGCTGTCGGGCAGCTGCATCAGGCGCACCAGGTTGACGATGCCCGGCGTGCGGTACAGATCCTTTTCCGTCAGGCCGAACTGGGTGAGCAGGAAGCGCTCCATGCTCTTCGAGCAGTTGTCGGCCACTTCGAGGCGCACCGAATCGCCGAAGTGGCGCTGCTGCAGTTCGCCCTTGAGCGCGCTGCGCAGGTTGGTGACTTCTTCTTCGTCCACGAACAGGTCGGAGTTGCGCGTGACGCGAAACTGGTAGCAGCCGAGCACTGCCATGCCGGGGAAGAGCTTGTCCACATGCGCATGCAGGATCGAGGACAGGAACATGAACGCATAGTCCTGCCCGGAGATTTCCTTGGGCATGCGGATGATGCGCGGCAGGGCGCGCGGCGCCTGGACGATCGCGGTGTTGGTGTCGCGGCCGAAGGCGTCGAGGCCGTCGAGTTCGACAGCGAAATTCAGACTCTTGTTGAGCACCCGCGGAAAGGGATGGGCCGGGTCCAGGCCGATCGGGGTGAGCACCGGCGCCACCTCGCGCTCGAAGTAGTCGGCCACCCAGGCCTGCTGGGCCTCGGTCAGCGCCTCGCGCTTGAGCAGGGCGATGCCTTCCTTTTCGAGCGAGGGGAGGATCTCCTCGTTGAGCAGCCGGTACTGCTCCTCGATGATGCCGTGCACCACCGTGCTGACCTGGTCGAGCAACTCGTGCGGGGTCAGACCGTCCTCGGCGTCGGGCGCGCGCAGGCCCTGGCGGATCTTCTCCTTGATGCCGCCGACCCGGATCTCGAAGAACTCATCCAGATTGCTCGACACGATGCACAAAAAGCGCAGCCGCTCGAGCAGCGGCACGCTGGTGTCGGCGGCCTGGGCGAGCACGCGCTGCTGGAATTGCAGCAAGGACAGCTCGCGGTTGATGAAGGTGATCTGGGGGAGGTCGTCGGGGTTCATGGCGGGGCGTGGGCGCGAAGCAACGAAAGAACGAGAGTCTTTGACATTCATATTACATCCCGATGACAAAACGCCAAGCGGCCGACTAGGACGGCGGCGCACCGCGTCGGTGCTAGAATCCGGGGCGTCCCATGCCTCTACCGGTCACAACCCGGTTACATCATGCCTAATGAATTGATCGCGGCCATCGATCTGGGTTCCAATAGTTTTCGCCTTCAGGTCGGGCGCATCGTCAATGATCAGATTTATCCGCTCGACGGGCTCAAGGAGCCGGTCCGGCTGGCTGCCGGCCTGTCGCCGGAGAAATACCTCGATTCGGCGGCCCAGGCCCGCGGCACCATGGCGCTGAGCCGTTTTCGCGAGCGCCTGGCCGGCTTCAAGTCCTCGCAGGTGCGGGCGGTGGCGACCAACACCTTGCGGGTGGCCAAAAACGCGCCGGAGTTCCTGATTCGTGCCGAGGCGGCGTTGGGTTTTCCGATCGAAGTCATCGCCGGTCGCGAAGAGGCCCGCCTGATCTACATCGGCGTGGCCCACTCGCTGGCCGATCCGCAGCGCCAGCAGCTGGTGGTCGACATCGGCGGCGGCTCCACCGAGTTCGTCATCGGCCGGGCCTTCGAGCCGCTGCAGCTCGAATCGCTGTACATGGGCTGTGTCAGTTTCAGCATGCGCTATTTCCCCGACGGGCGGATCGACCGGCGCGGCTTCAACGACGCCGACCTGGCTGCCCAGCGCGAGCTGCAGACCATCGTGCTGCCGTTCACCGAAGTCGGCTGGGAGCTGGCGGTGGGCTCCAGCGGCACCGCCAAGTCGCTCAGCGACATCCTGCGCAGCAACGGCTACACCGATGGCCGGCTCACGCTGACCGGGCTGGAGAAGCTGCGCACCGAGCTCATCAAGGCAGGGCATCTGGACAAGCTCTCGCTCGGCGGCATCAAGGCCGATCGCCTGCCAGTGCTGCCCGGCGGGCTGGCGATCATGATCGCCGTGCTCAAGGCCTTCAAGCTCAAGGAAGTGGCCTTCTCCGAGGGCGCGCTGCGCCTCGGCGTGCTCTACGATCTGCTCGGCCGCTACCACCACCACGATCTGCGCGACGCCACGGTGCAGGCCTTTGCAAGCCGTTACCAGATCGACCGCAAACAGGCCGACCGCGTTGCCGACACCGCCGGCTACCTCTTCGGCCAACTCGATCCGGCCGTGTCCGAGGATGATCTCGACCGGCGCTATCTGCAATGGGCCGCCTTGCTGCACGAGATCGGCATTTCGGTGGCGCATTCGAGCTACCACAAGCACAGCGCCTATATTCTCGGCAATGCCGACATGCCGGGCTTCTCGCGCATGGACCAGGCGCGCCTGGCCCGCCTGGTGCTCGCCCATCGCGGCAAACTGGCGCGTATCGCCAGCCTCGATCCGGCCAGCAGCGACTGGCTGCTGATCGCTTGCCTGCGCCTGGCGGTGGTCTTCCACCGGGCCCGCGATGCGCGCGGCCGCCCGCCGGTCGGCATCCAGCGCAAGGGCAGCGGCTTTGCCGTGACGGCCGACAAGGCCTGGCTCGACTCGCTTCCGCTGACCGCCGCGATGCTCGCCGACGAGGTGGCGCAGTGGTCGGCACTGGGGCATCCGCTCACGGTCACGGCCCGCGCCGGGTTCGCGCTGACGGTCTGACCTGCACCATGACCGACGCCATCCACCCGCCCGCGTTGCGTGTGACGGACGATATGGCGTGCCCGTCGGGCGATTGGACGCTGATCGCCCTGACGCCCCGGATGGCGAGCCTGCGCCGGGCCCTGGCCGATGCCGGGGCCACCCGCTGGGATCTGTCCGAACTGACCCGCCTCGACAGTTTCGGTGCGCTCCTGCTATGGCGCGCCTGGGGCCATCGCCGCCCCGATCAACTGATGCTACCGCCTGCTTTCGACGCCCAGTTTGCCCGGCTGGATGCCCTGGGCGACGCGCCGGTGCCGCCGCACCCGCGCTTCGGGCCGCTCGACGCGCTGGCGGCCTTGGGCGTGGCGGCCCTGTCGCTGGTGCAGCATGTCGGCGATTTCCTGGCGCTGATCGGTCGGCTCGCCCTCGATGGCCTGCGTCTGCTGACACAGCCGCGGCAGTGGCCGATCAAGGAGTTCTCGGCCAACCTGTTCAAGGTCGGCGTCAAGGCCATGCCGGTCAGCGCTCTGGTCGGTTTTCTGATCGGGGTCGTGCTCTCCTATCTCTCGGCGCTGCAACTCAAGGCCTTCGGTGCCGATATCTTCATCGTCAACATTCTCGGCCTCGGGGTCATCCGCGAACTCGGGCCGGTGCTCGTGTCGGTGCTGGTGGCCGGGCGGTCGGGCTCTGCCATGACGGCGCAACTCGGTGTGATGCGGGTCACCGAAGAGGTCGATGCGCTGTCGGTGATGGGCATCTCGCGCTATGTGCGCCTAGTGCTGCCGAAGGTCATGGCCTTGTCGGTGGCCATGCCGCTGCTGGTGCTGTGGACCTCGGCGGTGGCGCTGCTCGGCGGCATGATGTCGGCCGAACTGCAGCTTGGCCTGAGCTACGGCTTCTTCATCGAGACCCTGCCCAAGGTGGTGCCGCCGGCCAACCTGTTCATCGCACTCGGCAAGGGCGCCGTGTTCGGCTTCCTGATCGCGCTGGTGGCCTGCCACTTCGGCCTGCGCGTCAAACCCAACACCGAAAGCTTGAGCGCCAACACCACCGCCTCGGTGGTCAGCTCGATCACCCTGGTGATCCTCGTGGACGCCGTGTTCGCCATCGCCACCCGCTCGATCGGGGTGCCGGTATGAGCGCACCCGCCCGGCCGCCCGAAGGGTGCGCGAACCTCCCTTGGGGAGGATGTCGCGTCAGCGACAGGAGGGTCGTCGAATGAGCGCACCCGCCCGGCCGCCCGAAGGGTGCGCGAACCTCCCTTGGGGAAGATGTCGCGTCAGCGACAGGAGGGTAGTCGAATGAGCGCGCCCGCCCGGCCGCCCGTCGTCAGCCTGCGCGGCGTCAGCACCCGCTTCGGCACGAACTGGGTGCACAAGGGCGTGAACCTGGACATTCCGCCCGGCGAGGTGGTGTCGCTGGTGGGTGGTTCGGGCAGCGGCAAAACAACGCTGCTGCGCCAGATGGTGGGGCTGCTCACGCCGAGCGAAGGCGAGGTGCGCCTGTTCGGCGAGCCGCTGTTCGCCGGCAGCCGCGAGGCGCAGCGACAGCGCCGCCGGCGCTTTGCCATGTGCTTTCAGGGCGGGGCGCTGTTTTCGGCCTTTACCGTTTATGACAACATTGCCTTTCCGCTGCGCGAGGCGGGGATCGCCAGCGAGGCGGAAATCCGCGATTTGGTGGGGCTCAAGCTGGCGATGGTCGAGCTGCAGCCGAGCCATGCGGCGCTGATGCCGGCGGAGCTGTCGGGCGGCATGATCAAGCGCGTGGCGCTGGCCCGTGCGCTGGCGCTGGAGCCGGAGTTGCTGCTGCTCGACGAGCCGACGGCCGGGCTGGACCCCACGCGCAGCGCTTCGTTCGTCGCGTTGATCCGCGATCTGCAGCAGCAGCTGGGGCTGACGGTGGTCCTCGTCACCCATGATCTCGATACGCTGGCGGCCTTGTCGTCGAAGGTGGCGGTGCTGGCCGAGCAGCATATTCTGGCCTTCGATACGCTGGAAGCGGTGATGCAGATCGAGCATCCTTTCATCCGCGAATTTTTCCTCAGCGAGCGCAGCGTACGCGCGCTCGCCCGGGGGCAGGGGAGTTAGTCATGGAGAATCGCGCGCATGCCATCCTGGCGGGGCTGTTCGTCCTCTTGCTCGGTGCTGCGACGGTATCGGCGATCTGGTGGTTTTCCGGCGAGCGCGAAGCGACCCGCACGCTGGAGCTGGTCAGCCGCGGCAGCATCACCGGGCTCAACCTGCAGGCGGCGGTGCGCTACCGGGGCATTTCGGCCGGCCGGGTAGAGTCGATCACCATCGACCCCCAGGACCCGCAGAACATCCTGGTGCGGGTCAGCCTGCGGGCCGATCTGCCGGTGACCGAGGGCACGACCGCCTCGCTGGGCTACCAGGGCGTGACCGGCCTGGCCTTCATCCAGCTCGACGACAAGGGCTCCGACCCGCGGCCGCTGGAAGGTGAGGGCGGCAATCCGCCGCGCATCGCGCTGTCCTCGGGCCTGCTCGACGAGTTGTCGACGGTGGCGGTGCAGGCGCTGGCGCAGTTTCGCAAGATCGCCGCGCAGGTCGAACGCGCTTTCGACGACGAGACCATCCAACGTGTCGAGCGCACCATGGATCGCCTGGAGTCGGCCGTCAATGGCATGGACGAGACCTTCAGCGCGGCACCGCGGGTGCTGGCCGAGGCACGCAGCTTTTTGACGCCGGAGAACCGGCGCAACCTCAGTGTCGGCCTCGGTCATCTGGCCGAGGCCTCGGCGCAGACCGGCCCGACCATGGTGGAGCTGCGCAATTTGCTGGTCAGCCTGAAATCGGTCAGCGAGCATATCGACCAGACCGCCGTGGCCACCGGCGACGGCCTGCTCAACGGCACCTTGCCGCGGCTCAATGGCTTGATGAAGGAATTGACCGTCACCTCCCAGCGGCTGACGCGGCTGATCGAGGAGGTGGACGCCACGCCGCAGATGCTGCTGATCGGCCGCGGCGCCCAGGCGCCGGGCCCCGGCGAAGAAGGCTTTGCGGCGCCCACGGCACGCTGATCGACAGGAGAGATGCGAATGACTCGATTCACAGGGCTGGCCGCGGCGCTCATGCTGGCCGCGCTCGGCGGCTGCGGCTCCTTTGGCGTGATTCCCGAACCCTTTTCGATCTACGACATCGGCCCGCAGGGGAACGCGCCGGTGGCGGTGGCGGTGCCGCTGGCGGATATCGAGGTGGTGTCGCCTTCGTGGCTGTCGTCCTCGGCGATGCAGTACCGCTTGGTGCCGGAGCACGCGCTCGAGCGCCGCGCCTACACCAACAGCCGCTGGGCCGGCATGCCCTCGGAGATGGTGCGCATCGTGGTGGGCCGGGTGATCCAGGCCAAGCCGGCCAGCAACGGCTCGGGCTGCCGCCTGCGGGTGAATGTGGATGAGTTCATCCAGCGCTTCGACTCGGTCAGCACCAGTGCCGCCGTGATCGAACTGCGGGCCAGCCTGCTGGCGCCGCGTACCGACGCCTTGCTGGCCCAGGAAGCCTTCGAGGTCGAGGTGCCGGCACCGAGCGCCGACGCCGCCGGCGGTGTCGTCGCCATGCGCGCCGGGGTCAATCAGCTGGCGACCGCCACCGCGCGCTGGCTCGGCGCGCTGGGGGAGGGGCCGGCCGGCGACGACAGTATCCGTGCCCGGTGCTCGCGCTGATCGCGCGCGCCAGCGGCATTCACCATCCATTGTCTGCGGGAGAATTCCATGAGCACCACGTCGAGTCCGTATGCCCAGGATCTGGCACGCTGTGAGGCCAACTATGTGCCGCTCACGCCGCTGAGCTTCCTGACGCGCAGCGCCAGCGTCTATCCGGACCGCGTTGCCGTCATCCACGGCGCGCGCCGCTACACCTGGTCCCAGATGGCCGAACGCTGCCGCCGGCTGGGCTCGGCGCTCAAGGCGCAGGGGGTGGGCAAGGGCGATACGGTGGCGGTGGTGCTCAACAACACGCCCGAGATGCTCGAAGCGCACTTTGCGGTGCCTGGCATCGGCGCTGTGCTCAACACCATCAACACCCGGCTCGATGCCGACGTGGTGGCCTTCATCCTCAACCATGGCGAAGCCCGGGTGCTGATCACCGACCGCGAATACGCGCCGGCGATGCGTCAGGCGGTCGAGCGGGCCGCACGGCCGGATCTGAAGATCATCGATGTGGACGATCCGGAGTACCTCGGGCCGGGCGAGCGCATCGGCGATATCGACTACGAGCGCTTCATCGCCGGGGGTGATCCGGCCGCGCCTCTGGAGATGCCGGCCGACGAATGGGACGCCATCTCGCTCAACTACACCTCCGGTACCACCGGCGACCCGAAAGGCGTGGTCTATCACCATCGCGGCGCCTACCTCAACGCGCTGTCGAACATCGTGTCCTGGGGCATGCCGCCGCATGCGGTGTATCTGTGGACGCTGCCGATGTTCCACTGCAACGGCTGGTGCTTTCCGTGGACCATGGCGGCCAATGCCGGCGTGAACGTGTGCCTGCGCAAGGTCGATCCGGCGCTGATCTTCGAGGCCATCCGCCAGCATGGCGTGACGCACTACTGCGGCGCGCCGATCGTCCATTCGATGCTGGTCAATGCACCGGCGGCGATGCGTGCGGGCATCGACCACCAACTCCATGGCCTGGTCGCCGCGGCGCCGCCGCCGGCCTCGATGATCGAAGGCATGGCCAACATCGGCATCTCGCTGACCCATGTCTATGGCCTGACCGAAACCTACGGCCCGGCCGCGGTGTGCGCCAAGCACGATCACTGGACCGATCTGCCGATCGCCGAGCAAGTGGCGCTCAACGGCCGGCAGGGCGTGACCTACCACGCCCAGGAAGGCATCGAGGTGATGGACCCGGAGACCATGACGCCGGTGCCGCGCGACGGCCAGACCATGGGCGAGATCATGTTCCGCGGCAACCTGGTGATGAAGGGCTACCTCAAGAACCCCAAGGCGACCACCGAAGCCTTGCGCGGCGGCTGGTTCCACACCGGCGATCTGGCGGTGATGCAGCCGGACGGCTACGTCAAGATCAAGGACCGCTCCAAGGACATCATCATCTCCGGTGGCGAGAACATCTCGTCGATCGAGGTCGAGGAGGCGCTCTACAAGCATCCGGCGGTGATGGCGGTGGCCGTGGTGGCGGCGCCGGACGACAAGTGGGGCGAAGTGCCGGCCGCCTTCGTCGAGCTGCGCGAGGGCGCCGACGTGAGCGAGGCCGATCTGGTGGCTCACTGCCGGGCCCATCTGGCCGGCTTCAAGCTGCCCAAGAAGATCATCTTCAGCGAGCTGCCCAAGACTTCGACCGGCAAGATCCAGAAGTTCGTGCTGCGCGAGTGCATGCGCTCGACCGACGCGATCGACTGATCCATACGCTACCGTCTGGTCAATCCTCCGGCCGCGCGCTACCATGAAGCGGGAGCTGCCCGCGCGTGCGGGCGGTCGTCATCACGCCGGACGTCCGCAGAGGCGCACCGGCACGGAGGAGGGAACTCATGAGCGCTGTACTCAACCAGGACGATAGCCCGATGGTGTTGCGCGAGGATCGCGACGGCATCGCCCGACTGACGCTGAACCGACCGGCGCAGTTCAATGCGCTGTCGGAAGCCATGCTCAATGCGCTGATCGCCGAACTCGACGCCATTGCCGCCGACCCCGCCGTGCGGGTCGTGGTGCTGGCCGGCGAGGGCAAGGCCTTCTGCGCCGGGCATGACCTCAAGGAGATGCGCGCCAACCACTCACTCGAATTCCAACAGGCCTTGTTCCGCCTGTGCGGCAAGCTGATGTGCAAGATCATCGCCATCCCGCAGCCGGTGATCGCACGGGTGCACAGCATCGCCACCGCAGCCGGCTGCCAGCTGGTGTCGATGTGCGACATGGCGGTGGCGGCCGAGGGCGCGCGCTTTGCCGTGTCGGGCATCAACGTCGGTCTGTTCTGCTCGACGCCCAGCGTCGGCCTGTCGCGCAACATCGGGCGCAAGGCCGCCTTCGAGATGCTGGTCACCGGTGATTTCATCGATGCCGCCGAGGCCCAGCGCCGTGGCCTGGTCAACCGAGTGGTGCCGCTCGACCAGCTCGACGACGAAGTGGCCAAGCTGGCGGCCTCGATCTGCGCCAAGTCTTCGGCGGCCATTGCCATGGGCAAGCAGCTCTTCTACCAGCAGCTCGAAATGGGCATCGAAGCGGCCTACCAGACGGCCGCCGAAACCATGGCCTGCAACATGATGACCGAGGATGCGGGCGAGGGCATCGACGCCTTCATCGCCAAGCGCAAGCCGGTCTGGAAGGGCCGCTGAGCCTACCCGCGAGGGTGCGATGCTGATCGACACCCATATCCATCTCGACGCCGACGAATTCTCCGCCGACCGCACTGCGCTGATCGATGCCGCGCGGGCGGCGGGGGTCGGGGCCTTCGTGGTTCCCGGCGTCACGGCCGACGGCTTCGATGCGCTCGACCGGCTGGCCGAGGCCCGACCCGAGGTGGCCCGCGCCTACGGGCTGCATCCCATGTATGTCGACCGGGCACGGCCGCAGGATCTCGACACGCTGGCCGAGCGTCTGGCGCACCCGGAGGTGGTCGCCGTCGGCGAGATCGGCCTCGACGGCTACATCACGTCCCCCACGCTGGAAGACCAGCTGCCCTGGTTCGAGGCGCAACTCGAACTGGCGCAACGCTTCGATCTGCCGGTGATCCTGCATGTGCGCCATGCCGTCGAGCCGATCATCCGGGCGCTCAAGCAGGTGCGCGTGCGCGGCGGCATCGCGCATGCCTTCAACGGTAGCCGGCAGCAGGCCGATACTTTGCTGACGATGGGGTTCAAACTGGGCTTCGGCGGGACGCTGACCTTCCCGGGCTCGCGCCGTATCCGTGCGCTGGCCGCAGAGCTTCCGAGCGAGGCAATCGTGCTGGAAACCGATGCGCCCGACATGTCGCCGCTGTGGGCGCGGGGGCAGCGCAACGAACCGGCCAATCTGGCGCGGATCGCGGAGGAGCTGGCGCGGTTGCGCGGCGAGTCGCTGGCGCAGGTGATCGCGGCCACCGAGGCCAATGCGCGCGCGGTGTTGCCGCGGCTCGGCCCCCTGATCGACCGCCTGGCGGCCTGATCAGCCGGGCATGGTATCGGTGGAGCGGGCGATCAGGCCGGCGATATCGTTCTTGAGTTCGGCCAAGTTGTCCGCATAGCGCTCGCAGAACATCAGCGAGACGCCGAACACATAGGCGTACAGCAACATGCTGCGGCTCGAGGCCTCGGCCATCGGGATGCCGCAGGCCAGGAACAATTCGCGCGCGCACTTGAGGCGCCAAGTGTCGACTTCCTCGACCACGGCTGCCGCCGTGTCGTCGCGGCGCGCCCAGTCGCGCACCGCCAGTTCGATCATCATGCCCTTGCGGCTGCGGCTCGCGCTGTAGACGTCGATCACATGGTGCAGCTGCTGCAGCTCCTGGCCCGGTGTGGCGCGGGTCTGCTTGACGATGTCCTGGATCCGCCCTTCCTTCCAGACATCGAGCACCGCCTGCAACAGATCGCGGCGATCCTTGAAGTGCCAGTAAAAACTGCCCTTGGTGACCTTCAGATGCTTGGCCAGCAGCTCCACCCGCAAGCCGGCCACGCCTTCGCGGGCCAGCAGGTCGGTGGCGGCCAGCACCCAGGCGGCACGGTCGAGTTGGGCGCGGGGTTTGGTCTTTGAGTTTTCCATACGGCGTAGTATTGACAAAATCGTGGTCCATACGCTACCGTACGGCCCATACTTTGGCGTATGGATATTTCGCGGGATCGGCCTGCCATGTCAAACCGGGCCCACGATGCCATAATGCTTGCAGGCACAAGCGGCCGTGCCGCTTTTCTGACGACAAGATAAGGAGGACAGCCTTGAAGATTCTGGTTCCCGTGAAACGGGTCGTTGATTACAACGTGAAGGTTCGGGTCAAGAGTGACGGCAGCGGTGTGGACATCGCCAACGTCAAGATGAGCATGAACCCCTTCGACGAGATCGCGGTGGAAGAGGCGGTGCGGCTCAAGGAAGCGGGCGTGGCCACCGAAGTGATCGCCGTGTCCTGCGGCGTGGCCCAGTGCCAGGAAACCCTGCGCACGGCGATGGCCATCGGGGCGGACCGCGGCATCCTCGTACAGACGGATGAAGAACTGCAGCCGCTGGCCGTGGCCAAGCTGCTCAAGACCCTGGTCGAGAAAGAAGGCCCGCAGCTGGTCATCCTCGGCAAGCAGGCGATCGACGACGACGCCAACCAGACCGGCCAGATGCTCG
>NZ_JAEKFT010000119.1 GCF_018524365.1 Denitromonas iodatirespirans
TCGTTGTGCGCCCAGCATGGGCGCACTCCTGCGGGTGCGAGTCCCGCCGTAAGTTGATCACAGCGAACGAAGTGAAGCGCAACTGCGTGAGGGCGACCGAGCGTGGGGAGGAAGCGTGGAGCGTAAAGCGCGAGCCGATGGACAAGAACCGGATAGAAGGCGCTGCCGAGCAGGGCGAGCGGGCAACGAACCGCGAAGCTGTCGTGATCAAGGCGAAGCGGCGTAAATCCGGCGGTTGTGCGCTGAAGGAGTGTGCTCTTACCTGGGGAGATCTCGCCTTGTGCCTGAAAGGGCGACGGTGCTGAACCGGAGCGAGAAGTCAGCAGAGGCCATAGTAGCCGCTGGTTGTGGGCGAAGGGCCGAACGAGTAGGAGGGCCGAAGGCCATGTCGCTCGGACGTGCAGTGCATCAGAAGCCCGATGATTCGGGGCGTATCGCAGCAGGGCGAGGTGAAGCCTCGTTGTGCGCGGTGCGTGATGAAGCGCGGACGGCGCGGCATGAAACTGGAAGCCCGGGGCGAGACGACCTGCTTGCGCAGGCGCTCGCGAGCGCGAACATGGAGTCGGCGTGGCGACGCGTCAAATCCAATCGCGGCAGTGCTGGGGTGGATGGGTTGTCGATCGCCGAGACGGCGGACTACCTGAGGGCGCACTGGCCCCGGATTCGGGAATCCTTACTGGATGGCAGTTATCGGCCCCACGCCGTGCGGCGCGTCCAGATCCCGAAAT
>NZ_JAEKFT010000120.1 GCF_018524365.1 Denitromonas iodatirespirans
TTAGATCGTGATCGCGAAGCGATCCACGATCTGAACCGTTTGTTGGACGAGCCCGGTCCTCGGGCGATGCCGCTCGATTCTTCCCCTGCAAATATCTCTCGCTGATCCGCCCCGACCGGGGCGGTTTTGATGTGGGCGCGCCGTCTTCCACCCGCAGCCAGCGCCGCCGACTGCGTCCTTGAGACCGAATTCGGTCGATTTGGGCAGCTTCGAGCCGAATTTCAGGCGAGCCGGTCTCTGGGCTTGCGGGCGCCGAACTCCCTGCTCGAAACCGATCGAATGCGCCCGGTTACATGATCAACACACCGTCGCCGGCTCGATGGGTGGCGAGGTGGGATGTATCGCTTCGGGCGGCCTCAAGCGCGTGCGCAGGATGCGCATCGCAGCGCCGCAGCACGGGCAAGGCACGGCCGGGCGCTGGGCTGTCGGTGGCGCTGCTGGAATGAACTTGAGCAGCCACTGCAACAGCGCGATCAGGCGCTTGCTGTTCGGGTGCAGGAAGCCGAAGTTGCGCGCGCGGCGAAAGCCTTTGGGCAGCACGTGTTGGAGCATCAGCCACAGGAACTGTGCGCCAGGCAGCGTGCGCCGTTTGATCGCGCCGCTGCTGCCCTCGCGGTAGCGGAAGGTGACCTGGCCGTTGCGGCAGGCGAGGATGTCCGCTTCGCGGATCACGCCGCGGTACAGGTAGCGGCCCAGATAGAGCAAGGCCTTGTCGCCGT
>NZ_JAEKFT010000121.1 GCF_018524365.1 Denitromonas iodatirespirans
AATCCATCGATCAGCTCTTTCGGGATGGACGGCAGCGCCGCCGCAGTGCTCTTCTTGCTGGTCTTTCTTGGCATACATGCTCCTTGCTCACATGGTATGCCTCAAACACAAAATTTCTGACAGGCTCCAGGAGGTCATCACTCTCTCCATTTCTCGGTCTATGTCACGTAGTTCTTCAAGAAGAAGAGCTTTAATTTTCCGCGCTTTTGCCCAGTCTTTGACTAGGCTCGTGACTTGAGCGAGCAACCAGCCAATGAAGCCAGAAGTGATGCCGATGCCCAGTTTGATGATCAGATCATTGTTGTCCATGGTGGGTTCAAACGATGCAGTAGAAAACCCGTTTCCGGGCCGAGTCGATCTTCCCGGCGTTGGTCGATGCGAGAGACCTCGTCATCTGTTCAGTTCATTCGCTTTGGCATCTTCTTGCCTTGATTCGTTGACCCGTACGCAGCGACACGGAATCAAGACTTGCTATCGAGCTGTTTGCCGCGAGCTGCTGCTGCAACGCTAATAGTTTCGCGAATATATAAGGCTGGGACGAATGCGCCACCCCTGATGGGTGTTACCAATCCATTTGGGGCGGTTAGATGAGCGGAGCAAGTCAAGATAGTTGTCGCCTGATTCATGCAACTAACGTGTGTATGTCTTCAGCATGAAGTGTCGCATTGACGACAGCGTCTCGCTCTGGATTGAGCGTCACGAGGCCGATATGCGACC
>NZ_JAEKFT010000122.1 GCF_018524365.1 Denitromonas iodatirespirans
TGCTTACATCCAGCCCTTTTCCTTGTAGTACTTCACCGCGCCCTCATGCAGCGGGGCCGACAGACCGTTCTTGATCATGTCTTCCTGCTTGAGGTTGGCGAAGGCCGGGTGCAGCTTCTTGAAGTCGTCGAAGTTCTCGAACACCGCCTTGACCAGCGCATACACCACCTCGGGCGAGGTCTTGGTCGAGCTCACGAAGCTGGCCACCACGCCGTAGGTCGGCGTCGGGTTGGGGTTGCCGGCGTACAGCCCGCCGGGGATCTCCACCTTGGCGTAGAACGGCGCATCGGCCACCAGCTTGTCGATCGCCGGGCCGGTCAGCGGCACCAGCTTGGCGCCGCAGGTGGTGGTCGGATCCTGGATGTTGGCCGAGGGGTGGCCCACGCCGTAGAAGAAGCCGTCGATCTTGTTGTCGCACAGCGCGGCGCCGTGTTCGTCGGCCTTGAGCTCCGAGGCCAGCGAGAAGTCGTCCTTGGTCATCCCCAGGCCCTTGAGCAGCTCTTCCATCGAGGCGCGGGTGCCCGAGCCGGGGTTGCCGATGTTGAAGCGCTTGCCCTTGAAGTCGGAGAACTGCTTGATGTTGGCGTCGGCCCGGGCCACCACGGTGAACGGCTCGGGGTGGATCGAGAACACCGCGCGCAATTCCTTGAACGGGCCGGCCTCGGCGAACTTGCTGGTGCCCTTGACGGCGTGATACTGCCAGTCGGACTGGGC
>NZ_JAEKFT010000123.1 GCF_018524365.1 Denitromonas iodatirespirans
CGCGCTGCTGGTTGTCGGTGTCGTCGAAGACGAGTTGGTTGTGGCCGGCGAAGCGGCCGTGGGCGCCGAATTCCTTGGTGCGGATGCCACTGAGGGCGGCGCTGTGGCGGTGTTCATTGGCGGCGGCGCCGTGCCAGGCGGGGCTGTTGCCGGCCGTGAGGTTGCCTTGGGCGGCAGGGGCGTGGTCGGTGGCTTGCTCGAAGACGCTGCGGTCTGCGGCTTGGGCGTCGGCGCCGCCGGGGGTGGGGGTGATGCCCCCTTCGCCACGGCCGTTAAAAAGCCCGCCAAGCACTGTCGGCCTGTTGATGTCCCCGCCCAGGAAGGTGACGAGGACTTCCTGCCCGATGCGTGGGAGCATCTGCCAGCCCATGCCGGGGCCGGCCTGGCGGGTGCCTACGCGCACCCAGCAGCTGGAGCAATCGTCGGGGGTGTTGCCCTGTTGCCACAAGAAGCGCACCTTGATGCGCCCGAGCCGGTCGCACCAGATTTCGTCGGCGCCGTTGGGGCGGGTTTCGCCCTGGGGGCCGACGACGATGGCGCTGGTCGGGCCGTTGGCGGTGGGGCGCGGGTTGAGCCGGGCGCCGGTGTCGTCGGTGAGGCGGGGGCGCCAGGGCAGGTGCGCGGGCAGCGCGTCGAAGCTGTTGGCGTAGCCGCGCGCGGCGGCCAGGGCGAGCACCTCGGAGAGGCCCGCGGCG
>NZ_JAEKFT010000124.1 GCF_018524365.1 Denitromonas iodatirespirans
GGCCTGGAACAGCGGGGTGTGCGACAGGCTTCTGTCGGGCTTGACGATGTCGACCACTTGTTCGAAGGGCAGGTCCTGGTGCGCCTGGGCCGACACCACGGTGTCCTTGGCCTGCGCCAGCAGCTGCGCGATGCTCATCTCTTCCAGATCCAGGCGCAGCGCCAGGGTGTTCACGAAGAAGCCGATCAGCCCTTCGATTTCGCTGCGGTTGCGACCGGCCACCGGCGAGCCGATCACCACGTCCGTTTGGCCCGCCAGACGTCCGAGCACGGCGCCCCAGCTGGCCAGCAGCGTCATGTAGAGCGTCACGCCGTGGCGACGGCTCAGGTGCTCGAGCCGGTCGCTGAGCGTCTTGTCCAGATGCACCGGCACAAGCGCGCCGCTGTAGTCTTGTTGTGCCGGCCGCGCCCGGTCCGTGGGCAGGCTCAACAGGCTCGGGGCGCCCGAGAGGCGTTGGCGCCAGTAGGCGATCTGTCGATCCAGTTGCCCGCCTTCGAGCCAGCTGCGTTGCCATTGGGCGTAGTCGGCGTATTGGATCGCCAGCTCCGGCAGCGGGTCCGCCTCGCCCTGGCGGTAGGCGCTGTACAGCGCGCTCAGCTCGCTTAGCAGCAGGCTCACCGACCAGCCGTCG
>NZ_JAEKFT010000125.1 GCF_018524365.1 Denitromonas iodatirespirans
GTTGAGCCGGGCGCCGGTGTCGTCGGTGAGGCGGGGGCGCCAGGGCAGGTGCGCGGGCAGCGCGTCGAAGCTGTTGGCGTAGCCGCGCGCGGCGGCCAGGGCGAGCACCTCGGAGAGGCCCGCGGCGCTCAGCGACTTGGGGGCGCGTTGCGGGGCGGCGCCTTCGTTGCGGGCGGTGTCGGCGTTGGCGCTGGGGGCGTCGAGGAACGGATCGAGGAACGGATCGGGGAAAGGATCGGGGAACGGATCGGGGAACGGATCGGGGAACGGATCGGGGAACGAGTCGCCCGGCGGGGTGGTGCGTGAATCGTCGAGCGAATCGTCATGAAACAGTTCGGCCGCGCCGAGGCGGCGGGCGATGGTGGCCATCGGCGCGGCGCCCAGGTTGTTGATGCCGATGTGGGTCACTTCGCGCACGGCGAAGCGTGGCGGCTCGACGCTGTCGTCGGGGGGCGCGCCGCCCGGCCCGCGCGGGGTGGCGGTGAGCGCGCGCGGGGCGTCGAGCAGGTCGACATGCGTGCCGGGGCGCAGGCTGCGCACGGTGCCGCGCCCGACGAAGGTGGTGTGGCGCGCTTCGAGCGCTTCCATCATCAGGCGTGCGTAGCGATCGGCCTC
>NZ_JAEKFT010000126.1 GCF_018524365.1 Denitromonas iodatirespirans
TGCACCTCGCCGAGCATGCGGCTCACGAAGGTCTTGGCTTGAGCGGTATCTGCCACCTTGCTGAAATCCACCGTGGCGTGCTGATAGACGTTCTCAAGCTCCGTCTTCTGCTCGACACTGCTCAATAACCATTCGAGGGCCTCCTTGACGTCCTGTTTCATTTCACGCCACTTCTCGTCTGTCTCGTTCTTGAGGACATCAAGCTTCTGATCCAGCCGGCGCAACTGCTCAAGCAGATAGCCTTTGACGTTCGCCGAGGCCATGAGCAGGATGTCTTCCGACGACTTGATTGCTTTCAGGAAGGCTTCTCTGTTCTCGTCAATCAACCTTTCAAGCCGCCTTTCCATCTTGTCCGCTTCTTCACCAAGATAGGTCGCCAGTTCTTTCCCTTCTACAATCATCAGCGTGTACATCGCGCTAAAGGCTCTGAAAGCTCGTTTGTCGAAATACCCCAAATTCTGATCCCCCGCCGCGACCACCTGATGCCGGAACCAGCAGGCGAACTCCCAGATGTGCTCGGCGCCGATTTCGGCTGCGATCTTTCCCGACAGCCCCAACCCGACGCAACCCGAGAGCTTGGCGACGATCTTGAACTTGCCGCCGGTGTAGC
>NZ_JAEKFT010000127.1 GCF_018524365.1 Denitromonas iodatirespirans
CGGACCGAGTGCTCGGGATGTTCATCAACACCTTGCCGGTGCGCCTGCGCATCGACGAGCGCGGGGTCGAAGCGGCGCTTCGCCAGACGCACGAAACACTGGCCCGTCTGCTCCATCACGAGCATGCGCCACTGGCACTGGCCCAGCGCTGCAGCGGGGTCGATGCCCAGGCGCCGTTGTTTACCTCGCTACTGAACTACCGCTATAGCCCCACCAACGACAAAGCCGCAAACGAGCCTCCCGAAGAGCACATGGACGTGCTGCTCAGTCAGGACCGCACCAACTACCCGATTGCCCTCTCGGTGGACGATCTGGGCGAAGACTTCCAGCTCAGCGCCCAGGTCATCGAGCCGCTCGACGCCACCCGGATGTGTCGCTTCATGGTTCGGGCCCTCGACGCGCTCTTGAACAAGCTCGACGAGCGCACCGACGCGCCGCTCAACAGCCTCGATGTCCTGCCGGCCGAAGAGCGCCACCAACTGCTCGACGACTGGAACGCCACCGCGCACGGCTACGACAAGAGGCGCAGCATCCACAGCCTGATCGAAGCGCAGGCCGACGCACACCCCGAAGCCCTTGCGCTGATGAGCGCAGAAGAGG
>NZ_JAEKFT010000128.1 GCF_018524365.1 Denitromonas iodatirespirans
CGGACCGCGTGCTCGGGATGTTCATCAACACCTTGCCGGTGCGCCTGCGCATCGACGAGCGCGGGGTCGAAGCGGCGCTTCGCCAGACGCACGAAACACTGGCCCGTCTGCTCCATCACGAGCATGCACCACTGGCACTGGCCCAGCGCTGCAGCGGGGTCGATGCCCAGGCGCCGTTGTTCACCACGCTCTTCAACTATCGCTACAGTGTGGAGCAGGCGGAAGATGGCGCGAGCGATGCGGGTGACTCCGGCATCGAAGTTCTGCACAGTCAGGATAGGACCAACTATCCCATCACGATTTCAATCGACGATCTCGGACAGAACTTCCGCATCAGCACCCAGACGATCGAAGTGTTCGATCCGGAGCGGCTGGGTCAATTCATCGTTCGCGGCATAGAGGCGCTCATGGATGCCCTCGATCGCGCGCCTCAAAAAGCGCTCTGCCTCATCGATGTGCTCCCGCCCTCCGAACGCCACCAAGTACTCATCGGCTGGAACGAGACGCGCCAAGCCTACGATCGCGACGCCACGATGCACGCGCTGTTCGAGACGCAGGTGCAACGACACCCCGAGGCGATCGCGCTCGTCTTCGAAG
>NZ_JAEKFT010000013.1 GCF_018524365.1 Denitromonas iodatirespirans
AAGAAGCGGAATTCTTACACAACCAACCCGCCTCGTCAACCCCCAGAGCCACTTCCCATCTACCGAAACCCGCTCCGGGCGCCTCGCTCAACCGCACTGCGTTCAAGCGAGGTGCGAATTATAGTCATCCAAAAATCACTGTCAACCACCCAGCCAAACATTCTTCAAAAAACTGGAATTCTGCGGGGCCGACACAGAGGAGCCTTCTTTCGGACATGCCTCATTGGGAGATATGGAAAAGACCGAGCCGCGGGGCGGCTACACCGCGACGTAGGTGCGGACCTCGAATTCATGGCCGCGCCAGGCTGCGCCAATCGGCTTCAACTTCTGAATGCTGCCCTGCTCGGCCACGAACAGGGGCGCACTCGAGCGCAAGACGCCGGCAGGCGCAACGACCCGGAGCTGGGCGCCCCGTCGCAGCGGGTCGCATAGCAACACTTCCATCGGCGCGCGTCCGTCATCAGCTCGAACGACACGCGGTTCGAGCGCAAATGTCTCGATACCGACGAAGGCTCGACTGAGATCGCCGCGCTGGATCCGTCGAACCATGCCCAGACGCCAAGGCGCAGCGTCCTCGGAGCGCACGGCCACCAACTCGCCGATGCGAGGCATGCCGAACTCGGATACCGGCGCAAGCGCCCCCAGGCCGCTCAGGCTGACATCCCGCAGCTCCCAGGTTGCGATATCGCCCGACGTCCCGCCGGAGAGGATCTGGTTGAATGAGAGCACGCCACGAACCGCGCTCAGCTTGCCATCCATCGCATGGCGGCGGTGGCGGCGGGCGGCGGGCGTGTCGTACCAGGTCCGACGGAAGTGCCGGATGCAGGCTGCAATATGCTCTTTCGCCACCGGGCCATCGCCGAGCCCGCTGGGGATGACGCCTTTTTTCAGCATCGCTTCCAACTCACCCAGCACCCGGTCGGCAAGCAACGGCGAAAAGTACCACGCGGGCTCTTCGGCAGAAAGCGCCTTGACCAAGCGGCGCGGCGCACCGCCCAAAATCGGGGAGACAAAAAAACGAGCCCCTTCCACCGGCCCGGCCCCCAGGTGAAGAGCCGGCAACAGATGGAGAATCAGCCTGTCGGCCACATCCACCAGCTCGACCGGCATCTGCTCCAGCCCCGAGCACTGCAGCGCGACGGCCCGCAGATATTCTCGGTAGGTCGACGTCTCGGTATCGCGCCCCTGGCGCAGGTGCACCGGGAGCATCAGGCGACCGTCTTCCTCCGCCTCAAGAAATACGGCGCCCATCTGCTGCCACAGGGCATCGTCGTAGGGGCCATAGAGCAAGTGTGCCCACTTGAGCCGTCCGGTTTCGGCGCGCATCAGGCGTGCCGCGATTTCGGCGGCCGCATCGGGTTGAATCGCGGGGGCGTAGCGCTGACGCTGCAAGATCGCATGCCCGGCTTCGACGACGGCACCGAACAGGCGGGTCGACGCGGCATGCAACACTTCACCACGCCCCGTCCCGAGCGCGGCCGACTGCAGAAATCCCTTCACTGCCTGGCGGATGACCGGCTGGGCGGACTCATCGAACTCCCGCAGGGCGGTGCTCAGCTCGTGCACTGACCAGTCGGTGCCCTCAAGCATCAACTCGATACCCGCGGCAATTTCATCGAGCGCCAAGCCGGGCTCATGTTCCGGCAGCGATTGCAGGCGCCACCGGACTTCGTCCAGCAGGCGCGATTTCTCTAGCGAAAGGGCCGGCGCATTCAGGAACATGGGGTGCTCACGCAATTGCCGCATCTCGTTGTCGTTTCGAGCATTATTCCACACAACGCTTTCCACGCGGCATGGTTTTCCTGCCGCCCCCCGAGCCTGCGCGCACCGCCTCGGGCCCGCGGTACAATCGCCCGTTCCCATGAATCGACAGGTTGGCCGAATGCAACAATATCTCGACCTCATGCGCCATGTGCTCGAACACGGCCATGGCAAATCCGACCGCACCGGCACCGGCACGCTGTCGGTGTTCGGGCACCAGATGCGCTTTGACCTGGCGGCGGGATTCCCCTTGCTGACCACCAAGAAACTCCACTTGCGCTCGATCATCCACGAGTTGCTGTGGTTTCTGGCCGGCGACACCAATATTGCCTATCTGAAAGCCAACGGCGTCTCGATCTGGAACGAATGGGCCGACGAAAACGGCGACCTCGGCCCGGTGTACGGTCACCAGTGGCGCCACTGGCCGGGGCGCGACGGCGGCGAGGTCGATCAGATCCGGCAGTTGGTCGAGGGGCTGAGGCGCAACCCGGATTCGCGCCGCCACCTGGTCTCGGCCTGGAATCCGGCCGACGTCGACCGCATGGCGCTGCCGCCCTGTCATGCGCTATTCCAGTTCTATGTGGCGGACGGGCGCCTATCGTGTCAGCTCTACCAGCGCAGCGCCGACATCTTTCTCGGCGTGCCCTTCAATATCGCCTCGTACGCCCTGCTGACCTTGATGGTGGCGCAGGTGTGCGGGTTCAAGCCGGGTGACTTCGTGTGGACCGGCGGCGACTGTCATCTGTACCAGAACCACCTGGAGCAGACCCGCCTGCAACTGTCCCGCACGCCGAAGCCACTGCCGAGCTTGCATATCAATCCGGATGTGACCGATCTGTTCGCCTTCCGCTTCGAGGATTTCACACTGGAAGGCTACGATCCGCATCCGCACATCAGCGCACCGGTGGCCGTATGAGCGGCCCCGAAATCGTGCTGATCGCCGCCGTCGCCCGCAATGGCGCCATCGGCAAAGACAACGCCCTGCCCTGGCGCCTGAAGGCGGATCTGGCGCATTTCAAGCGCACGACACTGGGCCATCCGGTGGTGATGGGGCGCAAGACCTGGGAGTCGCTCGGTCGGCCCCTGCCCGGCCGCCAGAACATCGTGATCAGCCGCGACCCGGCCTATGTCGCACCGGGCGCTTGCGTGGCGGGCGATCTGGCGGCGGCCATCGCGGCCTGCCCGGACGACGCTCGCCTCTTCGTCATCGGTGGCGCGCAGATCTACGCGCTGGCGCTTCCGCAGGCCGATCGTCTGGTGTTGACGGAAGTGGACGCTGACGTCGATGGCGATGCGTTCTTTCCCGCCTTTGACCGCTCGGCGTTCGAGGAAACCTCGCGGTTGCACCAGCCGCAGGATGCGGACAACGACCACGCCGCAGACTTCGTCGACTACCGTCGCGTGCGCTGACGCCCCCGGCCGCAACGGCAGGGGGCGCCACGCTCAGTCCTGAATCACGCAGTCCACGCAGTAGCGGGTTTCGCCGTCCACCTCACCTTTGACGAGGCCGTGGATATCGGTCTCGAAGCCGGGGAAGCTGCCGTTGAAATCGCGCGCGAAACGCAGGTAGCGCACGATCGTCGCATTGAAGCGCTCGCCCGGGATCAGCAGCGGGATGCCCGGCGGATAGGGTGTGAGCAGCACGCTGGTGACGCGGCCTTCGAGCTCGTCGATCGGCACTCGCTCGATTTCACGATGCGCGGTCTTGGCAAAGGCATCGGTCGGGCGCATCGCCGGCACCATGTCGGACAGATACATCTCGGTGGTCAGCTTCGCCACGTCATGGTCCTGGTAGAACGCATGGATCTGCAGGCACAGATCTTTCAGGCCGACACGCTCGTAGCGCGGGTGCTTGGCGATGAACTCGGGCATCACGCGCCATAGCGGGCGGTTGCGGTCGAAGTCGTCCTTGAACTGCTGCAGCTCGGTCACCAGCGTGTTCCAGCGGCCCTTGGTGATGCCGATGGTGAACATGATGAAGAAGGAGTAGAGCCCGGTCTTTTCGACCACGATGCCGTGCTCGGCCAGGTATTTGGTGAGCACGCCCGCGGGGATGCCCCAGTCGGCGAAATCGCCGTCCACATCCAGCCCCGGGGTGATCAGCGTGGCCTTGATCGGGTCGAGCATGTTGAAGCCCGGCGCCAGATCGCCGAAACCGTGCCAGCGCTCGCCGGCCTGCAGCATCCAGTCCTCGCGCTCGGCAATGCCGTCGTCGGACAGGTACTCCGGCCCCCACACCTTGAACCACCAGTCGTCGTCGCCGAATTCAGCGTCCACCTTGCGCATGGCGCGACGGAAGTCGAGCGCCTCGGCGATCGACTCCTCGACCAGCGCGGTGCCGCCCGGCGGCTCCATCATCGCCGCGGCGACATCGCAGGAGGCGATGATCGAGTACTGCGGCGAGGTCGAGGTGTGCATCAGGTAAGCCTCGTTGAAGATGTCGCGGTCGAGCTGCCGCTCTTCGGAGTCCTGCACCAGGATCTGCGATGCCTGCGACAGCCCCGCCAGCATCTTGTGCGTCGACTGCGTGGAGAAAATCATCGACTCCTTGCAGCGCGGACGGTCTTCGCCGATGGCGTGATAATCGCCGTAGAAATCGTGGAAGGCGGCGTGCGGCAGCCAGGCTTCGTCGAAGTGCAGCGTGTCGATCTCCCCGTCGAGCATTTGCTTGATGGCCTCGACGTTGTACAGCACACCGTCGTAGGTCGACTGGGTGATGGTGAGAATGCGCGGGTTCTTGGCCGCGGTCTTGCTCACGAAGGGGTTGGCCGCGATCTTCTTGCGGATGTTCTCGATCTTGAACTCTTCGAGCGGAATCGGCCCGATGATGCCGTAGTGGTTGCGCGTCGGCGTGAGGAACACCGGCACCGCGCCGGTCATGATGATCGAGTGGAGAATCGACTTGTGGCAGTTGCGATCCACCACCACCACGTCGCCCGGCGCCACGGTGGAGTGCCACACCATCTTGTTGGAGGTGGAGGTGCCGTTGGTCACGAAGTACAGGTGGTCGCAGTGGAAGATGCGCGCCGCATTGCGCTCGGACGCGGCTACCGGGCCGGTATGGTCGAGCAGCTGGCCGAGTTCGTCGACCGCGTTGCACACGTCGGCACGCAGCATGTTTTCGCCGAAGAACTGGTGGAACATCTGCCCCACCGGGCTTTTCAGGAAGGCCACCCCACCCGAGTGCCCCGGGCAGTGCCACGAATACGAGCCGTCGGCGGCGTAGTGCGTCAGGGCGCGGAAGAAGGGCGGCGGCAGGCTGTCGAGGTAGCTGCGCGCCTCACGCACGACATAGCGCGCGATGAACTCCGGCGTGTCCTCGAACATGTGGATGAAGCCGTGCATCTCGCGCAGCACATCGTTGGGAATGTGGCGCGAGGTGCGCGTTTCGCCATACAGAAAGATGGGGATGTCGGCGTTGCGGAAGCGGATCTCCTGCACGAACAGGCGCAGGTCGTTGATCGCCTTGTCCGAGGCCTCGGGCGAATTGAATTCCTCATCGTCGATCGACACGATGAAGGTCGACGCCCGGCTCTGCTGCTGGGCAAAGGAGGCCAGGTCACCATAGCTGGTGACGCCCAGCACCTCGATATTCTCGCCCTCGATCGCCTTGGCCAGTGCGCGCACGCCGAAGCCGCTGGTGTTCTCCGAGCGGAAGTCTTCGTCGATGATGATGATCGGAAACTGGAAACGCATCCTCGCCCCCTGAAATGAATAAGGCCCACGCCGCTTGGGCTGTGGGCACATCCTACCGCGATGCGGTGACAGTTTGTCGTGCCGGGCGGCGCGGCCCGGCCGAGCATCAGATCTTCGGCAGCGTCACGCCTTTCTGGCCGAAATACTTGCCGCCGCGATCCTTGTACGAGGTCTCGCACACTTCGTCCGACTCGAAGAACAGCATCTGCGCCACGCCCTCGTCGGCATAGATCTTGGCCGGCAGCGGCGTGGTGTTGGAGAACTCCAGCGTCACATGGCCTTCCCACTCGGGCTCGAGCGGCGTCACATTGACGATGATGCCGCAGCGCGCGTAGGTGCTCTTGCCCAGGCACACCGTCAGCACATTGCGCGGAATGCGGAAGTACTCGACCGTGCGCGCCAGGGCGAAGGAGTTGGGCGGGATGATGCACACGTCGCCGACGAAATCGACGAAGTTGCCCGAATCGAAGTTCTTCGGATCGACGATGGTCGAGTTGATGTTGGTGAAGATCTTGAATTCGTTGGCGCAGCGCACATCGTAGCCGTAGCTCGAGGTGCCATACGACACGATCTTGCCGCCGCCGTTCTGGCGCACCAGTTCGGGCGCAAACGGCTCGATCATGCCGTGTTCCTGCGCCATGCGGCGAATCCACTTGTCCGACTTGATGGACATCCTCACACTCCGGTCAGACCCGCCCCGCGGGCGCGTCGCTTGATAAAGCGGCCTATTCTAGCGGCGCGGCGGGGCGAATCAAGGTCCGTCGTCGGCTCAGGTGTTCTGCACCACGATATTGGGAAACTTGTGGGTCATGTTCTTGGCCCGGATCGCCACGCTGCCGGCCACTTTGCGGGCGATTTCGCCATACAGGCCGGCGATGCGCCCGTCCGGTTCGGCCACCACGGTCGGCCGGCCGGCATCGACCTCGGAGCGGATCTGCATGTCGAGCGGCAAGGCGCCGAGGAAGGCGATGCCGTAGTCCTCGCACATCTTCTGGCCGCCGCCGGTACCGAAAATGTGCGACTCATGGCCACACTTCGGACAGATGTGCAGGCTCATGTTCTCGACCACGCCGAGGATCGGCACCCCCACCTTCTCGAACATCTTGACGCCCTTGCGCGCGTCGAGCAGGGCGATGTCCTGCGGCGTGGTGACGATCACCGCGCCGGTCAGCGGCACGCTCTGCGACAACGTGAGCTGGATGTCGCCGGTGCCCGGCGGCATGTCGACGATCAGGTAGTCCAGATCCTGCCAATTGGTCTCGGTCAGCAGCTGCTTGAGCGCCTGCGTCGCCATCGGACCGCGCCACACCATCGGCGTCTCGACATCGACCAGGAAGCCGATCGACATCGCCTGCACGCCGAAGGCCTCGATCGGCGTCAGCGTCTTGCCGTCCGGCGAGGCTGGCTGCGCGCCTTGCAGGCCGAGCATCTGCGGCTGTGAGGGGCCGTAGATGTCAGCGTCCAGCACGCCCACACGCGCGCCCTCGGCGGCCAGCGCCAGGGCCAGGTTGACCGCCGTGGTGCTCTTGCCCACGCCGCCCTTGCCCGAGGCCACGGCAATGATGTTCTTGACGCCGGCCAAGAGCTTCACGCCGTGCTGCACAGCGTGCGCGACGATCTTGGTGGTGAGATTGACGTCGACGGCCGACACGCCCGCCACCTGCCCCACCGCCTCGGCCACCTGCGCGCGCAGGGCAGCCTCCTGGCTGCGCGCCGGATAACCCAGCTCGACCGCCACCGACACCTTGCCGCCGTCGACGGCGACATCGCGAACGCAGCGGCTGCTCACGAGATCCTTCCCCGTGTTGGGGTCGACCACGTTCTTGAGCGCTGCCTGAATCTGATCCTGATCGATTTGCATGCTGACTCCACATCGGGAACGGGCATTCGGTGCTGCCCAACAGGCGCATCATACCGAAGCCGACTGCATTCGCCTCCCCTGACACGAACAGGGTTATCCTTCGGCCCCTGAGCGCGTACGCAGCGCCCCCGCCAACCCGCCGAGCCGACGAACGCAATGCCCGCCATTCGCCCCTTTCTTGCCCTGACGCTGCTGGTCGCCCTGCTCTCCGGCTGCGCCAGCCAAGCCCCGGTCGCCGACACGCCGACCGCCCCGGCCGACACCGCCCCCGCGCCGCGCAAAGCCATCGCCGACTACGACTGGCAGCCGGTACTCGATGCCCTGAATGCCGACGCCGGTACCGATAGATTCCACAGCCAGATCGGTACCGACAACACCCTCCAGCTGACGCTCCAGGACGATGTCGCCTTCGCCAGCGGCAGCCCCACGCCGACCGCGCGCTTCACCGCCATGCTCGACCGTCTGGGCGACATCCTTCAGCAGCGCCATGGCCTGGTGGTGCGCATCGTCGGGCATACCGACAGCACCGGCCGCGAGGGCTACAACATGCAGCTGTCGCGCGCCCGCGCAAAAGCCGTGCGCACCGCGCTGATCGACCGCAGCGGTGTCGCCCCCGCGCGCCTCGATGCCGAAGGGCGCGGCGAGTCCGAACCGGTGGCCGACAACGACACCGCCGAAGGTCGTGCCCGCAACCGCCGGGTGGAGTTGTTCCTGACGCCGCTGCCTTAAGCCCGCCGCGAGCCCGCCCGCCTTTGATAAACTTGCGGTCTTTGACCGCCAGCGCAGGAAACCATGTCGCGCCAGATCCTCGTCACCAACGCCTTGCCCTACGCCAATGGCGATATCCACCTCGGCCACCTGGTCGGGTACATCCAGGCCGACATCTGGGTGCGCTACCAGCGCATGCAGGGGCACAGCGTGCACTACGTGTGCGCCGACGACACCCATGGCACGCCGGTGATGCTGCGCGCCGAAAAGGAAGGCGTCACCCCCGAGCAGCTGATCGGCCGGGTGCATGGCGAGCACCTGCGCGACTTCACCGATTTCGACGTCGCCTTCGACAACTACCATTCCACGCACAGCGAAGAGAACCGCCTGTTCGCCGAGGACATCTACGGCAAGCTCAAGACCGCCGGGCTGATCGAAACCCGCGCCATCGAGCAGTTCTACGACCCGGTCAAGGCCATGTTCCTGCCCGACCGCTTCATCAAGGGCGAATGCCCCAAGTGCGGCGCGCTCGACCAGTACGGCGACAACTGCGAAGTGTGCGGCGCCGCCTACGCGCCCACCGACCTCAAGAACCCGGTCTCCGCCGTCTCCGGCGCCAAGCCCGAGATGCGCAGCTCCGAGCACTACTTCTTCAAGCTCTCCGACCCGCGCGCGGTCGATTTCCTGCGCGACTGGACGCAAGGCACCGCCGCCGACGGCACGCGCCGCCTGCAGACCGAGGCCAGCAACAAGATGAAGGAGTGGCTGGGCAGCCCGGGCGAGAACAAGCTCTCCGACTGGGACATCTCGCGTGACGCGCCCTACTTCGGCTTCGAGATCCCCGGCGCGCCGGGCAAGTACTTCTATGTCTGGCTGGACGCGCCGATCGGCTACTTCGCCAGCTTCAAGCACCTGGCCGACAAGACCGGCCGCATCGACATCGAGCGCTTCATCGACGGCGCCGCCGCAGCCAAGCACGGCACCGAGCTGGTGCACTTCATCGGCAAGGACATCCTCTACTTCCATGCCCTGTTCTGGCCGGCCATGCTGCAGTTCGCCGGCTACCGCACGCCCACGCAACTGGCGGTCAACGGCTTCCTCACCGTCGACGGCGCCAAGATGAGCAAGAGCCGCGGCACCTTCATCACCGCCCGCTCCTATGTCGAGCAGAAGCTCAACCCGGCCTGGCTGCGCTACTACTTCGCCGCCAAGTCGAACGGCACCATGGAAGACGTCGACCTCAACCTCGACGACATGATCGCCAAGGTCAATGCCGACCTGGTCGGCAAATTCATCAACATCGCCAGCCGCTGCGCCGGCTTCATCACCAAGCGCTTCGAGGGCAAGCTGGCCGCGCCGGATCTCGACGCGCTGGCGCCCTATCGCACCAGCCTCGAGGGCGGCGAGGTGGCGCGCGCCTACGAGGCACGCGACTACAGCCGCGCGTTGCGCGAGATCATGCGTCTGGCCGATGTGGCCAACCAGTATGTGAACGACCACAAGCCCTGGGAGCTGGCCAAGGATGCGGCCAACACCGAGCGCCTGCACACCGTGTGCAGCACCGCGCTCAACCAGTTCCGTGTGCTCGCCGGCCTGCTCAAGCCGATCCTGCCGGCGGTCGCCGCGCAGGTCGAGGCCTTCCTCGACATCGCCCCGCTGCGCTGGACCCAATTGACCGACACCCTGCCCGCCGGCCATGCCATCGCGCCCTATAGCCACATGCTGACCCGCGTCGAGCGCAAGCAGATCGACGCCCTCATCGAGGCCAACAAGGCCTCGCTGGCCCCCGCACCGGCCGCCGACAGCCACAGCCGCCAGCGCCATGCCGAAAGCCAGCAAAAAGACGCCCAGGCCGCCACCACCGCCGAGTCGCACATCGGCATCGACGACTTCACCAAGGTGGATCTGCGCATCGCCCGCATCGTCAGCGCCGAGCATGTGGAGGGCGCCGACAAGCTGCTGCGCCTGCAGCTCGACATCGGCGAAGAAAAGCCCCGCCAGGTGTTTGCCGGCATCAAGTCGGCCTACGACCCGGCCACCCTGGTCGGCCGGCTCACCGTGATGGTGGCCAACCTCGCCCCGCGCAAGATGAAGTTCGGCATGAGCGAGGGCATGGTGCTGGCCGCCTCCGACGAGAGCGGCAGCACGCCCGGCCTGTTCATCCTCTCCCCCGACGCCGGCGCCACGCCCGGCATGCGAGTGAAGTGACCATGAACGCAACTCACGGAAAAACCGACACCGGCGGCAGCATGGCCAAATGGGTGGCCCTGCATCTCGTCGGCTCCATCATCGCCGTGCTCGGCGCGCTCTACCTGATCGCCGACATGGCCCTGCTCGACGGCATCCCGTCGTCCACCGCCCAGGCCATCGCCATGGTGGCCATCGGCCTGGTGCTCGACTTCTGGGGCGTCGTCGAACTCCGTCGCATCCAACTCAGGCGCAAAGCCGCCAAGGAGGAAGCATCATGAGCAGCCCCTTAGCTCAGCATCTGATCATCACCGGCACCGTCCAGGGCGTGTGGTATCGCGCCTCGGCCGCCGAGGCGGCCAATCGGCTCGGCGTGTGCGGCTGGGTCCGCAACGGCACCGACGGCTCGGTCGAAGCGCTGGCCATCGGCACCGAGCTGGCACTCGAATCCTTCGTCGCCTGGTGTCATGAAGGCCCGCCGCAGGCCCGTGTCGCCCGCGTCAAAGTGAGCGAGGCCGAACTGCCCGACCCGATCCCCACCGACTTCACCGTCGCCCCCGACGCCTGACCCCGCCCCCGCTCGAGGAGCCTAAATGCGCTTTCGCCCACGGTTGCTCGACACCCTGCCGGGCTACGACCGAGCCCAGTTCGCCGGCGACGCCGGAGCCGGCATCACCGTCGGCGTGCTGGCCCTGCCACTGGCCATGGCCTTCGCCATCGCCTCGGGCATGTCGCCCACCGCCGGCATCTGGACGGCGATCATCGCCGGCTTCCTGATCTCGCTGCTGGGCGGCTCGCGGGTGCAGATCGGCGGCCCCACCGGCGCCTTCATCCCGATCATCTACGCCATCGTCGTCGACTATGGCGTCGCCAACCTGCTCATCGCCTCGATGCTCGCCGGCCTGATGCTGGTGGCGATGGGGGCCTTCCGACTCGGCAGCATGATCCGCTTCATCCCCATTTCGGTGGTGATCGGCTTCACCAACGGCATCGCCGTGGTGATCTTCCTCTCGCAGATCAAGGACTTCCTCGGCCTGAAAATCGACCAGCTGCCCGGCGAGTTCTTCGGCAAGGTCACCACCCTGGCCGGCGCGCTGGGCACCGCGCACCTGCCCACCGTGGTGCTCGCCGTCGCCTCGCTGGCGCTGCTCGTCGGCTGGAACCGCCTCGCCCAGCGCATCCGCTGGATGCGCCGCCTGCCCGGCCCGCTCGGCGTGCTGGCCATCGGCACCGCCGTCACCGCGCTGTTCGGCCTGCCGGTGGACACCATCGGCTCGCGCTTCGGCGGCATCCCGCAGGCCGTGCCGGCACTGGCCTTCCCCGACCTCGACCTCTCCAACCTCGGCAAGCTGATCGCCCCGGCGCTGACCATCGCCATGCTCGGCGCCATCGAGTCCCTGCTCTCGGCCCGCGTCGCCGACGGCCAGATCGACGACCGCCACGACCCCAACCAAGAGCTGCTGGCGCAAGGCGTGGCCAACATCGTCGCACCGCTGTTCGGCGGCTTTGCCGCCACCGGCGCCATCGCCCGCACCGCCACCAACATCCGCAGCGGCGGGCGCACCCCGGTGGCCGGCATGATCCACGCCCTGGTGCTGCTGGCCGTGGTACTGGCACTGGCGCCGCTGGCCCATCACATCCCGCTGGCCACGCTGTCGGCCATCGTGGTGATGGTGTCGGTGCACATGGGCGAATGGCATGCCTTCAAGACGCTCGGCCGCTTCTCGGTGGCCTATCGCACCATCTTGCTGTCCACCTTCTTCATCACCGTGGTGTTCGACCTGACCCTGGCGGTGGAACTCGGCCTGGTGCTGGCCAGCCTGTTCTTCATCCGCCGCGTCTCCGACCTGACGCGCATCGAACCGGTGCCGCTGGGCGCCGATGTCAGCGATGCCGACCGCCAGCGCATCCAGGTCTTCCGCCTGTTCGGCAGCCTGTTCTTCGGCGCCGCCAACAAGCTCGAATCGCTGCTGGTGGCGGCCGACACCCGCCCGGCGGTGATCGTCCTGAGCCTCGACAAGGTCATCAACATCGACACCACCGGCCTCGAGATCCTGCAGAACCTGCACCGCACGCTGGCCCGGCAGGGCGCCGCGCTGATCCTGTGCGAACTCAACGCGCAGCCCGCCTCGCTGATCGCGCGCTCGGGCTTCGCCGCGCAGCTGGGCGAGGCCAACATCGTCGGCTCGCTCGCCGACGCACTGGCGCGCGCCCATGCCTGTGCCGCGGCGGCTCGACCGGCCGGCGGGCTCAGCGCGTCGCCGCCGCCGGTGGCCGACGCCAGCGCAGCACCATGACCGTCAGCGCCGGCAGAAAGGTCAGCGCCACCACGGCCGTGCCCAGCACCCCGAACAGCACGATCGCCCCGACACCACGATAAAGCTCGGTGCCCGCCCCGGGGATGAACACCAGCGGCGCCAGGCCGAAAACCGTGGTGAGCGTGGACATGGCGATCGGCCGCAGCCGCGTGGCCACCGCGTCGCGCACCGCCTCCAGCGCCTCCATGCCCCCCTCGCGCACATTGGTCATGGCCTGATGAACGATCAGGATCGGATTGTTCACCACCGTGCCCATGAGGATCAGGAAGCCGAGCATGGCGATCATGTCGAAAGGCTGGCTCAGCGGCGGCAGACCGAGCAGCGGCAGCAGGGCACCCACCGCATTCATCAGCCACAGCCCCAACACGCCGCCGGCCACACCGAGCGGGATGGTGGTCATGATCAGCAGCGGATAGCCCCAGTGGGTGAAGATGGCCACCAATAGCAGGTAGATGATGACCACCGCCACCACATAGTTGCCCGACAGCGCCGCGCGCGTGGCGTCGAGCTGGTCGCCGGCGCCGGAGAGGCCGACCGTGACGCTGGCCGGCAGCTGGCCGGACGCGCGCATGTGCCCCACCACCTCGTCGCGCACCATGCGCACGCCGTCTTCGAGCGCCACCGCCTCGGGCGGGATGATGTTCAGCGTCACCATGCGCCGGCCATCGACACGGCGAATGGTGCTGGTGTCCACGCGCTCGACGATCTCGGCCACCGTGGCCAGCGGCACCACCGCGCCGGCGGGCGTGTGGATCGGCAACTGCGCCAGGCTGTCGAGGGGGGCCGAATGACCGGCCTGGCCGTACAGGTAGATGTCGACCTTCTGGTCGTCGAGCAGGAATTCATCGACGAAGACACCGTCGGAGAGCGCCGCCACGGAAAAACCGATGTCACCCGCCGACAGGCCGAGTTCGGCCGCGCGCCGCCAATCGGGGCGCAACTCGACCAGCGGCTGGGACAGCGACAGCGTGGCCGGCTGGGCATTGATGCGCGGCGAATCGAACACCGCCTGGGCGCGGCGGTAGGCGCCGAGGGCTACCGTGTAGATGGTGGCCAGATCGGGGCCAGCGATGTCGAGATTGACGCTGCGCGTGCCACCGTCGTTGCTGGTGATGATCGAGCCGCGCGAGACGAAGGCGCGCATGCCCGGGTACTGGTCGAAATGCGCCTCCAGCGCCGCCATCAGCGGCCGGATGTGGGCCGGATCCTGCGGTTCGACCACCACGAACAGCCCGCTGTCCTGGACTCGCATGTTGAAGTAGCGGATCGGCGGCACCTCGGCCTGGCCGGCATCGAAGCGTTCGGGCGCCTGATTGCGGTAGGGCAGGAAGTGCGCCTCGACCTGCGCCGCGATGCGCTCCATCGACGCCAGGTTGTAGCCCGGCGGCGCATTCATGCGGGCGAAGGCCTTGGGCTCCTCGCCCTCGGGCAGGTACTCGGCCGCCGGCGTCAGCCACAGGAGGATGGCGAGGCTCGCCGCGACGGTGCCGACGATCGCCGCCAGGCGGCGCGGGCGGCTCACCATCAGGCGGTCGACGCCGGCCAGCACCCGGGCCCGCAGCCCACGCGGCATGGTGTTCTCCTCGAGCGCGCCGAAGGACAGGCGTGCGCAGGCCGTGGGCAGCACCGTGATGGCGACGAGCATCGAGGCCAAGATCGAGGCCGACACCCCGATCGCGATGTCCGAATAGAGCTGCCCTGCCTCCTGCGCGATGAACAGGATCGGCACGAAGACCAGCACCGTGGTGAGTGTCGAGGCCAGCACCGCCGGCCACACCTGGCGCACCCCCTCGACCGCCGAGCGGACGCGGTCCATGCCGCGCTGGCGCGCCAGCTCGATGCTCTCGAGCACCACGATGCTGTTGTCCAGCGTCATGCCGATGGCGAAGGCCACGCCGGCCAGCGAGATGACATTGACCGTGCGCCCCGCCAGCAGCAGGCCGAGAAAGGCGGCGATGGTGCATACCGGGATGCCCATCACCCCCACCAGCGTGGCCTTGAACGAGCGCAGGAAGAGATACATCACCGCACTCGCCAGCAGCGCGCCGATCATCAGGTTCTGCCACACATTGGCCAGCGAGGCCTCGACATAGCCCACGTCGTCGGCGATCAGGTGCAGCGTCATGCCGGCCGGCTCGAGCACCTCGCGGTTGACCGCCTCGATTTCGGCGACCATGGCGCGCTTGATGTCGATGACGTTGGCGCCGGGCTCGCGCCGCACCGACAGGCCGATCACCGATTCGCCGTCCATCAGCATGCGGCTGCTGATCTCGAAGTGGCCCTGGCGAATCTCCGCCAGGTCGCCGAGGCGGATGAGCGTGTCGCCACGGCGGGCGAGGATCAAGCCGCGCAGATCGTCGAGCGTCTCGAAGCGCCCGATGGTGCGCAGCAGGTAGCGGCGCTTGCCCGACTCGATCTCGCCGCCCGAGGCGTCGCGGTTGCGCGCGCCGACGGCGTCGCGCACATCGAGCACCGACAGGCCGTGCTCGGCCAGGCGGGCGTGATCGACGAGGATCTGGATCTGCCGCTCGGCGCCGCCATAGACGCTGATCTGCGACACGCCGAGGATGCGCTCGAGACGCGGTTGGACGTTGTCCTCGATGAAGTCCTGCATCATCACCATGTTCACCCGGCGCGGGTTGCCCGGCAGCGGCGAGATGCGGAAATACATGAAGGAGTTAGCCGAGAACGAGGTGGCGAACACTCGCGGCTGGTCCACGTTGTTGGGGTAGGACGGCACCTGGCTGAGCGCATTGGTGATGCGGATCAGGGTCTCGTTCATGTCGACCCCGTACGGAAACTCGAGCTGCACGTCCGCCCGGCCGAAAGACGCGGTGGACACCAGCCGCTGCAGGCTCGGCACGGTGCGCAGGTACTCCTCCTGCTCGACGAGGATCTCCTTCTCCACGTCCTGCGGCGTCGCGCCGGGCCAGACGGTGCGCACGGTAACCGTGCGCACATCCAGATCGGGGATCATCTGCACCGGAATACGCAGCGCCGCGACGATGCCGATCACCGTCACGATCAACACCGTGACCGTCATCAGCGTGCCGCGATCGACGATGCGCTCGAACATCAGCGCGCCCCGGCCACCGTCACCGCCTGCCCCGGTCGCAGCGACTCATTGCCCTCGACCACCACGCGCAGGCCAGCCTCGAGGCCATCGACGATCTCCACCATGCCGTCGAAGCCCAGCCCGGGTCGCACCACGCGCTCGACCACCTGGGTCTGCGCCCCGGCCGCCTCGACCACCCACACCGTCACCCGGCCGTCGACATGGCGCAGCAGCGCGTCGCGCGCCACCACCACGCGCTCGCGCCCGGCGTCCAGGCGCAGCACCGCGCTGGCCGACATGCCGGGCGTCATCGGCAGACCGTCGCGCACGATACCGACCCGCAGCAGGAAACTGCGCGCGCTCGCATCGCTGACCGGCACGATGCGCTCGATGCGCGCCTCGAGGGCCTCGTCCGGCAGCGCGTCGAGGCGCAGCTGCACCGGCACCTTGGGATCGAGGCGTGGAAAATACGCCTGCGGCACCTGCAGATCGACCCACAGCCCGCGCTCGGCGACCAGCGCCAGCGCCTCGTCACCGGGCGCGATCCACTCGCCCAGTTCGGTCAGCTTGGCGCTGATGACGCCGTCGAAGGGCGCCCGCAGCACATGCCGCTCGAGACGCGCCTGCGCCCCGCGTCGCTCCGCCTCGCGCTGGCGCAGCAGCGCGGCGTCGGCGCGCACCTCGGACTGCAGGGCTTCATGGGCCGACGCGGAAAGGCTGCGCGCGCTGGCCAGGCGCCGCCCATCGGCCTCGCGCCGGCGCGCATCGGCCAGCGCCTCGCTGGCCTGCGCCACCGCCGCCTGTGCCACCTCCAGGTCGAGGCGCGCCAGTTCGGCATCGAGCTCGACGAGGATCTCGTTCTTGCTCACCCGCGAGCCGACATCGACCCTCAACGCGGCCACCTTGCCGGCCACCTCGGGCGACAACCGCGCCGAGCGCGGTGCGGTCACGGTGCCCGATACCCGCAGCTCCTCGACCACCGCCTGCAACCGGCTCTCGGCGACGATCACGGCGGGGCCGGCGGCGCCGGCCAGCGACGCGCTCAGCGCCATGCCCAAGGTCAGGCAGCCTGCCAGGGCGCGAGCGCCAAGCCTGTGGCCGCGCAGTTTCGAGCCTTTCATCGCATCCTCCGATCCTTGCCCCGCCCGCGAGGCGCTACCGGCAAGATGGCGCCGGCGCACCGGGTGGCGCGACCGCCATCGCCGGGGGATTGTACCGTTCACCACGGTATCGCCCCGCGCGCGGCCCGCCGGCCATTTGACGCAGCGCGCTTGCGCTCGGGATAATCGCCCATCCTTTCACCCACACTCATAGAGAGAGACACCACCATGGCAGTTCTGGTCGGCAAGAAAGCCCCCGATTTCACCGCAACCGCAGTGCTCGGCAACAACGAGATCAAGGACATCACCTTTTCCGAAGTCACCAAAGGCAAGTACGCCGTGGTGTTCTTCTACCCGCTGGACTTCACCTTCGTCTGCCCGTCCGAGCTGATCGCCTTCGATCGCCGCCTGGAAGAGTTCAAGAAGCGCAATGTCGAAGTGCTGGGCGTGTCCATCGACAGTCAGTTCTCGCACCTGGCCTGGAAGAACACCCCGGTCGCCAAGGGCGGCATCGGCCCGGTCGGCTACACCCTGGTCGCCGACATCAAGCATGAGATCTGCCGCGCCTATGACGTGGAAGCCGAAGGCGGCGTGGCGCTGCGCGGCTCCTTCCTGATCGACCGCGACGGCGTGGTGCAGCACCAGGTGGTCAACAACCTGCCGCTGGGTCGCGACATCGACGAAATGCTGCGCGTGGTCGATGCGCTGCAATTCACCGAAGAGCACGGCGAGGTCTGCCCGGCCGGTTGGAACAAGGGCAAGGCCGGCATGAAGGCCAGCACCGACGGCGTGGCCGCCTACCTGAGCGAGCATGCCGAAGCGCTGTAATCCGGCGCCAGCATAAAAAACGCGGCCGAGCGGCCGCGTTTTTTTTGTCTGCCGCCAATCGCTCAGCGGTAGCGCACCTCGACCGCATCGGCCGGCAGCCATTCGCGCAGGCTGTCGAGCAGCGCGTCTTCGAGGCGCACCCGCCAGCCGTTGCCCAGCGGCAGGTCGCCCTCGGCCTCGGCATTGCGGTAGCGCACCAGCACCGGGCAGCCCTCCTCGCGGTAGGGCGCGAGCAGCGTCTCCAGGCGCTGGGCCGCGGCGCTGGCGCTGCCGGCTTCGGCCACCTCGCCGTTGAGGCGGATCTCCAGGCGCTGGGCGAAGCGACTGCGCGCCTCGGCCAGCGTCTGCATGCTGTCGGCGACGATGCGCAGGCCGCCGGTGAAGTCGTCGTTGCTGATCTTGGCGTCGACGATCAGCACGTCGTCCACCACGATCTTGCCGCGACGCGCATCGAACAGCTCGGAGAACACCGACACCTCGCGCACCGCCGTGCCGTCGTCGAGCACCACAAAGGCCATCTTGCCGCGCGCCGTCATCTTGGTGCGCACATCCATCACCACCCCGGCCAGGGTGGTCAGGTCGCGGCTCGGTTCGAGCTGGGCCAGAGTGCGGCGTACGAAGCGGCGCACCTCGGCCTTGAAGCTGTTGAAGGGGTGGCCGGAGAGGAAGAAGCCGATCGCGGTCTTTTCTTCCTTGAGCCGCTCGCGCTCGGTCCACGGGCGCACGCTCACATAGTCGGCCATCGGCCCGCCGGCATCGGGCAGCGCGTCGAACAGCCCGCCCTGCAAGGCGTTGGCGGCGATCTGCTCGGCCGCTTCCATGGCCACCGGCACGGTGGCGATGAGCTTGGCGCGATCCGGGTCGAGCGCATCGAAGGCGCCGGCGCGGATCAGCGCCTCGACCACGCGGCGGTTCACCGAGCGCCGGTCCACCCGCTCGCAAAAATCGAACAAATCGGTGAAGGGCTTGCCCTCGCGCGCCTTGATGATGGCCCGCACCGCCGGCTCGCCGGCGCCCTTGATGGCGCCGAGGCCGTAGCGGATGGTCTTGCGATCGACCGGCACGAAGCGGTAGTCCGATTCGTTCACATCCGGCGGCAGCATGACCAGCTTGTTGATCGGAGAGATCGCGTCTTCGTAGAAGATCTTGATCGTATCGGTCTGATCGAGATCCGACGACAGCGTGGCCGCCATGAAGGCGGCGCAGTGGTGCGCCTTGAGCCAGGCGGTGTGATAGGTGACTACCGCATAGGCCGCGGTGTGCGACTTGTTGAAGCCGTACTCGGCGAACTTCTCCATCAGGTCGAAGAGCTGCATCGCCAGCTCTTCGGTAAAGCCCTGCTTTTTCGCCCCCTCGCGCATGATCTCGCGGTGGCGGGCCATCTCCTCGGCCTTCTTCTTGCCCATCGCGCGGCGCAGCATGTCGGCACCGCCGAGCGTGTAGCCGCCGATGATCTGCGAGATCTGCATCACCTGTTCTTGATACACGATCACGCCGTAGGTCGGCTCCAGGCAGGCCTTGAGCGCGTCATCGAAGTAGTCGATGGCCTGCTGGCCCTTCTTGCGCAGGATGAAGTCGTCCACCATGCCCGAGCCGAGCGGGCCGGGGCGGTAGAGCGCGAGCACGGCGATGATATCTTCGAAGCGGTCGGGGCCGAGCTTTTTGAGCAGCTTCTTCATGCCGTCCGATTCGACCTGGAAGATCGCCGTGGTGTTGGCGTCTTTCAGGATCTGGTAGGCGGCCGGGTCGTCGAAGCTCAGGCCGGCCAGGTCGGGCCGCTTGCCGGAGAGGCGTTCGACATAGTCGACCGCCAGCTCGAGAATGGTCAGGTTGCGCAGGCCGAGGAAGTCGAACTTCACCAGGCCGACCGCTTCGACATCGTCCTTGTCGAACTGCGACACCGGCGTGGCGTCCTCGCCGTCGGCGATGTAGAGCGGGCAGAAGTCGGTGAGCTTGCCCGGTGCGATCAGCACGCCGCCGGCGTGCATGCCGACGTTGCGCGACAGGCCTTCGAGCGGCTCGGCCAGGCTCCACAGCTCCTGGATCGACTCGCCGTCGCCGGGGTCGGCCATCAGGTCGTTGATCTGCGGTTCCTGGTCGCGCGCATCGTTGAGCGACAACGGCTTGTTCTGCACCACCGGGATCAGCTTGGAGAGCCGGTCGCACAGACCGTAGGGCAGATCGAGCACGCGGCCGACGTCGCGCACCACGGCCTTGGAGGCCATGGTGCCGAAGGTGGCGATCTGGCTCACGGCGTCGGCGCCGTAGCGGTCGCGCACGTATTCGATGACCTTGTAGCGGTTGTCCTGGCAGAAATCGATGTCGAAGTCGGGCATCGACACCCGCTCGGGGTTGAGGAAGCGCTCGAACAGCAGCGCGTATTCGAGCGGGTCAAGATCGGTGATGCGCAGCGAGTAGGCGACCAGCGAGCCGGCCCCCGAACCCCGCCCCGGGCCGACCGGCACGCCGTTCTGCTTGGCCCAGTTGATGAAGTCCGCCACGATCAGGAAGTAGCCCGGGAAACCCATCTGCACGATGGTGTCGGTCTCGAACTTGAGGCGGTCGAAATAACGCTGGCGCTGGGCCTCGCGCTCGACTTCGTTGGGATACAGCTCCTGCAGGCGCACCTCCAGCCCGGCCTTGGCCTCGGCGACCAGGAAGTCGTCGAGCGTCATGCCCTCGGGGGTGGGGAACAGCGGCAGGAAGTTCTTGCCCAACTGCACGGTGAGCGAGCAGCGCTTGGCGATCTCCACGCTGTTGGCCAGCGCCTCGGGCAGGTCGGCGAAGAGCTCGGCCATCTCGTCCTGGCTCTTGAGGTACTGCTCTTCGGTGAAGTCCTTGGGCCGGCGCTTGTCGGCCAGCACATAGCCTTGCGAGATGCACACCCGCGCCTCGTGGGCCTTGAAGTCGTCGCGCTTGAGGAACTGCACCGGATGCGTTGCCACCACCGGCAGGCCGAGTTTGGCGGCCAGCTGCACCGCGGCGCGGATATAGGTTTCGGTGCCCGGATGGCCGGCACGCTGCAGCTCGATGTAGTAGCCCTCGGGGAAGCGCGCCGCCCAGGCACGGGCGCACTGCTCGGCGGCGGCCAGGTTGCCATTCATCACGGCCTGGCCGACATCGCCCAGCATCGCGCCGGACAGGCAGATCAGGTCGCTGGCCGCGCCATTGTCGAACCACTCGGCGCGCATCTCGGCGCGGCCGCGGTACTTATTGACCCGGTAGGCCTCGGTGAGCAGCTCGCACAGCTGGCCGTAGCCGGTGCGGTTGCGGCAGATCAGCAGCACGCGGCCGGGCTTGTCGCGGTCGGTGTCGTTGGTGATCCAGGCGTCCACGCCGATGATCGGCTTCATGCCCTTGCCGCG
Source organism: Denitromonas iodatirespirans (assembly GCF_018524365.1). Classification (GTDB taxonomy): domain Bacteria; phylum Pseudomonadota; class Gammaproteobacteria; order Burkholderiales; family Rhodocyclaceae; genus Nitrogeniibacter; species Nitrogeniibacter iodatirespirans. The sequence continues at coordinate 20,880 of NZ_JAEKFT010000013.1, forward strand.
GCAGCCCTTGTAGAACTTGACCATGCCGAACAGGTTGGCCAGGTCGGAGATGCCCAGCGCGGGCATGCCGTCGGCGGCGGCGCGGGAAATGGCCTGGCCGACCTGCACGATGCCGTCGGAAATCGAGTACTCGGTGTGCAGGCGCAGGTGGATGAAGCGGGGATCGGTGGGCGTGTTCATGGGGCCGGATTCTACCGCGCAAACGCCACGCTGGCGCCTCCGGGCCACACCCGCCAGCCACGCCGGGACACCCGCCCCGCGCCGGCCGGCGCCCGCCGGCGCATCGCCGTTCGTCGTGCCGCCACCGCGCCGGCGTGCGCCGCTTCATGCCGAACGGGCTATAGTGACAAGGTCTTGTCGTCGGCGTCGAACGCGGCGGCGGACCGACCGCCGGGCACGATCCCGGCGGCGAAAGAAACCCCCAGATTCGTGGGGCCCGCCGCCGCTTGAGGTCAGCGGCCGGAGCACGTGGGCCCCAAGGAGAGACGCATGTTGATGGACCCACGCAAGCCTTCACGGACGGAAGGGCCTGCGGGGACCGACCGCGCCACGGCCGACGCATCGGCCGTGCCGATGTCTGCCCTGCCCATGGCGGCCGCGGTGATCGATGCGCAATGGCGCTTCGTGGCGGTCAACCCGGCCTTTACCGAGCTGCTGCCGCACCCGCTCACCCCGTTGCCTGGCCAACCCTGCGAAATGCTGCTGCCGATCGACCCGGCCGGGCTGATGGCACTGATGCAGCGCACGCGCTCGCTGGGCACGCTGCAAAGCGCCGACCTCATCGCCGATGCCGACCCCGACACGCCGCTGGCCGACATTCTGCATTGCCGCTGCCAGCCGCTGGCCGACGGCGCCTTGCTGCTGCTGATCGAGACCGCCACGACCCCGACGAGCGCGCCGCTGGCGCACAACATCCTCGACCACATCTTCACCTTCGTCGGGGTGCTGGCCCCCGACGGCACCGTGCTCGAAGCCAACCGGGCTTCGCTCGAAGCGGCCGACATCACGCTCGACGATGTGCGCGGGCGCAAGTTCTGGGACTGCTACTGGTGGAGCCTGGACCCGGAGATCTCCCGCCGCATCCGCCGTGCGGTGCGCAGTGCCGCCGCCGGCGCCACGCCGCGTTTCGACATCGACAAACGCATGGCCGGCACGCGCTTCGTCACCATCGATCTGATCCTGTCGCCGGTGCACGACGACAACGGCGCCATCACCCACCTGATCTACAGCGCCATCGACGTGAGCGATCGCAAGGCCGGCGAAGCGGCGCTGCAGCGCTCCGAACAGCGTTTCCGCCAGGTGGTCGAGTCCGCCCCCGACGGCCTGGCCATGGTCGACGCCAGCGGCCACATGGTGCTGGTCAACACCGGCATGGAGAGCATCTTCGGCTACACCCGCGGCGAAATGCTCGGCAACACCATCGAGATGCTGATGCCGCAGCGCCACCGCAGCGCCCATGGCGCGCTCTTCCAGGGCTACCTGGAAGAGCCCACGGCGCGCGACATGGCCGGGCGGCGCGAGCTCTACGCGCGGCGCAAGGACGGCAGCGAGTTTCCGGTCGAGATCGGCCTCAACCCGATCCCCACCGAAACCGGCACCATGGTGCTGGCCACCATCCAGGACGTCACCCGCCGCAAGGCCGACCGCCAGATGATCGAGCGTGCGCTGGAAGAAAAAACCGTGCTGCTGCACGAGATCCACCACCGGGTGAAGAACAACCTGCAGGTGATCTCCAGCCTGCTCAACCTGCAGGCACGCAGCGCCGACCCCTCGGTCGGCCAGGCGCTGTCGGAGAGCCAGGGGCGGGTCAAGGCGATGGCGCTGATCCACCAGCTGCTGTACGAGCGCAACGACTTCTCGCAGGTCGACCTGGGCACCTACCTGCAGCGCCTGTGCTCATTGCTGCAGGAGAGTTATCGCGACGGCCCGGCGCGCTTCACGCTGCAGGTCAATGCCGCCGAGCAAATGCACCTCAACCTGCAGCGCGCCGTGCCCTGCGGCCTGCTGGTCAACGAGTTGGTCACCAACGCCATCAAGCACGCCTTCCCCGACGGGCGCAGCGGTCATATCGACGTGACCCTGGCGCCGGTCGACGACCGCCATTGCGCGATCACCGTCGCCGACGACGGCGTCGGCCTGCCGCCCGATGTCTCGCCGGGCACCAGCCGCTCGCTCGGCATGCAGCTGATCCCCTTGCTCAGCGATCAGGCCGGCGGCCAGTGGCAGGTGTTTCGCGAACACGGCACCCGTTTCGAACTGATCATCAGCACCACCCCGCAGGAGGCACGATGAGTGGCCGAATCATGATCGTCGAGGACGAACGCATCGTCGCCCTCGATCTGCGCCAGACGCTCGAATCCTTCGGCCACGAGGTGGTGATGGTCGCCTCCAGCGGCGAACAGGCGGTGGCCGACGGGCCGCTGCTCAAGCCCGACCTGGTCCTCATGGACATCCATCTCGACGGCCCGATGGACGGCACGCAGGCGGCCTGCATCCTGCAGCAGCACAACATCCCGGTGCTGTTCCTGACCGCCTTCGCCGGCCAGGCCATGCTCGATCAGGCCGAGCAGAGCAGCCCCTACGGCTATCTGGTCAAACCGGTCGAAACCCGGGCACTGCAGGCCACGGTGCGCATGGCGCTGGCGCGCCGGCGTGCCGAGATCGCGGTCGAGAAAGGCGAAGAGCGTCTGCGCCTGGCGGTGGACGTCGCCGGCCTGGGCGTGTGGGAGTGGGATGCCGCCGCCGCCCGCTTCATCGGCGAGGGGCAGTTCGAATCGATCGTCGGCCACATCCCCGAATCGCTGGACGACACCGACAGCGGCTTTCTGTCGCGCATCGACGCGGCCTACCGGCCGGCCATCGCCGAGGCGCTGACACGCGGCGAGGCCATCCGCACCACCGTCAAGCTCAAAGAGATGCCGGGCCAGGGCCGCAACGGCTGGGTGGACTTCCACGCCCGCGCCTTCGCCCGCCCCGGCGGCGACCTGGACCGCGCCGTCGGCGTGATCCGCGATGTCACCGCCCAGCGCGAGCAGGAAGAGCGCCTGCGCCGCGCCGCCGTGGTGTTCACCAGCACCGGCGAGGGCATCGCCATCCTCGACGCCCAGCGTCGCGTCATCTCGGTGAACCCGGCCTTCACCACGCTCACCGGTTTCGCCGAAAGCGATGTGCAGGGACGCGAGCCGGATGACTTCCTCTACGCACGACGGCGCGAGGACGCCTTCTACACCCGCCTGCGCGAGAGCGAGTCGGACTACTGGAGCGGCGAGGTGGCCTGCGTGCGCCACGACGGCACCATGTTCCCCGCCTGGCAGCACCTGTGCGTGGTGCGCGATGCCCAGGGCCATATCGGCAACTATGTGCTGGCCATGTCCGACACCGGCGCGCTGCGCCGTGCCGAGGCGCAGATCAACCACCTGGCCTACCACGACACGCTCACCGGCCTGGGCAACCGCAACATGCTGGAAGACGCCATCGAGAAGGAGATCGAACGCGCCCACCAGAACGGCAGCCGCGTGGCGGTGCTGTTCATCGACCTCGACGGCTTCAAGCTGATCAACGACACCATGGGCCACGCCACCGGCGACCAGCTGCTAACCGAGGTGGCGCAGCGCATCAGCCGCGTCCTGCGGCGCACCGACACCGCCATCCGCCTCGGCGGCGACGAATTCGTGGTGGTGGTACCGGAGGTCGCGCGCTTCGAGGATTGCGCCAGCCTGGCCGAAAAACTGCTATGCGAGATCCGCACCGTGGTCGAGCTCGAACGCGAGCGCATCAGCGTCTCGGCCAGCATCGGCATTGCCGTCTATCCCGACAACGCCACCGATTTCACCGGCCTGATCCAGGCCGCCGACAGCGCCATGTACGGCGCCAAGGAGCGGGGCCGCAACCGTTTCGCTTTCTACTCGTCCGACATGGCCGATCGCGCCATGGAGCGGCTGCACATCGAACAGGGGCTGCTGCGGGCCATCGCCGGTGACCAGCTGCTGCTGCAATACCAACCGGTGGTCCGCATCGACGACGGACAACTGGTCGGCTTCGAAGCCCTGATCCGCTGGGACGAACCCAGCCACGGGCGCATCGGCCCCGACCGCTTCATCCCGGTGGCCGAGGAATGCGGCCTGATCGACTACATCGGCAGCTGGGTGCTGCATACCGCCTGCGCCCAGGCACTGCGCTGGATGCGCCAGGGCTTCGCCGACCTGCGCCTGGCGGTCAACGTATCGGCCCGCCAGATGACGACCGGCGACTTCCACGACACCGTCCGCGACGCCCTCGCCGTCACCGGCTTTCCGGCCAACCAGCTGGAACTGGAGATCACCGAGAGCACGCTGCAGGCGGTGGAGCACAGCCGCGAACTGCTGGGCCGGCTCAAGGCACTCGGCGTGCTGATCTCGATCGACGACTTCGGCACCGGTTTCTCGTCGCTGTCGCTGCTCAAGCACCTGCCGATCGACCGCATCAAGATCGACCGCTCCTTCGTCCAGGATCTGCCCGGCGACCCCAACGACGTGGCCGTCACCGGCGCCATCATCGCCTTGGCCACCAGCCTCGGATTGGGGCTGATCGCCGAAGGGGTCGAAACACCCGCGCAGCAGCAGTTCCTGCGCGCCCGCGGCTGCACCGAAGCGCAGGGCTATCTGTTCTCCCGCCCGCTCGATGTCGACGATGTGGACCAGCTGATCGCCACCCCGCGCGGACGGCTGTCGTAGCGCCTACATCAGCCCGGCGGTGCGCAGCAACAGCACGCCGAGGCTGGTGGTGAGGATCGAGCCGAGCGTGGTCACCGCGATGATGTTGGCGGCCAGCGCGGCATTGCCGCCCATGGCGCGCACCATCACATAGCTGGCCGCCGCAGTGGGCGCACCCGACATCAGCAACAGCACGCCGAGGTCGACCCCGCGAAACCCCAGCGCCAGCCCGGCCGCGACGAACAGCAGCGGCACCGCCACCAGCTTGATGCCGCCGGCCAGCAGGGTGTTGCGGATGTCCCGCCGCAGCTGGCCGAAATCCAGCGCCGCCCCGGTGCACAACAAGGCCAGCGGCAGCGTCAGATTGGCGAAATACTGCCCCGACTGGCGCACCAGCGCCGGCAGCTCGATGCCCGCCCACGACACCGGCAGCGCCAGCACGATGCCGATGATCAGCGGATTGCGGGCAATCCCTTTGAGCATCCGGCCGAAGCTCTGGTGGGTGCCCAGCGACCGGCTGAGCGTGATCACCGCCAGCACGTTGAACAAGATGGTGACGATGCCCAGATACAGCGACGCGGCCACCAGCCCGGCCTCGCCATAGGCATTGACGCAATACGCCAGGCCGATGATGCCCATGTTGGAGCGGAAGCAGCCCTGCACGAACACCCCGCGGTCGCTCGGCGTCGCCACCCAGCGGCGCGCCACCCATTCGAGCGCGATGAAGAGCAGCAGCGTGCCGACCAGACCGAACAGGATCAGGTCGACATTGGCCGCCGCCTCGAAGCGCGTCTTGCTGATGCTGATGAACAGCAGCGCCGGCAAGGCCACGTTGAACACCAGCCGCGCGCCGGTATCGACGAAATTGTCGTTGAGCAGACCGATGCGCATCAGCCCGACGCCAAGCAGCAGCACCACGAAGATCGGGCCGGTCACGGAGAAGGAAAACGCCAGCGCGTTCAGCAATTCGGTCATGGGTTCTCGTCACAGGATCGGGGGCCGGGCCCCGATGCGGGCCGGCTCAGCGGGGCGCAGCCCCGTCGGCCCTCAGCGTATCGCGAATCAGCGCGTCGGCCGACGCCTGCAGGGCAATCGCCAGCTCCGTCCAGCGCCGATCGCCCGTCTGCAAGCCCATGGCCTGCGCCTGCAGCACTTCGCGCTGTAAGCGGGCATAGCGTGCAAAGGCCGGCGCCTGCAGGGCACTGGCCGGGGCCGCGTCAAAGGCGTCGGCCAGCGCCGCCCAGCCGGGCATCAATTCGGTTTCGATCACCCGCAGCGCATCGCCCACCGGCATCTGCCCGGACCGCAAGGCGTCGAGCACCAGATGGTAGCGGGTCACCAGCCGCTGCTCCGTCTCCAGCAGATGGCGCAGCGGCGCCTCGATCGACACGGTGGCGGCGGGCCGCGGCTGGGGCGGCGGGGGCACCGCCAGCCACAGGCCGGCGGCCGCCAGTCCCACCAGGGCCGCCGCCAGCGTTCGCCGTGCCCCGGCGCCCGGCCCGGGCACCGGGGCCAGCGCCGCGCCGAGCACGATGCCGGTCAGCAGTCCGCCGAGATGGGCCGCATTGTCGATGCCCGGCAGCAACACCCCGGCCGCCAGCGAATAGGCGATGAAGATCAGCAGGCCGCGGCGCAGGCGCCGGGCGATCGCCACCGGCACCGCATGCCGACACACCAGCACATAGCCGAGCAAGGCGCCGAAAACGCCGAACACCGCGCCCGAGGCGCCGATGCTCAAGCCGCTCGGCCGCCACCACACGCTGGCCACGCTGGCCACCACGCCGCAGGCCAGATACAGCATCAGGAAAGGGCGCGAGCCGAACACCCGCTCGGCCAGCTGGCCGCCCTGGTAGAGCGCCAGCATGTTGAGCGCCACATGCAGCAAGCCGCCATGCAGGAACAGGCCGGTAACCAGCCGCCAGGGCTGCCCACCGTGAGTCTGCACCGCGTAGTTGCCGCCCCAGTCGGCCAGCAGCGCGCCGGGCACATGCCACAGCGCCCCGGCGGCAACGGCCAGCGCGGCGAAGATCAGCAGGTTGGCGCCGATCAGGCCGACGCTCGCCCAGATCACCGGCACCCGCGCGAACAGCGCGTCGATGAACTCCTCCGGGGTGGGCATGCGGGGCGCAGGCACGGCGGAGCCTCCCCTCAGCCGCACAGTGCGGGGCTGTTCGCAATCGGTCGATCGGGACACCGGATCAGGCACCGCCCTCGTGACCGTGCGTTTCGGCAAAGCGACGCGCCAGCTCCAGGCGCAGGGTCTTGCGCGCCTCGGCCGCCTCGAAGCGCCGCTTTTCCTTGGGGCTGAAGGGGCGCAGCGGCGGCACCGGCACCGGCTTGCCGTCGTCGCCGACCGCCACCATGGTGAAGAAGCAGCTGTTGGCGTGACGCACTTCCTGGGTGCGGATGTTCTCGGCCAGCACCTTGATGCCGACCTCCATCGACGACTTGCCGGTGTAGTTCACGCTGGCCAGGAAGGTGACCAGCTCGCCGACGATGATCGGTTCGCGGAACATCACCTGGTCGACCGACAGCGTCACCACGTAGCGCGCCGCGTAGCGGCTGGCACAGGCGTAGGCGACCTGGTCGAGCAGGCGCAGCACGGCGCCGCCGTGCACCTTGCCGGAGAAGTTGGCCATCTCGGGCGTCATCAGCACCGTCATGGTCAGTTGATGGGCGGGGAGGTCCATGGAGAGCGTCCTTGTGATTGAGGGTAAGCCTCAGCGTCGGGCAGCCTCGGCCCGCGCGCGGGCCAGCGCCGCCTCGCGCCGCGCATCGGCCGCCTGGATGGCGGCACGCTGGTCGTCGCTCAGCGTGCGACCAGTCTGATGCTCCAGGCTTTCAATGACCCTACGGCCGGTGTCGGTGATGCGCGGCCCGTTGGGCATGCCGCGCCGCACCTGGCTGCCGGAGACGCCGGCGACGGCCGACACCTCGTCGACAAAGGCGCGCTCGATGCGTGCCCGCTCGGCCTTGAGATGGGCCGCGCCGGCCGGGCTGGGCAGCGGGTCGGCGGCCTGCCCCGCCGCCGCCACGCACAGCAGCGCAGCGGCCAACCCGGCGCGCCAAGCGCCCATCAAAACGGTTCCAGCACGGTGGAACCGGTGGTCTTGCGCGCTTCGAGATCGCGATGCGCCTGGGCCGCCTCGGCGAGCGGGTAGCGCTGTCGCACTTCGATCTTGACCTTGCCGCTGCCGACCACCTCGAACAAGTCCTGCGCCATCGCCACCAGATCTTCCCGCTCGGCGGTGTAGCCGAAGAGCGTCGGCCGGGTCAGGAACAGCGAGCCCATCTTGGCCAGCAGGCCCGGATCGAAGGGCGCGACCGGCCCCGAGGCGTTGCCGTAGGTGACCATCAGCCCGCGCGGGCGCAGGCAGCTGAGCGAGTCCATGAAGGTGTCCTTGCCGATGGAGTCGTACACCACCGGCACGCCCTTGCCGCCAGTGATCTCGCGCACCCGGTCGGCAAACTTCTCGCGGTTGTAGAGAATGGCGTGGTCGCAGCCGTGTGCTCGGGCCAGTTCGGCCTTTTCTTCCGAGCCGACAGTGCCGATCACGGTGGCGCCCAGCGCCTTGGCCCATTGGCAGACGATCAGGCCGACCCCGCCGGCCGCGGCGTGGATCAGGACGGTGTCGCCGGCCTGCACCCGGTAGGTGCGGCGCAGCAGGTATTGCGCGGTCATGCCTTGCAGCATCATCGCCGCGCCCTGCTCGTAGGAAATGCCCTCGGGCAGTTTCACCAGCCGGTCGGCCGGCATGTTGCGATGCTGCGCATAGGCGCCGAGCGGGCCGCCGGCATAGGCGACGCGGTCGCCGACGCGCAGCTCGGTGACGCCCTCGCCGACGGCCGTCACCTCTCCCGCCGCCTCCAGGCCGATGCCCGAGGGCAGCGGCACCGGATACAGGCCACTGCGGTGATAGGTGTCGATGTAGTTGAGGCCGACCGAATGGTGGCGCAGGGTTACTTCGCCGGACGCCGGCGCGGGCACCTCGACGGTCTCCCAGCGCAGGACCTCGGGGCCGCCGGTTTCGTGGAAACGAATGGCTTGGTTCATGGGCGCTCTCCTGGATTCAGCGAACGATGGAAACACCGATCCGCAATTGTGGGTGGCCGGCGCGGCGATAGTCCAGCAGTGTTTCCCCTTCGCCGTCGAAGTATTGCAGATGGAAGAAGGCGCCGACCGATGAAAAGATGGACTGACGCAGCGGATAGGACACATCGACTTGCGAGGTGCCGACACCGCCCTTGCCCCGACGCAGCATCACTTTGGCCAGCCAGCCGTCGTCACGGCCGAAGCGCAGCCCGAGCTCGCCATAGCCACGGTAGCGCTGGATGTCCGGGTTGTCGGATTTTTCGAGATAGCCCCACAGCTTCGGCGTCAGGCCGAAATGGCTTTCGCCTTCGCCCAGGCGGTATTGCCAGTCGGCCTGCACGAAGGCGGTGTTGATGCTGCGCGACTTCTCGCCGTCGCGGCCGTTCGACTCGTGCTCGACGCCGGAGCGCACCCAGAGCCGGTGCCGGCTGTCGGCGGCGACCGGCACATCCCATTCGTAGAACAGCGCCGGCCGGTAGCTGGTGTCGCGGAAAGGCGCCGAATCGGAGCCCAGATCCCATAGCGAGGTCTGGGTGTAGCCGAAATGCAAGCCGCCAAAGAAGGGCAGCAGCCCGACCAAGGCCCCTTCGTCGTCGAACAAGCGGTATTTGAAACTGAGCTGGAAGCGCGCCGAGGCGCCCCCGTTGGCACCGACGACGAAATACATCGGGTCATAGAAGGACAGCGCCGGCGTCGGCGGTATCACCTCGGCGGCCACCGTCGGTGCTTGTGCGGGGGTCGCGGCGGGCCGGGCCTCGACCGGCAACGCACGCTGACGCGCTTGCGGATCTTCACCAATCTCCCAGCCTTTGCGCTCGGCCAGCACCATCAGGCGCGCACGGCTGTCATCGGCGAGGGTCACGACGGCCAGGCCGAGCGCCTCCGCCGGCCAGGCAAAGGCGTAGCGCCGGGTCGCCCCGGCGGCGACGTCGAGTGCATGCAGCCGGACGGCGACATGGCGGTCACCGAGCGCCAGGTGCGCCTCGATCTCGTCGGGCAGCACGGCCGCCGCGGCCGTATCGACCACCGTCACGGCAAAGGCCTGCCCCGCCTGGGCATGCACACGCTCCGCCGACAGCAGGCGCTCGGCCTGCACCGGCGCGGCAAGGCTCAGCCACACGGCTGCACACCAGGAGGGGATAGGTCGGAATTTCATGATTCGGATTCGTGTCGTCATTCAGGCCCATCATTCTAGCCGCCCCCGGTTTTCGCGGTCGTGAGGGCTCACCAAAACGAACGGGACGCCCGCAGGCGCCCCGTTCGTGGCCGATCACACCGGCGCAGCTCAGCGCACGCGGTGCTCCTCGGCATCCACCACGGCCAGGGCCGTGATGTTGACCAGGCGGCGCACGGTCGCCGACGAGGTGAGGATGTGCACCGACTTGCCGGTGCCCAGCAGGATCGGCCCTACGGTGACGCCGTCGCTGTTGGCGACCTTGCACAGGTTGAAGCTGATGTTGGCCGCATCGATGTTCGGCATCACCAGCAGGTTGGCCTCACCGACCAGCGAGGACTCGGGATTGGCGACATCCCGGATCTCCTGGCTGAGCGCCGCGTCGGCATGCATTTCGCCGTCGCATTCGATATCCGGCCGGTGGGCCACCAGCAGATCGCGCGCCATGCGCATCTTCTTCGCCGAGGTGGAGCGCGAACTGCCGAAGTTCGAGTGCGACAGCAGCGCGAGCTTGGGCTTGATGCCGAAGCGCTTCATCTCGTCGGCCGCCATGGCCGCGATGTCGGCGATCTCTTCGGCCGTCGGGTTCTCGTTCACATAGGTGTCGGTGATCGCCAGCACGCGCTTGGGCAGCAGGAGGATGCTCATGGTGGCGAAGCGCTTGGCATCGGGCGCCAGACCGATCACGTCTTCGACTTGCCGCAGGTGATAGTCGTAGGTGCCGTAGGTGCCGCACACCAGCGCATCGGCATCGCCGCGGCGCAGCAGCATGCAGCCGATCAGGGTAGTGTCGCGGCGCATCTTGGCGCGGGCGATTTCCTGGGTGACGCCATCGCGTGCCATCAGCTGGTGGTATTCCTGCCACAGCTCGCGGTAGCGCGGATCGTCTTCGGTGTTGACGATCTCGAAGTCGCGCGTTTCGACCAGATCGAGGCCGGCACGGGCGATGCGTCGGGCGATCACCGACGGGCGACCGATCAGGATCGGACGGGCCAGGCCCTCTTCGACCACCGCACGCACCGCATGCAGCACCCGCATGTCTTCGCCTTCGGCGTAGAGCACGCGCTTATGCTGCGGGGCGATCTTCTTGGCCTGCGAAAACACCGGCTTCATGATGATGCCGGAGGTATACACGAAGGCCGACAGGCTCTCGACATAGGCCGCGAAGTCGTCGATCGGGCGCGTCGCCACGCCGGACTCCATGGCCGCACGCGCCACGGCCGGCGCGATCTTGACGATCAGGCGCGGGTCGAAGGGCTTGGGAATGATGTATTCGGGGCCGAAGCTCAGGTCGGCGCCGGCATAGGCGGCCGCCACAGCATGGCTCTGCTCGGCCTCGGCCAGCTCGGCGATGGCCTTGACGCAGGCCAGCTTCATCTCCTCGGTGATGGTGGTGGCGCCCACGTCGAGCGCGCCGCGGAAGATGAAGGGGAAGCACAGGACGTTGTTGACCTGGTTGGGGTAGTCCGAGCGGCCGGTGGCGATGATCGCGTCGGGGCGCACCGCCTTGGCCTCTTCGGGCATGATCTCCGGGGTCGGGTTCGACAGCGCGAAGATCAGCGGCTTGTCGGCCATGCGCGCGACCATCTCGGGCTTGAGCACGCCGGCGGTCGACAGGCCGAGGAAGATGTCCGCGCCCTCGATGACCTCACCCAGCGTGGCCGCCTCGGTCTGCTGCGCGTAGCGGGCCTTGTTGGCTTCCATGTTCTCGTCGCGGCCGACACGGATCACGCCGCGCGAGTCGCACACATACACGTTTTCGCGCTTGAGGCCGAGGCTGACCATCAGGTCGAGGCAGGCGATGGCCGCCGCGCCGGCGCCCGAGCACACCAGCTTGACCTGGCCGATGTCCTTGCCCACCACTTTCAGGCCGTTGATCAGGCCGGCGGCGGAGATGATGGCGGTGCCGTGCTGGTCGTCATGGAAGACCGGAATCTTCATGCGCTTGCGCAGCTCTTGCTCGATGTAGAAGCACTCGGGCGCCTTGATGTCTTCGAGGTTGATGCCGCCCAGGGTCGGTTCGAGCGCGGCGACGGCCTCGATCAGCTTGTCCGGGTCGTTCTGGTCGAGCTCGATGTCGAATACATCGATGTTGGCGAATTTCTTGAACAGGCAGCCCTTGCCTTCCATCACCGGCTTGGAGGCCAGCGGGCCGATGTTGCCCAGGCCCAGCACGGCGGTGCCGTTGGTGATCACCCCGACCAGATTGCCGCGCGAGGTCAGCTCGCTGGCTTCGGCCGGGTTGGCGACGATCGCCTCGCAGGCCGCGGCCACGCCGGGCGAATAGGCCAGCGCCAGATCGCGCTGGTTGGTCAGCCCCTTGGTGGGCACCACCGAAATTTTTCCGTGAGTCGGCGCGCGGTGATAGTCCAGCGCGGCCGCGATGAAATCCTGATCCATTGTCTCTCCCTCAGTCGATATGCAACGATCAACTCCGGCAGCCTACGTGCCGGAGTACCGCCCGCCAATTGCGAACTTCCACAGTGTGATTTGACTTCTTTGCGCAGCACCTCGGGGTGCCGGCCGTGGAGCGATGCGACGCTGGCCGGGGAGAGGCTGGCGGCGCATTCCGGGCGGATCGGGGCATTATCCGCAGAAACCGGCCCGGACGGAAGCGGATGGCGCGGCCAACGGTCACCGCAATGCAGCATTAACTGGCAAAATGCGCCCAACGTTCATTTATCCGGACCCCGGGGGAGATCGGCCAACATGCGACGCGTTGTCTTCAACCAGAAAGGTGGGGTCGGCAAGTCCACCATCACCTGCAACCTGGCCGCCATCAGTGCCCACAACGGCCTGCGCACGCTGGTGGTCGATCTCGATCCGCAGGGCAACTCGACCCGCTACCTGCTGGGCGAGGCCACCGACACGCTGGAGAGCTCGCTGGCCGACTTCTTCGACCAGACGCTCAACTTCAAGCTCAACCCCAAACCGCTCGACGATTTCGTCACCGTCAGCCCCTTCGAGCGCCTTCACGTGATGCCTTCGCATCCGGACCTCGAAGAGCTGCAGGGCAAGCTCGAATCGCGCTACAAGATCTTCAAGCTGCGCGAGGCGCTCGACGAGCTGGCCGACGACTACGACGTGATCTACATCGACACCCCGCCGGCGCTCAACTTCTTCACCCGCTCGGCGATGATCGCCGCCGATGCCTGCCTGATCCCCTTCGATTGCGACGACTTCTCGCGCCGCGCGCTGTACTCGCTGCTGGCCAACGTGGACGAGATCCGCGCCGACCACAACCGCGATCTGGTCATCGAAGGCATCGTGGTCAATCAGTTCCAACCGCGCGCCAGCCTGCCGCGCAAGGTGGTGCAGGAGCTGATCGACGAGGGCCTGCCGATCGTCGCCCCCTACCTGTCGGCCTCGGTCAAGATCAAGGAATCGCACGAGCAGGCGCGGCCGATGATCCATCTCGACCCCAAGCACAAGCTGTCGCAGGAGTTCATCACCCTGCACGACACCCTGGCGCGTAAATACGGCACCTGACGGGAGCCGCGCGGGACGGCGGGCGGCGTCACCCTCACCGCCCGGGCCGGTGCGCGGCCAGCCCGCCGTCATGGCAAAAGGCTGAAGATTGTCCGACCATGGCCGCTAACTGTGGTTGGCACATATCTTCCACGGAGCCGCCCATGGCCACCTCGATCAACGCCACCGCGCTCGATCTGTTGATCGTCGAACCCTCGTCGATGCAGCGCAAAGTCATCGCCCAGCTGTGCGAATCGCTGGGCATCGTGTCGATGGACTACGCCGACACCGGCGCGCAGGCGCTGGCTGCACTCTCGCAGCGGACCCCGGACATCGTCATCAGCGCCCTGTATCTGCCCGACATGCTGGGCACCGACCTGGTGCTGCGCATGCGCAGCGTCCCCGCCCAGGAAGACGTGCCCTTCATCCTGGTCTCCAGCGAGACCCGTCCGCAGGCGCTCGACCCGGTCCGCCAGTCGGGCGTGTGCGCCATCGTGCCCAAGCCCTTCACGGCCGAGCAACTGGCCCAGGCGATCAACGCCACGCTCGACATGCGCGCCATCGAGCCCATGACGGACATCGATCTCGACCTCGAAGAACTCAAGGTCTTGCTGGTGGACGACAGCCCGCATGCGCGCCGCTGCATCCGCGGCGTGCTCGAACAGCTCGGCCTGCGCCATTTCATCGAAGCCGGCGACGGCACCGAGGCCGTCGGCATCCTCGGCGACACGATGGTCGATCTGGTGGTCACCGACTACAACATGCCGGAAATGGACGGCCGGGCGCTGGTCGAGCATATCCGCCAGCACAGCTGGCAGACCTCGGTGCCGGTCTTGATGGTGACCAGCGAGCAGGATGCCAGCCGCCTGGCGGCCATCGAGAAGGCCGGGGTGTCGGGCATCTGCGACAAGCCTTTCGACGCCGGCTCGGTGCGCCGGCTGCTGCACCGGGCGCTGGCCGGCAGCTAGCGCGGGCTCACACCGGATCGAGCTTGGCCACCGACAGCAGCAGCCACTTCACGCCTTGCGCGCCGAAGTTGATATGCACCCGCGCATCCGAACCGCTGCCCTCGGCGGCCACGATGACGCCGACACCGAAGCGCGCATGGCGCACGTTCTGGCCGATGCGCAAGCCGCCCAGATCGCGCCCCGGCGCCCGCGCAGCCACCGCAGGCCGCCGCGGGGCGGCCGGTGACGGCGTGAAGTAGGCCGGGCGCGCCTGCATCTGCCCGCCGCTGGTGCGCGGCGTCAGCCACTTGGTGAGCGCCTCGGGAATCTCCTCCAGGAAGCGCGAGCGCATGTTGTAGCGCGTCTGGCCGTGCAGCATGCGGCTTTGCGCCAGCGACACATACAGGCGCTGGCGCGCACGCGTCACCGCCACGTACATCAGCCGCCGCTCCTCCTCCAGCCCGTCGGTTTCCATCAGGCTGTTCTCGTGCGGAAACAGGCCCTCTTCCAGGCCACACAGAAACACGGCGTCGAACTCCAGGCCCTTGGCTGCGTGCACCGTCATCAGCTGCACCGCGTCGTCCGTCGCATCGGCCTGATGGTCGCCGGCTTCGAGCGAGGCGTGCGCCAGGAAGTCGGCCAGCAGCGGGTGCGCCACATCCGGCTCGGGCGCTTCGCTCTCGGCCACGAAGTTGGTGGCCGCGCTGATGATCTCGTCCAGGTTCTCGAGCCGCTCGCGGCCGTCCTTTTCTTTCTGGCTCTCGTAGTGCGCCCGCAGGCCGGACTGGTCGAGCACATGATCGACCGCCTCGGGCAGCGGCAAGCTCGCCGTGGCGTTGCGCAGCGTTTCGATCAGCTGGACGAAGGCGCCGATCGACGCGCGCGGCTTGCCCGACAGGTGCGACACCGTGGCATACAGGCTGCTGTTGTAAGTACGCGCCGCGTCCTGCAAGGCCTCGAGCGAACGAGCGCCGATGCCGCGCGTCGGGAAATTGACCACGCGCGCAAAGGCCGTGTCGTCGTCCGGGTTGGCGATCAGGCGCAGATAGGCCAGCGCATGCTTGACCTCCTGGCGCTCGAAAAAGCGCAGGCCGCCATACACCCGGTAGGACACGCCAGCCGAAAACAGCTGGTGCTCGAGCCCCCGCGACAAGGCGTTGGCGCGGTAGAGGATGGCGATGTCCGAACGCAGCATGCCGTCGCGCACCAGCGCCTGCACCTCGTCCACCAGCCAGCGCGCCTCGTCGCCATCGGTAAAGGCTTCGTAGACGCGGATCGGCTCGCCCTCGCCGCGGTCGGTCCACAGCTCCTTGCCCAGGCGCTGGGTGTTGTTGGCGATGATGGCGTTGGCCGCATCGAGAATGTTGCCGCAGGAGCGGTAGTTCTGCTCCAGGCGGATCACGTTGGGCACCTTGAACTCGCGCTCGAAGGCCAGCATGTTGCCCACTTCCGCACCGCGGAAACGGTAGATCGACTGATCGTCGTCGCCGACGCAGAACAGGCAGGCCGGCGCCTCGCCCTCCTCGCCGCCGGCCAGGAGCTTAAGCCACTGATATTGCAGCTTGTTCGTATCCTGAAACTCGTCCGTCAGGATATGCCTGAAGCGGCGCTGGTAGTGGTGCCGGAGGGGCTCGTTGCGGCTCAGCAACTCATAGGTGCGCAGCAGCAATTCAGGGAAATCCACAACTGCTTCGCGCTGGCACTGAGCCTCATACTCCGCATAAAGCGCGACCCGGCGGCGGGTGAAATCGTCGAAGGCGTCGACCGCGGCGGCGCGCACGCCCTGCTCTTTCTGGCCGTTGATGAAGTGTTGCAATTCGCGCGGCGGGAATTTCTCGTCGTCGACGTTCAGCGTCTTGAGCAGCCGCTTGATGGCAGCCAGCTGGTCGGCCGAATCGAGGATCTGGAACAGCTGCGGCAGCCCGGCCTCTCGGTGATGTGCCCGCAGCAAGCGGTTGCACAGGCCGTGAAAGGTGCCGATCCACATCGCTTTCGGGTTGACCGGCAGCATCGCCGCCAGACGCGCCTGCATTTCCTTGGCCGCCTTGTTGGTGAAGGTCACGGCGAGCACCCCCTGCGGGGTGACCTGACCGGTCTGGATCAGCCAGGCAATGCGGGTGGTCAGCACCCGGGTCTTTCCCGACCCGGCCCCGGCCAGGATCAGGGCGTGCTGGGCGGGCAGGGTGACGGCGCGGGCCTGTTCTTCGTTGAGTGTGGCGATCAGATCGGTCATGCGGACTCCGGTATGACCGGGCATTTTACCCCACCCCTCCGGTCGCCGCCGGTCGGGTCGAATGGCGCGGCAAAACCCTGAACTTGCCAAAGCCCGAGTATTTGACTAAGGTTTGATTGTGCATTGCAACACAAATTGATCTTATTCAATTCCAAAGCACCACAGGATTTGCTAGGATTCAAACACCTGTTTGTTTTGCTCTGCACCACTCGCAGAGAAGGCTATCCAAAAGGCAGCCTATCGCTTAGGGCGCGCAACAGACGCGCCAGGAGTCCACTATGAACGCACCGAAATTGCTTCCCTGGTATGCCCGCCGTGCCGGCGTACCCATCGAACGTGCCGAAGCGCTGTGGCGCAAGGCCGTCCGCCAAGCCACGGCCGACACCGGCTGGGTCGGCAACTCCGAATACTTCGGCGCCGCCATGGACGCCTTCGTCGCCCTGCTCGAAGCCGAGGAAGCCAGCCTCTGCACCCCGAGCATGAGCACCCTCTTCCGCAGCCAGGCCCGCGTCATGCGCCTGCCGCTGACGATGATGGAAGATTTCTCCTCCGCCGCAGCCGCCCATTGGCAGCGCTGTATCGGCGTGCCGCGTCGCGCGGCCTGAGCCACCGTCTCCCTCCCTCTCCTCGATGGAGTTCGGCACCGGGCCTTCCAGGCCGGGTGCCGTTTTTTCGCGCGAGGGCGCCGCAAGGGGCTGTGGCCATTGATCCGACGGTCGCGCTCGTGCCTATTGGCCGCCAGGGCAAGGCGCGCCGACGCTGTCTGGGTGGCCCCCAGACAAGGAGGCGCAACGCAGCCATGGCGGCCAATAGGCACGAGCCCGGAGGGTTGTGTCCATGAAGACACGGCACGGTGTTGCACTCGTTGCCAAGGGGTCCCGCCCTTGGCCGCCTCGCGCGCCTTGTTCCGTGTCTTCATGGACACAACGCGATCCGTCGGATCAATGGCCACAGCCCCTACCCGCCCGGGCTTCACGGTATACTCCCCCGCTTTGAATCCCGCTGACCGACCGCCCCCCATGCAGGACAAGTACACGCCCGCCGCCATCGAATCCGCCGCCCAGCACTACTGGGCCGACGCCCGCAGCTTCGAGGTCTCCGACGACCCGAGCCGCCCCAAGTACTACTGCCTGTCGATGTTCCCCTACCCGTCGGGCAAGCTGCACATGGGCCATGTGCGCAACTACAGCCTCGGCGACATGCTCTCGCGCTACCACACCATGCGCGGCTACAACGTGCTCCAGCCCATGGGCTGGGACGCCTTCGGCCTGCCGGCCGAGAACGCGGCGATCAAGAACAGCGTGCCACCGGCGCAGTGGACCTACGACAACATCGCCTACATGAAGCAGCAGCTCAAGTCGCTGGGCTTCGCCATCGACTGGCGCCGCGAGCTGGCCACCTGCCAGCCCGATTACTACAAATGGAACCAGTGGCTGTTCCTGCGCATGCTCGAAAAGGGCATCGCCGAGCGCAAAACGCAGGTGGTGAACTGGGACCCGGTCGACCAGACCGTGCTGGCCAACGAGCAGGTCATCGACGGCCGTGGCTGGCGCACCGGCGCGCTGGTCGAGAAGCGCGAGATCCCCGGCTACTACCTGAAGATCACCGACTACGCCGAAGAGCTGCTCTCCGACCTTGACACGCTCGACGGCTGGCCCGAGCGCGTGCGTGTGATGCAGAAAAACTGGATCGGCCGCTCCGAAGGCGTGGAAGTCCACTTCCCCTACGATCTGAGCACCATCGGCAAGGCCGGCGTGCTCAAGGTGTTCACCACCCGCGCCGACACGCTGATGGGCGCCACTTATGTGGCGGTGGCCGCCGAGCATCCGCTGGCGCTGCAGGCGGCCGAGGGCAACCCGGCACTGATCGACTTCATCGCCGAATGCCAGCACGGCAGCCAGGCCGAAGCCGACATGGCGACCATGGAAAAGAAGGGCATGGACACCGGCCTGCGCGTGGTGCACCCGATCTCCGGCGAATATCTGCCGGTGTGGGTCGCCAACTACGTGCTGATGGGCTACGGCGAAGGGGCCGTGATGGCCGTGCCGGCCCATGACGAGCGCGATTTCGCCTTCGCCACCAAGTACGGCCTGCCGATCACCATGGTGGTCGCCTCCACCCACGACAGCTACCGCGAGGTGGTCGCCCCCTGGACCGACGCCTACACCGAGCACGGCAAGCTGGTCAATTCCGGCAAATACAATGGCTTGCGCTCGATCGAGGCGATCGAGGCCATCGCCGCCGATCTCGACGCCAAGCAACTGGGCGCCAAGCGCGTGCAGTTCCGCCTGCGCGACTGGGGCGTCTCGCGCCAGCGCTACTGGGGCTGCCCGATCCCGATCATCCACTGCGACAGTTGCGGCGCCGTACCGGTGCCCGACGACCAGTTGCCGGTGGTGCTGCCCGAAGACTGCGTGCCCGACGGCTCGGGCAATCCGCTGGCCAAGCGCGACGACTTCCTCGCCTGCACCTGCCCGTCCTGCGGCAAGCCGGCGCAGCGTGAAACCGACACCATGGACACCTTCGTCGATTCGTCCTGGTACTACGCGCGCTTTGCCTCGGCCCAAAGCAGCGACAGCATGGTCGACGGCGAAACCAACTACTGGATGCCGGTCGACCAGTACATCGGCGGCATCGAACACGCCATCCTGCACCTGCTCTATTCGCGCTTCTGGACCAAGGTGATGCGCGACCTCGGCCTGGTGAATTACCGCGAGCCCTTCACCAACCTGCTCACCCAGGGCATGGTGCTCAACAACGCCTTCTTCCACAAACCCGAAGGCGGCGGCAAGAACTACTACTGGGAAAAAGACATCGCGCTGGCGCGCGACGCCAAGGGCCAGATCACCGGCGCCACGCTGAAGGCCGACGGCACGGCGCTCGAGCACGAGCTCACCACCATGTCGAAGTCGAAGAACAACGGCGTCGATCCGCAATCGCTGATCGAGCAATACGGCGCCGACACCGCCCGCTTCTTCATGATGTTCGCCGCCCCGCCCGAGCAGACGCTGGAATGGTCCGACTCCGGTGTCGAAGGCGCCTTCCGCTTCCTCAAGCGCGTCTGGCAGTTCGGTCACCGCTTCGCCACCGAGATGCGCCCTGCACTGCCGGCCGACCGGCAACTCGGCAAGGCCAAGCTGCCCGAGGCCCTGGCCGCCGTCCGCCGCGAGATCCATCTGTGCCTCAAGCAGGCCAATTACGACTTCGGCAAGCACCAGTTCAACACCGTGGCCTCGGCCACCATGAAGATCCTCAACGCCCTCGAAAAGGCACCGGCCGATGAAGCCGCCGCCCACGCCGAAGTGGCCGAGGAAGGCCTGTCGATCCTGCTGCGCGTGCTCAACCCGATCACCCCGCACATCGCCCACGCCCTGTGGCGCGACTGCGGCTTCGGCGACGACATCCTCACCGCCGCCTGGCCGGAGGTCGATGAAGCCGCGCTGGTGCAGGACGAGATCGAACTGGTGCTGCAGATCAACGGCAAACTGCGCGGCAGCATCAAGGTCGCCGCCGACGCCGCCCGCGACGCCATCGAGCAAGCCGCCCTGGCCGATGCCACCGCCGTCAAGGCAATGGACGGCAAGCCGGCACGCAAGATCGTGGTGGTGCCCGGTCGCCTGGTCAATATCGTCTGCTGATGCCCCAAAACTCGCCCATCCAAGGACGCTCCGCACCATGAAAACAGGCCCCCTGGCGCCCCGCCGCCGCCTGCTGCTCGCCGGTCTGGCCACGCTGGGCCTGGCCGGTTGCGGCTTCCATCTGCGCGGCCAGCTCGACATGCCGTTCCAGCGCGCCTATCTCAACGCCAGCCGCAACGACCCGTTCATGAACCGGATCGCCCGCCAGCTCGAGATCAACGGCGTGGTCCTGACCGAGCGCCTCAAGGAGGCCGAGGTCGTCATCCGCATCATCAACATCAAGCGTGAGCGCGACATCCTCAGCCTGAACCGCGCCGGCAAGGCGCGCGAATACCGGCTGCTTACCACGCTGTCCTTCGCCGTGGAGCGCGCCGACGGCACCACGCTGCGCCCGGCCGAAGGCATCGCGGTGCGCCGCGACGTCACCTACGACGACACCCAGCTGCTGGCCAAGGGGCAGGAAGAAGCCATGCTCTATCGCGACATGGAAGACGACATCGCCCAGCAACTGGTGCGCCGCCTCGCCGCCACCAAGACCGACGCGCCCGCCGCCCGATGAACCTGTCGCCGGACCGGCTCGCCGCCCATCTGGACAAGCCGCTGGCCGCGATCTACCTGCTGCATGGCAATGAGCCGCTGACCGTCTCCGAAGCCGGCGACGCCTTGCGCGCCGCGGCCCGGCGCCAGGGCTTCGACGAGCGCGAGATCCTGATCAGCGGGCAGGGCTTCAACTGGGAGACCCTGTTCGAAGCCACCGGCAACCTGTCACTGTTCGGCAGCCGCAAGGTCATCGACCTGCGCATTCCCAACGGAAAACCCGGCAAGGACGGCGGCGACGCACTCAAGCGCCTGGCCGACCGCGCCGAGTCGGTCGCCACCGATGTCCTCACCCTGATCAGCCTGCCCGAGCTCGACTGGGCCGCACGCAAGACCGCCTGGTTCACCGCCCTGAGCCAGAAGGGCGTGGCCGTCGAATGCAATGCCCCGCCGCGCGAGCAGCTGCCCCAGTGGATCGCCCGCCGCCTCGCCGCCCAGCAGCAAAGCGCCCCGACCGAGGCATTGGCCTTCATCGCCGAGCATGTCGAAGGCAACCTGCTCGCCGCGCACCAGGAAATCACCAAGCTCGCCCTGCTCCATCCGCCCGGCGAGTTGAGCCTGGAGGCGGTGCGCGAAGCGGTGCTGGATGTGGCCCGCTACGACATCGACGGCTTGCGCAGCGCCGTGCTCGACGGCGACGCCGGCCGCTGCAGCCGCCTGCTCGAAGGCCTCGCTGGCGAGGGCACGGCCGCGCCGCTGCTGCTGTGGATGCTGGCCAACGAGATCCGTACCCTCGCCCGGCTGCAGGCGGCGCAAGCCGAGGGCCAGCCGCTGGCGGCCGCCCTCAAGGCCGAGCGCGTTTTCGACGATCGCCGCCGCAACGCGCTGCAGCGCGCCCTGCAACGCCTAGCCCCGGGCCGCGCGCGTGCCGCGCTGGCCCATGCCGCGCGGATCGACCGCATCATCAAGGGCATCGCGCCCGGCGAGGTGTGGGACGAATTCCTGCTGCTCTGCCTGAGGCTGTGCCCGGCGCGCTGACACCGGCTTTGCCGCAGCGCGCAACGATGCGGTAATCTAGACCGCTTGCGTCGGGCGCATCATTACCGTCCGCCGCCCTTTTGCTCAACCGAACCGATCGGCACCGAATCATGGACATCGAAGCCTACATGCGGACGCTCGGCCAGCAAGCGCGCGACGCCTCGCGCCAGCTGGCCGCCGCCTCCACCGAAACCAAGAACGCCGCCCTGCTGGCCATCGCCAGCCGCCTGCGCGACCACAAGTCGGCCCTGCTCAAGGCCAATGCCGCCGATCTGGCGCAGGCCCGCAGCGACGGCCTGGAGCCGGCCATGGTCGATCGCCTGACCCTCACCGAGCCCGGCATCGAGAACATGGCCGCCGGCCTTGAACAGATCGCAGCCCTGCCCGATCCGGTTGGCGAGATCACCGACGTCAAGCGCCGCCCGAGCGGTATCCAGGTCGGCAAGATGCGCGTGCCGCTGGGCGTCATCGGCATCATCTACGAAGCCCGCCCCAACGTCACCGCCGACGCCGCGGCGCTGTGTCTCAAGTCCGGCAATGCGGCCATTCTGCGTGGCGGCAAGGAAGCGCTGCACTGCAACCAGGCGATCGCCGCCTGCGTGCGCGACGGCCTGCTTGCCGCCGGCCTGCCGGCCACCGCCGTACAGGTGGTCGACACCACCGATCGCGCCGCCGTCGGCCATCTGATCACCCTGCCCGAGTTCGTGGACGTGATCGTGCCGCGCGGCGGCAAGGGCCTGATCGAACGCATCTCGCGTGAAGCGCGGGTGCCGGTCATCAAGCATCTCGACGGCAACTGCCATGTGTACGTGCACAGTGCGGCCGACCCCGACAAGGCGATGGCCATCGTCGAGAACTCCAAGACCCAGCGCTACGGCACCTGCAACACCGCCGAGTCGCTGCTGGTCGACCGCGCCGTGGCCGCCGAGATGCTGCCGCGCCTGGGCGCCATGCTGGCGACCCGGGGCGTCGAGCTGCGCGGTTGCCCCGACAGCCTGGCCATCCTCGAGGCCGCCGGCATCGACAGCGCCAAGCTGCGCCCGGCCGAGGAGAGCGATTGGTCGGAGGAATACCTGGCGCCGATCATCGCGGTCAAGGTGGTGGATGGCCTGGACGCGGCCATCGCCCACATCAACCGCTACAGCTCCGGCCACACCGAAAGCATCGTCAGCGAAAACTACACGGCAGCCATGCGCTTCCTGCGTGAGGTCGATTCGGCCTCGGTGATGATCAACGCCTCGACCCGCTTCGCCGACGGCTTCGAGTACGGCCTGGGCGCGGAGATCGGCATCTCGACCGACAAGATCCATGCGCGCGGCCCGGTCGGTTTGGACGGACTGACCAGCCAGAAGTGGATCGTCTTCGGCAACGGAGAAGTTCGCCGCTGATCGCGGCAGCGATGTTTTTTCGCACGACCGTGCGATGGCTTTGATAGGATGAAGCGTCCGGTGCGCAGGGGCTCCGGACGCTTTTTTTATCCCAATCAGGAGACATCATGAAAAAACTGCTGGGCGCCCTCTGCGCATCGCTCGCCCTCGCCTCCGCCCATGCCGCCGTCGAAGTGGCTGGCGTCAAATTCGACGACCACAGCCAGATGGCCGGCCAGACGCTGCAACTGAACGGCGCCGGCCTGCGCACCAAGTTCGTGTTCAAGGTCTATGCCATGGGCCTCTACCTGCCCGCCAAGGCCAAGGGCGCACAGGCGGTGCTGGCCAGCGACGGGCCGCGCCGCATCGACATCGTCACGCTGCGCGACCTGACCGCCGAACAGTTCGCCGACGCGCTCTCCGAGGGCCTGAAGAAGAACCTCAGCGAGGCCGAGCAGCAAGCGCTCAAGGCCGACAGCGAGGCCTTCCGCGCCACGCTGCTGGCACTCAAGGAGGCCAAGGAAGGCACCCGTATCCAGATCGATTTCGTCCCCGGCGGCGGCACCCGCCTGGTGGTCAATGGCAGCCCCAAGGGCGACCCGATCGGCGGCCTCGATTTCTCCAACGCTCTGCTGCGGGTGTGGATCGGCGAAGCCCCGGCCCAGGGCGATCTGAAACAGGCACTGATCGGCGAATAAGCCACGCCTCCGCCCCCGGCAGCTGTGGCATACTGCTGCGCGTCGGGTGCGCACTGCGCGCCCGATTGCTCTGGGGTAGAGCAACCGGGTCGGCGTGGCCTTCGGGCCGCGCCGCACCCACCCGACTTGAAGCGTCCGCGCCGTCACCGCACAATGCGGCCATGTCTTCGCAGACCCAATCCTCGTTCGACGGCATCATGCTGGCGCCCTTCGGCGCCCTTGGCATTCGCGTAACCGACGACGCCATCACCGAAGTGTGCTTCCTGCCGCCCGGCACGGTCGCACACGCCAGCGTCCACCCCCTCGCCCTCGAAGCCCAACGCCAGCTCGACGCCTATCTGCACGATCCGCAGCACCGCTTCGACCTGCCGCTGCATCCGGCTGGAAGCGCCTTTCAGCAGCGCGTGTGGGCGGCCATCTCGGCGATTCCTTGCGGCCAGGTACGTGCCTACGGCCACCTGGCCGAAACGCTCGGCAGCGCCGCCCGCGCCGTCGGCCAGGCTTGTGGCGCCAATCCGTACCCGATCATCGTGCCCTGCCATCGCGTGGTGGCACAGCATGCCCTTGGCGGCTTCGCCCATTCGCGCGGCGGTTTTCTGCTCGACACCAAAGCATGGCTGATCCAGCACGAACGCCGGCGCTAGCGCCCTTGCCGCCGGCCACCGCCGCGGACCTCGACGCCTTCTGCGACGCACTGTGGCTCTCCGACGGCCTGTCGCGCAACACGCTCGCCGCCTATCGGCGCGATCTGACACTGTTCGCCTGCTGGCTGCACAGCACCCATGCGCTGGCCCCGTCGGCCGCCCAGGCCACGCACCTGCATGCGTATCTGGCCGAGTTCAGCCGACGCGCCAAGGCCACCAGCCAGCGCCGCCTGCTATCGACCTGGCGACGCTATTACCATGCCTTGAAACAGGACGGGCGGATCCGTGACGACCCCACGCAGACGCTCGATCCCCCCATGGCCGCCCCGCGCTTTCCCAAGAGCCTGTCGGAGGCGGAAGTGGACGCCCTGCTCGGCGCACCGGACACCGGCACGGCACTGGGCATGCGCGACAAGGCCATGCTGGAACTGCTGTATGCCACCGGCCTGCGTGTTTCCGAGCTGATCGGCCTGCGCGGCTTCGAAGTCAGCCTCAACGACGGTGCCTTGCGCGTGCTCGGCAAAGGCGACAAGGAGCGCCTGGTGCCGATCGGCGCCGCCGCCTGCGACTGGCTGCGCCGCTATCTGTCGGCGGCGCGCAATGAGCTTCTGAAGGGACGCCACAGCGACGCCCTGTTTGTCACCGTCCAGGGCGCTGCCATGAGCCGCCAGATGTTCTGGCGCATTATCAAGCAGCATGCCCTCAGCGCCGGCATTGCGCGCGATCGTATCTCGCCCCACACCATCCGCCATGCGTTTGCCACCCATTTACTCAACCATGGCGCCGATTTGCGGGTCGTTCAGCTGCTCCTCGGTCATGCCGATATTTCCACGACCCAGATCTACACGCATGTGGCTCGCGCGCGCCTGAAACAGCTCCATGCGATTCACCATCCCCGCGGATGAATCGATTCGAATCATGACCCAAAATACGCCAGACACGCCCGCGACACGCGCACTCAAAGCCCAGCGCATTGCCTTCGCCCCCTACCTCTATCCCTACGAAGAGCATGGTGGAGCGCCGTTTGCCGCGCGCTTCCTGAATCTTCCCGAGCACGCTGTCATCAAGACCCTGGTGATGGAAAACGAAACCGGAAAACCGCTGCTGATATTGATGCATGGCGACCGGGATGTGGCCACCAAACAATTGGCGCTGGCCAGCGGCAATCGCCTGATTCAACCCTGCAAACCGCAAATTGCTCAAAAACACACCGGCTATCAAGTCGGCGGCACCTCGCCGTTCGGCACCCGCAAACCTCTGCCGATCTTCATCGAACGCAGCATTCTCGATTTGCCGCTGATATATCTGAATGGCGGAAAGCGCGGCTTTCTCGTCGCACTCCATCCCCACGACCTGCTCCGGGCGCTATCGCCCACGCCCGTCACCGTTGCCAAAGGTACGGCAACCGACGACTGACGAGCGACTCGGCACGTGCGTACGGCGTCTCTGCAATATTCATTGAACCGCCGCTCATTCGCGATCCGGTTTCGGGTTTTCCCCAATCCAATTAACAATCGGCGCGAAAAAACATTGATCTTCGCAAATCAACAATGGCAAAATCAGGCCGCGGTCGACGGATTTATCGAATCCATGACCTGACGCCACACCCGAGAACTTAAAATAACCTCCAGAGGAAATCGAATGGATATCAACCTGAGCGAAATGTCGGTCCCTGAATTACGTCGTCTGCAAGGCAAGCTGGAAACCGAAATTCGGCGTCGTGACGAGACGGCGCGCCGGGATGTCCTCAAGCAGTTCAAGAAAATTGCCGCCGAGCACGGCGTCAGCCTCGACGAAGTGCTCGCCGACGCACCGGCCAAGAGCGCCCCGAAAGCCGCACCGAAGCCCCGCCGCAAGGCCGCCTCGCCGGCCAAAGGCAAGCGCGTGCCGATGAAATACCGCAACCCCGAGGACCCCAAGGCGGGCTGGACGGGGCGCGGTCGCAAACCGCGCTGGGTCGAAGCATGGCTGGAAGCCGGCAAATCGCTCGACGAATTGCTGATCAAGTAATTCGGCTTCGCCAACAAAAAGGCCGCCAGATGGGGCGGCCTTTTTGTTGGGCGCAACAGCCCTCATTCCGGACCCAGGGCACGCCCGTCCCGACCGCGCTGAATGAATACCCCCACGCGTCGCACGCCTTTCATGACCCCGATCTTGGCAATGCGCAGCTTGACCCAGGGGGCGTCGAATTCATTGAACAGCAGCGCGACGACGAATTCGCCCAAGGTTTCAATCAAATTAAAATGGCGCACCGCGAGCTCCTCGCGAATGCGCGCAATGACCTGAGCGTAGTCGATGGTGTCGGCGATGTCGTCCCGTTCGGCGGCCGCATCTGGCACGCCGAAGGTCAGATTCAACTCGACGGTCTGGGCCGCGGCACGTTCGCGCGGATAGATCCCGACCTGCGCCTCGACCCGCAGCTCTTCAATGAAGATGAAATCCATATCGGCTCTCGTCTAGAATTGTCGCCATTCTAGCCTGAAGCGCCCCCGCCCCCGACATGACACTCCCCCTCGCCCTCTTGACGCTGGCCGCCTACCTGATCGGCTCGGTCCCCTTCGCGGTCGTCGTCAGCAAGGCCTTCGGTCTGAGCGATCCGCGCAGCTACGGGTCGGGCAATCCCGGCGCCACCAATGTGCTGCGCTCGGGCAACAAGAAAGCCGCCGTGCTGACCCTGCTGGGCGATGCCGCCAAGGGGCTGATCGCGGTGTGGGTGATGCGCCAGTTCGGCAGCGATGCCGATGTGGCAGTCGCGCTGGCCGGCATCGCCGCCTTCATCGGCCACGTGTTTCCGGTGTTTCTCGGGTTCAAGGGCGGCAAGGGTGTCGCCACGGCCATCGGCGTGCTGGCGGCCTTCAGTGGCTGGCTGGCGCTGGCCTGCGCCATCACCTGGCTGATCGTCGCCCTGACCACCCGCTATTCGTCGCTGGCCGCGCTGGTAGCGGCCATCGCCGCGCCGGTGTTCGCCCATGTCTTGCTCGGCGCACCGGCCATCACCGGCGCCTGCCTGGTCATGACGGCCATGTTGCTGTGGCGCCATGCGGACAACATCAAACGCCTGCTGGCCGGCACCGAATCGCGTATCGGCCAGAAAAAGCGCGGCAGCGCCGAGTAGCTCAGCCTTCAGCGCGGCGCCGACAGGCTGTCGAGCGGCCAGCGCGGGCGCACCGCCACGGCATGCGCGCCGCCCTCGCCCTCGCCCTCGCCGTCGAGCAGGCGCAGGGCGCCGGCAAAGGCGATCATTGCGCCGTTGTCGGTGCATAGCGCGGGCTCCGGGTAGAACACCCGCTGGCGTCGTCGCGCCGTCGCTTCGTTCAACCGTGCGCGCAGGGCCTGGTTGGCGCCCACCCCGCCCGCCACCACCAGTCGCGACAGCCCGGTCTGCTTGAGCGCCGCCAGCGACTTGGCCACCAGCACGTCGACCACCGCCGCCTGGAACTCGGCCGCCATGTCCGCCGGGGCGATGCTGGCGTCACGCAGCTGGGTCATCACCGCCGTCTTCAAACCACTGAAACTGAAGTTCAGATCGCCGGAGTGCAGCATCGGTCGCGGCAGCTTGACCCGCCCGGCCACACCCTGGTCGGCCAGGCGCGCCAGCACCGGCCCGCCAGGATAGGCCAGCCCCATCAACTTTGCCGTCTTGTCGAAGGCCTCGCCGGCCGCGTCATCCACCGATTCGCCGAGCAAGGCGTAGCGGCCGACGCCATCGACCCGCATCAACTGCGTATGCCCGCCCGACACCAGCAGGGCGACGAACGGAAAAGCCGGCGCATCGTCGGCGAGCAGGGGCGACAGCAGATGGCCTTCGAGGTGATGGATGGGCAGCGCCGGAATACCGAGCGTCGCCGCCAGTGCCTGACCGGTCCCCGCCGCGATCAGCAGCGCGCCCGCCAGCCCGGGGCCGGCCGTGTAGGCGATGGCGTCGAGCCCGGCCATCGACACACCCGCCTCGGCCAACGCCTGGCGGATCAGGACCGGCATGCGACGCACATGGTCGCGCGAGGCCAGCTCGGGCACCACGCCGCCGTAGGCCGCATGCAGGTCGATCTGCGAATGCAGCTGCTGGGCGATCAGGCCTCGCTCGGTGTCGTAGAGCGCGACGCCGGTTTCGTCACACGAACTCTCCAAACCCAGTACGATCATGCCGCTCCCCTGTTTCACGGCCTGCATTTTAGCCACATCCGGCACCGCCGGACGCAAATCCCCGCAGGGTGGACTTGGCATGCAGACGTTGACTCGATATACTGCGCCGTTTCTGTACATTTGCCTCCAAGGAATCACGCAATGCCGGGGATCCGCGTCAAAGAAAACGAGCCGTTTGAAGTTGCCATCCGCCGCTTCAAGCGCACCATTGAAAAAGCCGGGACGCTTACCGAGTTGCGTTCGCGCGAGTTTTACGAAAAGCCCACGGCCGAGCGCAAGCGCAAGCTGGCCGCCGCCGTCAAGCGCAACCACAAGCGCCTGCGCAGCCAGACTCTGCCGCCGAAAATGTATTGATCCGTTTCGGCACGGCATCACCACGCCTGGCGGAGCAGCCTTGCTCCACCAGGCGTGGTTTTTTGCGTTTCTGCCCAGGAGAACTGCATGTCGCTCAAAGCCCGCCTGCAAGATGACATGAAGGCCGCCATGCGCGCCCGCGACACCGCGCGCCTGTCTGCCATCCGCTTCTTGCTCGCCGCCATCCAGCAAAAGGAAGTCGACGGGCAGACCGCGCTGGACGATGCCGGCGTGGCCGCCGTGATCGAAAAGCAGCTCAAGCAGCGCCGCGACTCGGCAACCCAATATGCCGCAGGCGGACGGGCCGATCTCGAAGCGCAGGAGCGTTTCGAGATTTCGGTGCTGGAGGCCTACATGCCGGCCGGGCTGTCGGACGCCGAGATCGACGCCGCCGTCGCCAAAGCGATTGCCGACACCGGCGCCGCCTCGCCGGCCGACATGGGCAAGGTGATGGCGCAACTCAAGCCGGCACTGGCCGGTCGCGCCGACATGGCGGCCGTTTCGGCCCGCGTCAAGGCGGCACTCAACGCCGCCCCGCCCGCGCCTTGATCCCTCAGAGTTTCATCCAGGACCTGCTGACGCGCGTCGACATCGTCGACGTGATCGACCGCCATGTTTCGCTCAAGAAACAGGGCGCGAACTACTTCGCCTGCTGCCCCTTCCATGGCGAGAAGAGCGCCTCCTTCTCGGTCAGCCCGAGCAAGCAGTTCTACCACTGCTTCGGCTGCGGTGCGCATGGCAGCGCCATCGGCTTCCTGATGGAATACAGCGGCCTGAGCTATGTCGAGGCCATTCACGAACTGGCCCGGCAGGTCGGCGTGGACGTGCCGGAAGAGCGCAAGGCGCGCCGCGGCGAGCAGCAAAAAGAGCAGTCGCTGACCGAGTTGATGGGTGCCGCCGCACGCTTCTACCGCGAGCAGCTCAAAGGCGCAGAGCGCGCCATCGACTACCTCAAGCGCCGTGGGCTGACCGGCCAGATCGCCGCCCGCTTCGGCATCGGCTACGCCCCAGACGGCTGGCAGTCGTTGCAGAAGGTGGTGCCCAATTACGCCGACAAATCGCTGCTGGAGGCCGGCCTGGTCATCGAAAACGACCAGGGCCGCCGCTACGACCGTTTTCGCGACCGCATCATGTTTCCGATCCAGGACAGCCGCGGCAATGTCATTGCCTTTGGCGGACGCATCCTCGACCAGGGCGAACCAAAATACCTGAACTCGCCCGAAACGCCGCTGTTCGAGAAAGGCCGCGAGCTGTACGGCCTGTTTCAGGCGCGCCCGTCGATTCGCAGCAGCAACACGGTGATCGTGGTCGAAGGCTACATGGACGTGGTCGCGCTGGCCCAGCATGGCGTGCCCAACGCGGTCGCCACCCTGGGCACCTCGACCACCGCCACCCACATCCAGAAACTGTTCCGCCATGCCGACCGCGTGGTCTTCTGCTTCGACGGCGACGCCGCCGGCCGCAAAGCCGCCTGGCGCGGCCTGGAGGCGGCGCTCGAAACACTGAACGACGTCAAACAGGTCGCCTTCCTGTTCCTGCCCGACCAGCACGACCCCGACACCTATGTGCGCGAATTCGGTGCCGATGCCTTCACCGAACAGGTGGCCAACGCCACCCCGTTGACCGAGTTCCTGCTCGGCGAACTGGCCGGCGAGGCCGACCTGAGCAGCGCCGAAGGCCGTGCCCGCTATGCCCACGAAGCCAAACCGCTGGTACTGCGCATCGGCGCCGGCGTGCTCAAGCTGCAAGTGCTCAAGGCCGTGGCCAAGCGCTGCGCGCTCGACGAACGCGAGCTGATGCAAGCCTGGGGCCTGACGCCTCCGCCGCCGCCCAGCCGGACGAACGAACCGTGGCGCAAGGGCAAGGGCCGGCGCGACGACGCAGAGCCGCCCGCCGTGCGGGGCCCGCGCCACCAACCGCGGCCGCTCGAAGCCAACCTGCTGCGCATCGTGCTGCACCACCCCGCCTGGGCCGCCCGCCTGCCGGTGGACCTGATCCCGCCAGGCAGCGACGAGGGCCGCGCGCTGATCGCCATCATCGACGCCGTCAGCGTCGGCGACCTCGGCAACAAGAGCGCGATGGGCACCTTGCTCGAGCACTTCCGCCACACGCCGCACGAACTCACGCTCACCCGCATGTGTGCCGAGCAGGCCGAAGACGTGATCGACGAAGCCGTGGTGGAGACCGTCTTCCACGACACCGTCCACGCCCTGCATGCCAAGGCGCTCGAAGATGAGTTCAACCGTCTGGCCGCCCGCGCCGGTGAACTCACGCCGGACGAGCGGAAACGCTACGCACAACTGCTACAACAAAAGAAGCGGAACCCAAAGCCACAACCCAAAGTCTCAGATTCGTAATATAATTTTCTGTTTTTCCGACTTCTCCGAAGATCCGAGGAGCACCATGGCCCAGGAACACTCCAAGACGCCACGCAAGAGCCCGGCACGCGGTCGTACCGCCAAGCCGCGCGCCAAGAAAAACGCCATCAGCGAAGTCCTCGCCGCTACCGCGCCGGCGACGCCGCTCGATGCAGAAGTGCGTCGCACCCAGCTCAAATCGCTGATCACGCTGGGCAAGGAACGGGGATACCTGACCTATGCCGAGATCAACGACCACCTGCCCGACGACCTCGTCGACGCAGAACAGATCGAGTCGATCATCGCCACCTTCAGCAACATGGGCATCCGCGTCTTCGACGAGGCCCCCTCTGCCGAAGATCTGCTGATGTCCGACGGCGTCGCCTCGTCCGGCGACGACGATGCCGAAGAGGAAGCCGAACAGGCCCTGTCCTCGGTCGACACCGAATTCGGCCGCACCACCGACCCGGTGCGCATGTACATGCGCGAAATGGGCACGGTCGAACTGCTCACCCGCGAGGGCGAGATTGAGATCGCCAAGCGCATCGAAGACGGCCTCAAGCACATGGTGCAGGCCATCTCCGCCTGCCCGACGACCATTGCCCGCATGGTCGAAATGGCCGACAAGGTCGAGCGCGACGAGATGCGCATCGACGAGATCATCGACGGCCTGATCAACCCGGACGACGGCGAAGACGAAGACCTCACTCCCTCGACTGACGACACCGACGACGGCGCCTCGGCCGAAGACAGCGACGACGACGCCGACGACAGCGACGACGACAGCGATGACGACGGCGACGGCGAAGCCGACGACGGCGCCGCCTCGCTCAAGATCCTCAAGGAAGAAGGCCTCAAGCACTTCGCCGCACTGCGCGAACTGTATGCCCAGCAGGTCGAACTGCTGGCCAAGCAAGGCTCCCAGGATCCAGCCTACCTCGCGCTGCAGCAGCAGATCTCCGACCAGCTCCTGCACCTGCGCTTCAATGCCCGCATGATCGAAAACCTGTGCGACTCGGTGCGCCACATGGTCGAGCAGGTGCGCAGCCACGAGCGCGAAATCCTGCGCCTGTGCGTCGATCGGGCCGGCATGCCGCGTGCCCACTTCATCAAGCACTTCCCCGGCCAGGAAACCGATCTGGACTGGCTCAAGGACCAGATCGCCGCCGGCAAGGGCTATGCCGAAGGCCTGATGCGGGTCCACCCCGCGGTCATGGAAGAGCAGCAGAAGCTGATCGACATGGAGACCCGCCTGGGGATCTCGCTCAAGGAACTCAAGGACATCAACAAGCGCATGTCCACCGGCGAAGCCAAGGCCCGCCGCGCCAAGCGCGAGATGACCGAGGCCAACCTGCGTCTGGTGATCTCCATCGCCAAGAAGTACACCAACCGCGGCCTGCAGTTCCTCGACCTGATCCAGGAAGGCAACATCGGCCTGATGAAGGCGGTGGACAAGTTCGAATATCGCCGCGGCTACAAATTCTCGACCTACGCCACCTGGTGGATCCGGCAGGCCATCACCCGCTCGATCGCCGACCAGGCACGCACCATTCGTATCCCGGTCCACATGATCGAGACCATCAACAAGATGAACCGCATCAGCCGCCAGATCCTGCAGGAAACCGGCCTCGAGCCCGATCCGGCCACCCTGGCCAAGAAGATGGAAATGCCCGAGGAGAAGATCCGCAAGATCATGAAGATCTCCAAGGAGCCCATCTCCATGGAAACCCCGATCGGTGACGACGACGACTCGCATCTGGGCGACTTCATCGAGGACACCTCGACCCTCGCCCCGAACGAAGCGGCGCTGTACTCCAACCTGCGCAACGCCACCTCGGACGTCCTCGACTCCCTGACGCCGCGCGAAGCCAAGGTGCTGCGCATGCGCTTCGGCATCGAAATGAACACCGACCACACCCTCGAGGAAGTCGGCAAACAATTCGACGTCACCCGCGAGCGCATCCGCCAGATCGAAGCCAAGGCGCTGCGCAAGCTGCGCCACCCCTCGCGCTCCGAGCGTTTGCGCAGCTTCCTCGACAGCGACTCCTGATCCGCCTCACCCCGCACGGACCCGCCCGGGTCCGTGCGCCGGGGCCTTTAGCTCAATCGGTTAGAGCAGCGGACTCATAATCCGTTGGTTGCGGGTTCAAGTCCCGCAGGGCCCACCAATAGCCACGCGGGTTTTAGCCGCTTTCGACGGCACGTCGTTTCTACAAACTCGCCCCCTTTTCTACAAAAGGCACCGTCACCTGTGGCGTTGCGAGCGTTTTGTCATCGTTTTGCAGCCATTTTGTCACTCTCAGTATTTCCGCGTACTTTCGGGCTAAAACTGTGACAAAAAGCGCGCAAAGCTAGGGCGTCGGCATAAAATTGGCGCCTATCGCTCTTTTGCAACCACATGAAATAGCTGAAGCTTTTTTTGGCACCTATGCCAAAACACCTGCAATTCCACAGGAGCAACTCAGCGTCCAATCCACCTGCCGCACCACGTTGATAGCCATGTATCATGGCGCAGCGTACAGACTGACAGGGCCCGCAGTGTATAAACAAGAGTTCCGTGGCTGGTCCCTTCGCTGGGCACACATCAAGCAACTCCCTGCTTGGATATGGGACGGTTATCCGGTTTTCTTACCAATAGCACTTATGGTTGCCCATCTCTCGATTGCATACGTGCTTGGCCTCGGGGATGGTTTGAAGCAGCTAAATCGCGTGGTAGCGGCAGCCCTGCAAATCTTCGGCGTGATGTGGATTGTAAAGTCAATCGATTCGAACCTTCGACTGTTCAAATTGCGGCCCATGAAAGAACGCCTAGCTACATATCTGCGGCGCATCCCCTTGCGGATGTACTCGACAACTGTCTATCTCAAGGGAGCCAATCTTGTTTCCAGAAGTGGTTTTGTTGGAGGTCGTATATCGCAAAGCCGAAGCGGACAGAGTTTAGAAGAGCGCATGGCGGCACTGGAGGGGCAAATCAACTCGATTTACGCACGCTTTGATGACGAACAAAGGGCTACCGACAAGAAGCTGAGCGATCTTCGAACGGAAGTTGATCGACAGATCAATGATGTCGCAACCACCACAAAGAACTTAGAAGAGAGCATCAAGAAACAGTCGGATGATGATGTTGGCGATCAAATCATGGGCATGCTTTGGATCGTCCATGCCGCGATTGCCGGCATGTACACCTAACCATGCCACGACATCCGCAGCACCTCTCGGCAGCTATCTAAGTGGCTTCACCCTCTCCCCGCGCCGCTGTCGGGTGTAGTGCTCGGTCATACCACGGGTCTTGTGGCCGAGTAGCTGCTGAGCACGTCCAAGGTCTTCCATGTCCGTAGCTGACTTCGCCCGAATATCCCTGAACTGGAACGACACACCGGCCGCCGTCCTGGCCTTATCAAATCGATTGCGCAGCATCCAGTAGGTGAGCGGCTGACCGCTTTCATCGTGAATCAGCCATTGGCTACCGATCTTCGCCGGGCGCGACGTGATGCACTCAATGAGCTGTGCCAGTTCGCCCGTGATCTCAATCGCCAGCTTCTTCCCGGTTTTCGCTTGGACGATGTGAAGCGCACCTTCGCGAATATCTCCGCGAGTCAGTCTCAGCAGATCGGCCGGCCGCTGCCCGGTCAGTAGAGCCAAGTCCATGGCGTTCTGCACGGTGTAGTGCGCGTGCTCGCGCACCGCCGTGAATTCATTGTTCTGAACGTAACGGTCTCGACCGGTTTCCTTGTGACCGCGGATGCCGGCACAGGGGTTGGGGGCGTTGGTGTAACCCCATTCCCGCGCGTGGTTGAAGATGTGCGACAGCAACGCCTTTTCGCGGTTGGCGCGTGTCTTGGCGGTTCTTCCCCGCAGATCGAGATAGGTTCGCACGTCGGCTGGGCGGATTGCATCGATCGGCATGGTGCCGAAGACTTTCAGCAGATTGGCCAGTTCGGCCATGTTGTCCCGCTGGGTGCGTATCGCCTTGGCCGGGATGATTTCGCGCTCGTAGCGACGGGCGATGATCGCGAAGGTGCGGTCATCCGGGCTGCTCGCCTCGCCTTCCAGTTCCGCCCAGCGGATGCGCGCTTGGTTCAGATCCTTCCCAAGCTTGATCCACTTGCGCGGCTGGGTGGTGGTGACGTAGTAGAACGTTTCACCCTTCCGGTGCATCCGGGGTGGCAGGTTCAGGTCTTTGGTGCGGCGGCGTCCCATGGGGTTCTCTTATCGCAGGGCGTCAAAATTCGGGCGGGCGGTGGATGGCGTGGGCGCTGAGTCGCTGGCGAAGCCGAGGCGCTGGCGCGCGTAGGCGCGGCCGACTATCGGCCGGCGGTTTGCGTTCTGCTCGAAGATCCAGCCGTTCTGACGCAGCCAGCCGCATTGCTTGGAATGCAGCTTGAAGCCGGTCAGCTCGGCGATTTCCTCTTTGCTGAGAAACAGCGGTTCCACCGTCGCGCCCTTGTTGCCTACTTGGTCAAACCACGGTTCAACCGTGCTTTCAGCCGTCGTGCTTTATTTCGACTGTGGTCATATGTAGGCGCAATGTCGTGCAGACGGCCGATCAGTCGGGCGTGATTGAGCGCAGCGACAAGATGCGCCTTGGGGTGGAGAAGGACGGGAAGAGGTGAGCGGGGTTTCATTGTGCGGCGACCTTTGCTTGTGAGTGGATGGCGTGGTTGGCGGAAGGAAACTCGAGAACCTTGGCCGTGCCGATGCGGCCAAGGAGCCCGGAAAGCTGGTCATGCATGCCGCGCAGTTGATCCGTCACGCCATCGGACAGGAACAATTCGCGGAGTCGGGTGTTTTCGGCGATAGCCTCGGCCAGTTCGCGCTTGAGGCGGTCGGCCTCGCTCCGATGGAATTCGCGCTGCGCGTACAGCTGCGGAAGGCCGTTGATTTCCTCAGGGGTGACAGCCAGCCGGCCCCGGTCTGGCGATACGAGCCCGCCGCTTTGCGGATTGACGAACCACCCATCCCAGCGACGATGCGACAACCGGAATTCGGGCGACTCGCTGAGCAGCCGCAATGCCTCATAGGCCGAGAAGGGAACGGCGGAGGCGTCGGTTTCCCATGCTGCAATCGTGCGGGGGGACACCCGCAGATAGACGGCGGCCTGCTGCCTGGTGAGCTGCAATACGTACTTCCGCATATGGCGGAAGCGGCCGCTGGTGGCTTCCTGGCCGGGGCGACTGGCCACGATCCAAGCCGGGTGCTCCGGGCCAAAGGCGGCGCCGATTCGTGCCACTGCCGCAGCGTCGGTGTCGTCAGGGTTCATGCCGTGCATGAAATAGGCCCAACGGCTGCGCTCCGACAGCGGGCGCGACTGCTCGCGCTTCGGTGGGGTTTTCCGGGTGCGGTTAGTGTCGGTGTGCATGAACTGATGCCCTCGCGTGCTGATGGGGTGTCGTCAGGGATGGGGGAAATACTGGATCACCCCCGGATTTGCCGTCGATTACCGAAAAGCGCGAATGCACCGATTTGGTGCGCGTACAGTTATTTACACGAGTCCAAGGGGCGCGGGCTGCGCCCGCTTTGCCGGCCTCCTGCGGGGCCTTCTTCCGGATTTCCCATTGGTACAGGCGGGTTTCAACAAGCGCGCCTTTCCACTCGACCCCAATCAGTTCTGGGGCGGCGGCTTCGCCGTAGCGATTCAGGCGGCCGGCGTCGTGGCGGGCAAGTTGCAGCGGGCGTTCTGCCCTCGGGGTGTCGATGCCGCCGCAGCCAGTCACGTAGTGGTGCCACTGGCCATCGTTTGCGGCCTGCAACACCTGGTGAAAGTCAGTCGGGATGCCATCGGCGGTCAGATGGCGCAGGCGGCGCAGTTCGCGGTAGCCGGTTACGCTCGGGCCGCCGATCTGTTGAAATTGGCGGATGCCCCAGCGCGACGCCCAAGCGCGCACGCGGGCCGATGTGTCGGCCGTGCTCTGCGCGCCGCTTGCTTCGAAGTCGTCGCCCACGGGGCCGGCTTCGCCGCAACCGTCAATGTTCTTCGCGATGTACTTAGCGATGTAGCCGGCGGCGCTGCCCCGCTTCCAGTCGATCAACTTGAAGTCGAAACGCGCCCGACGCGCGGCCGGCGTGGTCATTTCCTGCGGCTCTGGCGCCCGTGCGTATTTGGCCAGCACGGACACCAGCGCATCGAGATTTTCCGGTGCCACGAAGACCAGCATGTGCCAGTGCGGCGTGCCGTCGTGGTGTGGCTCGACAACCCGAAAGCCGTAGCGGTGGATGCCCATATGCCCGAGCTTGGCGCGCGCCTTGTCCCACTGACGCGAGATCAGCGCATGAGCGTCGCGCGGCGTCGAGCCATCGATATAGCGGGGGTTTGCCCTTCCGTCGGCAGTGCGCGGGTGGTAGGCACTCGGAGCCGTCCAAGTGATGAAAATCCCGACGTGGCCATGCTCCCGCGCATAGTCTTCGAAACCTCGGATTCGCACCATCAGATCGGCGCGGCGGTTGGCTGCTTTCGCCAACCCCTTGTCGGCGAGTTCATCTAGTCCGAAGGTGTCGCCGAACTGATTCACGGCCTCTTGGCCTTCCAGCATCATCCGGTTACGCCGGGTCTGGTCGGCATGCCAACGCACCGTTTCATCCGCGCAGTACAGCCCGGCGCGACGATGCACCATCCCAAGTTCCCGTGCGGACTGATCGACACCGCGCCCGATGTGTTTGCGCAACATACGGCGCCACCATCCCGCATCAGTCATTCGTGCCGTCACTGCAGCCAGCGGAGCGCCAGAAGGCCAGCGAAAGCCGGCCCGGCGATAGGCGTAGTCATCCAGTTGGCGAAGCACTGCGCTCCGGTCACTGACGACCAGCGCTGACAGGAAGGAGCGCACGTCATCGATACATTCGACGGCAAACGCCCGGATGTCGTCGTCAGAGGCAGACAGATCGAGCGCGAATCGATCCAGTCGGCTGACCTGGGCGACCAACCATTGATTGCCAGCGCGAAGCCCCTCCGTTCCAGACTGAGCCTTTATGCGACGCTCCCGCCCGGCCAATACCCGCTTGGCAAACGAGTCTGGCAGCGGTGCGATCTGGTTCGCCAACCATCGAGCGTCGTCGGCTTCGACCTTGCGCCCGAAGTCGGCCAACCAACCGGTTGGCCGTGGCCCTCGGGAGCGCTGAGCGGGGGTGAGCATCACCGAACCCGGATCAGGAGCGGTTGTTCTGAGTGGTTGCTTTGCTACGAGCCGCGATGGCGAGGGCCGTGAGCAAGGCCAACACCATCGCCACTTTTCCGCTGCCAGCGCCGGTGAGCATGGGGACTGGAATGGTCGGGCTCATGCTACGCCCTCCGTGTCTTGTGCTTCTTCCGCGCTACCGTCGGCATCGTGGGGGCCGTTGATCAATGCGAAAGCGGGCGATTCCACATAGACGCTGGCAATGACGTCAGCGAGCGTTTTGTGGCCCTTGGCGGGGCGGATCAACGGATTCCGGCCCTGAAGGGAGCAGAACAGGATGTAGTTTTCGGCCAACGCCGCCGCAAGCTGCCGCACTTTGGCTTCGGTGTCTTCGTCGAACTCCGAAAACCACCCACTTTCCACGCGGCCATCCATCAACTCACCGATACGCTCGTCGTTGGCGGTCATCCGTTCAAGCAGGGATTGCACGACGTCCGCCGGCACCTCATCAGTGACGAAAAAGCCCATGCGCGGCTGCTGGCCGATCAGCTGGCTTTCCGCGTGGTTGCTGTTGGTTGCCGTTTTCAACCGGGCGGTCGGTTGATCGCCGAACTGGATGCCCTTTTCTTGAAAGTAGTCGCGCAGGGACTCCAGAAAAGGGATGTCCGGGACGAAGCGCCCAGTTTCGAACTGCTTGAGCTTCCAGCCGGGAAGCTCGCTGTTCGCGATGAGTTCTGCCTGAGTCAGGCCGAGCTGGAAACGTGCGGCGCGGGATTGCTCCGCAGTGATAGGAAGTACGTTCGGAATCTTCATGTTCGCAAAATCCTTCGAAAGATTGATTTAGCGAACAGATTGCCACTGTTCGCAAAAACAGTCAATAGTAGGCATATGCGATTTATCAGCCAAAAAAAACCGGCTTTCGCCGGCTTCTGGATTCCCGCAGCATCTAGCCTGCGCGCTCAATCCTTTCCCTGATTTTCTCCTGCAACTCCTGCATAAAGCGGGGATCTTTCGCCTTCTCCGCCAGCTTTGCCAAATCTTCTGGGCTTCCCTCTCCGACCGTTTCAGCCAAGAATTCTGCCGCAACCGAGATGTGTCTGTAGGTGCTCGGATCCTTTGCTTCCAACATCGAAGCGATCAGAGTCAGCAAGGCCTCAAACTCATCCTCGTCTATCACGGCCAGAATGGCAGGAAACAACAACATCCCCCCCATCGCCAGCATCGGGCTATTCCGCAGCCGCACCAATGATCGCAGCCCCTCCCTGCGCTTCATCGGTTCTTCCGTTCCACAAAGCAACCAGTTCGGAGTTACCTCAAGGTGCTCGCAGATGACGAGCAACTCGCGGGCACCAGGCTTCGTCCTTCCGGACTCATAGTCATGAAGTGCCGTCCTGGACAGTCCCGTAGCCTTGTGCAGATCTGCCAGTGAAAAGCCCTTTCTTTCCCGGCACTGGCGAATTCGAACAGCCAGTCCATCCATAGGGGACTGCGGCAGCGCGCGAGGCTCTTTCTTTTTTTGCTCAGATGTGATCTTCATGAATTGTCCAAGGTCGCATTGCCGATTCCACGCACGTGATTATAGGCAGTCGAGCACAGGTGATGCGCCAGCGCATTGTCGAAGGCACCGGGACTGGCAGGGAGGGGCTTCTACATTCCGGAATGTCCCACAGCAATGACGGGCCTTTCAGGGATGCCGCACGCGGACCATTGTAGAAGGATTCAAGGACAAGCCGTTGATCTGACGACTCTTGCGAATGGACTCATAATCCGTTGGTTGCGGGTTCGAGTCCCGCAGGGCCCACCATCGACTGGCGAGACCGACCGGTCATCTCTCCCGCCTCCCGCAGTCCATTCCAATCGCGTAAGCTCGCCCCTGTGCAGCGAGAGGCATGCCACTCAGGCATCCGCCGCCGACCGGACCCGTACAGCACCGCCGAGGACATCCTCCCGTCATGAAGCGACTGGGACAACTTTGCCAACCGATCAAGACCGCCATGGCGCCGTATCATGCGGCCGCGCCATTGGCGGCGCAGTTCCGTGCGCGGCAGATCCAGGCCGTCCTGCGCCTGACGCCGCTGACCATGCTGGCCAACGCGTTGAACGCCACGATCGTCGGCTGGACCTTTCGCGATCAGCTCAATCCCTTGCTGCTGGTCGCCTGGGCGCTGTTCATCCTGTATTCAGCCGGCACCGGCATCCATGCCTGGTGGCGCGGACGACAGGGCCGCACGCCCACCACGGCCTCGCCCCGGGCCCTGGCGCGGGCCACCAAGCATGCGGCGCTGCTCGCCATCCTGTGGTCGGTCGTCCCGATACTCCTGATGCCGCTGGGCGACGCCGACACGCGCATCATGCTGACGGCGGTGGTCACTGGCATGATCTGCGCCGGCGGCTTTGCGCTGGCCACGGTGCCGCAGGCCGCCCTCACCTACGTGGCCATTCTCGGCACCGCCACCTTCATCGGCCTGCTGCGCATGGATCATGCGCTGGCCATCGGCCTGTCGCTTCTGCTGCTGATCTACACCATCATCGTGATGGGCAGCGTGCTGTCCAACGCCCGGACCTTCGGCGCGCGCGTGATGGCCGAGGCCGAAACCGAGCGCCAGCGCCAACTGGTCGGCCTGCTGCTCAACGACTTCGAGGAGAACGCCAGCGACTGGTTGTGGGAAACCGATGCCGACGGCCGGCTCACCCATGTCTCCCAGCGCATGGCCAATGTCTTCGGTAGCAGCATGCAGGCGCTGACGGGGCAGCCCTTGCTGGCCCTGATCGCGCAGACGCTCGACCGCGTGCCGGACGAAGAGCGCATGGCCTACGAGCAGTTGTGCCGGCGCTTCGAGGCCGGCACCGCGTTTCGTGACATACAGGTCCCGGTGGTGCTCGACGGCACCACCCGGTGGTGGTCCCTCACCGCCAAACCCCTCGCCGACGCCGACGGCAAACCCGCCGGCTGGCGCGGCGTCGGCACCGATGTGACGCAGTCGCTGCGGGCCCAGCAGGAAGTCGAGCGAATGGCACGCTTCGACGGGCTCACCGGACTGGCCAACCGCAACCACTTCCATCAGCTGATCGACCGCATTCACGACGCCCCCGGCACGGACGCCGTCCCCGCCATGTTGCTCTGCCTCGATCTCGACAACTTCAAGGCGATCAACGATTCCCTCGGACACGCCTTCGGCGACAGCCTGCTGCGGGTGGTTGCCCAGCGCCTGCAAGGGCGCACCCGGCGCAGCGATGTCGTGGCGCGGCTCGGTGGCGACGAATTCGCCATCATCCGCTGGGGCGAGGTATTGCCCGAAGACGCCGAAGAGCTGGCCGCGCGCATCGTCAAATCCTTCGAAGACCCCTGCGAAGTCGAAGGCGCCCATGTCCGGGTCGGCACCAGCATCGGCATCGCCATCGCCCCCAAGGACGGGCGCAGCGGCGCACAGCTCCTGAAGAATGCCGACATCGCCCTCTATGCCGCCAAGTTCGACGGCAAGGGACGCTTCCGTTTCTTCGACTACGAGATGGACACCCGCGCCCGGCGGCGGCTGTTCCTGGAGCACGAGCTGCGCGGCGCACTGCAGCGTGGCGAATTCGAACTGGCCTATCAGCCGATCTTCGCGCTCGACACCGGCCGTGTCAGCGGTTGCGAGGCCTTGCTGCGCTGGCACCATCCGCGGCTCGGGATGGTGGACACGCAGGAGTGCATCGCCGTGGCGGAAGAATCCGGTCAGATCGAAGCCATCGGCGAATGGGTACTCGACGCCGCCATTCGCGAGGCCGCCCATTGGCCCGACACGGTACGGCTGTCGGTCAACCTGTCGCTCGCCCAGTTCATCAACCCGGCCTTGTGCGAGACCATCCTGGGCCTGCTCGACACCCACGGGCTGTCGCCCCGGCGCCTCGAACTCGAGCTGACCGAGTCGATCTTCCTGCGCGACACCACCCATGCCGAAGGGCATCTGCGCGCCCTGCGCGCGGCCGGCATCCGTATTGCGCTCGACGATTTCGGCACCGGCTACTCCTCGCTGGCCTACCTGCGCACGCTGCCGCTCGACCGCATCAAGATCGACCGCGCCTTCGTGACGGCTATTGCCGCGCATCCGGAAACCGCCGCCGTGGTGCGCGCCATCATCGCCATTGCCCAGGCGCTTCACATGGACACCTGCGCCGAAGGGGTGGAAGACACCGCCCAGCTTGCCCTGCTTCGCGCCGAGGGCTGCGGCGCGGTACAGGGTTTCGCGCTCGCCGAACCGATGACACCGACCACGCTCGCCGCGTTCCTGGCCGGAAAAGTCGCCGTCCCGACCGCCATCGCAGCGGGGCGCAACAGCGCCGCCCATCCGCCCGGCGGGCACTGAGCACAAATCGCTCAACTTGCCGACCGGGTATGCCGTAAAGCTTCTGACGACCGCGCACACTCGACGCCATGAAGATTGTCATCATCGACGACACCCCGCTCAACCTGACACTGATGCAGGCCTTGGTCGGAAAATTATCGGACTGCGAACCCGTGCCGTTCGTCGATCCGCTCGCCGGGCTCGCCTGGTGCCAGGCCAACGAACCCGATCTAGTGGTGGTCGATTACATGATGCCCGGGCTCGACGGCGTCGAATTCATCAGCCGCTTTCGTGCCACGCCCGGCCGCGACGACGTGCCGATCCTGATGGTCACCGCCGACCATGAACGCCAGACCCGCTACGACGCCCTGCAGGCCGGCGCCACCGACTTCCTCAACAAGCCGGTGGACCGCAACGAATTCCAACCCCGTGTTCACAACATGCTGGCGCTGCGCCGGGCCCACCTGGCCACCCGCGCCCGGGCCCGTTCGCTCGAAGCGGAGATCGCCGAAGCCACCGCCCAGATCCACGAGCGCGAACAGGAAACCGTCACCCGCCTGGCGCGCGCCGCCGAGTTCCGCGACCCGGAAACCGGTGCCCACATCCTGCGCATGGCCCATTACTCCGCCCTCATCTCGCGCCAGCAAGGGCTCGACGGCGAGTTCACCGATCGCCTCCTGCATGCCGCGCCGATGCATGACGTCGGCAAGCTCGGCATCCCCGACCACATCCTGATGAAGCCGGGCCGGCTGACGCCCGACGAGTTCGACCAGATGAAGCGCCACCCCCTGATCGGCCACGACATCCTCAAGGGCTCGACCTCGCCGGTCATCCAGATGGCCGCCGTCATCGCTCTGACCCATCACGAAAAGTTCGACGGCTCCGGCTATCCCCATGGCACCGCCGGCGACGCCATCCCCCTCGAAGGACGCATCGTGGCGGTCGCCGATGTGTTCGACGCCCTGACCTCGGCGCGCCCTTACAAACCCGCCTGGTCGCTCGACGATGCCGCCGCCCTGCTGCGCGAAGGCCGCGACCGGCATTTCGACGCCCGCTGCGTCGACGCCCTGTTCGCCCGCTGGACCGAGGTTCTCGACATCCGCCAGCGCTTCCAGGATGCTCACGCCACGCCCCTGTAGCCGCCCCTGACCGACATGGCGAAGAAGCCTGCTCCTCCCCTGCCCGCACCGTCGCCGGCCGATCTGCTCGACAATCTCGACGAGCTGGTATTCGAGACCGACGCGACGCTGCGCTGGACCTATCTCAACGCCGCCTGGCAACGCCTCACCGGTCAGCCCCCGGCGCAGGCCCTCGGCCGGCACGCACTCGCCCGCCTGCCGGCGCAGGCGCGCGCCGCCCTGCGCGAAGCACTGGCTCGCCAGGCCGGCACCGACGCAGCGATGGCCGAGCACACCGTGTCCTGCCCCTCGGCCGACGCCCAGCCCCGCCGCCTGCGTCTTCGCCTGCGGGCACGGCGGGCCGACGACGGCAGCGTGCTCGGCTGGGCAGGCACGGCGGCCGACGTCACCGCACAGAGCCACGCCGAACAGATGCTCGACGAGGCCCGGGCGCTGGCCCAGGCCGCCCACCAAACCAAGAGCGATTTCCTGGCCAACATGAGCCATGAGATCCGCACCCCGATGAACGCCATCATCGGCATGACCGACCTGGCCCTCGAAA
This sequence comes from Denitromonas iodatirespirans, assembly GCF_018524365.1. Classification (GTDB taxonomy): domain Bacteria; phylum Pseudomonadota; class Gammaproteobacteria; order Burkholderiales; family Rhodocyclaceae; genus Nitrogeniibacter; species Nitrogeniibacter iodatirespirans. The sequence goes on from NZ_JAEKFT010000013.1 coordinate 65,379, forward strand.
CCCGGCTCGACGGCGAGCAGCGCGAATACCTCACCTTGGTCAAGAACGCTGCTGACAACCTGCTCAGCCTGGTCAACGATCTGCTCGATTTCTCCCGTATCGAATCGGGCAAGCTGGACTTCGAACACATCGGCTTCGGCCTGCGCGACTGTGTCGCCCTGAGCCACCGCACGCTCCAGGATGCGGCCGAACGCCAAGGCCTGGCGCTCACCTACCATGTCGCACCGACGGTCCCCGACCATCTCGTCGGCGATCCGCACCGGCTGCGCCAGGTCCTGCTCAACCTCATCGGCAACGCGCTCAAATTCACCGAGCACGGCCATATCGCGGTCCATGTCGATCTGGCCGAAAGCCATCCGGACAGCGCCGTGCTGCAGTTTTCGGTCGAAGACTCGGGCATCGGCATTGCCGAAGACAAACAGCACCTGATCTTTCAAGCCTTCGCGCAGGCCGACACCTCCTCGACTCGGCGTTTCGGCGGCGCCGGCCTGGGCCTGGCCATCTGCGCACAGCTGGTCGGCCGCATGCACGGCCGGCTGTGGGTCGACAGCACCCCCGGCCACGGCAGCACCTTCCACTTCACCGCCCGCTTCGATCGCGACCGCACCCCCGCGCTACTGCTGCCGGCTGATGCCGATCTGAAAGCACTGCGCATCCTGGTGGTGGCCGGCAACGAGGCCAGCCGCAGTCACCTGACCGGCATGATCGAAAGCTGGCACATGCTGTGCGACAGTTGCGCCAGCGGCACCGAAGCCCTGGCCGGGCTCACCGGCGACGCCCCCGAGGTGGCCTATCACGCCATCGTCGCCGACACCGACCTGGGCGACATGAGCGCCTTCCGCTTCTTCGAAGCGCTCAACGCCCGGCCGGGCCAACACGCACCGGTACGGCTGATGACCGCCAACGCCGGCCAGCGCGGCGACGCCGCACGCTGCCGCAAGCTCGGCATCCAGGCCTACCTGAGCCGCCCGATCGAACCCTCCGACCTGCTCGATGCCATCCTGCTGGCTGTCGGTGCCGACGGCCTCGGCCCACTGATCACCCGTCACAGCCTGCGCGAGAAGCGCCGCCGCCTGAACGTCCTGCTGGCCGAAGACAACAAGGTCAACCAGATGCTCGCCCTGCGCCTGCTCGACAAGCTCGGCCATGCCACGCAGGTGGTGAGCAACGGCCGCGAAGCGCTGGCCGCCTGCGAGAACACGCATTTCGATGTGATCCTGATGGATGTCCAGATGCCGGAGATGGGCGGCTTCGAAGCCACCGCGCGGCTGCGCGAACGCGAGGCGGCCCGTGGTCACTACACCCCGGTGATCGCCATGACCGCCCACGCCATGCCCGGCGATCGCGAGCGTTGCCTGGCCGCCGGCATGGACGACGATGTCCCCAAACCGGTCCAGCCCACCGCCCTGGCCACGGCGCTGGCCGCAGTCACCCGCGGCCAGCCGCCCCTCCGGCCCACCGACATCGTCGCGACGACATTCGACAACCCGCTGGCGGTCTTCGACCGTGACGCCCTGCTGGCCAACCTGGGCGGCGACGAGACGTTGATGCAGGAGCTGGCCGGGCTCTACCTCAAGGACGAGGCCGGCCTGCGCCAGCACTTCGACAGCGCCCGCCAAAGCGGCGATCTGCAGGCCATCCATGCGGCCGTGCATGCGCTCAAGGGCGCCATCGCCAATTTCTCGGCCGATAGCGCGGTGGCCGCCGCCACGGCGCTGGAAGGCCTGTGCCGGGACGGCCAGGCCGAGGGGCTGGCGCCCGCGCTCAGCCACTTCGACACCGAGCTCGACCGCTTCGCCGAGGCCTTGCGCAGCGTCGCGGCCTGAAGCGGCGCGCGCTCAGTCGCGCTGGATCAACTCGATCTTGTAGCCGTCCGGATCTTCGACGAAGGCGATCACGGTGCTGCCGTGCTTCATCGGCCCGGCCTCGCGCACCACCTTGCCGCCGGCGGCCCGGATCGTGTCACAGGCCGCGTAGGCATCGGGCACGCCGAGGGCGATATGGCCGTAGCCGTTGCCCAGGTCGTAGCTGGCGGTGTCCCAGTTGTGGGTCAGCTCGATCACCGCGCCTTCGGACTCCGGCTGGTAGCCGACGAAGGCCAGCGTGAAGCGGCCTTCCGGGTAGTCCTTGCGGCGCAGCAGCTGCATGCCGAGCACGTCGGTGTAAAAGGCGATCGATCGGTCCAGGTCGCCGACCCGGAGCATGGTGTGCAACAGACGCATGGGAAGTGTCCTCTCTTCAGGGATGAGTCGGCGCCGCGTCGGCGTCGATGAATTCCGGCAGCGTGCGGCCCTGCTGCCGCAGCCGCGCCCGGCGGCCTGCCAGGTCGGGAATCACCTGCCCGACCAGCGCCCAGAAGCGCGGCGAATGATTCATATGAACACAGTGGGCCACTTCGTGAGCCACCACATAGTCGATGAGCTCGGCCGGCAGATGGATCAGCCGCCAGTGCAGGCGGATGCCGCGCGCCGAACAACTGCCCCAGCGGGTGCGCGCCTGGGTCAACCCCACCGGCGGCACTGACACCCCGATGCGCAGCGCGAACTCCGCCACCCGCCCCTCGAAATAGGCCAGCGCCCGCGCCTGCAGCGCCCGGCGCAGGCACTCGGCCGGCGACTGGCGCGCGGTACAGCGCAGTTGGAGGCCGGCCTCATCGCCACCGGCGGCGGCCAGCCAGCGCACCTCGGTGCGCCCGCGCGACAGTGCCAGCCTACACGGCACGCCCAAGACCGGAAACTGCAGCCCGTCGACCACCGCCAGGCGCACCGGCTGCGGCCGCTCGGCCAGCGCCGTGAGTTTGTCGATCACCCAGCGGTCATTGGCGCGCAAAAAGGCCTCGACCGCCGCATGCGGTGCACGCAGCGGCGCCGCCACCGACAGGCCGCGTCCATCGACGGTCAGCGCCAGGGTGCGCCGTGCCGAGCGGCGCAGGCGATAGCCGACCGGCCGGCCCTGCAACTCGATATGGTGCTCGCTGCGCAGCGCAGCGCTCACGGGACGGCCCGCCTGTCGCTGGCGCGACGGAGGGTCGGCTTTGCACAGCCGACCCGTTCCGCAGGCGCCGAGCAGTGCTCGGCGAAACCCCTGCTCCACCCTCCCCGCGGGAGGTGCGCGCGCCCTACGGGCGGCCGGGCGGGCGCGCTCATGCCTTGTCGTCCCAGCTGAAACCGCGCCGGGCCAGTTCGGCGGTGATCTCGGCCATCGCCAGGGTCACCCGCGGCACCGGCCCTTTCACGCCCAGCTCGAGGCTGTGGCGGCGCTCGCCTTCGGCGAAGGCCGGCAGGCTGAACAGGGTGAGGTCCGGATAGTCGGCCGTGATGCGCTCCATCAGGTCGATCAGCTGGCTCTCGTAGGCCTCCCACACCGTCACCGCCTGCTCCACGTAGTCTTCGGCATGGAAGAGGTGGGCGTAATGCGTGTCGAGCACCCAGGCCACCATCGGCCAGGCCATCACCGGAAAGCCCGGCACGAAATAATGATTGGCGATGCTGAAGCCGGGGATCTGGTTGTAGGGGTTGGGGATGATCGCGGCGCCTTCCGGATACACACCCATCTGCAGGCGGTGATCGTTGATCTGGTCGCCGAACCGGCCGCGGATGATGGCCTCGGCCTCGGGGTGTAGCGCCAGCGGCAGGTCCAGCGCTGCGGCGGCGGCCTGGCGGGTGTGGTCGTCGGGCGTGGCACCGATGCCGCCGAAGCTGAACACCACGTCGCCGGCAGCCAGCGTCTCTTGCAGCGTCTTGACCAGGAAGGGGCGCGAATCGGTCACATAGCGCACCCACGAGAGCTTGAGCCCACGCTCGCCGAGCAGCTCGATGAGCTTGGCCAGATGCTTGTCCTGACGGCGACCGGAGAGAATCTCGTCACCGATGATGATGGCGCCAAAGCCCATGAAGACTCCTTAACGGGGAACGGTATCGGCGATCACCCAGCCACGCCCTGCCCGGTCGCGGCGCAGGGCTTCGAGCAGGTAGTGGACGAAGGCCAGGCCGCAGAACGCGGGGGCGAAGAGGTTGACGACGGGGATGTAGGCCAGCAGCGCGCAGCCCATGCCGAGGCCGAGCAGCGAGGCCCGATGCTCGCGGCGCAGGCGCGGCATCTCCTCGCGGTCGCCATGGAGCATCAGCGCGTCATAGCCGAAGGCCTTCTGGTTGAGCCAGGCGGTGAGCAGGATCGAGGCCACCAGACCGACGCCGGGGATCAGCCAGAAGGGCAGCGACAGCACGATGCCGACGATGAACACCGCCACCGCGGCCACCGCGTTGAGCGCGCTGCCGGTGTTGGAGCCGCCACGGCGCATTTCCAGGTCGCCGTAGCGCACCTTGGCCACCTTTTCGAGCATCAGCGGCAAGGCCACCACCGCCACCAGCAGCGCGGCGGTGACGTAGATCACCGGCAGAAAGAGAATCGCCAGCGCGATCTTGACCAGCACCAGCACCGCCGCGGCGCCGAGTTCGGAGCTGTCGAGCCGGGCGGCCACCCAGTCCCAGCGGCCGATCCAGTCCATCACGCCGGCCACCATCGGGTCCCATAGCACGATGCCCAGCACCATCCACACCACCATCGCCAGCAGCGTCGGCCACACCAGATGCCACAACACGCCGCGCTCGGTGAGGCTTTTCACCGCACGGGCGTATGCCAGAAATATGTCCTTCATACCTGCCTGTCGTTCGAAAACACGAAGGCAATTGTAGCGCCGCCACAGAATCGGTGACGCCCGTCGCAGCGGCTCAGCGCGGCCGCGCCTCCCAGATCTTCGACAGGCGCTTGACCGACACCGGCATCGGCGTCTTCAACTCCTGGGCAAACAGCCCGACGCGCAACTCCTCGAGCAACCAGCGAAAGTCGGCGAGGAAGGGGTCGTCCTGGCCGGCACGCAGGCTGTCGATACGGGCGCGCTCGTACGGGCGGGCCAGCGACTGCCAGTCGCGCATGAGGGCGGTGTCGCGCTCGGGCGCGTTGCGCAGCTTGTCGATGCGCACCACGGCGGCCTTGAGGTAGCGCGGGAAATGCGCCAGCCGCTCGTAGGGCACCTCGACCGCGAAGCGTTTGACCAGCAGCGCATCGACCTGGGCACGGATGTCCTCCACCACCTCGGGGAAGGTCTTCAACCCGCCCAGGCGCTTGTCGAGCGTGGCGCGCTCGACCAGGATCTGGTCCACCAGGCGCAGCAGCTCCTGGGCGATCAGCGTCATGCGCGGCTTGGCGGCCTGGGCGCGCTCGGCGAAGCGCTCGGCATCGGTGGGCAAGGGCTCGGCCAGGCAGGTGCGCGCCACGGTGGCGGCGATGAGCTGGTCCTGCAGTTCGGCCTCGGTGCCGAAGGCGATGAAGCGCAGCGCCACCTCGCGCAAGCCGGGCAGGCGGCGGATGGCCTTGACCTGGTCCTTGAGCGTCAGGCTGAACAGGCGCACCAGGCCCTCGCGATGCACCTTGGCCGCCTCCTCGGGCGTGTCGTAGGGGCGCAGCGACACGCTGTCGCCGTCGTCGTGCAGGGCCGGGAAGCCGATCACCTCGCGCCCGGCCACCTTCAATTCGAGCAACTCGGGCAGCGGGCCGAAGGACCACTCGGTGAGCCCGGAGAGCGCGCCGGCCGGCACGCTGTCGGGCGTCGCGCTGTTCGTTGCGCTCACTTCCTCGGCCGCCGCCGGCAGGTCGGCCGGCTTGACCCGTGCCGCCTCGAAGGCGGCGGCGATCTGCCCGTGGAAGCGCCCGCGCAGCTCGGCCAGGTTGCGCGACTGCGCCAGCACCCGGCCGTGCGGGTCGAGCACGCGGAAGTTCATGAAGCAATGCGGGTTGAGGTTCTCGGGCCGGAAGGATTCCATCGGCAGCTTGAGGCTCACCCGCGTCTCGACGAACTGCTGCAGCGCCTTGAGCAGCGGCGTGTCGCTGCCCCACTCGCCGGCCTCGACCGCGGCCAGGAAGGCCTGCACGCTCTCGGCCATCGGCTGCAGCCGATGGCGATGCTTCTGCGGCACGGTGCGCAGCAGCGCATGCACCTTCTCTTCGAGCAGGCCGGGCACCAGCCATTCGCAGCGCGCGGCCGGCACCTGGTTGAGCATGGCCACCGGCACGGTCAGGGTCACGCCGTCATCGGCCTCGCCGGGGGCGTGCACATAGTCGAGCTTGAGACGCTGGCCAAACACGCTCAGATGCGGCGGGAAGCGGTCGGTGGTGATGCCCTCGGCCTCGTGGCGCATGAGCTGGTCGCGGTCCAGATGCAGCAGCTTGGGCGTGGCTTTTTCCGCCGTCTTGCGCCAGCGCTCGAAGCTGGCCAGATCGACCACCTCCTCGGGCAGATGGGCATCGTAGAAGGCTTCGATCAGCGCGTCGTCGACCAGCACATCGGGCCGGCGCGACTTGTGTTCGAGCCGCTCGATCTCCTTGATGAGGCGCAGGTTGTGCTTGAGGAAGGGCATGTGGCGCGCCGCCGCCTCGTCGATACTCCCCTGCACCAGGCCTTCGCGGATGAACAATTCGCGGCACAGGGCCGGGTCGGTGTCGCGGTAACCCACCGGCCGGCGCCCGTACAACACCACGCCATGCAAGGTGCCGCGCTCCCAGGCGCGCACGCTGCCGGCCGACTTGGACCAGTGCGGCTCATAGACCTGGCGCTTGATCAGGTGCGCGCCGACTTCTTCGAGCCACTCCGGCTCGATGCGCGCGATGCAGCGCCCGAACAGGCGGCTGGTGTCGATCAGCTCGGCGCAGACGATCCACTTGCCGGCCTTGCGCGACAAGCTGGAGCCCGGGTGCGGCCAGAACTTGATGCCGCGCGCGCCGTGGTAGCCGCCGGCCTGCGGGCCGCGGGCGCCCTGCTCCTCTTCCACCTTGCAGCCCAGATGGCCGAGCAGGCCGGTGAGCAGCGCCTTGTGGATCGCGTCGTAGTGCGCGGCCACGGTGTTTTCCTTCCAGCCATGTTCGGCGCACAGGGTGTGCAGCTGGGCATGGATGTCGCGCCATTCGCGCATCCTGAGCGGCGACAGGAAGTGCTCCTTGCACCACTGGCGCTGCTTGTTGCTCGACTGGTGGCGGATCACCTCGTCATAGGCTTTCCACAGATTCCAGTACCACAGGAATTCCGACTTCTCATCCTGCTCGCCGCCGCGGAACAGCGCATGGCGCTGGTCGGCCGTGCCGGCCTGGGCCTGCGGCCGGTCGCGCGGATCCTGCACCGACAGCGCGGCGGCGATCACCAACACCTCGGTGAGGCAGCCGTGATCGCGCGCGGCGAGGATCATGCGCCCGATCTTGGGGTCGATGGGCAGGCGCGACAGCTCGCGGCCGAGCGCGGTGAGGCGTTGCTGCTCATCGACCGCGCCCAGCTCGCCGAGCAGCTGGTAGCCGTCGGCGATCATCTTCGGCGGCGGCGCATCGAGGAAGGGGAAGTCTTCCACCGCGCCCAGGCCGAGCGCCTTCATGCGCAGGATCACCGCCGCCAGCGAGGCGCGCAGGATCTCCGGATCGGTGTGGTCGGGCCGTTGGTTGAAGTCGTCTTCGTCGTAGAGCCTGAAGCAGATGCCGTCCGACACCCGGCCGCAGCGCCCGGCGCGCTGGCGCGCTGCGCTCTGGGCGATCTTCTCGATCTGCAGCTGCTCGACCTTGTTGCGCGCCGAGTAGCGCTTGACCCGCGCCAGCCCGGTGTCGACCACATAGCGGATGCCCGGCACGGTGAGCGAGGTTTCGGCCACGTTGGTGGCCAGCACCACGCGACGGCCGGTCGAGCGCCCGAACACCCGCGACTGCTCCTGCGCCGACTGGCGCGCGAACAACGGCAGGATCTCGGTGCCGGCGGCATGGTGCGCCTTGCGCAGCGCCTCGGCCGCCTCGCGGATCTCGCGCTCGCCGGGCAGAAACACCAGCACGTCGCCGGGGCCTTCGCGCTGGGCTTCGTCGACCGCGTCCACCAGGCCGTCCCAGGCGTCGGCGCCGCGGCGGCTGGATTTGTCCTCGTCCTCCGGCGGGCGGTAGCGCATCTCGATCGGGAACAGCCGGCCGGAGACTTCGATCACCGGCGCCGGCTTGCCGGCCGCGTCAGCGAAATGGCGGGCGAAGCGCTCGGCGTCGAGCGTGGCCGAGGTGACGATGATCTTGAGATCGGGCCGCTTGGGTAGCAGATTGCGCAGGTAGCCGAGCAGGAAGTCGATGTTCAGGCTGCGCTCGTGCGCCTCGTCGATGATCAGCGTGTCGTAGGCGTTCAGGTACGGGTCGCCCTGCGTCTCGGCGAGCAGGATGCCGTCGGTCATCAGCTTGATGTGGCTGGTCGGCCCGAGCCGGTCGGTGAAGCGGATCTTGTAGCCCACCGCCTGGCCGAGCGGGCTGCCCAGCTCTTCGGCGATGCGCTCGGCGGTGCTGCGCGCGGCGATGCGGCGCGGCTGGGTGTGGCCGATCAACCCGCCCACGCCGCGGCCGAGTTCGAGGCAGATCTTGGGCAGCTGGGTGGTCTTGCCCGAACCGGTCTCGCCGCCGACGATGACCACCTGATGCTTCCGGATGGCCTCGGCGATGGTCTCGCGCCGCGCGCTGACCGGCAGCGCCTCGGGAAAGCTCGGGCGCGGCAGCGCCGCGGCACGCGCAGCGAAGGTGTCGATCGAGCGCAGCAAGCGGCCGCGCACGGCCTCGGGCAGGGCGTCGAGCGTGCGCGGGCGCGGCTTGATACGCCCCAGCTCGCGGCGCAGGCGATGGCGGTCGGCCAGCATGCACTGGTCGATCAGGGCAAAGGGATCGGCCGGGGCGGTCGCGCCCCGCGTCTCGACCTCGCTCATCTCAGGCCTGCAACCACTGGAAGGTCACGATCCCCAGCCCGGTCATCAGCAGCGAGCCGATCAGGTGGAGCCCCGCCGTGGCCAGCGCCCAGCCGTATTGCCCGGCGCCGATCATCGTCACCACCTCGGCCGAGAAGGTCGAGAAGGTGGTGAGCGCACCGAGAAAGCCGGTGATCAGGAACCAGCGCACTTCCGGCGGCAGCGCGGGTTGATGGGCGAAAAAGGCCAGCGCCACGCCGATCAGGTAGCCGCCGAGCAGGTTGGCCGCCAGCGTGCCCAACGGCAGCTGGAGGAACAGCGGGTTGAGGCGCACCCCGAGCCACCAGCGAATCCAGGCTCCCAGGGCCGCCCCGACCCCGACAGCAAGGAATCCGGTGGGATTCATGGGATGCACGCACGGGTCGGATCAGATGCGCGCATTCTACCGTGTCGGACCGGCAGGTCGCGCTGTAAGCTTTCGCGGTCGGCACGGGTCTGGTCACTCAGGAGGAAGACATCGATGTTGCTTTCCCTGGGAAAACGCCGCGCCTTCGACCAGGTGGTCCGCGCCTACAGCAGCGATCTGTTCCGCTTTGCCTACTGGCTATGCGGCGACCGCTTCGTGGCCGAGGATGTGGTGCAGGAAGCCTTTGCCCGCGCCTGGCAGCGCTGGGATCAACTGCGCGACAAGGCCGCGCCCAAGCCCTGGCTGCTGACCATCGTGCGCCGCGAGCATGCGCGGCTGTACGAGCGCAAGCGCTTCGACTATGCCGACGAGGCGCCGGAGGATCTGGCCATTGCCGCCGACCACGATCCGCTGGCGATGTTCGAACTGGAGCAGGTGATCGGCAATCTGCCGCTGAGCCTGCGCGAGCCCTTTCTGCTACAGACGCTGGGCGGTTTCAGCTGTGCCGAGATCGCCGAACAACTCGACACCACCGAAGGCGCGATCATGGTGCGCCTGACACGCGCCCGCCAGGCCCTGCGCGGCCTGATGGGCGAGACGGACCGACCGCGCAAGCGAGGCACGCAATGAGCGACCCCACTTCCTACACCTGCCTGGACTTTCGCCGCGAGAAGCTGGCCGATCCGCGCCGGCTGTCGCCAGCGGCGCACAGCCACCTGCAGGACTGCCCGGTATGCCGTGCCTTCGCGCGGCGCATCGACGCCGGCGAGGCGCAGGTCGAACAGGTGCTGGCCGTCACCGTGCCGGAAGGCCTGAGCGACCGGGTGCTGTTGCGGGTCCATCAGCACCGGCTGCGCCCGTGGCGGGCCATGGCGCTGGCGGCCACGGTGCTGCTCAGTTTCGGCATCGGCTTTTTGCAGTGGCAGCCGCGGGCGACGCCCGACTACGCACGCTTCGCCATTGAGCATGTGCTGCACGAGCCGCAGGCGCTCGCCGGCCACCGCCTCGCCGACCCGAGCCAGTTCCGCTTCGTGCTGGCCAATTTCGGCGGCCGTATGCACCGCTCGGTCGGCAAGGTGCGCTACATGAAGCTGTGCCCGGTGCCCGGCGGAACCGGCTGGCACATCGTGCTCGACACCGAATACGGCCCCGCCACCTTGCTGCTGATTCCGGGCAAGGACGTGAGCCGGCCGACCGGCACGGTCGAGATGAAGGGCTATGCGGCGCGCGCCCTGCCGGGCGGCCAGGGCTACTACGCGATCATCACCGAGTCGCCGCAGGCGCTCGACGCGGTCAGCCACATGCTGGCCGAGCGTATCAGCTGGCAGACCTGAGCGGGCGGCTCAGCCGACCCGGGCGCAGAGCCGGTCGGCGCCCGGCAGGCCGTCGCACAGCGCGGCGCGGAAGTCGGCCTCGGCCAGCGGCCGGGCGAACAGATAGCCTTGCATCACCGCGCAGCCGTGGGCCTGCAGCACACGGGCCTGGGCCTCGGTCTCGACCCCTTCGGCCACCAGCGCCATGCCGAGGCTCTGCGCCATGGCGATGATGGCGCGCACGATGGCCGGATCCTGGCCGGTGCCGGCACAGTCCTGCACGAAGGAGCGGTCGATCTTGAGCGTATCGACCGCGAAGCGCTTGAGGTAGGCGAGCGAGGAGTAGCCGGTGCCGAAGTCGTCCACCGCCAGCGACAGGCCCAGCCCGTGCAGGCCCTCCAGCACCTCGGCGGTGGCGCGGGTGTCGCGCATCAGGATCGATTCGGTCACTTCCAGCTCGATCATTTCGGGCGCCACGCCGTGCGCTGCCAAGGTGTCGCGGATGCTCTCGTGCAGGTCCTGCCGGCCGAACTGCAGCGCCGACAGGTTGACTGCGATCGGCACCAGCGGCACGCCGTCCCGACACCAGCGGGCGATGTCTTCGCAGGCGCGCGTGAGCACCCACTGCCCCAGCTGGCCGATCAGGCCCATCTCCTCGATCAGCGGAATGAAGGCCGCCGGCCCGACCACCCCTTCGGTGGGATGGTGCCAGCGCACCAGCGCCTCACCGCCGACGACGCAGCCGCGATCGGCGTCGACCTTGGGTTGATACACCAGGGCGAACTGGTCGCCCTCGAAGGCCTTGCGCAAGGCGCTTTCCATGCTCAGGCGGGCCAGCGCATCGACCTTCATCTGCTCGGTGTAGCACTGGATGGCGTCATTCTCGCCACGCCGACGCAAGGCGCCGAGCGCCATCTCCGCCGACTTGAGCAGCGCTTCGGCGGTGTCGCCATGCTGCGGATAGAAGGCCATGCCGACGCTGAACGATACGGTCAGCGTCTGGCCGTCGAGGTGCACCGGCGTGCCGGCCCGGTCGATCAGCTGACGCAGCTCGGTTTCGATGGCCGCCCGCCCCGACGCACCTTCGATGAACAGGCCGAAGTTGTCGGCGTTGAGGCGGGCCATGCGCGGCGCATCCACCCGGTCGGGCGACAGGCCGTCGTCGACCCGGCCGGTCTGGCCGGCGCCGAGGCGCAGGGCCAGCTCCTGCAAGACCTTGTCGGCCGCGTCCTGGCCGAGGATTTCGTTGATCCGCTTGAAGCGGTCGACATTGATCTGCACCACCGCGCAATGCCCGCCCCGCGCCTGCTCGCGCTGCAGCGCCGACTGCAGCGCTTCGCGGAAGTGCACCCGGTTGGGTAGGCCGGTGAGGTCGTCGAAGTAGGCCAGCTGGCGAATGCGCTGCTCGGCCGCGATACGGTCGGAGATGTCCTGCAAGGTGCCCTGCACCTGCACCACCCGGCCGTTCGCGTCGCACAGCGGCACCGCCATTTCGTGGGCCGTGGACACCTTGCCGTCGGCGCGCAGGATGCGGTATTCAAGGGCATAGCGCTGGCCGTCGCAGACCCCGTCGAGCGATTTGCAGACACGGTCGCGGTCGGCCGGATGCACCCGCTCGATCAGCGCCGTCAGGCCGGTGCCGAAGGAGTCGGGGTGCTCGCCGAACAGCGCGCAGTAGTTGTCGGAGCGGTGGAAGCGATCGGTGTCCAGATCCCACTCCCAGCTGCCGATGCGGGCGATTTCCTGTGCGGCACTCAGATTGCGCTCGCTGCGCACCAGGCTTTCGACCGCATCGGCCGCCCGCAAGGCGTAGCGCACGCGGTGGCGCAGCAAGGTCCAGTTGATCGGCTTGGGGATGAAATCGGTGGCGCCGCTGTCGTAGGCCTGCTCGATCGAGGCGGAGTCCTCCAGGCCGGTGAGCATGATCACCGGCACGCGCACGCCTTGCCGGCGCAGGCGGCGGCAGGTCTCGAAACCGTCGATGCCGGGCATCAGCACATCGAGCAGCACCAGATCGGGCGAGCAGCGGTCGAAACGCAGCAGCCCGGCTTCGCCGTCGGCCGCCTCGTCGACCTGGAAGCCGGCCTCCTCCAGCGCCGCGCAGGCGAGCATGCGCGTCACGTCGTCGTCGTCGATCACCAGCAGCCGCGCCGGGCGCTCATTCTCACTCATCGATCCGATCCTCGTTGGCGGGGGCCTTGTCCAACTGGACGCCCTCGGCGGCCAGCGCCCGGACATAGGCCGCAAAGGCGGCAGGCACGTCGGCCACCTCGCGCAGGTTGGCGACATCTTCGCCGGCCTTGAGCGCGGCGTCGAGGCCACGGGCCGCCCGCGCCAGCCGGGTGGCCCCGACGGCCGCGGCCGCCGACTTCATCTTGTGGGCGAGACGCTGGACGCTCTGGCGATCCTGCTGCGCGACCGCCTCGGCCAGCGCCTCGACCTGCTGGGTGGTTTCGCGCACGAACAGGCCGACCAGCCGCTTGAGCATCGGCGCCGCGCGATCGCCGCGCACCCCGGGCACACCCAGCAACACTCGCATGTCGAGCGCCGGCAACGCATCGGGCGCCGCCTCGGGCGCTCCGGCATCGAGCGGCGCGGTGGCCGCCGGCCCATCGAGCGGCGCGGTCGGCGCCCAGCGCACCAGCGCGTCGCGCAGCCGTTCGCCGGTGACGGGCTTGGTCAGGTAGTCGTCCATGCCGGCCGCCAGGGCGGCGGCACGATCGTCGCGCTGGGCATTGGCGGTCAGCGCCAGGATCGGCACGCGCTCGTTGCCCGGGCTGGCCCGCTCGGCGCGCCGGATCTGGCGGGTAGCTTCGATGCCGTCCATGTCGGGCATCTGGATGTCCATCAGGATCAGGTCGAAGGCGCCTTTGCGGTACATGGCCACGGCCTCGCGGCCGTTGCCGGCCACCGTCACGCGGCAACCGCATTCGCCGAGCAGCGCACACACGATCTCGGCATTGACCAGGTGGTCCTCGGCGAGCAGGACGCGCGCCCGCGAGCGCAGGGTCGTTCGGGCGCCGGCCGGTGCGCGCCCATGCAGGGAGGTTTCGCCGCGCAGCGCCGCGAGCAGATCGCCCGCCAGCACCGGTTTGGGCACGCAGCTGTCGGCCCCGGCCGCCCGCGCGTCTTCCTCGTCGCTGGCCGAGCGCAGCCGGGTCAGCGCAATCAGCCGCCGACCGTCGCGCTGCATCCGGGTCAGCAGGGCGAACCCGTCGCTGTCCGCACCCTGCCGGTCCACCAACAGCACCGGGTACTGCACCTCGCTCGTCGCCAGCGTCGCCGGGCTGTCGTAGCTGTCGGGCGAGTAGCCGAGCGCAGCCAGTTGCTCGACCAGGGCGCTGCGCAAGGCGGCGCTGGCCGCAACCACGGCAACCGGGCCGCCATCGGGCAGCGTCGGCGCCGCCTCGCACAGGGCCGCATCAATGGTGAACCAGAAGCGCGTCCGCTCGCCCGGGACGCTCTCGAAGCGCAGATGCCCGCCCATCAGTTCGACCAGCTGACGCGAAATCGTCAGGCCCAGCCCGGTGCCGCCGAAGCGGCGGGCCATCGAGCTGTCGGCCTGCGAAAAGGCCTGGAACAGCCGCGGCTGCAATTCGGCCGGGATGCCGATGCCGGTGTCGGCCACGCTGCTCGTCAGGCAGACCTTGCCCTCGGCATCGACGCTGGCGTCCAGGTCGATGCGGATATGGCCGGTGTCGGTGAATTTGACCGCGTTGGAGACCAGATTGTTGAGCACCTGGCGGAAGCGGTGGCCGTCGGCACTGACACGCTCGGGCACCCGGCCGGACACCACCACCATCAACTCGACCTCCTTGCGCTGCGCCCGCTCGGCGAACAGCAGCGCCACGTCTTCGACCGCCTGGCGGGGCGAGAACTCGATCTGCTCCAGTTCGAGCTTGCCGGCCTCGATCTTGGAGACGTCGAGCACATCGTTGATCAGGTACAGCAGCGATTCGGCCGAGGCATGCAGGGTGTCGATCAAGCGCACCTGGCGGCCGTTGAGTTCGGTGCCACGCAGCAGCTCGACCATGCCCAGCACGCCGTTCATCGGGGTGCGGATCTCGTGGCTCATGTTGGCCAGGAACAGGCTTTTCGCGCGGTTGGCCGCCTCGGCCTCCTCGCGCGCCGCGTCGGCCTCTTCCTTGGCCTGCGAGAGCTGGCCGGTGCGCACCGCCACGTCCTGCTCGAGGCGGTCGCGGTGGGCGGCCAGCGCCGAGTCGCGCGCCTCGATCTCGGTCAGCATGCTGTTGAAGCCGTCGACCAGTTCGCCGACCTCGTCGCGTGGCCCGGCCGGCGCACGCACGTCGTAGCGGCCGGAATTGCGGACCTCGCGCACCACGCTGGCCAGTTGCACCACCGGCTGGACGATGGAGCGCTCGGCGCGACGCACCAGCAAGGTGGCGACCAAGCCGCCCAGCCCCAGGCCGACCAGGCCCAGCACGAACCACTCGACCATGTCGGCGAACATGCCGGCGAGCGAAATCTCGAGCACCAGGTCGCCCAGGTGCTCACCGTCGTGGAGCACCGGCCAGGCGCGGAAATAGCGCGGGAACTGCCACTCGCCGGTGCTTTCGGCGGGCAGTTGCTGGAGGCGCGCGAAATTGGGCGAGATATTTTCCAGATCGACCGGATAGGTGGCGAACACCTCACCGTTCGCCCGCCGCAGCAAGGCAGCGCGGATCTGTTCGACATGGCGCAGCGAACCGAGCAGGCGCTCCGCACTGCCCACATCTTCGAAGCGCAGCGGCGCGGCGCCGTTCTCGACCACCAGTTCGGCATAGATGTCGGCCTGGTCATGGACGCGGCGCACTTCCTGGCGCAACTCGCTAATACCAATGGCGACAAAGGCCACCACCAGCGCCAGCACGATGCTGACCAGCACGATGCCGCGCAGCTTGCGCCCGAGCGAACGATGGATCACCCGGCCCATGTCAGCTCCCCTCCTGGCCGAGCAGACGCCGCGCCAGCTTGAGCAACTGGGCACTGAGCCGCAGGTTTTGCGTGGCGACGGCCGAGCGGTTGATGTCGAAGCGGATCCGGTCATCCTCGGTGACCAGGCCGATCATGCCGCCGGCCTCGACGAAACCGTCGATATCGCTGACCGTCAGCACCGGCCAGGGCGCCAGATCGCGCAGGATGACGTTGAGCCTGCGCTGCTCCGAGGCGGAAACGAAGACCACCTCGCAGCGTTCGGCCGACTCCGGCGACGACACGGCATGCACCTTGACGTTGTGGCCCTGAGCCTGGCGCGCTTCAAGGCCAGTCAGGTGTGCCCCGAAGGGATCACGACCGAGCACGCAGATATCGATCGCATCGCCGTCGGCCATCGCCCCCTCGGGCCAGGTGACATAGCGGGCAAAGTTGAGCAGGAACACCGCCTTGAGCTGATACTCGGTGGGCGGCGCAGCCCCGGCGGGCTGGGCCAGCACCGCGGCCAGCAGCAGCGGCGCGGCGCGGCGCCAGAAGCCGCCACTCATGCGCACGGCCTCTTGCAGCGCGGCGCGGCGGTCGCGGACATCGACGAAGGGCGACAGACGATAGGCATGCCGATGATCCGCTGCTCAGTCCAGCGCCCACTGGGCGGTGAGATGCACGCTGCGTTCGACATCGCGTGCCGGCGAGGGCATGTACAGCCGACCGAACTCCTCATGACGGGCATTGAGCAGGTTCCGCCCGGTCAGCGCCAGCGTCAGCTTCGGCGAGGCGCGCCAGCCATATTGCAGATCCAGCTCGGTATAGGCGTCCACCGGGGCCCCGTTCGGATCGCGGTAGCCCAGTGCGCCAACATGGCGCAGGACCATATCCAGGGCATGGCCGGGCTGCGGCTTCCAGGTCACGTGGGCGCCCAGCTGGTTGGACGGCACCCGGTCGACATAGAAGGCCAGGGCGTTGTCGGAGAAGGCGCTGCCGGCCGCATCGATGCGCGTGTCCAGGTAGCTGTAACTGAGGCGGGTGCGCCAGCGCGCCGAGGGTTGCCAGTCGAGCGCCATCTCGACGCCCGAGACGGAGGCGCTGCCGTTGAACACCATGGGGCTGTCCACCACGACCCAGCCGCCCGACGCCGAGATTCCCGACACCTGCAAGGTGCGCAGATGCCGGTAGCGCATGTGGAACGCCGTGAGGTCGACATGCAGGGAATTGGACGGCTGCCCGCGGTAGCCGATCTCCAGCGCGCGCATGCGTTCGGCTTTGAGATCCTCGGCACTGGAAATCCGCGCCAGGGTCGGCGGCGTCGCCGACAGCACCGCGGGCGAATACTGCATGTCGTATTCCACCCGTGCCGGCGTACGCGAGGCCGCCGACACCGCGCCCCACACCAGATGCCGCGGCGCCAACTGCCAGGCCAGACGCAGGTTGGGCTGCCATTCGTTGCCGGTCCAGCTGTGGTGCTCGAACTTGAGACCGGCGCTCAGCGTGAGCAGATCCGGCATCAGCGTCACCTCGTCGTGCACGAAGGCGCTGAGCAATCCGAACTGCCGGCGGGATTCTTCCGCCAGGAAAAAACCGCGCCCGGTCACCGCCTGGTCGTGATAGCGCACGCCTGCGCCGACGATCAGGTCGTGCGGCCCGGTCGAAAACCGGTATTGCCCGTCCAGATCCAGCGTGCTGCGGCGCTCGCCGAGCAAATCGCCAACCTGGCTATCGACATACTGGAAGCTGCCTTGCAAGGCCCATTCGCGGCCGTGGTCCAGCGCGCGGTTGAGTCGCATCGTGAGCCCGACCCCTTCGTCGTGCTGGGTGAAGCGGGTCGGGTTCAGCAGGGTCGCGGTAGTGATGTCCGGCACATTCCACAGGTCGCGACTGTCGTTGCGATAGACCTCGCCGATCACGCTCAGCTCGCCCACGTCGCCGAGGAATTTCTCCAGGCGCAGGCCCAGCCGATGGGTGCGCCAGCCGTCTTCGCCCGGATCGCCATTGACCTGCCGCGAATCATCGCGGCTGCGGCCCTGGTAGCTCACCCGGTAATGCCCGCCCTCCAGCGTCGCGCCATGGCGGGCATACACCAGGGCACGATCCTCGGAGCCCACCGTCACCCGAGCCGCGTCGCCCTGCGTGGCGCGCGCCCAGCGGGTGATGATATTGACGATGCCGTTGACCGCGTTGGCGCCCCACATGGCGGCACCGGGGCCGCGAATCACCTCGATGCGGTCCACCTCGGCCAGCGGGATGTCCAGCGCCTCCCAGTAAGTGCCCGAAAACAGCGGCGAATACACCGTCCGCCCATCGACCATCACCAGCAGGCTGTTGGAAAAGCGCCCGTTGAAACCGCGCACCGAGACTGCCCAGCGGTTGTTGCCGATGGCCGCCACCTGCACGCCGGGCACCAGGCGCAGCGCGTCGGGCAGGGTGGTGACGCCCATGCGGGCGATGTCCTCGGCCGAAACCACATGCACCGCAGCGGCCACATCGCCGATTTCCTGCCGCTTGCGGGCGACGGTGATGACTTCCTGCGCCACCAGTTCGCCCAGCGAAAAATCGAGCGGATCGGTCTGCGCCATGGCATCGATCTGGCCAAGGAACAGCGCAGCCAGGACAAGTCGGCGCAATCGCATGTCAGCCCCCCTCAGTCAAGGTGGTCGTTGTTCTCGAATCCATTGCGGCGCAACAAACGCCGGGCACAGCCCTCCCCTGGCCATGCTCTTGTCACTAACGGCATATGACGGGCCGTCTTGAGCCGCGGATTGCCACGGCGCACAAGTCTCGGCCCGCATAGGTCGGAGTGTCGCGCATCGGCTACAATTCCGGGCTACTTTTCTTTGATCGCTCGCCCTGCCATGTCCCGCGCCGAAAACTCCTACACTCCCCGCAGCACGCACTTCATCAGCAACCTGATCGAAGCCGATCGCCAAAACGGCAAATGGGGCGGGCGCGTCGAAACCCGCTTTCCGCCCGAACCCAACGGGTATCTCCATTATGGACACGCAAAATCCATCTGTCTTAACTTCGGCATTGCCGAAGCCTTTGGCGGCGCCTGCCATCTGCGCTTCGACGACACCAACCCGACCAAGGAAGAGCAGGAATATGTCGACGCCATCATCGAATCGGTGCAATGGCTGGGCTACGACTGGGGCGAACACCTCTATTTCGCCTCGGACTATTTCGACACCATGGCGGCCTGTGCCGAATCCCTGATCCGCGCCGGCAAGGCCTATGTGGACTCCCTCTCCGCCGAAGACATGCGCGCCTACCGCGGCACGCTGACCGAGCCGGGCAAGGACAGCCCCTTCCGCACCCGCAGCATCGAGGAAAACCTCGACCTGTTCGCGCGCATGAAGGCCGGCGAATTCCCCGACGGCACGCACATCCTGCGCGCCAAGATCGACATGGCCTCGCCCAACATCAACCTGCGCGACCCGGCCATCTACCGCATCCGCCATGCCCACCACCACCGCACCGGCGATCGCTGGTGCGTGTACCCGATGTACACCTTCGCCCACCCCATCGAGGACGCGATCGAGAACATCACCCACTCGCTGTGCACCCTCGAATTCGAAGACCAGCGCCCCTTCTACGACTGGCTGCTCGAGCAGCTGGCCGAAGCCGGCTTCTTCCCGCGCCCGCTGCCGCGCCAGATCGAGTTCGCCCGCCTCAACCTGACCTACGTGGTGCTGTCCAAGCGCAAGCTGGTGCAGCTGGTCACCGAAGGCCATGTCGACGGCTGGGACGATCCGCGCATGCCGACCCTGGTCGGCGCCCGCCGGCGCGGCTTCACGCCCGAGGGCTTCCGCCTGTTCGCCGAGCGCGCCGGGGTGTCCAAGTCCGACGGCTGGATCGACATGAGCGTGCTCGAAGAGTGCATGCGCGAGCATCTCAACGACTCGGCCGAGCGCCGCGTGGCCGTGCTCGACCCGCTCCGGCTAATCATCACCAACTACCCCGAAGGCCAGAGCGAGCAGTGCTTCGCCCCCAACCACCCGCTCAAGCCCGAGCTGGGTTCGCGTGAAATGCCGCTCTCGCGCGAGCTGTGGATCGAGCGCGAAGACTTCATGGAAACCCCGGTCAAGGGCTTCCGCCGCCTCTTCCCCGGCAACAAGGTGCGCCTGCGCTACGGCTACGTGGTCGAGTGCACGGGCTGCGAGAAGGATGCCGAGGGCAATGTGATCGCCGTCACCTGCGAATACTTCCCCGACTCCAAGTCCGGCACGCCGGGCGCCGACACCTACAAGGTCAAGGGCAACCTGCACTGGGTCAGCGTGGCGCACGCCTGCCAGGCCGAAGTGCGCCTCTACGACCGCCTGTTCGCCCATCCGCAGCCCGGCCAGCGCCGCGAGGGCGACGCGCCCGAGTTCGAGCGCGACTTCCTCGACGACATCAACCCGGACGCCAAGCGCTGCCTCGTCGCCCAGCTCGAACCCGCGCTGGCGCAGGTGGCGCCCGAATCGCGCTATCAGTTCGAACGCCACGGCTACTTCGTCGCCGACCGGGTCGACAGCCGGCCCGGTGCGCCCGTGTTCAACCGCACGGTAACGCTCAAGGATTCGTGGCAGAAGTCGAATAGCTAAGGCATATTGCGGGCTTCCGAGCGCCTGCCCCTCCGTCCGACCGCCTGCGACCGACCCCATGACGACGAAAGCCCGCACCCTCTACGACATCCTGCAACTGAGCCCCAAGGCGGAACCGGCGATGATCAAGGCCGCGCATGTGCTGCTGTCGCGCCGCCTCGAGGCGCAGGGCGACACCGCCGCCCTGCGCCTGCTCAACGACGCCTTCGCCACGCTCAACGACCCCACGACACGCGCCGCCTACGACGAACGCATCGCCGAGCTGCCCCCCCCGTTGCCGCCCGTCGCCCGCCCGGCCGCCGGCAAGCCGATGTGGAGCCGCGTGCTGACGATGGTGCTGGCGCTGGCGGTCGGCTATGTCGCCGCCGCCATGTGGCACCAGCGCGCGCTGACGGCGATGGTGCTCGACCACCAGGCCGCGCTGGCCGACAAGCAGGCCGAACTGACACGCGTGCAGATGGAGCAGGTCGAACGCCGGCAAGCGGCCAGCCAGGAGCGCTACGCCACGCGCGAAGAACAACGCGCCAAGGAGCGCCAGGCCCAGCAGGAGGCACGCGAGCTGGCCGCCCTGCGCAACCGGCTCGACCGCGACGCCTCCGACTACCAGCGCACCAAGACCCGCGAAGAGCAGCAGCGCGAACGCGAGGCACAGCGGCGTGTCGAGCAGGAGCGCGCGGCGCGCGCCGCCGAGGCCGAACGCAACGCCATGCTCGCCGAGCGCCGGCTGGCCGAGGAAAAGCGCGAGCTCGACCGCCTCTACCGCGAGAAGTACCCGCAATACCGCTGAAGCGCACCGGGGCCGCGCGCCCCGGCCCGCCACACGGCGCGGCGGCACGGTTGCACCGGCCATCGATCGGGCGGATCATTAGCCCTTTTGAATACACAGCCACCCCGCCATGCGCGCCCGCCGCCTGCTCATCGCCCTGTGCCTCATTGCCGCCGCCGGCGCCGCCGTCTGGTGGATCAAACGCCCCACGCCGATTCCCGTCGCCCTCGCCACGGTTGAGCGCGGCCGGGTCGAGGCCACCGTGTCCAACACCCGCGCCGGCGAGATCGAGGCCTGCCAGCGCGCCAAGCTGTCGACCATCGCCGGCGGGCGCATCGACTACCTCGGCGTCAAGGAAGGCGACAAGGTGCAGGCCGGCCAAGTGCTGATGCGCCTGTGGAACGAGGACCAGAACGCCCAGATCGAGGTCGCCCAGCGTCAGCTCGACACCGTCCGGCGCCGCGTCGCCGAAGCCTGCACCGTGGCCACCAACGCGCGCCGCGAGGCCACCCGTCAAAGCGCCTTGCGGGCGCAGGGCTTCGTCTCCGAGTCGGCCGAGGAAAAGGCCCGCACCGAGGCCGAGGCACGCGAAGCCGCCTGCCGCACGAGCCAGGCCGACGTGGCCGCCGCCCAGGCGCAGCTCGACGCGGCGCGGGCCAACACCGCGCGCACCGTGCTGGTCGCCCCCTTCGACGGCACCGTGGCGAAGATCGTCGGCGAGTTGGGCGAGTACTCCACCCCCTCGCCGCCGGGCGTGCCCACGCCGCCGGCGATCGACCTGATCGACGAGCGCTGCCTGTATGTGAAGGCGCCCATGGACGAGGTCGACGCGCCCAAGATCCACGCCGGCCAGCCGGTGCGCATCACCCTCGATGCGCTGCCCGGCCAGGTCTTCGCCGGCCATGTGCGGCGCGTGGCGCCCTATGTGTTCGCTGTCGAAAAGCAGGCGCGCACGGTCGACGTGGAGGTCGACTTCGACCATCCCGAAGAAGCGCGCGGCCTGCTGGTCGGCTACAGCGCCGATGCCGAAGTTATCCTGCAGGTGCGCGACGACGTGCTGCGCGTGCCCACCGCGGCGCTGCGCAGCAGCGGCGACGTGCTGCGCTATGACGCGGCCAGCGGCACCCTCGTCGCCCAGCCGGTCAAGACCGGCATCGCCAACTGGGAGCAGACCGAAATCACCGACGGCCTCGAGGAAGGCGACCGTATCGTCACCTCGCTCGAGCGCGAGGGCATCGCCGAAGGCGCCGCGGTAGCGCCCGACGCCGACATGACGCAATAGCGCCCCATGGCCCAGATCGAACTGGACAAAATCCAGCGCATCTTCCAGCTCGGCGACAGTGAAGTGCACGCCCTGCAGGATGTCTCGCTGCGCATCGAGGCGGGCGAATACGTGTCGGTGATGGGCCCCTCGGGCTCCGGCAAATCCACCCTGCTCAACCTCCTCGGTCTGCTCGACCGGCCCAATGACGGCACCTACCGACTCGAAGGCCGCGACGTGACCACGCTCGGCCCCGACGACCAGGCCCGGGTGCGGCGCGAGCGCATCGGCTTCGTCTTCCAGAGCTTCCACCTGGTGCCGCGCCTGACCGCCGAAGAAAACATCGCCCTGCCCCTGCTGCTGGCCGGCATCGCACCGGCGGAGCGCAAGACGCGCGTCGCGCAGGCCCTGAGCGACTTCGGCCTGGGCACGCGCGGCGATCACCGCCCCGACCAGCTCTCCGGCGGCCAACGCCAGCGCGTCGCCATTGCCCGCGCCACCATCATGCAACCGGCCATGCTGCTGGCCGACGAGCCCACCGGCAACCTCGACCGCGCCACCGGCGAGGATGTCACCGCCCTGCTCGAAACCCTCAACGGCCGCGGCGTGACGCTGATCGTGGTGACGCACGACCCGCACATGGGCGAGCGCGCGCATCGCCGGATCCGCATGGAAGACGGCCGCATCCAGTCGGACACGCAGCGATGATGCGCAGCCGCGACATCCTCGCCTTCGCCACCCGCGCGGCCACCGCCACGCCGCTGCGCACCGCGTTGATGATGTTGGCCATGGCCATCGGCGTGGCCGCCGTGGTGCTGCTCACCGCGCTCGGCGACGGCGCCCGCCGCTATGTGGTGCGCGAGTTCTCGGCCCTGGGCAGCAGCCTGATCATCGTCCTGCCCGGGCGCACCGAGACCGGCGGTCTCGGCGCCGGCAGCTTCGTCACCAACACCCCGCGCGATCTCACCGTCGATGATGCCGCCGCCCTGCAGCGCTCCGGCCTGATCACCCGGGTCGCGCCGCTGGTGGTGGGCAACTCCGAGATCGCCTACGGCGGCCGGCTGCGCGAGGTGGTGGTAGTCGGCTCCAGCACCGCCTTCGCCGAGATCCGCAATTTCACGACCGCGCAGGGCCGCTTCCTGCCCGAAGAAGACTGGCGGCGCGGCTCGGCGGTGGCGGTCATCGGCGCCACGCTCGACAAGGAGTTGTTCGGCACCGAGCCGGCGCTGGGCAAGATGATCCGGGTCGGCGATAGGCGCTACCGCGTGATCGGCGTGCTCGCCGCCTCGGGCTCGGGCCTGGGCATGAACGCCGACGAGTTGGTGATCGTACCGGTGGCCGCGGCCCAGGCGCTGTTCAACGCCTCCAGCCTGTTCCGCATCTTCGCCGAGGCGCGCAACCGCGACGCCGTGCCGGCCGCCAAGGACCAGATCCTCGACATCCTCAAGGCGCGCCATGACGGCGAGGAGGACGTGACCCTGATCACCCAGGACGCGGTGCTCGGCACCTTCGACCGCATCCTCGGCGCGCTGACCCTGGCGGTGGCCGGCATCGCCGCCATCAGCCTGGCCGTGGCCGGCATTCTGGTGATGAACGTGATGCTGGTGGCCGTCACCCAGCGCACCAGCGAGATCGGCCTGCTCAAGGCGCTGGGCGCCACCGGCCGGGCGATCCGGCTGATGTTCCTGACCGAAGCGGCGCTGCTGTCGATTGCCGGCGCGCTGGCCGGGCTGCTGCTCGGCCATCTCGGCGCCTGGGGCCTGCGCCTGGCCTTTCCGGTGCTGCCGGCCTACCCGCCCGACTGGGCGATCCTCGCCGGGCTGGGCACCGCGATTGTCACCGGCGTGCTGTTCGGCGTGATGCCGGCGCGCCATGCGGCCACCCTCGACCCGGTCGACGCGCTGGCCAAGCGATGAACGCGCGCGACTTCCTCACCCTCTCGGCGCGCGCCCTGCTCGCCCAGCGCCTGCGCAGCGCGCTGACCCTACTCGGCATTGCCGTGGGCATCGCCGCGGTGATCCTGCTGACCTCGATCGGCGAAGGCATCCACCAGTTCGTACTGGCCGAATTCACCCAGTTCGGCACCAATGTGATCGGCGTAACGCCCGGCAAAAAAGGCGCGCGCGGCGGCCCCCCGGGCCTGCCCAGCACCTCGCGCCCGCTCACCCTGGCCGACGCCGGCGCGCTGGCGCGGGTGCCCGGCGTGACCGCGGTGACGCCGGTGGTGTGGGGCAACTCGGAGATCGAAGGCAACGGCCGGGTACGCCGTACCTCGGTGTATGGCGTCGGCCCGGCCATGGTGCAGGCCTTCACCATGCAGGTGAACAGCGGCCAGTTCCTGCCCGACGACAATGTCGACCAGGCGCGCGCCCTGGTGGTGCTCGGCGCCACCCTCAAGCGCGAGCTGTTCGGCAACGACAACGCGCTGGGCCAACGCATCCGCATCGGCGGCGAGCGCTTCCGCGTGATCGGCGTGATGGAGCCCAAGGGCCAGTTTCTCGGCACCGATCTGGACGACACCGCCTACATCCCCGCCGGCCGCGCGCTGTCGCTGTACAACCGCGAGGGGCTGATGGAGATCGATGTCTCTTACCGCGAAGGCGTCTCCGCCGACCAGGTCGGCGACGGCGTCAAGCGGCTGCTGATCGCCCGCCACGGGCGCGAGGATTTCGCGCTGACCACCCAGGCCGACATGCTCGAGAGCCTGTCCAACATCCTCGACATCCTCACCGCCGCGGTCGGCGCGCTGGGCGGCATCTCGCTGCTGGTGGGCGGGGTCGGCATCGTCACCATCATGACCATCGCGGTGACCGAGCGCACCGGCGAGATCGGCCTGCTGGTCGCGCTCGGCGCACGCCGACGCACCATCCTCGCGCTGTTTCTCGGCGAGGCGGTGGCCCTGGCCGCAGTCGGCGGCCTGATCGGCCTGCTCGCCGGCGCCGCACTGGCGCAGCTGGTCGGCCTGCTGGTGCCGGCGCTGCCGGTACATACGCCCTGGGAATTCGCGGTACTGGCCGAAATTTCAGCCGTGCTCATCGGCCTGGCCGCCGGCGTGCTGCCGGCACGCAAGGCGACGCGGCTAGATCCGGTGGAGGCGTTGAGAGCGGAGTGAATCCGCGCCATCCGGGCGGAAACCGCGATGCACAAGGTTCAGACGGGTGGCGAGAATATCCGCCGGCGATACAGGCGGGCGATCCGATGCATCATGCCGATGCGCGCAAGGGCGTCGGCATACCAGCTGATTTCAAGGTCGCGGAACATGAAGCGCGCGTGCAAGTCGCCTGACTCGGGCCGCTTGCACAGCAGGTGCAAGCGCACACCGGCGCCTCGCGCAATCCCCGCCTCGATGAGCGTATTGAGGTTGTTCGCGGAGACATCGGCGAGCACAAATTGAGCACGCCGGATGCGTTCGACGATCTCCTGCTGTGCATGCTGTCCGGCCAGCCGCTGCCCCAGCAGGCACTGCATGCCAGTCACCTGCTCCATGAGGTTGACCGCTCGGTCGATCTCGCCCCCCGCCTCGCGCAACGACGTCGCGAAGAAGCTGTAGGCCGGACGCGGCGACGGCACATAAGCTTCGTCCAGCAACGCCACGGAGGCGGCGAGCCCGGCGGCGGCATCTCCATTCGGGAGCGGTTGCAGCCTGGCGCCAAGCGCGCTGCCGACCAGGTCGGCGTCGAGCTCGACGCCGTCGGCAGCAAACAGCAGATAGGGACGGCCGAGCGACCGGGCCAGCTTGATCTCGTTCACAATCCACTTCGATGTGAAACCATGGGCCGCGTCGTCGCGAAAAGGCAGCACCCCCACCAATGCGCCGCAGCTATCGATGATGCAACGCACCCGGTCCTCGCCATCAAAGACCGCGAAATCGGGCGAGTCGCCCACCAGTCGATAGCCACATTGCCCAATCAGTGCAGCACTGACCCGGTCTGCAGCCGCCAGATCGTCGGCGTGCCAGGAACGACTGAGATAAACGTCGGCATCACCATGTACCCAGGGCACCGGCTCGGGCACCAGCGCCTCAAGCAGGGCAGCCCCCACCTCGGCTGTCAGCGCCGGCATCTCGAGAAACCGCGCGTTGGCCAGGAAGGTCGGCACTGGCGCGTCATCCAGGTGCAATGCAATCAGGCGGTATCGTCGGTCGGCCCGGCGCGCCTGCAGCGCGGCGTTGTACTCGTCCTCGCACCAGCTTGACGCATTCCAGTGCTTGGAAACACAGAAGACCGCCGCCCGAGCACTCTCAAGCCCCTTCGGCAGCGCGGCAGCCAAACGGTCACCCGCCGTCAGCCGACTCGCGTCCCACCATACGCGCAAGCCTGCGACATCCTGAAGCCAACGGACCAATGGCTCCACCACGTTGCCATCGCCATGCGAATAGCTGATGAAGACGTCATTCGGCCGCTTGTTGTAAGGCAACCCGCTCACGCGCCTCCCTGGGCGATCCCCCGCTCACTGCCTCTCCCAGTATAGGCAGCGCAGGCGTCACGCAGAGAATCTCCGGCGGATCCGGGGACCTGCAATCCGTCCTAGAACCGTTCGTTCGGCCGCAGATACCGCCACTGCCCCTGCGGCAGATCCCCGAGCATCACCTGGCCGATGCGCACCCGCTTGAGGCCGACCACCTTCAGGCCGACCAGCTCGCACATGCGGCGGATCTGGCGTTTGCGCCCCTCGCGCAGGGTGAAGCTGAGCTGGTCGTCGTTCTGCCAGCGTACTTTTGCCGGGCGCAGCTGCTTGCCGTCGAGGCTCAGGCCGTGGTTGAGCAGGGCCAGGCCCTCGGCCGACAGCGTGCCGGCCACACGCACCAGGTATTCCTTATCCACCTCGGAATCGTCACCGATGAGCTGGCGCGCGATGCGTCCGTCCTGGGTGAGGATCAGCAGGCCGGTGGAGTCGATGTCGAGCCGGCCGGCGGGGGCCAGGCCCTTGAGATGGTCGCGCGCGAACTTGCCGCCGCCGAAGAGGCGGTCGGGGGTGATCAGCGTGACGGCCGCCTGGTGGCCGTCTTCGGGCTGGCCGGAGACATAGCCGATCGGTTTGTGCAGCACGATGGTGACGCGTTCGGCCTGCTTGGCTGCGCCGCGTTTGTCGAGGGTGATGGTGGCGTCCGGCGCAATGCGGGTGCCCAGTTCGCTCACCCGCTGGCCATCGACGAAGACCCACCCGCGCTCGATCAGGGCATCGGCCTCGCGGCGCGAGCACAGGCCGCGCTCGGCCATGACCTTGGACAGGCGCACGCCTTCGGGCGCCGGTTTGGCGGCTACGGGTGCCACGGCGGGTGCGGGCTGCGGCGTCGTGCGCAGGACGGTGCCCGGTGCCAGGGTGATGGCGGCGTCGGGCGAGATGCGCGTGCCCAGTTCGCTGATCTGGCGCCCATCGACGAAGACCGCGCCACGGGCGATCAGCGCGTCGGCCTCGCGCCGGTTGCACATGCCGCGCTCGACCATCACCTTGGACAGGCGCACACCCTCGGCGGCCGGCGCCGCACCCGGCACCGCGGCGGGGGCGCGCTGCAGGCGGCGTCGGGGGGTGTCGTCGGAGGACGGGGCGGGCGGTCGGCGGGTCGGTTTCATGGCGGCGCAAACAGGGGCAATCGCGCAGTTTACCGCCTCAGGGCAGATAGAACAGCGCCAGATACATCAGGAGCAGCAGCGCCACCCACATCACCATGCTGCCCGAGGCCCAGGTGCGCGCCAGTACGCCGCGCGTGCCGTAATGCCGGTGCAGGCTGACCAGCAGGTTGGCGATGCCGCGCATGATCAGTCGCACCACCTCGCGGATCTCGATGCTGACGCCGTACACCATCACCTTGAGCCAGCGCGGCCCCATGTGGCGGTAGAACCAGTCGACGTCGATCAGGGAGCCGAGCATGGCGGTCAGGCGGTCGCGCAGCAAGAAGAACACCACGGCGGTGGCGAGCAGCAGTTGCAGCTGGAACACCACATGCCCGCCGGTATAGGGCTGGTAGTCGACGGCGAACGGCAGCAGGTCGTAGAGCAGCGGGGGGTAGCAGCCCACCGCCAGGCTGGTCAGCGCCAGCAGGCGCATGCCCCAACGCTGGCTGGGCGGCGCCTCATGGGCGTCGAGATCGCGCGGCGCGCCGAAGAAGACGAACACCACCACCTTGAGGCCGGCGGCGAAGAACACGCCGGCGGCGATCACCATCATGGCCAGCCACACCCAGGTCAGGTGCGCATCGGCTGCCGCCTGCAGCACCAGCGACTTGGTGATGAAGCCGGCGGTCAAGGGCGCCGACATGGCCAGCGCACCGAAAATGGCAAAGCCGCAGGTCACCGGCATCTGCCGCGCCAGGCCGCCCAGATCGGTGCAGTCGCGCTTGCCGGTCTGGACGATCACCGCGCCGATGGCCATCAACAGCAAGGCCTTGTAGACGATGTGGGCAAAGGCATGCGCCGCCACCCCATTAAGCGCCATCTCGGTGCCGATGCCGATGCCGGCGATCATGAAGCCGACCTGATTGATGATGGCGTAGGCCAGCACCCGCCGCGCGGTGTTCTCGATGAGCGCATAGATCAGCCCGTAACCGGCCATCAGCAAGCCGATGGGGATCAGCACCTCGGCACCGGGGAAGCCGCGCATCAGCACATACACCGCGGTCTTGGTGGTGAAGGCGGAGAGGAACACCATGCCGCTCCACGAGGCGCGCGGATAAGCGTCCGGCAACCACGACCAGAACGGGAAGGCGCCGGCGTTGATCAGGAAGCCGGCAAGGATCAGCCACTGGGCCAGCCCGTCCAGCGCCATGGCCTCGAAGCGCAGGCTGCCGCCGCCGACCAGGTGCGCGGTGATGCCGGCCATCAGCACCACCCCGCCGAAGAGGTGCACCATCAGGTAGCGCATGGCCGCCGGATAGGCGTCGCGCCCGCCGGCCCAGATCACCAGCGTCGAGCCGATGGCCATCAGCTCCCAGAACACGAACAGCGTGACCACATCGCCGGCCAGTACCGCGCCGACCGCAGCCCCGCCGTACACGAACGCGGCGGGCACCTCGAGCCGGCTGCGCTGGCCCAGCGCATACACGCTGCCGACGAACAGCGCCAGCAGGAACACCAACGCGAACAGGCGGCCGAGCCGATCGACGCGCAGGATGTCGAGCGTGTAGTCGAGGAAATGCATGCCGCCGTAGATGCCCTCGGGGATGCCCCACAGCAACCACGCGGCGAACACGGGCAAGCCGAGCGACAGCAGCGCACGCGGCGCCCCCCGCAGGAAACCGAGCACGATGCCGCCGAGGATCAGCCACAGCGCCGGGTGGTGGATCAGCTCAGCGTCCATCGTCATCCTCCCGCGGGCCGAACACCCGATGGAAGCCGCGCGCCAGCAGCACCAGCACCGCACAGGCGAGCATCGGGAACCAGGCATTGAAACCGGGCCAGCCGTCGATGCCGAAATGCGGATGCGATTCGACGAAGAGGCCAGCCACCAGCATCAGCAGCAAAGCGGTCAGCAAGACGCGCCACAGGCGCTCGCCACGCGGATACAAGGCGTTCAGTCGCATCAGAAGCCTCCCGCCACCGCGCGCGCCAGGCGCAGCACCGGCTCGTGATAGAAGAACATGCCGACCGTCAGCGCCGCGGTGGCGGTCTGCGCGAAGACCATGATCCGGGGCGCTTCGCCGTGCGGCGCATGGTGATGGTCGTCTGCCTCGGCCGGCGGCTCGCGGAAGAAGGCGCGCCACACGATGGGCAGGAAGTAGCCGGCGTTGAGCAAGGTGCTGAGCACCAGCACGCCCACCGCCCACCAGTGCTCGAGGCTCATCGCCGCCGACAGCACATACCACTTGGAGACGAAACCGGCCGCCGGCGGCAGGCCGATCATCGACAGCGCACCGATGGCGAAGGCGGTCATGGTCCACGGCATGCGCCGGCCGATGCCGTCGAGCTGGCTGACCTCGGTCTTGTGCGCGGCGGTGTAGATCGAGCCGGCGGCGAAGAACAGGGTGATCTTGCCCAGCGCATGCGCCGCGATGTGCAGCACCGCGCCGACGATGGAGATCGGTGCCAGCAAGGTGGCGGCGAGCGTCACGTAGGAGAGCTGGCTGACCGTCGAATAGGCCAGCCGGCGCTTGAGGTTGTCGGCCCGCAGCGCCACGATCGAGGCGGAGATGATGGTGAAACCGGCGATCACCGGCACCCAGTTGGCACTGCCCAGGGCGATCAGGTTTTCAGCGCCGAAGATGTAGACGATCACCTTGACGATGGTGAACACGCCCGCCTTGACCACCGCCACCGCATGCAGCAGGGCCGACACCGGCGTGGGGGCCACCATCGCCGCCGGCAGCCAGCGGTGGAAGGGCATCAGCGCCGCCTTGCCGATGCCGAACATGTACAACACCAGCAGCAGCGCGGTGCCGGCCGCACCGAGATGGCCGGCGAGGATGCCGCCGTGGCGGAAGTCGAGCGTGCCGGCGATCACCCAGGTGGCCAGCAGACCCGAGAGCAGGAAGGCGATGGAGGTGCCGAGCAGCACGCCCAGGTAGGTGCGCGCCGAGTTGCGGGCATGGTCGGTGCCATGGTGCGTCACCAGCGGATAGGTGATCAGCGTCATGGCCTCGTAGAACAGAAACAGGGTCAACATGTTGCCGGCCAGCGCGATGCCCTGCGCAGCGAAGATGGCGCCGGCGAAGCAGACGTAGAAACGGGTCTGCTTCTTTTCGTTGTTGCCGCGCATGTAGCCGATCGAATACAGCGTGCTGATGATCCACAGCCCCGAGGAGATCACCGAGAACACCGCGCCGAGCGGCTCGACCGCCAGGCGCAGGGTGAGGCCGGGCAGCATGTGGATCAGCGTCAGCCCGGGGCGCGCGCCGCCGAGCACATCGCTGGCCAGCTGCAACGATTCGGAAAACAGCAGTACCGCCACCAGCAGGGTCATCGATTCGCGCAGGTTCGGCCAGCGCCCGGTGAGCGACACCAGCAACATGCCGACGAGCGGGGTGAGCAGCAGGCTGATCAGCTGGATGTCTTCGGTCATTGGCCACCGCTCCGGCTGTTCATCAACACCTCGGCCACGCGGGTGGCGACCTCGCTCGACCAGGTCGCATCGAGGCCGAAATACACACAACCGCCGATCATCAGCAAGGCCGGCACGAACATCGACAGCGGCGCCTCACCCGGCGGCGGATGGTCGGCCGGCGGCGCGCGGAAATAGGCGACCTCGACGAAACGCCAGACATAGATCACCGCCAGCAGCGAGCTGGCGAGCACCGCACCGACCAGCCACCACTGCCCCAGGTGGATGGCCGCGCTGACCAGATACCACTTGCTGATGAAGCCGGCCGTGCCCGGCACGCCGATCAGGCTCAAGCCCCCGACCACCATGGCGAAGGCCGCCACCGGCATGGTCTGGCCAAGACCGGCGAGCCGGTCGAAGCTGGCGCCACGGCAGCGCAGCACCACTCCGCCGAGCACCAGGAACAGGCCGCCCTTGGTCAGCGCATGGTTGAACAGATGCATGGCCGAGGCCATCAGCCCGTCGACCGAATCCATGCTGATGCCGAGCGTGATGTAGCCGATCTGCGAGACGCTGGAGTAGGCCAGCAGGCGCTTCATGTCGTGCTGGAAGATGGCCACGATAGCCGGGATGAACATGGCCGCCAGCGACAGGCCGAGCAGAATGGCCCCGGTGGCGCGGGCGTCGAACACCGCACTCTCGCCGAAGATGCTGAAAAAATAGCGCATCAGCACATAGATCGACACCTTGGTCGCGGTCGCCGCGAGGAAGGCCGACACCGGCGAGGGCGCGTAGGCGTAGGCGTTGGGCAGCCACAGGTGCAGCGGAAACAGCGCGATCTTGAGCGAGATGCCGACGGTAATGAAGGCCAGCGCCGCCAGCACGGCACGCGAGTCGCTGGCCATGGGCAGGCGGGTGGCCATGTCGGCCAGATTGAGCGTGCCGGTCTCGAGGTACAGCAGGCCGACACCGACCACATACAGCGTGGCGCCAATGGTGCCCATCAGCAGGTACTGGTAGGCCGCCATCAGGGCGCGGCGGTCGCGCCCCATGGCGATCAGCACATAGGTGGCCAGCGAGGAGACTTCGAGGAAAACGAAGACATTGAAGGCGTCGCCGGTGACCAGGATGCCGAGCAAGCCGGCCAGGCACAGCATCATCAACGCGTAGTAGAGATAGTGCTCTTCGTTGCGCACCTCGGCGGCGATGCCGACGCGGCTATAGGGCATGACGATCAGCCCCATGGCCGCGACGATGACCGCCACGAAGGCGCCGGCCGCGTCGATCCGGTACTCGATGCCCAGGGGCGGCGCCCAGCTGCCCATGGCATACGACAGCGTGCCTTCGGCCAGGGTGCGGTCGAGCAGGCTGAGGGCGATGCCGAAGGTGGCGGCGGTGGCCAGCAAGGCGATGATCCAGCTCGGCAGCGAACGGCGCACGAGGACGATCAGCGGCGCCGCGATCAGGGGCACCACCACCAGCAGGGCGGGAAAATGCTGCGTCAGCATGGCTTAGCCCCCCTCGTGGTCCGGCGTGGGGGAGGCGTCGTCTTGCGCGTCGATGGCCAGGATCTCGTCCTCGTCGATGCTGCCGTAGGCTTCCTTGATGCGCACCACCAGCGCCAGCCCGAGGGCCAGCGTGGCCACGCCGACCACGATCGCGGTGAGGATCAGCACATGCGGCAAGGGGTTGGAATACACCGCGAAACCGCTGCCGACGATCGGTGCGACACCGCCGATGAGTTTGCCCGGCGCGATGTAGAGCAGGTAGACCGCGGTCTGGAAGATGCCCAGGCCGATCAGCTTCTTGATCAGGTTGTCACGGGCGATGACGATGAACAGCCCCACCATCAGCAGCAAGATGGTGGTCCAGTAACTGAAATGACTGGCCAGCGTCATTCGCCGCCCTCCCCGGCGTCGCGGCGGCGCCCGGCAAACACATAGAAGACCTTGAGCATCACGGCCGCCACGGTGATCAGCACGCCGAGCTCCACCCACAGGATGCCGCGGTGCTGGCCATGGACCGGATCGCCGGCGAGCACGAAATAGTCGAGATAGTTGCCGCCGAGCAGCAGGCCGATGACGCCCACGCCGGCGTAGATCAGCACGCCCACCGCCAGCAGGATCTCGACCAGCGCGTCGGGCACCACCCGCCGCGCCGCCGGCAGCCCATAGATGAGCGCATAGAAGATCACCGAGGCGGCGACGATCACGCCTGCCTGGAAACCGCCGCCGGGACCGAAATCGCCGTGGAACTGGACATACAGCGCGAACACCAGCGCGAAGGGGATCAGCAGCTTGGCGATCACCCGCAGAATGATGTCGAGCCTCATGACTTGCGATCCTCCTGATCGTGCTCGCGCGGCCGCCGGGGCGTGCGCCGCCGCAACAGGGCGATCACGCCGATGCCGGCGGTGAACACCACGAAGGTCTCGCCCAGGGTATCGAAGCTCCGGTAGCTGGCCAGCACCGCCGTGACCACGTTGGGCACGCCGGTCTTCTCCGGCCCTTCGGTCAGGTAGCGCGGCGCCACATGCTGGTGGATGGGCGCCTTGGGATCGGAAAACGCGGGCAGGCCGAGCGTGCCATAGACCAGCATGGCGCCGGTAACGGCCACCACGAACAAGGGCAGCCAGGGGCGATGGATCGGTTTCGACTCGGTGCCGCCGGTGAGGTGGATGGCGCCGAGCAGCAGCACGGTCGAGATGCCGGCGCCGACCGCGGCCTCGGTCATGGCCACGTCGACGGCATCGAGCACCACCAGCACGGTGGCCATCAGAAAGCTGTAGATGCCGCCCAGCATCACCACGCCAAACAGGTTGCGCTGACGGGCAATGCCGATGGCGGCAGCGCCCATCAGGGTCAGCAGCACGACGGCGGTCAGTTCTTCGAGGATGATGACGCTCCTTGATCCGGTTCCCAAGGCTTGACGCCGCGGCTGTAGGCCGCGTTGGCCAGCGAGTGCGAGGCGGTCGGCGAACAGAAGAAGATCAGCAGCCACAGGATCACCAGCTTGGCACTGGCCAGCGTGAAGCCCGATTGCAGCAGCAGGCCGAGGATGATCAGGCTGGCGCCCAGCGTGTCGATGACGCTGGCCGCATGCATGCGAGTGTAGAAGCCGGGCATGCGCAGCACGCCGATGGCGCCGATCACGCAGAACACGCCACCGAGGGTCATCAGCACGATGCTGACGATGTCGAGCACGGCACTCACAGGCGATGCTCCTCGTCGGCCACGCCCGGTTCGCCCAGGTCGCCGTAGCGGAAGAATTTCTGCACGGCGATGGTGCCGACGACATTCAGCAGCCCGTACACCAGGGCCAGATCGACGAACTCCGGACGCCCGCCGACGAACTGGAAGATGGCCAGCAGCAGCATCGCCAGCGTGCCGATCGCATTGGCGGCCAGCGCCCGGTCGAACACCGTCGGCCCCAGCAGGGCACGGGTCAGCAACAGGCACAAGGCCACCAGCAAAGCGCCGATCACCGCCGCGTACATCATCATGAGCGCGCCTCGCAGGCCGTCACGCGCCGGTCCATGTCACCGCCGGCCAGATCGTCCGCGCCGGCCCGGGTCAGGGCGTGCACCAGGATCTCGTCCTCCTCGATGGCCACCGAGATAGTGCCCGGCGTGAGCGTGATCGAATTGGCATACACCACCTGGCCGACCGGGCTCTGCTGGCTCATCTTGACGCGCAGCATTGTCGGGGAGATCGGCAGGTGCGGATGCACGATGAGCTTGGAGACGGTCCAGGCGGACTTGACGATCTCGACGATCAACCACGGCCAGTAACCCATCACCCCACGCCCCAGGTGCAGCGGATGCCCCTCCTGGTCGACCACGTCCATGCGGCGGGCGAACCACACCACCGCCACCGACGAGAGCAGCCCGAGCGTCATCAGGAAGGGCGTGAAGTAGCCCGACAGAAGCAACCAGAATGCAAACAGGGAAAAGACGACGCTGATCGAGTGAAACCTGAGCATATGTCTATGGCCCATCGGAACACGGGAAAACGACCGCCGCCAGGCGGACTCGCGCCCCCAGTGTGTCAGAAACATAACTGCGGTGTCGAAAGCTAGCCCCATCACAGTACGCGATTTTAGCCAGACACGGGAACCCCTGCAGGTCATCGCCCCCCGAATTCATGCGAGTCGATTGCGGGGCGAGGCGGCCAGAAAGGCCTCGATATTGGCCACCACCTGCTCCGCCATGGCCTGCATCGCCTCGGCCGATGCCCAGGCCACATGCGGGGTCAGGATCAGGTTGGGGATGTCGGCGGCCAGCAGCGGATGATCCGCCGGCGGGGGCTCGACCGAGAGCACGTCGATGGCGGCGCCGGCGATGTCGCCGCGGCGCAGCGCCTCGGCCAGCGCGGCCTCATCCACCAGCGCGCCGCGGGCGGTGTTGATCAGAAAGGCCTGCGGCTTCATCGCCTGCAGCGCGGCGGCGTCGATCATGCCGCGGGTATCGGCGTTGAGCGGACAGTGCAGCGACACGACATCCGCCTCGCGCAGCATCTGCTCGAAGCTCACGCGGCCGGGCCGCACCTGCGCGGCGGCAGGGCGCTCGGACCACAGGATGCGCATGCCGAAGGCCTCGGCCAGGCGGGCCACCCCCTGTCCCAGGCTGCCCTGCCCGACCAGCCCCAGGGTGGCACCGCGCAAATCGCGCATCGGATGGTCGAGAAAACAGAAATGGCGCGAGGTGGGCCAGCGGCCGGCCCCTACGTCCCGATGGTAGGCAATCAGTTGGCGCGACAAGGCCAGCATCAGGCCGATCACATGCTCCGGCACCGAGGTTTCGGCATAGCCGCGCACATTGCTGACCACCAGCCCGCGCGCCCGGCAGGCCGCCAGATCGATGTTGTCCGACCCGGTGGCGGCCAGCGCGATCATGCGCAACTCGGGCAACTGGGCCAACACCGCGGCGTCGAGACGCAGCTTGTTGATGACGGCTACCTGGGCGCCGCGCAGGCGGGGCACGATATCGGCCGGCGACGTGTACGGAAAGTCGACCCACGTGTGGGGCTGCGCCGGGCGGGGAAAATCGGCGGCCACCGAGCCCCGCTCGAGAAACACAATCCTGGGTTCCATGCCGTCATTGCCTCCGGGCCGATCCGTCACCATGTCACGATACGGTGTTTCACTAGGCGAAATGTACGGGACTCAAGTACCATGAGGCTACTAGGGAAAGCCGCAATGAAACCATCGAAAGACGCCTCCGCCCCCGAACAGAAGACCTCGATCCAGGTCATCGAACGCATGATGTCCCTGCTCGACGTCCTGGCCGAGCATGCCGACCCGGTGCCGCTCAAGCAACTGGCCGCGCAGACCGGTCTGCATCCGTCCACCGCCCACCGCATCCTCGGCGCCATGACGAGCAGCGGCTTCGTCGAGCGCACCGACAACGGCATCTACCGGCTCGGCATTCGCCTGCTTGAGCTCGGCGCACTGGTCAAGTCGCGCATCTCGCTGCGCGAGACGGCGATCGTCGCCATGCTCGAACTGCATCAGCGCACCGGGGAGAGCGTCAACCTGGGTATTCGCGACGGCGACCAGATCGTCTATATCGAGCGCACCTCGAGCGGCCGCTCGTCGGTGCGCGTGGTCCACATCGTCGGCGCCCGAGCCCCGCTGCACACCACCGCCACCGGCAAGCTGTTCCTGGCCGACGACGGTCTGCCCAAGGTGCGGGACTACGCCAAACGTACCGGCCTGCCCGGCTCCACCGCCACCTCGATCCGCGAACTGCCGGCGCTCGAAAAGGAACTGGACAAGGTCCGCCGCCACGAAGTGGCCTATGACATGGAAGAGGTGGAAAACGGCGTGCGATGCATCGCCGCGGGGATTCGGGACGACAGCGGCGCACTGGTCGCCGGCCTGTCGCTATCGACCCCGGCCGAGCGTTTCAACCCGGACTGGGCGCCGGTGATCCTCGACACCGCCCGCAATATCTCGCGGGCCCTGGGCTACCGCCCGCGCGAGGCGGGCTGAGTCACCCCTTGGCGCCCTTGTGCGCCATCACCACGGCGTCCCAAGGCCGCCGTGCCAGCCACTTCTGCAGGCGCCGGGCATCGGCCGTGCGGGTGCGGCTGCCGAAGGAATCGAGCAGTACCACCAGCACCGGGCGCCCGCGCAGCCACGCCTGCATCACCAGGCAGCGGCCGGCCTCTTCGATATAGCCGGTCTTCGAGACGCGGATCTCCCAACCCGGATCCCGCACCAGCGGGTTGGTATTGCGGAATTCGCGCGCGCCGCGGTTCAGCGCCACCGTATGCGCGCTGTCGGTCGAAAATCGACGGATCAGCGGATAGTCCGCAGCGGCCTTCAGCAGCACCGACAGATCCCGCGCGGTCGACACATTGTCGGCACTCAGGCCGGTGGCTTCGACGAAACGGCTGTGCGCCATGCCGAGCTGACGTGCCTTGGCGTTCATGGCCTTGGCAAACGCCCGCAGCCCGCCCGGGTAGTAGCGCGACAGGGCCGACGCGGCACGGTTCTCGGACGACATCAGGGCCAGGCGCAGCAAATCTTCGCGACTGAGCCGGCTGCCGATCGGCAGGCGCGAGCTGCTCTTGCGCAAGCGGTCGCGGTCGGCCTCGGTGACGGTGAGCATCTCGGACAAGGATTGTCCGCTGTCGAGAATGACCATGGCGGTCATCAGCTTGGTGATCGATGCGATCGGCGCCACGCGATCGGCGTTGCGCGCCAGCAGCGCTTCGCCACTGCGCTGGTCGACGATCAGAAAGGCCTCCGAGCGCAATTCCGGGCTGTCCGACCGCGCCGCTTCGGCCAACAGCGGGCGCGCCGACCGCGCGGCGCCGGCTCGTTCGGGCGGGGCGGCCATCGTCGTCGCGGCCATGCCGGCCCCCAGCCACAGGGCCATCAGGAATCGTCGGATCTTCATCGGTCTCATTGCGATCAGCGTAGGCAAATTATCCATAAAAATCCAATACTCAGCGCGTGTTTCTCAACAAATTTCTCACACAACTCACGGCGCGCGCTCAAAGGCGCAGAAAGTCGGCCACGGCCTGCCGGCGGGCCATGGTGTCGTCGTAGCCCAGCGACATCAAGGCGCGCGTGAACGCCGGCTCGAACAGCAGATACGACAGCAGGGTGGAGCCGCTGGTGCGCATGGCGCCCACGCCCCGCAAGACCGTGCGCAGCAGTGGCGGCAAGCTGCGCCGATGCTGGCCGGCGATAGCATCGATGCGCCGTGACGGAGATATCACCAGAGTTTCGATCGGCCGCAGGGTAAGCCCCGCCGCCGTGCGCTGCGAGGCGGTAAACGCGCTGAGCGTGGCGTTGATGCGCTCCAGCCGTTCGAGGTCCACCGCCAGGCTGTCGAGGAAGATGCTCGACATGGCATGGCCGGCGATCTGCGCCAGCGACGGATAACTATGGGCGCGCTGGCGCCCCTCCTCGGCCAGCCGGCCGGAGCCGATCACCAGGATCCGGTCGGCCCCCAAATGCACCGCCGGGCTGATCGGCGCAAGCTGCCGCATCGAGCCGTCGCCGAAATACTCGCGATGGATACGCACCGCCGGGAACACGAAGGGAATGGCGCTGGAGGCCATCAGGTGCGGCACCGACAATTCGGTGCGCACGCCGAGGCGCTGGGCACGCCGCCACGGCAACACACCGTCGGCGGCCTGAAAGAAGGCCAGGCTCTCGCCCGAGGTATAGCCAGAGGCGGTGACGCTGACCGCATGCAGATGACCGTCGCGAATGGCCCGGCCGATGGCCGAGAAATCGAGCGTGTTCTCGAGCAGCCGGGCCAGCGGCGCGTTGTCGAGCAGCGAGCGCGGCGTCTGGCGGAACAACCAGCCGGTGAGCAAGGCCGAGCCCCAGCGGGCGCCGGTGCCGGCCAGCGCCGGAAAATCGGTGCGATACACCTGGTCGACATGAAAATTGCGCCAGATCCACGACACCTTGCGCACCGCCCGCGGGAAGTCGTCGGCAAACACTGCCAGCGAGGCGGCATTGATGCCGCCCGCCGAGGTGCCGCACAGAATCGGGAAGGGATTGCCGGGCCGGCGCCCCCACAGCTCGCGGATGGCATTGAGCACGCCGACCTGATAGGCCGCGCGCGCCCCGCCCCCGGTCAACACCAGCGCGGCCTTCTCAGTTGTCATCCCGCCCCTCCTGCCTGATACCGGCAACTACGGCCGGGGGGCGTCAAGCTTTAGGGACCGCCGGCTTCCGTTCGGCGGCCGGACGGCACCGCCGAACGGTCTCGACTACGCCTCAGGCCTGCTCGGCCATGGCCTCGACCACCGTCAGGGCCGTCATGTTCACGATGCGCCGCACCGTTGCCGTGGGGGTGAGGATATGCGCCGGCTTGGCCGCCCCGAGCAGGATCGGCCCCACCGTCACGCCCTCGCCGGCGGCGGTCTTGAGCAGGTTGAAGGCGATGTTCGCCGCATCCAGCGTCGGGAAGATCAGCAGGTTGGCGTCCTCACGCATGCGCGCGTTGGGAAATATCTGCGTGCGGGTGGCGGCGTCGAGCGCAGCGTCGCCGTGCATTTCGCCTTCTACCTCGATGTCCGGATGCTGCTCGTGCAGCAGGCGCAGGGCTTCGCGCATCTTGATCGAGGTGGGCGAGTCGTCGGAGCCGAAGCTCGAATGCGAGAGCAAGGCCACCTTGGGCTCGATGCCGAAGCGGCGCATCTCCTCGGCGGCCATCACGGTCATCTCGACCAACTGAGCCGGGGTCGGATCGTAGGTCACATAGGTGTCGGCCATGAACACCGTACGCCCCGGCAGGTTGATCAGGTTGACGGTGTAGCACTTGCTGGCCGTCGCCTTGCGGCCCAGCACATCTTCGATGAACTTGAGGTGCAGCTGATGCATGCCGTAGGTGCCGCAGATCATGCCGTCGGCGTGGCCGAACTTGAGCAGCAGCGCGCCGATCAGCGTCGAGCGGCGGCGCACCTCGCGCTTGGCGAATTCCACCGACACGCCGCTGCGCTCCATCAGCCCGTGATAGTGCTGCCACAGGGTGTCGAAGCGCGGGTCCGAATCGGGATTGATCAGCTCGAAATCGGTGTCGGCCTGCAGGCGCAGACCGAAGCGTTCGATGTTGTTCATCACCACGGACGGGCGGCCGACCAGGATCGGCCGCGCCAGACCTTCGTCGACCACGATCTGCACCGCACGCAGCACCCGCTCGGACTCGCCCTCGCTGAAGATGATGCGCTTGGGATTGCGCTTGGCGGCGGCGAACACCGGTTTCATGATCAGGCCCGAGCGCCACACGAAGCTGTTGAGCAAGGTGGTATAGGCGTCCCAGTCGGTGATCGGCCGCGTCGCCACGCCGGATTCCATCGCCGCACGGGCCACCGCCGGCGCGATGAGCACGATCAGGCGCGGATCGAAGGGCCGCGGGATGATGTACTCGGCACCGAAGCCGGCGACCTTCTCGCCATAGGCGGCCGCCACGATGTCGCTCTGCTCGGCGCGCGCCAGCTCGGCAATCGCCTTGACCGCCGCCATCTTCATCTCGTCGGTGATGGTGGTGGCGCCGACGTCCAGCGCCCCGCGGAAGATGAACGGGAAGCACAGCACGTTGTTGACCTGGTTCGGATAGTCCGAGCGGCCGGTGGCGATGATCGCGTCGTCGCGCACCGCCTTCACGTCCTCGGGCAGGATCTCCGGGCGCGGGTTGGCCAGCGCCAGCACCAGCGGCTTGGCGGCCATCTTGCGCACCATGTCCTGCTTGAGCACGCCGCCGGCCGACAGGCCGAGGAACACATCCGCCCCTTCGATGATCTCGCCCAGCGTGCGCGCCTCGGTGGGCTTGGCGTAGCGCGCCTTGATCGGGTCCATCAGCGTGGTGCGCCCTTCGTACACCACGCCCTCGATATCGGTCACCCAGATGTTCTCGACCGGCACGCCGAGCATCACCAGCAGATCCAGGCAGGCCAGCGCCGCGGCACCGGCGCCGGAGGTCACCAGCTTGACGTTCTTCAGGTCCTTGCCCTGCAGGTGCAGGCCGTTGAGCACCGCCGCACCGACGACGATCGCCGTGCCGTGCTGGTCGTCATGGAAGACCGGGATGTTCATCCGCTCGCGCAGCTTCTTCTCGATGTAGAAGCACTCGGGCGCCTTGATGTCTTCGAGGTTGATGCCGCCGAAGGTCGGCTCCAGCGCGGCGATCATGTCGATCAGCTTGTCGGCGTCGGGCTCGTTGATCTCCAGGTCGAACACATCGATGTCGGCGAACTTCTTGAACAGCACGCCCTTGCCTTCCATCACCGGCTTGGCCGCCAGCGGGCCGATGTTGCCCAGGCCGAGCACCGCGGTGCCGTTGGTGACCACGCCGATCAGATTGCTGCGCGCCGTCAGGTTGGCGGCCTCGGCAGGCGAATCGACGATCGCCTCGCAGGCAGCCGCGACACCCGGCGAATAGGCCAACGACAGATCCTGCTGGTTGGTCAGCGCCTTGGTCGGCGTGACGGCGATTTTTCCGGGCCGCGGGTAACGGTGGTACTCCAGCGCGGCTTCGCGAATCGATTCGTCCATGGGCATCCTGGTCTCCTGATGAAGGGGGGCGGAAAAGCACCCCTAGGGTTTAACCTTATTATTGGAATAAGCTTTCATTTCCATGTCGGTGCCACCGCCAAATCGACCGATTCATTTCCCGATGTGCACTTTTTCCGCATCAGGATTTTCTCGTCGAGGGGCGGCGTGGCATAATAATAGGCTTTCGGAAGCGGCCTTGTCGCTTCGTGGTTTCCACATGTGTGCGCCACCTGGGGCGGCGCGCATTCGAGGCAGCACCTGGCATCCGCGGGCCGTTCACGCCTCGCGGCAAACGGGCAGGCGCCGCCTCGAGGACCGCTCGCCGCGGCGGCAAAGCTGATGGCGCGCGTTACGGTTTACAACCTGCAATCCTGGAGAATCCCGCGCCATGAACCAATTCGCCGAGGCCGCTCTGTCAGCCGCTCCGGACTATGTCCGTCAAGAAAAACTCAAGCAATGGGTCGCCGAGATCGCGGCCCTCACCGAACCGGACCGGGTCGAGTGGAGCGACGGATCGCAGGAGGAATACGACCGCCTGTGCGCCGAAATGGTCGAATCGGGCATGCTGATCAAGCTCAACCCGGAAAAGCGCAAGAACTCCTACCTGGCCTTCTCCGACCCGTCCGACGTGGCGCGGGTCGAAGACCGCACCTTCATCTGCTCGGCCGACAAGGGCGACGCCGGCCCCACCAACAACTGGGAAGACCCGGCCGTGATGCGCGATACGCTCAGCGGCCTGTTCAAGGGCGCGATGCGCGGCCGCACCATGTACGTGGTGCCCTTCTCGATGGGCCCGCTGGGCTCGCCGATCGCCCACATCGGCATCGAGATCACCGACAGCCCCTACGTCGTCACCAACATGCGCACCATGACGCGTATGGGCAAGGCCGTGTATGACGTGCTCGGCACCGACGGCGAGTTCGTGCCCTGCGTGCACTCGGTCGGCGCCCCGCTGGCGCATGGCGAAAAAGACGCCCGCTGGCCGTGCAACCCCGACACCAAGTACATCGTGCACTTCCCCGAGACCCGCGAGATCTGGTCCTACGGCTCGGGCTACGGCGGCAACGCGCTGCTGGGCAAGAAGTGCTTCGCCCTGCGCATCGCCTCGACCATGGCGCGTGACGAA
Organism: Denitromonas iodatirespirans; assembly: GCF_018524365.1. Classification (GTDB taxonomy): domain Bacteria; phylum Pseudomonadota; class Gammaproteobacteria; order Burkholderiales; family Rhodocyclaceae; genus Nitrogeniibacter; species Nitrogeniibacter iodatirespirans. The sequence continues at coordinate 107,992 of NZ_JAEKFT010000013.1, forward strand.
GGCTGGCTGGCCGAGCACATGCTGATCCTCGGCGTGGAATCGCCCGAAGGCGAAAAAACCTATGTGGCCGCCGCCTTCCCGTCGGCCTGCGGCAAGACCAACTTCGCCATGCTGATCCCGCCCAAGAGCTTCAACGGCTGGAAGATCACCACCGTCGGCGACGACATCGCCTGGATCAAGCCGGGCAAGGATGGCAAGTTCTACGCCATCAACCCCGAAGCCGGCTTCTTCGGCGTGGCCCCCGGCACCTCCGAAAAGACCAACTTCAACGCCATGGCGACGCTGAAGGAAAACATCATCTTCACCAACGTCGCGCTGACCGACGACGGCGACGTGTGGTGGGAAGGCATGAGCAAGGAAGCCCCCGCTCACCTGATCGACTGGCAAGGCAAGGACTGGACGCCCGAGATCGCCAAGGAAACCGGTCGCAAGGCCGCCCACCCCAACTCCCGCTTCACTGCCCCGGCCGGCCAGTGCCCGTCGATCGACGCCGACTGGGAAAACCCCGCCGGCGTGCCGATCTCGGCCTTCATCTTCGGCGGCCGCCGCGCCACCACCGTGCCGCTGGTGTACCAGGCCTTCAACTGGAACTTCGGCGTCTACATGGCCGCCACCCTCGGCTCCGAGACCACCGCTGCCGCCTTCGGCGCGCAGGGCGTGGTGCGTCGCGACCCGTTCGCCATGCTGCCCTTCTGCGGCTACCACATGGGTGACTACTTCAACCACTGGCTGAAGATGGGCCATGTGGTCGAGAACACGCCGAAGATCTTCTGCGTGAACTGGTTCCGCATGGATGAGAAGGGCAACTTCATGTGGCCGGGCTTCGGCGAGAACATGCGCGTGCTCAAGTGGATCGTCGATCGCTGCAAGGGCAACATCGCCGCCAAGGAAACCGCGCTGGGCTGGATGCCGCGCTTCGAGGACATGGACTGGACCGGCGCCGACGTCACCCAGGCCGAGTTCGAGGCCCTGACCACCATCGACGCCGAGGCCTGGAAGAAAGAGCTGGCCCTGCACAAAGAGTGGTTCGACAAGTTGCAGGACCGCCTGCCGCGCCAGATGCTGCTCAAGCGCGAGCTGTTCGAACTGGCCCTGTCGGTCTAAGCCGCAACACCCGGTCGCCTGCCGGCGGCCTGCACTGCCAACAAGCGCCGCCGGTCGGCGCTTGTTGCATTTTCACCCCGCCGCCGACCGTCCTATGATGGCCGACCCCCTGCCCGGACCTCGCTCATGACTGCCCCGATCCTGTCCCTCGCCGACCGCATGGCCGACATCCGCCCCTTCCATGTGATGGAGTTGCTGCGCCGCGCGCGCGAGCTCGAAGCCCAGGGGCGCGACATCATCCACATGGAGATCGGCGAACCCGACTTCGCCAGCCCGCAGCCGGTGATCGAGGCGGCCACGCGCTTCCTGGCCCGCGGCGACGTCCATTACACCCCGGCGCTGGGCATCACGCCGCTGCGCGAAGCCATTGCCCGGTTCTATCAGGATCGCTTCGGCGCAGACGTCTCGCCCGAGCGCATCGTCGTCACCCCCGGCGCCTCCGGCGCACTGATGCTGGCGCTGGCGGCCACCACCAATCCGGGCGACACCTGGCTGCTGCCCGACCCCACCTATCCGTCCAACCGTCATCTGGTGCGCGCCTTCGAAGGCGTGGCCCGCGCCGTGCCGGTCAGTGCCGACAGCGCCTACCAACCGACCGTTGCCGCCGTCGAAGCGGCCTGGCAGACGACCACCCGCGGCCTGGTGGTGGCCTCGCCGGCCAACCCCACCGGCACCCTGCTCGACCTGACCCAGATCGACGCCCTGCGCCGCTGCGTGCACGCCCGCGGCGGGCATTTGATCGTGGACGAGATCTACCAGGGCCTCACCTACGGCGTCGAGGCCAGCACCGCGCTCGAACGGATGGACGACGTGTTCGTGGTCAACAGCTTCAGCAAGTATTTCGGCATGACCGGCTGGCGCCTCGGCTGGCTGGTGGCGCCCGAGGGCTATGCCCGCGAGATCGAGCGCCTGGCCCAGCACTTCTTCATCTCGGCCTCGACCATCGCCCAGCAAGCCGCCCTGGCCGCCTTCTCCCCGGCCTGCCTGGAGATCCTCGAAGCGCGCCGCCAGGCCTTCGCCGAGCGCCGCAATACGCTGCTGCCGGCGCTGCGCGAGCTGGGTTTCACGGTGGCCGCCGAGCCGCAGGGCGCGTTCTACATCTACAGCGACATCAGCGCGCTAAGCGACGACAGCGAGGCCCTCGCCCGCCGGCTGATTGAAGAGGCCGGCGTGGCCGCCACACCAGGCATCGACTTCGGGGACAACCGCCCGCAGCAGCATCTGCGCTTCGCCTACACCACCGGTCAGCACCGACTGGAAGAAGCCGTCGAGCGCATCCGCCGCGCGCTGGTGTAAAACCTTCTGGCGTAAAAAAGGGACGGCATCGCTGCCGTCCCTTTTTTACGCCGTCCGGCGATATGCGCTCAGGCGTCGGCCTTGCCGGCCACCGCCGCCAGTCGCGCCTTCATCGCCAGCACCTTCTTGGCGTAGCGCGTGTTCTCGTCGCTCAAGGCCCCGCCGTAGTACTGCAGCGCGGACACCAGCGACCCGTAGCGACGCAGACCTTCGTCGATGACCAGCGCGCCAACGCGCACATTGGTGACCGGATCGAACAAGGCATCCGGCGTGGCCCCCGGACCGATCTTGTCGAGGTGGAAACGCGGGATCACCTGCATCAGCCCCTGGGCGCCCACCGTGCTCTCGGCCATCGGATTGAAGCTCGACTCGATCGCCATCACCGCCACGATCAACAAGGGATCGAGCCCCAGCTCCTGCGCCGAGCGCTCCGCCCGCGCCAGCGGTTCCAGCAAGGCCGTTTGCGACACCCGATAGCGGCGCGCCACATAGCTGCGTACCCGCTCCAGCGCCGGCGACAGCGCGGCCTCGTCGGCATCGGCGCCCGCGGCGTGCTGAAGCAGTGCCTCGGGCGCACCGGCCGCAGCCTGGGCCACGTCCTCATGCGCCGCGGCCGACTCGGCGTGCGCCTGGGCCACGCTCAACAGCGGCCAGCCGGCGATGAGGGGGCGCGACTCCAGGGCCGACGCCAACAGCATCGCGATCGACAGAACACCCATGGCGAGAACAATCCCGTGGGCAGCATGCTTGAGAAATGCACCGCAGCGCGACGCCGCGTGCATCATGACCAGTGCGTTCTTCATGGTGGTCCTCCAAGAGGCCCGTTTCCGCCTATCCATGCCGTCGCCATAAAAACGCTTCGGCCGGGGGGAGGCATCGTCACACCGGGCGGGCGTATCTGCCGTCCGTGTGTGCGATCTCCGGGAGTCGGGTCGCCAGTGGTGTCCCGCGCGATCTCAGCGATCGCGCACTCACTCGATTCGACGATCCCACCAGGTCAGGATGGGAGCGCCACGCATATGCTGCAATGCAGCACGAGCCGCACTTTATTGATTCTTATGGATTTTGTCAATTTCACCAGGCGCCGATCGGTGGCAAAAAAACCACAAATACGGCGCCGCGCCAAGGCTGGCGCGGCTTCCGGCCGCACAAAAAAACGGGGCCGAAGCCCCGTCGATCCTGCGCGCGATACGCGCGAATCGTGTGCGCTCAGTCCTCCGCCGGAATGCGCAGCACCTGGCCCGGGTAGATCTTGTCCGGATGCGACAGCATCGGCTTGTTGGCCTCGAAAATGACCATGTACTTGTTGGCACTTCCGTAATGGGTCTTGGCGATCGCCGACAGGGTGTCGCCGCGCACCACGGTGTGGAAGCTCGCCTCGGGCGTCGGGTCGGTGACCACGATGGTGTCGCGCACCTCGCCCACCCCGGCCACGTTGCCGGCGGCCAGCAGCACTTTTTCGCGCGCGGCCTGGTCGGGCGTCGTGCCGCCCACGGTGACCACCCCGGCCGCGCCGTCGAAGGCCACGGTCAGCCCCTCGACCGGCAGCTTCAGCGTGCGCACGTAGGTGGTGATGGCTTCGGCCGCCTTGGCGTTGGCGGCGGCGATCTTGTCGGCCGACGGATCCTTGGCGGCCGCCTCTTGTGCGGCCTTGGCCTCACCGGTGCCGAACAGCTTCTCGCCTGCGTCCTTGATGAAGTTGAACAATCCCATGACAGCTCCTGTGCGTGATGAATCGGCACCCGCCGGTCGGCGGGTTCATGCGACCTTATACGACAAGCGCGTGCAAGGCGCTCGCGCCGACATCAAACGTAACACTCAGCGACCGGGCAGCGCAGCCACCTGCGACCAGTCGAAACACGGCCCCGGATCGGTCTTGCGCCCCGGCGCGATGTCGCTGTGGCCGACCACGTCGTCAAGCGGATGCTGGCGTGCCAGATCGGCGATCAGCGCATTGAGCTGGGTGTATTGGGCATCGGTGAAGGGCTGGTTGTCCGAGCCTTCGAGCTCGACACCGATGGAGAAATCGTTGCAACGCTCGCACTCGCGCCAGCGGCTCAGCCCCGCATGCCAGGCGCGCGCCCGCGTCGGCACGCACTGGATCAATTCGCCGTCGCGGCGGATGAAAAAATGCGCCGAGACGCGCAGGTGGGCGATGCCGGCGTAGTAGGGATGCGCCGCCGGATCGATGCGGTTACCGAACAGTTCGAGCACCCCAGGCCCGCCGAACTGCTCCGGCGGCAGGCTGATGGCGTGCACCACCAGCAGACGGATGGCTGTGTCGGTCGGGCGCAGATCGAAATTCGGCGACGCGATCCAGCGCGCCCCATCGAGCCAACCGGCGGCGTCGAGTCGGCGCACGCTCAGTCCTTCATGCCCAGGCGCTCCATGCGGTAGCGCAAAGAGCGGAAGGTGACTTTCAGCAGCCGCGCCGCCGCGGTGCGGTTGCCCTCGGTCTCGGCCAGCGCTTCGAGGATGGCCTGGCGCTCGGCGCCGTCGAGATACTCCTGCAGCCCGGTGCGCAAGGCCTCGCCCTGCCCGCTCGTCGCGGTCGGCTCCTGGCCCACCAGGGGCTCCAGCGCCAGGTCGTCGACATGGATGATCTCGCCGCCGGACAGCGCCAGCGCCCGCTCGAGGATGTTTTCCAGCTCGCGCACATTGCCGGGGAAGCCATAGCTGCACAAAGCGTCGACTGCCTTCGACGACAGGCGCGGCAGCGGCATGCGGGCCTCTTCGGCCAGACGCGCCAGCAAGGCCTCGGCCAGTTGCGGAATGTCTTCGCGGCGCTCGCGCAGCGCCGGCATTTTCAGTTCGATGACGTTGAGCCGGTAGAACAGATCCTGGCGGAAGCGGTTCTCGTCGACCAGCGCCCGCAGGTTCTGGTGCGTGGCGCTGACGATGCGCACGTCGACCGGCTGCTCGGTGGTGTCGCCGATGCGCCGCACCCGCTTCTCCTGGATCACGCGCAGCAGCTTGACCTGCATCGACAGCGGCAGATCAGCCACCTCGTCGAGAAACAGCGTGCCGCCGCTGGCCGCCTGGAAGAAGCCGTCGCGGTCGCTGTCGGCGCCGGTGAACGCGCCCTTGCGGTAGCCGAAGAACTCGCTCTCCATCAGGTTTTCGGGAATCGCTCCGCAGTTGACCCCGACGAAGGCGCCGGCCGCGCGCGGCCCCAGGCCGTGGATGGCGCGCGCCGCACGCTCCTTGCCGCTGCCCGATTCGCCCGAGATGTAGACCGGTGCCTGGCTGCGGGCGAGCTTTTCGATCAGCTGGCGCACCTGGGCCATGGTGGCCGACTCGCCGATCAGGAAGGCGCTGGCATCCTTGCGGCCCTCGTCGTTGGCCGCATCGGGCAGGCGGAACACCGATTTGACCAGCGCCCGCAGCTGCTCCAGCGACACCGGCTTGGCCAGGTAGTCGAAGGCGCCGGCCTTGAGCGCCACCACCGCGTTTTCCATGCTGCCGTAGGCGGTGATGACGGCCACCGGCAGGTCGGTGCAGTGCTCGTTGATATGGCGCACCAGATCGAGGCCGTTGCCGTCGGGCAGGCGCATGTCGGTCAGGCACAGGCGGTAGCGGCGAGTCGCCAGCAGCTCGCGTGCCTCGGCCACCGAACCGGCCGAATCCGAGCCCAGCCCCATGCGGGCCAGGGTCATCTCCAGCAGTTCGCGGATGTCTTCTTCGTCGTCGACCACCAGCACGTCGGGGCCGGTGGGGCGATTGCGTCGTTCGGTCTTGGTCATGGCTCACTCGGTCCGCTGAGGCAGAAGTGCGCACCCGTCGCGGTGTCGCGCAGCGACAGCGTGGCGCGGTTCGCGTCGGCCAGTTCGCGGGCGATGTACAAGCCCAGGCCGGTGCCCTTGGCATGGGTGGTGAAGAAGGGTTCGAACAGGTGGGCACGGTCCTCGGCGCGGATGCCGGGGCCATCGTCGATCACGTGCAGCCGGGTGTGGCCGTCCTCGCGCTCGGCGGTCACGCGGATCGCGCCGGCCGCCGGCGAGGCATAGCGCCGGGCATTCGTCAGCAGGTTCCACAGCACCTGGTGCAGGTGGGCGCGGTCGAAGGCCAGCGTCAGTTCTGGCGGAATCTGCGCCACCACCTGCGCCTTCTCGGTCTCGCCATGCAAGGTGAATTCGTCGAGCACTTCGGTGACGAAGGCGGCCAGGGGCAGCGCCTCGGGCAGGGCGCGGTCGCGCCGGCCGAGGGAGAGCACGTCGCGCACCAGCTTTTCGATGCGCAGCGCGTTGTCGTTGATGATGCGGATCAGCCGCGCCTGGCTCTCGGCCCGCTTCTCTTCGCTCAGCAGTTCGGCGGCCTGGGTGACGGCGGTGAGCGGATTGCGGATCTCGTGCGCGATGCTGGCCGTCAGGCGGCCGAGCGCCGCCAGCTTGATCTGCTGCGCCTGCGCCTGGATGGCTTCCAGATCCTGCAAATAGATGATGGTGTGGCCGCCGTCGCCCTCGGCGCGCACCACTCGGCAGCGCAAGGGCTTGCCGCCGTCCGGCCGGCATTGGTGACAATCGGCCGCCGGATCGGCCAGCATCTGCGCCAGCGCAGGCGCCAGCTCGCGCATCGACGCACCCACGGGCAGCGGCAGGCCGAGCAGCGCGGCCGCTTGCGGGTTGGCCTGGCGGACGCGCAACTCGGCATCGACCACGATGGCACCGTCGTGCATGTCCTCGATGATGCGCTCGTTGATCGCCTGCTGCCGGGCCAGGTCGGCGCCGCGCGACTGAGCCAGCGCCTCGTTGGCCAGCGCGCGGATCGCCAGCAGGCGCGCCATCAGCGCCACGCCGAAGAAGCCGATGCAGACCATGCCGACGACGAAGAAATCGGAGGCGGCACCGCGCACGAGCAGGCGCACGCTGTTCTCGGCCAACACCGCCAGCGTCGCCACGGCCGCATAGAACAGCACCCAGCGACCATGGCTGACCAGCCCGCCGCCGGCCAGCAGCACCATCAACAGCATCGGCAGGCCGCCGCGGGTGCCGCCGCTGACGGCCATCAGCAAGGTCAGCGCGGTGATGTCGACCAGCATCTGCACCGTCACCACCCGGTTCAAGCCGAGCCGCTCCACCGCATCGGGAAAGCCCAGCGCCAGCACCGCAAACAGGTAGACCGCGGCGAAGCCGAGAAACAGCCCGGGGGCCTCTTCGCCCAGCCCGATGGTCTTGCCGAAGAACAGGAACACCGCCGCCATCACCAGGCGGAACAGATTCAGGTAGCGCAGCGAACGCCGACGGGCCAGATCGGCGGAGAGGGGGTCGGTGTCGCGGGTGGCAGGCATGCGTTCAGCCGGCGTCAGCGGCGCGGGCATGTTCCTCGCAGCAGTAGAACTCGCCGTCGCGACGCACCCCTTCGCTCTCCGGCACATGCACGCCGCAGTGCCGGCAGGACAGCATGCGGGCCGATGCCTGGGTCTGTGGGGCCGCTCCGCGCGCGCGGTCCTGCGGCGGGACTTTCGGCTTGCTCAGCAGCCGGCGCCCCCAGTAGATGGCGAACAGGACGAGGAGGAAAACGAGGAGTTTCGACACGATCTCGGGCGGGCGCGATGGAAGCGGAAAATTCTAGCACGCGGCAACGCGCGCCCCCCGCCGCCTCACAGCGCCACCAGCCGCTCGCAGGCGGCATCCAGGGTGTCGTCATGCTTGGCGAAGCACAGCCGCACCACGCCTTCGTCCGTGGCCCCGGCGGAGAACGCCGACACCGGGATCACCGCCACCTTCACCTCGCGCGTCAGCCACTCGGCAAACACGGTGTCCGGCACGTCGCGGATTGCGCGGTAGCGCGCCAGCTGGAAATAGGTGCCGGCGCACGGCAGCAGCTCGAAGCGCGAGTCGGCCAGCGCGGCGCGGAAGCGGTCGCGCTTGGCCTGGTAGAAGGCGGCCAGGCCGAGATGGCGCGAGGCGTCGGCCATGTAGTCGGCCAGCGCGTACTGCACCGGCGTGATCACGGTGAACACGTTGAACTGGTGCACCTTGCGGAACTCGGCCATCAGCGCCGCCGGCGCCACCACGTAGCCGATCTTCCAGCCGGTGATGTGGTAGGTCTTGCCAAAGCCGGAGACGATCACGCTGCGCTCGGCCAGCGCCGGGTGGCGTGCGCAGCTCTCGTGCCGGCGGCCGTCGAAGACGACGTGCTCGTACACCTCGTCGGAGACGATCACGATGTCGGTGCCGCGCACCAGCTCGGCCAGGCGCGTCATGTCCTCGGCCGACCATACGCTGCCGGTCGGATTGTGCGGGCTATTGATCATGATCATGCGGGTGCGCGGCGTGATCGCCGCGGCCACCGCCGCCCAGTCGGGCCGGTAGTCGGGCGCATGCAAGGCCAGGCGCACCACGCGGCCGCCCTGCAGCTCGATGGCCGGCGCGTAGGAATCGTACACCGGCTCGAAGACGATCACCTCGTCGCCCGGATGCACCAGCGCCGCCACCGCGGTGAACAGGCCCTGGGTCGCCCCGGCGACGACGGTCACCTCGGAGTCGGGATCGTAGGTCGTGCCGTAGAGATCGGCCACCTTGGCCGCAATCGCCTCGCGCAGCACCGCCACCCCGGCCATCGGCGGGTATTGGTTGTAGCCCTCGCGCATCCAGAACGACACGCGGTCGAACAGCTCAGGCTCGGCGTTGAAGTCCGGAAAGCCCTGCGACAGGTTGATCGCACCGGCTTCGGTCGCCATGCGCGACATGACGGTGAAGATGGTGGTGCCGACATGCGGCAGGCGGGAGGACACGTTGACAGCGCAAGCGGGCATGGCGATCCAGGCGGCAAAGGCAAAACACCGATTCTGGCAGACCCCTCCAGCCACGCCAAGCCGGCCCGCGAGGGCGATACAATAGCGGCCATGAGTGTTCCGACCCCCGCCCCGACCCTGATCCGCGACGGCGCCCGCGTGCGCATCCTCGATCAGACCGCCCTGCCCCATCACCGCGTCACGCTCGATCTCGACAGCCTCGACGCCGTGGCGCACGCGATCCGCGCCATGCAGGTGCGCGGCGCGCCGCTGATCGGCGCCACCGCCGCCTGCGGGGTGGCGCTGGCGTTGCACGATGCGGCCGACGACGCCACGCTGGAACACGCCCTGACCGTGCTCGGCGCGACACGCCCGACCGCCGTCAACCTGCACTGGGCGCTCGATCGCATGGCGCGCGTACTGCGCCCGCTGCCGCCCGAGGCGCGCTTCGAGGCCGCTGCGCGCGAGGCCGACGCCATCATTGCCGAAGACATCGCCACCAATGCCGCCATCGGCCAGCACGGCCTGGCGCTGATCGCCGACATCGCCGCACGCCGCCCCGGCCCGGTACGCGTCATGACCCACTGCAACGCCGGCTGGCTGGCCACGCTCGGCCACGGCACCGCGCTGGCGCCGGTGTATGCGGCGCAGGCGGCAGGCATCGCGGTCGAGGTGTGGGTGAGCGAAACCCGCCCGCGCAACCAGGGCCTGCTCACCGCCTGGGAGCTGCGCGAGGCCGGCATCGCCCACCGGCTCATCGCCGACAACGCCGCCGGCCTGTTGATGGCGCGTGGCGAAGTGGACCTGGTCATCACCGGCGCCGACCGGGTTGCCGCCAACGGCGACACCGCCAACAAGGTCGGCACCTATCTCAAGGCCCTGGCGGCGGCCGACAACGGCGTGCCCTTCTATATTGCCGCGCCGCGCTCGACCATCGACTTCGCCTGCCCCGACGGCGCCGCCATCCCCATCGAAGAGCGCGACGGCGACGAGGTGCGCGTGCTGCACGGCCTCGACACCGGCGGCGGCACGGCGCAGCTACGTATCGCACCGGCCGACACCGCGGTCGGCAACCCGGCCTTCGACGTCACCCCGGCAGCGCACATCACCGCCATCATCACCGAGCATGGCGTGTTCGCGCCCGGCGCGCTGGCCACACTCGCCTCATGACCGCGCTCGCCGAACAGCTGCTCGACGTCGCCCGCGGCATGACCGCGGCGCGCCTGTCGGTGGGCACCGCCGGCAATGTCAGCGTGCGAAACGAAGCCGGCTTTCTGGTCACCCCCTCCGGCATGGCGCCCGAGCGCTGCGAGGCCGCCGACATGACCCAGGTGGCCGCCGACGGCACGCCGCGCGGCCGGCGCGCGCCGTCGAGCGAGTGGCGCCTGCACCGCGATATCTACGCCGCCCGCCCCGAGATCTACGCCATCCTGCATGCGCATGCGCCCTTCGCCACCGCGCTGGCCTGCCAGCGGTTCGAGGTGCCCGCCTTCCACTACATGGTGGCGCGCTTCGGCGGCGACAGCGTGCGCTGCGGCGCCTATGCCACCTTCGGCACCCAGGCGCTGTCCGATGCCACCCTCGCCGCGCTGGCCGGGCGCAGCGCCGCGCTGATGGCCAACCACGGCATGATCGTGCTGGCCGACCGCCTCGACACCCTGCTCGACCGCGCCATCGAATTCGAAACCCTGTGCGAGCACTACTGGCGTGCCCGCGCCCTCGGCGAGCCGCCGCTGCTCGACGCCGCCCAGATGACCGACGCGCTCGACCAGTTCCACTGGTACGGCCGCCCCCGCCCCCTCGACACCGACACCCCGACATGAGCACATCCCTCGACGAAGCCACCGTCCGCGACGCCCTCCGGCAGGTCATCGACCCCGAAGTCGGCATGAACATCGTCGACCTCGGGCTGATCTACGCCGTCGCCATCGACGACGCGCGCATCGCCATCGACATGACCATGACCAGCCCGGCCTGCCCGATGGGCCAGATGATCATGGACGAGGTCGAGGCTGCCCTGCGCCGCCTCGACCCCGCGCGCACGCCGGCGATCGCGCTGGTGTGGTCGCCCGAATGGTCGCCCGCCATGATGAGCGACGCCGCCAAGGCCCACTTCGGCTGGCAACCCGGGGATGACTGATCTCGCCCCCTGGCAGCGCGCTCCGCTGCTGATCCTCGGCTTCGCCGGCCTGATCGTCGGCATGCTCGCCGGGCTGTGGCGGCTGGCCTGGCCCACGCCGGCCTTCGTCGCCGGTGCGCCGCATGGCGCGCTGATGATGTGCGCCTTCTTCGGCACCCTCATCGCGCTCGAACGCGCCGTCGCCGTCGGCCGCCGCTGGGCCTATCTCGGCCCGCTCGCCGGCGGCCTCGGCAGCGCAATGCTGATCGCCGGCCTCGATCCGCGCCTCGCCACCGTCCCCTTCGGTCTCGGCGGCCTGGTGCTGGTGCTCGCCTCGCTGCACGCCCAGCGCCGCGCCCCGGCCCTGCATGCCCGGGTGCTCACCCTCGGCGCCGTCGCCTGGCTGGTCGGCGTGCTGGTGTGGGCGCTCACCGATACGGTCGATGGCGCGCTGTGGTGGTGGATCGCCTTCCTGGTCATCACCATCGCCGGCGAGCGGCTCGAGCTGTCGCGCCTGATGCGGGTCAGCCCGGCCATGCAGCGCTACTTCATCGTCCTCATCGGCCTGCTGGTGGCCGGCGCCTCGCTGGCCGCCTGGCCCACCGGCGAACGCCTGTTCGGCCTCGGCGCGCTCGGCCTGGCGATCTGGCTGTTCCGCCAGGACGTCGCCCGACGCACCGTCAAGACCACCGGGCTGACCCGCTACATCGCCGTCTGCCTGCTCTCCGGCTACCTGTGGCTGGCCCTCGGCGGCGCCCTGCTCGCCGGCCTCGCTCCCACCGCCGGCCAGCCCGGCTGGGACAGCGCCCTGCATGCGCTGACGGTGGGCTTCGTCTTCGCCATGGTTTTCGGCCACGCCCCGATCATCCTGCCGGCGGTGCTGCGCATTCGATTGCCATATCACCCCGGTTTTTATGTACCCTTGGCGCTGCTTCACCTGAGCCTCGCCGTACGCACGGCCGGTGATCTGCCCGGCGCCGCGGCGCTGCGCGCCTGGGGCGCACTGGGCAACGCCGGGGCCATCGGCCTGTTCCTGGTGCTGATGCTGACGGCGGTCGCAGCGGGCCGGCGCGGCCGGTGATGCACACAACAATGGAATGGCACGACATGAACTCGCGACGCACACGATGCGTGTGATCCGGACCCTGCGCCGTCTGCTCAAGCACTTCGGTCTGGCCCTGCTGCTGGCCGGAGTGCTGGGCGCCGCCACCGAGGCGGTCTACAAGAACGCGCTCGACGCCCAGCGCGACCGCGTGTACGCCGAATTCCAGCTCGCCGCCGCCCAGCACATCGGCACCCTGCGCAAGCGGCTCGACGCGGTGCTCGATCTTCAACACCTGCTCGGCGACCATGTCGACGTGGCCGGCCCCGGCAGCGCCGGCGACTTCGCCCAGCTCAGCCAGTCGCTGATGCGGGTACACACCTTCATCAAGGCCATCGTGCTGGCCGACATCGACCGCAGCACCACGCCCCCACAGCGTTTTCCGGCCCACCACGTGGCCTCCCGCGCCGCCTGGCCCCGGCCTGGCATCGACCTGGCCATGGAAGGGCCGGCCGCACTGGCCAGCCTGCAGGCCGCCCTCCGCAGTGGCCGGGTGGTAGCCACGCCGCTGCTCAGCCCGGAGGTCGACAACGGCGAGGGCATCCGCCTCTTTTCCCCCGCCGGCGAGCACCTGCTGGGCCTCTACATGCATCTCAGCGAACTGGCCCAGAGCACCTTGTGGGCGGGCATGGACCCCGACGCCCGCAACATGGCCTTCACCATCCTCGACGCCACCGACGACCCGCGCAGCGCACGCGAGGTGTATCGCGACACCCTCGGCGAAGACTTCGAAACCGCCTATGTCGAGGCCATCGAATTCGCCGCCCGGCGCTGGCTGGTCATCGCCACCCCGACCCCCAACCATTTCGAACTCACCCCCTCCCCCTCGATCGCCCGCCAGCGCGCCACCGGCTGGGCCATCACCGTGCTGGCCGCGCTGCTGGTCGCCTTCCTGCAGACACGCAACTTCGTCATCCGCGAGCGGGTGCGCCGCAGCACCGCCGAGCTGGCCACCACCAACCGCATCCTCGCCGACACCAACGCCACGCTGCAGGCCGAAGTGGCGCAGCGCACCGCCTCGGAGGCGGCGCTGCGCGAGAGCACGGTGCTGCAGCAGGCCATCTTGCACAGCGCCGACTACGCCATCGTGCTCACCGACACCGACGGCATCATCCGCGTCTTCAACCCGGCGGCCGAGCGCATGCTCGGCTGCACCGCCGAGCAGGTGATCGGCCAATACACGCCGACCGTCTTCATCAATGCCGCGGCCATGGCGCGCATGGAGCAAAAGACCGACCAGCACGGCTTCGCCGCGGTGCTCGACACCGCGCGCCAGCTATCGTCGAGCGAACCGGTCGAACTCGAACTGGTCCGCTACGACGGGCACAGCGTGCCGGCGGCCGTCTCCATCTCGCCGCTGATGGACGCCCACCACGGCCATGTCACCGGCTATCTGGCCATCGCCTCGGACATCACCCACCGCAAGGCCGCCGAGAGCCGCATCCTGCATCTGGCCCATTTCGACCCGCTCACCGACCTGCCCAACCGCAGCCTGCTCGGCGTGCGCCTCGAATCGGCGCTGGAGGCGGCGAACCGCTTCGATCAATCGCTGGCCGTGCTGTTCCTCGACCTCGACCGCTTCAAGAACGTCAACGACTCGCTCGGCCACCAAGCCGGCGACGCCCTGCTCAAGGCCGTGTCCGGCCGCTTCCAGCATTGCGTGCGCGAGCAGGACACCGTCGCCCGCATGGGCGGCGACGAGTTCATCGTGGTGCTGCCCGAACTCGAAAACCGTCGCCAGGCCGCCGAAGTGGCCGAGCGCATCATCGAAGCGCTGGGCGCCCCCTTCGACGTCAAGGGCCATCGCCTGACCGTCACCCCCAGCATCGGCATCGCCATCTACCCCGACGACGGCAGCACCGCCGACACCCTCATCCAGCATGCCGACGCGGCCATGTACCACGCCAAGGACACCGGCCGGAACAACTACCAGTTCTACGAATCGCGCCTCTCGCGTCTGGTGTCGACCCGCCTGGCGCTCGAAAACCGGCTGCGACGAGCCCTCGCGCACCAGGAATTCGAGCTCTACTACCAGCCCCAGGTCGACATCGCCAGCGGCGACTTCATCGGCGTCGAAGCCATGCTGCGCTGGCGCGATCCGGACGAAGGCCTGGTCGACCCGGCCACCTTCATCCCGGTCGCCGAAGACAGCGGCCTGATCGTGCCGATCGGCGCCTGGGTGCTGAGCACCGCCTGCGCCCAGGCCGAAGCCTGGCGCCGCGAACACCTCCTCGACGTGCCCATCGCGGTCAACCTCTCTGCCCGCCAGTTCGACGAAGACAGCCTGCTCGACACCGTCGCCGAGGTCCTGCGCGACACCGGCCTGCCCGCCAACCGGCTCGAACTGGAACTGACCGAATCGCTGATCATGCGCAACCCGGAACTCACCGCCGAGGTGCTCGACGCCGCCAAGCGCCTGGGCGTGATGATCGGCGTCGACGACTTCGGCACCGGCTACTCCAGCCTCGCCTACCTCAAGCGCTTCCCCATCGATAGGCTGAAGATCGACCGCTCCTTCATCGCCGACATCGCCTTCGAACCCGACGACGCCGCCATCGCCGAAACCATCGTCGCCATGGCCCACACCCTGCGCATCCAGGTCCTCGCCGAAGGCGTCGAAACCGTCACCCAACTGCGCATGCTGCGCAGCTGGCACTGCGACGCCTACCAGGGCTACCTGTGCAGCCACCCGCTGCCGGCGGCCGACATGAACGCGCTGCTGCGGGGGTTGCGGGCAGCGCGGCTGTATGGGTTGCCGGATGTGGGGCATGCGTGAGAAGTGGCGGCCGGGCCGGTCTCGACCGGCTTTGTCAGTCGTTCTCAACCGTTGAACTGACTTCGCCTATTCGTTGGCCGGGTCTCGCCCCGGCGGGCGACTTACTTTCTTGCTCGTGCAAGAAAGGTAAGCAAAGAAGCACGCCTGTGTACGGTTCACACTCATCGGTAACAAATCGGTTCAAAGACATGGGTAACAACTTCTACCCTGCATGGGAGCAACCAGGAGGACAGCCCCATGCCTTGGAACGAGGTCAAACCGATGGACCAACGGG
>NZ_JAEKFT010000129.1 GCF_018524365.1 Denitromonas iodatirespirans
GCTGACGATGACCGGGCGGTCGATATCGCCGCCGATGAAGTCGACCAGGACATCGGTGCCGATGCGGGGGAGGAAGTGGCTACCCCAGTTGGGGCCGGCCAGCCACTCGGCGACGCGCACCCAGGTGCCGGAGCGCTCGTCGCCGGGCGCGTTGATATGGCCCCCACGCTCACTATGTTCGCTGCCTCCCGAGGGGGCGGCGCCCGCGCTTGGGGCGGCCCGGCGCTCGGGCGGGCCCCCAAGCTCACTGCGTTCGCTGCCCCCCGAGGGGGCGGCGCCCGCGCTTGGGGCGGCCCGGCGCTCGGGCAGGCCCCCACGCTCACCGCGTTCGCTGCCCCCCGAGGGGGGGGCGCCCGTGCTTAGGGCAGCCCGGCGCTCGGGTGGGCCTCCACGCTCACTGTGTTCGCTGCCCCCTGAGGGGGCGCCGAGAACGAGCCCACCGGGATTGGGCGCTTCGCCGCGCTGCCAGTGGAACTGGACTTTGATGCGGTGGTCGCGTTCGGTGCTCAGTGGCGCGTTGGCGTGGCCGACGACTCGGGCGTTCTGGGGCGACACGACGGGTTTGGGGCGCGGCAGGGGGAGGATCGGGGCG
>NZ_JAEKFT010000130.1 GCF_018524365.1 Denitromonas iodatirespirans
CACAGCCAATTGAGCGCCATCGCCATCGCCGAGCGCAACCGGCCGCTACCGCTGTCGCTCACCCAGCAACGCATGTGGTTCCTCACGCGCATGGACGGCGCCTCCGAGGCCTACCACATCGGCGGCGCCGTCCAACTGAACGGCACCCTCGATGTCCCCCTCCTCAAGCGCGCCCTCGAGCGCATCGTCGAACGCCACGAGACCCTGCGCACCCGCTACGCGCTCATCGACGAACACCCCGTCCAGATCATCGACGCCCCCGGCCCGATCGCCCTGGACGAACACGACCTCAGCGCCCATGCCGACGCTGAAGAGCGCTTCGAAGCGCTCAGCGAAGCCCACAACCAGACCCCCTTCGACCTCGAACACGGCGGGCCGCTGCGCGCCTTGCTGGTGCGCATGGCCCCGGACGAACACCGCCTGCAAGTGACCCTGCACCACATCGCCGGCGACGGCTGGTCGGTGAGCCTGCTGCTAAGCGAGCTGAGCGCGCTGTACAGCGCCTACCGCCAGGGCGAGGCGGACCCGCTGCCGGAGCTGGCGATCCAATACGCCGACTACGCCCAATGGCAACGC
>NZ_JAEKFT010000131.1 GCF_018524365.1 Denitromonas iodatirespirans
GAGGCCGATCGCTACGCACGCCTGATGATGGAAGCGCTCGAAGCGCGCCACACCACCTTCGTCGGGCGCGGCACCGTGCGCAGCCTGCGCCCCGGCACGCATGTCGACCTGCTCGACGCCCCGCGCGAGGCTGCCGCGGGCACGCCGCCCGACAGCGCCGAGCCGCCACGCTTCGCCGTGCGCGAAGTGACCCACATCGGCATCAACAACCTGAACGCCGCGCCGATGGCCACCATCGCCCGCCGCCTCGGCGCCGCCGAACTGTTTCATGACGATTCGCTCGACGACGCGCCCGACCATTCACGCGCCGCCCCGCTCGCTGACGCCTTCACCGATCCACTGGGCGACTCAGTGCACGACCCTCTGGGCGACTCGCACTTCGGCACCACCGACGCCACCGCCCGGGGCGAAGGCGCCGCCCCGCAACGTGCCCCCAAATCGCTGAACGCCGCGGGCCTCTCCGAGGTGCTCGCCCTGGCCGCCGCGCGCGGCTACGCCAACAGCTTCGACGCGCTGCCCGCGCACCTGCCCTGGCGCCCCCGCCTCACCGACGACACCGGCGCCCGGCTCAAC
>NZ_JAEKFT010000132.1 GCF_018524365.1 Denitromonas iodatirespirans
GCTGACGATGACCGGGCGGTCGATATCGCCGCCGATGAAGTCGACCAGGACATCGGTGCCGATGCGGGGGAGGAAGTGGCTACCCCAGTTGGGGCCGGCCAGCCACTCGGCGACGCGCACCCAGGTGGTTGAAGCGCCCCCACGCTCACTGCGTTCGCTGCCCCCAATGGGGGCTGCGCCCGCCCTTGGGGCGGCCCGGCGGGCGGGCGACGCGCCCGCGGGGGCGTTGGCGTTGCCTTCGGTGTCGGTGCGCCACGTCGGGCCGGATTCATCCGGCCTGGACGGGTGCTGGCCGGATTCATCCGGCCCTACGGGGTGTTCGATCCCGCCGGGGCTGGGCGACTCGCCCCGCCCGCGCGCCGGGCCGCCCCAAGCGCGGGCGCCGCCCCCTCGGGGGGCAGCGAGCGTAGCGAGCGTGGGGGCTCCTCTCTCCCAGTGGAACTGGACTTTGATGCGGTGGTCGCGTTCGGTGCTCAGTGGCGCGTTGGCGTGGCCGACGACTCGGGCGTTCTGGGGCGACACGACGGGTTTGGGGCGCGGCAGGGGGAGGATCGGGGCG
>NZ_JAEKFT010000133.1 GCF_018524365.1 Denitromonas iodatirespirans
AGTCAGCGTGTGCGCAGCTTCCCGGCGGTGGCCGGGGTTTACTACTGCATGGCGCTGAGCCTCTACCCCGAAGCGGCCTACGAGGAAGTGTTCGCAGTGATCTCTCAGGGTCTGGCCTGGGCGCGCTCGGCCCCTCAGCCGGCCACCGTCGGAAAATCCTCGATCAGCGCCTTGCGCAGCAGGATCGGGCACCCGCCCTTGCGCACGCTCATGTCACAAGCCTGTGTGCCGCTCGCTGACGCCAAAGCGCATCCGGCTGCGTTCTACGCCGGCCTGCGCCTGATGGCCATTGACGGGAGCAATTTTGAAGTGCCCGACGAAGTCGACAACGTCGAGCAGTTTGGCTACCCCGGCAGTCGCACCGGCCAGGCGGGCTATCCGCAAGCCCAATGCGCCGTGCTGGTCGAATGCGCGACCCACGCCATCATCGACGCCAACATCGGCCCCTACCGGGTCAGCGAATGGGATGTGTGCGAGCCGCTGCTCGCAAGCCTTGCGCCGGACATGCTGCTGATGGCCGATCGTGGCTTCACCGGCTATCTGTATTG
>NZ_JAEKFT010000134.1 GCF_018524365.1 Denitromonas iodatirespirans
TCAGGGCGGTGTCTTCGGCGATCAGCGCCGGGTGATCCGGGTGCATCGCAACGCGCGCTTCGAACAGTGCCGCGATGCTCGAGTCGCGCGGGTAGGCCTTCTGCGGTCCGTTCCAATCGTGCAGTACTTGATGGCGCTCGGACGGCGAGAGAACCGGGATTGCACCGAGCGGACGTTGTTGCTGCAGGGCCTCGACCAGGCCCGCGATGGCCTGATGCATGAACTGCCCGATACGAGCGGCATCGAGCTGTTCGTGCACTTGCACCGTGAGGCTGAAGTGATCACCGAAGTCGTCCACATCGACGCTGAGCGGGTAGTCGGTGCGCTCGTGCATGCTCAGTATGTCGAAGGCCTCTTCCTGCCCCGGGGCGTCGCCCTCTTCCGCTTGCCCCTTGGGGGCGTAGCGATAGTTGAGCAGCGAGGTAAACAACGGCGCCTGGGCATCGACCCCGCTGCAGCGCTGGGCCAGTGCCAGTGGCGCATGCTCGTGATGGAGCAGACGGGCCAGTGTTTCGTGCGTCTGGCGAAGCGCCGCTTCGACCC
>NZ_JAEKFT010000135.1 GCF_018524365.1 Denitromonas iodatirespirans
GCGGCTCAGCCCTGACCTACGCCAGCGGCGCACTGGCAGCCGGCACCGGCACCCTGCTGCTCACGCCGGTGGGCTGGCTCATCGTCGGCGTGGTACTGGTCGGTGGCAGTATCTACTTGGGCTTTGTCGGTGACGACGCCAAAGACACCCCACTGGAGCAGTGGCTCGACGCCTGCACCTTCGGCAAGCGGGAACTGGCTGGCAATCCGCCGTTCGCGACACTGTCCGACGAAATGGACAACCTCGGTGCGGCGCTCTACGCGCCGAAATTGATCGAATCGGACTGGTCGGACCGGTGGGGCTTTCCGCATTACAAGGCCGAGGCAAAAGTGTTTCTGCCCGGCTACTCGCTGGGCAGCAGCCACCTGCGTATTCTCGTCAACGGCACGTCCATCGCCCCGGTGCGCAACGAGTTCGAACATGGCGGCAGACTGATCGAGATCGAGACCTTCATCGAGAAGCAAAACGGCCTCACCAAAGCCAACTATGAAATCAGCTATCGGCCCAGCGACGCCATCGCGGAGCCGTATACTCTGCGCTT
>NZ_JAEKFT010000136.1 GCF_018524365.1 Denitromonas iodatirespirans
GCAGCTGCTGGCGCAGGCCAAGGACACCGTGGTGTCGGCCCAGGCGCACCAGGACCTGCCCTTCGAACAAGTGGTCGACATCGTCAAGCCCGACAGAAGCCTGTCGCACACCCCGCTGTTCCAGGCCGCTCTGGCTTGGCAAAACACCCCGAACGGCGAGCTGGCACTCGGCGGGCTCGACTTGAGCCCGCTAGAGATTGGTCACCACACCGCCCAGTTCGACCTCACGCTCACCCTGCAACCGACGCAGGAGGGCATCGCCGGCTCGCTCGAATACGCCACGGTGCTGTTCGATCCGGCCACCGTGGCGCGCTTCATCGGCTACTGGACCCGTCTGCTCGAAGCCATGGTCGAGGCAAGCGCCGATACGCGCATCGACCAACTCGACATTCTCGATACCGAAGAGCGGCACCAACTGCTCGACGACTGGAACGCCACCGCGCACGGCTACGACAAGAGGCGCAGCATCCACAGCCTGATCGAAGCGCAGGCCGACGCACACCCCGAAGCCCTTGCGCTGATGAGCGCAGAAGAGG
>NZ_JAEKFT010000137.1 GCF_018524365.1 Denitromonas iodatirespirans
GCGGCCCGGTTCAGCATCGACGGCAGCACCGGCGTGCTCACGTTCAACGCCGCGCCCAACTTCGAAGCCCCCACCGATGTCGGCGGTGACAACATCTACGACGTCACCGTGCAGGTGAGCGACGGCAACGGCGGCACCGACACCCAGGCCATCGCGGTGACGGTCACCAACGTCAATGAAGCGCCCACGCTCATCAGCCTGAGCAACAACACCATCGCCGAGAACACCGACACCAGCTCGGGCTACTCGGTCGGCACGCTGACGACCACCGACCCGGATGCGGCCGACACCACGACATACACCATCGTCGGCGGCGCCGATCAAGCCAAGTTCAGCGTCGGCGGCGCAGGCTCGGACGAACTCATCCTCACCGACGGCGTGCTCGACTTCGAAACGCAGTCGAGCTACGCGGTGACGGTACGCATCACCGACGGCGGCGGACTCACCCGCGACGAGAGCTTCACCCTCAGCGTCACCGACCAGAACGAAGCGCCGAGCTTCGTGAGCAGCGCCGTGACCG
>NZ_JAEKFT010000138.1 GCF_018524365.1 Denitromonas iodatirespirans
CGCGCGGGGCGTCGAGCAGGTCGACATGCGTGCCGGGGCGCAGGCTGCGCACGGTGCCGCGCCCGACGAAGGTGGTGTGGCGCGCTTCGAGCGCTTCCATCATCAGGCGTGCGTAGCGATCGGCCTCGCGTGTGTCGGCAAAGGCGTATTGGCCGGCGTCGTCATAGCGCTCGAGCGCGGGGGCGCGCTCGGCGCCGAGCGCGAGCACCGTGGGCACGCGTGTGGCTACCGAGCGCTTGGTCTTGTAGTCGTAGCTGAGCACCGTGCTCATGCCGGCGCCAAAGCGCCGGTGGGTGCCGAAGGCGACGATGGCGTCTTGCGCTTCCTGCGAGTCGGCCCGGTGAAAGCGGATGCCGCGCCCGCCGTTGGCATGCTCGGAGAGCCTGTCTTCGGGCCAGCGCAGGCTGTCGGCGAACAGGCGCATGCGGTGCCCGGCGGGGGCCGCTTCGTCCTCTTCGATGCACCAGCCGATGCCCTCTTCGGCCAGCAGGCGCGAGACGAAGGCG
>NZ_JAEKFT010000014.1 GCF_018524365.1 Denitromonas iodatirespirans
GGTCGCCTCGACACTCGGCAACCATGCGCACGGCGCGCTCGTGGACTTCGGGGGAGTACTTCACGGGTTTCTTCTTCATGGTGTTCATGGCTCTATCTTCTCAAGAGGGAGAGCCTCCACCAAACCCGGGGCGATTCAGTCTGCCGGGGTAGCGTCGGGCGCAGAAGCCACGGCTTGTCATCGCACCGAATTTCGTATCCAATCCTTTCGGAATGCAGCCGTCGCGCCAAATCGGGTCGCAAAGCGGAGGCTGTTCCGCATATCCATGCACTGCCTCGTGCGTCATACCACGGCGAACAAGCGGCGCTTTGGCGCGATGGCAGCGAAAGGGATGTTGTTGGCATTTAGTAGTGTACTCAGGGCGCCTGGGCGGTGTCGAAGGCATCCAGGAAGGTTGGAGGCAGAGTGTACGCCTGTCGTTAAAACGTTTCCGGCACCATTTGGTGTCGACTTATAGGCGTCACTCGCGTTGCGTCCGAGCCGATCCGCCGCACATCAACCCGTTCACATTGTCATGCCAAGTACACTTATCGAAGTCCGCCGTAGCTACTCGCCGGAGCAGGAAGTCGGCCTCATCGAAGCCGTTCAGGCTGCATTGGTCGAAGGCTTCAAGATTCCCCAAGACGACCGATGCATTCGGCTCGTCACATATGAGCCGCATCGATTCGTCGTGCCTCAGGACAAGAGCCAGCCTGAGCTCTACACCCTTGTCACGGTTAGTGCTTTCTCTGGCCGTTCACTTGAGGCGAAACGCAATCTCTATCGGGCGTTGGTTCTCCGCCTATCAGAGGTCGGAATTCCGAGTGATCACGTCAAGATCATGATCAATGAAGTACCCCGCGAGAACTGGGGCTTGGCTGGCGGGAAGCCTGGTTCGGAAATTGATCTCGATTACGAGGTTGAGGTCTGAAGTGCCGCCCAGCACCTCGGTCAACCGGGCAGACAACCATGCGCGCCACCGGACGCTGCGCGATAAAGCCGCGCAGGCCGACGAATTCAGACACTGGGCCGTACATGCATAAGCTCGACTGGCAGTCTGCGGAAGAGTGGCTGCCGCATTCCTATGCCCCACGCTTTATCACCGAAACCACATCGGCCGAAACATCACGGCTTGTCGCAGGGGTGCCCGACGGGGATTCTTCCGTATTGCTCAAGCTCGTCGAGTGTCTTACGCCGCCGTTCTTCGTTCTCTACGTCTTGCACACACCGCGGGGTGAAGGTGATCCCGGCCGTTATCAAAGCCCAGAGCTCGACCTTGACGCACTTCAATCGTTTGTCTCCCGGTTCGCCTCGTTCTTCGCTGGCGATGCGCGTTTCGATCTCTGGGTGCATTCGCCGAGAGCCAAAGGAACGATCGTCTGGGATCGTCATAACCTGATCTATGGCTACGGCCCGGTCGAGTGCTTCGGCCGTGCGCTTGATTCACTCGGCTTCTCCGAAGGCCGGCCGATCATTCCCAGCCCGCACTTGCATCACTACCGTAAAGAGTTTGACGAAGACGCCAAGACGCTCCTGTCCGCATTCTCGTGGCAGTGTTCTCCGCTTCGCCCGGAGGACGAACAGTGACCGCAAGGTCCGACTGATCCGTCGAGGAGGAAACCGGCAGGCTGCGCTTGCACCATCGCCGATGAACCCTGCGCATCCTCCCGACGCGCCTTGGCGCGCCGCATCGCCCATGCGGCAGGGGTGCGTTTCCCTTGCGCTCACCGATTGATCTATCCGGTAGCGGGACTTCCCCCGCGGTGCTATGGTGTCGCGCGCTCTGCACGAGGCCGATCCGGCCGCCAGGCGGGGCTTGGCGCTGCAGGCAGACGATGCTGCGGCAGGTATCCGCAACGATCGCGAACGCTCCGAGATGGATGACACAGTGGCTTACGCCGAACCCGCCGATGACGCCGTACTCGGCGCGCTGATCTCCACCGAGGTGAGGGTGGGGCAGATCGTCCGGGGCAGCATTCTCGAATGCGCGCCGGATCTTGCCCTCCACGAAGCGGCTCGGCGCATGAGTTTGGCGCGTGTCAGCTCGATTCTCGTGGTCGAGGGCGACATGCCCGTCGGCATCTGGACCGAACGCGATGCGCTGGCCATCGATTTCGACCGCCCCGACAGTTTCACCCGGCCGATCGGTGAGGTGATGAGCGCTCCGGTGGGTACGGTCACTCGCGACCTGAGCCTGCAGGAACTGGCGATCCGTTTTCGCGACGAACACATGCGCCACTATCTGGTGGTGGATGAGGACGGCCGCCGCTGCGGCATCGTCACCCAGACCGATGTGGTGCTGAACCAGGGCATCGAGCATTACCTGAAGCTGCGCAAGCTCGACTCCATCATCAAGGGCAGCCTGCAGCCCTTGCCCGAGGCGGCCCTGCTCGGCGAGGCCGTGCGGCAGATGTGCAGCACGGGGCGGGACGCGGTGGTGGTGGCCTACGACGACGGCGGCCACGGCATCCTCACCGAGCGCGACCTGACCCGCCTGGTCGCCGAGCGCGCCGCCAACCGTGCGGTGGGCGAGTTCGCCAGCCGCCCGCTGCTCACGGTGAGCGAGGACGCCAGCCTCTACCATGTGCGCTGCATGCTCACCGACCGCCGGGTGCGTCATGTGGGGGTGGTGCGTCGCGACGGCAGCCTGGCCGACCTGGTGAGCTTCGCCGACATCCTGTCGGGCATGGAGCTGGCCTATGTGCATGAGTTGCAGCACGCGCTGCGCGAGCGCGACCTGGCGCTCAATGCCTCGCAGCGCAACCTGCACCTGGCCGAGAAGGTCATCGAAAGCTCGCTCGAAGGCATCCTGATCACCGACGACAAGGTGCGCATCATCTCCGTGAATCCGGCCTTTACCCGGCTCACCGGCTACCAGGCGGAAGAGGTCGTCGGCCGCAATCCCTCGCTGCTCAACTCGGGCCGCCAGGGCCCCGACTTCTACCGCGAGATGTGGGTGAAGTTGTCGGCCGACGGCCACTGGCAGGGCGAGATCTGGAACCGCCGCAAGAGCGGCGAGCTCTACCCCGAGCTGCTCACCATCACCGCCATCAAGGACCGCGACGGCACGCTGACCAACTACGCGGCGGTGTTCAGCGACATCAGCCAGCTGAAGGAGAACGAGGCGCACATCCGCCACCTCGCCTACTTCGACCCGCTCACCGGTCTGCCCAACCGCCGCCTGCTCGAAGACCGCCTGCAGGTCGCGCTGGCCCACGCCCACCGCAACCGCAATCGCGCCGCGGTGCTGTTCATCGATCTGGACCGCTTCAAGCGCATCAACGACAGCCTCGGGCACGAGGTCGGCGACAAATTATTGATGGAGGTCGCCCGTCGGCTGTGCGCCTGCCTGCGCGAGGACGACACCGTGGCGCGCATGGGCGGCGACGAGTTCATCGTGGTGCTGAGCGATCTCACCGACCCGGACGACGCCGCACACACCGCCACCCGCATCATCGAATCGCTGCGCCGCCCGGTGCAGGTGGACGCACACGAGCTGACGGTGACCACCAGCGTCGGCATCAGCATCTTTCCGGACGACAGCCGCGACCCGGTGGCGCTGATCAAGAACGCCGACACCGCCATGTACCGCGCCAAGGACGAAGGGCGCAACGCCTTCCAGCTCTACCAGCCGGCCATGAATGCCCGTTCGCTGGAGCACCTGGCGCTCGAAAGCGCCCTGCACCGCGCCCTGGCGCGCGAGGAGCTGGTGCTGCATTTCCAGCCGCTGGTCGACATCGGCACGCAGCGTACGGTGGCCGCCGAAGCCCTGCTGCGCTGGCGCCACCCGGAATTGGGGCTGGTGCCGCCGGCGGATTTCATCCCGCTGGCCGAGGAAACCGGCCTGATCGTGCCGATCGGCGAATGGGTGCTGCGCGCCGCCTGCCTGCAGCATGCGCAATGGCGCGCGGCCGGTCATGGCGAGTTGCGCATGCTGGTGAACATCTCGGCGCGCCAGTTCCGCCACGAAGGCTTTACCGCCACGGTGGCCCGGGTCATCGCCGAGACCGGTATGCCCGCCGCACAGCTGACGCTGGAGCTCACCGAGACCATGCTGATGGACGGCAGCGAACACATCATCGGCGTGCTGGAAGGCTTGCGCGCGCTGGGCGTGCACCTGGCGCTGGACGACTTCGGCACCGGCTATTCCTCGCTCGCCTACCTCAAGCGCTTCCCGATCGACGAACTCAAGATCGACCGCCTGTTCATCCGCGATATCGACCGCAACGACAACGATGCGGCGATTGCCGAGGCGATCGTCAAGCTGGCCCACAGCCTCGGCCTGCGTGTGGTGGCCGAAGGCGTGGAGACCGCCGCGCAACTCGAAATCCTCGCCCGCCACGGGTGCGATCTGGCACAGGGCTTCCACTTCAGCAAACCGATCGAGGCCGGGCGGTTCGTATTGCCGGGCTGAGCGGGTGGGCCGCGGGGGCGTCTCCGCTGGGGGTTGAGGGCACGCGTCGGCGCCGACGTTCCGGCCGGCTTACGAGCGTGGCGGTAGCAAAAGCAGGACCTTGCCGACGACGCGCGGCGCCGGCACGAAGCCCCACACGCGGCTGTCGCTGCTGTTGTCGCGGTTGTCGCCCATCACGTAGTAGTGCCCCTCGGGTACCAGGCATTCGATGCCTTCGGGGTCGATGCGGCAGTTGTCGCGCAGCGGGAAATCCTGGATCACCTGGAAAAACGGCCGCTCGTCGCGCGCATACACTACCCGGTAGCGCTCGCCCGACAGCTGCTCCTCGAACTGGTGCATCGGCTCGCCGTCGGGCGGCATGAAATCCGCCACCGGCGAGCGCGTCACCGCCAGGCCGTTGATGCTCAACTGCCCCCGGCGATAGCGCACCGTGTCGCCCGGCAGACCCACCACGCGCTTCACATAGCGGATCAGCGGCTCGGGCGGATACTCGAACACGATCACATCGCCATGGCGGATCGGCGCCGACACCGGTCGCTGTGCCACATCGATGCCGAAGCTGCCGTAGTTGCCGTAGCCCCACTTGCCCACCACCAGTACCGACCCGGGCGCGATGCCCGGCAGCATCGAGGTGCTCGGCATCGAGAACGGTTCGACCACGAAGGCCCGCAACCCGAAGACCCCCAAGCCGACCGCGACCGCCGCGGCCAGTGCCCCGTACCAGCGGCTGTACCACGGCCGCGCCCGCCCCGCCGGCCAGCGCCCGGCCCGCCGCCAGGCCTGTATCGCTGCCGCGACCGACAGCACCAGGCTCACCGCGCCGACCACCACGACGCCCGCGCCCAGCGCGATCGACCCGGCCGCAATCACCAGCAGACACAGATACACCCCGGCCCAGCGCGCGCTGCCGGCATACAGCAAGCCCACCGGCGGTGCGACGAGGCCGAGCAGGGCGGCAAACCATTTGTTGGGGGGGCGGGAGCTCATCATGCGGGCCGGTATCGGGGAATGACGGGACGATATACGAAAACCGGGGCGGTGTTCACCGCCGCAGTGCGGGAGGCGGTCGGTGCAAGGCGTCGCCCGCCGGTTCGCCGGGGAGCCGAGAGTTCTGCCCGCCGAATCCGCCGTTTTTCCGATCCATCGACGGCGTTCCCTGCCGCCCGCCGCGATCGACGATCGGACTATCTGCTAGTGCCGATTCGTTATGGCTGTCCGATCCGCTTCGGCGGAGGATACCGTCGGATCCATCCGGAGAATGGCCATGTTCGGCAAGCTACAACCCTGGCAGGCGATCGCTGCGCATGCCCTCGCAATCGGTGCGCTGCTGGCGATGGCAGCCCTCGCGGCCACGACGACGGCGTGGATGATCGCCGCGCTGGCGGGCGTGTGCATTGTCCTCGGCCATGTCCTGCAAGCCGGTGCCGGCGGGGCGATTCGCCGGGACGATGCCGCGGCGCTGGCCATGGCCAAGGATGCGCTGCGCGACGGGCGGGACGCCCAGGCCCGCGCGGCCTTCGCGACGGTGTCCGGCGACAGCCCGCTGCAGCCGCTGGTTCAATGCCTCAATCGCCAAGGTACGGCGCTCGACGCGTCGGCGCGCGAACTGGACGCCACGCGCACCGCCCTGGCGGCCGCCCAGGCCACCGCCGATCGTCTCCAGGCGCGGCTCGATCAGCAGCAGCGGGCGATGGATGAGGCGGCCGATCAGGTCGCCGCCTTGCAGCGCTCCCTGCACGAAAGCATGAGCTTCACCCAACAGGCCGGCGTCATCGCCCGCGAGGCTGCCGGCAAGGTCGACCTCGTCGAGGCCGCGGTGGTGAACACGCACACCACCCTCGGCGAACTGGTGGCCTACACCGGGCAGCTCAACACCGTTTTCAGCGGGCTGACCGAGCAGTCGCAACAGATCGGCACGATCGTTACCAGCATCCAGGAGATCGCCAGCCAGACCAACCTGCTGGCGCTCAACGCCGCGATCGAGGCCGCCCGTGCCGGCGAGAGCGGGCGCGGCTTTGCGGTGGTGGCCGACGAGGTACGCAAGCTGGCCGAACGCGCCAGCGTGTCGAGCGAGGAGATCCGCCGAATCGCCGCCAATCTCGCCCACACCACGGGCGAAGCCTCTGCCGGGGTGAGCCAGGCGGACGGCAGCGTGCGCACCGGCAACGAACACATCGGCCAGGCGCTGGCGGCCATGCGCGACATCAAGGAAGGCCAGATCGTGCGTGCCGGCGTGGTCAAGAACGCGCGCAGCCGGATGGACGAGCAGGCGGCGCTGTCCGAAGCCCTGCAAGTCAGTCTGGGCCGGGCCCGCGACGACCGGGGGGGCTGAGCACCCCCGGGGGCTGCGCCAGACGCGTCCCCGGCAAACCTGCATCTGAATGCCGGCGTCGGCCGATTCGATCGCCCCAACCGCTGCGACGGGCGTCGCCCGTCTGCGTCCGACATCCCTGCGGAAGTCCCGGCGCAGGCAAGGCGACCGCGCAGGGCCTACAATCCAAGACTCCCCACCACGGGCCGTGACCAAAGCGCACGCAGGGAATCCATGAACGTCCTGGCCATCTCCGGCAGCCTTCGTGCTGCGTCGATCAACACCGCGCTGTTGCGCGCGGCAAAGCGCCTGGCGCCGCCCGAGGTCGCGGTCGTGCTGTGCCCGGTGGTCGGCGAATTGCCGCTGTTCAATCCGGATCTGGAGCGCCAACTGCCGTCGAGCGTCGTGCAGCTTCAGGCGCAGGTCGCCTCGGCGGACGCGCTCTTGATCGCCAGCCCGGAGTACGCCCATGGCGTCACGGGCACGATCAAGAACCTGCTGGACTGGCTTGTCAGCTTCGAGCCGTTCGTGGACAAACCGGTTGCCGTGCTCAATGTCTCGCCGCGCGCGCACCATGCCGACTCGGCGCTCCGCGAAACGCTCAAGACCATGTCCGCGGTCATCGTCGAGTCCGCGTCGGTGACGATTCCCTTGCTCGGCGCGGGCCTCACCGAAGACGGCATGGTGGACTACCCGCCGGTTGCCCGGGCGATTCGCGAATCACTCGCCGCCCTGTACAAGGTCGCGGCATTGGGGCTGCCGGAGCAAGGGCCGTCGTTCCCGCTCGTGCGGTGAGAGGCGCCGCCGGGGCGCCGGTGCGGGCTCGGGTTACAGCGAGCGCATCACCTCGCCGCCGGCCTCCTTGAGGGCGGAGCGGATGGAACTGGCCTGTTCCTCGTTGGTGGGGTGGGTCACCACCGTCCATTGGTCGGACTTGGCCGCTTCGGCCACTTTGGCCGTCACCACATCATGGTCGGGCCGCATGCCCAACAGGCCCGCCAGCAGAAGGCCGGCGAAGGCACCGAACAGCCCGCCGGCGACGACGGTCATGACCGGGGTGGAGGCGAATGCCGGCGCCCCGGACGCGTACAGCGCAAAGCCGACGAGCAGGCCCAACATCAGCCCCCCCACGCCGAGTTTGAGGTGCGCGCCTTTCATGGTCCGGAAGATGCCGCGCTGCTCCGGTTCGATTTTCCGGGCGAGTTCCGGGTCGTTTGGCTGAACCACGCTGACCTGCCACGGTTCGAGGCGCTTGCGCAGATCCTCCGCAATGCGCCCGGCGCGGTTGGCGCTGTCGAATACGGCCACGATCAGGGTCTTGGAGCGTTCGCCCATCAGGTTCATCGTACTCATGCTTGCCTCCTTCGAGCGTCGATGCGGGCGGGGCACACACGGTAACCCCCTGCCGCACAACGACTTCCTGGTGCATGTACAAAGTCCGAAAGCCGGGGCGGGGCGAAGTTCATGCTGATTCGTTTCTGGATGCAAGCCGTGCTGGGCGAGCCGGTGAGCTGAGCGGGCCAGGCCGATGCGCCCCCCCGGTCGCGCTTGATCTGCCGTGGCCTACAACGGCCACACCCACAGCAGCATCGGCACGCTGATGGTGACCACCAGCACCTCCATCGGCAGGCCGAGGCGCCAGTAGTCGCCGAAGTGGAAGCCGCCCGGGCCGAGGATGAGGGTGTTGTTCTGGTGGCCGATGGGTGTCAGAAAGGCGCAGGAGCCGCCGATGGCGACCGCCATCAGGAAGGCGTCGGGGGCGGCGCCGAGCTGGCCGGCGATGCTGATGGCGATGGGGCACATGACGGCCGCGGTGGCGGCGTTGTTCATGAAGTCCGACAGCGTCATGGTGACGATGAGAATCAAGGCCAGGGCGACCACCGGATGGCCTTGGGCGATGCCGCCGAGCAGGGCCTGGGCGAGGGCGTCGGCGGCGCCGGTGCTGGCCATGGCGCCGGCCACCGGGATGAGCGCGGCGAGCAGCACCACCACCGGCCAGTCGACCGCGTCGAAGAGTTTGTCGGGCGTGACGATGCGCAGCAGCACGAAAGCCAGCACCGCGCAGGCGAAGGCGATGGCGGTGGGCAGCAGGCCGAAGGCGGCGGCGGCGATGGCCAGCGCCATGATGCCGACGGCCGTGGTGGCCTGGCCGCGGTTGGGGATGGCGATGTCGCGCGGGGCCAGCGGCACGCCGCCGAAGCTGCTGGCGAAGGCGCCGAGCGCTTCGGGCGTGCCTTGCATCAGCAGCACGTCGCCGGCGCGGATCGCGGTCGAGCGCAGGCGCTTGATGCTTTGCCGGCCCTGGCGCGAGATGGCCAGCAGATTGAGGCCGAAGCGGGTGCCGATGTGGATGTTGCCGATGCTGCGCCCGATCAGCGAGGAGGTGGGCATGACGACCAGCTCCTGCAGCTGGGTTTCGTCGGCATCGTTGGACTTCTTCTCGTCGTCGTCCTTGCGTCGCTTGGGTTCGTCCTCATCCTTCTCCGGCGCTTGCAGGCTCAGGCCGAGCTCGGACAGCGCCGTGGTGAGCGACTCGGGATCGGCCTCGATGACCAGGATGTCGCCCTCGCGCAGCAGGCGCCAGGGGTTGGGGGCGGTGACCCGAAACGCATTGCGCACCATGCCGACCACCTGGGCGTCGGCCGCCTCGAGCGCGCGTTCGATCTCGTGCAGATGCTTGCCCACGGCCTTGCCGTCGGCGGTGACCCAGGCTTCGGTCAGGTAGTTGCCGGTGTCGAAGCTGGCGGCGCCGCGGGTGTCGCGGTGCGGCACGATGCGCCAGCCGAGTACGGCGAGGAAGAGCACGCCGCCCAGCGCCACGGCCAGGCCCACCGGGGTGAAATCGAACATGCCGAAGCTGCCCGCGCCGGTGCCGTGGCGGAAGCTGGAGACGATCAGGTTGGGGGGTGTGCCGATCAGCGTCGTCATGCCGCCGAGCAGGGTGCCGAAGGCCAGCGGCATGAGCACTTTGCCGGGCGGCAGCTCGTGGCGGCTGGCGGTCTGCACCGCCACCGGGATCAGCAGCGCCATGGCGCCGACGTTGTTCATGAAGGCCGACAGCACCGCGCCGACGCCGATCAGCACCGCGATGCCGAGCGTGGGGCCGGCCTCCGGGGCGAGCAGGCGCTGGGCCAGGGCATTGACCGCGCCGGTGTTCTGCAGGCCGCGGCTGAGCACCAGCACCGCCGCGACGGTGATCACCGCCGGATGGCCGAAGCCGGCAAAGGCCTCGACCGAGGGCACCAGCCCGGCCAGCACGCAGGCCAGCAGGCTGGCCAGCGCCACCACGTCATGCCGCCAGCGGCCCCACAGGAACAGGCCGATGGTGGTGGCGAGAATGGCGAAGAGGATGAGCTGGTCGGTCTGCATGCGTGTCAGGGCCGGCCGCTCGCGGGGGCGGCGAGGCGGTCGAGCATGGCCTTGACGGCGAGGATCTGCGGGCCCTTGCGGGTGGCGTAGTCGACCGACTCATAGCCCCACCAGTCCCAGCAGGCGCGGGGATTGAACACCCAGCGCGGCCAGAGGCCCGACCGTGCCCAGCCATAGCGCGGCGTGGTCTGCGGGTAGAGCACCACGAGGCGGTTGGCCTCGGCCCAGCGGTTGTAGCCGGCACCGGTGACGAAGCGCTCGCCGATCTGGTCGGCGCTCTGGCGGCAGCCATGGAAGGCCACATGCACGCGGCAGCCGCCGGCCCGGCAGCCGGTGGGGATGTACACATAGGCCGTGGCGCCGAGGCCGGCGCTGTCGGCGGCTTCGGCAAACGGGTGCTGGTCGAAGGCCAGCAACTGGCCGGCGGCCCGGGGGGCCTTGGGCTGGAGCGGTCCGAGCAGATGGGCGAGGAGCTGGCCGGCGGCGTCGACCCCCTCGCAGCGGTTGATGTAGGGCGGCTCGGTGCTGGCGCAGGCATTGGCCTGCGGGTCGTCGAGCGAGAGCATGGCGTGGCCGGCGTCGGGCACCGTTACGTAAGCGAGCTGGTCGGCGGCGAGCCAGTGCCGGTAGAAGGCGTCGAGGGCGTCGACCACCGACCGGTCGACGGTGCGGTCCTGCCCGCCGGCGAGCAGCCACACGCGGTCGCCGACCAGGCCGGCGGGTGGGTCGATGCGGCCGGCGGCGGCGTCTTCGTCGATCCGGGCCAGGCTGACGGCGGTGCTCGGCACCGGATGACCGGCGTCGGGCGCCATGCAGTTGGACTGAGCCTGCCAGACGCTGCCTTCGGCGCACTCGTAGGGCCCGCCGGCCAGCACGCCGGCGCCATCGACGAGGGTCGAGTGGGCGACATGGAACTGCACAGCCATGAAGCCGCCCGAGGAGACGCCCGAGACCGTGACATGCCCGGCCTGGACGCCGAGCGCCGGCAAGGGCGGCGCCGCGTGTGCCGCGACAGACAGCACGACGGCGAACAGCGGCAGGGCATGAAAACGCATGGGCGGGTCCGCAGGCGGTGACAGGGGCATGATCCGGTGTCCGAGGTGTCCAAGGCAAGCCGGCTGTGCCACACTGACACAGGCGACTTCGCGACACAGCGGGGCGCACACCCCCGACTTCAACAGGAGAATTTTCATGACGACGGTAACACTGCGCGGCAATCCCGTGGAGGTGGTCGGCCGCCTGCCGCAGGCCGGCGACACGGCGCCCGCCTTCAAGCTCACCGGTCCCGATCTGGCCGATGTCGGCCTCGATGCCTATGCCGGCAAGCGCAAGGTGCTGAATATCGTGCCCAGCCTCGATACCCCCACCTGCGCCACCTCGACCCGCAAGTTCAACGCCGAGGCCTCGGGCCTCGACAACACCGTGGTGCTGGTGATTTCGGCCGACCTGCCCTTCGCCGCCAAGCGCTTCTGCGAGACCGAGGGTCTGAAGAACGTGGTGACTTTGTCCAACTTCCGCAACCCGGCCTTCGCCAAGGACTGGGGCGTGGCCCTGGCCTCTGGCCCGCTCGCCGGCCTCACCGCCCGCGCGGTGGTGGTGCTCGATGCGGCCGACAAGGTGGTGCATGCCGAACTGGTGGGCGAGATCGGCAACGAGCCCGACTACGCCGCCGCCCTGGCCGCACTCAAATAGACGCCCGACCGGCAAAGCACACGGCGGACTGCGGTCCGCCGTTTTTCATGGATTCTGGAGCCTGACCTTGACGATTTCCCGGGGGGCGCGATGATCCCCGCCCGCAATCTGCTCGCGCTGGCGGTGTTGACCCTCATGTGGGGGATCAACTGGCCGGTGATGAAAATCTCGCTGCGCGAGCTGTCGCCGCTGTATTTCCGTGCCCTGACGATGAGCGGTGGCCTGTTGCTGCTGATCAGCTGGTATCGTTCGCGCGGCGCGAGTTTGCGCCTGCCGCCCACGGCCCTGCCGCAGGTCGTGATGCTGGCCGTGCCGAACATCCTGGGCTGGCATGCCTTGTCGATCTTCGGGGTGCAGGCGCTGGCCTCGGGGCGGGCGGCGATCGTCGGTTTCACCATGCCGATCTGGGTGGTGATCATCGGCGTGCTGTTCTTCCGCGAGAAGATGACACCGCGCCTGTGGCTGGCCACGGCCTGTTCGGCAGGGGCGGTGGTGTTGCTGTTGTGGCATGAGCTGGCCGTGCTGTCGGGGCGGCCGGTGGGCTTGGCGTGGATGCTCTCGGCGGCCTTTAGCTGGGCGCTCGGAACCTTGTTGCTCAAGCGCGTGTCTGTGCCGCTGTCCACCGAGGCGCTGACGGTGTGGATGATCGGCCTGACCGTGCCGCTGGTGTGGCTGCTGGCGGTGACGCTGGAGCCGGTGCCGGTGTTCGATTTCAGCCCGACCATGTGGGCGGCGCTGGCCTATGGCGTTGCGATCAACTACGGCATCGCGCAGATCCTGTGGTTTTCGATCGCCCGCGATGTGCCGCCGGTGGCCAGCGGCTTGTCGATCATGTTCATCCCGGTGATCGGCTTGAGTTCGGCGATGGTGCTGACCGGCGAGCAGCCGTTTGTTGAAGATTATTTTGCCGCGGCGCTGATCGTCGTGGCCTTGGCAGCGACCCTGCTGGCGGGGCGCCGCCGGGCTGCCCGACAGTGACCGATCGGCGTGTTTGCGTGAAAGGACGAAGGATGGGGCGGACGTGGCGCTCGGGGCTCGCGCTGGCGGGTCTGATGCTGGCCGGCCAGGCGTGGGCGGCGGTGGTGACGGTGACGCTGGACAACGGCGATCGGCTGCGCGGCGAAGTGGTGGCCGAGACCCCGGCCGAGCTGCGCCTACGCCATCCGGTGCTGGGCGACGTGGTGGTGGCACGCGACAAGATCCGCCAGCTGGAAGCCGGCGACACGGTGGCACCGGCGCGACCGCGCCCGACCATCGCCAGCGTGCCGGACAACGGCCTGCTCGGCTCGGGCTGGCTCACCGATTGGCGGCGGCGCATGGAAGTGGGGGTGAGCGGCGCGTCCGGCAAGTCGGAGAGCCAGCGCGTCAATCTCGGTTTCATGGCCGATTTCGAAGACACCGAAGAGCGCTGGAGCCACCGCACACGCTTCTACCGCCGGCAGTCCGACGGCGAGGTCAGCGCGCAGAGCCTGTCGGTGTCGCTCAACCGCGACGGGCTGGAACCCGGCTCGCCGCGCTTCACCTTTGCCGGCGGCCAGTTCGTGCGCGACGACTACAGCGACTGGGGCAACCGCCTGGCGGTGAATACCGGCGTCGGCTACCAGTTCGTGTCCACCGAGCGCTGGCGCTTGCTGGGGCGCAGCGGTATCGGCGTGAGCCAGACCTGGGGCGGCGACGAGGGCCGCCATGTGGCGCCGGAGCTGCTGTTCGGCGTGGACATGAACTGGCGCATGACGCGCCAGCACACGCTGACCTTCAGCAACGCCTATCACCCGAACATCCGCGACCGCGGCACCTTCCGCAACATCACCTCGATGGACTGGGTGATCGACCTCGACAAGAGCCTGGGCGCCGGTCTGCAGTTCGGCGTGACCAACGAATACGATTCGGCGCGCGAGCCGGGCATGGGCCGCAACGACTTCAACTACACCAGCGCGCTGGTCTGGCGCCTGTAGCGCGGTGCCGCCCGAGTGCGGCCGATTGCCCTGTGTAACACGCTGTTTTAACGGCGTAAGTCCGTGAAACATTCGCCCCGCGCTCTGGCCTTGTGCAGCGCAAGCGGTTAGAATCACCGCCTTGCCTTTTTGCCGTAGTCACGCGCAGGACGCGCCATGCTGTATCCCGATCGATTCGATGTCATTGTTGTCGGCGGCGGCCACGCCGGCACCGAAGCCGCCCTCGCCGCCGCGCGCATGGGCGTGCGCACGCTGCTGCTCACCCACAACATCGAGACCCTCGGTCAGATGAGCTGCAACCCGTCCATCGGCGGTATCGGCAAGGGCCATCTGGTCAAGGAAGTCGACGCGCTGGGCGGCACCATGGCCGCGGCCACCGACGAGGCGGGCATCCAGTTCCGCATCCTCAACGCCTCCAAAGGCCCGGCAGTGCGCGCCACGCGCGCCCAGGCCGATCGCGTGCTGTACAAGGCGGCGATCCGAAAGCGCCTGGAGAACCAGCCGAACCTCACGCTGTTCCAGCAGGCGGTGGACGACATCACCGTCGAGGGCGAGCGGGTCACCGGGGTGATCACCCAACTGGGCATCCGCTTCGAGGCGCCGGCCGTGGTGCTGACCGCCGGCACCTTCCTCAACGGCCTGATCCATGTCGGCCTGGCCAACCATGCCGGCGGCCGGGCTGGCGATCCGCCTTCGGTCTCGCTCGGCCAGCGCCTCAAGGAACTCAAGCTGCCGCAAGGCCGGCTCAAGACCGGCACGCCGCCGCGCATCGACGGGCGCACCGTCGATTTCTCGGTGATGACGGTGCAGCCGGGCGACGATCCGGTGCCGGTGTTCAGCTTCCTCGGTTCGGTGGCCCAGCACCCGGCGCAACTGCCGTGCTGGATCACCCACACCAACGAGCGCACCCACGAGATCATCCGCAACAATCTGGATCGCTCTCCGATGTATTCCGGCGTGATCGAGGGCGTCGGCCCGCGCTATTGCCCGTCGATCGAAGACAAGATCCACCGCTTCGCCGACAAGGCCAGCCATAACGTCTTCCTGGAGCCCGAGGGGCTGGAGACCCACGAGCTGTATCCGAACGGCATTTCCACCTCGCTGCCCTTCGACGTGCAGCTGCAGGTGGTGCGCAGCATCGCCGGCATGGAAAACGCGCACATCCTGCGCCCTGGCTACGCCATCGAGTACGACTACTTCGACCCGCGCAACCTCAAGCGCAGCCTGGAGACCAAGAGCTTTCACGGCCTCTACTTCGCCGGCCAGATCAATGGCACCACCGGCTACGAAGAGGCCGCCGCGCAAGGCCTGCTGGCCGGCGCCAACGCGGCGCTGCAGGTGCAGGGGCGCGAGCCCTGGTGCCCGCGCCGCGACGAGGCCTACCTGGGGGTGTTGGTCGACGACCTGATCACCCGCGGCGTGGCCGAGCCCTACCGCATGTTCACTTCGCGCGCCGAGTACCGCCTCTCCTTGCGCGAGGACAACGCCGATCTGCGCCTGACCGAGCAGGGCCGCGCGCTGGGGCTGGTGGACGATGCGCGCTGGGCGGTTTTTTGCGCCAAGCGCGAGGCCATCGAGCGCGAAACCGCGCGTCTCAAGGCGACCTGGGCACATCCGCAGCGCATCCCGGCGGAGGCGGCCGAGCGGGTGGTGGGCAAGGCGCTGGAGCGCGAATACACCTTCTTCGACCTGCTGCGCCGCCCCGGCGTGCGCTACGCCGCGCTGATGAGCCTGCCGACCGCGCCCGAGGCGCCGGAAACCGACGCCCAGGTGGTCGAGCAACTCGAGATCGCGGCCCAGTACCAGGGCTATATCGATCGCCAGCTGGACGAGGTGGCGCGCACCGCCCAGGCCGAGGCCACGCCGCTGCCGCTGACCCTCGACTACAGCCAGGTGCGCGGCCTGTCCAAGGAAGTGCAGCAGAAACTCACCGAACACCGCCCCGAGACGCTGGGCCAGGCCGGGCGCATCCAGGGCGTGACACCGGCGGCCATCTCGCTGCTGCTGGTGTACCTCAAACGCAAACAAGGGGCCGCAGCCCTGGACGGGGATCAGAAAAGCGCATGAGCGACAGGGCTTCACTGGAACGCGGCCTGGCCGCGATGGGCATCGACCTGCCCGAATCCGCCCATGACAAGCTGGTGGCCTATGCGGCACTGCTGGCCAAGTGGAACAAGGTCTACAACCTGACGGCGATCCGCGATCCAGGCCAGATGATGAGCCATCACCTGTTCGACGCGCTGTCGGTGTTGCCGCATCTGGCGGGCGTGACGCAGTTGGCCGATGTCGGCTCCGGCGGCGGGCTGCCCGGCATTCCGCTGGCCATCGCCCGGCCGGACATGAGCGTGACCTCGATCGAGACGGTCAACAAGAAGGCCACCTTCCAGCAGCAGGCCAAGATCGAACTCAAGCTGGCCAATTTCGAGCCCGTCTGCGCGCGGGTCGAGGAAGTGCGTTGCGAGAGCGGTTTCGACGGCATCATCTCGCGGGCGTTTTCCGAACTGGCCGATTTCATCCGGCTCACCGCCCACCTGCTGGCACCGGGCGGACGCTTCTATGCCATGAAAGGCGTGTACCCTCACGAGGAAATCGAGCGGTTGCCCGACGGCTTCGTGGTGGTCGAGGCGATCGAACTCGTCGTGCCGGCGCTGGACGCCCATCGCCACCTGATCATCATCGAACGGAGCGCAGACGCCTGATGGCCCGAATCTTCTGTGTGGCAAACCAGAAAGGCGGCGTGGGCAAGACCACCACCTGCGTGAATCTGGCCGCCGCGCTGGTGGCGCGCAAGCAGCGGGTGCTGCTGGTGGATCTCGATCCGCAAGGCAACGCGACCGGCGGCAGCGGCATCGACAAGCGCACGCAGACCCGTTCGGTGTATCACCTGCTGGTCGGTTTGGCCGACCTGCACGCGGTGCGGGTGAGTTCGCCCAGCGGCAAGTACGACGTGCTGCCGGCTAACCGCGATCTGGCCGGCGCCGAAGTGGAGATGGTGGGTCTCGAAGGTCGCGAGCACCGGCTCAAGACCGCGCTGGCGAGCGTTGCCGACGAGTATGACTTCGTGCTCATCGACTGCCCGCCCTCGCTCTCGCTGCTGACCCTCAACGGGCTGTGCGCGGCACATGGCGTGATCATCCCGATGCAGTGCGAGTACTACGCGCTCGAGGGCCTGTCGGACCTGGTCAACACCATCAAGAAGGTGCACGCCAACCTCAATCGCGACCTGAAGATCATCGGCCTGCTGCGGGTCATGTTCGATCCGCGCATGACGCTGCAGCAGCAGGTGTCGGCGCAGCTCGAATCGCATTTCGGCGACAAGGTGTTCAAGGCCGTGGTGCCGCGCAACGTGCGCCTGGCCGAAGCGCCCAGCCATGGCATGCCGGGCGTGGTGTACGACCCCGGCGCAAAGGGCGCGCTGGCCTACCTGGCCTTCGCCAAGGAAATGATCAAACGGGTGCAGACCCTCTAACCTTTCGGACACGAGATCGACTATGGCGCCACCGAAACTCAAAGGCCTGGGCCGCGGCCTGGATGCCCTCCTCGCCGCGAATGCCGACGAGAGCGAAAAGGGCGAGTTGCAGATGCTGTCGGTGGCCGCCTTGCAGCCCGGCAAGTACCAGCCGCGTACGCGCATGGACCCGGGCTCGCTCGAAGAGCTGGCCGCCTCCATCAAGGCACAGGGGGTGATGCAGCCGATCCTGGTGCGGCCGATCGCGCCCGAGCGCTACGAGATCATCGCCGGCGAGCGGCGCTGGCGCGCCTCGCAGATCGCCGGCCTCGATGCCGCGCCCTGCCTGGTGCGCGAGATCCCCGACGAGGCCGCGCTGGCCATGTCGCTGATCGAAAACATCCAGCGCGAAAACCTCAATCCGCTCGAAGAAGCCGCCGGCATCCAGCGACTGATCGACGAGTTTGAGATGACGCACCAGCAGGCCGCCGACGCCGTCGGCCGCTCCCGCCCCGCCGCCACCAACCTGTTGCGCCTGCTGCAGCTGGCCTCGCCGGTGCAGGAGTTGCTGATGGCCGGCGACATCGACATGGGCCATGCGCGCGCCTTGCTGCCGCTCGACCCGGCCGGGCAGATCCAGTTCGCCAACCGGGCCGCCGGCCGTGGCCTGTCGGTGCGCGAGGTCGAGCGACTGGTGCATCACGAACTCAAGCCGCGCAGCCTGCGCGCCAAGGCCGCGCCCGACCGGGATCTGCAGCGCCTGGAAGAAGAGCTGTCCGACGCGCTCGGGGCGACGGTGAAGGTCAAGGCCAATCGCAAGGGGGCCGGGACGCTGAGCATCGGCTTCGGCAGCCTCGATCAGCTCGACGGTTTGCTCGGCAAGCTCCGTTGAGGGGCATTTTTCGATTCGACGCACCGAAATGAGGCGCGGCGTTTCGGTGGCGGTGCTGCAAAGCAACAAACCTTATTTCGCGGGGATTCCGGCAATTTCGCGTGAAGCAGGGGCGACGTCTGACGATTTTTGCATGCCTTGTTGCGGTGCAGAATCGGTTTGACTTTGCTGTGGTAAACCCCTAGTATTGCCGGGATTTTTTGAGCGATCGGTCGGCATCTTCGCCGATCGCGGTGTAAGGATAGGGATGTTCAAGGCTGTCGGTTTTCAGCTTGTCGCGACACTGCTTGCCGCGGCGCTGGCCGCAGCGCTGTTCGGGCCGAAAGGGGCTTTGTCAGCCGCCGTTGGCGGTTTGGCATGCGTGGTGCCGAACGCGGTCTTTGCCTTGAAACTAGCAGCCACCAGTCGGCGGCAGCCCGAGTCTTACCCTGCTGCATTTTTCGTCGGCGAGTTCATTAAAGTCGCCGCGATTGTGGGATTACTGGCGTTGGCTGCCACCTTGATCGAAGGCCTCCACTGGGGGGCGCTTCTGATCGGCATGGTGCTGGCGCTCAAAGCGAATTTGTTTGCATTCTGGGTGAAGAACTAACCATGTCGTCTACTGCAGGGCACGCTCCCACCGCTTCCGAGTACATCGTCCATCACCTGACGCAGCTGAACACGTCGGGTCATGCACAAGAAAACGTCATCGACTGGTCGATCCTCAATATCGACACGCTGTTTTATTCAGTCCTGATCGGTGCCATTTCCCTTTACTTCCTCTGGCGTGCCGCCAGCAAGGCGACCTCCGGTGTGCCGGGCCGCTTCCAGGCGGCGGTCGAGCTGCTGGTCGAAATGGTGGCCGACCAGGCCAAAGGCATCGTCCATTCCGCCGAATCCCGCAAATACGTTGCCCCGCTGGCGCTGACCGTGTTCGTCTGGATCTTCCTGATGAACGCCATGGACTTGCTGCCGGTCGATCTGTTGCCGCGCATCGGCGAGATGTTCGGCATCCCCTACATGCGCGTGGTGGCCACGGCCGACCTGAACGGCGCGCTCGGCATGTCGATCGGCGTGTTGCTGGTGTGCCTGTACTACAACGTCAAGATCAAGGGCGTGAGCGGCTGGGTGCATGAACTCTTCACCGCGCCCTTCGGCAGCCATCCCCTGCTCTACCCGGTGAACTTCCTCATGCAGATGATCGAGTTCCTGGCCAAGACCGTCTCGCATGGCATGCGACTGTTCGGCAACATGTATGCTGGCGAACTGGTGTTCATGCTGATCGCCTTGCTCGGCGGTACGGCCACGGTGATGGGCTTTGTCGGTCATGTCATCGCCGGTTCGATCTGGGCGATCTTCCACATCCTGATCATCACCCTGCAGGCCTTCATCTTCATGATGCTGGCGCTGGTGTACATCGGGCAGGCTCACGAGAGCCACTAATTACAAGTTTCTTTTTAACCCCGGGTTTCAACAGAAAACCGTTTTTTCTTTGAAGGAGTTGTCATGGAACACGTTCTGGGCTTTGTTGCGCTGGCCGCTGGTCTGATCATTGGTCTGGGTGCGATCGGTGCATGTATCGGTATCGGCATCATGGGTAGCAAGTACCTCGAAGCTTCGGCCCGTCAGCCCGAGCTGATGAACGCCCTGCAAACCAAGATGTTCCTGCTGGCCGGTCTGATCGACGCCGCGTTCCTGATCGGTGTCGGTATTGCCATGATGTTCGCGTTCGCCAACCCGTTCCAGCTCGCCTGATCTCCGGGTCGTTTGTTTTTCCCAACGAACCATAAGGACATCGCAACGTGAATCTGAACGCTACCCTGATCGCTCAGCTCGTGGTGTTCTTCATTCTGGTCGCCTTCACGATGAAATTCGTGTGGCCGCCCATTGTGAAGGCGCTCGACGAACGGGCACAGAAGGTCGCGGACGGGCTGGCGGCTGCGGACAAAGCGAAGGCCGATCTGGCCCACGCCGAGAAGAAGGTTGTCGAGGAAATGCGCAAGGCCCGCGAATCCGCTGGCGATGTGCGCACCTCCGCTGAAAAGCAGGCTGCCGCTCTGATCGACGAGGCCCGTGCCGAAGCTGGCCGCATCATCGCCGCCGCGCGTGAAGCTGCAGAAGGCGAAGCCGCCACTGCCGCCCAACGCGCCAAGGAAGCCCTGCGCGATCAAATTGCCATCCTGGCCCTCTCCGGCGCGGAAAAAATCCTGCGCAAGGAAGTGGATGCCAAGGCTCACGCCGAACTGCTGGCAAACCTGAAACAGGAACTGCAATAAGTCATGGCCGAGAACGTCACCATCGCGCGCCCCTACGCCGAAGCCGCATTCAAGCTGGCACAAGGGGCTGGTGCGCTGGGGCCCTGGTCGGAAGCTCTGGATCGGTTGGCCTTTGCCGCCACCGATTCGCAGATGAAAGCATGCATCAACGATCCCAAGCTCAGCGCTGACAAGCTCGCCGAGCTGTTCATCGGGACCGTCGGTGGTTCTTTCGACGACGCACAGAAGAACTTCGTGCGCGTGTTGATCGAAAATGAACGTCTGCAGGTGCTTCCCGAGATCCGTGACCTGTTCGTTGAACGTAAGAACGAACACGAAGGCGTGCTGGATGCGGACATCGTCTCCGCCTTCCCGCTCGACGACGCAGCGCTGAAGACGCTGACCGAACAGCTTGAAGCCCGTTTCAAGGCCAAGCTGAACGTGTCGGTGTCGGTGGATCCCGACCTGATCGGTGGGGTCACTATCACCATTGGCGATGACGTTATCGATGCCTCGGTCCGCGGCAAGCTCGCGAACATGGCCGCTGCGCTTAAGAATTAGGAGCATTGGAATGCAACTTAACCCCTCTGAAATCAGTGATCTGATTAAGAGCCGGATTCAGGACCTGCAGCTTGCCGCCACGTCGCGCAACGAAGGTACCGTCGTTTCCGTTACGGACGGTATTTGTCGTATTCACGGTCTTGCCGACGTGATGCAAGGCGAAATGCTGGAGTTCCCCGGCAATACCTTTGGTTTGGCGCTCAACCTCGAGCGTGATTCGGTCGGCGCGGTGGTGCTCGGTGAGTACGAGCACATCATCGAAGGCGACACCGTCAAGGCCACCGGCCGCATTCTCGAAGTGCCCGTCGGCCCTGAGCTGATCGGTCGCGTCGTCAATGCGCTGGGTCAGCCGATCGACGGCAAGGGCCCGATCAACGCCAAGCTGACCGACAAGATCGAAAAGGTCGCCCCGGGCGTGATCGATCGTCAGTCCGTCTCGCAGCCGGTGCAGACCGGTCTGAAGTCGGTCGACTCGATGGTGCCGGTCGGCCGTGGCCAGCGCGAGCTGATCATCGGCGACCGCCAGACGGGCAAGACCGCCGTCGCCGTCGATGCGATCATCAACCAGAAAGGCCAGAACATGTTCTGCGTCTATGTTGCGATCGGTCAGAAAGCCTCGACCGTGGCCAACGTGGTGCGCAAACTGGAAGAGAACGGCGCGATGGAATACACCGTCGTCGTTGCCGCCACCGCTTCCGAATCGGCCGCCATGCAGTACCTGTCGGCCTACTCCGGCTGCACCATGGGCGAGTATTTCCGCGATCGTGGCCAGGACGCGCTGATCGTCTATGATGATCTGACCAAGCAAGCCTGGGCCTATCGCCAGGTTTCGCTGCTGCTGCGCCGTCCGCCGGGCCGTGAAGCCTACCCGGGTGACGTGTTCTACCTGCACTCCCGTCTGCTTGAGCGCGCCGCGCGTGTGAACGCCGACTACGTCGAGAAGTTCACCAACGGTGAAGTCAAGGGCAAGACCGGTTCGCTGACCGCCCTGCCGGTGATCGAAACCCAAGCCGGTGACGTGTCCGCTTTCGTGCCGACCAACGTGATCTCGATTACCGACGGCCAGATCTTCCTGGAAACCGACCTGTTCAACGCCGGTATCCGTCCCGCCATCAACGCCGGTATCTCGGTGTCGCGGGTCGGTGGCGCTGCCCAGACCAAGGTCATCAAGAAGCTCGGCGGCGGTGTGCGTCTGGCACTGGCCCAGTACCGCGAACTGGCGGCGTTTGCGCAGTTTGCTTCCGACCTCGACGAAGCGACCCGCAAGCAGCTGGAGCGTGGCCGTCTGGTGACCGAGCTGATGAAGCAGCCGCAATACGCCCCGTTGTCGGTGGCCGACATGGCGGTGACGCTGTTCGCCTCGAACAACGGCTACTTCGACGACGTCGAAGTGTCCCGCGTGCTGGCCTGCGAATCGGCGCTGCATCAGTTCATCAAGACCAAGTACTCGGCTTTGATCGAAAAGATCGCCACCACCCAGAATCTCGACGG
Source organism: Denitromonas iodatirespirans (assembly GCF_018524365.1). GTDB lineage: Bacteria > Pseudomonadota > Gammaproteobacteria > Burkholderiales > Rhodocyclaceae > Nitrogeniibacter > Nitrogeniibacter iodatirespirans. Next base: position 22,347 of record NZ_JAEKFT010000014.1, read on the forward strand.
TGACGACGAGAAGACCCTGGTGGCTGCGATCGAAGAGTTCAAGAAGAGCTGGGCTTAACGCAGCGTACGGAGACGGAATATGGCAAGCGGTAAGGAAATCCGTACGAAGATCAAGAGTGTTCAGAACACTCGAAAGATCACGAAGGCCATGGAAATGGTGGCCGCATCGAAAATGCGCAAAGCGCAGGAACGCATGCGTGCCGCCCGTCCGTACGCCGAGAAGATCCGCCGACTCGCCGCGAACCTGTCTCAGGCGAACATCACCGAGTATCAGCACCCGTTCCTGGTCAAGAAAGATGACGTCAAGCGTGTCGGCGTCATCGTCGTGACCACGGACAAGGGCCTCTGCGGCGGCTTGAACACCAACATCCTGCGCCAGACCATGGCCGAGATGAAGCAGTGGCAAGCCCAGGGTGTGACCGATATTCGGGCCACCTGCATCGGCAACAAGGGTTACGGCTTCATGCAGCGTGTGGGCGTCAAGGTGGCCTCGCACGCGATCCAGCTCGGTGATACCCCGCACCTCGAAAAGCTGATCGGCCCGGTCAAGGTCATGCTGGACGCGTTCCAGAATGGCGAGCTTGACGTGGTCTACATCGCCTACACCCGCTTCGTGAACACGATGAAGCAGGAAGGGCAGGTCGAGCAGCTGTTGCCGCTGACCGGTGACCGTCTGGGTGCGCCTGAAGGGTCGTGGGACTACTTGTACGAGCCCGATCCCCAGGTGGTCATCGATGAAATGCTGGTGCGTTACGTCGAGGCCCTGGTGTATCAGGCTGTGGCCGAGAACATGGCGTCCGAACAGAGCGCGCGGATGGTCGCAATGAAAGCGGCTTCCGACAACGCGAAGAACGTGATCGGCGAGTTGCAACTGGTCTACAACAAGACCCGTCAGGCAGCCATCACGAAAGAGCTCTCGGAAATCGTCGCCGGCGCCGCTGCGGTCTAACGGATTATTGATTTAAGGAAAAACGATGAGTACTGGTACGATCGTTCAGTGCATCGGTGCGGTGGTGGACATCCAGTTCCCGCGCGACGCGATGCCCAAGGTTTACGACGCCCTGAAGCTTGAGGACACGGCCGGCTCCTTCGCCGAAGCCGGGCTGACCTTCGAGGTTCAGCAGCTGCTGGGTGACGGTGTGGCACGTACGATTGCCATGGGATCTTCCGACGGCTTGCGTCGCGGCATGAAAGTTCAGGGCACCGGCCAGGGCATTTCCGTGCCGGTCGGCCACGGCACCCTGGGTCGCATCATGGACGTGCTCGGTCGCCCGATCGACGAAGCCGGCCCGATCGAGTCCGACGAGCTGCGCCCGATTCACCAGAAAGCGCCGAAGTTCGACGAACTGTCGCCCTCGGTCGAGCTGCTCGAGACCGGCATCAAGGTGATCGATCTGATCTGCCCGTTCGCCAAGGGCGGTAAGGTCGGCCTGTTCGGTGGCGCCGGTGTGGGCAAGACCGTGAACATGATGGAGCTGATCAACAACATCGCCAAGCAGCACTCGGGCTTGTCGGTGTTCGCCGGCGTGGGCGAGCGGACCCGTGAAGGGAACGACTTCTACCACGAGATGAAAGACTCCAACGTGCTCGACAAGGTCGCGATGGTGTTCGGTCAGATGAACGAGCCCCCGGGCAACCGTCTGCGCGTGGCGCTGACCGGTCTGACCATGGCCGAGCGTTTCCGTGACGACGGCCGCGACATCCTGTTCTTCGTCGACAACATCTACCGCTACACCCTGGCCGGTACCGAAGTGTCCGCGCTGCTGGGCCGGATGCCGTCCGCGGTGGGTTACCAGCCGACGCTGGCCGAAGAAATGGGTCGTCTGCAAGAGCGGATCACCTCGACCAAGGTGGGTTCCATCACCTCGATCCAGGCCGTGTATGTGCCTGCCGATGACTTGACCGACCCGTCGCCGGCAACCACCTTCTTGCACCTCGACTCCACCGTCGTGCTGTCGCGTGACATCGCCTCCCTGGGTATCTACCCGGCGGTCGATCCGCTCGACTCCACCAGCCGCCAGCTCGATCCGCTGGTCGTTGGCGAAGAGCACTACAACGTGGCGCGTCAAGTCCAGCAGACCCTGCAGAAGTACAAGGAACTGCGCGACATCATCGCGATTCTGGGCATGGACGAACTGTCGCCGGAAGACAAGCTGGCCGTGACCCGCGCCCGGAAAATCCAGCGCTTCCTGTCGCAGCCCTTCCACGTGGCCGAAGTGTTTACCGGTTCGCCGGGCAAGTACGTGCCGCTCAAGGACACGATCAAGGGCTTCAAGATGATCGTCAGCGGCGAGTGCGATCAGCTGCCGGAGCAGGCCTTCTATATGGTTGGTGGCATCGAAGAGGCCATCGAGAAGGCCAAGACCCTCCAGTAAGCATGCCCCATGCCCCGCCCCCTTGCGGGCGGGGCAGAATCGGAGGATAAAGCTATGGCTATGACCGTACATGTAGATATCGTCAGCGCAGAAGAGGAAATCTTTTCCGGCTTGGCGGAGTTTGTCGCCCTGCCGGGTGAGGCGGGTGAGCTCGGCATTCTGCCCGGCCACATGCCGCTGATGACCCGGATCAAACCGGGTGCGGTTCGCGTCAAGGTGCAGAACCGGGCCGAGGAAGAGCTGGTGTTCGTGGCGGGCGGCTTGCTGGAAGTTCAGCCGGGTCGTGTCACGGTGCTGGCGGATACCGCCATTCGCGGCAAGGATCTCGACGAAGCGAAAGCCCTCGAGGCGAAGCGTCGTGCCGAGGAAGCCTTGCAGAACCAGAATGCGGAAATCGACTACGCCGCGGCGCAAGCCGAACTGGCCGAAGCGATTGCCCAGTTGGCAGCGATCAAGAAGCTGCGCAACCCGCGTCACTGAACGTCTGGCACGGTCCCAAAGAAAAAGCAGCCTTCGGGCTGCTTTTTCTTTGGGTGCTCGGTGACGGTCTCAGTCGTTGCCGGGTGTTGCCGTGCCCAGGCGCTTGATGCGCTTGTCGAGGCGGCTCATGGTGTCGCGCAGCTGGCGCAGGTGTTCGGCGTGTGCGGCCAGTTCCTTGCGCGGGATCAGCAGACGTCCTTCGTGCGTCAGATATTCGCCCGCATTGGCCGCCAGGCGGGCGCCGGTTTCAGGGACGGCGCGGGCGAGGTGGGCGGCGGCAAGATGCGCGCGTCGCCCGATCACCGGCCCGAGCAGGCGGGCGAAGTCCGCTTCGCTGTCCCAGCGCAGATGGCGGAAGACGAAGCTGAGCGTGTCGGCCAGATCGGCTTGGCCGCTGATTTTCACCTGCGACATGGCGGCGTCGACACCGTCGGGGAGTTTGGCCAAGGCTGCCGGATCGAGCACGATGGCGACCGACGGGGCGGTGTCCGGCGCAGGCGCACAGAAGTAGCCGTCGGCGGCGATGCCGAGGCGCAGCACGCGCCCGCCGACGGTGAGATCGGCGGCCGCACCCGCGTGCTCGCGCAGGCGGACGCGCGCCCAGTCGGCCTGTGCGAGGAGGTGATTGAGGGTGGCCGTGGCCGCCGACGACAGCATGCTCAGTGGGCTTGCTGGATACCCGAGACCAGCCAGCCGCCGTCACCGCTGACCGGCTTGGTGAGGTGCCAGATTTCGTCGAAGGGTTGCGGCTCGCTGCCGCGCTCTTCGCGGATCAGCCCATGGAAGCGCACGCTGACGATATAGCGCTCGCCCTCGCGCACCACTTCGACGATGTCGCCGGTCAGGTCGATCACATCGGTCTGCTGTCCGGTATCGGCGCGTTCGTCGAGTTGCATTTTGACCTCGGCGAAGACGTCCGGGGTGGTGAAGGCGCGGATGTCGTCCAGATTGCCGGCGTCGTAGGCGGCCTGCATGCGGATGAAGTTGATCTTGGCCTGGCGCACGAACCCGGCTTGGTCGAAGTCGGCGAACTCGGCGTTGGCCACCGGCGCGCCGGCAGCGCTGCCGGCGGACATCGGCTGCGGTTCATGCGTCGGCGTCGGGCCGGCGTACTGCATGCGGTGTGGCGCCTGGCTTTGCGAGGCGCGCGAAAAGCGGCGGAAGAGTGCGAAGGCGGCAAATGCGAGCAGGGCGATGAGCAGCAGGCTGCCCAGCTCCTCGCCCAGGCCGAGATGGGAAAAGAGTGCGGCCAGACCCAGGCCGGCGGCGAGGCCGGCGATGGGGCCGAGCCAGCTGTTGCGCTTGGGTGCCGTGTTCGGCCCGGCCGCGGCTTTGGGCGCTGCGGTGGGGGCTTTGGGGGCGACGGTCGGCGCACTGCGCTGCATGCCGAAAGATTTGCTGCCGCCGAAGCGCTTGGCTTCAGCGTCACCTGCGGATAGGCCCAGCGTCATGGCGCAGGCAAGCAAAGCAACAATACTGCGAATCATGGGTGACTCCTGTCAGTGGATCTTGAAACCCCGGTGCAGCGCAACGACGCCCCCGGTGAGATTGAAGTAGTCGACCTTCTCCAGCCCGATCTGTTCCATCATGGCTTTCAATTCGTCCTGGCCGGGATGCATGCGGATGGATTCGGCCAAGTAGCGGTAGCTGTCTGCATCGCCGGCGACTTGCTTGCCGAGCCAGGGCAGCAGTTTGAAGGAGTACAGGTCGTAGACCGGGGCGAGTGGCTTGTAGACTTGGGAGAACTCCAGCACCATCAATTGGCCGCCCGGTTTGAGGACCCGGCGCATCTCGGCCAGTGCCTGGTCCTTGTGGGTCATGTTGCGCAGGCCGAAGGCCACCGTGACGAGATTGAAGTAGTCGTCCGGGAAGGGCAGTTTCTCGGCGTCGCATTGCGCCACCGGCAGCGGGTAGCCGCGGTCGATGAGACGGTCGCGGCCATGCGAGAGCATGGCGCCGTTGATATCGGTGAGCCAGACCTGGCCGGTGGGGCCGACACGCTTGGCGAAGGCCAGCGAGAGGTCGGCCGTGCCGCCGGCTACATCCAGCACCCGGTGGCCGGCGCGCACGCCGGCGAGCTGGATGGTGAAGGCCTTCCAGACGCGGTGCAGGCCGAGCGACATCAGGTCGTTCATGATGTCGTAGCGGCTGGCCACCGACGAAAACACGCCGGCGACGCGTTTGGCCTTGTCGGCCTCGGCGACGGATTCGAAACCGAAATGGGTGGTCTTGTCGTTCATCAGTGCTTGCGTCCCGAGCCACAACTGCCGCCGGTTTTGGGCGGTGTGGTGCTGTCGATGTCCCGGCTGGCGCCTGCTTCGGCAAGCCGGTCGAGGTAGTGTTGCCACAGGGTGTCGTGCTGCTCGCCGAGCATGGCGAGGTAGTCCCAGGAATACAGCCCGCTGTCGTGGCCGTCCGAGAACACCAGCTTGAGGGCATAGTTGCCGACCGGCTCGATGCGTTCGAGGATCACGTCGCGCTTGCCGGTCTGCAGCACCTCCTGTCCGACACCATGGCCGCGGACCTCGGCCGACGGCGAATAGACCCGCAGAAACTCGAAGGGCAGCGCACAGCGCAGGCCGTTGTCGAAGGCGATTTCGAGCACGCGCGACTGGGTGCGCAGGACGATATCGGTGGGCAGGGGGGTGGTCGAATCGAGGCCAGCCATGATCGCAACCCGGGCCGCAAGGGCCGGTAGAGTCGATGGAGTGTGCAATGATACCTGATGCCGGGACTGAAGCTTTGACCGGTATCGGGGGCCTCAGGTTGCGATGCGATGACGTGTCATGAAAGCGTCAAATACCTGCAATAGACTGTGGCCGAACGATTTGGAGTGCCCGACATGTCTGCCAATATTCTCGTCGTCGAAGACGAACCCGCGATCCAGGAGTTGATCGCCGCCAACCTCGGCCGTGCCGGCCATCACGTGATCCGCGCGGCCGATGCCGAAGCGGCTCAGCGCATCGTGCGCGAGGCGCTGCCCGACCTGATCCTGCTCGACTGGATGCTGCCCGGCATGCCGGGGATCGACTTGGCGCGCCGTCTGCGCGCCGAGGAGCGCACGCGCGACATTCCGCTGATCATGCTGACCGCGCGCGGCGAAGAGCAGGACAAGGTGCAGGGCCTGGAGACCGGTGCGGACGACTACATCACCAAGCCCTTCAGCCCGCGCGAGCTGGTGGCGCGGATCAAGGCGGTGCTGCGCCGTCGTGCCCCGCAGGCGACCGAGGACCCGGTGGTGATCGGCGGCCTGCACCTCGATCCGGCGACCCATCGCATCACCGCCGGCGAGGCGCGCATCTCGCTCGGCCCGACCGAATTCCGCCTGCTCCATTTTCTGATGACCCACCCGGAGCGGGTGCACTCGCGGACCCAGTTGCTCGACCAGGTGTGGGGCGACCATGTGTTCGTCGAGGAGCGCACGGTCGACGTGCACATCCGGCGCCTGCGCAGTGCGCTCGAGCCCACCGAGCACGATCGCCTGATCCAGACCGTGCGCGGCAGCGGCTATCGCTTGTCGGCCCAGCCGGACGAAGAAACGGCCGTGCGATAATCCGGTCGTCATTCGAATCGACAGGGGGTCATCATTCACTCCGAGCGCTATGTGTGGACGGCGTTTGCCAGTTCGCTGCTGTTGATCGCCGCGTTGGCGGTGCCCGTGGGTTTGTTCATGTCGCCGCTGACCGGATGCCTGCTGGCGATCGGCGGGCTGCTGTGGCTGATGGTCCGCCACTACGCCGGCGTGGCGCGTCTGGTGCGGTGGACCCACGCGCCGGTCGGCACGTCCCTGCCCCAGGCTTTGGGGCTGTGGGATCTGGTGTACTCCGACATCAATCGCTTGGTGCGCCTCGCCAGTGCCGAGCGCGCCAAGCTGGGCGCGGAGCTCGATCGCTTCCGCGATGCCAGCCAGGCCATGCCCGACGGGGTGATGTACCTGTCGTTGACCGGCGCCATCGAATGGATCAACCGCCGCGCCGCCGAGGATCTGGGGCTGGACCCGCAGCGCGACCGCGGCGCGCCGATCACCAATCTCGTGCGCCAGCCCGATTTCGTGCATTACCTCGAGGCCGGCGAGTACAGCGAACCCTTTCTGTTCCACCCGGTGCGGCGACGCGGTGCGGCGCTCTTGGTGCAGGTGATCACCTTCGGGGACGGGCGCCGGATGATCATCTCGCGCGACGTGACCCAGATCGAAAAGCTGGAGACCATGCGCCGCGACTTTGTGGCCAATGTGTCGCATGAACTGCGCACCCCGTTGACCGTGGTGTCGGGCTTCATCGAGACCGTGCTCGACGGCCTGGAGGATGTGCCGCATGAGGAACTGCAGCGCTACCTGACCATGGCCCATGAGCAGGCGGCCCGCATGCAGCGCCTGATCCAGGATCTATTGGTGTTGTCGGCGCTCGAGACCGGCGCGCCGCAGCCGGTGGAGGACGTGTTCGACGTCGCCGGCCTGGTCCGCGAGGTGGCGCGCGAGACCGAGGCCTTGTCTGCCGGCCGCCACCAGGTCACGGTGACGGCGGCGGACGCCTGCCGCATCCAGGGCAGCGCCAAGGAGTTGCACAGCGCTTTCGCCAACCTGGCCAGCAATGCGATCCGCTACACGCCGTCCGGCGGCAAGGTGGAGTTGCGCTGGCGGGTGCTCGATTCCGGTGCCGGCGAGTTCTGCGTGAGCGACAACGGCATCGGGGTCGCGCCCGAGCATATCCCGCGCCTGACCGAGCGCTTCTATCGGGTCGATCGCGGTCGATCGCGCGAGACCGGGGGGACCGGGCTGGGCCTGGCCATCGTCAAGCATGTGCTGACGCGGCATCAGGCCGAACTGAAGGTGACCAGCGAACCCGGCACCGGCAGCTGCTTTTGTGCCGTGCTGCCGGCACGCCGGGTCATCCCGGTTGCCGCCCGCTGAGCGCGGGCGAACCGTCGGGGGTGCTCAGGCGCGCCCGAGGGTGGTGAATTCGGCGCGGTCGAAATTGCTGCCGCGGGTCACCAGCCGGGTCAGCCGGATCTGCATCGTCTCGCTGCCCATCTTCAGCTCCACGATCCGTTGCGCATGAAACCAGCCGCCCGGCAGCACCAGGCTGGGCTGGGCCTTCAGGGCCGGCACGGCCGGTAGCAGGAAACCGAGCCGGTACGGGTCGTTGGCCTGGGCGCGCAGCCCGATCAGACGCACGGCCACCCCTTCGGGCAAGCCGGGCATCACGTGTACGCCCAGCTCCATCACGCCGTCCGGGCGATACATCAGCCAGCTGATGTGCGCCAGCAGATAGTGCTCGCCGTCGGGCGGGCGGATGGCGACCAGTTGATGGTGCTCGAAGCGCTGGGCGCTCGGTTGCGACTGGAGCCGGAAGCCGCCGACCGATTGATCGATGATCTCCCACAGTTGCGGAATGTAGCCGCGCTCGATGGCCAGGCGCTTGAGCGCCTCGGGCTGCATCGGCACTTCTTCGGCGCGCTCGCCGAAGGTGATGGCCGCGATGTCGGTCTGCAGCGGATTGAAGGCGGTTGCCTTCGGGGGTTCGAACGGCTTGCCCAGGACGTAGAAGCCAATGGCGTCCCACTCGGTGCACAGGCCCAGTCGCCCGCGTGTCGGCCGCCGGGTGTAGCGGCGCCCGGCCGAGGCCAAGCCCCAGGGGCGGTAGAGGGACAGCAGCAGGCGGCCGCCGGCCTCGGTCGAGCAATCGTCGCCCAGGCCCAGCGAGGTGGGTGTCACGCCCTGCTTGAACTGGGTCAGCACGGCCTGGATCTGGCTGGCCAGACGACTGCCGTCGAAGCGGCGCAGGTGCGGCGATTCGCTCAGCGTGGCGATCGGCCGCAGGCCGTGGTCGCGGCTCAGGTCCAGTGCGTAGGTGCCGGGCTTTTCGCCCTCCTGCGGCAGGCTCAGGGTGCAATACGGGGCGAAGCGCTGGGCCCAGCGGCAGACCCAGGTCAGCTCGCGCTGGCTGCGGCCGAAGGGGTTGGACAGGTCGACCAGCAGGACGGCCACATAGGCCTCGACGCTGCTTTGCGCCTTCCAGATTTCGTTGAGCGGGTCGGCCACCCGGGTGCGGGCCACGCCTTGTTGTTCGGCCACCGCGTAGCCGGCGTGGAAATCGAGCCACAGGCCCTTGGGCACGGCCCGATGGGCGCGGAAGTATTCGAGCAGGACATTGCCGCTATAGTGCAAGCGGCGCTGCAGCAGCGTCGGACGCTGGGCGGCGAGCGCCTCGCGGGTTGCGTCGCGCTGGGCGATCTGAGCATAGGAGCGCGCCAGCTCCTGCCATAGCCGGACGACGCGATCGAGGGTGGCTTCTTCGACGCTGTCCGGCGGCAGGGGATGGTCGGCATAGCGCTTGGCCAGCTCGTCCTGGACGAAGGCGATCGCGCTGCGGGCGGTTTCGAGGACCTCGAAATGCAGCTCGGGCGACGGCGGCGTAGCATGCAGGGCGGCCACGATGGCGGCCAGCGTGGCGTGGCTTTCGACCACATTGACCGGATTGAGGGTCCGCAGTGTCGCCAGTGCGACGGTCGGATCGGAATAGTTCATGGTGTCCCTTCTGGGCGCCTTGTTGTTATAGAGCGCAGGCCATGGTGCACTTCGTCTGACCACCTTGCATGATGACCTGCCGGGCGCGCCGGATCAATCATCCGTTTGGCCAATCCGTTCGATCAGCGCCGTCGCCAGCTGGGTGTCGCTCACCGCGGCGGCGCGACGACTGCCGCGATGCGGTGCCGCCCAGATGGCGTCGGGAAAGTGCGGATCGTCGGCATAACGGGCAATCACGTGCCAATGCAGGTGCGGCACCATGTTGCCGAGGCTGGCCAGGTTGATCTTGGCCGGCTCGAACAGATGGCGCAGCGCCGACTCTGTGGCGAAGGTGATACGCATCAGATGCGCGCGGTCGTCGGCGCACAGATCGGTCATCTCAGCCACATGGGCCTGCCAGATGACCCGGCAGTAGCCGGGGTAGTGCGCATCGTCGACCCGGATCACCCGGCAGCGCTCATCGCGCCACAGCACGCGTTCGGCGTCGGGTTGGCACAACGGGCAACTCATACGGCCTCCTGGGCAGTTGGATCAACATGCATCGACCTCAGTATGCGGCCAAACGAGGTCACTGTCGTGACGCCATGTCACGGCGAGGGGCAGGATGTTGGCCGGAAAAAGGGGCGTGTTGCGCAATTTTGCATTTCGACCGGTGCGCCGTCGCGAAATGTCAGCAGGGTGCCCGGCGCGATGGTCTCCCAGCGCTCGTTGTCGGTCAGCGGCGTGGTGGCGATGACGGCCACCCGGTCGCGCGGTGTGGTGACCTGGTTGAAGTCGATGGTGACGTCCTGATCGGTCAGGTGCGCCTCGGCAAACGGCGCCTGGCGGATGATGTAGCTGAGCCGCGAGGCGCAGTGGGCGAACAGCACCTCGCCGTTGGAGAGCAGGAAATTGAACTCGCCGAAGCCGCCGATCTCCGCGGCCAGTGCGCGCAGGCTCTCATGCAGCTCGGCCACGGGGGGCGGACCGTCGGGATAGCGCAAGGCGAGGGTATTGAGGATCTGGCAAAAGGCGCGCTCGGAGTCGGTGCTGCCGACCGGCCGGAAGCGTTTGCCGGGCGTCGGCGCATAGTCCTTCAGGTCGCCGTTGTGGGCGAACAGCCAGTATTGGCCCCACAACTCGCGCATGAAGGGGTGGGTGTTCTCGAGGTTGATGTCGCCGTGCGTGGCCTTGCGGATGTGAGCGATGACGTTGAGCGAGCGGATCGCATAGCTGCGCACCAGCTCGGCCACCGGTGAATCGGTGCTCGGCCGGGGGTCGAGAAACACCCGGCAGCCGCGCCCCTCGAAGAAGGCAATGCCCCAGCCGTCCTGGTGGATGTCGGTGAGGCCGCCGCGGGCCTGAAAGCCGGTGAAGGAAAAGCAGATATCGGTCGGCACATTGCAGTTCATGCCCAGCAGTTGGCACATGGCGGCATCCTCGGCGGTGGGTCTTTCCCTATTTTAGGCCCTGTGCGCCGGAGGCCCGCGCGAAGATGCGCTGCAGGCGGCGGCGATTGACGCCGAAATCCCAGTACCCGCTACAGGCACCGCTGCGCGCGGCGAGCGGGCCGTCGGGGCGCTGGATGAAATGCGCTTCGTCGACGAAGCCGAACAGCCAGGAGCGGAAGTGGACGATGAACCAGCCGGGGCCTTCGGCCATGAGCTGGCTGCGCGGCTCGGCCAGCGCGGCCCGGCGCACGGCGTCCAGGTCGAGGCCGGCCGGTGGCAGCAGGCGACGCGCCGGGTCGGAGTGCCCGGAGGAGATGCAGTTGGGGCGGTCGGTGCAAGGCAGCAGTTCGACGGCGGCGTCGGCCACGTCGGGGCCGCTGCAGCTGTGCCAGGCGGTGGCGGCGGTGGCCGGTGGGATCTGGCTCATGAGCGTGAGGGCGGCGATCACCAGGGGTTTCATCGGCCCGGCAACTTGGGCAGGTTCTGCATCATCTTGTTCAGGTCGATGCCGCCCATGCCCTGAGGCATGTCGGGCAGGATCGTGTCGCCGGGTTTCTGGCCCGGCCGGCAGGGGCCGAGCCATTTGGCTTCCATGCGCACCTGGCTGCTGCGCAGCCCGTTCATCGGCGGCTCGAAGGTGCTGGTGAGCTGGCCGGCATAGCGGCTGTCGAAATTGCCGCTGAAGCTGCCGCGGGTGGTGACCTTGCTGCCCTCGGCGTGGCACACGGATTCGATCAGAACCCGGTCGCCGTCGCGGCGGATGTCGGTCTTGTCGCAGCGGCCGGCGGCTTCATGGCGGGCCAGATCGTCGAGGTTTTCGCCGACGCAGACCTGGGCGCGATGGGTCAGGCCGGGCAGCTGGTCCATCTGCATGGCGTGTTCCCACAGGCCCGGTTTGCGTTTGGGGATGTCGGTGTTGGCCAGCGCCGGCGTGCCGACAAGCACGAGCAGCGCGGCGTGGCAGATAAGGTGACGCATGGCGGTCTCTTCGATGCGATGTCGAGGCCACCAGCATAGCAAAGCGGCGCCGGTGGCGCCGTGTCGCTCAGGCGCCCAGCTTGGCGCGCAGCACGGTATTGACCTGGGCCGGGTTGGCCTTGCCGCGCGAGGCTTTCATCACCTGGCCGACCAGGGCGTTGAGCGCCTTTTCCTTGCCGGCGCGGAATTCCTCGACCGACTTCGGGTTGGCGGCCAGCACCTCGTCGACGATGCGCTCCAGTTCGCCGGTGTCGCTCATCTGCTTGAGGCCCTCGGCCGCGATGATGGCATCGACCTCGCTGCCGGCGCCGTTCCACAGCGCGTCGAAGACCTTCTTGCCGGCGTTGTTGGAGATGGTGCCGTCGGCGATGCGACCGACCAGCGCGGCCAGTTGCGCCGGGCTGACCGGCGAATCGGCGATGTCGCGCTCGGCCTTGTTGAGACGCGCGGCCAGCTCGCCCATGATCCAGTTGGCGCAGGGCTTGGCCTGCGCGTCACCTGCGGCGGCCACGGCCGCTTCGAAGTAGGCGGCGGTGTCGCGGCTGACGGTGAGCGTGACCGTGTCGTAGGCCGACAGGCCCCAGTCGGCTTCGAAGCGCGCGCGCATGGCGCCGGGCAGCTCGGGCATGGCGGCGCGGGTGCGGGCGATCCAGTCCTCGCCGATCATCAGCGGCAGCAGGTCGGGATCGGGGAAGTAGCGGTAGTCGTGGGCGTCTTCCTTGGAGCGCATCATGCGCGTCTCGCCGGTGTCCGGGTCGAACAGCACAGTGGCCTGCTGGATCTTGCCGCCGTCCTCGATGGTGTCGATCTGCCACTGGATCTCGTAGTCGATGGCCTGCTGCAGGAAGCGGAAGGAGTTGAGGTTCTTGATCTCGCGCCGCGTGCCCAGCGGCTCGCCGGGGCGGCGCACCGAGACGTTGGCGTCGCAGCGGAAGGAGCCCTCTTGCATGTTGCCGTCGCAGATGTCGATCCAGCGCACCAGGGTGTGCAGGGCGCGGGCGTAGGCCACGGCTTCGGCGGCGGAGCGCATGTCGGGTTCGGAGACGATCTCCAAGAGCGGTGTGCCGGCGCGGTTGAGGTCGATGCCGCTCATGCCGTGGAAGTCTTCATGCAGACTCTTGCCGGCGTCTTCTTCGAGGTGGGCGCGGGTCAGGTGGATGGTCTTGTCGTAGGCCGCTTCGCCCTCGCCGACGCGCACCGTGACTTCGCCGCCGACCACCACCGGCAGCTCGAACTGGCTGATCTGGTAGCCCTTGGGCAGGTCAGGGTAGAAGTAGTTCTTGCGGGCGAAGACGCTCTTCGGTGCGATCTCGGCATCAATCGCCAGGCCGAAGCGGATGGCCCGCTCGACGGCGCCGCGGTTGAGCACCGGCAGCACGCCGGGCAGGGCGATATCGACCGCGCTGGCCTGGGCGTTGGCCTCCGCGCCGAAAGCGGTGCTGGCGCCCGAAAAGATCTTCGAGGCGGTGTTGAGCTGGGCGTGAATCTCCAGCCCGATGACGACTTCCCAATTCTGTCGGCTCATGGTGTTTCGCTCGTTGTGTTCATGCGGCGCGCACAGGTGGCGCCGGGTTTGCATTCGTCAATCGCACCGGCCGACCCGCAGGTCGAAGAGGATCGGCAGGGCGTCCGTGAAGATGGTCTGCGGCTGGCAGTAGGCCGCGCAATTGTTGTAGGCCAGCACCACCTGTGGGCCTTGTTCCCACAGCATCAGCGTGCAGCCGCTGCGGTTGCGGGCGCGCAGCTCGATGCTCGGCAGCGTGCGGGTCTGTTCGAAGTCGGGCAGCGCGAATTCGCAGGCCCCCTTGGGCTGGGCCACGCGGGCGCGCAGGTAGCGCACCTGGCCGTCGGCCACGTCTACGTCGGCCTGCACGGTGTGGCGGCGCTCGTCGCGGGCGGCGCAGCGCATCGACAGGTTGATCGGCCGGGCCTTCATGGCATGGCGCGGCCGGCCGGCGCGCGGCGCGGGCGGGGCCGGTGGTGTGGCGGCCAGCGGCTCGGCCGGTAGTTCGCGCAGGATCGCTGCCGGCGGCGCCTCGGGCACGCCCGGTAGGCTCACCGGGGCGTCGGGTGCGCGTTCGGCAGGCGGCGACAGCGGCGTGCCGCAGGCGGCCAGCAGCAGGCCGGCGCCGAGCGCTGCCCACCGGCCGGCCGGGCGCGGGGCGATCGGTGCGGGAGCGCTTGCCAGCACGGTGTCGTCGGGCCTCAGCCGAGCGCCGGCGTGCGCCGGTGCCAGTCCGTGGCTTGCTGGAAGCCGTGCGCCACATTCAGCAACCGGGCTTCGTCGAAGTAGTTGCCGATCAGCTGCAGGCCGACCGGCAGGTCGCCCGCGCCGGTGCCGCAGGGCAGCGACAGGCCGGGCAGGCCGGCGAGGTTGACGGCAATGGTGTAGATGTCCTGCAGATACATCTGCACCGGATCGTCGCTCTTCTCGCCGATCGGCCAGGCCACGGTGGGGCTGGTCGGGCCGGCGATGACGTCGCATTGGGTGAAGGCGGCGGCGAAATCCTCGGCGATCAGGCGGCGCAGCTTCTGTGCCTGCAGGTAGTAGGCGTCGTAGTAGCCGTGCGAGAGCACATAGGTGCCGACCAGGATGCGTCGCTTGACCTCGGCGCCGAAACCCTGGGCGCGGCTCTTGCCGTACATGTCGGCCAGATCGCCGTATTCGGCGGCGCGGTGGCCGTAGCGCACCCCGTCGAAGCGCGACAGGTTGGAGCTGGCTTCGGCCGGGGCGATCACGTAATAGGCCGGGATCGCCAGCTTGGCATTGGGCAGGCTGACCTCGACCGTGGTGGCGCCGAGCTGACGGTATTGCTCAAGCGCGGCGTCGATGGCGGCGCGCACGTCGTCGTCCATGCCTTCGGCGAAGAACTCTTTGGGCAGGCCGATGCGCAGGCCGGCCAGCGGCTGGCCGAGCGCGCGGCTGTAGTCTTCGGCCTCGCGCTCGACGCTGGTCGAGTCGCGCGGATCGAAGCCGGCCATGGCCGAGAGCAGCAGCGCGCAGTCTTCAGCCGAGCGGCCGAAGGCGCCGCCCTGATCGAGCGAGGAGGCGTAGGCGATCATGCCGTAGCGGCTGACCACGCCGTAGGTCGGCTTGATGCCGGTGACGCCGGTCAGCGCCGCCGGCTGGCGCACCGAGCCGCCGGTGTCGGTGCCGGTGGCCATCGGCACCAGGCGCGCGGCCACCGCCACCGCCGAGCCGCCGGAGGAGCCGCCGGGCACGCGGGTCGCGTCCCAGGGGTTCTTGGCCGGGCCGAAATGCGAGTTCTCGTTGGACGAGCCCATCGCGTATTCGTCCATATTGGTCTTGCCGAGCATCACCGCGCCGGCCGCCTTGAGTTGGCTGACCACATGGGCGTCGTAGGGGCTGACGAAGTCGGCGAGCATCTTCGAGGCGCAGGTGGTGCGCAGGCCCTCGGTGCAGAACACGTCCTTGTGCGCCAGCGGGATGCCGGTCAGGGCGCCGGCCGTGCCGGCGGCGATGCGGGCATCGGCGGCACGCGCGGCGGCCAGCGCGCCGTCGCGGTCGACCGTGATGAAGGCGTTGAGCGACGGATTGAGCGCGTCGATGCGGTCGAGAAAGAGCGTGGTGAGTTCGACGCTGGACAGCGTCCCGGCGCGCAGGGCGGCCGCGAGGTCTTTGAGACTGGCTTCGATCATGGCTTCGGTGGGGGCCGCGCGGGCGGGTTACTCGATGACTTTGGGGACCAGGTACAGCCCGGCTTCGACCTGTGGGGCCACGCGCTGGTAGGCGTCGCGGCGGTCGGATTCGGTGACGATGTCGTCGCGCAGGCGCTGGGCGACGTCCTGCGGATGCGACATGGGTTCGACCTGGGATGTGTCGACGGCCTGCATCTGCTCGATCAGGCCGAAGATGTTGTTCAGTTTGTCGAGGGTGTCCTGCGCCTCGCCTTCGCCCAGCTCGATACGGGCCAGCCGCGCAATGTGACGAACCTCGTCGATGGACAGAGACATGGGGAAACAAACCTGCTTAAATCACAAGGGTTTGTAGGTTATCATAATCGTTTATCTTCCCACCGGCCCTCAGCACCTCCCGGGATCTTCATGTTCGGTTTTCTGCGCTCCTATTTTTCCAATGATCTGGCCATCGACCTGGGTACCGCCAATACCCTGATCTACGTTCGGGCCAAAGGCATCGTCCTCGACGAACCCTCGGTGGTGGCGATCCGCACCGAAGGCGGGCCCAACGCCAAGAAGACGATCCAGGCGGTCGGCCATGCGGCCAAACAGATGCTGGGCAAGACGCCGGGCAACATCACTGCCATCCGGCCGATGAAAGACGGCGTGATCGCCGACTTCGTCGTCACCGAGCAGATGATCAAGCAGTTCATCAAGCGGGTGCACGACACGCGCCTGTTCTCGCCCAGCCCGCGCATCATCGTCTGCGTGCCCTGCGGTTCGACCCAGGTCGAGCGCCGTGCGATTCGCGACGCGGCCCTGGCGGCCGGCGCCAGCCAGGTGTATCTGATCGAAGAGCCGATGGCCGCGGCGATCGGCGCCGGCCTCCCGGTGGCCGATGCGACCGGCTCGATGGTGGTCGACATCGGCGGCGGCACCACCGAGGTGGGCGTGATCTCGCTCGGCGGCATGGTGTATTCGGGTTCGGTGCGGGTCGGCGGCGACAAGTTCGACGACGCCATCGTCAATTACATCCGCCGCAACTACGGCATGCTGATCGGCGACACCACGGCCGAGAACATCAAGAAGGAAATCGGCTCCGCCTTCCCGGGCTCCGAAGTGAAGGAGATGGAAGTGAAAGGCCGCAACCTGGCCGAGGGCATCCCGCGCAGCTTCACCATTTCGTCCAACGAAATCCTCGAAGCGCTCAACGAACCGCTCAACCAGATCGTTTCGGCGGTCAAGATCGCCCTCGAACAGACCCCGCCCGAACTCGGTGCCGACATCGCCGAGCGCGGCATGGTGCTGACCGGCGGCGGTGCATTGCTGCGCGACCTCGACCGCCTGCTGATGGAAGAGACCGGCCTGCCGGTGATCGTCGCCGAAGACCCGCTCACCTGCGTGGCGCGCGGCTCCGGCATGGCGCTCGAAAAGATGGACAAGCTGGGCTCCATCTTCACCTCTGAATGATCGATGCGAACGGGCGCATACTGCCTGCGCCCGTGGCACCGGTTGCCACTGAAGCCTTGAAATGACGCCGTGGTAGGTCACGCTCCGCCACCGATTTTCCGCCGTGGACCGGCGCCCCGGGTGCGCCTGTGGGTCTTCGTCATCGTCTGCCTGACGATGCTGGTGGCCGACCTGCATTTCCGCTATCTCGAAGTGGTGCGCCAGACCTTGTCGGTGGTGCTCTACCCGGTCGAGATGGCGGCCGCGACGCCGGCCGAGTTTGTCCGCAACGCGTCCAAGTATTTCGCCACCCTGATCAAGGTGCAGCGCGAGAATCGCGAGCTGCGCCGCAAGGCCCTGGCCGATGCCGAGCGCCTGTTGCGCCAGACCGAGCTGGAGCGCGAAAACGGCCGCCTGCGCGGCCTGCTGGCGATGGCCGAGCGGGTGTCGGTGACCTCGGTGGCGGCCGATGTGCTGTACGAGGCGCGCGATGTGTTCTCGCGCAAGGTGATCGTCGATCGTGGCTCGCAGCATGATGTGACGGCCGGCCAGGTGGTGGTCGACGAGCAGGGGGTGATCGGCCAGGTGACCCGGGTGTATCCGATCCAGTCCGAAGTGACGCTGGTGACCGACAAGGCGCAGGCGGTGCCGGTGCGCATCGAGCGGACCGGCCAGCGCGCCGTGGCCTATGGCGCGGGCGAGGGCTTGCTGGAGTTGCGCTACCTGCTGGCCAATGCCGACGTGCAGCCGGGCGACCGGCTGGTGACTTCGGGGCTCGACGGCCTCTTCCTGCCCGGGCTGCCGGTGGCGCGCGTGGTCAGCGTCAATCGCGAGTTGCAGGCGTTTGCCCAGATCGTCTGCGAGCCGCTGGCCGGTGTCGGTCAGGCGGCCCAGGTGCTGATCCTCGGCCGTGCCCAGCCGGCGCCCGAGCGCCAGGTGCCGCCGCCCCAGGCGAGCAAGGACTGACCCATGCAGCCGACCCATCGCTCCCGCCGCATCCTGCGCCCGGTCCGCATCTGGTTTGTTTACCTGTCGCTGTGCGTGGCCTTGCTGCTGTCCTACGTGCCCACCGGTCAGGTGCCCGGTGTGCCCGACTGGGTGGCTTTGCTGTTGGCCTTCTGGTGCGTGCGTGAGCGCCAGCATGTGGGCATGGGAGCGGGCTTCATTTTCGGCGTGCTGGTCGATATCGGCTATGGCGCGGCGATGGGGCAGCATGCGCTGGCCTATGTGCTGCTGGCCTACGCGGCCAACGCGGTGTCGCGGCGGGTGTTGTGGTTCACCCCGCTGCAGCAGTCGATCCAGATCCTGCCGCTGCTGCTCGGCGCGCAGTTGGTGATGGTGGTGGTGCGGATGCTGGCTGGCGCCGAATTTCCGGGCTGGGGGTATTTCCTCAGCAGCGTGACGGGCACCCTGTTGTGGCTGCCGTTGCATTTCGTGTTGTTGCTACCGCAGTACCAGCCCGAAGAGCGCGACAACAACCGGCCGATCTGATGTTGAACGCCCCCACGCTCACTTCGTTCGCTGCCCCCCGAGGGGGCGGCGCGCGCCCTTGGGGCGGCCCGGTGGCGCTGAGATGACCGAATTCCGTTCTCCCGAACAGGAAATCAGCCGGCTGCGCTTTCGGTTGGTGGTGGCCGGGCTGTTCATGCTGGTCTGCCTCGGCCTGCTGGCGGCGCGCTTCTTCTACCTGCAGGTGATGCGCTTCGACTACTACCACACGCGTGCCGAGGACAACCGCATCGCGTTGGTGCCGGTGCCGCCCAACCGCGGCACCATCGTCGATCGCAACGGCAAGGTGCTGGCCCGCAATTTCGCTGCCTACACGCTCGAAATCACGCCGTCGCAGGTCGATGATCTGGACGACACGATCGAGCGTCTGGCCGAGATCGTCGAGATCTCCGACTACGATCGACGCCGGTTCAAGAAATTCCGCGAAGACACCAAGTACTTCGAGAGCGTGCCGATCCGCACCAAGCTGACCGATGCGGAGGTGGCGCGTTTCATCGCCCGGCGCTATATGTTCCGGGGGGTGGATGTGCAGGCGCGCCTGTTCCGCGAGTACCCCCAGGGCGACCTGTTCGGCCATGTGGTCGGCTACATGGGCCGCATCAACAGCCGCGACGTGGAGCAGCTCGAAGCGCGCGGCGAGACGGCCAACTATCGCGGCACCGAGCACATCGGCAAGCGCGGGCTGGAAGAGAGCTACGAGGCCGAACTGCACGGGCGCACCGGATCGGAGCAGGTCGAGGTGGACGCCGGCGGGCGCAAGGTGCGCCTGCTCAGCCGCCAGACGGCGGTGCCGGGCAATAGCCTGATCCTCACCGTCGACGCGGGGTTGCAGGCGGTGGCCGGCCAGGCCTTCGGCAACCGGCGCGGTGCGCTGGTGGCCATCGAGCCGTCCACCGGCGGGGTGCTGGCGCTGGTGTCGGCCCCCAGTTTCGACCCCAACCTGTTCGTCGACGGCATCTCGGTGGCCGACTGGAAAGGCCTCAACGAGTCGCCCGACCGCCCGCTGCTCAACCGCGCCATCTACTCCGCCTACCCGCCGGGCTCGACCTTCAAGCCCTTCATGGCGCTGGCCGGGCTCTCGCTCGGCAAGCGCACGCCGCAGCAGGCCATTGCCGACCCCGGCTTCTTCATGTTCGGCGGGCATCGCTTCATGGACGACAAGGTCGGCGGCCACGGCATGGTCGATCTGCACACCTCCATCGTGCAGTCCTGCAATACCTACTATTACCAGCTGGCCAACGACCTGGGCATCGACGCCATCGCCGCTTTCATGCGCCCCTTCGGTTTCGGGCAGATCACCGGCATCGATCTGCCCGGCGAGGCCGAGGGGGTGTTGCCCTCGCCGGAGTGGAAGCGCAAGCGCTTCAAGCGCCCGGCGCAGCAAAAATGGTTCGGCGGCGAAACCATTTCGGTGGGCATCGGGCAGGGCTACAACGCCTACACGCCGCTGCAGCTGGCCACGGCGCTGTCGGCGGTGGTCAACGACGGCGTCATGTTCAAGCCGCATGTGGTCAAGTACGTGGTCGACCCGCAGACCGGCGCGCGCCGCGAGGTCGAGCCGCAGCCGGTGCGCCGGATTCCGCTCAAGCCCGAGCATCTGGCCGCGGTGCGTGCGGCCATGGTGGACGTCAACCTCCGCGGCACCGGTGCTCGTGCCTTTGCCGGCGCGGCGTACACCGTCGGCGGCAAGACCGGCACGGCGCAGGTGTATTCGCTGCGCGGGACCAAGTACAAGGAAGGCAATGTGGCCGAGCGCCTGCGCGACCACTCGTGGTTCATTGCCTTCGCCCCGGCCGACAAGCCCAAGATCGCCATGGCGGTGCTGGTCGAGAACGGCGGCTTCGGTTCGCGTTCGGCGGCGCCGATCGCACGCCAGGTGATCGACTACTACTTGCTCGGCAAGCGCCCGCCCGGACAGGCGTCGGAAGACGAAGAGGCGGAGGACGGCGAATGAGGAGGGCGCGCTGATGGAATTTCGCGTGCATCCGGTGGCCATCATCCGGGCCATCCTGCGGCCGATCGACCCGCCGCTGTTCCTGCTGCTGGCGGTGCTGCTGGCCGCGGCCCTGGTGATCATGCAGAGCGCGTCGCCGGCGCGCATGGAGGCTCAGCTGGTCAACACCGGCGTGGCCCTCACCCTGATGTGGATCACCGCCCGCGTGCCGTCGGCGCGACTGCTCTCGCTCGCCCTGCCGCTGTATGTATTGGGCGTGGTGCTGCTGATCGGCGTGGCCTTGTTCGGCGAAATCTCCAAGGGCGCTCAGCGCTGGCTCGATCTGGGCGTGGCGCGCATCCAGCCCTCGGAGCTGATGAAGATCGCCATGCCCCTGATGCTCGCCTGGTACTTCCAGCAACGCGAAGGCGCCATCGGCCTGGTCGAATTCCTGGTCGCCGGCGTGCTGCTCGCGGTGCCGGTCGGCTTGATCGTGACCCAGCCGGACCTGGGCACCAGCCTGCTGGTGGCGGCCGCCGGGTTGTATGTGATCTTCTTCGCCGGCCTGAGCTGGAAGCTGATCGTGCCGCTGGTGGTGGTGGCGGTGGTAGGGCTCGGTTCGGTCGTCGCCTTCGGCGATACCCTGTGTCAGCCCGATGTCGACTGGCAGATCCTGCGCGAGTACCAGAAGCATCGGGTGTGCACCCTGCTCGACCCGACCTCAGACCCGCTCGGCAAGGGTTTCCACATCATCCAGTCCACCATCGCCATCGGCTCGGGCGGCCTGTTCGGCAAGGGCTGGATGCTCGGCACCCAGACCCACCTGTCCTTCATCCCCGAGCGCCATACCGACTTCATTTTCGCCGTCATGGCCGAGGAGTTCGGCCTGATCGGCGCGGTGGCGTTGCTGGTGGTGCTGTTCCTGCTGCTGCTGCGCGGATTGATGATCGCCTCGACCGCACCGACGCTCGGCACGCGGCTGCTGAGCGGCGCCATCACCATGATTTTCTTCACTTATGCCTTCGTGAACATGGGCATGGTCAGTGGTATCCTGCCCGTCGTCGGGGTGCCCCTGCCCTTCATCAGTTACGGCGGCACGGCGCTGGTTACCCTGTGCATCGGGGTCGGCATCCTGATGAGCGTCCAGCGCGAACGTGCCCAGAGCCAGTCCTGAGCGGGCCGCGTCATGAAGCTAGGTTTCGTCCACCTGTTGCCGATCGTTCTTGCCGCCGCGCTGGCGGCCTGCTCGAGTGCGCCGCCGACGCGCAGCGACACGGGCGCTGCGCCGGGCGCGACGCCCAAGCTGCCGCGAAGTGGCGGCGGCTACTACAAGGACGACGGCCCGGGCGACAACGTCCCGGCCGACCTGCATGCGATCCCCGACGCGGTCCCGCGCGACGAGCCGGTGCACCGTGCCTCGACCCGGCCCTACACCGTGTTCGGCCGGGGCTACACGCCGATGACCCAGCGCACCCCCTTCCGCGAGCGCGGCCGGGCCAGCTGGTACGGCCGCAAGTTCCACGGGCAGCGCACCTCCAACGGCGAAACCTACGACATGTATGCCATGAGCGGGGCGCACAAGACGCTGCCGCTGCCCAGCTATGTGCGTGTCACCAACCTGTCCAACGGCAAGTCGGTGATCGTGCGGCTCAACGATCGCGGTCCCTTCCATTCGGGCCGCATCATCGATCTCTCCTACGCGGCGGCCTACAAGCTGGGCTACCTGGGCCAGGGCAGCACCGAGGTGGAGATCGAAACGGTCGGTCCGGACGACATGCCGATGCTGCAGGCCGCGGCACCGAGCGCCGCGCCGCTGCCGGTCAGCACCGCGGCCGACACACCGCCGCCTACGGTGGACCCGGCGGCCATCCTCAACGGTGCTGCCGCGCCGGCGGCGGACACCACGGCGGCCGCGGCGCCGGGCCAGGGCGTCTACCTCCAACTCGGTGCCTTTCAGACCCGCGACAACGCCGAGGGCTTTCGTGGCCATGTGATGGCCGAGCTGGACTGGCTGCGCGAGCAGCTCGCGGTGTTCGACGACGGCGGCCGCTACCGGCTGCAGGCCGGCCCTTATGCCAGCGCCGCGGCGGCACGCGCGGTGGCCGCCCGCATCGCCGACGCGCTCGATCTGCAACCGTTTCTCGTGTCGCGTTGAACCGACAGCCTTGATTTGGGTCAGGGACAGTGCCCGGCCTATAATCGTCCGGCCATATCCGGCCCCCTTGCCAATCCCCCGAATTCACTCAGGAAGTTCTTTTGCTCATGCGTTTTCTTGCTGCACTGCTGTTTTCCTTGATGTCCCTGTCCGCGCTGGCCCAGAGCCCTCAGCCGCCGGCGCTGGCCGCCAAGGCCTGGTTGCTGCTCGACTACGGCGCCAACCAGGTGCTCGCCGCGCAGAACGCCGACCAGCGGGTCGAACCGGCCTCGCTGACCAAGCTGATGACCGCCTACCTGACCTTCTCGGCCTTCAAAGCCAACACGCTGGCCCGCGACCAGGTGGTTCCGGTCTCCGAGCGGGCCTGGAAGATGGGCGGCTCGCGCATGTTCATCGAGCCGCGCCATGAAGTGACCGCCGACCAGTTGGTGCACGGCATGATCATCCAGTCCGGCAACGACGCCAGCGTGGCGCTGGCCGAGGTGCTGGCCGGTTCCGAAGAAGCCTTTGCCGAGCTGATGAACCGCGAGGCCAAGCGCCTCGGCATGACCGGCACCCACTTCATGAACTCGACCGGCATGCCGGACGACCAGCACTACACCACCGCCAAGGATCTGGCCATCCTGGCCGCGGCGCTGATGCGCGACTTCCCCGAGGACTACCGGCTGTATTCGGAGAAGGAATACACGTACAACGGCATCCGCCAGCCCAACCGCAACCGCCTGTTGTGGATGGACGGCACGGTCGATGGCGTCAAGACCGGCCACACCGAAGCGGCCGGCTACTGCCTGGTGTCGTCGGCGGTGCGCGGTCCGCGCCGCCTGATCTCGGTGGTGCTGGGCACTGACGGGGACAATGTGCGGGCGCAGGAATCGCTCAAGCTGCTCAACTTCGGCTTCCGCTTCTTCGATACCGTCAAGCTGTACGAAAACGCCACGCCAGTGTCGCGCTTCCGGGTCTGGAAAGGCACGGCCGAAGAGGTGCCGGTGGGCTTCCTGCAGGATTTCGTGCTGTCGGTGCCCAAGGGCCAGGCCGAAAAGCTGCAGGTCAAACTCGACAGCCTCCAGCCGATCGAGGCGCCGGTGCGCAAGGGCCAGGAAGTCGGCTCGCTGACCCTGACGCTGGATGGCAACACGATTGGCACCTATCCGGTGGTCGCGCTCGAGGAAGTCACCCTGGCCGGCTGGTTCGGCCGCATGTGGGACGCGATCCGCTGGTGGATCAAGAATCTCTGAGGCGGAGCGCGGCATGAGCGTGTGCTATCTCAATGGCGACTGGATGGAACTGTCCGAGGCGCGCATCTCGCCGATGGACCGGGGCTTCCTGTTCGGCGACGGCGCCTACGAGGTGCTGCCGGCGTATTCCGGCAAGGTGTTCCGGCTCGACGAGCACCTGCGCCGACTGGAAAACACGCTGTCCAACCTCGGCCTGCCCAACCCGATGAGCCGCGAGGCCTGGCGGGATGTCGTGCGCAGCATCGTCGCGCGCAATCCGTGGCCGGACCAGTCCATCTACCTGCAGGTCACGCGCGGCGTGGCCGAGGTGCGCACCCATGCCTATCCGGCCGAGGTGACGCCGACGGTGTTCCTGATGAGCGAAGCGCTCACCACGCCCTCCGACGAGGTGCGTGCCGAGGGCGTGTCGGCGGTCAGTTCGGCCGACTTCCGCTGGCTGCGCTGTGATCTGAAGACCGTCTCGCTGCTGGCCAACTGCATGCTCAAGCAACTGGCGGCCGAACAGGGCTGCATGGAAACCGTGTTGTTCCGCGACGGCTTCCTCACCGAAGGCGCCGCCTCGAGCATCTTCGTGGTGCACGACGGGGTGCTGCGCGTGCCGCCCAAGAGCCACTTGATGCTGCCCGGCATCACCTATGACGTGGTGCTCGAACTGGCGCGCGATCGCGGCATGCCCTGTCAGGTGCGCGAAGTGCTCGAAGAAGAGGTGCGCGCCGCCGACGAGCTGTGGATGACCTCGTCCACCAAGGAAGTGCTGCCCATCACCCGTCTCGACGGCCGGCCGGTGGGCAAGGGCAAGCCCGGGCCGATGGCCGCGCAGATGGGCGAGTGGTACCAGGAATTCAAGCAAGAGGTGATGCGCCGTGGCGGATGAACCCAGAGCCTCGCTGATCGAGTTCCCTTGCGCCTTTCCGCTCAAGATCATGGGCGTCAAGGTCGATGCCTTCGCGCAGACGGTGGCCGAGGTGGTGCTGCGCCACGACGCGTCTTTCGACCCGGCCACCATCGAGATGCGCCCCTCCAGCAAAGGCACCTACTTGTCGCTGACCTGTACCGTGTGGGCCGTCTCGCAGCCGCAGCTCGACGCGCTCTACCGCGAGCTGACCAGTCACCCGATGGTCAAGGTCGTCCTCTAAGTGACGATGGTGGCCGACGCCTGCCTGCGGCGCGAGCTCGGCCGCGTGCCCTACGAGCCGACCTGGCGCCGGATGCAGGTCTTCACCGACGAACGCGGGCCGGACACGCCCGACGAGCTGTGGGTGCTCGAGCACCCGCCGGTGTACACCCTCGGCATGGCCGGCAAGCCCGAACACCTGCTGTGCGAGACGGCGATTCCCATGGTGCGCATCGACCGCGGCGGCCAGATCACCTATCACGGCCCCGGCCAGATCGTGGTCTATTTGCTGGTCGACCTGCGCCGGCGCGGCCTCAAGGTGCGCGAGATGGTGAACCTGATGGAGCAGGCGCTGATCGACACCCTGGCCGACGAGGGCCTGGCGGCCGAGCGCCGCGCCGGCGCGCCGGGCGTGTACGTGGGCGAGGCCAAGATCGCCGCGCTCGGCCTGCGCGTCAAGAACGGCTGCAGCTACCACGGTCTGGCGCTCAATGTCGATATGGACTTGACACCATTTACCTGGATCAACCCCTGCGGCTATAGTGGCCTGCAGACAACCCAGCTTCGCGACCACGGCATCGGCACCGACCAGGTGATCGTCGCCGAGCGTCTCGTCGCACATCTCGAACGCCAGCTGCCGCCGCTGCGGCCCGGCGTGGCGCCCGCGTGAGGGCGTCGGACTCATGAAGGAAATCCGGATGGAAACCCCCTCCCGCAAACAGCGTGGCGCCGAAAAGACCGCCCGCATCCCGATCAAGATCGTGCCGGCCGAGCGCCTGCGCAAGCCCGAGTGGATCCGCATCAAGCTCGGCGCCGGCGCCGAAGCCGAGCGCTTCAACGAAATCAAGGCCACGCTGCGCGACCAGAAGCTGCACACCGTGTGCGAAGAGGCCTCCTGCCCGAACATCCACGAATGCTTCGGCAAGGGCACGGCCACCTTCATGATCATGGGCGACATCTGCACTCGTCGCTGCCCCTTTTGCGATGTCGGCCATGGCCGCCCCGAGGCGCTCAACGCCGACGAGCCGCGGGACTTGGCCAACACCGTGGCCGCCATGCGCCTCAACTATGTGGTGATCACCTCGGTCGACCGCGACGATCTGCGCGACGGCGGCGCCCAGCACTTCGTCGAATGCATCCAGGCCGTGCGCCAGGCCTCGCCCAAAACCAGCATCGAAGTGCTGGTGCCCGACTTCCGCGGCCGCATGGACATCGCCCTCGAGATCTTCGAGCAGGCGCCGCCCGATGTCATGAACCACAACCTCGAAACCGTGCCGCGCCTCTACAAGCAGGCCCGCCCCGGTTCCGACTACGCCTACTCGCTCGAACTGCTCCGCGCCTTCAAGGCGCGTCACCCCGAGGTGCCGACCAAGTCCGGCCTGATGGTCGGCCTGGGCGAGACCGACGAGGAGATCCTCGACGTGATGCGCGACCTGCGCGCCCACGATGTCGAGATGCTCACCATCGGTCAGTACCTGCAGCCCTCCGACGGACATCTGCCGGTGCTGCGCTATGTGCACCCCGACACCTTCAAGATGTTCGAGACCGAAGCGCTCAAGATGGGCTTCAAGAACGCTGCCTGCGGTCCGATGGTGCGCTCCTCCTACTGGGCCGACCAGCAGGCGCATGGTGCCGGCGTCGTCTGACGCGTCAACCGACGGGCCGGCCGCGCTGGCCCGTCTGCGCAACCTCGGGCCGGCCTCGGCCCGCATGCTCGCCAAGGCGGGCATTTTTTCCGTCCAGGCCTTGCACGACATGGGCGCCGTCGCCGCCTTCCGGCGCGTGCGTCATGCCGAGCCAGCCGCCTCGCTCAATCTGTTGTGGGCACTCGAAGGCGCGCTGACCGATCGGCCGTGGCAGGCGGTGGCTCGCCACGAGCGGCTGCGCCTGTTGCTGGCCCTCGACGACAACATCGATTGAAAACAAGCGTGAGCGCGCCCGGCCGCCATGTGGCGCCGGTGCTAGAGTGAGCCTTTCACTGAGGTCATTCCCGGAGCGTTTGATGAAAACACTGATGCGATGCGTGGCCCTGCTGGCCATCGCGCTGCCGGCCTGGGCCGGCGGGCTCGACAGCCTCACCGGCAGCCAGACCACCACCGGCCTGCGCCAGGCGCTCGATCAGGGTGCCCGTGCCGCGGTCAGCCAGTTGGGGCGCGAGGGCGGCTTCCTCGACAACGCCAAGGTGCGCATCCCGCTGCCCGGCGTGCTCGAAAAGGCCAAGCCGGTGCTCAGCCTGCTCGGTCGCGGCAAGGACATGGAAAAACTCGAAACCGCCATGAACCGGGCCGCCGAGGCGGCGGTGCCCGAGGCCAAGACCTTGCTGGTCGATGCGGTGAAACAGATGAGCGTGGACGACGCCAAGGCGATTCTCACCGGCGGTGAGGATTCGGTGACGCGCTATTTCGAGTCGAAGACGCGCGAGGCGCTCACCGGTCGCTTCCTGCCGGTGGTGACGGCGCAGACCAACCGCCTGTCGCTGGCCAAGCAATACAACAAACTGGCGGACAAGGCCTCGGCCACCGGCCTGCTCGAAGGCGACGAGGTGTCGGTGGAGCGCTATGTCACCGCCCGCGCGCTCGATGGTCTGTACCTGACCATCGCCGAGCAGGAGCGGGCGATCCGGCAGAACCCGCTGCAGGCGGCCGGATCGCTGGCCAAACAGGTGTTCGGCGCGTTGAAGTAGGTGACTCGGGGCGGGCCGCTGCCCGCCCCCGCCGGCTCAGCGCCAGCCGAGCACGATGCTGACGATCAGCGCCATCATCATCATCAGGCCGATCCAGGCACCGATGCCGACCAGCGTGATCCGATTGGCGATGCGGTGTGCCAGCTCGCCGTCGCTGATCTGCAGCAAGGGCTTGACGCCGTGGCGGATCAGGGCGAGCGTGGCGACCCAGGCCAGCGCCAGCACGACGACGTTGAACCACAGGCTCGGCACGAACAGCACCAGCGCGGTCAGCCACAGCGGCACCGGCGCGATCGCCGCCAGCGCAAAGGTCTGCGCATAGCTCGGGCTGGCGGAGTGGGCCGCGGCGATCTGGCGGATCAGGTCGGCCATCATGAACACCATGGCCACCTCGACGACGAAGAAGATGCCGCCCACCACCATCGCTTCACCGGTCCCCAGTGCCGGTTCGAGCAGCGGAAAGACGGCGCCGGGATAGGTCATGTTGGCGAAGGCGTACATCAGCGGCGGCAGCAGCGACAGGGGTATCACCACCGCCAGCAGCATTTTGGTGACGCTCGGGTGCATGCGCTCGATGTCGTGCCAGCCCCGGGATTCGGAAACCAGCATTCGGGGAAGATCTGCGAGTGTCATGGTGTGTCTCCTCGTGCGAGTTGTCACGTGGCTATGAGACCGTGCGCGGGGCGCTAGGTTTCGCCGCAACTCACTCTGAGAATAGATCAAATACCAACTGACGCAGCCAGCGGTTGGCCGGGTCGCGATGGTACTTGGCGTGCCAGAACAGCTTGATCGCGATGCTCGGCAGCGGCGCGGGGTGGGCCGAGAATGCCAGGCCGAAGGGCTCGACGCAGCGCTGCGCGAGGCGCTCGGGCACGGTGGCGATCAGGTCGGTGCGCTGCAGGATGTGGCCGACCGCGGTGAAGTGGGGCACCTGCAGGCGGATGTTGCGCTCGATGCCGGCGCGCTCGAGCAGCGCGTCGACCTCGCCGTGGCCGGTGCCGGCGGCGACCACGCCGAGATGATCGAGGGCGCTGAAGGTCGCCATCGACATCGGTGCGCGGGCGACCGGGTGGTCCTTGCGGTACAGGCACACGTAGTGGGTATGGAACAGGCGGCGCTGGAAGAAGCCCGCCTGCAGATGCGGCAGCAGGCCGATGGCGAGGTCCACCACGCCGGCCTCCATGTCTTCGCGCAGGCTGGTCGCGGTGTTGCGCACGGTGCTGATCTTCACCCGCGGGGCATGCTGCGCGAGCGCGTCCATCAGCGTGGGCATGAAGTAGACCTCGCCGATGTCGGTCATCGCCAGCGAAAAGGTGCGCTCGCTGGTGGCCGGGTCGAAGCTGCTGCGCTGGTTGAGCGCGCTGTGCAGGGTGGACATCGCGTAGGCCACCGGCTCGGCGAGTTGCTGCGCGAAGGGGGTCGGCTCCATGCCGCGCGAGGTGCGCAGGAACAGCTCGTCGCCGAGCAGCGTGCGCAGGCGGCGCAGCGCGTTGCTCACCGCCGGCTGGGAGAGGCCCAGGTTCTCGGCGACGGTCGACACGCGCCCGTCCACCAGCAGCTGGTTGAACACCACCAGCAGGTTCAGGTCGATATCGCGCAAGTCCATGGCAGGCCTGTCTTATTCATCGTGGTGATTTTATAGATCAGATGTAGTTTATCGACGAATAACGCGCAGGTCTCCATCATCGGTTCCGTGTTCGACAGCAAGCCGTCTGCGCTCCCATGGAACTGGTCGTCAAACCCAACAACCTGCGCCTGAGCTTCCAAAGCGGGCAGAACCTGCTGGAGGTGCTGCGCGCCAACGAGGTGCCGGTCTCCTACAGCTGCCTGTCGGGGCGCTGCGGCACCTGCCGCTGCCGGGTGATCGACGGCGAGGTGCTCGACAGCGGCCCGGAGTCGGGCCGGCCGCTGAACGGCGGCGGGCGCTACGTGCTGGCCTGCCAGTCGGTGCTCTCGGGCAGCTGCACCATCGAGATCCCCGAGGCGGACGAGATCGTGGTGCACCCGGCGCGCATCATCAAGGGCACGGTGAGCGCGATCGAGGCACCCACCCACGACATCCGCCGCCTGCGCGTGCGCCCGGCCAAGCCGCTGGCCTTCTCGCCCGGCCAGTACGCGATGCTGCAGTTCTCGCCCGCGCATGTGCGCCCCTACTCGATGGCCGGCCTGCCCGGCGACGAGGAGCTGGAGTTTCAGATCCGCCTCGCCCCCGGCGGGCGGGTGACCGGCTACGTCTTCGACGAGCTGCGCGAGGGCGCCAGCATCCGCGTCAGCGGCCCGCTGGGCACCGCCTACCTGCGCCGCCGCCACGAGGGGCCGATGCTGTGCGTGGGCGGCGGCACGGGGCTGGCGCCGGTGCTGTCCATCGTGCGCGGCGCGCTCGATGCCGGCATGGGCAACCCGATCCACCTGTACTTCGGCGTGCGCAGCGCGGCCGACCTGTACGACGCCGAGCGCCTCCAGGCGCTCGCCGCGGCGCACCCCAACCTCGCGCTGAACATCGTGGTGGCCAACGGCGCGGTGCCCGACGGGCTGCGCCGCGGCCTGGTCACCGAGGCGATCGAGGCCGACTTCGCCTCGCTGGCCGGCGCCCGCGCCTACCTGTGCGGCGCGCCGCCGATGGTCGAGGCGCTCGACCTGCTGGCGCGCCGGCTCGGCATGCGCGAAAGCCACATCCATGCCGACGCCTTCTACCCCACCGGCACCTGAGAGCACAACAGAGGAGAACTCGCGATGAGCAGCGCATTTCCCGCCGCGCACGAGTGGCCCGCCGAGGGCACCCACCGCGTCCCGTTCTGGGCCTACACCCGCGACGACCTGTACCGCAAGGAGCTGGAGCGCTTCTTCTACGCCGGCCACTGGTGCTACGTCGGCCTGGAGGCGGAGATCCCCAATCCGGGCGACTTCCGCCGCACGGTGATCGGCGAGCGCTCGGTGATCATGGTGCGCGATGCGGACGGCGCCATCAACGTGGTCGAGAACGTCTGCGCCCACCGGGGGCTTCGCTTCTGCCGCGAGCGCCACGGCAACCGCAAGGACTTCCTCTGTCCCTACCACCAGTGGAACTACAGCCTCAAGGGCGAACTGCAGGGCGTGCCCTTCCGCCGCGGCGTCAAGCAGGACGGCAAGGTCAATGGCGGCATGCCGAAGGATTTCCGGGTCGAAGAACACGGCCTCACCCGCTTGAAGGTCGCGCGGCGCGGCGGCGTGGTGTTCGCCGCCTTCGACCATGAGGTCGAGCCGCTCGAGGACTTCCTCGGCCCGACCATCCTCGCCTACTTCGACCGCGTCTTCGACGGCCGCGAGCTCACCGTGCTCGGCTACCGGCGCCAGCGCATCCCGGGCAACTGGAAGCTGATGCAGGAGAACATCAAGGACCCCTACCACCCGGGCCTGCTGCACACCTGGTTCTCCACCTTCGGCCTGTGGCGCGCCGACAACAAGTCGGAGTTGAAGATGGACGCCCGCCACCGCCACGCCGCGATGATCTCCACGCGCGGCCAGGGCGGCAAGAACGAGGAGGTGGTCGGCGGCGTGGACAGCTTCAAGGACCACATGCAGGTCAACGACCCCCGCCTGCTCGATATCGTGCCCGAGCCCTGGTGGGGCGGGCCGACCGCGGTGATGACCACCATCTTCCCCAGCCTGATCGTGCAGCAGCAGGTCAACAGCGTGTCGATGCGCCACATCCAGCCCAACGGCCATGGCTCCTTCGACTTCGTGTGGACCCACTTCGGCTTCGCCGAGGATTCCGAGGAGATGCAGCAGCGCCGCCTGATCCAGGCCAACCTGTTCGGCCCGGCCGGCTTCGTCTCCGCCGACGACGGCGAGGTCATCGAGTGGTCGCAGGAAGGCTTCGAGCAGAAGCCGGCCCACCGCACGCTGATCGAGATGGGCGGCCACGAGATCGGCGACACCGACCACATGGTCACCGAGACGCTGATCCGCGGCATGTACGCCTACTGGCGCCAGGTGATGGGGGAGTGACGATGCTCGACTTCGCGACCTTCTACGAACTGCAGGCCCTGTACAGCGACTACGCCATGGCCTGCGACTCGGCCGAGTGGGAGAAGTGGCCCGACTTCTTCGTCGAGGAGGGGACCTACCGCCTGCAGCCGCGCGAGAACTTCGAGCAGGGCCTGCCGCTGTGCCTGCTCGCGCTGGAGAGCCGCGCGATGATCCGCGACCGCGTGTACGGCGTGAAGGAGACCCTCTACCACGACCCCTACTACCAGCGCCACATCGTCGGCATGCCGCGCGTGATCGCGGTGGACGGCGACACCATCCGCGCGCAGGCCAACTACGCGGTGATGCGCACCAAGTACGACGGCGAGGCCACCGTGTTCAGCGCCGGCCACTATCGCGACGAGATCGTGCGCACGCCGGCCGGCCTCAAGTTCCGCTCGCGCCTGTGCATCTACGACACCGAGATGATCGCCAACTCGGTCATCTACCCCATCTGAAGGAGGAGAGCATGCCCGGCAACTGGATCGCTGCGCTCGCGCTGGAGGCGCTGCCCGAAGCGGACGTGATCGGCGTCAGCGTGGAGGGCAGGGACATCGCCCTGTACGAGGTCGACGGCGAGGTGTACGCCTCGGACAACATCTGCACCCACGGCCACGCCCGCCTGTCCGACGGCTTCCTCGAAGGCCGCCAGATCGAGTGCCCGCTGCACCAGGGCAAGTTCGACGTGTGCTCGGGCCGCGCGCTGTGCGCGCCGCTGACCGAGGACATCCGCACCTACCCCGTCAAGATCGAGGACGGCAGGGTATTCATCGACATGAGCTGAGCCACCGGCCGCGCACGGCATTCCACAACCACAGCACCGGCGCGGCGGATTCACCCCCCCAAGGAGAGAGACAGATGAACAGCATCGGCAAGACCACCGCCGTCGCGCTCGGCGCGGCGCTCATGCTCGCGGGACCGGCGCGGGCGGACCTCACCATCGGCTTCTCGGCGCCGCTGTCCGGCCCGGTGGCCGCCGTCGGCCAGGACCAGTACGACGGCTTCATGCTCGGCATCGAGACCCTGGGCGGCAAGCTCGGTGGCCAGAAGGTCACCGTGCTGCGCGAGGACGACCAGCTCAAGCCCGAGCTCGGCAACCAGATCGCGCGCAAGTTCGTCGACCACGACAAGGTCGACGCCGTGGTCGGCCTGGGCTTCTCCAACGTGCTGATGGCCAGCCTGCCGCGCCTGGTCGAGTCGGGCACGGTGGCCATCGCCACCAACGCCGGCCCCTCGGTGCTGGCCGGCGCCCGCTGTGCGTCCAACGTGTTCTCGGTCGCCTGGCAGAACGACGGCTCGGCCGAGGCGATGGGCAAGTACGCGCAGGATGCCGGCTACAAGCGCGTGTACCTGATGGCGCCCAACTACCAGGCCGGCAAGGACTTCATCGGCGGCTTCAAGCGCTTCTACCGCGGCGAGATCCTCGACGAGGTGTACACCGCGGTGGGCCAGCCCGACTACTCGGCCGAGATCGCCCAGCTGCAGGCCGCCGACCCGGAGGCGGTGTTCGTCTTCTATCCGGGCGGCATGGGGGTTAACTTCGTCAAGCAGTTCAGCCAGGCCGGCCTCGCCGGCCGCATCCCGCTGCTGTCGGCGTTCACCGTCGATGGCACCACGCTGCCATCGCTGCGCGAGGCGGCGCTCGGCACGGTCTCCGGCGCGATGTGGGACGTCGGCCTCGACACCCCGGGCAACGCCGAGTTCATCGCCGCGTTCACCGCCAAGTACGGCCGCGCGCCGAGCGCCTACGCGGCGGTGGCCTACGACGCCGCGCGCCTGCTCGACCTGGCCTTCGCCAGGGCCGGTGGCGACCGCACCGCACTGGCCGCCGCGGTGAAGGCGGCCGGCGCCGAGCTGAAGTCCGTGCGCGGCCCCTTCCATTTCGGCAGCAACAACATGCCGGTGCAGAACTACTACGCCTTCGAGACGGTGAAGCAGGGCGGCAAGGTCACGCCGCGGAAGATCGGCACCCCGCTGGCCGGACACGCCGACGCCTACGCCGCGCAGTGCGCGATGTGAGTCCGAGATGAGCGCCTCGCTTCTGATCGCCCAGCTGCTCAACGGCCTGCAGTACGGCGTGCTGCTGTTCCTGCTCGCCGCCGGGCTGACCCTGGTGTTCGGCATCATGAGCTTCGTAAATCTCGCGCACGGCTCGCTGTACATGCTGGGCGCCTATGCGCTGGCGGTGGTGTCCGGCGCCACCGGCTCCTTCGCGCTGGGCGTGGCCGCGGCGCTGGCCACCGGCATCGTGGTCGGCGCGCTGCTCGAGTGGGCCGCGGCCTCGCGCCTGTACCGCCGCGACCACCTCGACCACGTGCTCGCCACCTTCGGCCTGGTGCTGTTCTTCAACGAGCTCACGCGCATGGTCTGGGGGCCGCAGCCGCTGTTCGTGGCGCTGCCCGAGGCGCTCTCCGGCACGGTGGAGCTGATGGGCTTCTTCTACCCCGCCTACCGCTTCCTGATCATCGCCGTGGGCCTGGCGGTGGCGCTGGGCAGCGCCTGGCTGATCCATCGCACCCGCCTGGGCATGCTGATCCGCGCAGGCTCGGTCAATCCGCAGATGGTCGGCGCGCTGGGGGTGAACATCCGCCTGCTCAACGCGCTGTTGTTCGCGCTCGGCGCGGCGCTGGCCGCGCTCGCCGGCGCCATGGCCGGCCCCATCCTGTCGGTGCAGAGCGGCATGGGCGAGCCGGTGCTGATCACCGCCCTGGTGGTGATCGTGATCGGCGGCATCGGCTCGGTGAGCGGTGCCTTCTACGCCGCCCTGATCGTCGGCCTCACCGACACCCTGGGGCGTACCTACCTGCCGCTGCTGATGCGCGAGTTCGCCAGCCGCGAGATCGCCAGCGCGGCCGGCCCGGCGCTCGCCTCGATGCTGATCTATCTGCTCATGGCGGTGGTGCTGGCGCTGCGCCCGCAGGGCCTGTTTCCTGCCCACCGGGGATAAGAGATGACCACGATACGACCTTCCACGCTCATCCCGCTGCTGCTGCTCGCCGCGCTGGCGGTGCTGCCCTTCGCCGCAGAGAGCTACTACACCGCCTTCTTCGCCCGCGTGCTGATCTACGCGGTGGCGGCCAGCGCGCTCAACCTCGCGCTCGGCATGGGCGGCATGGTGAGCCTCGGCCACGCGCTGTTCCTCGGCCTGGGCATGTACAGCGTGGCCCTGCCGGCCCACTTCGGCATCGACGACGGCTGGCTGCAGCTGGCCCTGTGCGTCGCCGCCTGTGGCCTGGTGGGCCTTGTCACCGGCGCCATCAGCCTGCGCACCAGCGGCATCGCCTTCATCATGATCACGCTGGCCTTCGCGCAGATGGGCTACTTCCTCGTCGTCAGCCTCAAGCAGTTCGGCGGCGACGACGGGCTGCCAATCGCGGGGGCGAGCCGCTTCTTCGGTCTCGAGCTCGCCTCGGCCGAGGCCGTGTATGGCGCCGCCTTCTGCCTGCTGCTCGCGCTCACCGCGTGGGTCGCGCGCCTGCGCGTCTCGCCCTTCGGCATGACGCTGCGCGCCGGCCGCCAGAACGCGCGCCGGGTGGCCTCGGTCGGCCTGGCGCTGCCGCGCTACCAGCTCGCCGCCTACGTGCTCTCGGCGGTGCTGTGCGGCCTCGCCGGCATGCTGCTGGCGAACCTCAATGCCTACGCCTCGCCCAGCAGCATGTCCTGGATGGTCTCCGGCGAGCTGATCGTGATGGTGGTGCTCGGCGGCATGGGCTCGGTGTTCGGGCCGCTCCTCGGCGCGCTCGCCTTCCTCGGCATCGAGGAGCTGCTCAAGGGCCTCACCGAGCACTGGATGGCGATCTTCGGCCTGCTGATCCTGGCCGTCGCGCTGCTCGGCAAGTCGGGCATCGCCGGGCTGCTCGCCCGTCTCGACGCCAGGGTTCCGGCCCGTCGGTCGCCGCGGCTCGCGGAGGGGCGCGCATGAGCGCCGGCGCACGGCCGCCCGAAGGCGGCGCTCCCTCCCCCGGGGAGGTGGTCGCGCAGCGACCGGAGGGCCGTACGATGAACACGCTGCTTCATACCGAAGGGCTCACCAAGCGCTACGGCGCGCTGGTGGTCACCGACGCGGTCTCGCTCGACATACGCGAGGGCGAGCTGCACGCCATCATCGGCCCAAATGGCGCCGGCAAGACCACCCTGATCAACCAGCTCTCCGGCGAGCTGGCCGCCGATGCCGGGCGCGTGCGCTTCGCCGGCGAGGACCTGAGCGCCACCGGCATCGCCGCGCGCGCCCGCCGCGGCCTGCTGCGCTCCTACCAGATCACCTCGGTGTTCGACGAATTCACCGTGCGCGAGAACGCCGCCTTGGCCGCGCGCGGTGCGCGCCGCCACGCCTTCGCCTTCTGGCGCGGCCTGCTGCAGGATGCCGCCGCGGTGGCTGCCGCCGACGCGGCGATCGCCGCCACCGGCCTCGCCGCGCGCGCCCAGGTGATCGCCGCCGACCTCGGCTACGGCGAGCGCCGCCAGCTGGAGCTCGCCATGGCGCTCGCCGCCGGGCCGCGCTTCCTGCTGCTCGACGAGCCCATGGCCGGCATGAGCGCGCAGGAGTCGGCGGCGGTGGTCGAGCTGCTGCGCGGCCTCAAGCGCAAGTACACCCTCCTGCTGGTCGAGCACGACATGGACGCGGTGTTCGCGCTCGCCGACCGCATCAGCGTGCTGGTCTACGGCCGCCTGCTGGTCACCGGCACCCCGGACGAGATCCGCAACGACCCCGAGGTGCGCGCCATCTACCTCGGCGACGAGGAGCTGCATCAATGACCACACCGCTGCTGCAGGTGTCGGGCCTCACCGCCGGCTACGGCCGCGCCCAGGTGCTGTTCGGCATCGACTTTTCGCTCGGCGAGGGCGAGGTGGCCACCCTGCTGGGGCGCAACGGCATGGGCCGCTCGACCACCGTCAAGTGCCTGTTCGGGCTGCTCCCCGTGGGCGGCGGGGCGATCGACTTCGCCGGCGAGCCGGTCGCCGGCCTGCCCTCCTACCGCATCGCCCAGCGCGGCCTGGGCCTGGTGCCCGAAGGCCGCCAGGTGTTCCCCAACCTCACCGTCGAGGAGAACCTCGTCGCCACCGCGCGCGAACGCCGCGCGCACGGGCTGGCGCCGTGGACGCTGGCGCGGGTGTACGAGTTCTTCCCGCGCCTGCACGAGCGGCGCGCCAACCTCGGCTCGCAGCTGTCCGGCGGCGAGCAGCAGATGCTCGCCATCGGCCGCGCGCTGCTCACCAATCCGCGCCTGCTGGTGCTCGACGAGGCCGCCGAGGGGCTCGCGCCGCTGATCCGCCGCGAGATCTGGCAGGCGCTCGCCCGCCTCAAGGCCGAGGGGCTGTCGCTGATCGTGATCGACAAGAACCTCGGCCCGCTGCTCGAGCTGGCCGACCGCCACCACGTGATCGAGAAGGGGAAGGTGGTGTGGTCCGGCGACTCGGCGGCGCTGCGCGCCGAGGCGCGCGTGGTGTACGACTACCTCGGCGTCTGAACCCAACCCAAGGAAACCCGACATGAATGCACTCGGCACCCTCGAAGAGCTGCCCGCCGACTACCGCGAGACGCTCGCCGCGCACAACCTGGTCCCGCTGTGGCCCAGCCTGCGTGCGCTGCTGCCGCCGGGCCGCCCGGCCATCCGCACCCGTCCCATCCACTGGCCCTTCGAGGCCATCCGCCCGCTCTTGATGCGTGCCGGCGAGCTGACCCCGATCGAGAAGGCCGAGCGCCGCGTGCTGGTGCTCGCCAACCCCGGCCATGGGCTGGAGAAGATGCAGGCCAGCGCCAGCATCTACCTCGGCATGCAGCTGCTGCTGCCCGGCGAATGGGCGCCGGCCCACCGCCACACCCCCAACGCGGTGCGCATGATCGTGGAAGGCGAGGGCGCCTACACCACCGTGGACGGCGAGAGGTGCCCGATGAGGCGCGGCGACCTGATCCTCACGCCCACCGGCCTGTGGCACGAGCACGGCCACGACGGCACCGACCCGGTGATCTGGCTCGACGTGCTCGACCTGCCGCTGATCTACTACACCGAGACCTCCTACCACGAGAACGGCGCGGCGCAGCCGGTCACCGCCACGCTCGCCGAGCGCAGCTACGCGCGCGGCGGCCTGCTGCCGTCGCCGGTGTTCTCGCGCGAAGGCAGCCGCCCCTATCCGATGCTGCGCTACCCCTGGGCCGAGGCGCGCGCCGCGCTGCTCGCGCTGGCCGCCAGCGAGCCGGACATCGAGGCGGCGCAGCTCGCCTACGTGAACCCCGAGACCGGCGCCGACGTGCAGAACGTGCTCGGCTACTTCGCGCTGATGCTGCGCCCCGGCGAGACCCTGCGCCTGCCGGCGCGCTCCCCGGCGATGGTGTTCCACCTCATCGAAGGCGGCGCGCGCGTCGACATCGAGGTCGAATCCTTCACCCTCGCGCCGGCCGACACCTGCTGCGCGCCCGGCTACACCCCGGTGACGCTCGCCAATCGCTCGGCGAGCGAGCCCGCCTTCCTGTTCGTCGTCGACGAGAGCCCGCTGCACAAGAAGCTCGGCGTCTACGAGACGCGCGCCTGAACCCCCATCCCCAACCGAGAGACAAGACATGAGCCAGACCGACTACCTGTGGAACCCGCCGCCGCCGTACTCGCTGCCGGTGCGCGGCAGCACGCGCCGCCTGCCGGTGGGCCGCATCTTCTGCGTCGGGCGCAACTACCACGCCCACGCCGAGGAGATGGGCCGCCCGGTGGACAAGGCCACCGCGCGCCCCTTCTACTTCCTCAAGGACCCCTCCACCCTGGTCGAATCCGGCGCCACCGTGCCCTATCCGGCCGGCACCGCCAACTATCATTACGAGATGGAACTGGTGGTGGCGATCGGCAAGCCCGGCTTTCGCGTCACGGAGGCGGACGCCCACGCGCTCATCTATGGCTACGCCGCCGGCCTCGACATGACCCGCCGCGACCTGCAGCTGACCGCGCGCGAGCAGGGCCGGCCCTGGGACCTGGGCAAGAACTTCGAGCGCTCGGCGGTGTGCGGCGAGATCGTGCCGGCCACGGGCGTGCTCGAAGCGGGCGCCATCGCGCTGCAGGTCAACGGCCAGACGAAGCAGTCCTCGGACCTCTCCCGCCTGATCTGGAACATCCGCGAGATCATCGCCGACCTGTCCGGCTTCTATCACCTCGCGCCGGGCGACCTGATCTACACCGGCACGCCCGAGGGCGTCGGCCCCGTGAGCCCGGGCGACCGCATCGCCGGCCAGGTGGACGGCGTCGGGCAGGTGGCGCTGAGCATCGGCGAAGCCGAATGACGGGGCCCGCATGAAGCTCTACAACTTCTTCCGCAGCGGCACCTCCCATCGCCTGCGCATCGTGCTTGCGCTCAAGGGCGTCGACTACGACTACCTGGCGGTGGACCTGCGCCGCGAGGAACACCTCGGCGAGCGCTTCCGCGCCATCAACCCGCAGCAACTGGTGCCGGCGCTGGACACCGGCGAGGCGACCCTGATCCAGTCGCCGGCGATCATCGAGTGGCTCGAGGAGCGCTACCCCGAGCCGCCGCTGCTGCCCGCCGATCCGCTGGCCCGCGCCCGCGTGCGCGCCATGGCCGCGATCGTCGGCTACGACATCCATCCGCTCAACAACCGCCGCGTGCTCGAATACCTGCGCAACACCTTCGCCTGTGACGAGGCGGCCGTGAACGCCTGGTGCACCGCCTGGATCGCCCCCGGCTTCGCCGCGCTCGAGCAGATGCTCGCGGCCGACCCCGCGCGCGGCGCCTTCTGCTTCGGCGGCGCGCCCACCGTGGCCGACGCCTACCTGGTGCCCCAGGTGGCGAGCGCGCGCCGCTTCGGCGTGGATCTGGCGCCCTACCCCAATATCCTCGCCGTGGACCGCGCCTGCGCGGCGCTGGAGGCCTTCTGCCGCGCCACGCCGGGCGCCCAGCCCGACACGCCGTCCGCCTGATACGCCCCGGCCTCCACGCGGACGCCGAGACCCCCGCACGGAGCACTGGGCGGGGGCCGCCGGTCGGTCGCCCGGCGGCCGCCATGCCCTCGCTGCGCTAGAATCCTCTTCCGTTGCCATCGCACCGCCTGCGGGCGGTGCGCCTTTTTTGCTCGCAGGCCCATGTCCGCACTCCTCAACCCCCCTCAGCGCGAAGCGATCCGTTACCTCGACGGCCCCTGCCTGGTGCTCGCCGGTGCCGGCAGCGGCAAGACGCGGGTGATCACGCAGAAGATCGCCCACCTGGTCGAGACCTGCGACTTCAGCCCGCACAACATCGCCGCCATCACCTTTACCAACAAGGCGGCCAAGGAGATGCAGGAGCGGGTCGGCGGCCTGCTCGGCGGTGGCAAGGCCAAGGGGCTGACGGTGTGCACCTTCCACGCCCTCGGGGTGCGCATGGTGCGCCAGGAGGCCAAGCACTGCGGGCTCAAGCCGCAGTTCTCGATTCTCGACGCCTCCGACGCCAACCAGATCGTCGCCGATCTCGTGACCGACTCGGACCGTGCCTACGCCCGTTCGCTGCAGTGGACCATCTCGGGCTGGAAGAACGCCATGATCCCGCCCGAAGAGGCGGTCAAGCTGGCCAACGACGACATCTCCGCCGCCGCCGCCAAGGTCTACGGCGAATACGAGCGGACGCTGCGTGCCTATCAGGCGGTCGATTTCGACGACCTCATCGGTCTGCCGGTGCGCCTGCTCGAAGAAAACGAGGAAGTGCGCGAACGCTGGCAAAACCGTCTGCGCTATCTGCTGATCGACGAATACCAGGACACCAACCGCGCCCAGTACCGCCTGCTGCGCCAACTCGCCGGCGTGCGCGGCGCCTTCACCGCGGTGGGCGACGACGACCAGGCGATCTACGCCTGGCGCGGCGCCGACGTCGAAAACCTGAATCTGCTGCAGACCGACTACCCGCGCCTCAAGGTCATCAAGCTGGAGCAGAACTACCGCTCCAGCGCGCGCATCCTGGGGGCGGCCAACACGCTCATCGCCAACAACGAAAAGCTCTTCGACAAGAAGTTGTGGTCCGAGCACGGCGCCGGCGACCCGATCCGCGTGGTCGCCGCGCGCGACCCGGAAGCCGAGGCGCAGCTGGTGGCGATGCGCATCCAGGCCCACCGCTTCGAGTTCAAGACCAAGTTCTCCGACTACGCCATCCTCTACCGCGGCAACCACCAGGCGCGCCTGTTCGAGAAGCAGCTGCGCAACAACAAGATTCCCTACGTGATCTCCGGCGGTCAGTCCTTCTTCGACAAGGCCGAGATCCGCGACCTGATCAGCTACCTGCGCCTGATGGTCAATGGCGACGATGACCTGGCCTTCATCCGCGCCATCACCACGCCGCGCCGCGGCGTCGGCCCCGGCACCATCGAGGCGCTCGGCCGCTACGCCGGCATGCGCCATGTGAGCCTGTTCGAAGCCGCCTTCGAAGAAGGGGTGACCGAGCACCTCAACGGCCGCCAGCTTGAGGCGGTGCGCGAATTCGGCCAGTTCATCAATCGCCTGGCCGACCGCGCCGCGCGCGAGCGCGCCGCCGAGGTGCTGGAGGTGCTGCTGCACGAGATCCACTACGAAAACTGGTTGCTCGCCAGCTGCGACACGCGTGAGGCCGAGGGCAAATGGGCCAATGTGCGCGATTTCGTCGAATGGCTCGGCCGCAAGGGCGACCAGGACGACAAGAACCTGCTCGAACTGACCCAGACCATCGCCCTGATCTCCATGCTCGACAAGGAAGACGCCGAGTTCGACGGCGTGCAGCTGGCCACCCTGCATGCGTCCAAGGGCCTGGAATTCAAGCATGTGTTCCTGGTCGGCGTCGAAGAGGGCCTGCTGCCGCACCAATCGGCGCTCGACGAGGGCAATCTGGCCGAAGAGCGGCGGCTGATGTATGTCGGCATCACCCGCGCCCAGCGCTCGCTCACCGTCACCTGGTGCGAGCGGCGCAAGGCCGGCGCCGACGTGCGCGTCTGCGAAGCCTCGCGCTTCATCGGCGAAATGGGCGAAGGCGTCGCCGTGGCGAAGAAGGACGACGCGCCGGTGAGTCAGGATGTGGGGCGCGAGCGGCTGGCGAATCTGCGTGCGATGCTGGCGGCCAAGCCGTAGCGGCCGCGATGGCGCCCGGTCGGGAATTCATGGCCGGCCGACGTGTCGAACCCTGCACGTCCTGCGCGGCATCCCGTTGCGCAGCCTGACTGGAGTCGTGTGATGTGGTCTCGCGTCGTGATCCTGCTGGTGTGTCTGGTGTCGCTCAATGGTTGCGCCACGAGCGCCTTCCAACAAGCCTGGGTCGCGCCCGATGCGCAGGCCCATCCGCTCGGCAAGACGGTGGCCTTCGCCATGCTGGCCTCGGAGGCCGACCGGCGACGCGCGGAAGACCTGTTCGCCCAGGTGCTGGCGCCGGCCATGGACGTGACGGCCGCCTATGGCGTGGTCGGCGAGGCGCCGCCCGACCGCGACGCCCTGGCCAAGGCGCGGGCCAAAGCGCGTGAGCTGGGCTACGGTTCGGCGCTGGTGCTGCGCCCGGTGTCGAGCCGGGACGAGGTAATCTACCGCCCCGGGCCGGGCTACATGTTCGCACCGGGCTGGGGCTACTACGGCCGCCACGGCTTCATCGGCCACCCCTTCATGATGGACCCGGGCTACTACCAGAAGGTGCGCGTGGTGGTGGTGGAGCTGAGCCTGTATGCGTTGGCGGGCGACCACCTGCTGTGGAGCACCAATGCCGAGGTGGTCGATTCGGCCGAGCTGGAGGGCGTGGTGCGCCGTCTCGCCGACGGCATGATCAAGGACTTGCTGGCCAAGGGGCTGCTGCCCTGAAAGCTTGCCGGTGTCAGTTGACCGGTATTTTCCGATCGAGCCACGGGAGTTGGGCGCGTTCGCCCGGGGCGGCCCAGCGATCGACGAGCCAAAGCAAGTGTTCATACACTTTGGGTTGATTCGCTGTCCCCGAACCGGTTTCCCTGCGCATGTATTGAATGAAGACATGGGTTTGGACGCACAGGTTGACCACGATTTTCCGCCACGACTGGCGCATCAGCTTCTCGTCGAAATCGCCATTGCGGATACCGACGGCGATGAACTCATAGTAGTTCAGCAGATACCGCGCCGCCTCGATCCCTTCGTTCAGCGTGACATTGTGGTGAAGCCAGTCGCCGGGCTGGACGCATTTGAATTCCGGCAACGAGGGGTAGGTGGCGAGGAACTTTGCGGCTTTGTCCTGGTAGGCGGTCGACAGCCGGGACTGAAGCATGGTGTTGACGGTGTGCTGCTTGATGGAATTGCGCACCTGCACCCAGGCAGCCAAGAGCCATCCCAAAATGGCGGCGAGAAGTGCATACAGCCCGATCCACTCCTTGGCGTCGAGTGATTGAACGCCCAGTGTCGGATCAAGTCGGAGAAGCCAGAGCCCGACCGGAATGCAAAAAGCCGCAACGATAACGAAGATCATTGCGGCTATGAGGATTCGGGATAGTTGCATTTAGTTCAGCAAGAACCAGTGCCTTCTCTCATTCAAACCCCTCCTGTCAGCCCGCCATTCTGGCGGAAGATGTGGAGATGCTAGCACTCGACCCTGGGTTTGTCGAATCGGCAAGCGTGCGCCGGCACGGTTCGACATCCGCCGGCCCACACCATGGTGGTATGGGCCGACGAGACCGGCCTACTCGCCCAGGTACGCGGCGCGCACCTTGGGATCGGCCAGCAATTCCCGGCCGCTGCCGGTGATGGTCAGCTGGCCGCTTTCCATCACGTAGCCGCGCTGGGCGAATTCGAGCGCCAGGTTGGCGTTCTGCTCGACTAGCAGGATGGTGACGCCCTCGTTCTTGACCGTCTGCACCACCTCGAAGATCTTCTCGACCACCAGCGGGGCCAGGCCCATGGACGGCTCGTCGAGCAAGAGCAGCTTGGGCCGGGAGAGCAGGGCGCGGCCGATGGCGACCATCTGCTGTTCGCCGCCGGACAGCGTGCCGGCCACCTGGGCCAGGCGCTCCTTGACCCGCGGCAGCATGGTGTAGACCCGCTCCAGATCGGCGTCGATGGCCGCGGCATCGTTGCGGATGTAGGCACCCATGCGCAGGTTTTCCTCGACCGTCAGGCGGGTGAAGA
Source organism: Denitromonas iodatirespirans (assembly GCF_018524365.1). GTDB lineage: Bacteria > Pseudomonadota > Gammaproteobacteria > Burkholderiales > Rhodocyclaceae > Nitrogeniibacter > Nitrogeniibacter iodatirespirans. Next base: position 65,923 of record NZ_JAEKFT010000014.1, read on the forward strand.
TGCCACGCCCTTCCGGCACCAGCGCGATGCCCTTGCGCAGGCGCTTGTGGGTCGGCAGGGTGCCGATGTCGTCGCCGTCGTACATGATGCTGCCGCCGGCCAGGCCGAGGGTGCCCGAGATGGCGTTGAGGGTGGTGGTCTTGCCGGCGCCGTTGGCGCCGATCAGGCAGACCATTTCGCCCTTGTAGAGCTCGAGGCTGATGCCCTTGACGGCCTGGATGCCGCCGTAGGCGATCTTGACGCCGTCGAGCTGCAGCAGCGGGGAGGCGGGGTTAGTGTGCATGCTTGGGACCTCCCAGGTAGGCGCTGATCACGGCATCGTTCTTCTGCACCACGGCCGGCACGTCTTCGGCGATCTTCTTGCCGAAGTCGAGCACCGCCACGCGGTCGCACAAGCCCATCACCAGTTTGACGTCATGCTCGATGAGCAGCACGGTGACGCCGTCATGGCGGATCTGTTCGATCAGCGCCTTGAGCTGGGTGGTTTCGGTGGCGTTCATGCCGGCCGCCGGCTCGTCCAGCGCCAGCAGCTGCGGTTCGGAGGCCAGTGCGCGGGCGATCTCCAGGCGGCGCTGGTCGCCGTAGGACAGGCTTTTGCAGATGGTATGGGCGAAGCGTTCGATGCCCACGTACTTGAGCAGCTCGAAGGCGCGTTCGGTGGTCAGGCGCTCCTCTTCGATGGCGTGCTTGCTTTGCGTCAGGATGCCCCACAGGCCCGCCTTGGTGCGGATGTGATGGCCGGCCATGACGTTTTCCAGCGCGGTGAGCTGGCCGAACAGACGGATGTTCTGGAAGGTGCGGGCAATGCCTTGCTCGACCACCAGATGCGGCTTGCCGGTGGGCAGCTCGGTGCCGTTGAAGACGAATTCGCCGTCATCGGGCACATAGGCGCCGGTGAGCACGTTGAAGAACGTGGTCTTGCCGGCACCGTTGGGGCCGATCAGGCCATACACCTCGCCCTTGTTGATGGTCAGCGAGACATCCGACAGGGCGGTCAGGCCGCCGAAACGTTTGCCCACACCGCGGGCTTCGAGCAACTTGATCATCAAGCGCCTCCCTTGAGCAGCTCGGGACGGGAGTAGCGTGCGTGGGCGGGCACCAGGCCGGCCGGACGCAGCAACATCATCAGAATCATGGCCAGCGACAGCAACAGCATGCGCAGTACCTCGGGGTCGAGAATCACGGTGCCGAACACGGCTTGCTGGACCGGCAGCGCGATGTTGCGGAGGATCTCGGGCAGGGCCGTCAAGGCCAGTGCGCCGACGACCGCACCGGCGATGTTACCCATGCCGCCGAACACCACCATGGTGAGCACGGCGATGGATTCCATCAGCGAGAAGGATTCCGGCGAGACGAAGCCCTGGAAGGAGCCGAACAGACCGCCCGCCACGCCGCCGAAGGTGGCGCCGAGCGCGAAGGCCAGCAGCTTCATGTTGCGGGTGTTGATGCCGATCGCCTTGGCCGCCAGCTCGTCGTCACGCATCGCGGCCCAGGCACGGCCGACGCGCGAGATCTGCAGGCGCTTGATGAAGATGATCGAGCCGATCACGCACAGCAGGAAGAAGTAGTAGTACAGGTACAGGTAGTGGATCTGGAAGTCGCCGATCTTGATGCTCTGCGAGAGGTTCCAGCCGAACAGGTTGAGCGAGTCGAGGGCGTTGATGCCCTGCGGGCCGTTGGTGATGTTGATCGGATGGTTCAGGTTGTTCATGAAGATCCGGACGATCTCCCCGAAGCCCAGGGTCACGATGGCCAGGTAGTCCCCCCGCAATCGCAATACCGGAAAGCCCAGCATGATGCCGGCCAGGGCCGCGAAGGCGGCGCCCAGCGGCAGCACGATCCAGAACGGCATGTGAATGCCGAAATGGGGCGAGGCGAGGAAGGCCCAGGTGTAGGCACCGACCGCATAGAAGGCGATGTAGCCCAGGTCGAGCAGGCCGGCGAAGCCGACCACCAGGTTCAGGCCCAGCGCCAGCATCATGTACAGCAGCGCGAAGTCGAGGATGCGCATCCAGCTGCGGCCGAAGTAGGCCGCGATCAGCGGCGCCACGGCAGCGAGGATGATGATCAGCCACTTGGTGGCCTTGGGGTAGCGCTTGCCCAGGAAGGGGATGGCTTCTACGAGTTCGTTCATGGTGTGATCCCCCCTCAGGCCCGGTCAGACACCCGCTCACCCAACAGGCCGGTGGGCCGGAAGATGAGCACGATGCCGAGAATGACGAAGGCGAAGATGTCCTGATAGCTGGAGTTGAGGAAACCGAAGGTCATGGTTTCGATGTAACCGGCACCGACCGCCTCGACCAGGCCCAACACGATGCCGCCGAGCATGGCGCCACCGAGGTTGCCGATGCCGCCGAGCACCGCGGCGGTAAAGGCCTTGAGGCCGGGCATGAAGCCCATGGCGTAGTGGGCGATGCCGTAGTTGCTGGCGAACATCACGCCGGCCACGGCCGCCAGGCCGGCGCCGATGACGAAGGTCAGGGCGATGATGGCGTTGGTGTCCACCCCCATCAGGCTGGCCACGCGGTGGTTCTCGGCCGTGGCGCGCATGGCGCGACCGAGGCGGGTCTTGGTGACCAGCAGGATCAGGCCGGCCATCATCAGCGCCGAGATGATCACGATGGCGATCTGTACCGGGGTGATGAAGACGCCGTCGATCGGCTGCAGCGGGTCGGTGGAGATCAGCTGCGGGAAGGTGTGATAGTTGCGGCCCCAGATGATCATGGCCAGGGTCTGCAGCAGGAAGGACATGCCGATGGCGGTGATCAGCGGCGCCAGGCGGGGCGCGCCGCGCAGCCGGCGGTAGGCCAGTCGTTCCATCAGGAAGCCGAGGATCATGCATACCGGTACGGCGACCAGCACGGCGATGGCCAGCTTGAGCAGCGGCGCCATGTCGGGCGCAACGCCCATCAGAAAGAGCAGGGTCTGCAGCGCGGTGAGCGCGCCGACCATGACCACTTCGCCATGGGCGAAGTTGATCAGGCCCAAGATCCCGTAGACCATCGTGTAGCCCAGTGCCACCAGCGCATACACGCTGCCGACGACCAGACCGTTCACGATCTGTTGTAGCAAGGTTTCCATATCACACCTTTCGCTTGGTGAGTCACGGCCGCCGCTCCGGTGCCGGGCGGATCCCGGTCGATGTTGCCTGGTGGGGCGTCGGGGCGGGGTGCCGTGGTGCTGTTCTCAAGCCCGCGCTGCGGGTTGGTTGCGGCTTGTGCGGTCCGAGCCCCCCATGGCAAGCAGAGGCAGGGCCGAAAATGCCGGGGGCCGCAACCACTGCCGATCGCAGCCCCCGGGCGTGTGGGCGAGCCCACGTTCTATGTCAGTTCAGCTTAGTTGACCGGATTCCAGCCGCCGTCCTTGAACTGGTACACCGTGATGGCGCCTTCCTTGATGTCGCCCTTGTCGTCGAAGGCGACATTGCCGGTCACGCCCTGGAAGTTGATTTTCTTCAGCGCCGGCAGATACTTGGCCGGTGCGGTCGAGTCGGCCGCCTTCATGGCTTCGATCATCGCGGCCGCGGCGTCATAGGCGTAGGGCGCGTAGATCTGCACGTCGAGGTTGAAGCGTTTCTTGTAGCGCTCCTTGAAGTCCTTGCCGCCCGGCATCTTGTCCAGCGGCAGGCCGGCCTGGGTGCAGTAGGAGGTCGAGCCCAGCGCGTCGCCGGCCAGCTTGATGATCTCGCCGGTGCAGCCGCCGTCGCCGGTGATGAACTTGGCGTTGATGCCCAGCTGCTTGAGCTGGCGCAGCATCGGGCCGCCCTGGGCGTCCATGCCGCCAAAGAAGATCACGTCCGGGTTCTGGGCCTTGATCTTGGTGAGGATGGCCATGAAGTCGGTGGCCTTGTCGGTGGTGAATTCGCGTGCGACCACCTTGCCGCCGGAGGCCTTGGCCGCCTTCTCCACCTCGTCGGCCAGACCCTGGCCGTAGGCGGTGCGGTCGTCGATGATGGCGATGCTCTTGGCACCCAGGGCACCAGTGGCGAACTTGCCGATGGCGCTACCCTGCTGCACGTCGTTGGCGATGGTGCGGAACACGCCGGCGTAGTTCTGCTGGGTCAGCTTGGGGTTGGTGGCCGACGGGGAGATCATCGGGATGCCGGCCTGGTTGTAGATGCGCGAGGCCGGGATGGTGGTGCCGGAGTTGAGGTGGCCGACCACGCCGACCACTTCGGCGTCGACCAGACGCTGGGCCACGGTGGTGCCGGTGCGCGGGTCGGCCTGGTCGTCTTCGCCGACCAGCTCGAACTTGACCTTCTTGCCACCGATGGTCACACCCTTGGCGTTGTATTCCTCGACGGCCAGCAGGGCACCGTTTTCGTTGTCCTTGCCCAAGTGGGAGATGCTGCCGGTAAGCGGGCCGACGTGGCCGAGCTTGACGACCATGTCTGCGGCGCTGACGCCGTTACTCAACAGGCCGAAGCCCAGGCCCATGATCGCGATTGCGATACCGGTTTTCTTCATGTCTCGATTCCTCCAGCTGACTCTTGGTGAGTTTGGGTGGTTCCGATTCCGCCCGGATCGAAATGAACCGGCCGGTGTGGCGCTTGGCCGTCTGGTGGCGGGATCGCCGCGACCAGGTGACTGGACTTTGATCTTTGTCCTCACCCACCCTTCTGACGGGGTGGGCGAATGGTACGAAAGGCGCAAAGGCAAAGGTGTGCTTATTCTGCAAAAAATCCCGGAGCGAAAGAAAAATTTTTGCCTGAATTCCGACGGGTTCGGGTGCCGATGGTATGGCGCAGCGCAATATCCCGGCAGGATCGTTCTTTGGCGGAGCGATATTTTCTGGAAATATTTCCTGAAAAGGTATTGTTCTCAAGGGATGGGGGCTGTGATCAACCAAGAATGCAGTGAATGCGGTGCAGCAAAAAGGCCGAGTACGGGATTTCCCTAATACGCCCGCCGTTCTGTGTCCGCTGCGGCCCGGATTTCCCCGGCTGGCGGGCCCTTGCGGGTTGTCGTGGTGCATCGTGACCGGGGCGGAAAGAAAAAAACCGCCAGCAGGCTGGCGGTTTTTTGAGGGCATGCCGGCGGTCCGGCTCAGTCGCCGAACACGGCGCTGGTGTAGACCTCCTGCACATCGTCCAGGCTGTCCAGTGCATCGAGCAGGCGCTGCATCTTGGCCGCGTCGTCGCCCGACAGCTCGGTTTCGTTCTGCGGTTTCATGGTGACTTCGCCGAATTCGGCTTTGAAGCCGGCAGCGTCGAGCGCGTCCTTGACGGCGCTGAACTCGGCCGGCCCGGTGATCACCTCGATGGAGCCGTCGTCGTTGGCGATCACGTCCTCGGCGCCGGCCTCGAGGGCGGCCTCCATGAGCGCATCCTCGTCGGTGCCGGGGGCGAACATCAGCTGGCCGCAGTGATCGAACTGGAAGGCCACGCAGCCGTCGGTGCCCAGGTTGCCGCCGTACTTGCTGAAGGCGTGGCGCACGTCGGCCACGGTACGCACCTTGTTGTCGGTGAGGCAATCGACGATCACCGCCGCACCGCCGATGCCGTAGCCCTCGTAGCGCGACTCTTCATAGTTGACGCCTTCGAGCTGGCCGGTGCCGCGCTTGATCGCGTTCTCGATGTTGTCCTTGGGCATGGACTCGGCACGCGCCTTGTCGATGGCCAGGCGCAGGCGCGGGTTGGAGGCCGGATCGCCGCCGCCCATCTTGGCGGCCACGGTGACTTCCTTGATCAGTTTGGTGAAGACCTTGCCCCGCTTGGCATCTTGACGGCCTTTGCGGTGCTGGATATTGGCCCATTTGGAATGACCCGCCATAGCGCCCTCGACTCCTGCAATCGTGCTGTTCGGAAAACCGCCATTATACCTACCCGCCCGAGGATGCCGACCCCTCTCCCCGCACAAGCACCGGCGACTCTGCTAGATTGCACGCATGCGCATGACGACCGGATCGAGAGGAGCCCCATGAAGTCCTTGTTTTCCTTGCTGGCCCTGTGCGGGCTGGTGTTCTTCGCCGTGCCGGCGAGCGCCCAGGACCTGACCTTCCGCGGCTGCACCGACAGCGCCGGCCGTGCCGTGCCCAGCCGGCTCGATACCGAGGCCCCGACGCTGGTCACCACACAGATGAGTGCCTCCGGCCCGCTCATCGTCTACAACCCGCGCGCCCTGCCGGAGGTGTCCGACGCCGTGCGCGCCTTTTTCTATGCGCACGAATGCGCCCGCCACAGCCTGGGCATCGTGCGCGACACGCCGTCTGCCGACGCTGCCCGTCGCGCCGACTGCGAGGGGCTGGCCACCTTGCAACGCTCGGGCATGCTGGTGTCGGGAGAAGACGTGGTCCGGTTGCAATCGTCGCTGGTGCTGTCGCCCGAGCAATGGGCACGGGTGCCGGGCCCGGCGCGCGGCTTCGATCTCACCGCCTGCCAGGTGCGCCGCGCCATACCGCCCAGCGATCCGGCCTGGAACCGCTGCGTGCACCGCTGCGGCGACCGCCTGTTCCACTGCGGCCGCAGCGACAGCTGCCAACGCGCCTACGACCGTTGCCAGGCAGACTGCGCCCGCTAGCGCCGGTGTCACAGCGCGTGTCGTGGCGCTCCGTGCCGGCGCCCTCCCCTGTCGGACGGGCGCCCGGCTCGGCTAGACTACGCATCTCCTCCCGCTCTGGACGCCACCCATGACCGAACCGCTCGTCATCGCCAAGGCCGACGGCCGCGACGTGTGTCTGCTGCCGCGCCTGGCCAACCGCCACGGCCTGATCACCGGCGCCACCGGCACCGGCAAGACCGTCACCCTGCAGCGCCTGGCCGAGTCCTTCGCCAGCATCGGTGTGCCGGTGTTCCTGGCTGACGTGAAAGGTGACTTGTCCGGCATCGGCGCCGCCGGCACCGCCTCCGACAAGCTGATGAAGCGGCTCAACGCCATCGGCATCGACAGCTTCGAGCCGGTCAAGAACACCGCGGTCTTCTGGGATGTGTTCGGCCAGTCCGGCCATCCGGTGCGCGCCACCGTCTCCGACATGGGCCCGCTGCTGCTCGCGCGCCTGCTGGGCCTCAACGACACCCAGGCCGGCGTGCTGCAGATCGTCTTCAAGGTGGCCGACGACAACGGCCTGCTGCTGCTCGACCTCAAAGACCTGCGCGCCATGGTGCAGTTCGTCGGCGACAACGCCAAGACCATCAAGACGCAGTACGGCAATGTCTCCACCGCCTCCATCGGCGCCATCCAGCGCGGCTTGTTGGGCATCGAAGAGCAAGGCGGCGACGTCTTCTTCGGCGAGCCGATGCTCGATATCCATGACCTGATGCAGACCGACGCGGCCGGGCGGGGCGTCATCAACGTGCTGGCCGCCGGCACGCTCTACAACAACCCCAAGCTCTACTCCACCTTCCTGCTGTGGCTGCTGGCCGAGCTGTTCGAGCAACTGCCCGAGGTCGGCGACCCCGACAAGCCCAAACTGGTGTTCTTCTTCGACGAAGCCCACCTGCTGTTCAATGACGCCCCCAAGGCCCTGCTCGAAAAGGTCGAGCAGGTGGTGCGCCTGATCCGCTCCAAGGGCGTCGGCGTCTATTTCGTGACGCAGAACCCGCTCGACGTCCCCGACTCGGTCCTCGGGCAGCTCGGCAACCGTGTCCAGCATGCGTTGCGCGCCTTCACCCCGCGCGACCAGAAAGCGGTCAAGACCGCCGCCGACACCATGCGCGCCAACCCCGCCTTCGATGCCGCCGAAGCGATCACCGAACTGGGCGTGGGCGAGGCGTTGATTTCCTTCCTCGACGAAAAGGGCCGGCCCAACATCACCGAGCGCTGCTTCGTCATCGCCCCCGGCTCGCGCCTCGGTCCGATGGACACCGCCGAATGCCAGCAGGCCATCCGTGGCTCGCTGCTCTACGGGCACTACGAAAAAGTCCTCGACCGCGAGTCGGCCTACGAAAAACTCCAGGCCGGTTTCGGCCAGGAGACCGCGGTGGCCGAGGCCCCTGCCAGCGCCCCGGCCGCCGACGATGGCGGCCTGCTCGGCGGTTTGGGCGGTATGCTCGGCGGCATGTTCGGCGGGCGTTCGAGCCGCTCCGACGGCATCATCGAGTCCGCCGCCAAGAGCGCCGCGCGCAGCATCGGCACCCAGGTCGGCCGCGCCATCATTCGCGGCGTGCTCGGCTCCATCCTCGGCGGCAGCACCCGGCGCCGCTAGCGCCGCGGCGCTTTCCCCGCGCCCTCACCGCCGGCGGGCGAGCCCGCCGGGCCGGCCGCCAACAACAAACCGGGCCGCCGGCCGACCTGTGCTTCCAAGGTCGGCGGCCGGCCCGTTCGAACGCCGTGCCTCGGCTCGTATCAGAAGCGCATCCTGACCGAGAGTTCGTAGGTCCGCGGATCGGCGATCAGCGCCTGGCTGGTGCCGTTGTAGCCCCAGTGGGCATACAGTTCGTCGGTCGCGTTGCGGATGCGGAAACCGAGCTCGGTCTGCTTGCCGAGCTTGTGGTCGACCGACAGATCCAGCGTCGTGTACGACGGCAGCTTCGTCGTGTTGGCATCGTCCATATAGACGGCGGCGACATGTCGTGCCCAGGCACCGAAGGTCCATTGCGCCACCGGCGAATAGCGCACGCCGAGATTGGCGACCCACTCGGGAACGAACGGCGGTGTGTTGCCGTCGCGCGAGACCGGCGGATTGCCGGTCGTGTAGTCGTCGTAGCGCGCATGCACGGTGGCGATGTTGGCGTCGAGCTGCCAGTGCGCGTTCGGCCGTACGCCCAGGCTCAGCTCGATGCCCTGTGACGACTGCTGGCCGACGGCCAGCCGGTTGGTCGGCATCGCCGGATCGGGCACGAAGACGTTCTTCTTGACGATGTCGTAGACGGCCGCGGTCCATTCGGCGCGGTTGCCCCAGAAGCTCTGCTTGAGTCCGATCTCCGCCTGTGTCGCCGTCGTCAGATCGAGTTGGCTCTGGTTGCGGTTGAGCAGCAGCAGCGTGCCGCCGGGCTCGACTGCCGTCGCGTAGGAGCCGTAGAGCGTCAGCCCCGGGGTCATGTCGTACACGACACCCAGACGCCAGGAATTGAACGCATGCGATTTCTTCTCGCGCGGTGCGCCGGCCTGATCGTAGTAGATCCAGCGCGTCTCGAAGTGGTCATGCCGGTAGCCGCCGACCAGCTTCAGATCGCGCGTCAGCGACAACTGGTCCTCGACGAAGATCGACCACTGGTCGATCGCCACGTCGCGGGCAAGTTGGCTGCCCGGTCCCTGGAAAACCGTGCTGGGCGGGTTGTGGGCATCCACCGTCTGCGATGGCCCGCCGAATCCGTTGCGCTTGGTCTTGAAATCGGTGCGATTGATGTCGGCGCCGATCACGAAGCGGTTGTCGAGACCGCCGATCTTGCCCTTGTGCAGGGCTTCGAGCCGGTTGCCGAGCAACTGGTGGTCATGGTCGAGCGCGCCCCAGGAGTTGCGGGTCACCGTGCCGCCGGTGTTGAAGCGGTAGTTCTCGACGTTCCGCCAGTCGCGGAAGGAATCGTAGTGGTAGAGCTGGTTGCGCACTTCCCAGGCGCCACCGGGCAGCCATTCGAGATTGGCGCGCCACCAGGTGGTGTCCGCCGACATGCGGTCGTCGCCGAGTTTGTTGTAGTTCTCGTCGCGCAGCGATTTCGACAGCTTGCCGTTGACCAGCGGCGTGCCCCAGTAGGCGTTGTCGGCATCGTCCTTCATGGTGTCGAGCTCGAAGGTCAGGTTCAGGTGGTCGCTCAGCTTGAACAGCAGCGAGCCGGTGAAGCGGTCCAGCGCTTGGCGCTCGTCGTCGATGTTGGTGCCGTAGTGATTGGCGGACAGGTCGACCCGATAGGCGGCAACGCCGTCCTTGATCGCGCCGCCGGTCCCGGTATGGAAGCGATGGGCGTTGAAGCTCGAATAGGCGTAGTCCACCTCGATCGGCTGCGCCGCGAAGCTCGGCATGCGCGACACCAGGTTGACGGTGGCGCCGATCGCGCCCTCGCCGTGCAGCACCGAGGCCGGACCGCGCAGCACCTCGATACGGTCGAAGTTGGCGGCATCGAGGCTGCGCGCCGACATCGACGAGCCGCCCGGCACGCGGACGCCGTTGTAGAGCCAGGCGACCCCATTGGTATGGAAGCCGCGCACCGAGAAGGTGCTCGGCGTGCCGCCCGAGAAACCGCCCGAGAAGCCGGTGGCTTTGCTCGTCGCCTCCAGCACGGTGCGGTCACCCCGTTCCTGGATGGTCTGCTGGCCGATGACCTCGATGCTCGCCGGGACTTCCTTGATCGGCACGCCGAGGCGGGTGGCGGTGTCGGCCGGCAGATCGAGCGGTAGGGTCCGTCGGTCGGGGCTGTCGCTGACGACGACGGCCGGTAGTTTCGCGGCTTCTTCGGCGCCGACCGGCGCCGTCGGCAGGCTGCCGAGTGCACCGAGCACGGCCAGCTGCAGGGGGGACAACGTCTGCCCAGACTGTCTCATTCGTAGGAGATCCTTATGGTCAAGTTGAACGACTATGTCGGTACCACCGAAAAGCGGCGCAGGCGACGGAGCGCCAGACCGCTCAGCACGGCGACCGGCAGGAAAATCTGCAGCAGGCGCAGCGCCAGGTCGCGCACCGTCTCAGCGCGCGGCGCCTCCTGCCAGACGAATTTGGGCATCGTCGAGTAGTCCGCCGCCTGGATCGCCGTGCCGGACTGAACCCGCGGTTCGAAATAGGCCCGCCACTCACGGTGGAAGTCATCGATCTGCCGCTTGAAATGCTGGTGCCGGCGCGCACCGGTCCCGGCCAGCGACGCCAAGGCCTCGTGGAAGATGACCGCCGGCGACAGCCAGCCCAGGCGGTCGACCAGCGCCTGCTGGCCGGCGAGCTGCCGGTCGAACGCGGCGAGCACGCCCTCGATCTCGTGATCGACGTCGCGGTGGATCAGATAGAAGGCACGCAGCCGCGCCGGCACGTCGAAACGCCCCTGCTGCGGCAGCAGCAGTTCCGGTTTGTCGGTGTAGCGGTAGTCGGTGCTGAGCAGTTCGTTGTAGCGGTTGAGCCCCTGGATGGTGACCAGCCGTGTCTCGGTGGCCAGTGCGATCCGCGACGGCGCCGGGCTGAGTGCGGCGACCAGGACGTTGAGCAGCACCGGCGCCACCAGAACGAGGCCGACCCAGGCGGCGATCAGCACGATCGCGTTGGTCGCCGACGAGCGCCCGAAGAGGTTGGCGGCGGCCGCCAACGCAAACCAGAACAGGGCATACGCAGTGGTCAGAAGGCTCCAGCCGGCAAGCAGGGCGAGCTGATCGGGCGCACGGACGTCGGGGCGGAGCGCGAGCAATACCGCCGCCGGCAGCAGCGTCGCAATCGCGAGCAAGGGCAGCAGGCGCACGACCGTCTTGCCCAGTACCAGCGCGCTCAGCGACAGCGGCTGCGACATCAGCAGTTTCAGGATGCCCTGCTCGCGCTCGGCCGAGAGCAGGTTGTAGCTCATCGCGCAGATCATCAGCGGCAGCAGGTAGACCAGCACGAAGGCGAGATCGAAGCGGCCGGAGAGGAGGCTCCACGGATTTTCGATCTCGGCGTCGTACATGAACGTCGCCTTGTTGCGGTAGCTCACCCGGTAGTGATCGGGCAACAGGTCGGACTGCCCGAAGGCCAGCGGCGCCAGCGGCAGGCTGGGCATGACGGCCAGTTGCGCCCCCTGCCCGCCCCCGACCAGGGCCGGGTTGGCCGGGTTCGAGAAGGGCTCGGGCGCCTCCTCGCCGGCCATGATCCGCCGCAGGCGGGCGACATTGTTCACCCGGGTCTCATCCTGCTTGACGAGCAGGGCCGCGATCGTCTGCTCACGCTGCTGCGATGCGTCGAGGCCGTTGTACAAGCCGAGCAGCACCAGAATCGCGGTCAGCACCATCACGGCGACCAGGCTGCGGTCGGCGACGAGCACCCGGCTTTCGTGCCGCACCACCAGCAGGAATGTGCGTATCTCGTTCATCATCCGCTCCTCAAGCGCGCCGTGGCATGGCCACCAGCGCCAGCACGCCGGCCAGCAGGCAGGCGGCGATCAGGGCAAGCTGCGCGCGCCAGCTCTCGCGCAGCGCGAAACCGAGCGGCGGCGCGGCATAGGTGAATGGCGGCACGGTCGCCCAGAATTCAGGACCGGCCTTGTAGGAAAAATGCTGGTGGCCGAGCGGATCGGCATGGTGGATGAGGTCGTGACTGATCAGGTCCTGCATGGTCCGTCGCTGCTGCTCGGCGGCCACCGAAAAATCGCGGTGGTGGGCGAAGTCGGTGCCGGCCACGGCCATCGACAGCGCACGGACGGCGAGCAGCGGCACGAGCACACCGCCCCACTCCTGCATCCGCTGCTGATCGGCGAAGGCGTTCCAGAGCTTGCCGAAGTGGCGATCGAGCACCGTATAGCCGGCCTGGTCGTCGACCTGCAGTGCCTCGCCCCAACGGTTGAGCGGCAGGTCGGCGCCCCAGCGCTTGTCGACACCGAAATGCGACTGCCACGCGCGCGCATGCTCGGCGGAGAGATCGTCGTCCAGGTTGCGGTTGAACTCGACCCGTGTCGGGCTCGGATGCCATTCGCGCGCCAGATCGGAGGCGGCGCGCGGCATCAAGGTGGCGCCGGCAATCCATATCGCCAGCAGCGTGACCAGCGCGATCCGCGAGGTCTTCGCCCACCCCGACACCGCGAGAACGAGAAAGATCATCGTCGAGAAATACAGCGCATAGGTGAGCAGCAAGGCGAGCACGCGGAGCCAGGTATCTCCCCGCGCTTCCGGCGGCGTGCCGGCGGCGACGAAGCCCGCCGCCGCAACGGCGAGCGGCAGCAGCAGGGTGCCCAGGCTGGCGGCCAAGGACAGTGCCTTGCCGGCCAGAAGCTGGCGCGGACGCACGCCCAGGCTCATCAACTGGCGCAGCGTGCCCTGCTCGCGTTCACCGGCGATCGCATTGAAGCCGAGCACGATGACCAACAGTGGGCCGAGGATCTGCAGCACCCAGGCCATCGACAGATTGCCGAAGCGCTGCAGGCCGGTGGCATCCTGCGCGGGCCGGAACTTCACCTCGCTCTGCCGGTGCGCCTGCAGCCAGAGCGTCGAGCCGACGTAGGGGGTGATCCCCGGATCCACGATCGCCAGCGGCGGCAGCGGCTTGAAGACATGCATCCCCTGGTGTGCGGCATCGTGCGGATGGCGCTCGGCCTGGGCGAGCCAGTCCTGGTAATCGAGTTGCTGGGCGGCGGTGCGTTCGCTCTCGACCGCCACACGGTTCTGCCAGCCCACGGCAAGCGCCGCCAGCAGCAACAGCACCGTCAGGCCACCGGCCCACAGCAGGCGGCCATCGCGCAGGCACTCCACGTATTCCCGTCGGGCAATGAGCAGGGTCTTCATCAGGCACTCATGTAGTCGAGGTAAAGCGTTTCGAGCTCACCATGGCTCACATCGGCGGCGGCCATTTCGGCCACCAGCCGCCCCTGGCGCATGATTCCGATGCGTGAGGCGGTCTGTTTGGCGTGGAACAGGTCGTGGGTTGTCGTCAGCACGGCGCAGCCCTCGCCGGCGGCCCGGCGCAGCAGCAGCGAGAACTCGTTGGCGGCCTTCGGATCGAGACCGGAGGTCGGCTCGTCGAGCAGCAACGCCTTGGCGTTCTTGGCGACCGCGATGGCGATGCCGACCTTCTGTCGCATGCCCTTGGAGTAGGTGGACACACGGTGCAGTGCCGCGTCCTGCGCCAGGCCGACGTCGTGCAGCAGGCCGAGCAGGCGCTCGAGAGGCTGGCGCTCGCCGGTGCCGAGCTCGGCGAAATAGGCCAGATTCTCCAGGCCGGAGAGCACGCCGTAGAGCATGACCTGCTCAGGGATGTAGGCGAGGTCGCGCTTGACCTCTTGGGCATGCCGGACGACGTCCTTCCCGTTGATGCGCAACTCGCCGGTCGTTGGCGGGTGGAAGTTGAGGAAGAGGTTGATCAAGGTCGTCTTGCCGGCACCGTTGGCGCCGAGCAGGCAGTAGATGTCGCCGGGCGCGACACGGAGACTGACCGTGTCGACCGCTTTCTTTTCGTTGAACTGCTTGCTGACTGCGATGGCTTCGAGCATGGCGGGCAGGTTCCTCACTGTTGCCGATCGGCGATGGAAGAAGGAGAGGGGGAGGCGGTGTGCGCAAGGACGCTGCCTTGCGCGCCGCTATGCGTTCGACCTGGCGAAGGGGCAGGAACGCGCCGAGGGTAGGGGCGCCCTACCATCCGGCATCGAAGGTGGCCAGCACCCGAGGCGGATTCGGTACCGCCGGCGAGCGATGAACGATGCCGCGCCCGGCGTTGCCTTGCCACAGGCTGCCCTTGAGCAGGGCGACGGCGAAGGGCGGGACGGTTTCGATGCGGTGACCCGGTGGCAACAGCCCGGACGTCTCGTCCGGGCGGCCGCCAGCGCCGGCACCGAGGAAGCGGCGGTCGACCAGGTGCTCCTCGACCCATTCGGTTCCCGGGCCGCGGTAGGTGCACAGCATTCGGATGCCGACACGGTCAACGTGCAGGCGCGGACACATCGGCCGTCGGATCTGCTCCAGGCGCAGCCCGATGGTGGGCGCGTCGAGCAGTTCGCCAAGCATCTCGGCAAGCAGCGCCAGATCCTCGGCCAGCGCATCGCGCCCGGCCCCTGCGGGGAACTGGCCGAGGTCGGGGCGCTGGCCCGGCGACAGGGTCTGGCGCAGACCGGGACCGAGCCGGTCGGCATGCGTTTCGAGCCAGCCGGCAATCTCGGCATCCGGGGCTCTTCGCCACTGGGCGAGTTGTATCTCCGGCTCGAAAATGCAGGTCAGCCCCAGGGCATCGCTCGTGATGCCGGCGCATGTCGTGGTGTCAAGAGGAAGAGGAGCGTTCATCGGGGAGTGTCCGGGATCGTCGGGCCGCGCGCCGCGGCCGTGATCAAACGGGTGTCAGAGAAGGAATGCGTGAATGCAATGTTATAACATTACATTTGTGCATTCCAAGCAAGCCCCTTAAAATTGCCGGCATGACCACCAAGTGCCTCAGCGCCGCCGACGGGAGCGAAGCCTTTCTGAACCGCGCGGCCGCAAGCTGCGAGGCGCGGGGGGCGCGGCTCACGCCGATTCGCCGCGACGTTCTGGACTTGCTCCTACACAACGAGAACGGCCTGAAGGCCTATGATCTGCTCGCGAGGATCAAACAGATCCGGCGCAACGCCACCCCGCCCACCGTCTACCGGGCACTGGACTTCCTGATCGAACAGGGCCTCGTCCACAAGATCGAACGGATCAACCAGTTCGTGGCCTGTCGCCATGAATCGCATCGCGTCCCCGGCCTGTTCCTGGTCTGCCCGCGCTGCGGAAAGGTCAGCGAACTTCACGATCCGGCGCTCATGCAAGCCCTGGCGCAAAGCATTGCCCAGGCAGGCCACGCACTCGATTGCCATGAGGTCGAAATTTCCTCGGTCTGCCCGATGTGTCGTTTGGCGAGCGGTGTCGACGGGGAGGATGGTGTGCCGTCGGGTCGTCCCGGCGCAGGTGACATCCCGGGCCAGTAGATCCGCACAGACCGTTTGACAGATTTCGGAGGCCGCCGCCGTGCCGGCGACAGCCATGTCAAGGCGTTGACTGGCGGGCGTTGGTCAGTGGCCCGTGTCCGAGCATGGACCGTTCAGCGGCAGTCCCGGCCGAGGATATAGCCCCGTGCGGTACCGCCCAACGCGCCGCGTCTGCGGTGCCTTCCCCCGAACCCTCAGGCCGCGCCGGCCCGGCTCGCGCGCAGGTGTTCGGCCGCGCGCCGGGAGAGGTTCGGCCGGCCGAGGGTGAGCTGGTTGGCGGTGGCGAGGGCGCGCAGGCTGACGGCGAGGACGTGGCCGTCGGCGGGGGCAAGCAACAAGCGCATCTGGCCGAGCGGCGTTCGACCCGCGAGAACGCCTTCGAAGATGCTGCCGTCCGGCAGGGAGAGCGCGATGCGGTCGCCCTCGGTGCAGGCGGACCAAGCGGCGGGCAGGCCCGGTGTGCGGCCCACATGCCCGTGGTGTTGCAGGAGCAGCAGCCCTTCGGGCGTGGTGCGCAGCGCGGCGGGACGGTGGGTGGGGGTGTGACGGATCTTGGGCAGGGTGGCGCCGCGCATGACGGCTGAGTGCAACTCCATGCACGGGGCCAGTGCGCGTGTGATGGTGTCTTCGTCGAGGCCGAGTTGAGTGAGACCGCTGCGCAGCTCGCCGACCAGGGCGGGCAGGGATTTGAGCAGGCTGGCTCGGGTGGCTGGGTCGGTCTGGCTGGGGGCGCTGTGGATCAGGCGGTTGGCGGTGTCGAGCCGAGCGCGCCATAGCCGGTCGTCCCGGTCGCGGTGCTGGGCGGCTTGCGCCAGGGCCTGCACCCAGTAGCGTTCGAGCAGGGTCAGCAAGACCGGGTGGGTCTCGGCCAGCATCATCGCGTTGATGGCGTTGGAGGCGCTTTGCAAGGCGATTTCCTTGCGTTCGGCCCGTGCCGCCGCCGCCGCGTAGCGCGCCAGCTGTTCGGCAAAGAGGTTGGTCAGCTCGGCCTGCATGAGGTCGATCGTGGCTTGCGCGCGACCGCATTGCGCGTCGTCCAGATCCGGGGCCGCGGCCAGCTCGTCGAGTGCGGCGCCGATGCGCGGCAGCAGCGTGCCGTGCCGGTTGGCGGGCAGTGCGCAGCCGAGCCGGAGAGTCGATTCGAGCAGTTTGAGCAAGGGGCTGTCGGAATCGTCGAGCAGATCGGGGTGACGCAAGGCCCGGCGCAGGGTCGGCGTGTGCAGGGCGGCCAGGTGCTGGCGCAAATCCGGGGGCACGGCGGTGTCGTCGGCGATCACCTGGAACAAGGCGTCGACGATCTCGATCGCCAGGGCCCGGTCGGGCGTCAGCAGGCCGGCGATTTCCCGCAGCCCGAGCCGCAGTTCGTGGGCGTCGCCCGGCGTGGTGCCGACGAGCCTCGCTTCGAGGCGCTCGATGGCCTCGGCCAGCCGGCGCGGATCGACGGCGGGTGCCGATGCCGTCGGTGTGGCGGTCGGGCCCGCAAGGCTGTGGCGCAGGCTGCCCAGGCCGCCGCCATCGTTCGATCCGCCGGTACGCCGGGGGGGCGTGGCGGCAGTGCTGGGGCGTGGCGGCGGGGGGGTGACTCCGGCGGCGGCGAGCAGGGTGTCGAGTGTCGCGTAAAGGCCGGTGAGCGCTTGGCGCAGCGGTTGTTCGGCGCGCACCAGCAGCCGCTCGCGCGCCTCCGCCGACAGATCGGCCGCATCGGCGAGGGCGCGTAGCGCTTCGCAGGCCGTTTCGGGGGCCAGTGGCGACATCTCGGGTTCGAGATCCGATTGGCCCAACACGGTGAGCAGCCGCAGATGCACCCGCACCAGCGACGGGGCGCAGGCCTCGCGCAGGCGGCGGGCCAGATCGGAGAGGTCGATGGTGTAGGCCAGGTCGTCCTCGTGGATCAGGCTGATGCGCGAGGCGGTCAGGCTGCGCACTGCATCGAAACCCCGGCGGTCGCGCACGCCGGTCAGCTCGTCATAGCGCTGTCCGGCGGCGTCGAGCGCGTGCGCGACCCAGGCGTCGTCGCGAAAGCCGAGTTCGCGCAAGACGGTGTCGAGCATGTTGAGCAGATGGCGTCTGCAGTCGGCGACGGCGGATGTGGCGATTGTCGACATGATGGGCATTGGCGAACGAGTCGCTGGCAGTGTAAGCGCTCTTCGGGCGCACCGCACGTCCATTGGCTGACGCGGCGGTGGGCTTGTGCTTATAATATTAGCTTTTACTAATGAAGAAAGTCATGCGCCCCACCGTTCTGATTGCGGCCTTGCTGTTGGCCGGCCCGGCCATCGCCGAAGATATCGATGCTCTCAAGCGCGACACCCGCGAGAAAGCCCTGCCGGTGCTGCCCAAGGTGGTCAAGATGATGAAGGACACGGTCACCGACAAGGGCGTGGCCGGCGCCATTCCGGTGTGCAAGGACAAGGCGCCGGCGCTGCTCAAGGCGCGCGCTGAGGAGCTCGGCTGGCAGATCCGCCGGGTCAGCCTGAAAACCCGCAACCCCGAGCGCGGCACGCCCGACGCCTGGGAAACCGCCCAGCTCACCGCCTTCGACCTGCGCGCCGCGGCCGGCGAACCGGCAGAGCAGCTGGAGGTCGGTGAAATTGTCAGCGACGCGGCAGGCCACAAGACCTTCCGCTACATGCGCGCCATCCCGGTCGGCGACGTGTGCCTGAGCTGTCACGGCGATCCGGCCGACATCGGCGCGGAGCTCAAGGCCGAGCTGGCGAAGAGCTATCCGCAGGACCGCGCCACCGGTTACACCAAAGGTCAGATCCGCGGCGCGCTGACCGTCGAGCGCCCACTGTAAAGGCTGTTCGCGGCGTATCCTCGCAGCGGCGCCGGCCGATCGGCGCCGCAGGGGAGCGACGCATGGCGGACGAGTACTACTTTGAAGAAGGCTGCTTCATCACCGAGTTGCACAACCGCGCCGACGATCCGGCCGTGTCGGTGGCGCGGGCACGGGTGCCGGTCGGCGTCACCACCCGCTGGCATGTGCTGGCGGGCATCGTCGAGCGCTACCTGATCGAGTCCGGCGAGGGCGAGATGTGGTTGGGTGAGGCGCCGCCCTGGTCGGTGCGCGCGGGCGACACAGTGCTGATCGCGCCCGGCCAGCGCCAGCGCATCCGAAATACCGGCGCAACGGATCTGGTGTTTCTCGCCGTGTGCACGCCGCGCTTCGTGCCTGAGGCCTATTCGGAGGTCGACGCCCCGCCGTGACGCGCCAGGTGGGCGAGCAGCGCCTGCGCGTGGCCGGACAGCGTAGTCGCCTCGCGCACGCACAGGCGCAGGTCACGCCGCGCCCAGTCGTCGTCCAGCGCCAGCGTGACGACCCGGGTCGGCTGGCCCATGCGGGCCACCGTCGAGGCCGGCACCAGCCCGTAACCCACCCCAGCCGCCACCATGCCCAGCACCGCCTCGAAGCTGTGCACCTGGATGCGCACGTCCAGCGGTCGCCCGCGCTCGCCGGCCAGGCCCATCAGAAAGGTGTGGATGCCAGTGCCGCTGTGCAGGGTGACGAAGGGCGCATCCGCCACCTCGGCAAAGCGGATCCGCGCCCGTACGCCGAGCGCGTCGCCGGGCGGTACCACCAGTACCAGCCGGTCGCGCCGGTAGGGCAGCACCTGCAGCTCGCCGGTGCTCACGTCGCCGGCCACCACGCCGATCTGTGCCTCGCCCGAGGCCACCGCGTGCACCACCTCGGGGCTGGTCGCCTCGCGCAGCGTCACGCGCACCTGCGGCTGGGCCGACAAAAAACCGGCCAGATCGTCCGGCAGGAAGATGTTAGTGGCGTTGGTGTTCGCCCACACCGAAACCTGGGCCCGTACGCCGGCCGCGTAGGGCAGTAGGTCGGCATGCATCTGTTCGAGCCGGGCGAGCGCCTGGCGGGCGCCTTCGCGCATCACCTCGCCGGCCGGCGTGAGCGCCATGCCGCGCGGCCGGCGCTCCAGCAATGCCACGCCCGCCGAGGCTTCGAGCCGGGCGATGCGATGGCTGGCCGACGAGGTGGCCAGATGACAGCGGCGCGCGCCGAGCGACAGGCTGCCGGCGTCGGCCACCGCCAGGAAGAGTTGCAGGTCGATCAGGTCGTAGCGCATTCGGTTTCGGATTTGACGAACACAGGCTTGGCATCTTAGCAATTGTTGGCGGCGGGGGATGGTGGCTAAATCGGGGTGGACCGCTCAGGAAACCCCGTCATGACGCCCGCCACCGATGCCTTGCCCCTGCCCCGCCGCCTGCCCATGGCCGGCCTGCTGCTCGCCACCCTGGCCGCGGTCGGCTTCTCGTTCAAGGCGATCCTGGTCAAGCTGGCCTATCGCCATGGTGTCGATGCCGAAACCCTGCTGGCGCTGCGCATGCTGATCAGCCTGCCCTTCTTCCTCCTCATGGGCTGGCATGGCAGCCGGCGCGCCGCCCAGCCGCTGGCGGGGCGGGATTGGATCGCCCTGTTCCTGCTCGGCCTGTTCGGCTACTACCTGGCCAGCTACCTGGACTTCCTCGGCCTGGGCTACATCACCGCGGCGCTCGAGCGGCTGATCCTCTTCGCCTATCCGAGCATCGTGGTGATCCTCTCGGCGCTGTTCCTCGGCAAGCCGCTGACTCGGCGCGTCCTCGTCGCGCTGGTGATGTGCTACCTCGGCGTGGCCTTCGCCGTGGCGCACGACCTGCGCGTGGGCGGCGAGACCACCGAGGTGCTGATCGGCAGCGCGCTGGTGTTTGGCAGTGCGGTGGCCTATGCGCTGTATCTGATGGGCAACGGCGAGGTGGTCGGCCGGCTCGGCGCAGCGCGGGTCACGGCCTGGGCGTCCACCGTGGCCTGCGTGCTCAGCATCGGCCAGTTTCTGCTGATGCGACCGGTGGCCACGCTGCTGCAGCCGGCGCCGGTGATCGGCCTGGCCGCCGCCATGGCGCTGTTCTCGACGGTGTTGCCGATCTGGTGCCTGAGCGAGGCCATCCGCCGCATTGGCGCCGGCCCGGTGGCGCTGACCGGCAGCCTCGGACCGGTGATCACGCTGGGCCTCGGCGCGCTGCTGCTGGACGAATCGATCGGCGCGGCGCAGCTCGTCGGCGCGGCGATGGTGGTCGGCGGCGTGCTGGTGATGGCGCGCAGCAAGCGCTGAGGCCCGCGCCGGGAGCTTTTCGGCCAAGTGCGCGTCCTACAGGGACGAGCCACCCGCAAGGAGCCCCGCCATGAGCCCGGAAACCATGGAAGCGTTGATGGAAGACATCGAGCGCGAAGATCCGCTCGACTTCGGCATGTTGTCGATGGACGAGCACGAAGCCCGCTGCCTGATGGCCAACCACTTCTGCGAGGTCGATCGCCAGCTCGCGTCCAGCGGCCTGGACGCCGAAGCCCGGCTGGAGGTGATGGCTGCCATCGCTGCCCATGCCATGGTCGAAAACATGCTGCTCAATGTCCAGCGCTTGCAGGACAGGGGCGCGGGCGAAGACGTACGCGCCTGGATGCGGCGCCACGGCATGGGGTGAGCTGCGTTCAGCCCGATGACGGCCCGCCGAACAAGGCGGGCGATTCGGCCACCAGCGCGCGCAAAAAATCCCACAGCACCCGCACCCGGCGCAGGCGGAACAGGTCGGCCGGGGCGGCCAGCCACAGCACGCTGTCGGCCACCACTTCGCCGGGCAACACCTGCACCAGCGGGCTGTCGGGCGCCACTGCGTAGGGCGCCAGCATGGCCAGGCCCATGCCCGCTTCGGCGGCCTGGGTCTGGGCCAGCATGCCGGTGCAGGAGAACACCCGCCGCGGGCGTTCGATCAGGCGGTCCAGATAGCGCAGCTCGTCGCTCATCAGCTGATCCTGCACATAGTCGATGAAGGCATGGCCGGCCAGGTCGGCGCGGCTGCGGATGGGCGGGTGCTGGGCGAGGTAGGCGGGCGAGGCGTACAGCAGGTAGTGGAAGGCGGTCAGCCGGGTGACCACATAGCGGCCGCTGGTGGGCGGGTCGAGGGTGACGGCCAGATCGGCTTCGCGGCTGGCCAGGCTCACGAAGCGATGCTGCAGCAGCAGTTCGACCGACAGCTCGGGGTGGGCGGTCATCAGCGTCGATAGCCGCGGCGTCAGCACCCGGGTGCCGAACACCTCCGGCACGCCGAGGCGCACCGTGCCGGCGATCGCGCCGCCGACGCCGCCGGCCGATTCCTCCGCGCCCAGCGCTGCGCTCTCCATCGCTTCGGCGTGGGCCTGCAATGCCTGGCCGGTGTCGGTCAGCACATAGCCGTCGCGGCGCCGGTCGAACAGGGTGGCGCCGAGTGCGGTCTCGAGCCGCGACAGGCGCCGCGCGACGGTGGTGTGGTCGACGCCGAGGCGGGCGCTGGCGGCGGTCAGCGTGCCGGTGCGCGCCACTTCGAGAAAGTGCCGGAAATCCGTCCAGTCAATGTTCATGGGCCGCTCCGCGCTGCTGTGCATATACGCACAACGATACGGTGAGTATGCGCTTTGTTCTGCTTTTATGGGGTGATAAGGTCCTTGCATGCTGCAACCCGCGCAGCCCGTCAGAAGAGGATAGGTGCATGAAACTGAAGGACAAAGTGGTGGTCGTGACCGGTGCGGCCCAAGGCATTGGCGAGGCGATCGCCCGACGCTGTGCGGCCGACGGCGCCACCGTCGTCGTGTGGGACCTGAGCGCCGAGGCCGCCAAGGCCAAAGCCGCCGAACTGAGCGAAACCTACAACGTGACGGCCAGCGGCTGGGCGGTGAACGTGGCCGATAGCGCGGCGGTGAGCGCCGCGGCGGCCGAGGTGGTGGCCGCCTTCGGGCGCATCGACGGCCTGGTGAACAACGCCGGCATCGTTGCCGATGCCCAGCTCAAGAAGATGAGCGAAGAGCAGTGGGACCGCGTCATCAGCATCAATCTGAAAGGCGTCTACAACTGCACCCGTGCCTTCGTCGACACCTTTCTGGCCCAGGGCAGCGGCTCGATCGTGAACATCTCCTCGGTGGTGGGCGTGTATGGCAACTTCGGCCAAACCAACTATGCCGCCGCCAAGGCCGGCGTGCTCGGCATGACCAAGACCTGGGCCAAGGAACTGGGCCGCAAAGGCGTGCGCAGCAATGCCATCTGCCCCGGCTTCATCGCAACGCCGATCCTTGCCTCGATGCCCGATAACGTGCTCAAGACCATGGAATCCGAAGTGCCGCTGGGCCGCATGGGTGAGCCGGCGGAGATCGCCGCGGTGGCCGCCTTCCTGCTGTCGGCGGACGCCAGCTATGTAAACGGCGCGGTGCTCGAAGTGACCGGCGGCTTGACCATCTGAGGCAGGCCTGGGGCGATGGCAGGGGTGGCCCCCTGACAAGCGCCCCGATGACCCGGCCGAGGCGGCCCGCAGAGGCCGCCGGCCATGAAGGAGGAGACAACATGCAGATCGACGGACTGATCGCGCATCACGCGCGCTATCGCCCCGAGCACACCGCGGTGGTGTTCGGCAAGCAGCGGCTGAGCTGGGACCAGTTCAACCGCCGCGTCAATCGCCTCGCTCATGCGCTGCGTGCCTCGGGCGTGACCAAGGGCGAGCGGGTCGCCACCGTGCTGCCCAACTGCCTGGAGTTGCTCGACATCTACTGGGCCTGCGCCAAGCTCGGCGCCGTGGTGGTGCCGCTGTCGCCGCTGCTCACCGCCAGCGGGCTCGAATCGCTGCTGCGCGATGCTGCGCCGATGGCAGTGTTCGGCACCCGCGAGACGGCGGCCCAGTTGCTGCCGGTCAAGCCAAGACTCAAGTCGGTGCGCTGCTGCGTGCTGGTCGGCGCCCTGGCCGATGGCTGCCGCCCCTATGCCGACTTCACCGCCGAGCGCTCCGAGCGCGACATCGGCGCCGAGATCGCGCCCGACGATGTGTTCAACATCATGTACACCAGCGGCACCACCGGCCTGCCCAAGGGCATCGTGCACACCCACCGGATTCGCGCCCACTACGGCACGCTGTTCGCCAATGCCTGGCGCATGGGGCCGGAATCGGTGGTGCTGCACACCGGCGCCATCGTCTTCAACGGCGCCTTCGTCACCCTCATGCCGGCCTTCACCCTCGGTGCCCGCTATGTGCTGGCCGAGCGCTTCGACGCCCAGGCGATGATCGACACTATCGCCGCCGAGGGCGTGACCCACACCATGATGGTGCCCTCGCAGATCGTCGCCATGCTCAATGTGCCCAACTTCGACCCGGCACGCCTGCAGTCGCTCGAGATGCTGCTCTCGCTCGGCGCACCCTTGTCGGTGGCGCACAAGGACATCCTCGAAGCCGCACTGCCCGGGCGTTTCTACGAGCTGTACGGCCTCACCGAAGGCTTCGTCACCATCCTCGACCGCGACGACGCCCAGCGCAAACGCGGCACCGTCGGCGTGCCGCCGCCCTTCTTCGAGATGAAGATCGTGCGCGAAGACGGCAAGACCGCGGCCGTCGGCGAGATCGGCGAAATCGTCGGCCGCGGCCCGATTCTCATGCCCGGCTACTACCGGCGGGACGACCTCACCGCCGACGCGATTCGCGACGGCTGGCTATACACCGGCGACCTCGGTTTCGTGGACAAGGATGGCTACCTGAGCCTGGTCGACCGCAAGAAAGACATGATCGACTCCGGCGGCGTGAAGGTGTACCCGCGCGACATCGAAGAAGTCATCGTCCAGCACCCCGCGGTGCTCGAAGCCGTGGTGTTCGGCATCCCCGACGACAAATGGGGCGAAACCCCGGCCGCCGCCGTCACCCTCAAGGCCGGCCAGCACATCGAGGCCGACGCCCTGCGCGAATGGACCAACACCCGGGTCGGTGCCCGCTACCAGCGGCTGTCCACCTTGGACCTCGTCGACCAGTTCCCGCGCAACGCGGCGGGGAAGATCCTCAAGCGGGAATTGCGCGAGCCGTATTGGGCGGGGCGCGAAGTGAAGATCTAGTTCCCGCTACGAACGCCGTTCCCGGCGTCGGGCCTTCGGCCCTCGGTCGGGCTACGTCGAACCGCCGGCGTGATCGAGGCGATGCACCCGTAGCCCGGGCGAGCGTAGCGACCCCGGGAGCGTCGGTGGAGCGGGGCACCGTTCCCGGCGTCGGGTCTTCGGCCCTCGGCCGGGCTACGTCGAACCGCCCGCGTGATCGAGGTGATGCACCCGTAGCCCGGGCGACCGAAGCGACCCCGGGGCCGTCGGTGGCGCCGGGCACCGTTCCCGGCGTCGGGCCTGCGGCCCTCGGCCGGGCTACGTCGAAGTGCCGGCGTGATCGAGGCGATGCACCTGTAGCCCGGGCGAGCGCAGCGACCCCGGGGCCGTCGGTGGAATCGGGCACAGCTCCCGGTGTCGGGCCTGCGGCCCTCGGCCGGGCTACGTCAAACCGCCGGCGTGATCGAGGCGATGCACCCGTAGCCCGGGCGAGCGTAGCGACCCCGGGGCCGTCGGTGGAATCGGGCACCGCTCCCAGTATCGGGCCGTTGGCCCTCGGCCGGGCTACGTGTCCGTGCCCCAGTTGGCGGCGATGCGTCCGCTCGCGATGAAATGATGGATCGTCGAATACGGCCAGTCGGTCGGCTTCCCGACATGGCCATGCTTCACCGGATTGCCGTGGATGTAGTCCACATGGCGTTTCAGGTCATCCTCGTCGCGCACCGTGTGCTCCCAGAACCGGCTCTGCCAGACGCCCCGAGTCGCCAGCCCCTGCTGCTGCAAACCGCATGTAAACGAGCCCTTGATCTGTCGCCAGCGCAGCGAGTAGTCGGCATCGCCGTCGGGGAGCGTCATGACCATGTGCAGATGTTCGGGCAGTACCGCCATGGCGTCGATGCGGAACGGATGGCGCGATTGGGTGCGCGCGATGGCGACACGCAGCAGGTCGATGTGTCGTATCAGCCAATCCGAACGCCGGTCCCGCAGGGTGACGGTGAAGAAATAGGTGCCGCCCGGAACATGGTTGCGTCGGTATCTGACCATCCGGCGAGGATAGCCGATGGCGGCGGATCAAGCGATTGTCATGCGTAGCCCGGGCGAGCGCAGCGACCCCGGGAGCGTCGGTGGGTGGGGCACCGTTCCCGGCGTCGGGCCTGTCGGCCCTCGGCCGGGCTACGCGGCTACCCGGGTTACCCAGGTTTGCGTCGCGGCTTCTTCGGTTTTCGGTTCCGCAGCGCGCATTCGATCGCCAGCCGTGCCCAGGGCGCCATCGCGGCGGGGCTGTCGAGGGCTTCTTCGGGCGCTGTCCAGTAGCCCATCGAAAAAGTCTTGCCGTCTTTCTGGGTGTAGATGAAGCGGCTGCAGCCGGCGTCGATGAAGGCTTTTTCGCTCTCGGTGTCGGCCTTGAGGTAGAGCGTTTCCCAGGCTTCGAGGGCGAAGAAGAGGTCGTCGAGGTAGAAGCCCCAGCCGCCGAACATCGACTTGACGCGCACGGCGCCGAGCGGGGCGAAGAGCTCGAGGGCGTGGGTGACGATTTCGGGGGGCTTGCGGGGCATGCTTGGGGCCTCGTTGAGCTGTGTTCCCGGTGTCGGGCCTGCGGCCCTCGACCGGGCTACGGTTCGGTCTGTAGCCCGGGCGAGCGAAGCGACCCCGGGAACGTCGGTATAGCCGGGCACCTCGCCCGGCTACATGGGTGACATCATGCCGTGAGGCCGAGGCGCTCGACGATGGTGCTGGTGGGGCCGGCCATGTTCATGCAGTAGAAATGCAGGCCGGGGGCGTCTTCTTCGATCAGGCGGGCGCAGAGGTCGGTGACCACGTCGAGGCCGAAGGCCTTGATGGCGTCGGCGTCGTCGCCGAAGCTTTCGAACTTGCGGCGCATCCAGCGCGGGATCTCGGCGCCGCAGGCGTCGGAGAAGCGGGCCAGCTTGGTGAAGCTGACGATGGGCATGATGCCGGGCACGATGGGGATGTCGACGCCCATGGCGGTGCATTCGTCGCGGAAGTGCAGGTAGGCGTCCACGTTGTAGAAGTACTGGGTGATGGCCGAGTTGGCGCCGGCGTCGACCTTGCGCTTGAAGGCGGCCAGATCGGCCTGGGCGGTGCGTGCCTGTGGGTGGTACTCGGGGTAGGCGGCCACTTCGATGTTGAACCAGTCGCCGGTTTCGCTCCGGATGAATTCGACCAGTTCGTTGGCATAGCGCAGCTCGCCCGGGTCGACCACGCCGGAGGGCAGGTCGCCGCGCAGGGCGACGATGCGGTGGATGCCCTTGTCCTGATAGCGCTTGAGGATCTGGCGGATGCTGTCGCGGGTGGCGCCGACGCAGGACAGGTGCGGCGCGGCGGCGAGGCCTTC
The DNA here is from genome assembly GCF_018524365.1 of Denitromonas iodatirespirans. GTDB lineage: Bacteria > Pseudomonadota > Gammaproteobacteria > Burkholderiales > Rhodocyclaceae > Nitrogeniibacter > Nitrogeniibacter iodatirespirans. Next base: position 92,615 of record NZ_JAEKFT010000014.1, read on the forward strand.
GGCCTGGATCTCGAACACGGTTTCGAAGGTGCGCTCTTGCGTCGAGCCGCCGGCACCGTAGGTGACGGAGAAGAACTCGGGCTTGAGTTGCGCGAGCTGGGCGCGGGTGGCGCGCAGCTTGTCGACGCCGGCAGCGGTTTGCGGCGGGAAGAATTCGATGGAGAAGGGTGTCGGGCTCATGCGTCGTCTGTGGTGTCGGGGAGGTGGGCGGCGAGGAAGAATTCCCGGTTACCGTCGCCGCCGGTGATCGGGCTGTCGAAATAGTCGTCGACCGTCAGGCCGGCCGCTTCGGCGGCGGCTCGGATGCGGGCCTCGACGCCGGCGTAGAGGCTCGCATCGCGCACGATGCCGCCCTTGGCCAGGCCCTCGCGGCCGACTTCGAATTGCGGTTTGACCAGCGCCAGCACCCGGCCGCCGGGGCGTAGCAGCGTCGGCCAGCGGGGCATCAGCAGGGTCAGCGAAATGAAACTGGCGTCGCACACCAGCAGGTCGAAGCCGCCTTCGGGCCAGGCGTCGCCCAGGTCGTCGGCGCTCAGGTCGCGGGCGTTGAGACCTTCGAGGCAGGTGATGCGCGGGTGCTCGTGCAGCGAGGAGTGCAGCTGGTCGTGGCCGACTTCGACGCCGACCACATGGCGTGCGCCGGCCTGCAGCAGGCAGTCGGTGAAGCCGCCGGTGGACTGGCCGATGTCGAGGGCGGTGAGGCCGTGCGCGGCCAAGCCGGTGCGCGCCATGGCGCCGGCCAGCTTGAGGGCGCCGCGCGAGACATAGCGGTCTTCCTGGTCGGGGATGACGGTGAGCTCGGCGTCGTCGGGCAGTGCCAGCGAGGGTTTGGTGACCGGCTGCTCGGCGCTGCGCACGCGGCCGGCGGCGATCATGCGCTGGGCGGCGGTGCGCGACGGGGCCAGACCGCGCGCGACGAGCAGGCTGTCGACCCGCTGCAGGCCGTGGCGGTCGACCTCCGGGGGGCTGGCGGGGGCCGGCGTCGGCGCCGGGCGGGCGGTGCGGCGGTGGAAGGATTTCACCGGTGCGGATTCCGGGCAGGCGTCGCTGTCATTTGACCTTGACCACTTCCACCGGGTGCTCGTAGACGTCCTTGCGCTTGTCGTAGAGCGGGATGGTGGTGCCGTTGAGGCGGTTGCTCTCCAAGTCGGCCAGGTCGACTTCGGCGACGATGATCTGCTCGATGTTGGGCGTGCCCTCGGCGGCGATGCCGTCGCGCGCGAAGGCGAAGTCGGAGGGGGTGATGATGCTGGCCTGGCCGTAGTGCAGGCCGAGGCCTTCGACCGGCAGGTTGCCGACGGTGCTGGTCATGACCACGAACACCTGGTTCTCGATGGCGCGGGCGTGGCAGCAGTAGCGCACGCGCAAAAAACCCTGGCGATCGTCGGTGCACGAGGGCACGAAGAGGATGTCGGCGCCGGCCTCGCACACCATGCGCGCGAGTTCAGGGAACTCGATGTCGTAGCAGATCAGGATGGCGATCTTGCCGAAGGGCGTGTCGAACAGGCGCAGCTGGTCGCCGGCGTCGGTGTTCCACTTCTCGCGTTCCCAGCGGGTGCGGTGGATCTTGTCCTGCTCGTAGATCTCGCCGGTGGGGGTGAAGTAGAAGGCGGTGTTGAGCAGGCGGCCGTCTTCGGTCAGGTGCGGGTGACTGCCGCCGATGAGGTGCACGTTCCACTGTGCGGCCAGCTCCTGCATCAGATCCTTGTAGCGGCGGGTGTAGTCATGCATGTTGCGCACCGCTTCGCGCACGTCGGTGGTGTCCATGAAGGACAGCAGCTGGCTGGTGAAGATCTCGGGCAGCAGGACGAACTGCGGTTTGTAGTCGCCCGCGGCCTTCATGATGAAGCGGACCTGGTTTTCGAAGCCGGACCAGTCGTGGATCTGGCGCAGCAGGTATTGAACGGCAGCGATGCGGACTATCACAGGGCGATCTCCTTCGGGACGACGGTGGGTCGCTGCGGGTCGTAACCCGGATTGAGCCACACGATGATCGAGGCACAGCCGCGGGATTCTTCGTCCTCTGGAATGTAGTCGTCGATGACCCCGCAGTAGCTGAAGCCTTCCTTGAGCTGGAAGCTCAGCACCTGGTCGCGCAGGTCGCCCCAGACGACTTTCTGCGCATAGAACTCGGCACTCATTTCGTCGGCGTAGCGGTGGTAGCCGGGCAGGCGGCCGCAGGCGATGATGCGCTTGAGGTTCATGGCCCGGCACAGCTTGCGGCGCGCTTCGTACAGCAGATGGCCGATGCCCGTGCCCTGCATTTCCGGCGCGACGAAGACCTCGGCGCCGTACAGCGTGCGGCCGTCGGGGTCGTGGTTCTCGAAGGTGCCGGCGCCGGTGATTTCCTTCCAGGAATGGGACTCGGCCCAGTCGTCCCAGCGCACGATCATCGAACTGGCGCAGCCGACCACGCCGTCGTCGGTCTCGGCCACCACCTGGCCTTGGGGGAACACGTCGAGCTGCTCGCGCAGCTTGCGGCGGCTCCAGGGCGGAATCGAGGGGTAGACGCGTGCCTGCAGTTCGATCAGCGCCGGGATGTCTTCCTTGCGTGTCTGGCGCACCCAGGGTCGTTTCATGCAGAACTCCTCATGAACCGGGCGGCCGGACCGCCGCCTGGTGTCATGGCGGTGGTCCGGCCCGCGGATTGGATCAATACCGATAGTGTTCCGGCTTGTACGGGCCGGCCTTGGGCACGCCGATGTAGGCCGCCTGTTCGTCGGTCAGCTCGGTGAGCGTGACGGCAAGCTTCTTGAGCTGCAGACGGGCGACCTTCTCGTCGAGGTGCTTGGGCAGCGTGTACACGCCCACAGGATACTCCTCGGTGCGGCTGTAGAGCTCGATCTGGGCGATCGTCTGGTTGGCGAAGGACGAGCTCATCACATAGCTCGGGTGGCCCGTGCCGCAGCCCAGGTTCACCAGCCGGCCCTTGGCCAGCAGGATGATGCGCTTGCCGTCGGGGAAGATCACATGGTCGACCTGCGGCTTGATCTCTTCCCACTCGTATTTTTCGAGCGAGGCGACATCGATCTCGTTGTCGAAGTGGCCGATGTTGCAGACGATGGCCTGGTCCTTCATGGCGGCCATGTGGTCATGGGTGATCACATGGAAGTTGCCGGTGGTGGTGACGAAGATGTCGGCCTTGTCGGCGGCGTATTCCATGGTCACCACGCGGTAGCCTTCCATGGCGGCCTGCAGTGCGCAGATCGGGTCGATCTCGGTGACCCACACCTGGGCCGACAGCGCGCGCAGGGCCTGGGCCGAGCCCTTGCCCACGTCGCCGTAGCCGCACACCACCGCCACCTTGCCGGCAATCATCACGTCGGTGGCGCGCTTGATGCCGTCCACCAGCGATTCGCGGCAGCCGTAGAGGTTGTCGAACTTGCTCTTGGTGACCGAGTCGTTGACGTTGATCGCCGGGAAGCGCAGGTCGCCGCGCGCATGCATCTGGTACAGGCGATGCACGCCGGTGGTGGTCTCTTCGGTCACGCCCTTGATCTGCGCCAGGCGGGTCGAGTACCAGCTCGGGTCGGTGGCCAGTTTGGCACGGATGGCGGCGAACAGGAGGGTCTCCTCCTCGCTGGTCGGCTTGGCCAGCACGGCGATGTCCTTCTCGGCCTTGGCGCCCAGGTGCAGCAGCAAGGTGGCGTCGCCGCCGTCGTCGAGGATCATGTTGCTGTAGCCGCCGTCGGCCCACTCGAAGATGCGGTGGGTGTAGTCCCAGTAGTCCTTGAGCGATTCGCCTTTCACGGCGAACACCGGCACGCCGGCAGCGGCGATGGCGGCGGCGGCATGGTCCTGGGTCGAGAAGATGTTGCACGAGGCCCAGCGCACTTCGGCGCCCAGCGCGGTCAGCGTCTCGATCAGCACCGCGGTCTGGATGGTCATGTGCAGCGAGCCGGTGATGCGCGCGCCCTTGAGCGGTTGGGTCTTGGCGAATTCCTCGCGGATCGCCATCAGGCCCGGCATTTCGGTCTCGGCGATCTTGATCTCGCGGCGGCCCCAGTCGGCCAGTTTGAGATCGGCAATCACGTAGTCGTTGAAGTCAGTCACAGCGTTCATGGGTTGCTCCATGCTATGACCGGGGGGAGGGGGATCGGCATTCGGGCCTTCTCACGCACCTCCCGTGCCCGGCACGGGTTGATGTCGTGAGCGCCGTTGATTCTCACCGCCAGCGGCGGCTTCCGAGCCTGGGGCGTCGGTCAGGGCGACCTGACGACCTCGCAGCGCTCCTCGGAAAGGAGGCCAGTATACGCAAGCGCCTGAAAAACATGAAGCGTTCGCGGATCGGTGGTGCCTCAGCCGGGGTTGCTCTGCCGGCAGGCTTTGAGCACCGCCGCATCGTCCTCCTCGGCCCAGCCCAGCGCACAGGTGCGCTGGAACACCGCCTGCGCCGCCGCGCCCAGCGTGAGCGGTTGATCGACCGCGCGGGCGCAGTCCAGCGCCAGGCCGATGTCCTTGGTCAGGATGCGCGCATGGGCGCGCGGCGCAAAATCGCCCGCCAGCGCCCGCGGGATGCGGTCGGCGGTGATCCACGACTGGCCGGAGCTGGCGCACACCACGTCGAGCACGGTCTTCGCGTCCAGCCCGAGCCGCTCGGCCAGGGCAAAGGCCTCGCCCGCCGCGGCCAGATTGACTGCCGCCAGCAAGTTGTTGACCAGCTTGGCCTTGGCGCCGTCGCCCGGATGCGGGCCGATGACGAAGCGTGACTTGGCGAGCATCGCCAGCAGCGGGGCGAGCGCTTCGACCAGTGCCGGGTCGCCGCCCAGCATCATGCTCATGCCGCCATCGCGCGCCCGTGCCGGGCCGCCGGAGATCGGCGCGTCGAGCGTCTGCCAGCCGGCCCTGGCCAGACCGGCGGCGCAGTCGATCACGTCATTCGGCGCGATGGTGCTGCAGATCATCACCGCCCGCCCGGCGCCGTCGATGCTGGCCACTCCGTCGGGGCCGAGCAGCACCTGGTGCGTCTCGGCACCGGTGCCGACCACGGTGATCACCACATCCACCGCCGCGGCCAGCGCAGCCGGAGAGTCGGCCACTGTGGCGCCGGCGGTGCAGGCGATGGTTTCCGGCCCGTCGCACAGGTCGCGCACCGTCACGTCCACGCCACGTTCGCGCAGGTTGAGGGCCATGGCCAGGCCCATGTTGCCGATGCCGATGATGCCGACGCGCATGGCGTGTTCCTCGAAGAAGCCGCCTCGGGCGGGGTGCGATGACTCTACCCGCTGCGCGCCGCGTCCGCTACGCCCCGGCGCGCCGATGCCGCCACAGGCTCACCGCCAGCGTCAGCACGGTGAGCGGGATGACGAAGCTTAGCATGGCCGAGGAGAGCATCGGCGCGGCAGCATGGTGCTGGGCCGAGAGCACCAGGAAGGCCGTGTAGGCCACGTAGTAGCCGAGGAACACCGCGCCTTCCCAGCGCGCGATCTCGCGCCCGGTGATGAACACCGGCAGGCAGGCGAAGGCGACCGCCAGCATCACCCACATGTCGAAATCGCGGGCGGCTTCGGACACCGGCAGGCCGGTGCTCGACACCAGCCCCGCCGCGCCCAGGCAGCCAAGAATGTTGAACAGGTTGCTGCCCACCACATTGCCCACCGCGATGTCGCGTTCGCCGCGCACGGCGGCCATGATCGAGGTGGCGATCTCCGGCATCGAGGTGCCGATGGCGACGATGGTCAGGCCGATCACCAGGTCGCTCACGCCGAAGGCGCGCGCGAAATGCGTGGCCGCGCCGACCAACCAGTCGGCCCCCAGCACCAGCAGGCCCAGGCCGCCGAGCACCAGCAGCACCTGCGCCACCGGCGAGGCATCCCAGCCCGCCGGCTCGGGCAACTCGTGCATGGCCTCTTCCTGCGCCTTCGCCGAGCCGCGGCGCGCCTGCACGATCAGGAACACGGTGTAGATGACGGCCAACGACAGCAGCAGTCCGGCTTCGAGACGGCTGAGTCCGCCGTCGGCCGACAGCCCCACCAGCAGGGCCGACACGCCGATCAGGATCGGCACCTCCTGGCGGATGATCTGCTCCGACACCGCCAGCGGCACGATCAGCGCCGAAATGCCGAGGATCAGCAGCACGTTGGCGATGTTGCTGCCCAGCACGTTGCCGATCGCCAGATCCGGATTGCCGTCGAGTGCGGCCCCCACCGACACCGCCACCTCGGGCGCGCTGGTGCCGAAGGCCACCACCGTGAGGCCGATCACCAGCGGCGAGATGCCCCAAGACAGCGCCATGCGCGCCGCGCCGCGGACCAGCGCTTCGGCGCCGGCAATGAGGGCCACGAGGCCGAGAACGAAGAAACCGAGTTGAGTGAGCATGACGACGGTGCCAGAGGGAATCGTGGGGCCTTCGAGTGCTATTGCCACGCCAAGTTCCGTCAGTTGCCTGTCGTCGCCGGAGTATCCGCGCGCTTCATCCCACCGGTATACACTGAGGTTTTTTTGCAGCCACGACCTGAGCCATGACCGACGCCGACGTCCTCTCGACCCCCGTAACGCTCGACACCACGGTCGACCAGCGCATGGTCGGCGTGCGCGCGGCGGGTCGGCGCCTGCAGCGTCAGGGCGGTCGGCCCTGGCGCGCCTTCTTCGTCACGGTGGCGCTGTGGCTGGTGGTGGGGGCGCTGATCGGGTTTTTCAGCGCGCAGATGGAGGCCTTGCCCGGCGGTCAGTGGTTCCCGCTAGCGATGATCGTGCTGGCGGGCATTGTCCTCATGCAGCGCGCGCAGCGCCGGCTGTCGCGGCGCGTTGCCGCCCGGCAGCCCGACCGTTTTCAGATCGCCCTCGCCGACGACGCGCTGGAGGTCGCGCATGACGAGGCGATCAGCCGCGTGCAGTGGCGCAGCATCGAGGCGCTCGAGCGCATCGGCGACCTGTTGCTCATTCATCTGACCACCTTCGAAGTGCTGATCGTGCCCCTTGCTGGCCTCGCGCCGGACACCGACGCCTGGCTGGCCCGCCTCGAAACGCTCAGTGGCTGCCGCGTCACCGTCGGCGCGCCGCCGCCCGTGCCGGAGGTTGCCGATCAGACGCAGCCCTGGCGCGATCTGGCCAGCAACCTCGCCGCGGGTGTGGGCCTCCTGCTGGTGCGCGCCAAGGCGACCGCCCGGCTCAAAGTGTCGGCGGCACAGCTGGTCTGGCTGTTGCTGGTCGACCTGCTGCTCATCGCCTTCGGCAACTGGCTGCTGGTCGGCACCGACAGCGAGTTCAACCGCTACGGCATGGCTTCGGCGGTGTTCTGGGTGCCGCTGCTGCTGCTCGCCGCATGGGCCTCGGCACGCGCTGCGGACGACGACCGCAAAACGCTGCCCGGCGCCGTCGCGTTGGTCGCCGTCGGCATTGTCGGTACCGTCATCCAGTACGCCGCCATCCTTGGCTTTCAGCGGCTCGATGACGCGTTCGCGATGGCCAACGCCTATCTCTACTGGGGCTTCATCGGCTGGCTGATCATCGCCTCCATCGTTGCCCTCGCACGGGCGCAGCAACTCCTGCCCGAGCAGCGCATGGGCGCGGTGCTGGCGGTGCTCGGCCTGCTCATTGCGCCGCAGTGGCTGTTCAAGGACGGCAGCAGTCTGTGGATACCGCGCTACGACGAAACGGCGGCGGCCGCCGAGAGCGACGCGGCCCAGGCCCGCTATGCGGCGGTCACCCAGGAGGCCATCCTCTACACTCAACCCGCCCTGCTCGACGCCGCGCTCGCCGACATCGCGCCCGGGCGCCCCGGCGTGCCCGAGCTGTTCGTGCTGTCGGTCGGCGGCCATGGCAACCAGGATGTGTTCCTGCGTGAGGTGCGCGCCGTCGATGCGCTATTCCGCGAGCGTTTCGATGCCGAAGGCCGCAGCCTGGTGCTGGTCAACAACCCCACCACCGTCGACACCCTGCCCATCGCCAGCGTCACCGCGCTGGCGCGCAGCCTCAAGGTTTTCGGTCAGCGCATGAATGCCGACGAAGACGTGCTGGTGGTCTTCCTCACCTCCCACGGCTCCGAAGAACACCGCTTCGACCTCAGCCTGTGGCCCTACCGCTTCGACGAGTTGAGCCCTGAGGTGCTGCGCGGCCTGCTCGACGAGGCCGGCATCCGTTACCGCGCGCTGATCGTCTCGGCCTGCTACTCCGGCGGTTTCGTGCCGCCGCTGGCCGGCCCCGACACCCTGGTGATGACCGCCTCGCGCGCCGACCGCAACTCCCACGGCTGCAGCCACAGCGCCGACTGGACCTTCTTCGGCCGCGCGCTGTTCAACGAGGCGCTGCGCGACACCTATGCCTTCGACTCCGCCTTCGAACAGGCCAGCGTCGCGGTCGCCGAGCGCGAAGCCGCCGAGGGCTATACGCCGTCCGAGCCGCAGATCGCCATGGGTGAGGCGGTGGCGCCGGTGCTCACCGCCATCGAGCGGCGGTTGCAGGTGGATGCCATGGGGCAGCGGCGGATGGCGGAGGTCGCGGCGCCGGACCAGGCGCCGCAGCGGCAGTAGCCGGGTCGGTCGCCGGTCAGGCGGGCTGCGTCAGCGCCCGCTCCACGAAATCCAGCCGGTCCTGCCCCCAGAACACCTCGTTGCCGATCACGCAGCTCGGCACCCCGAACACGTTCGCCGCGATGGTCGCCTCGGTATTGGCCGCCAGCGTCGCGTCATGGCGCGGGTCGCGCGCCTCGGCGAGCAGGCTCGCCGGCAGATTCGCGCTGGCCAGCAGGTCGGCCACGACCGCCTCGTCGGCCAGGTTGCGGTTGTCGGTCCACAAGGCCTGACCGAAGGCGACGGTCAGCGGCAAAGCCTCATGCCCGGCCGCCAGCGCGGCCAGCACGGCACCGACGGCGAGGCGCTCGTCGACCGGGAAATGCGTCGGCTGGATATGCATCGGCACGCCCAGATGCCGGCTCCAGCGCGCCAGTTCCTGCAACCGGTAGGCCTGGCGCGCCGGCGGCCGGTCGCGCAGTTGCAGGCCGCCGGTGGCGGCGAACAGCTTGGGCAATTGCACCGGCCGGAGCCGCAGCTCGGCGCCGGTGCGCTCGACGATGCCGCCGAGCTGGCGGGCGGCCAGGTAGCTCCAGGGGGAGTTGAGGACGAAGTAGTAGTCGAGTGCTTGGGGCATGGGCGGCGTTCCTGTCGCGGGGGTGTGCGCGGCCCGGTCGCGGGCGGGGGCCCGGCCGGTGCGCGTTTGTGTGCGTCACATCCTGGCACAGGCCGGCTGCCGTTGGCGAGCCCCCGCCGGCCACCCAGCGGCTCGTCATGGTGTCCCGGGTCGGAGCAGTGCGTCGCGCCGGGGTGGGATCAGGCCGGCAGTCGTTTGCGCAGTTCGGTCTTGAGTATTTTGCCGTAGCTGTTCTTGGGTAGCTCGTCGCAGAAGTGGTACTGCTTGGGTTTCTTGAACGAGGCGATGTGCTGCCGGCACCACTGGTCGAGCGCGGCGGCATCGACGGCGCCCGGCGCGCGCGGCACCACGAAGGCGACGACGATCTCGCCCCACTCCGGCTCGGGCGCGCCGACCACCGACACCTCCGCCACGCCCGCGTGCAGGGCCAGCACCTCCTCGACCTCGCGCGGGTAGATGTTGCTGCCGCCGGAGATGATCACGTCCTTCGAGCGGTCGGTCAGCGTCAGCAGGCCGTCCTCGCTCAGGTGGCCGATGTCGCCGGTGCGCAGCCAGCCGTCGCTCAGCGCCTGGGCGGTGGCCGCCTCGTTGCGCCAGTAGCCGCGCATCACTGCGGCGCCGCGCACCACGATCTCGCCAGTGGCGCCGGCCGGCAGCGGGTTGAGCGCCACGTCGACCACCCTCACGTCCACGCAGGTCTGCGCCATGCCCACCGACAGCAGCCGGCGTTCCCAGTCGGGGTGGTCGCGGTCGGCGATCTCGCGCCGGCCCAGCGCGGTGATGGTCATCGGGCTCTCGCCCTGGCCGTAGATCTGGATGAAGCGCGGCCCCAGCACCGCCAGCGCGGCCTGGATGTCGGCCAGGTACATCGGCCCGCCGCCGTAGATGATCGACTTGATGCCCTCACCGGTGCTGCCGCTGCGCCGCGCGGCGTCGACCAGGCGCTTGACCATGGTCGGCGCGGCGAACATCGACACCTCGCGCAGCCGCGGCGCCAGCGCCAGGATCTCGTCGGCATCGAAGCCGCGCGACGGCGGCACCACATGGCGCGCGCCGCAGCGCACATGGATGAAGTTGTACAGCCCGGCGCCATGCGACATCGGCGCCGCGTACAGCGCGGCGTCGGCCGGGCTCACCGGGTCGACGTCCACCGGGTAGCAGGTGGTCATGGCGGTCAGGTTGGCATGCGAGAGCATCACGCCCTTGGGCCGCCCGGTGGTGCCCGAGGTGTAGAACAGCCAGGCCAGGTCGTCCGGCGCCACCAGCTGCGGCGGGCTCAGCTCGGCATGGGCGCCGGCCATCTGCGCGTAGCCTTCGCCCAGCAGGGCCAGCTCGGTGCAGCCCGCCGGCAGGGTGCCGGCGGCGAAGCGCTCGCCGCTGTCGGTCAGCATCAGGCGTGCTTCGGCATGGTCGGCGATCCAGGCCGCCTCGGTGGGGTGCAGCTTGTGGTTGATCGGCACCACCACGGCGCCCGCCCACCACGCGGCGTAGAGCACTTCGAGGTATTCCACGCTGTTGTGCGCGAACACCGCGACCCGGTCGCCGCGGCGCAGGCCGTGCGCCTCGGTCAGGCAGCGCGCCAGCGAGGCCGCGCGGCGGGCGAAGCCCAGGTAGTCGGCGTGCAGGGTCTCGCCGGTGAGCAGGGCTGGCGCCGTCGGATGCCGGTGGGCCGTGGCATGGAGCCAGTTGGCGACGTTCATCGCTGCACTCAGGCGCGCTTGGCTTCAAGGATCGAGGCGTAGTTGGCCACCGCCGCCCCGCCCATGTTGAACACCAGCCCCAGCGCGGCGTCGGTGCGCTGGATGTCGCCGGCGCGGCCGGTGAGCTGGCGGAAGCCCAGCGCATGCATCGACACGCCGGTGGCGCCCACCGGATGGCCCTTGGCCTTGAGGCCGCCGGACAGGTTCACCGGCAGCGCGCCGTCGCGCAGCACCGTGCCCTCGGCCAGGGCGCGATGGCCCTCGCCCTTCGGCGCCAGGCCCATGGCCTCGTAGATCAGCAGTTCGGCGATGGTGAAGCAGTCGTGCACCTCGGCAAAGTCGAGCTGCGCCGCGCTGATGCCGGCCTGGGCGTAGGCCTGTGCGATGGCCCGCTGCGGCCCTTCAAAGGCCAGGAAGTCGCGCTTGCCCAGCGGCAGGAAGTCGTTCACCTGCGCCATGGCACGCAGGCCCACCTCACGCGGGAAGCGCTTGGCGCGTGCCGGCGAGGCCAGGAGGATCGCCGCCGCGCCGTCGGTGATCAGCGAGCAGTCGGTCATGCGCAGGGGCGGGGCGATCAGCGGGTTCTTGTCGGAGACGGTGCTGCAGAATTCGACGCTGACCTCGCGCTGCATGTGGGCCAGCGGGTTGAACATCGCGTTGGCGTGGTTCTTGGCCGCGATCTGCGCCATTGCCGGCAGCGGGTCGCGGTAGCGTGCCTGGTATTGCTGCGCCGCGATGCCGAACAGCTGCGGAAAGCTCAGGCCGGCTTCGTCCGGATTGTTCTGGTAGCCGGCGCCGGCCAGCGCGCGGGTGACTTGCTCGGTGGTGTTGGCGGTCATCTTCTCGGCGCCGACCACCAGCACCAGCTCGGCATCGCCGGCGCGGATGGCGTTGACCCCGGCCCAGATGGCGGCGGCGCCCGAGGCGCAGGCGTTCTCGCAGCGGGTGGCCGGCTTGAAGCGCAGGCCGGGGTGGGTCTGGTGGATCAGCGAGGCGGCAAAACCGTCCGCCACCATGCCCGAGTTGAAGTGGCCGAGATACACGGCGTCGATCTCGGCCGGGTCGATGGCGGCCTCGTCGATGGCCTCCGCCGCGGCCGCGACGATCAGATCTTCCAGGGTCTGGCCGTCCAGGCGGCCGAAGCGGGTGTGCCCGCTGGCGACGATGGAAACGTTCTCTGCCATGCTGTCCTCCTCCGGTATCGTTGTGCGATGAAGCGTTGCTGATGCAGTCACTTTACGAAGCCGGCCGGCGCGCACTCTATCCGTTCAACTACGTACATGAGCGCGTATCGTTCGTTGATGGCAAGCGAGTTTGAACATGTTCAATGATGTCGACGGCGCCGCGCTCGCCCGCATGAGCGCGGCGGAGCTGGAGCAACTGGTCTTCCGGGTCTCGCCCACGGCGCAGGTGATCACCCACCACCGGCTCATGGTCAAGTTCAACGACGCCTTTGCCCGCCTGTTCGGCTATCCGGCCGCCGAGCTGCAGGGCCAGCTGATCCTCAAGCTGTATCCGTCGATGGCCGATTTTCGCGCCATCGGCGAGCGCTGCCTGGCTTGGCTGCGCCAGAGCCGCAGCTATGCCGACGAGCGCTTCATGCAGGATCGCAACGGCGAGGTGTTCTGGGCGCGCGCGCAGGGTGTCACGCTGACTCCGCGCGACCCCTTTGACCTCATGGTGTGGAGCTTCGAGCGGCTCGACGCGCCGCTGCGCAGCACCGTCCGCCTCACCGCCCGCGAGCGGGAGGTCTCGACCTACATCGTCAACGGCCTCACCTGCAAGGAGATCGCCCGCAAGCTGGGCATCTCGCATCGCACGGTGGAGACGCACCGGGCGCGGCTGATGAAAAAGCTTGAGGCCAAGAACACCGCCGAGCTGGTGTCGCGGATCATCGTGATCAGCTGAGGTGGGCGGGCGACCGGCCCGGCAGCATGGCCGACCCGCGTCCACGGATCTCACACCAATGAGGCCACTGCTGGCGGGAGTGGCACGGTCGGCGAGTGTCTTCCCTATGCCGTTCTGCCCGCCAGGAGGGCCTCGAAGGCCAGCGCCGGTTGGCTCACGGGGCGGCGTGGCAGGCGCATGCGATAGAGCTGGCGCATGCATGCCTGGCTGCCGATGGCGTGCTTGCGCACGCGGCCGAGTGCGAGCTGGTCGCGGGCGCAGATGCGCGGCACCAGCCCCAGACCGATGCCGGCGGCGACCGACTGCACGATGGCTTCGTTGCTGCCGACTTCGATTACCTGGGCCGGGGTGATCTGCTGCTCGGCGAGGATGCGCTCCGCGGCGGCGCGGCTGCCCGAGCCGCGTTCGCGCATCACCCACAGGCAGCTGGCCAGGGACGCGGGGTCGGCCTTTTCGTCGGTGAACGCCCGCGGTGCCACCACGATCATCTCTTCGCTGCGCCAGGGGCGGATGTCGATCCGTGGATCGCTGACCTCGCCCTCGACCAGGGCCACATCCACCCGGCAATCGAGCAACAGCTCGGCAATGTGATCGGTGTTGGCGCTGATCACGCTCACGGTCACGCCCGGGTGGTGCTGGCGAAACGCGAGCAGGCTCGGCGGCAGCCAGTAGGTGGCGATGGTCGTGCTCGCGCCGATCACCAGGTGCCCGCGTTCGAGCGCGGAGTAGGACTTGACGGCCTCGTCCGCCTCGCGCTCGAGCGCGAAGATGGTGCGGCCGTAGTCGTACAGCGCCTGTCCGGGCGCGCTGGGCACAAAGCGCTTGCCCTGGCGGTCGAGCAGCACCGTGTCGAGCTGGTGTTCGAGTTCCTTGACGGCCTTGGAGGTGGCGGGCTGGCTGATGCCGAGCAGGTCGGCGGCACGCGAAAAGCTGTTGGCCTCGACCACGGTGACGAAGACACGAAGCAGGTGCAGGTTCATCTATGAGCTCAGATTATGAACAGGTAACTTGGATGCCATTTACGAATACTAGAGCGATTCTTAGTCTTATGCCATCCGAGCCTTTCGATATGCCTTGATGAACATAAGCGCCGTCCTGCCCCGCCCTGAAATCCGCCTCGGCCTCACCGCGTGCGCCGCGATCACGCTGACGGCGGCCCTGCTGGCGGCGATTCCGGCCATCGGCAGTCGCGGCCTCGGCTGGCTGCCGATGGCGGTGGCGCTGGGCATGGTGGTGGGCAATCTGTGGCCGGCCTTGCCGGCACGCGGCCGTGCCGGCCTGGCGCTGGCGCGCGGCCCGCTGATGCGCGCGGGGATCGCCTTGTACGGCTTGCGCATCGGCGTGGACGAATTCGCCGCCGTGGGCTGGGCCGGTGCACTGTCGGCGGTGTTTGTCGTGGCCTCGACCCTGTGGCTGGCGCAAGTCCTCGGTGGCCGCCTCGGGCTCGACCGGCACAGTGCCTTGCTGATCGGTGCGGGCAGCGCCATCTGTGGCGCGGCCGCCGTGGCCGCCGCCGACGGGGTGCTCGGTGCGCGGGCACGCCAGGTGTCGGCGGCCGTTGCCGCGGTGGTGGTGTTCGGCACCCTGGGCATGTACGGCCTGCCGCTGCTGTTTCACGGGGTGGGCTTGCCGCCGGCGCAGTTCGGCGTGTGGATCGGCCTCACGGTGCATGAACTCGGTCATGTGGTGGCGGCGGCCAGCCCCCTGGGGCCGGAGGTGTCGAGCACCGCGCTGATCGCCAAGATGATGCGGGTGATGCTGCTGGCGCCGGCGATGATCTGGATCGCCTGGCTCGACGGGCGCGCCAACGGCGGCCGGCGGGTGCGGGTGCCGGTGTTTCTGTGGGCATTCTTCGCCGCCATCGCCTTGAACGCCGGTGGCGTGCTGCCGCCGACGGTGCAGGCGGCCGGCGCCGGTCTGGCGCAGTGCCTGTTGGCCGCCGGGCTGGCCGCGCTGGGCGCGGCGACCCGGCTGGTGGATGTGCGTGCGGCCGGCGCCCGGGTGTGGTTGCTGGCCGCCTTGCTGTGGGCCTACCTGTTGGTGGCCGGTCTCGGCATCGCGAACGGGCTGGCCCGGCTGGCATGAGCAGGCCATGCACCGGCACATGGCAACGCCCGCCACGGCGCACCGTGGCAGGGCGAAGGCAGGCCCACGGGGGCGGCGCGCTCGCCCATGAATTCAATGAGATAGCTCGGGTCGTCGGTGCTTTCGGGATGGCGCGTCTTTTGCTTGGAATGACTTGTCATAACAAGTTGGTGCGCGCCGCCGCGCGATGGGCCGTCCGTTGTCCGCAACGGCCTGCGCAGCCGGCCGCGCCATTCACGGAAAGGACGACCTTGAACGAAATCACCCATTTTCTTGCCGCCCGCGATGCCTTGACCTGGGCGGTGGTGTTGTTGGCCGCGCTGGCCGGTGGCGCGCTGCGCGGGCTGACCGGTTTCGGCGCGGCGCTGTTGATGGCGCCCTTGATGTCGCTGGTGCTGAGCGCCCGGGAGACCATGTGCCTGGTCACCTTGCTCAATGCCCTGCCGATGGGGCGCACCGCCTTGCGCACCGCCAGCCGCGCGATCGACCGCCAAGTGATGTTGCCGATGAGCATGGCGGCGTTCGCGGGGGTGCCCTGCGGCATCGCCCTGGTCGGTGCCTTGCCGGCGCAGGCTTTCGGCATGGTGGTCGGCGGGGCAGTGATCCTGAGTGCGATCGGCTTGATGTCGGGGGCGATCCTGGTCAAGGGGCGTTCGCTGCGGCTGTCGCTCGGCGTCGGCATGCTCAGCGGCGTGCTGACCGGCTTTGGCGGCGTGGGCGGGCCGCCCGCCATTCTCTATTTGTTGGGCGTCGAGCCGGATGGGCATCGCGCGCGCGCCAACTTCATCGTCTTCTTCGCCGTGTTGTACCCGGTGGCCGTGCTGGCGGTGGCGGCGCTGGGCCTGCTTTCATGGGCGGATATCCTGCTCGGCTTGTCGCTGGCGCCCCTGTTTCATGTGGGTGGCATCGGCGGGGCGCGGCTGTATCGGCATCTGGGCAAGCGTCATTTCCGGCCGGTGGTGCTGGTGCTGCTGATCGCGGCCGGGGTCATGGCGGCCTGGCCGCGCGATGCCCACGCGGCCGTGGCACCGGGGGGCGACCGGAGCGGGGCGCACTGCGATTTCGCTTTTGGTGCAGTGCCGCACCCGGCCGGTGCAAAAACCACCGAAAAAGGCGCGGAAAATTGCCGCGCGAATTTTAAAAATCCAATGAAAAACAATGGCTTGATGAAGTTTTGTGCGACGCGGAAAAGTTGGCATCTGAATTGCTAGTTAGTACTCGTCATAACAAGCTGTGCATGACAGAAAAAATAGGAAGAAAAGACATGGTTCGAAGTGGAAACAAGCGTGCCGAATCGAAGCGCTCCGAGGCAACCCATGCGCTGGATGCCGTCTCGCCGGTGCCCCTGTATAGCCAGATCCGCGAGGCGCTGCGGCGCAGCATTCTCGATGGCACCTACCCGCCGCATTCGCAGATGCCTTCGGAGAGCCAGATGATCGCGCGCTTCGGGGTGAGCCGGATCACCATCCGCCAGGCACTCGGCGATCTGCAAAAGGAAGGGCTGATCTTCAAGGTGATGGGCAAGGGCAGTTTTGTGGCCAAGCCCAAGGCCTTCCAGAGCCTGTCGCGCTTGCAGGGTTTCGGCGAGGCGATGGCGCCATCCGGCTACGAGACCTATGCCATGTTGCTGAGCGCCCGCGAGGTGCCGGCCAGCGCGGTGGTGGCGCAGCGCCTGGCGCTGGCCGAGGGCAGCCCGGTGTTCGAGATCCAGCGGCTGCGCTATCTGAACCGCGAGCCCATTTCGGTGGATGTCAGCTACTTCCCGATCGATATCGGCCAGCGCCTGACGCAGGAAGACCTCGCCACCCGCGACATCTTCGTCATTCTCGAAAACGACTACGGCCACAACCTCACCCATGCGGACGTGCAGATCGAGGCGATCTCGGCCGAGGAGTCGCTGGGCCGCCATCTCGACGTGGCCGAGGGCTCGCCGCTGTTGCGTATCGAGCGGCTGACCTATGCCGGCGAGCGGCCCATCGATTTTGAGTTTCTCTACTACCGCGGCGATGCCTTCCAGTACCGCCTGCGGATCGACCGAAGCTGAGGACCGGCACAGAAACGGCCCTGCGATTGAAGGATGGTGCAGCACTCGCTCAACCCCCAGGAGAAATCATGAAACGCATCGATATGGAGTTCGACATCGTCGTCATCGGCGGTGGCACCGGTGGGCCGATGGCCGCGGTGAAAGCGAAGCAACAGAACCCGCAGCTCAAGGTGCTGCTGATCGACAAGGCCCACGTCAAGCGTTCGGGCGCGATCTCGATGGGCATGGACGGCCTCAACAATGCGGTCATTCCGGGCCATGCCACGCCCGAGCAGTACGTCAAGGAAATCACCATCGCCAACGACGGCATCGTCGATCAGGAAGCGGTGATGGCCTATGCGGCCAACAGCTTCGACATGATCCAGGAGCTCGATCGCTGGGGCGTGAAGTTCGAGAAGGACGAAACCGGCGACTACGCGGTGCGCAAGGTGCATCACCTGGGCAGCTACGTGCTGCCGATGCCCGAAGGCCACCACATGAAGAAGATCCTCTACCGCCAGCTCAAGCGTGCGCGGGTGGAGATCACCAACCGTGTGGTCGTCACCCGGCTGCTCACCGGCGCCGATGGCGAGATCACCGGCGTGATGGGCTTCGACTGCCGCACCGCCGATTTCTACGTCATCCGCTGCAAGGCGGCGGTGCTCAGCACCGGCGCGGCGGGGCGCATCGGCCTGCCGGCCTCCGGCTACCTGATGGGCACCTACGAGAACCCCACCAACTGCGGTGACGGCCATGCCATGGCCTATCACGCGGGGGCCGATCTGGCGAACCTCGAATGCTTCCAGATCAACCCGCTGATCAAGGACTACAACGGCCCCGCCTGTGCCTACGTGACCGGCCCCTTCGGCGGCTTCACCGCCAATTCGAAGGGCGAGCGCTTCATCGAATGCGACTACTGGAGCGGCCAGATGATGATGGAGTTCTACAACGAACTGCAGGGCGGCAACGGGCCGGTGTTTCTCAAGCTCGACCATCTCGCCGCGGAAACCATCAGCGAGATCGAGCACATCCTGCACACCAACGAGCGCCCCAGCCGCGGGCGCTTCCACGAGAAGCGCGGCAACGACTACCGCAAGCAGATGGTCGAGATGCACATCTCCGAGATCGGCTTCTGCAGCGGCCACAGCGCCTCGGGCATCTGGACCAACGCGCGCGGCGAAACCTCGGTGAAGGGGCTCTATGCCGCCGGCGACTGCGCCAGCGTGCCGCACAACTACATGCTCGGCGCCTTCGTCTATGGTCGCCTGTGCGGGCAGAACGCGGCCGACTACTGCGGTGGGGCGGCCAAGGGGTGCATCGACGACGGCGCGATTGCCGCCGAGGAGGCGCGCATCGGCGCGCCCCTGGCGCGCAGCGAAGGGCTCACCCCCTTCCAGATCGAATACAAGACGCGCCGCCTGGTGAACGACTACCTGCAGCCGCCCAAGATCACGCGCAAGTACGAGATCGGCCTGCGCCGCTTCGACGAAGTGCGCGAAGACGCCACCGCGATGATGGCCACCAACCCGCACGAGCTGATGCGCGCCATGGAGGCGCTCTCCATTCTCGACTGCGCCGAGATGGCCGCGCGCGCCTCGATGTTCCGCACCGAGAGCCGCTGGGGCCTGTACCACTACAACATCGACCACCCCGAGCGCGACGACGAGAACTGGTTCTGCCACACCTTGCTCAGCCGCGATGCCGACGGCCGCATGAGCGTGCGCAAGAAGGCGATCGAGCCCTACATCGTGCCCATCGACGAAGAAGAGCGCACCGCCTACCAACGCCTGCGTGTCGAACGCAGCGCAGCCGCCGCCTGATCGCCCGGAGGAACCCGACATGAGTATCGCCACCACCCTCACCCAAGCGCCCGTCGTCGTCGACGAGAGCAAGTGCATCGCCGAGAAGGGCTGCACCGTGTGCGTCGATGTGTGTCCGCTCGACGTGCTCGCCATCGACATGCTGAAGAAGAAGGCCTTCATGAAGTACGACGAATGCTGGTACTGCCTGCCCTGCGAAACCGACTGCCCGACCGATGCGGTCAAGGTCAGCATCCCCTACCTGCTGCGCTGAGGACATGGCCATGGATATCACCAGCTTCTCCATTGCCGAGCGCCTCGCCAGCGAGGATGCCGAGGTCCGTCGCCTGGCGGTGATCGACCTGCCCTACAGCGACGAGGACGACATCGTGCCGCTGCTGTTGCCGCGCCTGGCCGACCCCGATGCCACCGTGCGCACCGAAGCGGTCCGCGCGCTCGAAGGTTTTGAGGAACCGGAAGTGGTCGCCGCGCTGGCGCCGATGCTGCTCGATGCCGATGCCGAGGTGCGCGCCGCCGCCGGCGAGGTGCTCGCCGAGCTCAAGCTGAGCGCATCGGCCGGCCCCTTGCTGCCGTTGCTGGAAGGCCATGCCGCCGAAGTGCGCCTGCTGGCCTTCCGCGCGGTGCGTGCGCTGCGGGTCGAGGCCGCCTTCGCCCCGGCCATGGGCGCCCTGCGCGACCCCGACCCCGGCGTGCGCCGCGAGGCCGTCGGCGTGCTCGGCTACCTGCGCAAACCCGAGGCGGTCGGAGATCTGGCCGAAGTGGCCGCCCACGACCCGGACGCCGAGGTGCGCCGCATTGCCGTCGGCGCGCTCGGCTATGCCACCGAAATCAGCGTGCTGCCGGCGCTCACCCGCGCCCTGGGCGACACCGCCTGGCAAGTGCGCGAGGAGGCGGCCCAGACCATCGGCAAGCTGCGCTTCGGCCTGGCCATTGCCGACCTCGTCCATGCCATGCAGGACGAGTACTGGCAGGTGCGGGTGAAGGCGGCGCGCAGTCTCGGCCTGCTCAAGGCGGCCGCCGGGCTGCCGGCGTTGGTGGCGGCCTTGTCGCACCCCATCGGCAACCTGCGCAAGGAGGCGGCGATCGCCCTCGGCGAGCTGGCCGACCCGCGTGCCATCCCGGCGCTGGAAAAGGCGCTCGACGATGCCGACCCGGACGTGCGCAAGCTCTCGCGCCTGGCGCTCACCGCCATCGGCCTGGCGCAGAAATAGGGCGCCTGCGCGGACACCCCTTCACCCCCTTCGTGCCGGCCCCGAGGCGGCCGGACAGACAGGAGAGCCGTCATGACTTTCGTCGTTACCGAAGCCTGTGTGCAGTGCAAATACACCGACTGCGTGTCGGTGTGCCCGGTGGAGTGTTTCCACGAAGGGCCGAACTTTCTCGTCATCGACCCCGACACCTGCATCGACTGTGGTGTGTGCGTGCCCGAGTGCCCCATCGGGGCGATCTACGACGAGGCCGATCTGCCGCCGGATCAGCTGGCTTTCATCGACATCAACGCGCGCCTGGCCGCCGAGTGGCCGGTGATCGTCGCAGCCGGCGAGCCGCTGCCCGAGGCCGAGCGCTGGGCGGCGATCACCGACAAGCGCGCCCTCATTGAAAACCCGGCCACGGCATGACGCCTGGGCCATCCGCCAACCCCTCCCTTTCTCAACCCCTAACCCGACCGTAACCCCCAACCCCCCGCAGTACTCGAACGAAACGACAACTCACTGGACAAGGAAGCACATCATGTATGCACGATCCAGAAACACCGCTCGAGACAACGACAACAAGAAAATCGTCCGCCGATTCGCCCTCGCCGCATGGCTCGCCAGCAGCTTGGCGGCAATGCCCGCCCTCGCCGAAGTGGTCACCGTCGGCATCGGCACCCAGAACACCACCACCAACACGGTGACCGGCGGCATCGTCATCAAGGAACTCGGTCTGCTCGAGAAGTTCTTGCCCAAGACCGGCAAGTACAAGGACATCGAGTTCAAGATCGACTGGCAGAACTTCACCTCGGGGCCGCCGGTCACCAACGGCATGGTCGCCAACACCTTGCAGATCGGCATGATGGGCGACTACCCGCTGCTGGTGAATGGCGCCATCTTCCAGGCCATGCCCAAGGAGCGCACCCGGCTCATCGCCATGATCGCCTACAACGCCGACGGCGCCGGCAACGGGCTGGTGGTGCACAAGGACTCGCCCCTGTACGAACTGGGCGATCTCAAGGGCAAGAAGGTGTCGGTGCCCTTCGGTTCGGCCGCCCACGGCATGCTGCTCAAGGCGCTAGAAGACAAGGGCTGGACGAGTGAGGATCTGGTGCTCTCCAGCCAGAGTCCGGAGGTGGGCACCTCCAGCTTGCAGGAGAAGCGCATCGACGGTCATGCCGACTTCGTGCCCTTTGCCGAGCTGCTGCCCTACCGCGGCTTTGCGCGCAAGATCTTCGACGGCTCGGAGACCAAGGTGCCGACCTTCCACGGCGTGATCGTGCGCGAGGATTTCGCCAAGAAATACCCGGAGTTCGTGGTCGCCTACATCAAGGCGCTGATGGCCGCCAACGACTGGTTGCGCAAGGACCCGGTCGCCGCGGCCGCCAAGATCGAGGAATGGACGCGGGTCGAGAAGGAAGTCGCCTACATGTTCCTCGGCCCCAGCGGCGTGCATACCCTGGACCCGACGCTCAAGCCCAAGTGGATCGAGACGGTCAAGTACGACCACGGCGTGCTCGACCGCATGGGCCGGGTCAAGCCGCTCGATGCCGACGCATGGGTGGACGAAACCTATGTGCGCGCGGCCTACAAGGAACTGGGCCGGGACTATGACGCGGAAAAGGCCAGCTTCGCCAACTACGAGATCACCGGCACCGACCCGCTGTGCGGCGGCACCATCGACACACCGCGCCAGGCCGGCGAAGTGTGGATCGACGGCGCCGGCATCAGCGCCTACAAGTCGACCGCCTGTGCCCTCAGTGCGGTGAAGCAGGCGATGGCGGCGGGCAAGAAGGTGTCGGTCGCCTTCGTCTTCGACCGCGGCACGAAGATCAAGCTCTTCGCCAATACCGCGTTCTACGCCCTCGACGGCAAGAACGCCGCCGGCGACATCGTGCCCTTCCTGCTCAAGAAGGACGCCGAAGCCTACGTGGCGGCCCATGGCGGGCGGGTCGGGCTGTACGCCGACGCGCTCGCTGCCGCGGGGAGTTGAATCATGGCCAGCACCGTCACCATGCGTGCCGTGCGCGACACGGACGCCCTGAGCGCCGGCGGGGCCGCTGGCCCGGCGCCGGCGACCCGGGTGCCATCGGTGCCCGAGGAGGCGGTGGTGCCCGCGCTGGCGCCGGCCCCCGCCGTCGCCGCGGCGCCACCGCCCGCCCGGCCGCGCCCCCGGCTGGGCGGGGCCCTCCGGCCGATGCTGATGAACATGGTATCGATCGGCCTGCTGCTCGGCTTCTGGTACCTGGCCACCGCCTACCGTTGGGACTTCTACATCCGCTTCGACAACGTGCCCACGCCGGGCGAAGTGTTCGGCGAGGCGCTGCGCCTGCTGGGCGACGACAAATTCGTCACCAACATCGGCGTCAGCCTGTGGCGGATCGGCGTGGGCTTCCTGATCGCCACCGTGCTGGGTGTGGTGGTGGGCATGCTGTGCGGACGCTACGCCTTGTTCAAAGGCCTGGTGTTTCCGGCGCTGGAGGTGTTGCGGCCGATCCCGGCCATCGCCTGGGTGCCCATTTCCATCATGCTGTGGCCGAGCACCGAGTCGAGCATCCTCTTCATCACCTTCATCGGCGCCTTCTTCCCCATCCTGCTCAACACCCTGCATGGCGTGGCCTCGGTGGACACGGTGCTGATCCGCGCCGCGCGCTGCCTCGGCACCAGCGAATACGCGCTGATGACGCAGGTGGTGCTCAAGGCCGCCCTGCCGCACATCTTCACCGGGCTGGCGGTGGGCATGGGGGTGGCCTGGGTGTCGCTGATCGCCGCCGAGATGATCTCCGGCCAGTTCGGCGTCGGCTACTTCACCTGGGAGGCGTATTCGCTGATCGAGTACCCGCACATCGTCGTCGGCATGCTGGTCATCGGCGTGCTCGGCCTGCTGTGCAGCGGCGCGATCCGCCTGGCGGGGAAAATCCTCATGCCCTGGCAGGGCATCGGCGGCAAGGAGAATTCATGATGGGAACGGCAGCCTCCACCAAGGGCGGGCATATCGACATCCGCGATGTGTCGGTCAGTTTCACCCAGAACGGCGTGGCGCTCGATGCGGTCAGCGGCGTCTCGCTCGACGTGAAGCCCGGCGAATTCGTCTCCATCGTCGGGCCGTCGGGCTGCGGCAAGTCGACGCTGCTCAACATCGTCGCCGGCTTTCTCGACCCGACCCGCGGCACCGCCAGCGTCGATGGATCGCCGATCCAAGGCCCCGGCGCCGACCGCGGCGTGGTCTTTCAGCAGTACTCGCTGTTTCCCTGGATGCGGGTGCGCGAGAACGTCGAGTTCGGCCTCAAGATGCAGGGCATGTGCCGCAGCGAACGGCAGTCCAAGGCGCGCACCCTGCTTGGGCTCGCCGGCCTGCTGGCCTTCGAAAACCACTACCCCGAACAGCTCTCCGGCGGCATGCGCCAACGCGTCGGCATCGTGCGGGCGCTGGCCACCGGCCCCCAGGTGCTGCTCATGGACGAGCCCTTCGGCGCCCTCGATGCACAGACCCGGGTGGTGATGCAGGAAATCCTCACCCACATGTGGCATCAACTGCAGCTGTCGGTGCTGTTCATCACCCACGACATCGAAGAATCCATCTTCCTGTCGGACAAGGTGTATGTCATGACCGCACGGCCGGGGCGCATCAAGGCCGAGATCCCCATCCCCCTGCCGCGACCGCGCACTGCCGACATGACCTCGTCGGCGGAATTCCTCGCCATCCATCACCAACTCAAGGCCCTGATCCGCGAAGAGTCACTGGCGGCCATGGGCGGCGAGTTGCAGGACGGCGGCCTGGGGCGCGACTGGCATCTGGGGCCGGAAGGCGTGAGGGCGGCCCTGTGAGCGCGGCGATCGAATCGGTGATGCCGATCGGCATCACCGATCATCGCGCCTCGGCCGTGCTGCTCATCGCCTGGAATGACGGGCACACCAGCGCCCTGCCGCACGGCCTGCTGCGCCAGCGCTGCCGCTGCGCCAGCTGCACCCAGGCGGCACGCCAGGGCGCACCGCTGCCCGCCCCGGCGGCCGTCATCGACATCCACCCGATGGCCGAGAACGGGCTCCACCTGGTATTCGCCGACGGCCATGCGCGCGGCCTCTACCCCTGGGCCTACCTGCGCGCGCTCGGCGACGAGCAGCGTCGTGCAGAGGGTCGGGTGTCGACAAAGGTGGGGTCGGCACCAAACCGTTGAGACCTTGTTGACGGAGATGATCCGACGAAACGAGAACGCGCGTCCGCAGGCCGTCGTCCTGTCGGACAGGGCGATGGACGCCGCTCCCTAGCGATTCCGCCGGCTTCGCCGGTTCCCTCTCTGCGCCCGGCGTCGGCGAGTCGTGTCGCAAACGCGCCCCTGCGGGCTCAGACAGCGACACGACAATTCCCGTCGTCCCCGGTCTCCGTTCGGCGCCACAGAACGGGCATGGGCCGCGGGTTCGGCTTCGCCGTCGCCCCGGTCGGTCACGCCGCGAAAGCTTTGTAGATCCTATGAGCAAAGCGAGTCGGCTGCAGAGCAAGCGTTGCCGTGCCGAAAACCCATCGACTGCACGCCAGCGCTGCTGGCGCCCAAGCCGTTGTCAGTGCCCAAAGAGATCGGGCGCACATCCAAGCGAGCAGTATTGAGGCCTGACCCCTGAGCCCCTTTGCAGCGGCTAAGCCCGCGCGCCTCTCTCAGTACCGGCGACCTAACAGTCCAGCTGCATGATGAGTACAATGTCATATTCTTGCAATGTGATGACGCGACGCTGTCACACAAATTTCCCTCTGCGGCCTGCTCGCAGTGCCATGTGCAGTTCACGTACCCACAAAGGAGCCATCATGTGCAGTCGTTTTCCGGTCCGATCAGGGCTCATCAGTATCGCCCTGATCCTCTGTACCGGCTTGGCCGGAAACGCCGTTGTCGCCGCGCCGACAGCGATCAAGGATGGCGGATCCATCCTCGGTAAACTCACCACGAAAGGCGATAAAAAAACCTACGTTTTTTCCGGAGCCGCCGGCTCAACGGCACATGTAAGCCTTTCAACCATGGCCAGCGCAGACGGATTTTCTCCGTCGTACGTGGTTCTCGATCCGAACGGCAAGGTCGCCAAGCGTGCCTGGGGCTCACCGGTGGCGTCCGAATCATTCAAGCTGACGAAATCAGGCACGCACCGCATCGTGGTGCAGGACAACAGCTGGTTCAGCACCGGGGTCGGCGCGTTCAGCCTTCATCTGGCCACGTCTGCTGAAGCCACTGAGCATGGCGCGCTCGACCCCTACACGCCTTCGGATCAATCGATCACCCCGGGCGATCTGGATGCCTACATTCTGTCGGCCACCGCAGGCGACACCATCCACCTGAGCATCGGACGCACGAACGCCACCGACACCCTGCAGCCGGCCTTCTACGTCTACGGCCCCAATGGCGAACAGGTGGCCTGGGACGGCGGTACGGATGCCGCTTGGGCCTCGTTCCTTGCAAGAAAAACCGGAACGTACCGGGTCATCGTCAAGGACTTCAGTTGGGCCGCCGACGCCACCGGTGCCTATCGCATCCATATGGCACGCTCGACGGCATCCAAGGAGGCGTCTCGCCTGATCAACCACGGTTCGGTGTCAGGTCACATAACCCCCGCGGATCTGGACAGTTTCGTGTTTCACGCCCAGTCAGGCGACGTTGTGACTCTGCGAGCAGACTTGCTAGCATCGGAAGATGACACGGCGGAACCCACCTTCCATGTCTATGGCCCAGATGCGAAGGAGGTCGACTGGGCCACTGGCACCACGAGCGCTACAAAGACTTTCAGGGCCCCAGCCGACGGCCTCTACGCCGTGGTCGTGCGCGACGGCAGTGTCGGCGCTGCCGGTACGGGCGACTACACACTCGCCCTGTCGGTGAACGCAGACCGCTTCTCCTATGCCGCGCTCGGCGACTCATACTCCTCCGGCGAGGGCGTCCTGCCCTACCACGATCTGAGTGATGACGACTGGCGCGGCTGCCACCGTTCCTACGCCGCCTACGCCGCGAGCGTGCAGCTACCCGGCGACAGCCAGAAGCTGTTGGACCGTCTCGACGCCGACGTCGATCTGATCGCCTGCACCGGTGCAACCACGGAAAACGTCACCGCCTCAGGATACGGCCAGTACGGCCAGCCGCCACAGCTTGATCCTGCCAACGGCGTCGATGAGCGCAGGGATCTGGTCACCGTGTCCATCGGCGGCAACGACGCCGACTTCATCCCCATCTTCGCGGTTTGCATGCTTGAAGCGTCATGCCAAAGCTACCAACCCTTTGCACCGGATTCGAGCATGACGCTGAAGGAATGGATCACACAGAAGTTGGAAGAAGCGGAGACGAAGATCAATCAGACCCACGCAGAAATCCGCCGCCTGACGCCCAATGCGGCAACCCTCGTGCTCGGCTATCCGGTCTTGCTCAGCGGTCGGGAATGCGCCGCCCTCACCTTTCCCCCCGGGGAAGACACCGACATCAAACTCGATGCCGCCGAACAGGAGTTCCTCATGGAGACGAACCGCAAGCTCAATGACATCATCGCCCGCTCCGCGAAGAGAAATGGCCTGCACTACGTACCAGTCGAGAAGCAGTTTGCCGGGCATGAGATCTGCGGCAGCAATACCCCTTGGGTCAATGGCATTGACCTGGACAATCCGAAGTCAAGCCTTCATCCGAACCGCCTCGGACAGCAAGCCTACGCACGCGCCATCAACGACTACCTGCTTGCCGCGGGTACAGCCTGGCCGTACGGGTATCTGGCCAACGGATTGCCACGGAACCCGACGCCGATGACGTCGCAGCAACCGTCTTCCACTGGCCGGTAACCCCCCCTTTTTTTCGATGCCGGTGGCTTCGTTCGATGTTTCCGGCTTTGCAGGCTTCGGGTGGGGGGGCGTTGGCCGGGTCTCGCCCTGGCGGGCGACTTCCTTTCTTGTAGCGACAAGAAAGGAAGCGTCGATCCGCCCCCGCTGTGCCGCCGGCGTCGCCTACGCCCGGCGCCGGTGGGTCTGGCGCAAATTCGCTCTTCGGGCTCAGGCAGCGACATGACAATTCCCTCCGTCCCCAGTCTCCGTTTGGCGGCACAGAAGGGGAATGGGCGGCGGGCGTTCAGCCCGGAATGATCGCCACCCCGATCAACCAGCCATGCAGCCCGAACACAAAGGCCACATAGATCGCCAGCCCGCCCACAACCGCGATCACATCATTGGCCTTGCCTGCCGGCAAGGCCGGCAACGCGCGCGGCGCACGGCGCTTGAGCGAAATCCGATCCGCCACCGCCCAGGCCAGAAAGCCCCCGAACAACAGCACATCGGCCAGCGTGCCATTGGCCAGCAAGTGCGCCAGCGCCCACAGCTTGGTAGCGACCAGCGTCGGATGCCGCGCAACGCGCTGAATGCGGCCGGGCAGATAAGTGGCGAGGAACAGCGGAAACACCGGCACGAGCAACAGCATGGCGAGGTGGCGCAACCCCATCGGCGGCGTGTAGAGCACCACCGGATCCATCCGCGCAGCGCCATAGCCGTAGATGATGAGCACGAAGCCGGCGAGCGACACCAGCGAGTACACCCCCTTCCACCCCGCCTCGCCCAGGCGGGCGTGCATCCGGTCGCGCCAGGGGGCGTTGAGGATGGATATCGAGTGCGCGCCGAGAAAGAGCAGCAGGCCGAGGATGAGTAGGGTCATGGTTGGGTCTCCGGAAGCGGGTGCGTTCGACTGTGCCGGGCGAGTGCTACCTGGTCAAGGCGAACCACCTTGGCCGGGAGCATGGCAATGAAATGTTGGGTTTCAAGACCTGACCCAATACTGTTCGCTTAGATGCGCATCCTATCCCTTTTTGGTGGTACTGACAGTGGCTTGGGTGCCAGCAGTGCTGGCGTGCAGTCGATGGGCTTTCGGCGCGGGTAGTGATGGTCGTGCGAAGCGTACGGTGAGTTGCGCCGCTTGACCTGGCGGGGCGTTGTTTCCCCGAGCGTACGCACAGCGCGCAGTTGCGCGGCAGCATGAAGCAGCTGGTCGAACCATCGCTTTCGACGTCTAGGCTTCACTGGGGGGAAAGGCCCCGGACTGAGGCTGGGTGCGTCGTAAGAGATGTACGTGCGCGGTGAAGGATAGGCTGTCGTGGCGTAGGCGGTGCTCGGTGGCGGCTTGGTGCATGAGCCAGCGCACGGCATAGTGCGCCAGAACCCATCCGTAGAACTCCTGCCGAACTAGCTCAGGCGTCTTCGAACGCAGCACTCGGCGGCGCTGCTGCAGGTGCGTTTTGAGTTCGTCGAAAACGGCCTCGACCTGCCAGCGCTGATGATACAAGGCCGCCAATTCCAGTGCCGGTGCCACCTTGTCGTCGAGCAAGCTGGTCATCAAGCGGTAGCGAAGCGGCTCTGCGTCGAGCTTGGGGAGCTCGTATTCGATGACCCGCACTTCAATCGCCCCCTGACCCGCACGGCGAGCCTTGTCGCTCGGGTAGATCGCGCTCAGAAAAGAGCCATCGTCCAGCGCCTTGAGAACCGGGAACTGCCGGTTGTCGCGGCAGCGCCACAGCAGCTCGGCGCCGCTGTGGCGCGCCTGCTGCCAATACAGATAGCCGGTGAAGCCACGATCGGCCATCAGCAGCATGTCCGGCGCAAGGCTTGCGAGCAGCGGCTCGCACACATCCCATTCGCTGACCCGGTAGGGGCCGATGTTGGCGTCGATGATGG
>NZ_JAEKFT010000139.1 GCF_018524365.1 Denitromonas iodatirespirans
TTCAACGCCGCGCCCAACTTCGAAGCCCCCACCGATGTCGGCGGTGACAACATCTACGACGTCACCGTGCAGGTGAGCGACGGCACCACCACCGACACCCAGGCCATCGCGGTGACGGTCACCAATGTGAACGAAGCGCCCACGCTCATCAGCCTGAGCAACAACACCATCGCCGAGAACACCGACACCTCCAGCGGCACCAGCATCGGCACCCTGAGCACCACCGACCCGGACAGTGGCGACAGCACCAGCTACACCATCGTCGGCGGCGCCGATCAAGCCAAATTCAGCGTCGGCGGTGCGGGCTCGGACGAACTGATCCTCACCGACGGCGTGCTCGACTTCGAGACGCAGTCGAGCTACGCGGTGACGGTACGCATCACCGACGGCGGCGGACTCACCCGCGACGAGAGCTTCACCCTCAGCGTCACCGACCAGAACGAAGCGCCGAGCTTCGTGAGCAGCGCCGTGACCG
>NZ_JAEKFT010000140.1 GCF_018524365.1 Denitromonas iodatirespirans
GCATGCTCGTGATGGAGCAGACGGGCCAGTGTTTCGTGCGTCTGGCGAAGCGCCGCTTCGACCCCGCGCTCGTCGATGCGCAGGCGCACCGGCAAGGTGTTGATGAACATCCCGAGCACTCGGTCCGCTTGGGCGCCGCCTTGCATGCGCCCGAACAACACCGTGCCGAAGACCACGTCTTCCCTGCCCGTGGTTCTGGCGACCACCAGCGCCCAGGCCAGGTGCATCAGGCTGGCCGCGCTGATGCCCAGGCTGCGGGCCCGTTCGCGGATGCGCGTGCTCAAGCCGGGCTCGAGCATGTGATGCGCTTCGCTTACGTTGCTGCCGTCGCCCTGCACGTCCATGAGGCCGAACGGGGCGCTGGGCTCGTCGAGGTCGCCGAGCATCTCGGTGAAGAACGCTTCGTGTTCGGCTTCGCTCACGCCGAGGCGCGCTTGCGCCACGAAGTTGCGGAACGG
>NZ_JAEKFT010000141.1 GCF_018524365.1 Denitromonas iodatirespirans
AAGACCCGCTATCGAGGGATCGCCAAGAACGAGGCGCAATTGTTCTCACTGTTCGGCCTCGCCAACCTCGTGCTCGCGCATAAAAGGTTGATGGCGCTCGACAGGCAAGGTGCGTCCTGAAACGGGGCAAAGGCGATGAAATCGTGCGAATCCGGCCTTCCAGAGTGCCAATTCCGTATTCCGCGATTCAATTGCGAGCGATTCCACGCGATTGCGAACGATGATCTGCCTCCCGTTGCCGAAAATCGGATTTGTTCAGTACTTCCTTGACGCTCACCCCCTGAGTCAGAATAGTTGTCGCCTCGATAGAATCCAAAACCCGGGGGCGATGAGAAGAGAACGAAGTGGCTCGATACGGACAAAAATTCAAGGACAAAGCGCTCGCTCGACTGTTGCCGCCGGAGGGCGCCTCAGTGGAAGCGGTTTCCCAGGAACTGAGCATTTCGGTG
>NZ_JAEKFT010000142.1 GCF_018524365.1 Denitromonas iodatirespirans
GGGAGATCCATGAGCGCGATGACGCCGACCACGCGGTGAGCCTGCTCAAGCGCACCGCGCTGGCCGAAGGCATCCACGCGATGACTGACAAGCCCGTGCTGCACGGCGACAACGGCAGCACGCTCAAGGCCACCACGGTGCTGGCGATGCTGCACTGGCTGGGTGTCAAACCGTCGTACTCGCGTCCGCGCGTGTCCGACGACAACGCCTATGTCGAGTCGCTCTTCAAAACGGCGAAGTACCGGCCCGAGTTCCCGGCGCACGGCTTCGACAACCTGGAAGAGGCCCGTGCCTGGGGACATGACTTCGTGCGCTGGTACAACTTCGAGCACCGGCACAGCACCATCCGCTACGTGACGCCCGTGCAGCGCCATGCCCTTGAGGACCGAGCGATCCTGGCCGCGCGCCATCAGACGTATCTTGAGG
>NZ_JAEKFT010000143.1 GCF_018524365.1 Denitromonas iodatirespirans
GGTCGCATATCGGCCTCGTGACGCTCAATCCAGAGCGAGACGCTGTCGTCAATGCGACACTTCATGCTGAAGACATACACACGTTAGTTGCATGAATCAGGCGACAACTATCTTGACTTGCTCCGAATGACTCACTGCTGACAGGTTTGTTGGCGGGCCTGCTGCTTGCCACAACGGCGAACGCTGCGGATTTTTTGCTGGAAGTCAGATTCCGCTAACAAAATTGGACGGTGTACGAGTCAATCACATGGGTAACAGTTTTGTTCGGAGACATGGGTTACACCTTGAGCGTCAGGTAGTCGTCTTTTTCCCCCATCGTGTGCCGCTCATCGAAGTGACCGATCCTGAGCGGACCGAAGTAGACATCCCATAGTCCGTCGCCGACCGGTTCGAAACCAACGCTCTGGCCTGT
>NZ_JAEKFT010000144.1 GCF_018524365.1 Denitromonas iodatirespirans
CCGTACGCTTCGCACGACCATCACTACCCGCGCCGAAAGCTCATCGACTGCACGCCAGCACTGCTGGCACCCAAGCCACTGTCAGTGCCAAAAAGAGACAGGATGCGTATCTAAGCGAACAGTATTGAGACCCGACCCTTAGGGAAGTACTGAACAAATCCGATTTTCGGCAACGGGAGGCAGATCATCGTTCGCAATCGCGTGGAATCGCTCGCAATTGAATCGCGGAATACGGAATTGGCACTCTGGAAGGCCGGATTCGCACGATTTCATCGCCTTTTCCCCGTTTCAGGACGCACCTTGCGTGTCGGGCGCCATCAACCTTTTATGCGCGAGCACGAGGTTGGCGAGGCCGAACAGTGAGAACAATTGCGCCTCGTTCTTGGCGATCCCTCGATAGCGGGTCTT
>NZ_JAEKFT010000145.1 GCF_018524365.1 Denitromonas iodatirespirans
GGCCACAGCCTCGGGCTGCGCGAGCGCTTGGGCTTCGAACAGCGTGTGCACGCCCATATCGCGCGGGTATGGACGATCCGTCGCGTTCCACGAGACGAGTACTTGATGGCGTTCGGGGGCGGGGAGGGGCTGAATGGACCGCAGAACATCAGGTTCTGCGCCCTCAAGCACCTCGATCAAACCCGTGATGGCCTCAAGCATGAAAACACCAACACGCTCCGGGCTCAACGCCTGGAGGGTTAGCACACTGATCGAAAAAGCATCGCCAAGATCATCCACCGACACTGTCAGCGGATAGTTAGTCCGCTCCCTCGCGCTGACGACCTGGATATCGTCCTGTGTGCAGTGCTCGAAGGGCGCAGTGTCCTGGTCGGGCGATGCGCTGTAGCGG
>NZ_JAEKFT010000146.1 GCF_018524365.1 Denitromonas iodatirespirans
TCAACACCGGCGAGGGCACGCTCGTGCTCACCGGCTTCAACCCGGCCACCGGTCTGGTCAGCTACACCTACGACCCGAACGTGCAAAGCAGCAACGCCCCGGTGCTCGACGCCATCGCCGTGGTGGTGACCGACGACCTGGGCATCGCCGCCACCGGCAGCCTCGACATCCAGATCACCGACTCCGTGCCCACCGCGGTGAACGACACCAACGTGATCGCCGAGGATGCAGCCAGCACCGTCAGCGGAAGTGTCCTCACCAACGACACCGTCGGTGCCGACACCAACGCCACCCCGATCACGGCGGCGACCCCGACGCTCACCTACGGCAGCCTTGTCCTGAATGCCGACGGCAGCTACACCTACACGCTGGACAACACCA
>NZ_JAEKFT010000147.1 GCF_018524365.1 Denitromonas iodatirespirans
TGCCGTCGGTGTGGCCGTTGATGGTGATGGTCAGCGTGGCGGTGGTGCTGGTGCCGTCGCCGTCGGTGAGCGTGTAGGTGTAGCTGTCGGTGAGGGTTTCGCCGTCGTTCAGGGCGTTGACCGCGGCATTGGTGTTGTCCAGCGTGTAGGTGTAGCTGCCGTCGGCATTCAGGATGAGGCTGCCGTAGGTGAGCGTCGGGGTCGCGGCGGTGATCGGGGTGGCGTTGGTGTCGGCACCGACGGTGTCGTTGGTGAGCACAGAGCCGGACACGGTGCTGGCCGCATCCTCGGCGATCACGTTGGTGTCATTGATCGCCACCGGCACGGAGTCGGTGATCTGGATGTCGAGGCTGCCGGTGGCGGCGATGCCCAGGTC
>NZ_JAEKFT010000148.1 GCF_018524365.1 Denitromonas iodatirespirans
GAATTGAGCTTGAGCGGTCTGGAACTCAGTGCGCTGGAGACCGAGCATCGCACCGCCCAGTTCGACCTCACGCTCACCCTGCAACCGACGCAGGAGGGCATAGTCGGCTCGCTCGAATACGCCACGGTGCTGTTCGATCCGGCCACCGTGGCGCGCTTCATCGGCTACTGGACCCGTCTGCTCGAAGCCATGGTCGAGGCGCCGGCCGACACCCAGGTGGGGCAACTGCAGATCCTCGATGATCAAGAACGCCACCAAGTACTCATCGGCTGGAACGAGACGCGCCAAGCCTACGATCGCGACGCCACGATGCACGCGCTGTTCGAGACGCAGGTGCAACGACACCCCGAGGCGATCGCGCTCGTCTTCGAAG
>NZ_JAEKFT010000015.1 GCF_018524365.1 Denitromonas iodatirespirans
GGCCGCGTACTCAAGGTCGGAGAAGCTCGATTGCATCGGAATCGTCACCGTCGTGAAGGAACTATGCGTATTGTCTCAAACAGAGCCGCCCGTGGGGCGATATGCAAACGAAATAATCAGCGTTTCCCAAGCGCGCCCAGCAGGGCTTCACCCTGATCGAACTGATGATCGTCGTGGCCATCATCGGTATCCTGGCTGCTGTGGCACTGCCGGCCTACCGTGATTATGTGACCCAATCCGAAGGTGCTGCTGCCATGAAGGGCGTCACCAGCTGGGTGACCAAGGCGCAGACGTGTATTTCTACGGGCCTCGGCTGCGTTCAACTCAACGCTGAGATTGGTGCCGTGACCGAACTTACCAGCAACCCGGCTGCCGTAGCGGCGAACACCGCAGCCGCTCTGACTTGGAATACGGGCGTTTGCGCCGTGGCTGCGGCTATTTCCGCCGACGGCAATCTGACATACACTTCGAGTGCCACCAACGCCGCCAACAATACTCTTTGCCAAGAAGGCTCGGGTCTGTAATTGGCGAGAGGTCTCTCGATATCGAGATCTCACCAGTACAGGTTGCTTCAACCTTGAAAGACAAGCCCCACCCATCGCGGTGGGGTTTGTTTTTTAGCAAGCCCCGCTTGCGGAGTGAACCGAGCAAACTCTTGGACCCCGAACCTAACTGAGTTTAGGGTCTGGGCAGCGACTTGAACCACGATATCGTTCGTCAGGCAATTTTCCGGGGAGGTGCTCACCTTGGATGCGAGCCGTCATATGTGTCCCTCAATTCGGGGCGACTCTTCAAATTTTTGGCGGCCAGGTTTGGCCTGCTCGGCCTGCATCTCATGTGACGACTGGCACCATGTCAACTCCAGAGAGCCAGAATAGCGGCCTCCGTAATCGAGATCCGCATCGCTGCCCATTGTCTCGCTAAGGCGGAGATGCTTGTCGTCTGCACCGGTAAAGCTTAGCGATTTAGAGTGCGGCCCCGCCGAGATCCTTCAAGAATGTACCGATACCGGATTTGGTGATCGGAAATCTATACAGGGGCCGTTTCTCCGATAGCCTCGCACATCATGATGTCGACGGTTTCAGCGCGCTCTGGTCGCGGAAGCGAACATCTGTGCAGGTCAATCAGCCAGCGGGCAGGTGTGCCTACGAACAGATCGAGGCGCCGGAGAATAACGCTGATTCGATCCATTCACACCTCTGCCGTTCGTCGTAGCAAGTAACGGCCCTAGCACGCGTGAAGGTTCAAGGAGGCTTCCACTGGTCGGTGTCAGGGTAAAATAACCGATTACTTTCGATGGGGGGGCAGCATGTCCAGTTCGACGATTTCGGCAATCTCGCCGCTTGACGGTCGCTATAGCGCAAAGGTTTCGGGGCTTGGCGAGCACTTCTCCGAATTCGGCCTGATCCGCAACAGGGTCAAGGTCGAAGTCGCCTGGCTCAAGGCCCTGGCGGCCGAGTCGGCGATTGCCGAGGTAGCGCCGTTCTCGACCTCCACCCAGGTCAAGCTCGATGGTGTCGTCGAGAGCTTCCTGCCCGAGGATGGCGAGGCGGTGAAGGCGATCGAGGCGACCACCAATCATGACGTCAAGGCGGTCGAGTACTGGTTGAAGAAGCGTTTCGCCGACAATGCCGAGGTGGCGAAGGCGTCGGAGTTCATCCATTTCGCCTGCACGTCCGAGGACATCAACAACACCTCGCATGCGCTGATGCTGAACGATGCGCGCAGCCAGGTGATGCTGCCGGTGCTCGATCGTGTCATCGCCCGCTTCGTTGCCCTGGCGCATGACCTGGCCGATGTGCCGATGCTTTCGCGTACCCATGGCCAGCCGGCGAGTCCGACGACGATGGGCAAGGAGATGGCGAACATCGCTTACCGGCTCAAGCGGGCGCGCAAGGCGATTGCCGGGGTCGAGATGACGGCCAAGTTCAACGGGGCGGTGGGTAACTACAACGCGCACCTGTCGGCCTATCCCGACTTCGACTGGGCGGGCTTCAACCAGCGCTTCGTCGAGTCGCTGGGGCTGGTGTTCAACCCCTACACCATCCAGATCGAGCCGCATGATGCAATGGCCGAGCTGTTCGATGCGACGGCGCGTTGCAACACCATGCTGATCGACGCCTGCCGCGACATCTGGAGCTACATCTCGCTGGGCTTCTTCAAGCAGCGCCTGAAGGAAGGCGAGGTGGGTTCGTCCACCATGCCGCACAAGGTCAACCCGATCGATTTCGAGAACGCCGAGGGCAACCTCGGGGTGGCGAACGCGATGTTCCGCCACTTCAGCGAGAAGCTGCCGATCTCGCGCATGCAACGCGACCTGACCGACTCGACGGTGCTGCGAAACATGGGCGTGGCCTTTGGGCACACGCTGCTGGCCTATGACTCCCTGCTCAAGGGCCTGGGCAAGCTTGAGGCCGATCCGGCCAAGCTGGTGGAGGATGTGGATCAGGCCTGGGAAGTGCTGGCCGAGCCGGTGCAGACGGTGATGCGCCGTTACGGGGTCGAGAATCCGTATGAGCAGCTCAAGGCGCTGACCCGCGGCAAAGGGATCACCAAGGAAGGCTTGCATGCCTTCATCCAGACGCTGGCGATCCCCGAGGCGGAGAAGACCCGCCTGCTGGCGATGACGCCAGCGAGCTATATCGGGCTGGCGACGGAGCTGGCGCGGGCGATCTGAGGCCGCTCAGTGGTGCCACGGGCGCCCGCAAGGGCGCCTTTGTTATTTCTGCAGGAGAAGAGATGAGTTTTGCCGAAACCCTCAAGCAGTTGCCCAAGGTGTCGCATCTGGCCGCACTGACGCTGATCGATGC
Organism: Denitromonas iodatirespirans; assembly: GCF_018524365.1. Classification (GTDB taxonomy): domain Bacteria; phylum Pseudomonadota; class Gammaproteobacteria; order Burkholderiales; family Rhodocyclaceae; genus Nitrogeniibacter; species Nitrogeniibacter iodatirespirans. Next base: position 2,811 of record NZ_JAEKFT010000015.1, read on the forward strand.
CGATGGTGCGGAAGTGGCGAGCATCGAGAACAAGGCCGGCCAGGCCGGGTCGCTGGCGGTCTACAACCACCTGGCGCAGCTCTATGGCGCGATCTCGCCGGATGCGGCGAAGAAGGGGCTGGAGCTGTACGCCGAGCATACGGAAGATGCGCGACTCAATCCGGGCAAGCATCCGAACATCGACCGCCTGATCGGGCTGATGGAGCGGGGCGAGACGCTGCGCGTGAAGCAGGTGTTTGCGGTGTGATCCTGGCGTTGCCCAACGAGAAGGGGATGCGTTCTGCATCCCCTTTTTATTGTTGCTGTGCGTGTTCAGGTCTTGGGCTGCTTGGCCTTTTCGGCCGCCTTGGCTTCGTTATGGGCGTTCTTCTTGGCGTTCCAGCCGAGGAACTGGTAGGCGAAGAAGTAGCTCCAGAAGATCAGCGCAGCGAGCGACACCCAGGTGCCGAAGGGCAGGCCTACCGCCAGCACCAGCCCGGCCAGGGCCAGCAAGGCGATGCCGCCGACGAGGTTGATGGTGATGTAGATCGGCTTGTAGCGCGCCGGGTTTTCGAGCTGGACGTTGCTCCAGTTGGCGACCAGATCCAGCCGGTTGCGCTTGCCGATGCGCCAGGCGCGCGACAGCATCAGGCCGGCTAGGCCGAAGATGCCGAGGTAAAGCAGTAGAACGAGGAAATTCACTTCCATCGGGGGCTTCCTTTTGCGGGAGTCCGGCGCGGGCGGTGTCAGACGACCGCTTCTTCCTTCGTCTTCTTGGGTTGGATGAACTGCTCGCGAGACACGCCCAGCCACATCACCAGCGGGCTGGCGACCAGCACCGAGGAGTAGATGCCGAAGCAGATGCCGATGGTCAGCGCCAGGGCGAAGTAGTACAGCGTTTCGCCGCCGAAGAGCAGCATCGACAGCACCATCACCTGGGTACTGCCGTGGGTGATGACGGTACGCGAGATGGTGCTGGTGATGGCATGGTTGAGCACGTCGGGGGTGCTCATGGCGCGCTTTTTCTTGAAGGTTTCGCGCACGCGGTCGAAGACCACCACCGATTCGTTCACCGAGTAACCCAGCACGGCCAGCACGGCGGCCAGCACGGCCAGCGAGAATTCCCACTGGAAGAAGGCGAAGAAGCCGAGGATGATGATCACGTCATGCAGGTTGGCGATGATCGCCGAGATGGCAAAGCGCCATTCGAAGCGCAGCGCCAAATAGATCATGATGCCAATCACCACCAGCAGCAGTGCCATGCCGCCGTCGGCCGCCAGCTCCTTACCCACCTGCGGGCCGACGAACTCGACCCGGCGCAGCTCGCCTTTCGGGCCGTCGATCTTGGCCAGCATCTCGGTCACCTGAGCGGAGACCCGGTTGCTGTCCAGGCCGTCGCGGTTGGGTAGGCGGATGAGGATGTCGCGGGCGCTGCCGAAGTTCTGCACCTGGGCATCGGGGTAGCCGCCTTCGCCGAGCGCGTCGCGGATCAGTTGCACCTGCGGCGCTTCGGCGTAGTTCAGCTCCACCAGCGTGCCGCCGGTGAACTCGACGCTGAGGTTGAGCCCGCGGGTGAGCAGAAACAGCACCGCCAGCACGAAGGTGACCAACGAGATGATGTTGAACACCAGCGCGTGCTTCATGAACGGGATGTCGTTCTTGATGCGGAAGAATTCCATTGTTCAGTGACTCGTAATGGGTTATTGGGGATTGGTCTCGTGCCCGGCGCGAACGCTGGACACGAGCCCGTTGATGAGGCGAAAGACCCGGTCGACCTGATCTTCAATGGCTTGGGTATCTGCCGTAAATCCAAGATCGCGGGCGAGGGTGATCTGGGTGTCGAGTTCGCTCAGAGAGCCGCGCGAGACCGTCAGAAAGTGGGCAAACTCCTTTTTGCTGCCGCGAGCGGCCCCTTCTGCGATATTCGACGGGATGGAAACCGCGGCCCGTTTCATCTGGGCGCACAGTGCAAAACGCTCGTCGGCGGGAAAGCCGGCGGTCAGCGCGTAGGTCAGCTGTGCCAATTTCATGCTTTCCTGCCAAGCAACGAGGCGGCGATGCGGTCGCTCATTTGGCACTGGGATTTCCTCCAATCACACATGACCCATCACCCAATCACCGCTCAGACGGCTTCCACACCTGTCCGATGGACAGGGCGGCGACTTTGCGGCGGCGGCCGTAGATCAGGTTGACCAGCGCGCGCGAGACCAGGATGGCGCTGAACATCGAGGTCATGATGCCCAGGCAGTGCACCACCGCGAAGCCGCGCACCGGCCCGGAGCCGAACACCAGCAGTGCGATACCCGCGATCAGGGTGGTGACGTTGGAGTCCAGAATCGTGTCGAAGGCGCGGTCGTAGCCGGCGGTGATGGCCGCCTGCGGCGAGGAGCCGTTGCGCAGCTCTTCGCGGATGCGCTCGTTGATCAGCACGTTGGCGTCGATGGCCATGCCGAGGGTGAGCGCGATGGCTGCGATGCCGGGCAGGGTGAGGGTGGCTTGCAGCAGTGACAGCAGCGCGACGAGCAGCAGCAGGTTGGCCGACAGGGCGACCACCGACACCAGACCGAACAGCGTGTAGTAGGCGATCATGAACACTGCGATGGCGACGAATCCCCACAGCGTGGAGTTGAAGCCCTTCTCGATGTTCTCGGCGCCCAGGCTGGGGCCGACGGTGCGCTCTTCGATGATCTCCATCGGCGCGGCCAGCGAGCCCGCACGCAGCAGCAGGGCGACGTCGGCGGCTTCGGTGGTGGTCATACGGCCCGAGATCTGTACGCGGCCGCCGGCGATTTCGGTACGGATCACCGGTGCGGTGATGACTTCGCCCTTGCCCTTTTCGACCAGCAGGATGGCCATGCGCTTGCCCACGTTCTCGCGCGTGATGTCGCGGAAGATGCGGGCCCCCGCGGCATCGAGGGTGAGGTGGACGGCCGGCTCGTGGGTCTGGCCGTCGAAGCCCGGCTGGGCATCGGTGAGCCGGTCGCCGGTCAACACCACCTGCTTCTTGACTAGCAGCGGCTGGCTGCCGCGCTCGGTGTACAGCTCGGTGCCGAAGGGCACACGGCCGGCCAGCGCCTCTTCGAGGCGGCCCGGGGTGTCGTCGACCATGCGCACTTCGAGGGTGGCGGTGCGGCCGAGGATGTCCTTGGCCTTGGCCACGTCCTGCACGCCGGGTAGCTGCACCACGATGCGGTTGGCGCCCTGCTGTTGGATCACCGGCTCGGCCACGCCGAGTTCGTTGATCCGGTTGTGCAAGGTGGTGATGTTCTGCTTGAGCGCGAACTCCTGCAGCGTCTTGGCGGCCGGCGGGGTGAGCGTGGCGATCAGCAGGGCCTGGTCGCCGTCGTCGCGATCGACCAGTTGCAGGTCGGTGGTGCTGCCGAGGATGGCCTGGCGGCCGGCCTCACGCACGGTGGCGTCGCGGAAGCGGATCTCGACCGCGTTGCCGTCGCGGCGGATGCCGGAGTGGCGCACGTCCTTGTCGCGCATCAGGGTGCGCAGGTCGCCGGCGGTGGCGTCCATGCGCTTGGTCAGGGCGCCGTCCATGTCCACTTCGAGCAGGAAGTGCACCCCGCCACGCAGGTCGAGGCCGAGGTACATGGGCAGGGCGCCGATCGAGGTCAGCCAGCTCGGCGAGGCCGAGAGCAGGTTGAGCGCCACCACATAGCTCGGATCGCGGGCGTCCGGGTTGAGGGCGCGTTCGATGGCGTCCTTGCCCTGCAGCTGCAGGTCCGTGGTCGCGAAGCGGGCGCGCACGCTGTTGGCGTCGGAGAAGATGCCGGTGTGCGGCAGCTTGGCCGTATCCAGGATCTCGGCCACGCGCGCTTCCATCTGGGCTGCGTCGAGCTTCAGCGTGGCTTTGCCGCTGGAGACCTGGACGGCCGGGACTTCGCCATAAAAGTTGGGCAGGGTGTAGATGAAACCGAAGATCAGCACGAGGCCGATCAACAGGTTTTTCCAGAGGGGGTAACGGTTCATGGGCGAGGGCGCCTGGTGTGGCGTGGATCAGAAACGGAGCGGGCGGCCAGGCCGCCCGTACGAGGTGAAGACTTAGATGCTTTTGATCGTGCCCTTGGGCAGCACGTTGGCCACCGCGAGCTTCTGGATCTTGAGGTTCACATTTTCGGCGACCTCGACCTCGCAGTAGGTGTCGCCCACGCTGGTGACCTTGCCGACCACGCCGGCGAAGATCACTTCATCGCCCTTGGCGAGGGCCTCGACCATGGATTTGTGTTCCTTGGCGCGCTTCATCTGCGGGCGGATCATCACGAAGTACAGCACCGCGAACATCAGCAGCAGGGGCAACAGGCCCATGAAACCGCCAGTGGGGTCCGCTGCACCGGCAGCTTGAGCGTAGGCGTTGGAAATCAGCACGTTGGGCTCCGATCACGTTTCAATGAAAAGGCGGCAAGTATAGCAGTTGCCGCCGACTCACACCTCGGCGCCGCGGCTGCGTTCAATGTGGAAGCGGCGCACGAAGTCGGCGAAGCTGCCGGCCTCGAGCGCCTTGCGCATCTGCGCCATCAGTGCCTGGTAGTAATGCAGGTTGTGGGTGGTGTTGAGCATGGCGCCGAGAATCTCGCCGGTGCGGTGCAGGTGGTGCAGGTAGGCGCGCGAGAAGTTCTGGCAGGTGTAGCACTCGCAGGTCGGGTCGAGCGGGCGGGTGTCGTTGCGGTGCTTGGCGTTCTTGATCTTGAGGTCGCCGAAGCGGGTGAACAGCCAGCCGTTGCGCGCATTGCGCGTGGGCATCACGCAGTCGAACATGTCGATGCCGGCGGCGACGGACTCGACCAGATCTTCCGGCGTGCCCACGCCCATCAGGTAGCGCGGCTTGTCCTGCGGCAGGCGCGGGGCGGTATGGGCGAGGATGCGCTGCATGTCTTCCTTGGGCTCGCCGACCGACAGGCCGCCGATGGCAAAGCCATGGAAGCCGATGTCCATCAAGCCGGCCAGCGAGTCGTCGCGCAGGGTTTCATGCATGCCGCCCTGCACGATGCCGAACAGCGCGTTGGGGTTCTCTTGCGCGTCGAAGGCATCGCGCGAGCGTTTCGCCCAGCGCAGCGACAGCTGCATCGACTTGGCCGCTTCATCCAGCGTGGCGGGGTAGGGCGTGCACTCGTCGAAGATCATCACGATGTCGGAATTGAGCGCGCGCTGGATGCGCATCGACTCTTCCGGCGTGAGGAACAGCTTGCTGCCGTCGATGGGCGAGGCGAACTTGACGCCCTCTTCGGTGATCTTGCGCAGGGCCCCCAGGCTGAACACCTGGAAGCCGCCCGAATCGGTGAGGATGGGTTTGTGCCAGCCCATGAAGTCGTGCAGGCCGCCGAAGGTGTCGAGCACCTCCAGCCCCGGGCGCAGCCACAAGTGGAAGGTGTTGCCCAGGCAGATCTGCGCGCCGATCTCGTCGAGCGCCTGCGGCGTCATGGCCTTGACCGTGCCATAGGTGCCCACCGGCATGAACACCGGCGTCTCCACCACGCCATGGTTGAGGGTGAGGCGGCCGCGGCGCGCGGCGCCGTCGGTGGCCAGCAGGTCGAAACTCAGGCTCATGACGGCCTCCGGGAGAGAAACATGGCGTCGCCATAGCTGAAGAAACGGTAGCGTGCCGCCACCGCATGGGCGTAGGCGGCGCGGATGGTGTCCATGCCGGCCAGCGCCGAGACCAGCATCAGCAGCGTCGACTTGGGCAGATGGAAATTGGTGACCAGCGCATCGACCACATGAAAGCGGTAGCCCGGCATGATGAATAGCTCGGTCTCGCCGCTGCCGGCCTGCAAGATGCCCGATTGCGCGGCCGATTCGAGGGCGCGCAGGCTGGTGGTGCCTACCGCCACCACGCGGCCGCCGCGGGCGCGGGTGGCCGCGATGGCGGCCACGGTTTCGGTCGGCACGATGTATTGCTCGCGATGCATCTGGTGCTCGGCCAGGTTCTTCACCCGCACCGGCTGATAGGTGCCGGCACCCACATGCAGGGTGACCGCCGCGGTGCGCACGCCTTTGTCGCGAATGCGCGCGAGCAGGGCGTCGTCGAAATGCAGGCCGGCGGTCGGCGCGGCGACCGAGCCGGGGTGGCGTGCGAACACCGTCTGGTAGCGCGCCTCGTCGGCTTCGCCGGCGGCGCGGGTGATGTAGGGCGGCAGGGGCAGGGCGCCGTAGCGCTCGGTGTAGTCGATCACCGTGGCGTCGGCAGGGAAACGCAGATGAAAGAAATCGCCCACCCGGCCCAGCACCTCGACCTCGAAGGCATCGGCCAGGCGCAGCGTGCTGCCCGCCTTGGGCGACTTGCTGGCGCGCACCTGGGCAATGGCTTCGTGATCGCCGATCGGCCGTTCGATCAGCACCTCGATCTGCCCGCCGGTGGCCTTCTGGCCGAACAGGCGGGCATGGATGACGCGGGTGTCGTTGAACACCAGCAGGTCGTCGGCGCCGAGCAGTTCGGGCAGGTCGGTGATGTGGCGGTCGCTCAGCGCATTGCCCACCACCAGCAGGCGGCTGGCGCTGCGCTCGGCCAGCGGCGCCTGGGCGATCAGAGCCTCGGGCAGGGTGTAGTCGAAATCGTCGAGCGTGAGGGTCATGTGCTTGATGCGGGATCCGGTTTTGGCGATAATGCGCGGCTAGCCAGCCGGGATGGCGGAATCGGTAGACGCAGCGGATTCAAAATCCGCCGCCGCAAGGTGTGGGGGTTCGAGTCCCCCTCCCGGCACCAGCGCTTCACATCGCGGGCGAAAAGCCCCGAATCTTATCCGTCACGCGACGGGCTTGCCAAGTGCAGCGGTACGGCCCTCCGGCGGAATCCTGCGGAGACTTCCTGCATGGCGCTCGACCCCAAGGCCCGGGCATTGCTCGACATGGTCTATCGCGTGGGGGCGCCGCGCTTCCACGAACTGAACGTGACGCAGGCGCGTCATGCCTCCGAAAAACTGCTGTTCGCCTTCCGCCCCGATGCGCCGCCGGTTGCCTCGGTGACCGAGGTGCCGATCCCGCGCGGCGACGGCTCGGTGCTGATGGCCCGGCTCTATCGCCCGCTGCAGGCCGCGTCCGGCCAGATCCTGCCGCTGCTCGTTTTCTATCACGGCGGTGGCTGGTGCGTGGGCGACGTGCCTTCGTATGACGTGGTGTGCCGCGAACTGGCCAACGGCGCGGGCTGTGCGGTGCTGTCGGTCGAGTACCGGCTGGCGCCCGAGCATCCCTTTCCCGCGGCCTTCGACGATGCGTTGTGGGCGCCCGAGTGGGCCATCGAGCAGGCGGATCTGCTGGAGATCGACCCCGAACGCGTCGCCCTCGGCGGCGACAGCGCTGGCGGCAACCTGTCGCTGGCTGCGGCGCTGGCCTGGCGGGGTCGTGCCGGCCTGCCGCCGCTGCGCTATCTGGCGGCGATCTATCCGTGCACCGAGATCCACAGCACCCGGCCCAGCCGCGAGACCTATGGCGAGGGTTATTTCCTCGATCGCGAGAGCCTGCGCTGGTTCTTCGAACGCTATCTGCCCCATGGCGAGGGCGAGGACTGGCGTGCCTCGCCGATGCGTGCCGAGACGCTGACCGGTCTGCCGCCGATGACGCTGGTGACCGCCGGCTGCGATCCGCTCACCGACGATTGCCTGGCTTTTGCCGAGCGCGCCGAGCGCGAGGGCGTGACGGTACGCCACCACGCCTACGCGGGCATGGTGCACGGCTTCTTCACGCTGGGCGGCTTCTTCCCGCAGGCCAACGAGGCGGTGGCGCAGGTCGCCGCCGATCTGGCCGAGGCGCTGTCCTAGGGCGGGTTTCGACCCGCCCAAATCCATGCCGACACCGATGGCGGCTTGAACCCCGCTCTACGCGTCGGCCGTGTCGAGCGCCTTCTGGTACCAGTCGAGCCGGCTGTGGAGCTTGACCACCTGGCCGACGATCAGCAGCGCGGGCGGGCGTAGCCCGGCGTCGGCCAGGGCGTCGGCCAAGGTGCCGAGCGTGGCGACCACGGTGCGCTGGCGGTCGGTGGTGCCGTTTTGCACCGCGGCGGCTGGGGTGTCGGCCGGCACGCCATGGGCGATGAGCTGGCGCGAGATCTGCGGCAGTGCGCCGATCCCCATGTAGATCACCACCGTCTGGTGCGGTCGCGCCAGCGCGGCCCAGTCCAGGTCGGCGGTGCCGTCCTGCAGATGGCCGGTGGCGAAGGTACAGGACTGGGCATAGTCGCGGTGCGTGAGCGGAATGCCGGCATAGGCCGATACGCCCGAGGCCGCGGTGACGCCCGGCACCACTTCGAAACGCACGCCCGACTGCACCAGCTCTTCGATTTCCTCCCCGCCGCGTCCGAAGATGAACGGGTCGCCCCCCTTGAGCCGCACCACATGCTTGCCGGCCTGCGCCAGGCGCACCAGCAAGGTGTTGATCTCGCCCTGCGGCAGGGTGTGGTTGCCCGCTTCCTTGCCCACGTAGATGCGCTCGGCGTCATCGCGGATGAGCGTCAGGATGTGTTCGCCGACCAGGTGGTCGTACACCACGGCGTCGGCCGCGGCGATGAGCCGGGCGGCGCGCAGGGTGAGCAGCTCCGGGTCGCCGGGACCGGCACCGACCAGGCTGACACGCCCGTCGATGCCGCGCCCGTCGCCCGAGGCCTGGCCGTCGGGTCGCCCGGTGTTGTTGTGGCGTGTCGGGATCGGCCGGCCGGCGACGCCGCGCGCTTCGAGCCGCTCGACGATGCGTCGGAGCAGCGAAGGCAGGGCCGGACCTTTCAATCCATCGTCGTATATCAGACTGCTGTTGCTGCCGGCCATGGTCGTCATCCTCAGGTTCGATGGGGTATGACTGTAACAACCCTTCTATCGGATCAAGATTGATTGGAGTCAAAGACGGGGCCTGTCGCGAGGTTCAACCTTCGTGTCCAGCGGAATGACCCGCAACTGCGTTTTCTTAGAAGGGAGACCGAGCATGAAGACCCGTGGAACCTGGCTGGCGAGCGCGCTGGCACTGGCGGCGATGCCGCTGGCGATCAGTAGCGTGTTTGCGGCTGATGCACCAAGCATGACGGATGCCGAAAAGGCAACCGCCAAGAAAATCTACTTCGAACGTTGCGCTGGCTGTCACGGTGTTCTGCGCAAGGGCGCGACCGGCAAGAACCTTGAGCCGCACTGGGAGAAAACCCTCAAGGACGGCACCAAGCTCGAAGGCGGCACGCTGAAGCTGGGCCAAAGCCGTCTGGAGAAGATCATCGCCTACGGCACCGAAGGCGGCATGGTGAACTTCGACGACATCCTGTCCAAGGATGAAATCAACCTGATGGCCCGCTACATCCAGAACGTGCCGGATGTCCCGCCCGAATTCTCGATGGCCGACATGAAGGCCACCTGGAAGCTCATCACGCCGGTCGACAAGCGTCCGACCAAGCAGATGAACAAGATCAACCTGAAGAACATCTTCTCGGTCACCCTGCGCGACACCGGCGAAGTGGCGCTGATCGATGGCGACACCAAGGAGATCGTCAGCATCGTCAAGACCGGCTACGCGGTGCACATCTCGCGTATCTCGGCCTCGGGCCGCTATGTGTACGTGATCGGCCGTGACGGCCGTCTGAGCCTGATCGACCTGTGGCTCGAGAAGCCCGCCGTGGTGGCCGAAGTCAAGGTGGCCTTCGACGCTCGCTCGGTCGATACCTCCAAGTTCAAGGGCTTCGAGGACAAGTACGCCGTGGCCGGCGGTTACTGGCCGCCGCAGTACTCGATCATGGACGGCGCGACGCTCGAGCCGCTCAAGATCGTCAGCACCCGCGGCATGACCGTCGATGGCGAGTACCACCCCGAGCCGCGCGTGGCCTCCATCGTGGCTTCGCAGACCAAGCCGGAATGGGTCATCAACATCAAGGAAACCGGCCAGATCAAGCTGGTCGACTACTCCGACCTGAAGAACCTGAAGGAAACCACCTTCGAGTCTGCCAAGTTCCTGCATGACGGCGGCTGGGATTCCACCCAGCGCTACTTCCTGGTGGCGGCCAACGCCTCCAACAAGGTGGCCGTGGTCGATACCGTCGAGCGCAAGCTGGCCGCGCTGGTCGATACCGCCAAGATCCCGCACCCGGGCCGTGGCGCCAACTTCGTGCATCCGACCTATGGCCCGGTGTGGACCACCGGTCACCTGGGCGCCGACGTGATCACCCTGATCGGTACCGATCCGGAGAAGCACAAGGACAACGCCTGGAAAGTCGTTCAGGAAATCAAGCACGTCGGTGCCGGCAACCTGTTCGTCAAGACCCATCCGAAGTCCAAGCACCTGTGGGCCGACGCGCCGCAGAACCCGGAGAAGTCGCTGGCCGAATCGGTGGCCGTGTATAGCATCGTCGACCTCTCCAAGGCGCCGACGATCCTGAACGTGGCCAAGGACTCGGGCCTGCCGGAAACCAAGGCGATCCGTCGTGCCGTGCATCCGGAATACTCGGCTGACGGCTCTGAAGTGTGGATCTCGCTGTGGGGCGGCAAGACCGACCAGTCCGCGATCGTGGTGTACGACGACGCGACGCTGAAGCTCAAGAAGGTGATCACCGATCCGAAGATGATCACCCCGACGGGCAAGTTCAACCTGTACAACACGCAGCACGACATCTACTGAGCCACATCCGGTAGACGCAGGACCCGGGGGCTTCGGCCCCCGGCTCACCACCGATTGAGATAGCCATGTTTGCCGTTTCGGGCAAGACAGAGAAGGACGAAAAATGACGGACCAATCCAACGAGAACGCGGACCGGAAAAAGGGCTTTCTGGCGAGCTTGCGCCGTCCGAGCGCCAAGTATTCCCTCCTGACGCTGCTCGCCGTCGGCTTTGTGTCGGGCATCCTTTTCTGGGGCGGCTTCAACACCGGCATGGAAGCGACCAACACGCTGGAGTTCTGTATCTCGTGCCACGAGATGAAGGACAACGTGTATCAGGAATACAAGCAGACCATCCACTATTCGAACCGTACCGGCGTGCGCGCCGTGTGCTCGGATTGCCACGTGCCGAAGGACTGGACGCACAAGATGATGCGCAAGATCCAGGCCTCCAAGGAAGTATGGGGCAAGCTGATGGGCACCATCGACACCAAGGAAAAGTTCGAAGAGAACCGGCTGCGTCTGGCGCGCAACGAGTGGGCACGCATGAAAGCCTCGGATTCGCGCGAGTGCCGCAACTGCCACAGCTTCGAGGGCATGGACCCGGAAGCGCAGAAGAAGCGCGCCGAGAAGAATCACAAGTTCGCCATCGAAGACAACATGACCTGCATCGACTGCCACAAGGGGATTGCGCACAACAAACCCGAGGGCATGACCGAAGAGGATGAAGGTTGATTCACCGGCCGCAGGCCGAATCGTAACAACGCAAGCCAAGACCTACAGGGGGCAAGAGATGAGCATGAAGATTTCCGCAATTGCACTGGGTGCCATGCTGGCCTTTGGGGCCGGCGCCGCGAGTGCCGCCGAACCGGCCGACTGGAGCAAGGTCGCCGCCAAGAAAATCACTGTGTTCTACCCGGGCGTGTCGCCCATCGAGTGGATCACCAAGGGCAGCGACCACGGCGGTGCCCGCCTGCTGAAGAAGGGCGAGACCTGTGTCGGCTGCCACGAGGAAGAGCTGGCCGACATGGGCAAGAAGATGGCCAGCGGCAGCAAGATCGAGCCGACCCCGATCGCCGGCAAGGCGCCATCGATCCCGGTCAGCGTGCAGGCCGCGCATGATGGCGAGAACCTCTATCTGCGCTTCAGCTGGAAAGAGCCGAAGGCCTCGGGCGCGGCGAAGATGGATGCCGACAATCAGGTGAAGGTGGCCTTCATGCTCGAAGCCAACAAGGTCGAGCGCGCCGATCAGTCGGGCTGCTGGGAAACCTGTCACGGCGACGCGCGCACCATGCCCGGCGCCGACGACAAGAAGACCAAGTACGTCAAGGGCGGCGACCTGGCCAGCGGCCAGTACTACGACCTGATGCAATGGCGCAGCGGCAAGGGCGACATGCATGACGGCTACGTGGCCGACAAGCGTGTGATGGAAGGCGGCAAAGGGCTGGTCAAGGCCGAGGGCAAGAAAAACGGCGACACCTGGACCGTCACCTTCACCCGCAAGCTGGCCGGTGGCGGGCAGGGCGACATCGCACTGGCAGCCGGCAAGACCTACAACTTCGGCTTTGCCGTCCATGACGATTTCGCCACGGGCCGCTTCCACCAGGTGTCCATGGGCTACACCCTGGGTATCGATGCCAAGGCCGACATCGTCGCCGCCAAACAGTAAGCCCGATCCCATCGGCTTCGAGGGCGCCTGCGGGCGCCCTTTTTCATCGGCCGCTCCGGGCAATGACCCGATCGCGGGAAGGGCCTTTGACGACCGTCAAGGGCGCTGGCAGGCGCATGGCCTAAGGTGGCGGACATGACAGGGGTGGAGGCAGGAATGCGGCACGATCGATCGCTCTGGGTGCATGTGCTGGTGCTGCTGGGCGTGGCCGTGGTGGCTGCGACGGCGCAGGCCGAATCGCTGAGCCCGCGCCAGCATGAGCTGGTCAACATGGTGCGCCAGGACTGCGGCTCCTGCCACGGCCTGACCTTCCGCGGCGGGCTGGGCCCGGCGCTGCTGCCCGAGGATCTGCATGACAAGCCCGTCGAGTCGCTGGTCGCCACCGTGATGATGGGGCGCCCGGGCACCGCCATGCCGGGCTGGTCGCCGTTCATGACCGAGGCCGAAGCCGAATGGATCGTCCGCCGCCTCAAACAGGGCTTCCCCCCGGTGGCGCAACAGAAGGAGTCGTCGCAATGAAGGGCTGGATGCGTTGTCGGATCGCAGGGCTGCTGCTGGCCGGCGCGCTGAGCGGTTGTGCGAACGGACCGGCGCTGCGCGGCACCGGCGACCTGGGCGTGGTGATCGAACGGGCTACCGGCTCGGTGCAGGTGGTCGAACACAGCGGCCGCACGAGCCTCGGCGCGGTGCCCGGCCTGGGCGACCTGTCGCATGCGCACGTCACCTATTCGCGCGATGCGCGCTATGCCTTCGTGTTCGGCCGCGACGGTGGGCTGACCAAGGTGGATCTGCTGACGCAGCGCATCGTCAAGCGGGTGATCCAGGCGGGCAACTCGATCGGCGGCTCGGTGTCGCAGGACGGCCGCCTGGTGGTGGCGCAGAACTACCAGCCGGGCGGCATCAAGGCCTTCGACGCCGAAACGCTGGAACTGGTCTCCGAAGTGCCGGCCGAGTATGCGCTGGGCCAGTTCTCGAAGGTGGTCGGCCTGGCCGACGTGCCGGGGCAGAAGTTTGCCTACGCCTTGTTCGAGGCGGGCGAGATCTGGGTGACCGATTTCAGCGATCCCAAACATCCCAAAACCGAGCGCTTCCCCGCCGGCAAGCAGCCCTACGATGGGCTGGTGACGCCGGACGGGCGCTACTTCATGGCCGGCCTGTTCGGCGAGGACGGCATCGCGCTGCTCGATCTGTGGCATCCCGAAAAAGGGGTGCGCAAGATTCTCGACGGCTATGGCCGCGGCGAGGAGAAGCTGCCGGTCTACAAGATGCCGCATTTGCGTGGCTGGGCCATGGCCGGCGGTTTCGCCTTCCTGCCGGCGGTCGGTCGCCATGAGGTGCTGGTGGTCGATACGCGGACCTGGACCGAGGCGGCCCGGGTGCCGGTCAAGGGGCAGCCGGTGTTCGTCATGGCGCGGCCGGACGGGCGCCAGGTGTGGGTGAATTTCGCCTTCCCCGACAACGGCTGGGTGCAGGTCATCGACACCCCGACACGCCAGGTGGTCAAGACCCTGGCGCCGGGCAAGGCGGTGCTGCACATGGAATTCACGCCGCGCGGCGACGAGGTGTGGGTGTCCTCGCGCGACGACAACCGGGTCACGGTCTATGACACCGACAGCTTCGCGGTGCGCCAGACGCTGCCGGCCACGGCGCCGTCGGGCATCTTTTTCAGCCACCGCGCCGGGCGCATCGGCTTTTGAGGGATGACCATGCTGCTCGACGCCTGTCTGCCCAAGACCACGCCGCAACCCGTGTTCGCTGACGACGCGGACTTTCGGCTGCTCAACGATTTCCAGCGAGACTTTCCGCTGGTGACGCGCCCCTTCGCGCGCATCGCCGGCGAACTCGGGATCACCGAATCCGATGTGCTGTCGCGCCTGGCGGCACTGCGCGACGGCGGCACGGTGAGCCGTGTCGGGCCGGTGTTTTCGCCGCGCCGGGTGGGCGCCAGCACCCTGGCCGCGCTGAAGGCGCCGCCCGATCATCTGGACGAGATCGCCGCGGTCGTCAGCGCCCACCCCGAGATCAATCACAACTATGCGCGCGAGCACGATTGGAACCTGTGGTTCGTCGTGGCTGCGCCGGATGCGGTGGCGCTGGCGCGGGTGCTGCGCGAGATCCGGCGCGAGACGGGCTGTCCGGTGATCGCCTTGCCGCTGCGCGTGGAGTACCACATCGATCTGGGCTTCGATCTGGCCGGCAAGGGCCGGACCGCGTCGAACGTCAGCTACGGGCCGGTGGAGCCCGAGGTGTTGTCCGCGTCCGAGGTGGCGGTGATGGGGGCGCTGCAAGCCGGCCTGCCATTGATCGGCCGGCCGTTTGCCGGCATCGGCAAGCGCGCCGGCGTGAGCGAGGCCGTGGTGCTCGATACTGTGCGCGACTGGCTCGCTCGCGGCATCGTCAAGCGCTTCGGGGTGGTGGTGCGCCACCATGAACTGGGCTACCGCGCCAACGCCATGTGTGTGTGGGATGTGCCGGATGCGCTGGTCGATGCCGTCGGCGAGCGTCTGGCGGCGGCCGATGGCGTGAATCTGTGCTATCGCCGCGCGCGGGCCGATGGGTGGCCCTACAGCCTGTATTGCATGATCCATGGCCATGACCAGGCGGCGGTGCGCGCGCAGCTGGCGCGCATCGTGGCGCAATGCGGCCTGGCGGACTACCCGTCCGAGGTGCTCTTTTCCACCCGCCGCTTCAAACAGTGCGGCGCGCGCTACGTGGCGGAGCGCCCGTCATGACTGAACGCCAGGCGCCGGTCGCGCTCTCCGACCTCGACCGGCGCATCATCAACGCCCTGCAGGGCGGTTTTCCGCTGAGCGACCGGCCGTATGCCGAGGTGGCCGAGACACTGGGCATCTCCGAGACGGCGCTGCTCACGCGCTTGCGCTCGATGCTCGACAAGCGCGTGCTGACCCGCTTCGGCCCGATGTTCCAGGTCGAGCGCATGGGTGGGCGCTTCGTGCTGGCGGCGATGGCGGTGCCGGAGGATCGCTTCGAGGTGGTCAACACACAGGTCAACGCCTTGCCCGAGGTGGCGCACAACTATCGGCGCGAGCACGCCTTCAACATGTGGTTCGTGCTGGCCACCGAAACGCCGGGCGGCATCGATGCCGCGGTGGCGCGCATCGAGGCGGAGACGGGGCTGCCGGTCTACCCCTTCCCGAAGCTGAAGGAATACTTCGTCGAAATGAAGCTCAAGGCCTGACATGGATGGAATCGATTCGCGCGATCGCGCCCTGATCGTCGCCACCCAGGGCGGGCTGCCGCTGGTCTCGCAGCCCTACCACTTGCTGGGGGAGATGCTTGACATGCCGCCGGCCGAGGTGCAGGCGCGCCTCGCCCGCCTGCTCGACTGCGGGGTGATCCGCCGCATCGGCGCGGTGCCCAACCACTACGCGCTGGGCTATGTGGCCAACGGCATGACGGTGTGGGATGTGGACGACGATCGCATCGACGCGCTCGGCGAGGCGGTGGGGCAGATGCCCTGCGTCACGCACTGCTACCAGCGTCCGCGCCACCTGCCCGACTGGCCCTACAACCTCTTCGCCATGGTCCATGGCCATGATCGCGACGAAGTGCTGGCACAGGCGGCGCACATCGCCGAGGTGCTGGGCGACGCGGTGCGCGCCCGCGACGTGTTGTTCAGTTCGAAGATCCTGAAGAAGACCGGCCTGCGGCTGGTCGGTTGAGCCGCGCCCTCGACGGCGCCCGGCATCCTGGGCGCTCGCCCCACAACTTCTGAGTAACCGTCTTACACCCCGTTGGCGGCGTAGTGCTGCCACATGGCGGTGATCTGCTTGCGCTCGCTGATGAAGGCGTGGACGGCCTCGCGGTCGAGCTGCTTGCCGGCCATCGACTTGAGCAGGTCGAAGGCGTCGTCGAGCGACCAGCGCTGCTTGTAGGCGCGCACATTGGTGAGCGCATCGAAGATGTCGGTGATGGTGATGATCCGCGTCTCGAGCGGGATGTCGTCGCCGCTGCGCCCCTCGGGGTAGCCGCTGCCGTCGACATACTCGTGATGCCAGGCGACGACCGCCCGCAGCAGGCCGACCCGCGGGTTGTCCTCCAGCCGGAAATCCTGCACCAGGCGGTCGATCAGGGCGGCGCCGTTGGTCACATGCGCCTTCATCCGCTCGCGCTCCGCCTCGTCGAACTTGCCCGGCTTGAGCAGGATCTCGTCGGGAATGCCGATCTTGCCGATGTCGTGCAGCGGCGCGTAGAGCGCGATCTCCTGCGCGAAGCTGTCGTTCATGCCGTGCGCCTGGCCCATCACCCGCGCCAGCAGGCCGGCGTAGCCACCGATGCGCAACTGGTGCTGGCCGGTTTCGGTGTCGCGCATGAGGGTGAAATCGCGCGCGAAGCGCACTGCGCCGAACAGGCCGTGGATGGCGTCGATCTCGTGCACCAGCAGCTCGGCCATCAGTGGCGCCCAGTCCACCAGCTCGGTCAGCCGTCCGCCGGGCAGGGGCGCGCCGGCTTGCTGCAGGAGCATCAGTGCGCCGAGGCATTCGTCGCCGCGCACCAGCGGCAGGCACAGCAGCGCTTCGCTGCTGTCTTCGGCCACCCAGCGCACCAGCGGGTCGCGCATCGACGGGCTGCGCACCAGGCGCCGCTTGCCGAGGCATTGGCGCAGCGTCGGGCTGTCGTCGACATGCACGGTGTCGTGCTCGCCGGGCGTTTTGTGTCGGCCGTGTGAATCGATGCAGGTGAGGATGCCGGTACCGGCTTCGTCGAGCCAGATCACGGCCAGCCGGGACGGCGCCGGTAGCCGTTTGACGAGGACGCGCTGCAGGGGGATGAGCAGATCGGGCAGGGCGCTCTGGACGAAGGCGTCGAGCAGGCTGCGATCGATGTGGTCGATGGGCGACAGGCGCCGTGGGTCCATGTTGAGGGGCGGAAATCCGTGTTGAGAATTTTTCTCGTTGTCGTGGTCGCACGTTAGCACCGATGGCGGCTTCTGGCCATGTGGTTGACCGCAATCAACGCGGGGGGACGGGGGGCGGGCAAGAATGGCCGAAGCCCGAATCTGGAGTCGTCCCGATGTTCCGTCTGTCGCAATACATGCATGAACTTGAGCACCCCACCCCGGTGGGGCCGCGCCGCGATCTGCCCGGCCCGGTGGTGATCTGGAACCTGATCCGGCGCTGCAACCTGACCTGCAAGCACTGCTACTCGATTTCGGCCGACACCCACTTCCCGGGCGAGCTGGGCACCGACGAGGTGTTCGGCGTGATGGACGATCTCAAGGGTTTCCGCGTGCCGGTGCTGATCCTGTCGGGCGGCGAGCCGCTGCTGCGGCCCGACATCTTCGACATCTCGCGCCGCGCCAAGGCGATGGGCTTTTACACCGCGCTGTCGTCGAACGGCACGCTGATCACGCCGGAGAACATCGACCGCATCGCCGAGATCGACTACGACTACGTGGGCGTCAGCCTCGACGGCATCCGCGACACGCATGACGAGTTCCGCCGCATGAAGGGCGCTTTCGAGGCCTCGCTCGATGGCATCCGCCTGTGCCGTGACCGCGGCCTCAAGGTCGGCGTGCGCTTCACCATGACCCAGGACAACGCCGCCGACCTGCCCGCGCTGCTGCGACTGGTGGCTGACGAGGGCATCGACCGCTTCTACTTCTCGCATCTCAACTACGCCGGCCGCGGCAACAAGAATCGCAAGGACGACGCCCAGCACCAGCTCACCCGCTGGGCCATGGACCTGCTGTTCGAGACCTGTCTGGACGACCTGAAAACCGGCCGAGTGCGCGAATTCACCACCGGCAACAACGATGCCGACGGCGTCTACTTCTACCAGTGGGTGGCGCGCCGCTTCCCCGACCAGGCCGAGCACATCCGCGCCAAGCTGGTGCAATGGGGCGGCAACGCCAGTGGCGTCAACGTGGCCAACATCGACAACCTCGGCAATGTGCATCCGGACACCATGTGGTGGCATCACACCCTCGGCAACGTGCGCCAGCGCCCGTTTTCCGAGATCTGGGCCGACACCTCCGACCCCTTGATGGCCGGCCTCAAGGCGCGGCCGCGGCAGGTCAAGGGGCGCTGCGGCGCCTGTGTGCATGTCGACATCTGCGGCGGCAACACCCGTGTGCGTGCGCAGCAGCTCACCGGCGATGCCTGGGAAGAAGACCCCGCCTGCTATCTGGACGACGCCGAGATCGGCCTGATGCCGGACGATGCCGCCCGGCCGCGCCTGACCGTCACCCCCTTCGAGCGCCGTCGCGCCTGAGCCCCGTCATGCCCACACTGATTCACGTCATCGTCCTGCTCGCCATCACGCTGGTGGCCAGCCATGCCTCGGCCGCGCCGGCCGACGCCACCCCCTTGTTCGCCCAGCACTGCGCCAGCTGCCACGGCGCCGACCGCCTCGGCGCGATGGGCCCGGCGTTGCTGCCCGACAATCTCTCCCGCCTGCGCAAGAAGGCGGCGCGCGACATCGTGGTCAATGGTCGAGCCGCCACCCAGATGCCGGCCTTCGGCGCCACGCTCGACGACGCGCAGATCGACGCACTGGTGGCCTGGATCTACCAGCCCACGGCCACCCCGCCGCAGTGGGACGCCGCCCACATCGCCGCTTCGCGCATCGTGCATGCCGACGTGGCCACGCTGCCGGCCAAGCCGAGCTTCGATGCCGACCCGATGAACCTGTTCATCGTGGTCGAGGCGGGCGACCATCATGTGTCCATCCTCGACGGCGACAAACTCGAGCGCATCCACCGCTTCCCCTCGCGCTTCGCGCTGCATGGCGGGCCAAAGTTCAGCCCCGAGGGGCGCTTCGTGTATTTCGCCTCGCGAGATGGCTGGGTCACCAAGTACGACATCTGGAACCTGACCCCGGTGGCCGAGGTGCGCGCCGGCATCAACACCCGCAATCTGGCAGTCTCGTCCGACGGCAAGGTGGTGGCGGTGGCCAACTACCTGCCGCATTCGCTGGTGCTGCTCGACAGCGACCTGAACCTGATCAAGGTGATGGACGTGACCGACAAGGAGGGCAAGACCTCGTCGCGCGTGTCGGCCGTGTATGACGCCGCGCCGCGCAAGAGCTTCGTGGCGGCGCTCAAGGACGTGCCCGAGGTGTGGGAGATCAGCTACGACCCGGCGGTCGAGGACATCCCGGTCGGCCTGATCCACGACTTCAAGTACAAGGAAGGCGCCTTCCTGCGCGGCTACCTCAATCCGCGCCGCACCCCGCTGGACGACGTGCTCGACGATTTCTTCTTTACCCAGGACTATTCCGAGCTGATCGGCGCCACCCGGGCGGACAAGAAGGGCCAGGTGGTCAATCTCGACGTGCGCAAGAAGATCGCCGATCTCGACATCGGCGGCATGCCGCACCTGGGCTCGGGCATCACCTGGGAATGGCGCGGCCGCACGGTGATGGCCTCGCCCAATCTCGAGGACGGCAAGATCACCGTGATCGATATGAAGGACTGGTCGGTGGTCAAGGAGATCAAGACCCTCGGCCCGGGCTTCTTCATGCGCAGCCACGAGCAAAGCAAGTACGCCTGGACCGACTCGATGATGAGCCCGACCGCGCGCGACACCCTTCAGGTGATCGACAAGGACACGCTGGAGGTGGTGGCCAAGCTGCGGCCCGAGCCCGGCAAGACACTCGCCCACATCGAATTCACCCAAGACGGCCGCTACGCCATCGCCAGCCTGTGGGAGGACGACGGTGCGCTCATTGTGTATGACGCCGTCACGCTCGAGGAGGTCAAGCGGCTGCCGGCCCGTCGCCCGGTGGGCAAGTACAATCTGCACAACAAAATCACGCGTTCCTCCGGAACGAGCCACTGATCATGAACTTTTATAATCGATTGTTGTTAAAGGGGATTTTTGGTCGGCAAAGCCGGCTAGGCTAAGCCTTCCAGGGCATGACAATGCCGTGCGTGATCTGATTCACGCACGCTTGTGCAGGGCTCGGGTATTGTTCCGTCCATATCGGATCGATTCCACCCGTCGCGCGGCGCGGGTGCAGCTCGATCGGCGAGGACAGACCATGCTCAAAGTATTCAGCCACTATTTTCCCGCGACCACGCTCTACCAGATCATCTTCGATGTCGTTGTGCTCTTCGCGGGGGTGGTGGTTGCGATCGTGCTGCAGCCCAACGTCGGTCTCGAGCACTGGCGCTTGATCGTGCCGTCGGCGTTGTTCTTCGCCATTGCCATGATCGTGCTCAACACGATCACCGGCTTCTACCGCCCGGTGGCCGGGCGACAGCTCCGTGACGTGATCGCCCGGGTGCTGGTCGGTGTCGTCGTCAGTATCCCGGTAGCCTACGGCGTGTTTCTCGTGCTGCCCTGGGGGGAGTTCGCTTCCGAGGCCGTCGAAGTGTCGATGATCCTCTTGATGGGGTTGATCTTGATGATGCGCGGATTGGCGAATCGTGGGCGTTTTGGGGCATTGATGTCGCGCCGGGTGTTGGTGCTGGGTACCGGCATCGAGGCGGAATCGGTGGAGCGCGTGCTGCGCGACCCGGCCTCGCGCGGATTGCAACTCGTCGGCTTTCTGCCCACCAGCGACGAAGATGCGCCCGCCGTGGCGTCCGATCAGATCGTGCGAAATCGCGGGGCGGTGGTGGATGTGGTCGATGAGCTCGGGGTGAACGAGGTCATCGTGGCGGTGCGCGAGCGCCGCGGCGGCGTGCTGCCGCTGCGCGAACTGCTCGACTGCAAGATGCGCGGCGTCAAGGTGTATGACTTGTCCACCTTCTACGAGCGTGTGCGGGGTCAGGTGCGTATCGACACCTTGAAGGCCAGCTGGCTGATTTTCGGTGACGGTTTCCGCCAGGGCTTCTGGCGCAGCCTGGTCAAGCGCTGCTTCGACCTCGGTGCCTCGCTGGTGCTGCTGTTGCTGGCCTTGCCGGTGATGCTGCTGACGGCGCTGGCGATTCTGATCGAGGACGGCGGGCCGGTGTTCTACCGCCAGCTGCGCGTCGGCCAGAACGGCCGCCAGTTCAAGGTGATCAAGTTCCGCAGCATGAGGACCGACGCCGAGAAGGACGGCCGGCCGCGCTGGGCCCAGTCCAACGATGACCGCGTCACCCGCATCGGGCGCATCATCCGCAAGCTGCGCATCGACGAGCTGCCGCAACTGTTCAACGTGTTCATGGGGGAGATGAGTCTGGTCGGCCCCCGCCCCGAACGCCCCTTCTTCGTCGACCAGCTCACCGGTGAGATCCCGTTCTACGCGGTGCGCCACTGTGTCAAACCCGGCGTCACTGGTTGGGCCCAGGTGCGCTACCAGTACGGGGCGTCGGTCGATGATGCGGTGCAGAAGCTTCAGTACGATCTGTACTACGTCAAGAACCACACCCTGCTGCTCGACATTCTCGTTCTCGCCGAAACCGTTCGCGTGGTGCTCACCGGCGAGGGCGCGCAATAAGGCGGCCTGCCTGTGCTTCCGGCCGGCTCGCTGGCCAAGGTGACTCATGATGGTTGAGCAGACGAGTGCGGCGGTCTGGGGTTATGCCCTGGCCGCCGTGGCATTCGGGCTTTTCGGGGTGTATCTCGCCGCCGCCTGGCGTGGCCGGGGAGCCGGCGGGCGCTTGCTGCTGGCGGTCGGGTCGAGCGCCGCCTGGTGCGTGGCCAGCGCGGCGATGATCTCCGGCCTGGCCTATGCCAGCGTCGCGGCGATCCTGCTATCGGTCGTGCGCGATGCCGCATGGCTGGCCTTCGTGGTCGGGCTGATCGGACAAATCGACGGCAGCCACCGCCGCTGGCCGGCACGCGTGGCCGTGGTGGTGGTGGTCCTGCGCCTGGCGACCGCGGTGATGGCGGTGCTCAACCTGCCCTGGCCGGTCGATCCTCAGCGGGCGCTCATCTTCCTGCATCTGGTCGCCGCCGTGTATGCGCTGGTGCTGGTCGAGCAGCTCTACCGCCTGCTGCCGGCCGAATCGCGCTGGGGGCTCAAGCCGTTCTGCCTGGCCATGGCAGCCTCGGCGGTGTTCGATCTCTACCTGTATGCCGACGCCTTCCTGTTCGGCGCCATCGACCGCGACATCTGGAGCATCCGCGGGCTGGCCCATGCGCTGGTGCTGCCGCTGATCGCCATTTCCGCCTCGCGGGTGCCGGGCTGGGCGATCCGTCTGTCGGTGTCGCGGGAAATGGTGTTCCACTCCACCGCGCTGGCGGCCTCCGGCCTGTATCTGCTGCTGGTGGCGGCGGCCGGCTACTACGTGCGCTACTTCGGCGGCGACTGGGGCCGGGCGCTGCAGGTCACGCTGTTCTTCGCCGCCTTGCTGCTGCTGGGCGTCGTGGCGGTGTCCGGTACGCAGCGCGCGCGCTTGCGGGTGTGGCTCAACAAGCACCTGTTCCCGTACCGCTATGACTACCGCAACGAGTGGCTGAAATTCACCCGAGCGCTGTCCGCCAGCGGCGACCACCAGGATCTCGGCCAGACCACCATCCGGGCGCTGGCCGATCTGGTCGAGAGTGCCGGCGGCGGCTTGTGGCTCGATGACGGGCAGGGCCGCTTCGTCATGCGCGCCCGCCTCAACATGCCGGAGTCGTCGGCCGAAGAGTCGGCCGACGATCCCTTGTGCCGCTTTCTGGCGGCCGAAGGCTGGGTGTTCAACCTCGAAGAGTACCGGATGAGGCCCAAGACCTACGGTAACCTGACCCCGCCGCGCTGGTTGTCGGAGATGGAAGACGGCTGGCTGGTGGTGCCGCTGACGGCGGATGAAGCGCTGATCGGTTTTGTGGTGCTGCTGGCGCCGCGCACGCCGGTGGATATCAACTGGGAGGTGCTCGATCTGCTCAAGAGCGCCCAGCGCCAGGCTGCCAGCTATCTGGCGCGCATGCAGGCGGCCGAAGCGCTGATCGAGGCGCGCAAGTTCGACGCCTTCAACCGCATGTCGGCCTTCGTGGTGCACGATCTGAAAAACCTGGTGGCCCAGCTGTCGCTGATGCTCAAGAATGCCGAGCGCCACAAGGACAACCCGGAGTTCCAGGCCGACATGCTGGAGACCGTGGCGCATGTCGAAAAAAAGATGCGCGACCTGATGCAGCAGCTGCAGAAAAAGACCACCATCGAGCGCGACCGGCCGATGGATCTGGGGCTGATGTTGCTGCGCATCGGCAAGCAGCGGGCACACCTGAAGCCGCCCGTGACGGTGACGCTCGACACCTCGCCGGTGCTGGTGAGCGCCAACGCGGAGCGGCTCGAGCGCGTGGTGGGCCATATCGTGCAAAATGCCCTCGACGCAACAGGGGAGAATGGTATGGTGACGGCATGCCTTCGCCGGCTTGACGCGGGCCGCGCACAGATCGAGATCGCGGATACCGGCTGTGGCATGTCGCCCCAATTCGTGCGCGATCAGCTGTTTCGTCCGTTCCAGACGACCAAGGCCAGTGGCATGGGCATCGGGGTGTTCGAGGCGAGGCAATACCTGCGCGAACTGGGGGGCGACATCCGGGTGGACAGCACGCCGGGGGAGGGGACCGTCATGCAGCTCACGCTGCCGGTGTTGCCGCCGACCGCCGATGACGTCGCTGCCATCGCCCAATCTGACGCGGAACCATGACTGAGAAACAACGAACCCTGATGGTGGTCGAGGACGATCCCGCGCTGCAAAAGCAGATGCGCTGGGCCTTCGGCGATTACGAAACCGTGCTGGCCAGCGACCGGGAAAGCGCCATTGCCCAATTGCGCCGGCACGAGCCGCCGGTCGTGACCATGGACCTTGGGCTGCCACCCGATCCCGATGGCGTCCGCGAAGGCTTCCAGCTCCTGCAGGACATGCTGTCGCTGGCGCCGGACACCAAGGTCATCGTGCTGACCGGCCAGCATGACCGCGAGAACGCGGTGCGCGCCGTCGGCATGGGCGCCTACGATTTTTTCGCCAAGCCCTTCGAGCCCGAATTCCTCACCCTGACCATCGATCGCGCCTTCCGCCTGTACGACCTGCAGCGCGAAAACCTGCGCTTGCAGGAAGAGCGCGGCTCGGCCCTGAACGGCATGCTGACCCGCGATCCGGGCATGCTCAAGGTGTGCCGCACGGTCGAAAAGGTAGCCTCGGCCAACAACGTGACGGTGGCTCTGCTCGGCGAAAGCGGCACCGGCAAGGAAGTGATTGCCCGCGGTCTGCACCAGCTGTCCTCGCGCAGCAAGCAGCGTTTCGTGGCGATCAACTGTGCGGCCATCCCCGAGGCCTTGCTCGAGGCCGAACTGTTCGGCCACGAAAAAGGCGCCTTCACCGGTGCGGTCAAGCAGACCCTGGGCAAGATCGAGACGGCCGACAAGGGCACCTTGTTCCTCGACGAGATCGGCGATCTGCCCATGCCGCTGCAGGCCAAGCTGTTGCGCTTCCTGCAAGAGCGCGTGATCGAGCGCATCGGCGGGCGCGCCGAGATCCCGGTGGATGTCCGGGTGGTGTGCGCCACGCACCAGGACCTCAAACGCTTGATCGAAGAAGGGCGCTTCCGCGAGGATCTCTACTATCGGCTGGCGGAGATCGTGATCGAGATTCCGCCGCTGCGCGAACGCCCCGGCGATGCCAGCCTGCTGGCCCATGCCTTCGTCCAGCGCTTTGCCGAAGAGAACGGGCGCGGCAGTCTGCGCCTGACCGATGACGCCGTCTCCGCGATCGAAGCCCACCGGTGGCCGGGCAACGTCCGCGAGCTGGAGAACTGCGTGAAGCGGGCGGTCATCATGGCCGACGGAAACCGTGTCACCTCCGACGACCTCGGGCTGGCACCGGTCGACGAATCGCTGGAATTGCTCAACCTGCGCCAGGTGCGTGAAGCGGCCGAGCGCTCGGCCGTCACCAAGGTGTTGTCGCGGGTGAATGGAAATATTGCCCGTGCAGCGGAAGTGCTCGGCGTCAGCCGGCCGACGCTGTACGACCTGATGAATCGCTACGGAATCAAGAAGGAGGCCTGACTGTGCCTTTCCGCGCCAATACTTCACGCCGTTTCCGGCCCAGCCGCCTGATCACCGTCCTGCTCAGCGTCGCCCTGCTCGCCGGTTGCGGCGGCAGTCCCGAGGACATGGTGGCCTCGGCTCGCGACTACCTCCAAAAGGATGACGCCAACGCCGCGGTGATCCAGCTCAAGAACGCCTTGCAGGAGAAGCCCGATCTGCCCGAGGCGCGCTACCTGCTCGGCAAGATCAACTTCGAGCGGGGCGATCTGGCCGGTGCCGTCAAGGAGCTGCAGTTCGCCCTGCGCCTCGGCTACGACGAAGCGCTGGTGACCCCCATGCTGGCGCGCGCATTGGTGCGTCAGGGGCAGCGCGAAGAGGTGATCCGCACCTATACCGGCACGGCGCTGAAAGATCCGAAGGCGCTGTCCGATCTGCTGACCGTGCTCGGTGACGCGCGCATCAGCAGCAACCGCGACGAAGCGGCCCGCGACTATCGCGAGGCGCTCAAGGCGAACCCCGACAACGCACTGGCCAAGGTCGGGCTGGCCCGGGTGCTGGCGCTCGACAGCAAATTCGCGGAGGCGCTCAAGGCGCTCGACGAGATCGTGGCGCAAACCCCGGACGTGCCCGAGGCACATGCCACCCGGGCCGAGGTGTTGTTCGCCTCCGGGCGTCTGGAAGACGGGCTGGCGGCGCTCAAGCAGGCCATTGCGCTGCATCCCAAAAACCCCAGCCTGCACTTCGCCCTGGTCAGCACCTTGCTGCAGGCGCGACGGGTGGACGAGGGCAAGACCAGCCTGGCCGAGATGAAGAACGCCATCGGCGGCTCGCCGGTGGTGACCTATCTGCAGGCCTATGTCGACTTCCTCGAGGATCGCCTCGAGCCGTCGCGCGACGGTCTGCAGGAAGTGCTGAAGGTGGCACCGGATTACATGCCCGCGCGGCTGCTGGCCGGCAGCGTGTTCTTCCGGCTGAACGACCAGCTCCAGGCCCAGGTGAATCTCAACAAGGTGCTCGAAGCCGCGCCCGGCAACCCGGTCGCCCGGCGCCTGCTGGTGATGTCCTACATGGCGCAGCGCGATGCGGCACGCGCCATCGAGGCGCTGCGGCCCTTGCTCGAAACCTACCCCGACGTGCCGGAGGTGCTGACGCTGGCGGGGCAGGCCTATTTGCTGGCCGGCGACTTCGAACAGTCCTCGGCCTTCTTCGCCAAACAGGTGGCGCGTCATCCCGAGGATGCCCGGGCGCGCACCCGGCTCGGCATCAGCCGCCTGGCGGCCGGCAATGTGGACGCCGGTCTGGCCGATCTGGGCGAGGCCAGCGCGCTGGATTCCGATGCCGGTTATGCCGACTTCGCCCGCGTCACCGCCTTGCTGCGCGAAGGCAAGTTCGACGAGGCGCTGGAGGCCCAGGCGACGTTGCAGAAGAAGCTGCCCGACAATGCGCTGACCCACAATCTGCGCGGCGGTATCATGCTCGGCAAGGGCGATCTGGACGGTGCCCGCAAGGCCTTCGAAGACGCCCTCAAGACTGACCCTGGCTTCCTGCCGGCGGCGACCAACCTGGCGCGGCTCGACTTCCGCGCCGGCAAGGCGGATGCCGCGCGGGCGATCTACCAGCGCATCCTCGAGAAAACACCGAAGCGCGCCGACGTCCTGTTGGCCCTGGCCGAACTGGAGATGGCCGCGGGCGGCAGTTTCGAGACCATCAGCGGGCTGCTGCGCGGCGCGGTCAACAACGCGCCGGAATTGCTGGCGCCCAAATTGCTGCTGACCGACTACCTGCTGCGCACCCAGCATCGCGCCGACGCGCTGGCCATGGCGCGCGAGGCGCAGACGGCGGCGCCCGGTCATCCCACGGTGCTCAAGCTGCTCGGCCATGCGCAAATGGCCAACGGGGATGTCCAGCAGGCGCTGACCGCCTTCCAGAAGCGGGTCGACCTCGAGGGGACCAACGCCGAGGCCTTGCTGGATCTGGCGCGTGCGCAACACCTGAACGGCAACAGCAAGGGCGCCGAAGCCAACCTGCGCAAGTCGCTCGCTCAGCGCCAGGATTTGTTCGAAGCGCAGCGCCTGCTGATCTCGATCCTCATCGCCGACAAGCGCTTTGACGAATCGGTGACGCTGGCCCGAGGCATCCAGAAACAGCTACCGGCCTCCGGCCTGGGCTTCGTCTTTGAGGGTGACGTGTATGTGGCCAAGGACGACTGGAAGGCCGCGCTGCCGCTCTTCGAGAAAGCCCACAAGCTCACCCCGAACGCGCTGACGGTGGTCAAGCTCCATGCCGGCCTGGCCCGTAACCAGCGCGCCAAGGAGGCCGACAAGCTGGCCGACGCGTGGCTGAAGGCGAATCCGAAAGACCTCACCATGCTCAGCTATACCGCCGAGTATCTGCTCGCCCAGCAGCGCCTGGACGAGGCCTACACGCTGTACCTGCAGATCAACGAGCTCACGCCGGACAATGCGCTGGTGCTCAACAACCTGGCCTGGATCGCGAGCGAGAAAAAAGACCCGAAAGCCAAGGACTTCGGCCTGCGGGCCCTGGAACTGGCGCCCGAAAATCCGGCCATTCTGGACACCGTCGGCATGATCGAAGTGGCGGGCGGCGGCGTCGAAGCCGGCGTCAAGAAGCTCGAAAAGGCCCATCAGTTGGCGCCCAAGTCGGCGATGGTGTCGCTGAACCTGGCCAAGGCCTATGTCAAGGCCGGTCGGGCCGGCGAGGCGCGCGAACTGCTGAACGCGCTGACTGGCGAGTACCCGGTCGGCCACCGCATCTACGAAGAAGCCAACGCGCTGCGCAAAACGCTTTGAACCATAATTTCACCCTTCATCGTTAAGGAATTTGCACCCGTGACCACCGTTGCAGTGATTGGCCTGGGCTATGTCGGTTTGCCGCTGGCCGTTGAATTCGGCAAGAAATTCAAAACCCTGGGCGTCGATCTTTCCGCCCAGAAAGTGGCCGCCTACCGCGAGTATCGCGATCCGACCGGCGAAGTGGCCAGCGACGACCTGCGCGCTGCCACGCAGCTGAGCTGTCACACCGACCCGTCGGTCGTGGCCGAGGCGGATTTCGTCGTGGTGGCCGTGCCCACGCCGGTCGACGCCGCGCGCCAGCCCGATCTGTCGCCGCTCGAGAAGTCCTCGGCCGCGGTCGGCAAGTACCTCAAGAAAGGTGCCATCGTGGTGTACGAGAGCACCGTCTACCCCGGCGCGACCGAAGAAGTCTGCATCCCCATCCTGGAGGCGAACTCCGGCCTCAAGTGGAAGCAGGATTTCTTCGTCGGCTACTCGCCGGAACGCATCAACCCGGGCGACAAGGAACGCACCGTCACCAAGATCGTCAAGGTCGTCTCCGGTGATACGCCGGCCACGCTCGAGAAGGTCAAGGACATGTACGGCGCGGTGATCACCGCTGGCGTCTATCCGGCCGCGACCATCAAGGTGGCCGAGGCGGCCAAGGTCATCGAGAACACCCAGCGCGACCTCAACATCGCGCTGATCAACGAGCTGGCGGTGATCTTCCATGAGGTCGGCATCGACACGCTCGACGTGCTCGAAGCGGCCGGCACCAAGTGGAACTTCCTGCCCTTCCGGCCGGGCCTGGTGGGCGGCCACTGCATCGGCGTCGATCCCTACTACCTGACCCACAAGGCCGAAATGCTGGGCCTGCACCCCCAGGTGATCCAGGCCGGGCGGCGCATCAACGACGGCATGGGCAAGTATGTGGCCGAGCAGACGGTCAAGCAGCTGATCCAGGCCGGGCACTCGATCAAGGGGTGCAAGGTAATCGTGCTGGGGCTGACCTTCAAGGAAAATTGCCCCGACCTGCGCAACAGCAAGGTCATCGACGTGATCCGCGAACTGCAGAGCTTCGGTTGCGAAGTGGTGGTGCACGACCCCGTGGCGGAGTCCGCCGAGGCCATGCACGAATACGGCGTCACCCTGGTGGACTGGGCGGATCTGCCGCCGGCGCAAGCCATCGTGGCCACGGTGTCGCACCGCGCCTATGCCGAGATGACTGTACCGGAGCTGACCCGCGCGCTCGACGACAATGGCGTTTTCATCGACGTGAAATCGTCCTTCGACCGCAAGGCGCTGGCCGATGCCGGCGTTCGCCTCTGGCGTTTGTAAGAGGGATGTCATGAAGCCCTTGCGTAGCCGCCTCGCCGTGTCGCTTGCCTTGCTGGCGAGCGCGGCCGGGGCGGTCGGCGCCGCGGGGTCGGCGCTGTCGCCCGAACAGGCGGCGGCCATGCGCCAGCATGCCGAGTATCTTCATGCGGCCGGTGTGGCCTTCGAGCATGGCGAAGGCGTGCCGCGCGAGCCCTTGCGGGCGGCGGCTTGCTATTGCGAGTCGGCCCGCCAGGGTAATGCGGACGGCATGTACGGGCTGGGCTGGATGTACGCCAACGGCCGCGGCGTGCCGCGCGACGATGCCTATGCCGGCACCTTGTTCGCCATGGCGGCCATGCTCTCGCACCCGCAGGCCGAGCGCATGCAGCGCTTCACCGGCCCCTACACCGGCGCGGTCCCCGACTGCCTGCTGGCCCCTGCATGGGAGCAGGACGATTCGTTGATCGACCGTCTGATGGCCGGCCTGCCGGCCGATCGCCACCCGATCATCGAACAGGTGGCACGCACGGCACCGGAGTTCGGGGTCGATGCCCGCTTCGCCCTGGCCATCGCCTCGACCGAATCGGCCTTCAATCCGCAGGCCCTGTCGCCGCGCAATGCCATGGGCGTGATGCAGCTGATCCCCGAAACCGCCGCCCGCTTCAAGGTGCGCGACGCGCTCGATCCGGCGCAGAACATCCGCGGCGGCCTGGCCTACCTGCGCTGGCTGCTGGCCTATTTCCGTGGCGATGTCCGGCTGGTGGCGGCTGCCTACAACGCCGGCGAAGGCGCCGTCGAGCGCTATCAGGGCGTGCCGCCGTATCCCGAAACCCGGGCCTACGTGAGCCGCATTCAGCATTTTTTCAGCGAACAACGCCACCCCTACGACGCAAGTGTGGTTGAATCGTCAGCAGTCATGGCCCCGTTTTTCGTGGCCGACCGCTAACGGAGCTTGCGCATGCATCGATGGTTTCGCCTTGCCGCCGGCCTGCTGATCGTCATCGCCATGGCGTCGGCACGGGCCGATCTGCCCGCCACCGTGGCGCGCATCAAGCCGTCGATCGTCGCGGTGGGCACCTACGAGCCGACCCGCAGCCCGGCCTTTCGCTTTCTCGGCACCGGCTTCGTCGTCGGCGACGGTCTGACCATCGCCACCAACGCCCATGTGCTGCCGGCCAGCCTGGACGCCAGTCTGCGCGAGTCCCTGGCCGTGGCCATCCCGCTGGGGGACAAGGTCAACGTGCGCTCGGCCGAGAAGCTGCGCTCGGACCCCGCCCATGACCTGGCCACCCTGCGCATTGTCGGCCCGGCCCTGCCGGCGCTCAACCTGTCGGATGTCGAGGTGCTGGAAGGCCAGTCGGTGGCCTTCACCGGCTTTCCGATCGGCAGTGCGCTGGGACTCAAGCCGGCCACACATCGCGGCATCGTTGCGGCAATTACCCCGATCAGTATCCCCCGGGGCAATGCGCGCGAACTCAACGCACGGCAGATCCGCAGCCTCGGCAGCGATCCGTTCTCGGTCTACCAGCTCGACGCCACGGCCTATCCGGGCAACAGCGGCAGCCCGCTGTTCGACCCTGAGTCCGGCGTGGTGATCGGCGTGCTCAACATGGTCTTCGTCAAGGAGACCAAGGAAAACGTGCTGAGCAAACCCTCGGGTATCAGCTACGCGATTCCGGCGCGCTACCTCAACCAGCTGCTGCCCTGAGGCCCCGGCGCCGGTCGCGCGCCGACGCCGGCAAGGCGCCGGCCATTCCCCCGCAGAACGCCACCCATGTCCGACACCGAACACTTCTACGAGCCGCGCCTGGGCCACGGCCTGCCGCATGACCCCTTCAACGCCATCGTCGGTCCGCGGCCGATCGGCTGGATCGCGTCGCGCAGCGTCGAGGGCGTGCTCAACCTGGCGCCCTACAGCTTCTTCAACGCCTTCAACTACACCCCGCCGATCATCGGTTTCGCCTCCACCAGCTACAAGGACACGGTGCGCAATATCGAAGAGACCGGCGAATTCGCCTGGAACCTCGCCACCCGCGACCTGGCCGAGGCGATGAACCAGACCTGCGCCGCGGTGCCGCCCGAGGTGGATGAATTCGCGCTGGCCGGCCTCACGCCGGTCGCCTCGCGCCTGATCGGCGTGCCGCGCGTGGCCGAAAGCCCGGTGTCCTTCGAATGCCGCCTCAGCCAGATCCTGCAACTGCAAAGTGCTGCCGGCGAGACGGTGCCGACCTGGCTGGTGCTGGGCGAAGTGGTGGTCGTGCATATCGACCGCGCGCTGCTCAAGGATGGCATCTACGACACCGCCAACGCCGGCCACATCCTGCGCGGCGGCGGGCCGGCGGACTATTTCACGGTCGGCCCGGCGCAGCTGTTCCGCATGAAGCGGCCGGGCTGATGTGGTCGCCCGCACGGGCGATGCATGTCGCACTGGCAAGTTGTGCGGCGCTGATCTAGGAGTAGAAGCAGGCACCCCGACATGCGGGTGCCGGCCTGACCGAGTCCATGACCATCGACCCTCGCGGCCCCTGGCCGTGCTCTCGAAGGCGGCGACGGGCGTCCTGCCCGCCGCCGGGTGACATGAGGAGAGCGAGATGAAACGTTGGCAATGGGGCCTCGGCGCGCTATGCCTGGGCCTGTTGTTCGGGGGTGGGGCGGCGACGGCCGCGGTGCCGCGGGTGGACCTGGGCCTGGCGCAAAGCCTGTCGATGTGTGACGGCAAGGCCACCTACACATACGTGATCACCTGGAAGGCGCGCGGCTCGGGCGGCCGGTACCAGATCAATACCGGCAACCAGTGCCGGCTGGCGGGCCAGGTGTGCGGCATCAGCAGCAAGACCTGCTACGCCCAGTGCGGTGCCAGCGGCGATTGTCGCGCCGAGGTGGCGGGCTGTCTGATCGGCCGCGGCTCGCCGTGGATCCAGGCCTACGGGATGGACGGCTCGGGCTATCAGCGCATCTCCGCGCCGGCCCCGGGGCGCTGTCTGTGAGGGCTGCGCCGGGGGCGCGGCGTTGCCCCCGGCGGTCAGCCCTACTGGCCGGCTTGGTTCCCTTGCTGGGCGAACAGGCCGGCGACATCCGCCACGCTGAGCGTGGCGACGGTGTCGCCGTTCGCATCGAGCACATCGAAGAGCACGCCGTTGGCGCTGCCGCGGGTGCTGTAGAGCACCAACGCGCCGTCGGGGCCGCCGCCTTCGCTGTGCGGCTCGGCGTCGGCGGCGGTGCGGGTGTGCCGGCCCACCGGGCGGGTGTCGGTCAGCGTGCCGTCGGGGGCATAGAGGCGGTGTTCGCCCGCGAGCACCAGGGTGTGGGTTTCCGAGCGGTGGCGGTGCAGGAAGATCGGCGCGTCCGAGTCGTAGCGGATGAGGAAGTCGGTGATCTGGCGCGCTTCGTCGACGGCCAGCACGTTGTAGTGGAAGTGCGGAAAGTCGCCGAGGCGGTGCCAGGCGAAGGCGGCGTCCAGGGGGCTGAGCGTGGTCATGACGGTCTCCGGTCACGGGTGGTCGGTGAGGGGTGTCCAGGCGGGGTCGGCATAGACGCTGCCGTCCTCGCGGCGCCAGGCGTAGTGCACGCCATGGGCGAGAAAGTCGCGCGCGTCGCGGTCGCCGGCTGATGCGGCGGCCTTGAACAGGCGCAGGGCGGCCTCGCGATCCGGCGCGGTGCCGACACCGAAATACAGCGCGGTGGCGTACTGGACGCGGGCGCCCTGGCTGTAGCCCGGGGTGTGGCTGGCTTCGGCCTGGCGCAGGTAGTCGGTCATGCGCTCGGGCCGACGCGGCACGCCGAGGCCGCTTTCGAAGAACTGCGCCAGCCGCACCAGGCCGCCGGCATGCCTTTCGCGGACGCAGGCGGCGAGGATCACCAGCGCCGACTCGTAGTCGCCGCATTTTTCCAGCTCGAACAATGCCGACGAGAAATGGCCGGTGCCGAATTGGCAGCTGGCCTTGAGGGTGTAGACGTCGGTGTCCGGCGCGCCGGCGGCGGTTTCCGGCCCCCGGCACAGGTGGTTGGGGCGCGGCAGGTGCGGCGCACGGTCGGCAACCTGGCCCATCCAGCGCTCGGCCGCGGCGCGCTGGCGCGCCTGGGGGGCGGGGAGGTGCCAGTCCAGGCGGGTGCCGCCGGTGGTTTCGTCCCAATCCACGCTGACCTCGACCGTGCCGGCCTCGGGCAGCTGGAGACGGCCTTCGAAGCGGTCGAGGTCGAGTTGTGCGTGCTCGCGCAGGCCGTCGCTATCGAGCTGGTCGAGCAGGGCACGCCATGCGCGTTCGGGGGCGACGGCGATCGGCACGGTGTCGGCGGCGGCGGGGGCGGCCAGCAGGGCGGTCAAGAGCAGGGCAGGGAGACGTGTCATCGGTGGACCTCCGGGGTGGGTGGGACGGTTTCGGGGACGTACACCATCGAACCGTCGGGCAGGCGGTAGGCGATGCCGGCGCGCACGCCCTGGCCGATGCCGGCGGTGCCGTCGGCGCGGTAGCGTTCGATGCGCTCGCCGTCCTTGACCACCAGTTCCATGTCGGCGGTGCCGGGGTTGCGGATCAGCGTCAGCGCCTCGGCGCCGTAAGGCGACAGCGGGCTGTTGGCGATGGCCAGCAGCAGGGCGGCGATGAGCACCAGGAACACGTCGATCAGATTGACTACCGACAGGATCGGGTCTTCGTCATGCGCGTCGTCGCGCAGCGGGGGGCGCATCAGGCCATCTCCGCGCGCTGTGCGGCAATGGCGTCAAGATCGCGCACATACCAGCGCCGCCGCCAGGTGAGCACGGTGTAGGTGATCGAGGCGGCGATCAGCGCCAGGATGACCGCCGAGAAGGCCACCGCCAGCGCCTGCGAGACATCGGCCAGCTGCCCGTCGCCGAGCGCGCGCAGCGCTGGCCCCATCGGAATCATGGTGGCGACCAGGCCGAGCATGGGGGCGATGCGGGTGGCGAGGCGGGCCAGCTCCAGGCGCTCGTGGGCGATGCGTTCGAGCGTGGCGGGGTCGAGTTCGGGGCGGGCCCGGGCCAGCGCCAGCAACTCGAAACCCGCGGCGTGGCTGCCGCGGCGTTGGCGGGCTTGCCAGGCCAGGGCGCCGAGCGCCGCGAAGGCGTAGGCGAACAGTGCGGCGATGGCGATCAGCACCGGCGCCAGGAACAACTGGCCCAGGCTGTACATGGCGGTATCGAGGGCGGCGACCATGTCAGCAGG
This sequence comes from Denitromonas iodatirespirans, assembly GCF_018524365.1. GTDB lineage: Bacteria > Pseudomonadota > Gammaproteobacteria > Burkholderiales > Rhodocyclaceae > Nitrogeniibacter > Nitrogeniibacter iodatirespirans. The sequence continues at coordinate 37,182 of NZ_JAEKFT010000015.1, forward strand.
CCCCCTGCCGTTCGCCGCGGGCGCGGGCAGCGGCACCCGCGGCGAGCAGCGCCGTCAGAACGGCGATCAGGCCGAGGGCCGGCGTGGGGGCGGGTGCAGAGGCCGGGGTGACGGGCGCCAGCCGTGGCCCGACGCTGTCGCGGGCGGCGCGCTGGGCGGCGACGGATCGGCCGCGCTGGTCGCGGTCGGCGGTGTGGGTGCCGCTGTCGAGAAAGGCCTGGGCGTCGGCGTCGCCCTCGGCGGCCGCCTCGCGAAACCAGCGCTCGGCCGCGGCCTCGTCGCGTTCGACACCGCGCCCCAGGTACAGGGCCGTGGCGTAGTGCAGCTTGCCGAGCGTGGCGTACTCGCGGTCGTCGCTGTGCGCGGCGCGGCGCATCAGATCGGTGGCCGCGGCGCTGTCCTGCGCGATGCCGGTGCCGTCTTCGAGCAGCAGCGCTTTCCAGATCATGGCGCCGACATAGCCGGCGGCGATGCAGCGGTCGAAGATGGCGTGGGCGGTGGCGTGATCGCCGCATTTCTCGGCCCAGTAGCCGTAGGCGCACATGGTCGAGCTGGGCGCCTGGCGGGCCCAGTGGGCGATCGACAGATCACTCTGGGCGGCGTCCGGCGCGCCGCCGCAGTGGGTGGGCGGGATTAGCGCCAGGGCCGGCGTGGCGGCACCGAAGGCGAGGGCTGCGATGAGCGTGTACAGCGGGCGAAAGCGGCGGGGCATAGGGCGCTCCGTGGGGATGACGGCGCCCATCGTGACCGGCGCCGCGATGCGCCGGAAGGGGGGAAAGCCGGTGCGGGCAGATTGCCCGGCCATGCTCGGGTGCATCGCCCACCGGCGGTGGTCAGTCGCGGCCGGGGAGGTCTTTCAGCTACCGTCGAGGCCGTGCCGGGCGGCGATGCGCGCCAGCTCGATGTCGTTGCGGGCGCCGAGCTTGCGCTTGATCTGGTAGTGGCTGTTCTGCACCGTTTTTGCGCTGATGTGCAGCCGCACGCCGATGTCGGCATGGCTGGCGCCATCGAGCAGCTGGCGCAGGATCTCGAACTCACGCGGCGACAGCGTGTGCAGCGGGTCGTCGGCCTGGTCGAGCAGGGCCATGGCCAGTTCGGGGGCGATGTCGGGGCTCAGCGCGCGCTCGCCCGCCGCCACGCGATACACCGCCTGCACCAGCACCGCCGGTTCGCTGCTCTTGGTGATATAGCCGAGCGCACCGGCCTTGAGCGCCTGGGCGGCGAACAGCGCTTCGCGATGCATGCTGAAGGCCAGGATGCGGGCGCTCGGCGCGCGCTGGCGCAGCCGGCCGATCAGCTCCACTCCGCCCATGTCCGGCAATGCCAAGTCGAGCACGATCACGTCGGGGGGGTGCGTGCGCAAGGCGGCCAGGGCCTCGGCGGCGCTGGCCGCTTCGGCGACGATGCTCAGATCGCCGCGCCGCTCCAGCAGGCGGCGGTAGCCCTCGCGCACCACGGCATGGTCATCGACCAGCAACAGTCGGAGGCTCATCGGCACTCTCCCCGCAGATCATGGCCGCCGCCGGAAAACGGGCGACCAGCCGCATGCCCCGCGCCGGGCGGGGCGTCAGCGAAAATTCACCGCCGAGCGCCTCGACCCGCTCGGTCATGCCGAGCACGCCGAGCCCGCTGCCGGCGGTGTCGTGCGCCGTGCCGGTGCCGTCGTCCTCGAGCGTGAGCACGATGCCTTGCCCACCGCCGACGATGCTCAGGTGGACATGCGCGGGCGCGCCGTGGCGCAGGGCGTTGGCCAGGCCCTCCTGAGCGATGCGGTAGAGGCTGACGGTGAGCGCATCGGGCAGCGTGTCGAGATCGTCGGCCATCGTCAGTCGGATGTCGCAGCCCGGTTGGTGGCGGAGGGCGGTGTCGACCAGCTGGGCCAGACTGGCGCGCAAGCCGAAGGCCTCGAGCCCGGCCGGTCGCAGCTGGTGCAGGATGCGCTGCAGGTTGTCCATCATCCCGGCCGCCGTGCGGGCGATGGCGTCGATGGCCGCCCGGCGGGCCGGTGCCGGCGCATCGGCGGCACAGGCGGCCTCGGCGCGAATCGACGCCAGCGACTGGCCGAACTCGTCATGCAGCTCGCGTGCCAGCCGGCGGCGCTCCTGTTCGCGCACCGACAGCAGGCGCCGGGCCAGCTGGCGCTGGCGGCGGTCGGTGTGCTGCAGGCGGTCGGCCAGGTGGTCGAAACCTTCGGCGATGCGGCGCAGTTCGACCAGCGCCGGGCGCGGCATGCGTGCCGCCAGATCGCCGCTTTCGAGCTGTCGCAGGGTGTCGAGGATGCGTTCGGTCGGGCGCAGGGCGCGGCGCACCGGCAGGTAGATCAACAGGTTGAGCAGCAGCACGCCGGCGGCGATGGCCAGCACCAGGCGCATCTGCTGCCACACTGCGGCGGCTTCGGCGTCCAGGTCGGGGGTGACCACCACGTCGCCGACGGTGATGCCGGGGTACTGGCGGATGCGGCCGCTGTAGCGCGCGCTCGCGCCGAGGCGCCAGCCCAGCAGCGCGCGCACCGGGGCGGGGGCCGCGGCGGTGGTGTCGGAGAAACAGCGCCGGCGCGATTGCCCGGTATGGAAGGTGTTGACCTCGATGCACAGCTTGAGCAGCTGGCCGAGTTCGTCGGTGAGGGCGAGCTGCAAGGCGTCGAGGCTGCGGTCGAAGCCGTCGCGCGGGGTGTCGAGCTCGCGGCCGATCAGCTGCTCGACGGTCGGGCCGCTGTGGACCACATGCTGGCCGATGCGCTGCGCCGCCTGTTCGACAACGGCCGCCGCGGCCAGCGCGCCGATCAGGCCGGCGAACAGGGTGACCCGCAGGATCAGGTGGCGCTTGAGGTCGAAGCCCGGCGTGGGCGGAGCGTCGGCAGACGTCATGGGGTCGGTCTTGCGAGGCGGGGCCGCCAGTGTACTGCGCGTCGGGGGTGGCGGGCAGGGGCCGCGGCCACGGCGGGCAATTTGCCCGGCGCCTCAGCGCGTCGCGTAGTGGCGGATCATCTTCAGCGACCGCCCGTAGCCATGGCGGATCTGCGCTTCGTCGTAGCGGTGTTCGGTGCCGACCGGGCAGGCGAGCCGTGCCAGGCAGGTGGTGGCGCAGGGGGAGTCGGGCTGGCTGCGGTAGGCGATGCAGCGCGCCAGCGAGAAATCGCGGTCGGTCAGGGCATCGGCTGGGCAGGCGCTGACGCAGGGGGTGTCGGCGCAGCGTGTGCAGGGGGACTCGGTGTCGAGCGGCGCGGTGAGGGGCAGTGCGGTGTCGGTGACCAGCACCACACGGTAGGCGAACCAGCTGCCCCAGCCGGGCTGGATGCCGACGCGAAACGGGCTGGCGTGGTGCCAGCCGGCGAGCTGGCCGAGGCGTTGGAGGCCCACCGGGCTGTCGCCGGGGTAGAGCAGGCGGGCGCGGTAGCCGGGGCAGTGCTCGGCAAACCATTGGCATACCGCCTGCCGGCTGAAGTCGTCGATCGGGTCTGAGCCGCCGGTGCCGGCCGCGGTGATCGCCCGCCACAGGGTGGGGCCGGCGTTGCCGATGAGGATCAGCTGGCGTTCCCCGGGCGCGGGGGCGATGGTGGCGCGCAGGTCGTCGGGCAACGCGGCCAGGTCGAACACCGCCTGCAGGTTGAGGCCGAGGCGGTCGAGGGCGTCGAAGCGCTCGCCGTTCATGCGTTCGCCTCCAGCTGGGCCAGTGCCTGTTCGATGGCCGCCTCGTCGCTGGGACGCACCAGCCGGGCCACTTCGCGGCCGTGCTTGAGGAACACCAGCGTCGGCCACAGGCGTACGCCGAAGCTGCGCCCGAGCCGGCGCCCGGGGCCGTCTTCGACGCGGATGTGCTGCACCTGCGGATGACGCGCCAGCGCGGCCAGCACGCGTGGGCTGGCGGCACGGCAGTAGCCGCACCAGTCGGTGCCGAAGTCGAGCACGGTGGGCGTGTCGAGCGCGTCGACCTCGCTGCGGGTCAGGGGGATGTCGCGATAGGCGGTGGCGGGGGCCATGGGTCGAGAAATCGGTCGAAGGGAGGAGCGTCAAAGCATAAACCAGCGGCCTTCGATGCGCGATTCAGCAAGCAATGCCTGATTGTCGGCATGGTGATGACATCGTAATTTCTGCCATAATGCCCGGCGTGCGGACGCTATCACCTTCGGATGAGTGGCGCCGAGCTGAATAATCCAGGTTTTCCGTCACACGGCGCGAGAAGGAATCCGGCTCTCATGGTGCATTCCGACGAACAGGCTCAGGCAGGGGGCGCCCATATGGCGGCGCGGGAAGACGATATCGCCTTCCGGATCATCGATTTGCTGCTGGCGCATGGCCTGAGCACGGCGCCCTTGCACTACGCCGTGGCCCATGCCCATCTGGACGGGAGCCATCCGGCGATCTCGGCGGCGATTGACGCGCAGCGGACGCAGGGCAAGCCGTTCGATGCCTGCTTCATGGCCGAGCTCTACGAAGAGCACCTGGCCGCCGAGGCGATCCGCCATGCGTGTGGTGTAGGCTCCGATGTGGCCCGCCTGCTCGACGGCCTGCTCGACCAATTGCAGCAGGCCGATGCCGGCTCCAGCAACTTCAAGGCCTCGCTGGACGAAAACATCGGCCGGCTCGATCCGGCCGGCAGTTCGCAACACCTCAAGACCGTGGCACAGCGCCTGCTCGAAGCGGCGCTCAAGGCCAGCGAGAGCAACGACGTGCTCAAGCAGAATCTCGAAGTGGCCGACCAGGAGGCGCGCCAGCTGCGCAGCGAGCTGGCACGCCACCGCCGCGAAACCCTCACCGATCCGCTCACCGGGCTGCTCAACCGGCGCGGCATGGAATTGGAGATGGCGCGCGTCTTTGCCGATGAAGCGGACGGCCAGAGCGCGATGCTGGTGCTCGACATCGACCACTTCAAGCATGTCAACGACACCTACGGCCATGCGGTGGGCGATGTGGTGATCCGCAAGGTGGCGCAGGCGGTCAGGCAGTTGATCCCCGAGGGCGCGGTGCCGGTGCGCTATGGCGGCGAAGAGTTCGCCGTGCTGCTGCCGCCGTGCTCGCCCGAGCAGGCCTGCGGGGTGGCCGAAAAGATCCGTCGCAGCATCGAAAAGCTGCGCCTGGTGCGCCGGCATGACAAGCTGGCCATCGCCCAGTTTACCCTCTCGGTGGGCGTGGCGATGCGCGCGCTCGGCGACGATCTGGAGGGGCTCTTCCAGCGTGCCGACCAGGCGCTCTACCGGGCCAAGTCCGGCGGGCGCAATCAGGTGATGCTGGCGGCCTGAGCCCCTGGTTCAGAAGTCCAGCTGCAGCGCGGCCAGCCGGGCATACAGCCCGCCCTGGCGGCGCAGGTCCTCGGGCGTGCCGATCTCGACGATGCGCCCCTTGTCCATGACCACGATACGGTCGGCCTGCTGCACCGTGGCCAGGCGGTGAGCGATGATCAGCGTGGTGCGCCCTTCCATGGCGGCGGCCAGGCCTTGCTGGACGAGGATTTCCGATTCGGCGTCGAGCGCGCTGGTGGCTTCATCCAGCAGCAGCAGGCGCGCGCCCTTGAGCATGGCGCGGGCAATCGCGATGCGCTGGCGCTGGCCGCCCGACAGGCGCGTACCGCGCTCGCCGAGAAAGGTGGCGTACCCCTCGGGCAGGCGTTCGATGAATTCATCCACCCGCGCCGCGCGCGCCGCCTGCAGCACCGCGGCTACGTCCGCCTCGGGGCGGCCGTAGCGGATGTTGTCCATGGCGCTGGCGGAGAAAATCACCGGGTCCTGCGGGACGATGGCGATGTCGCGGCGCAGGTCGTGCAGGCGCAGCTCGCGGATGTCCTGCCCGTTGATGCGGATGGCACCGTCCGACACCTCGTAATAGCGCAGCAGCAGCTGGAACAGCGTGGTCTTGCCGGCGCCCGAGGGGCCGACCAGGGCCACGTTCTCGCCCGGCGCGATGTCGAGGCTGACGTCGTCGAGCGCATTGATCTGCGGGCGGGCCGGATAGGCGAAGCGCACATGTTCGAAACGGATCGCCGCCTGCGCTGCGGGGGCCGGGCGGCTTGGTGTGGCCGCTTCGCGGATGGCCGGTTCGGCCTGCAGCAGTTCGAGCAGGCGCTCGGTGGCGCCGGCAGCGCGCATGGTGTCGCCCCACACCTCGGCCAGCGTGCCCACGCCGCCGGCCACCAGTGCGGCGTATAGCACGAAGGAGAAGAGCTGCCCCTCGGTCATGGCGCCGGCGGCGACCTGGCGCGCGCCGATCCACAGCACGAAGATGATGGTGCCCATGATGGCGGTGATGATCAGCGCGGTGAGCGCGGCGCGCACCCGGGTGCGGCGGATGGCGGTGACGAAGCTGGTTTCGGTGCGCGCGGCGAAGCGCCCGGCCTCGGCCGCCTCTTGGGTGTAGGCCTGCACCGTGGGCATGGCGTTGAGGATCTCGCCGGCCAGCGCCGAGGCGTCGGCGATGCGGTCCTGCGACTCGCGCGACAGCGCCCGCACCTTGCGGCCGATGGCGAAGATCGGCAGCGCCAGCAGGGCCATCAGCCCGAGGTTGAGCGAGAACAGGTGGAAGCTGGTCACCGCCAGCATCACCATGCCGCCCACGCACTGGAACAGGCTGCGCAAGCCCATCGAGATCGAGCTGCCGACCACGGTCTGGATCAGCGTGGTGTCGCCGGTCAGGCGCGACAACACCTCGCCGGTCTGCAGGGTTTCGAAAAACTGCGGCGACTGCCCCAGCACCCGCGCATACACCGCACTGCGCAGGTCGGCGGTGGCGCGCTCGCCGATCCACGACACCATGTAGTAGCGCCCGGCCACCGCCAGCGCCCACACGCTGGCCAACGCGAACAGCGCGAGGAAGCGGCCGTCCAGGCTGAGGCCGTCGGCGGGCGGCGAGGCATGGCCGAAACCGGCATCGATCAGATCGCGAAAGGCCAGCGGCACCAGCAGGATGGCCGCCGAGGCCAGGCACAGCAGCACAAAGGCCGCCGCGATGCGCCCGCGGTAGGGCCGCAGGAAAGGCCACAGCCCGCGCAGGGCCGACAGACGCTGGGGGCCGACAGGGCGGGACGGGGCGGAGGAGCGGGAGCGGCGAGCCATGCGCGCGATTATCCTGGAAACGGCCCTTGGACGCGCCCGGGTGTGCGGCGGGCAGGCGCGCTTGCCGTCGTCATGGGCTACAACACAAGCAGGGGCATCTCTGGCGCAAGGGGGATGAACGATGACTAACGACCCAGGCTTGTTGTTCTCGCCGATCACCATCGGTTCGCTCACGCTGCCGGCGCGGCTGTTCAAGACCGCCACGGCCGAGACTCGCGCGGATGCGGACGGCTTCGTGACCGATGAAGTGATCGACTTCTACCGCCCGATCGCTGCCGGTGGGGTGCCGTTGATCATCACCGGCAACCTCTACATCAGCCGCCAGGGCAAGTCCGCGCCGCGCCAGCTCGGGGCGGACGCCGACGACAAGATCCCCGGCCTGGCGCGCATGGTGGACGCGGTGCATGCACAGGGCGCGAAATTCTTCGCTCAGCTCAACCACTGCGGCCGCCAGGTGGTGCCGGACTTCGTCGGCGCGAGTGAGGTGGTGTCGGCCTCGGCGGTCAAGGACCTGCTCACCGGTACCCGCCCGGAAGCCATGACGGTGGCGCAGATCCGGCAAGTGATCGACGATTTCGCCGCCGCCGCGGCGCGCTGCCAGCAGGCCGGCTTCGATGGCGTGCAGATGCATTCGGCCAACGGCTACCTGCTGAGCCAGTTCCTCACCCCCTACACCAACCGCCGCACCGATGAGTACGGCGGCTCGCTCGAACGCCGCACCCGCTTCGGCCGCGAGGTGTACCAGGCCATCCGTGGGCGCGTCGGGCCGGACTACCCCATCATCCTCAAGATGAATGGCGCCGACCGCCTGCCGCTGCGCGATGGGCTCAAGACCGATGAGCTGGTCGACGTGGCGCGCATCATGGCGGCGGAGGGCATCGACGCGGTGGAGATCTCGGTGGGGCACTACGAGTCCGGCTTTCCGATGGTGTGCGGCACCTTCCGCCGCTGCCTGCGCCACATGATGCGCGGCAGCATGGCGCACCTGCCGCCGCTGCGGCGCCATCTGCTGCGGGTGTTCCGGCCGCTGGTGACGGTGGCCTGCGACCTGCTGTGGCCGGGGCGCGAGGGCTTCAACCTCGACTACACGCCGAGCTTCAAGGCGGCGCTGGATATTCCGGTGATCTGCGTCGGCGGCTTTCGCACCCGCGAGACCATGGAAGCTGCGCTGCAGAACGGGCTGTGTGACGCGGTGTCGGCCGGGCGGCCCTTCATTGCCGACCCGTGGCTGTTCCGTCACCTGCGCGACGGCGAGCCCGGTCCGCGCTGTGTGGACTGCAACGGCTGTGTCGGCCACCTCGGCGCCCAGCCGGCCGACTGCTACCACCCGCGCGTGCGCGCCGAAAAGGACGCCATGCTGGCTGCGGCGCCCGGCGGGGTGCCGCCTGGCGCCTGATGCGTGTCACCGCCAAGCTGCCGGCGGCTCGAGGCGGATGGCCGACGCCGTGCGGGCCGTGCGGCAGCCCGCCTGAGAATCGCGATCGGGGCGAATACCGTTGGTCATGGGCGCCGAAACCCGAAACCCGGGAGGAGGCGACCCTCCGCCGTGGCTATGCGGAATGCGTTTTCACGAAAATGGTGATGCCAAGAACCGATAGCACGATGGCCAGAAACGCCACCAAGAACCATCCGCCGGAAGAGATCCCCGGCTTCAATACCGCCTCGCTGGGTTTGTCCGGGTTGTAGAAAACTTGAACTTGAGCGCCCAGCGGGTAGTGACTCAACAACTTTTGGTGAAAGGACTCACTGTTGCTGCGCAAGTAGAGAAACTCGATTCGTCGGGACGTGAAGCTTTTGCCACCAATCATGTACGAGTATTCGACCAGCGCTTCATAGACTTTTGAAACTGTCGTTCCGGTTCCTCGTGTTGTTTTTTTGGACAGCTCGCTTCTGACAACTTCTCCAGAGACACTTGGCCATTTTCTGGAGCTCGCGTAGCGCGGTAAAAGAAACACGAAAGTGTAAAAAGCCCCGAGGAGAGCCCCCGAAAACACGATGAGCAGAGGAGGTTCGACTTGCTTCAACAACATCTCGATCACTTGGTGTACTCCGTTTCCATTGAAGGAGAGGCATCGCCCGCGTGCCGGCCGATCCTCCATTGGCCCCGGATTCCGCTGCGCTGCATTCGGCTACGGCTACGGCTGCGACTCCGGCGCCTGATGCCGGGCGCGATGAACCCCACGTTCGCGCGCATCCCGTTCGGCATCCGGATCGTCGATCGTCTCAACCGCTGCGATGCGCGCCACATAGTCCGTCGGCAGGCCGGCCTCGCGGGCGCCGGTCAGCACATGATGGACATACCAGGCAAACGGCCGCAGCGTGGCATCCACCCGTAGCGCACGGTACATGAATGCCTCGATCACCGCGCCATCCGCGTTGCCTACCGCCACCGACACCCCCGCGTAGCCCGGCCCCTCGATGGCGTCGAGCACCGCCTTTTCCGCCGTCGTGAGGCCAAACAGCACCCCTAGCACGCGGTCCGTCGCATCGCCCGTGGCGATCACGTCCAGCTTCGCGGAGCCGTCGGCGCCGCACTTGTGAAAGCGCAGCACATGCCCTGCCAGCGTCGCCACCCCGAGCCGCCGTGCCTCCGGAATGCGCGCGCGCAGGCGCGCCGCCGACATGTTGGAGCCGTAGGCGAAGTAAGTGAGGAGGCTATCGGGCATGGGCGGGTATTTTACGGATGGCTGCTGCCGACATCACAACTCACAGCTCGGTCCGGTTCTCGGTCCCTTCGCCCGGCGTGACAAACAGCATCCGCGTGGGCACCGAGGTCTTCGCCGTATGCCAGGTGCCGGCCGGCACCACCACATACTTGCCCGGCTGATCCAGACAAATGCTCGCGTCCCCCTCCGCCGTGCGCAGCACCATCTCCACCCGGCCCGCCAGCAACACCACCACCTCATCCCCGGCCGGATGGCGCTCCCAGGTCGGCCAGTCGGTGGCGAAGGCGTATTCGGAGATCAGCACGCGGCCCTTGAAGTGGTCGAAGTTCGTGTCCAGATCGGTGTAGATGGACGGCGTGACCGGAACCGTGCTGACCGACAGGTCGGGATTCAGCACGGCAAAGACTTCGGCGAGTTTCGGGGCGGTGGCGGACATGGTGGGGGTCTCCTGGGGGTTGTGTTCAAGCGACCTTCGGCGTGCTGCGATTAAGCACAGGGAGAGACTACGGTTTTTTTTCGACAGCATGTCGATCTTGCATGCTTGGCGGAAATCCGTGGTCTCTTCCCCATCTTCCCGAGATGCCACGCGTTACCGCATGCGCGTGACCCGGATTCCGCTACGCAGCATCCGGGTCACGCGTGCCGGTCCTAGTGCATCGAGTTCAGTCCGAACATGTTCCCCTCCGTATCCTTACAAAGCGTGACCCAGCCGAACTGGCCAATGGAGAATTTGGGGCGCACGACCTTGCCGCCGGCTGCCGCTACCCGTGCTTCTTCCACGGCGCAGTCATTCACCGTGAAGTAGATCATGGTGCCGCCAGGCCCCGGGCGGGAATGGGGAGACTTGACGAGCGCGCCGGCGGCACCGTACGCGCTCATGTTTGCGGGAAAGCTCCGCATGACAGTCTCTCCGGTCGGGTCGCCAATCGGCTCCAGTGGCTGCTGGAATACGGCCTCGTAGAAGATCACGGCGCGGTCCATCTCTTCCACGTACATATCGAACCATCCAATCGCGTTCGGCTTATCCATCTCAGGCTCCTTGGTTACAGGTAGAGCCGTGAGGATAGTGGCCTCGCTCTGCGCGGTCTTGTAGAAATCAGACGCCGAAGCGCTTGCGGTATTGCACCGGGGTGTAGCCGATAGCCTGCCGAAAGGCATGGGTGAAATGAGCCTGATCGGCGTAAAGATCGAGATAGTGTTTTCGGAAAGACTGTTGCACGCGCAGAACTTTGAGCAGGTCGTGTGGCGCAAATCCGGTGAGCCGTTTGAGTGTGCGCTGCAGCTGACGAGAGGACACACCAACCACCGCCGCCATATCGGCCACGGATCGGATGGCATCGATCTGTGACAAGATGCGCGCCATATCGTGGTTTGCGCGGATGTGGCTATGCGCTATACACCACCGCACCTGCTCGGCAAGCACGTGCGTCATGTCCGCGAATTCGAGACCGACGAGTCGTCGATTCGTCTGTACCAGCGGCAATGTGCCTTGGTACGGCGCGCCGACATACCGATTCAAAATCTCGTTCCGGTCCCCTTGCCACACCCCCGGATAGAACTGCACTCCCACGTAGTGGAAGAAGGTGCCGAGGTTGAGTGTCGTGGCTGCGGTATGGAGTGCTGTGATACCGGCAATTTCGGTGTCGACCAGGTTGAATAAGAGATTCACGCAGGCGTCGGGCAGCGCGTGATAGTGAAAGTCCTCTGGCAACGTGGCAAGTGTCCGCAGTTCCCAGAAGCAGTGCACCACATCAGACAAATCGTCGGTGGGCGCCAACTCGGTGTAGCGCACAGCCGATCCGCGAACCGAGAAACCGTCGGGTGCAGGGGAATACATGGTCGATAGATTCGATGGGGCAAGCGAGGATATGGTCGCGCAGATGGGGGCGGATTTTACGTTCTTTGCCGACTCTTGGCATTTTCGGGCCCGGTCCCTGGGGGCTTGGTCGGCTGCGGCGGTGGTGACTCCGGCGGCCAACATGCACCTCCAGATCTGCGCATCGTGGCAGAAGATCGACCCGCCGGTTTTCGATGGCGTTGGCGATCTTGACGTGTTCGGGTTCTCGTCCGAGCAGAGCTCGTCGGTGACGCTGACGAGGATGGTACCCGTCCGCTTGCCTTTCCCCTTTTCGTCATTGCGCCGTGCGCAGGCCGCTCGGAATGAAAAAACGCCGCAAGCGAGTGCTTGCGGCGCGGCCTTGTCAACATCGGAGACGATCAGCTGGCCTTGGTCGCTCTGTGTGCTCGTATGAGGCCGATGTAGAGGCTGATGCACATGGCCAGAAGAACGATGGTGAATGGGAAGCCCGTTGACACCGCCATCGCTTGCAAGGCGTTCAAGGCCTCTTCGCCACCGACCAGCAACAGGGCGGCTGCGACCAGTCCCTCGAAGGTGCACCAGAAGACCTTCTGTGCGACCGGTGCATCGGTCTTGCCACCGGAGGTGATGGTGTCGATGACCAGCGATCCGGAGTCCGACGAGGTGACGAAGAACACCAGCACAAGGATGATTCCGAGGATCGAGGTGATCGTCGTCAGCGGCAGATGCTCAAGCATGACGAACAGTTTCAGCTCCAGTGCGGCGTCCTTCACGGGCGCTGCGGCGTCAGCCATCACCTGGAAGACCGCGGTGCCGCCGAAAGCACCCATCCACAAGACGCTCACCACCGTGGGGACAATGATGACGCAGAAGATGAACTCGCGGACGGTGCGGCCGCGTGATACGCGTGCGATGAACATGCCGACGAAGGGCGACCACGAAATCCACCAGGCCCAGTAGAACGCGGTCCAGCCTTCCATGAAGTTGGTGTCTTCGCGACCGAAGGGATTGGACAGCGGGATCAGCTCCTGCACATACGCGATGCCACCGGATACGATGGTGTCGAAAATCGCCTGGGTCGGACCGACGGCAATGACGAATATCAGTAGCAGTGCCGCCATGCCGATGTTGACTTCGGACAGGATCTTGACGCCGCCGTCCAGGCCGCGGAGGACCGATATGAGCGCCATCGCGGTAATGATGGCGATCAGGACCACCTTGGCCACGTCGCCGGTACCCCAGCCGAACAGGTGGTTGAAACCCGCCAGCGCCTGTTGGGTACCGAACCCCAGGGAGGTTGCCAGACCGAACAGCGTCGCGAACACCGCGACAATGTCGATGATATGGCCCCACCAGCCCCAGACGCGCTCGCCCAGGAGCGGAAAGAAGGCCGAGCGCAGCGTCAGCGGCAAGCCGTTGTTGTAGGTGAAGAACGCAAGCGACAGCGCAACGACCGCGTAGATCCCCCAAGGGTGAAGTGCCCAGTGGTAAATGGTCGCGGCCATCCCGAGGTCACGGGCAGCCTCGGCATTTCCGGCGGCGGCCCCGAGCGGCGCCCAGTCGGTGCGCGCGCCGGCCTCCTGGGTGACTCCCCCCATGGAAGAGGCAAAGTGCGACATGGGTTCGGAAACACCGAAGAACAGCAGTCCAATCCCCATGCCGGCCGCGAACAGCATGGCGAACCAGCCAATGTACGAGTAGTCGGGCTTGGCGTCCTGTCCGCCGAGACGGATCTTGCCGAGCGGCGAAAACATCAGGAAGGCGGCAAAGAGAAGAAAGATGTTGCCCGCGCTGAGGAAGAACCACGCGAAGGTGGAGGTCAGGGCTGGACGCAGCCAGTTGAAGAATTCGGCGGCCTGATCCTGGAAGGCCAGTGTGATGAGTACGAATGCGACGATCGACAAGCCGGAGATCGCAAATACGGGGTTGTGAATATCCAGCCCGAATGGCGTGACGTTATCCCGACCGATTTCGTAATCTGTTTCAACCGGATGCGGGACCAGTTCATCTTGACCCACTATGGCATCTGTCATGGGGGTTCCTCCTCTGTTATGCGCAGCGCCAAAGAGTCGTCGGTGTGGATGATTGCCTGAACTGGCGCGCGGCGCCGTTCAAGTATTACCGCATTTTTATGTGTGTGTCTCGCCCGGTGCGACGGGATCTTTGCACCATGCGACATCGTTCGCGTTGAGTAATGGCCGTGTTTTGGCATGCGCCAAGCATTGTTGTTCGTCGGGTCGCCGGGCGGGAAGATGCCTGCAGGAAGAGGTCAGAGGTGGCTGTCGTCGAGTCGTGTGGCGTGGATCATCCGCCGCTCGCCCAGCCCGATCTGCCGTCGACTCTTTTCGTCGCAAGACGCGGTTTTCGATGATGACGGGCCAAGTGCGTGATCTGTATGGGCCGCGTCTGGAATGGCGCTTGCGCTATAACGAAGCATGCGGCCATCCGGGCCGTCCTGCAGATCGCAAGGGAGTTGCCCCATGCATGTTCTCGTTCTCGGTAGCGGTGTGATCGGCACCACCATGGCCTATTACCTGGCCCGCGACGGGCATGAGGTGACGGTGGTGGATCGTCAGCCCGGGCCGGCGCTGGAGACCAGCTATGCCAATGCCGGCGAGGTGTCGCCCGGCTACTCGGCGCCGTGGGCGGGGCCGGGTGTTCCGGTCAAGGCGATCAAGTGGATGCTGATGCATCACAGCCCGCTGGTGATCAAGCCCATGCTCGACCCGGCGATGTGGCGCTGGGGCCTGGCCATGTTGCGCAACTGCACGGCGGCGCGCTATCGCCGCAACAAGGGCCGCATGGTGCGTCTGGCCGAATACAGCCGCGACTGCCTCAAGCAGCTTCGCGCCGACACCGGCATCGAGTACGACCAGCGCAGCCAGGGCACGCTGCAGCTGTTCCGCACCCAGAAGCAGCTCGACAGCGTGGGCAAGGATGTGGACATCCTCAAGGCGTTCGACGTGCCCTACCAGGTGCTGGCGGGCGATGCCTACCTGGAATACGAACCCGCGCTGGCGCAGGTCAAGGACAAGTTCGTCGGCGCCCTGCGCCTGCCGGGCGACGAGACCGGTGACTGCTTCAAATTCACCCAGCGCCTGGCGGTGATGGCCGGCGAGCTGGGGGTGGATTTCCGCTTCGGGGTGAACATCCAGGGCGTCGACAGCGAAGGCGACCGCATCACCAGTGTGCGCACCGACGCCGGCGTGCTCACGGCCGACAGCATCATCCTGGCGCTGGGCAGCTATTCGCCGCAGCTGCTCAAGCCGCTGGGCATCGACACGCCGATCTATCCGGTCAAGGGCTTTTCGATCACGGTGCCGATCAGCGATGCGGCGATGGCGCCGGAATCGACCATCATGGACGAGACCCACAAGGTGGCGATCACCCGCCTGGGCGACCGCATCCGGGTGGGCGGCACGGCGCAGCTGTCGGGCTACGATCTGCGGCTCGACCCGGCCCGCCGCGGCACGTTGGAATTCGTGGTGGGCGACCTCTTCCCCAAGGGCGGCGATGTGGCGCAGGCCGAGTTCTGGACCGGCCTGCGGCCGATGACGCCCGACGGCACGCCGATCCTCGGCGAGACGCGCTATCGCAACCTCTACCTGAGCACCGGCCACGGCACGCTGGGCTGGACCATGGCCGCCGGCACCGGCCGCGTCATGGCCGATCTGATCGCCGGGCGCTCGCCCGAGATCAGCATGGAGGGCCTGACCGTGGCCCGCTACCACTGACTGCCCCGACCGCGCGCCGCTAGAGCGCGATGGCCGTCCGTCGATTGCTGCCGACCTGCGGGGGCTGGGCCGGGGGGCTCGTGTGTCGGCGTGGTGTCGGGGCTCAAAAATAGCTGAGCCAGGCCTTGCGACTGTTGCGTTTGTAGTTGGCGAAGGCGCGGCAGGGGAGATAGAGGAGCGCCAGCAAGGCCACTGCCAGCGCCCAGATCTGCCAGACATGGCCGACGCTGAAGCGCCCGCCGTCCCCGCTGCCCCACAGGGTAAGGGCGGCCAGATACAACAGGTGCAGGACGTAGAGGTGCAGGATGTAGAAGAACATCGGCGCGCGGCCGAACTGGGCCAGCACCGCCAACCGGCCCGTGCCGCGCTCCAGGCGGGCGAGGGCGAGGAGGCCGACGCCGAGGGTGAGGAGCAGGAACAGCAGCGACGGCGGGTACTTGGTCACATTGACGAAGGACATGAGCGTTTCGAGCGGATCCTGTCCGGGTTGCCACAAGGCCGCCTGGCCATAGGCGCCGGTGGCGCGCAGGACGACGAAACCGAGCAGCGCGCCCGCACCGGCCAGCCACCAGACGCGGCGCCGCCGCTCCGGCGCGACGTCGCGCTGGTACAGCCGGCCCGCGACATAGCCGAGGGCGATCACGCCGATCCACGGCAGTACCGGGTAGGACGTGCGTGCGCGCAGCCCGGCCCCCAGGTCGATGATGCTACGGTCATGGAGGATGGCCCATGGCACGAAACCGGCGTCACCGGCGGCGACATGCAGGCCGTCGAGGGCGTTGTGCCCGGCGATGATGCCGATCGCCACCGCCAGCAGCGCCGGCCACGGTAGCCACAGCAAGGCGGAGAGGGCGATCATCGACAGCCCGATCGCCCAGATCACCTGCAGGTAGATCATTTGCGGGGGGAGGCTGAAGGTCCACGCAAAGTTCACCACGCTCAGCTCGAGCAGAACGAGGAACACCCCGCGTTTGAACAGATACGCACTCGCCGCGCGCCTTGGCGCGACGTGTTTGTGGCCGTAGAGCCAGGCACCGATGCCGGTCAGGAAGACGAACACCGGTGCGCAGACGTGGCTGGTGAGGCGGGTGAAGAACAGCGCCGGTGCGGTGCCCGCGACGTCCATCGGGTCGGCCACCTGGAGATGCAGGTAGAAGTACTCGCGGACATGGTCGACGAGCATCAGCGCCATCACCAGGCCACGCAGCACGTCGATCGCGAGGATACGGCCCGACACGAGCCCGTCCGGCAGGCCGCCCGCGACCGGCATCGACGGGCTCATTCCGGACGGTGTCCGAGGGCGAAGGACAGCGATGCCAGATGCTCGGTCTTGTCCGCCAGTGCGGCGTCGTCGGGAGCGGTGCTGTGCTTTGCGACGATCACGTTGAGGCCCTGATTGCGTACCTTGACGGTGACGAGGCCATGGGCATCGGTCCGCAGCGGCTCGCCGTCGGGGTCGCCGACGAAGTCGGCAATGACTTCCGCGCCGGCCACCGGCTGCCCGCGGAACTGCACGCGCAGCTGCAGGTCGTCGTCCTTGTGTTGCGGCAATGCCGCCGCGACCGGGACGATCTGCAGCGCATGGTCGGGCAATGCGGCCAGCGGGGCTTTCAGCGGTGCGCGCAGGTGCACGGCGTATTTCAGGTAGCGGCCGCTTTCCTGCGCGCCGGGGACGGCGTCCTTGGTCTTGCCGAACCATTTGCCCTCCGGCCCCTTGGTCCAGAAACCGTTGTCGAGCACCGCGGCGACGACCGCGGGCTTTTGCTGAAGGTCGACGAACAGCAGTCGGCCGACCGGCGCCAGCCCGGTGGCGACCGACTCGCCGGCCGCGTCGTAGGCGGCGACATGGCGGATTTTCGTGGCGCGTTTGGCGGTGTCGAGATCCTCGGCGCCTTCGCCGTAGACCAAGGCGAGATCGCCGCCGCGCTGCGCGAACCAGATGCCGTGCGCGCCGGCATGTCCGGCGGCAAGGGCGAGGGTGACCAGCAACAGTCGGGAGATGCGTTTCATGATGTGCTCCTAGAACTTGTAGTGGGCGCCGAGCGTGACGGTGCGGGGCTCGCCCGGTGTCAGCCACGAGCGGTCGTAGCTGCTGGCGATGTATTCGCGGTCGAAGAGGTTTTCGACACTCAGGGTCAGGCGCAGCTGGCGGACCATCTGCCAGTAAGCGGAGAGCTTGACCGTGGTGTAGGCGGGCAGGGTGAAGGTGTCGATGTAGTTGCCCGAGCGCTCGCCGATGTGAGTCACGCCACCGCCGGCGCCCCACAGCCCGCCGTCGGCGAGGGGGGCTTCCCACATGGCGAACAGGCTGGCGCTGTGGGTGGGCACGTTGGCCAGCGGCTTGCCTTCGAGGTTGACCACCTGGCCGGTCCACCAATCGACCGCGCCGCCCGTGTCTTTGGTGACTTCGGTGTCGAGCCAGGCATAGCTGGCGCTGACGCGCAGGTTCTGGGACAGCTTGCCGGAGAGGTCGAACTCGATGCCGCGGCTGCGGACTTCGCCGGCCGCGATCGAGAACACGCCGTTGGGGTCGGAGCCGGTGAGCACGTTCTCTTTGTCGATCTGGAACACCGATAGCGTGGCACCGAGGCGCTTGTCCGCCGATTCGAACTTCACCCCGGTTTCCAGCGCGCGCCCCTTCTCGGGGTCGAAGGCGTTGCCGTTGGCGTCGGTGCCGGTATTGGGGCGGAAGGACTGGCCGGCGGCGGCATACCAGGACCATTGACGGTCGATGAGGTAGGTGACGCCGATGCGCGGCGACACCGCCGAGTGGGTCTGTTCGACCGTGCTGCCGTTGAGGTGGTTGTCGATCGTCTCTTCGAAGCGGTCGTAGCGCAGACCGGCGAGCAGTTTCCAGCGGTCCGTGAGCTGGATCTCGTCCTGCACGAAGAGGGCCGTGTTGTCCTGCGTCTCGCTGCGGTTGGTGATGACCGCACCCGAACCGCTGGCCAGCGTGGTGTAGACCGGCGTGTTGCGGATGTTGTCGATGCGCATCGCGTTGTTGAGCTGACGCATCAGCACGTCGGTGTCGAACCGGTAGGCCTCGGCGCCGACCAGCACGGTGTGGCGCATGCCGCCGAGCTCCAGCTGGCCCTGCAGCTCGCCCTGCACGGTGAGGTCGTCGGAGGCGTAGTCCCGATAGCGGCGGCGCAAGGTCACGCTGTCGCCGGTGACGTCAACGAAAGGCTTCACCTCCGAGGATGTGCCCTCCAGCGTGCTGCGCTTGTAAGCGATGCCGAGGCGGCCACGCCACTGCTCGGACAGTTCATGCTCCAGCGTGATCTGATGCGTGTGGTTCTCCTGGGTCACGTCGCCGTCGTTCGGATCGCCCAGGAAGTTCTCGCGCGGCACGGCATGGAGCTTGCCGTTGACGGCGACGATGCCGCGGTCGAGCGGGGCCTGCTGGCGCAGGTACTCGCCATCGTAGGACAGAAAGCTGCGCTCGGAGAGCACCCAGGTCAGCGCGGGTGCGACGAGTTGGCGCTCGCTGTCGACATGGTCGCGGACCCCCGCCTTGTCTTCGGCGGCGACGTTCAGGCGGTAGGCGAGGTTGGCGCCGATCGGGCCGGTGGTGTCGAGCGCCGTGCGATAGCTGTCATGCGTGCCGGCGTAGAACTCGACCCCGTGCGAGGCCTTGAACTGCGGCTTCTTGGTGACGATGTTCACCGTGCCGCCTGGCTCGCTGTTCCCGTACAGGGCGGCCGACGGCCCCTTGAGGAACTCGACGTTCTCCACGTTGGCCATGTCACGCGGTGCGTTGAAGCCGCGGTTGCTGGAGAAGCCGTTGCGCAACAGGCTCATGCCGGTGTTTTCGTGCCCGGAGAAGCCGCGAATGGCGATGTTGTCCCAGGTGCCGCCGAAATTGTTCTGGCGCGAGACCCCACTCACCAGGTCCAGTGTGTCGTCCAGGCGCACCGCTTCTACATCGTCGAGCACCTGGCGGGGCAGCACCCGCACCGCCTGGGGGACTTCACGCAGTGGGGTGCCGGTGCGCGTCGCGCCTGAGGCGTCGAGCTGGTAGTACTGGGTGCCGCTGGTTTCCTGCACCTGTACCGTGGGCAGCACCACGTCGCCGACGGGCTGTGCCGTTTGTGCCCAGGCGTTGGTGCAAGCGGCCAGGGCGCCGAGCCCTGCGTACAGCACGGGCCTGACCAGGCGGGTCGGGGGCGCGCACACGGCATGTGTCAGTGGCGAAGACGGCGGCGTAGTGGCAGGCACGTGTCTGGCCATCCGTGCAGCAGCGCTGCTCGGATCGCGAAGGCTTTTGGCCGGCATGGCAATCAAGGGACCCTCCTGGGGCGGGTGTTTTGAAAGGGCCGCATTATGGGCTGTGGCGAGCGGTATCGCAATCGATTCTCATCCGCATTCATGCGAATGGCGTGTCGCTGGCCGTGGCCCGACGCTCGCCAGGCCCGCCGTCATGGAGGTTTCTGCAACGCGTGGCCTTGGTGCGGCACGTGGCCGCAATGCGAAGGGCGCGAGAGGTGGTGCCGGTGGCCGCCTTGCCGACCGGCGCCCGCGTCAACAGCAGCGCTGTCGCGCGTCTGGCGTGTTCACGCGCCCCGGCCCGCTGCTGCGGGCGAGTGCGGTGTGCCTTGGGGGGGGAAAGGTCAGCGGTTCAGTGCAAGGGAATGGGGCGTTCGGCGAGGACCTGTTTTCGGCCCTTGGCGGTGAAGCGCACGTGTTCCTGGTGACCGTTGCGGCAGCGCATGTACACCGAGCTCAGGATGCCGCCGGACGCAGCGATGCAATCTTTCTTTGATCGCGGGGCGATGGTGATCCATTCGGGCGGGTGGTCGGTGATCGCGTCGCCGGCGCTGGCCGTCATGTTGCCTATGCGCTGACCGGCCGCGCGGGCCAGACCCGATTCGGCAACGGCGGTGGCCGACCAGGCGGCGACAAGAAGCGGGATCAGACGCAAGTACATGCAAAGGCTCCGGGGGCCGGTCAAAAAAGCTGTCAGGTAGGCGCTACGGCTGCGGTTTCGGCCTGGCGCATCGGGGTCAGGCCGCAGCCTGTCGGGGCGCCAAGTATAGGTCGGCGATCTTTGATTCACCCGTGAAGAATGCCCGGTAGGGATAGGTTTCGATGGGCGATGGGCGCCGCGAGGTGGGCGGGCTTGCCATGCTGGGTGAGCGCAATTATTCTTGCACTGCTGTTTGAAATGCAATTTTAGTTGCGTGCAGTGCAGCATCTGCATCCCCGATCCACGTCCGATTTCACCGAGAGCCGCTCTGAGCCTTATGTTGATGGACGCGCACCTGCCCGATCCGCCATCGCCGCCACGCAGCGTGGAAGCGCTGCGCGAGCTGGTGGTGCGTATCCGGCGCGGCGAGGCGCAGATGTCGCTGGGGCGAAAGGCGCTGGACGTGGTGGCGCGGCTGGTCGAGCGCCCCGAGGAGGTGGCGGTGCGCTCGATCACCGAGCTGGCCGCGTCGCTCGGCGTCAATGCCTCGACCCTGTCGCGCCTGGCGCGCACCTTGGGCTATGCCGGTTTCTCCGATTTCCAGAGCGTGTTCCGCGAGCGTGTGGCGGGGGTGCATGGCCATTTCTACAGCCGCCAGGGCCATCGCCTGATCGATGCGGAGGAGGGCGCCGACGACTATGTGGGCGTGGTGGTGCAGCTGGCGCGCGAGTCCATCGCCAATGTGGAGAGCTTTCTGGCCCAGATCGACGCGGCCGAGTTGCGGAAAGTGGCGCGCCTGATGGCCCGTGCGCGCCGGGTACGCATGTATGGCGTGCGCCAGATCCATGCGGTGACCAGCCTGTTGTCCTACGGCCTGAGCCTGGTGCGGCCGGATGTGTCGCTGCTCGATTCGCCGGGCCAGGGTATTGCCGAGGCGCTGGCGCAACTGGGTAAGGGCGATGTGCTGGTGGTCTCCAGCGTCAAGCCGTACAGCCGACGGGTGGTGGACGTGGCGCGGATCGCCGCCGATGCCGGCGTGGTGGTGGTGGCGCTGACCGATTCGCGCGCCTCGCCGCTGGCGGCGCGGGCGGCGCATGTGTTTTTCATCCCGCACCAGAGCAGCTTCATCAGCAACAGCATCGGGGCCTACGTGGTGTTCTGCGAGGGCTTGATCAATCTGGTGGCCAAGGTGCTCGGCGGCAAGGCGCTGCGGGCGCTGGAGCGCCAGGAGCAGTTCCTTGAGGCGCTGGCCATCGAAATGAGGTGACGCCGCGCACGGCGTCGACGGACAAGAACGGATCCGCCGGATCCCCAGGAGCGAACATGGCTTACGAAACCATTCTGTATGAGATGAAGGACGGCATTGCCGAGATCCGGCTCAACCGTCCGCACCGGCTCAATGCGGTGACGCAGACGCTGTATGACGAACTGAACGACGCGCTCGGCGTGGCCGAGGCGGACAAGGACGCGCGCGTGGTGTTGCTCACTGGCGAGGGGCGGGCCTTCTGCGTGGGCGCCGATCTCAAGGAGCACAAGACCGGCCGCACCGCTTTCGACCGGCGCCAGTACCTGCGCGGCGAGCAGATCGTGTGCAAGCGGCTGATGCTGCTCAAGAAGCCGGTGATCGCCGCGGTCAATGGCTATGCGCTGGGCGCCGGCGCCGAAGTGGCACTGGCCTCGGACTTCATCCTGATGGCCGAGAGCGCGCAGATCGGTCTGCCGGAGGTGAGCATCGGCAACTACCTGGGCGGCGGCATCACCTATCTGCTGCCGCGCCTGGTGGGGCTGGCCAAGGCACGTGAGCTGGTCTTCCTCGGTGAGCGGGTGAAAGGCGAGGAGGCGGTGCGCATCGGTCTGGCGAACCGGGTGTTTCCCGACGAGGGCTTCCTGGATGCGGCCCGCGAGTTCGCCCAGCGCGTCGCCAGCAAGGCGCCGTTTTCGATGGAGCTGGCCAAGGAGCAGCTCAACATGGCCGCCGAGCGCACGCTCGATGCCGCGCTCAGCGCCGAGCTCGAAGGCATGATGTTCGTCGGCACCACCAAAGATTGGCAGGAAGGCATCGACGCCTTCGCCGAGAAGCGCACACCGGTATTCAAGGGGGAGTGATCATGGCTATTGCCCAACATCAATCGCTCAGCGGCCGCAGTCCGCTGCATGACATCCTGGCGCCCGAGGCGATTGCCATCGTCGGCGCCTCCTCCGATTCGACCAAGCGCGGCTACAAGGCCATGGTCGGCTTGATCAAGGACGGCTACGAGGGCGCCATCTACCCGATCAACCCCAAGGCGGACATGATCCTCGGCGTCAAGGCCTACCCCTCGCTGGAGGCGATTTCGGGCAAGATCGACCTGGCGCTCATCTGCACCCCGGCCTCGAGCCTGCCCGGCATCATCGCCGAGTGCGGCAAGAAGGGCGTCAAGGGCGCCGTGGTGCTGGCCAGCGGCTTCAAGGAGATCGGCGGCGAGGGCGTGAAGCTCGAAGAAGCCATGATGGCCGCCTCGCGCGAGCACAATGTGCGCATCATCGGCCCGAACACCTCGGGCATGTTCAACCTGCACAAAAAGGTCAATCTGCTGGCGCTGGCCAACGTCAAACCGGGCCACGTGGGCTTCATCTCGCAATCGGGCAACATGCTGTTGTCGCTGGTGCTGGAGGCCGAGCACAACCGGCATGTGGGCTTCTCGACCTATGTCGGCCCGGGTAACCAAGCGGACATCGGCTTCAACGACTACCTGCGCTATCTGGGCGAGGACGACCAGACCCATGTGGCGACGCTGTATGTCGAGGGCTTCCGCGACGGCGAGCGCTTCTTGCAGGTGGCGCGCGACGTCACCGCCGTCAAACCGGTGGTGGTGTACAAATCCGGCTCGACCGAACTGGGCGCCAAGGCCGCCAGTTCGCACACCGGTGCGCTCGCCGGCAGCTACGCGATGACGGTCGACCTGCTGCGCCAGGTGGGCGTGAGCGTGGTCCACCAGTCCGACGAAGTGCTGCCCGTGGCCGAGGGGCTGGCCCAGTTGCAGAAGGCGCCGGGCAAGCGGGTGGCGGTGGTCTCCGACGGCGGCGGCCAGGCCACCATCTCCTCCGACCGCCTGTCCGAGGCCGGGCTGGAACTTGCCACGCTGTCCGACACCACCCAGCAGCGCCTGCGCGACGTGCTGTTTCCGCAAGCCTCGGTGATCAACCCGGTCGACGTGGCCGGCAGCACCGACGCCAACCCCGCCCTGCTGGCCACCTGCATGGAGATCGTGGCGGACGACCCCAATGTGGATCAGATCTTCCTCGTCGGCATGTTCGGCGGCTACAGCATTCGCTTTGCCGAGCAGTTGCTGGGCGACGAGATGCGCGGTGCCGAGGCGATGATCGAGCTGGCCCACCGGGTGGACAAGCCGCTGGTCATCTACAGCCTGTATGCGCCGATCAAGCCGCCGGCGCTGCGCCGCCTGCACGAGGCCGGTCTGCCGGTGTACAGCTCGATCGAGCACGCCGTCCAGGTGCTCGCCGCGCTCGGCGAGCGGGGGCTGTATCTCAAGAACGCGGCTGACCAGGTGCCGATCGAGGCGGTGGTGCCGCATGCCAACCAGCTGGCCGTCTTCGAGAAGGCGCGGGCCGAAGGGCGCGACCTGTTCGAGGTCGAGGCCAAGGCCTTGCTGCGCTCGCACGGCATTGCGGTGGCCGAAGAGATTTTGGTCACCGACGCCTCGGAGCTCGCCGACGTGGCCGCCCACTTCGGCGATCAGGCGCTGGTCATGAAGGTGGTGTCGAAGGACATCCTGCACAAGTCCGACGCCGGCGGCGTCAAGCTCTTCCTGAAGGGCGAGCAGGCGCTTAGGGACGCCCACGACCAGATCATGCGCTCGTGCAAGGCCTACCTGCCCACCGCCGAGATCAAGGGCGTGCTGGTCACGCCCATGGCCAAGAAAGGCACCGAGGTCATCATCGGCGTGAGCCGCGACCCGATCTTCGGCCCGGTGCTGATGTTCGGCCTGGGCGGCATCTTCGTCGAGATTCTCGAAGACGTCGCCTTCCGCGCCGTCCCCCTGTCGCGCCATGCGGCCGAGTCGATGGTCGAGCAGATCAAGGCGCGCAAGATCCTCGAAGGCGCGCGCGGCGAGGCGGCGGTGGACAAGGCCGCGCTGGTCGACCTGCTGCTCAAGGTGTCCAGCATCGTCTCGGCCTACCCCCACCTGGCCGAACTCGACCTCAACCCGGTGCTCGCCTACGAGGATGGCTACGCCATCGTCGACGCGCGCATCATCGTCGACCAGGAGACCTCGGCATGAACGCCCCCGCCCTCACCGACGCCACGCTCGCCATCGACGGCCGCGTGGCCATGCTCACCTTCAACCGCGACGATGTACGCAATGCCCTCACCGGCACCGGCCTGATCGACGACATCGTCAAGGTGGCCGAGTGGGTGAACGGCTGCGACGACGTCTCGGTGCTGGTCATGACCGGCGCCGGCAGCGCCTTCTCGGCCGGCGGCAACGTCAAGGACATGGCCGAGCGCGGCGGCGACTTCGCCGGCGACGTGGCCGAATGCGCCGACCGCTACCGGCGCGGCATCCAGCGCATTCCGCTGGCCCTGCACAATGTCGAGATCCCGGTCATCGCCGCGGTCAACGGCCCGGCCATCGGCGCCGGCTTCGACCTGGCCAACATGGCCGACATCCGCCTCGCCTCCAGCAAAGCCAAGTTCGGCGAAACCTTCCTCAACCTCGGCATCATCCCCGGCGACGGCGGCGCCTGGTTCATGCAACGCCTCATCGGCTACCAGCAGGCCTTCGAACTCACGCTCTCCGGCCGCATCGTCGGCGCCGACGAAGCCAAGACGCTCGGCATCGTCCTCGACGTGGTCGAGCCCGACCAGCTGATGACGCGGGCCGGCGAGATCGCCACCCGCATCGCCACCCAACCCCCCAAGGCCACGCGCCTGACCAAGCGCCTGATGAAGATGGCCCAGCGCATGGAGCTGAAGGATTTCCTCGACCTGTGCGCCACCTTCCAGGGCATGTGCCACAACGAACCGGAGCACCTGGAGGCGGTGCATCGGATGTTGAAGCGGTAGGGGGCGGCTTGGCAATTGTCACGCGCCCTGTAGGGCGGGTTTCAACCCGCCACGGTCGGCTAAAGCCGACCCTACATCAGGGGGAATGGACCAACAAAAACGGACCGCAAGGTCCGCTTTTGTTGGCAAGAGCGGTAGATGAAGGCGATCGGAGAATCTGTTTGTCATTGTGCCTGGGCGTCACATATCCTTGGTGGGGCTTTTACCATCCGTTCCGAATATTCCTTGAGCCCAAGCGCCATGAAACGCCTGCTTCTTCCCTTTGTGCTTCTTGGCCTTGTGCTTGCCTGCCAGGCGGCGGAAATCACGCTGCGACCGACGCCTGACGCCGCGCCGGCTGGTCTTGGCGAAATCGCCGAAGACCGCGCCTGCACCCGCGCCTACCGGCATCAGGACACCTGGCTGATCGAACGCCGCTGTGCGGACCCGTCGCCGGGAATCATCCTGGTCGATGCGGGCGGTACGCGCCGCTTCGCCAGCTACGATTCCGCATTTACCGATTGGGCATGGCAGGAGGAATGCAATCGCGAAGAGGACTGCTACTACACCCTCTCGCTGGATAGGCAAGGCCGGATCACGGCCTTTGCCTATCACTTCGACATCAATCTGAGCGACGGGGTGGTCCGCGTGCGGGTCGAGCGCGACCGGCTGGTGGTGACCGACAAGCGGATCACGGATCGTCCGTCGTGAGCCTACGCGGTCAAGCGTCCTCGCGGCCGATGAGGCGATAGGTCAGCGCGCCGAGAATCGCGCCGACGATCGGTGCCAGCCAGAACAGCCACAACTGGCCGACCGCCCAGTCGCCGACGAACAGCGCCACGCCGGTGCTGCGCGCCGGGTTCACCGAGGTGTTGGTGACCGGGATGCTGATCAGGTGGATGAGCGTCAGCGCCAGGCCGATGGCAATCGGTGCGAAGCCGGCCGGGGCGCGACGGTCGGTGGCACCGAGGATCACCAGCAGGAAGAACATCGTCATCACCACTTCGGTGAGCAGCGCGGCGGTGAGCGAATAGCCACCGGGCGAGTGCGCGCCGTAGCCGTTCGAGGCGAAGCCGGCCGAGACGTCGAAGCCCGGCGCGCCGCTGGCGATGACATAGAGCACGCCGCCGGCAACGATGGCGCCGGCCACCTGGGCCGCGATGTAGGGCAGCAGCCGGCTGGCCGGGAAGCGGCCGCCGGCCCACAGGCCGATCGATACCGCCGGGTTGAGGTGGCAGCCCGAGATGTGGCCGATGGTAAAGGCCATGGTCAGCACCGTCAGGCCGAAGGCCAGCGCCACGCCATGCAGGCCGATGCCGACCTCGGGAAATGCCGCTGCCAGCACCGCGCTGCCGCAGCCGCCCAGCACCAGCCAGAAGGTCCCCAGGAATTCCGCGCCATAGATTTTCATTGTCGATCTCTCGATAGGATTGGAGCGCGCACTGTATGAGCGGGAGCGGGGGGCGGCAATGCGCATGGCGTTAAATCCTGCGTCATGGCGGTGACGATGTGTGTCGGGGGCGCGTGGCCGTCGGGCTTGCGTCTGCGGGCGGGGTTCGGGCACGATCGGCGCGCGGGCGCGTCGCCCGTTTTTCCGGAGAGCGATGGTGATCAAAGTCAGCGTGATGTACCCCAACACCCCCGGCGCGCGGTTCGACCACGACTACTACCGCGATGTGCACATGCCGCTGGTGAAGGCGCGCATGGGCGATGCCTGCCGCTCCTACACGGTCGACCGCGGTCTGGCCGGCGACGGCCCCGGCACGCCGCCGACCTATGTCGCCATGTGCCACATTTTCTGCGACTCGGTCGAGGCCTTCGAGGCCGGTTTCGGCCCGCATGCCGACGAGATCCTGGCGGACATCCCCAACTACACCGATCTCGCGCCGGTGCTGCAGATCAGCGAGGTGGTCGTCGGCTGAGCGGCCTAGGTGGCGTCGGCCGCGCCGGCCGGCGTGTGGTCGCGCTGCGCGTAATGCTGCGCCAGCGCGGCGCAGACCATCAGCTGGATCTGGTGGAACAGCATCAGCGGCAGGATCAGCGGGCCGACCGCCGCACCGGCGAAGAGGATCTGCGCCATCGGCACGCCGGTGGCCAGGCTCTTTTTCGAGCCGGCGAAGACGATGGTGATGCAGTCCTCGGTGCTGAAGCCCAGGCGCAGCGCCAGCAGCTGGGTGGTCCATAGCACGATGGCCAGCAGCAGGCAGCAGACGAAGGTCAGGCCGACCAGGTCCATCATCGGCACCAGTTGCCACAACCCGCCGGCGACCGCGTCGCTGAAGGCGGAGTACACCACGAGCAGGATCGAGCCCTGATCGACGAACTTCAGCCAGCCGTGATGGCGGCTGACCCAGGCGCCGATCCAGCGGCGGGCGAGTTGGCCGGCCATGAAGGGCACCAGCAGCTGCATCACGATCTTGCCGACCGCGTCGAGGCCCGAGCCGCTGCCGTCGCCGGCGTCCATCAACAGCATCACCAACAGCGGCGTGACGACGATGCCCAGCAGGCTGGAGGCGGCAGCGCTGCAGATGGCGGCCGGCACGTTGCCGCGCGCCATCGAGGTGAAGGCGATGGCCGACTGCACCGTCGCCGGTAGCACCGACAGGTACACAATGCCGCGGTACAGCGCCTCGCCCACCAGCGGCAGCACCAGCGGCTTGAGCGCCAGCGCCAGCAGCGGAAACAGGATGAAGGTGCAGGAGAACACCAGCAGATGCAGGCGCCAGTGGCTGGCGCCGGCGATGACGGCGGCGCGCGACAGGCGGGCGCCATGCAGGAAGAACAGCAGGGCGATGGCGACATGGGTGAGGCCGTCGAACAGCACGGCGCCGCGGCCGGTGGCCGGCAGCAGCGTGGCGGCCGCCACCACGGCGAAGAGCGCAATGGTGAAAGGGTCGAAGAGGCGTCGCAGGTGTTTCATGGGGCGTCCGGGTTGTGCGGGTTTGAAGTGCACGGTAGCGTGATCGGAAATTTCCGGCTAACGCCATAAAGGCATCAGATGTCGCTCAACGGACAAAAACCGCTCCCGGATGCACGCCGGCTGCGCGATCTCAAGGTGTTGCCGCGCCCGCTCTACGGCCATGTCGAATCGCTGCCGAACCGGGTGATCGGCTACCGCCACCGCCATCCCTGGGGGCAGTTCGCCTATGCGGCGGAAGGCGTGCTCGACGTGCTGGCCGACGCGGGGCGCTTCGTTGCGCCGCCACAGCGCGCCGTGTGGATTCCGGCCGGGGTGATGCATCGCGTGGTGTGCAGCGCGCAGACCCAGGTGCGCAGCCTGTACGTGGCGCGCGAGATGCCGGGCTGGGCCGCCGACCGCTGCCGCGTGCTGGTGGTCAGCCCGCTGCTGCGCGAGCTGATCCGGGCCTTCAGCGCGGTGCCCGAGGCCTATGACGAAGCAGGGCCGGATGGCCGGCTGGCGGCGGTGCTGCTCGACCAGATCGCGGCCGCGCCGGAAGTGGCGCTGATGCTGCCGCTGCCGACCGACCCGCGCCTGCGCCCGTTGTGCGCCCGGGTGCAGGCCCGCCCGGAGCGCCACATCACGCTGGCCGACTGGAGCGCGCGGATCGGCGTGTCGGAGAAGACGCTGAGCCGATGCTTTCTGCGCGAAACCGGTCTCACCTTCCGGGTCTGGCGCCAGCGCATGCGCCTGCTCGGCGCGTTGCCGGCGCTGGCGCAGGGCGAGCGCGTCACCGACGTGGCGCTGGCCTGCGGCTACGAATCGCTGTCGGCTTTCATCGCCGCGTTCAAGGCGCTGTTCGATGCTACGCCGGGCGAATTCCTGCAGCGCCACCGGGCCTTGCAGCGCGACGATTGAACCGCCTTAGACCGGTGGCAGCGGTTCGAAAAGGCGTTCGAGATCCACCGGGTCGAACTTGGCGAGTGCGGCGCCGTCGGCATGGATCACGCTTTCGGCCAGTTCGGCCTTGCGCGCCTGTAGGTCGAGAATCTTCTCCTCGATGCTGCCTTCGACCACCAGCTTGTAGACGAACACCGGCTTGTCCTGGCCGATGCGGTGGGCGCGGTCGGTGGCCTGGTTCTCGGCCGCCGGGTTCCACCACGGGTCGTAGTGGATCACGGTGTCGGCGGCGGTCAGGTTGAGGCCCACGCCGCCGGCCTTGAGGCTGATGAGAAACACCGGCACGTCGCCGTTCTGGAAGCGCTCGATGGCCGCTTCGCGTTTGCGGGTCTGGCCGGTGAGCTTCACCCAGCCGATGCCGAGGGCGTCGAGTTCGGCCTCGATCAGCGCGAGCATTTCGGTGAACTGCGAGAAGATCAGGATGCGCCGCCCCTCTTCGACCAGGGCCGGCACCATCTGCATCAACAGGTCGAGCTTGGCGCGCTCGCGCACCTTCTGCGCCGCCGGCGTCTTGAGCAGGCGCGCATCGCAGCACACCTGGCGCAGCTTGAGCAGCGCGTCGAGGATCTGGATGCGGCTGCGCGCCAGACCGCGTTCGGCGATGGCCGCGCGCAGGCGCTTGTCCATCGCCACCCGCACCGTCTCGTACAGATCGCGCTGGCGGCCGGTGAGCTCGACGCCGCGCACCACCACCGTCTTGGGCGGCAGCTCGGTGGCCACCCGGTCCTTGAGCCGGCGCAGCACGAAGGGGGCGAGCCGACGGGCCAGCAGCTCGCGCCGTACGCCGTCGCCATGCTTCTCGATGGGCGTGCGCCAGCGGCGGGTGAAATCGGCGCTGGTGCCCAGGAAGCCGGGCAGCAGGAAGTCGAACTGGCTCCACAGCTCGCCCAGATGGTTTTCCAGCGGCGTGCCGGTCAGGCACAGGCGGTGGCGGCTTTGCAGGCGCCGTACCGCGCGGGCGGCATGGCTGTTGGCGTTCTTCACCGTCTGCGCTTCGTCGAGGATCAGCAGGTGGTAGTCGTGCGCGGCCAGCGTGTCGATGTCGCGCCACAGCAGGGGGTAGGTGGTCAGGCACACGTCATGGTCGGCAATGGCCTCGAACTGTGCCGCGCGGTCCTTGCCGTGGAGCTTGAGCACGCGCAGCGAGGGCGCAAAGCGGGCCGC
This sequence comes from Denitromonas iodatirespirans, assembly GCF_018524365.1. Classification (GTDB taxonomy): domain Bacteria; phylum Pseudomonadota; class Gammaproteobacteria; order Burkholderiales; family Rhodocyclaceae; genus Nitrogeniibacter; species Nitrogeniibacter iodatirespirans. Next base: position 67,422 of record NZ_JAEKFT010000015.1, read on the forward strand.
CTCGCGCTGCCAGTTGAAGACCAGCGAGGTCGGCAGCACGATCAGCGAGGGGCGGTCCATGCGCCCGCTTTCCTTTTCGATGAGCAGGTGCGCCAGGGTCTGGGCCGTTTTGCCCAGGCCCATGTCGTCGGCCAGCACGCCGCCCAGATCGTGCGCGCGCAGGTGTTGCAGCCAGGCCAGCCCCTCGCGCTGATAGGGGCGCAATTGCAGGCCGAGGCCGGCCGGCGGTGCGACCGGGCGCACCTCGTGCATGCCGGCCAGCTTCGCCTGCCAGGCCGCCAGCGGCGCAAAGCCGGCCTGCTGCCAGCCGGTGTCGAGCGCGGCGGCCAGGCGGGGGGCGTCCAGCACGGCCACCCGGCGTGAGCCTTCGGCGTCGGAGTCGAAGAGGTCGATCAGCGTCGTGGCCAAAGGCTTGACGCGGCCGGCCGGCACCACGATGCGCATGCCCTCGGGGGTGTGCAGGTCGATGGCTTCGTCGTCGGGAATCTGCGCCAGTGCCTGCGGATCGCGCCAGCGCGGGTCGTGGTGGAACAGCGTGTGGAGCAGCGGCGCCAGGTCGAGGCGCTGGCCGTCGACCTCGATGCCGAGCGTGAGCGCAAACCAGCCGGCATCGTCTTCTTCCAGATCGGCGAACCAGTCGTCCACCTGGAACACCAGATGGCGAAAGTCCGGCGCGCAGTCGATGTGCCAGCCGGCCGACCGGAGGGCGGGTGCCTGTTCGGCAAAGAAGCGCGTCCAGGCGTCGTCGCTGGCCAGCCCGAGCGCGCGCGGCGGCAGCGGCGAGAAGGCGTGCACCTTGCGCTCCGGCACCGGGGCGAAGCCGGCGGCCTTGAGGGCGGCCATGGCGGCGGCCTCGGCATCCGGCCGGCGGTGCACCCGCACGGCACGGCCGTCCGGCAGAGAGAGCAGGGTGTCGTCGCTGCCGGCAGGCACGATGGCGTCGCCATAGCGGAACTCGGCGCAGGCGAAATCGTAGGTGTCGTTGGTGGTGCGCCGATAGTCGCGATGCGGGTCTATCTGCCAGGCATAGGCCGAGTCGAGGGTCAGCCGCGGCTGCGGCTCGGTGTCGATCGTCGGCAGGGTGGCGGCGCCGCCCGGCGTAGGCAGCTTGGGGGCGTGCTCGGCCAGAGCCGCGGTCACCAGTGGCACCTCGGCGGCATTGAGCGGCGGCAGGCGCATCAGCGCCAGGATCGCGGTTTCATGGGCGCAGCGCACGGGACCGGCTTGCGCCATCGCGCTATCCAGATAGCGCAGCGGGCGAGTGGCCAGCACCGGCGCATCGCCGGGCTCGGCCCGCACCCGCGGCGCCACGCCGAGTTTGCCCGGCTGCCAGTCGACGGCCACGGCGCGGGGTTTGCCGGCCGTGAGTGCTCGCAGGGGATGGTGGCTGTCGGCGGCGACATAGACCCGCTGGGTGTCGAGCAAGGCATCGAGAAGCTCCGCACCCGGCGCATCCTCGAAACGGATGAACCCATATTGGCCGTCGCGCCTGAGCCGGCGCAAGGCGCGAAACACCGCCAGATCGCTCTCGACGACGAAGGACGGTGGCTTGACCAGCGCCTGCTCGTGGTTGTACCAGGGCGTCCCGCGGCTGGCGAAACCGCCGTTGGCGCCGAGGGCGGCCTTGAACGTGGCCAGCTTGTAGAACGCGCCGTCTTCACCGCCGGTCAGTGCATAGAAGATGCCGACCTGGTTCTTCTGCGGCGCACGGCCGCGCCTCGACTCGCGGGCCAGTTCGACGCCCAGCGAGCGCGCCCAGTCCAGCACTTCGCGCCGCGGCTGCTCGCTGACGCAGCCGGGGCGACGGGCGGCGAGCAACAGGGCGGCAGCATGCTTGCAGCGACTGCCGACCGGGCAGGTGCAGGTGGCGGTGATCTCGAGCGAGGGTTCGCCGAAGAGCGCGCGCATGTCGAGGCGCACCGTCGTGCGGTAGGGCTGGCGCTGCGTGCCCTGGATATTGGCCGACAGCGTGTTGCCGGCCACGTCGATCCGCCCGACGCGCGTGACATAGCCGCGCCCGCGGGTGAGGGCGTTGCTGGAGAAGAACTCGGCGAGCGTCTCATCGGTCAACGCGGCGAGCAGGCGGTTGAGATTCATGGCGACGATTCTGTGGTGCGTGTCAGCGCTTGCGCCCGTCGGTGTTTGCCGACCGCGGCGGATTGGTGCCATCCGACAGGGGCAGGGGCCAAGCCTGCCAGATCCGGCGAGGCGAAAATCGTCGATCATACCGAAGTCGACGGGCGACTCGGCGCTTGTGTGGCGGATGATCCAATGCAAACGGGCCGCATGCGCGGCCCGTTTGCATTGGGGAGCGGCGGCTTACACCTTCCGGTACACCTCGGCGCCCTGCTTCACGAACTCCACCGCCTTCACCTCCATGCCCTGCTTGAGCGCGGCCTGCTCGTCGATGCCCTGCTGGGCGGCGTAGTCGCGCACATCCTGGGTGATCTTCATCGAGCAGAAGTGCGGCCCGCACATCGAGCAGAAGTGCGCCACCTTGGCGGACTCTTTCGGCAGCGTCTCGTCATGGAACTCGCGTGCCTTGTCCGGATCGAGGCCGAGGTTGAACTGGTCGGCCCAGCGGAACTCGAAGCGCGCTTTGCTGAGCGCGTTGTCGCGGATCTGCGCGCCCGGGTGGCCCTTCGCGAGATCCGCCGCATGGGCCGCCAGCTTGTAGGTGATGATCCCTTCCTTCACATCGTTCTTGTTCGGCAGGCCGAGGTGTTCTTTCGGGGTCACGTAGCACAGCATCGCCGTGCCGTACCAGCCGATGGTGGCCGCGCCGATGCCGCTGGTGATGTGGTCGTAGCCCGGGGCAATGTCGGTGGTCAGCGGGCCGAGGGTGTAGAAGGGCGCCTCGTGGCACTGCTCCAGTTGCAGATCCATGTTCTCGCGGATCAGGTGCAGCGGCACATGGCCCGGGCCCTCGATCATCACCTGCACATCGTGCTTCCAGGCAATCTGCGTGAGCTCGCCGAGCGTCTTCAATTCGCCCAGCTGGGCTTCGTCGTTGGCGTCATAGATCGAACCGGGGCGCAGGCCATCACCGAGGCTGAAGGCCACGTCATAGGCCTTCATGATTTCGCAGATTTCCTCGAAGTGCGTGTAGAGGAAGCTCTCCTTGTGATGCGCCAGACACCACTTGGCCATGATCGAACCGCCGCGCGAGACGATGCCGGTCATGCGGTTGGCCGTGAGCGGCACATAGCGCAAGAGCACCCCGGCGTGGATCGTGAAGTAATCGACGCCTTGCTCGGCCTGCTCGATCAGCGTGTCGCGGAAGATCTCCCAGGTCAGATCCTCGGCCTTGCCGTCGACCTTCTCCAGCGCCTGGTAGATCGGTACCGTGCCGATCGGCACCGGCGAATTGCGGATGATCCACTCGCGGGTTTCGTGGATGTTCTTGCCGGTGGACAGATCCATCACCGTGTCGCCGCCCCAGCGGATCGACCAGGTCATCTTGTCGACTTCCTCGTTGATGGACGAGCCCAGCGCCGAGTTGCCGATGTTGGCGTTGATCTTCACCAGGAAGTTGCGGCCGATGATCATCGGCTCGGACTCGGGGTGGTTGATGTTGTTGGGGATGATGGCGCGCCCGCGGGCCACTTCGTCACGCACGAACTCGGGCGTGATCGTCTCGGGGATGGCGGCCCCAAAGCTCTGGCCCGGATGCTGGCGGGTGAGCAGCGCCGCCATCTTGGCGCCCGTGGGGCCCGAATTCTTCAGCGACTCGACATAGGCGGCGCGGTTCATGTTTTCGCGGATCGCGATGTACTCCATCTCCGGTGTGATGATGCCGCGCCGGGCGTAGTGCATCTGCGTCACGTTGGCGCCGGCCTTGGCGCGGCGCGGCTTGCGGTGCAGGCCGGGGAAGCGCAGCTCGTCGAGCTTGGGGTCGGCGGCGCGCTGGCGGCCGAATTCGGAGGACAGATCCGGCAACACCTCGGTGTCGCCACGCTCCTCGATCCATGCGGCGCGCAGCGCCGGCAGGCCGGAGCGGATGTCGATCTTCGCTGCCGGGTCGGAGTAGGGGCCCGAACAGTCGTACACATAGATCGGCGGGTTCGGCTCAGCCGGCGCATCGGACGCGGTGCCGGGGGCGGCGAACATCAGCGGGGTGTCGTCCTGCGAGATCTCGCGCATCGGCACGCGGATGTCGGGGCGCGAGCCCTGGATATAGACCTTGCGTGAATTGGGCAGCGGGGCGATGGCCGCTTCGTCCACATGGGCGCTGGCGGCGAGGAATTTTTCGGTGGCGTTCATGCATGCTCCTTGTTGGCGGATTCCGGGTAACAAGGAGCGAATGGCCGCGCTTCCCTGCGTTGGCATTACCCGAACAGGTTCAAAGGGTTTTTCTCAGCCGGCCCAAGACGATGTCGGGCCAGGCACCCCTAGCAGGGCGATACGTTACGCCGGGAGTGGCCGACTGTAAACCGGCCGCCCTTTCCCTGGGCGCTCATCACTGGCATGGTGTCGACGAAAGTGTTGCTGGGGCGAGGAGGCGCATGCGGCTGAACAATGCGGTGCAGTTGATCGTGTATCCCGACCGGATCGGCGCAGATCTGACCGATCTGGCGCGGTTTCTGGACGGGCCGGTGGGCGCGGCGATCGGCGGCCTGCATCTGCTGCCGCCGTTTCCGTCGAATGCAGACGGCGGTTTCTCGCCGCTGACGCATCGGGAGATCGATCCGGCGGTGGGCACCTGGGGCGATGTCGAAGCGCTGGCGGCGAGGTTCGATCTGTGCCTCGACCTGGTGCTCAACCATCTGTCCGACCACTCGCCCGAGTTCCGGGATTTCGTGCGCCATGGCGCGGCGTCGAAGCATGCGCCGCTGTTCATCGATGTCGATACGATGGACGAGATCACCCCCGACGATCTGGCGAAGATCCATATCCGCAAGGAGAAGGAGCCGTTTCGTGCCGTGGTGCTGGCCGACGGGCGCGAAAAGCGCGTGTGGTGCACCTTCAGCGCCCACCAGATCGACCTGGATTACCGCTCGCCCGAAACCTTTGCGCTGATGGAGGAGAACCTGCGCGAGATGACTGCGCATGGCGTCAAGCTGTTCCGGCTCGATGCCTTCGGCTACACCACCAAGCAGATCGGCACCAGCTGCTTTCTGGTCGAGCCGCAGGTGTGGCACATCCTCGACTGGTTTCGCGACACGGCGGCCCGCTACCACGCCGAGGTGCTGCCCGAGGTGCACGACCACCCGAGCTGGCAGTACGCCATCTCCGCGCGCGGGATGTGGAGCTACGCCTTCGCCCTGCCGCCGCTGGTGCTGTATGCGCTGCTCGACGCCAACAGCGTCTATCTCAAGGCGTGGCTGCGCATGTGCCCGCACCGGCAGGTCACCGTGCTCGACACCCATGACGGCATCTGCATCCCCGATGTGGAAGACATCCTCCCCAAGGCGGCCATCGAGGGCTTGCTGGAAAACGTGTCGGCCCGCAGCGCCGACCCGATCATGCGCGGCTCGGCGGCCAATGTGCACAGCGTGGGCGCCATCTACCAGCTCACCTGCACCTTCTACGACGCGCTCAAGCGCGACGACGACGCCTACATCGCGGCGCGGGCGATCCAGTTCTTCGCCCCCGGCATCCCGCAGGTGTACTACGTGGGGCTGCTGGCCGGGCAGAACGACACGGCGCTGATGGAGGCGACCGGCGAGCTGCGCGACATCAACCGCCACCGGTATTCGCTGGCGGAGGCCGAGGCGGCGCTCAAGCAGCCGGTGGTGGAGCGCCTGCTCGCGCTGATGCAGCTGCGCTCCACCCATCCGGCCTTCGGCGGCGAGTTCGTGCTGGAGTATTCGAACGAAACCAGCGTGGCGATGGGCTGGCGCGCCGGCGATCAGGTGTGCAAGGCGCTGATTGATCTGCGCTTTCGCACCACCACCATCACCTGCACCGACCCGGCCGGCGGCGAGCGCACCTGGCGCGCCTGATCAGCGCCACAGCGCGTGGAAGTGGTGCACCGGGCCGTGGCCCTTGCCGACCGCCAGCTGGCCCGAGGCGGCAATCGCACCGAGCAGGTATTGGCGCGCATCGCGCACCGCCGCCTCGACCGGACGGAGTTGGCCAGCACGCTGCGGCAGTAGGGCGGCGATGGCCGATGAGAGCGTGCAGCCGGTGCCGTGGGTGTTTTTGGTGTCCAGGCGCCGGGCCGGCAGCTCGACCATGCGGTCGCCGTTGAACAGCAGATCAATCAGCTCGCTACCCGGCAGGTGCCCGCCCTTGAGCAGCACCCAGCGCTCGCCGCTGTGCGGCAGCAGTTCGCGCAGGCGCTCGGCGGCGCGATACATCTCCTTGAGCGATTCGGGCGCGCGGCCGTCGAGCAGCACACCGGCTTCGGGCAGGTTGGGGGTCAGCATGAACACCTGCGGCAGCAGCGCCTCCTTGAGCATGGCCACCGCCTCGCGCGCCAGCAGGTGGTCGCCGCTCTTGGCCACCATCACCGGGTCGAGCACCACGTTGGCCGGTCGGTAGCGGGCCAGGCCCTCGGCCACCGTGCGCACGATGCCGGCGGTGCCGAGCATGCCGATCTTGACCGCATGGATGGTCACATCGTCGAACAGGGTGTCGATCTGCAGCTTGAGGAAGTCGGTCGGCGGCGTGTGGATGCCGGTGACGGCGGTGGTGTTCTGCGCGGTGAGCGCGGCCACCACGCCGCAGCCGTAGGCGCCCAGCGCCGAGAAGGTCTTCAGGTCGGCGAACACGCCGGCGCCGCCCGAGGGGTCGATGCCGGCGATGGTCAGTACGTTGGGAATGCTCGATGTCATGCGGGGTCTCGGTCTCTCAAGGAAACGCCGGGCCGTCCCAAGTTTCCTTGACCCCCTCGGGGGGCGGGCTGGGCGAAGCCCGGCCCTGGGGGCGCTCAGCGTTCAAGAATCCGGCGAGGGTGCCGAAAACCGGATTATCCCCTTTCTGCAAGGGCGTGTTGTTCGGAGAGCTGGTCATGAAGCGTCGCATCCTGTTTACCGTGATGGCCCTGGCGGTCGCCCTGCCGGCGGTAGCTGCCGACTGGACGATGATCGTCAAGGACCGGACGCGGCGGATCGAGATCGATCGCGACAGCGTGCTGCAGTCCGACCCCGGCACCAAGGTGGCCTGGGGGCGCATCGTGCTGTCCGCCGAGGATGCCGAAGAGGCCGGCTACGCCACCGTCAAGGCGCTCAACCGCTACGACTGCAAGCACCGCAACTTCTCGACCGTCAAGCGCGTGTACCTGGATGCCGACAACCGCGTGATCCGCGAGGAGCGCGTGGCCGAGGAGCGCATCATCGAGGTCAACCCGCGCAGCGTGGACGAAGGCCTGTGGCGCGAAGTATGCAAACCACCCGCGGCCATGGACGTAGCGGCCCTGGCCGAGGCCGCCAGCGCCGCCGCGGCGGCACAAAAGGACAAGGACAAGAGCGAGGCCAAGGTCCGCCATGCCGACCAGCGCACCGCGCCGGCCGACCGCGCGACGGCAACGCCGGTGGCCGATACCGAGGCGGTGCGGCACCCCACGGCCCTGCCGGCCGACCAGGTGGAAGTGCGCACGCTCGACAAGGGCCAGTCGCTGGTGCCGCCGATCCCGCGTCTGGGCCCTGCAGGACAGCCGGCGCCGGCCGCCCCGGTGGTCGAGGCGCCTGCGCCGACGCCGGTCGTGCCGGAGCGCGTCCAGGCCAAAGCGCCCCCGTCCGCGCCGGCCGTCGTGACGGCACCGGTGACGCGCCCGGCGCCGCCGGTGGTTCGCAAGGCAACCCGCGCGCCGCGGCCCAAGCCGGTGCTCGCCAAGGTCACCCGGCACGAGGACACGCACGAACCGACCTCGGTCGAGGTGCACAAGTCGATCCACTGGGACTACGAAGGCCCCAACGGCCCGGCACGCTGGGGTCAGCTCAACCCCGCCTGGAAGACCTGTGACAGCGGCAAGCGCCAGTCGCCGATCGACATCCGCGACGGCATCCGGGTCGACCTGGAGCCGATCAAGTTCGACTACGTGCCCACGTACTTCCGCATCCTCAACAATGGTCACACCGTGCAGGTGAGTGTCGGGCCGGGCAACACCATGTCGGTGATGGGGCGCACCTTCGACCTGGTGCAGTTCCACTTCCACCGCCCCTCCGAAGAGCGCATCAACGGCCGCGGCTTCGACATGGTGGCGCACCTGGTGCACAAGGATCTCGACGGCCGGCTGGCCGTGGTGGCCGTGCTCATCGAGCGCGGCGACGCCCATCCGACGGTGCAGACGCTGTGGAACAACCTGCCGCTGGAGCAGCATCACGACTACGCGCCGGCGGTGCCGATCAATGTCGCCGAACTCCTGCCGCAAGCGCCCGAGTACTACACCTACATGGGCTCGCTCACCACGCCGCCGTGCTCGGAGGACGTGTTGTGGATGGTGATGAAACAGCCGATCAAGCTGTCAGCCGAACAGATCGCCATCTTCCAGCGCCTCTACCCGATGAACGCCCGGCCGGTGCAGCCGGACAACGAGCGGCTGATCAAGGCATCGCGGTAGGGGGGGCGGTTTCGGCACCGGGGGGCCGGTCTTTGGTGCCTCCGGCGGAGGGGCGTTGGCCGGGTCTCGCCCCGGCGGGCGACTTACTTTCTTGCTCGTGCAAGAAAGGTAAGCAAAGAAGCACGCCCCACTGTCGTGGCCCTGCGGGCTTCCCTCCCTCCGCAAGCACGGGGCGGGCAGCTTCGCAAACTCGCCCTTCGGGCTCAAACAGCGAAGCCGCTTTTTCCGCCCCGCACTTGCTGCGCTCGGCACGACAGAGGGGGAGTGGGGAGCCCGTAGGCAACGACGGCACAGACTCTCGTAGGGCGGGTTTTAACCCGCCAATGGTCAGCGAACGAATACCGATGGCGGGTTTAAACCCGCCCTACGACGCACCGCCCGAGCGGACGATGGCGAAGCCGAGTCCGCGTGCCCTCCCCCTTCTGTGCCGCCGAACGGAGCCGGGGGACGGCGGGAATTGTCGTGTCGCTGTTTGAGCCCGAAGGGCGAGTTTGCGACACGACCCGCCGGCGCCGGGCGTAGAGAGGGCACCGGCGAAGCCGGCGGCACAGTCGGGGGCGTTTTCTTGATTACTTCTTTGTCGCGACAAAGAAGTAAGTCGCCCGCCGGGGCGAAACCCGGCCAACGACCCTTTCAGCCATCGACCCAAGCCCCGATCCGATCAACGATCCGGCGCAGGCGGCCGGGTAAATCGCCCCTACATCGCCGCAAGCTGCTCCGCCAGGAAATGCTCTAGCCGCGGATCGTCCGAAAACGCCACGTTGAAGCGCAGCCAAGGGCTGGCCTGCATCTGAGGGCGGAACACCTTGCCCGGCGCCAGCATGATGCCCGACTGGGACGCGCGGGTGGCCAGCGGGGCGGTGTCTTCGAGGCCGGGGGCGCGGGCCCAGACGAAGATGCCACCGCGCGGTTCGTGGAAGACCGTCATGTCGAGCCGTTCGAGCATGCGCAAGGCGCGGGTGGTGGCTTGCTGGATGCGGCCGTGCAGGCGTTCGACGTATTTGCGGTAGTGGCCGTCGGTGAGCATCTGGTAGACCAGCTGCTCGTTGAACTCCGAACTGCTTACCCCGGTGAGCGTTTTCACATCGGTGAATTCGGCCACCAAGTCCGGCCGGGCGGCGATGAAGCCGACGCGCAGGCTACCGGACAGCGTCTTGCTGAAGCTACCGACATAGATCACGCGGTCGAGCTGGTCGAGATTGGCCAGGCGCGTGGTGGCGCGCGGGTGCAGGTCGGCGTAGGTGTCGTCCTCGATCACCAGGAAGTCGTGCTTGGCGGCCAGTTGCAGCAGGCGGAAGGCCTTGGGCGGTGACAGGTTGGCGCCGGTCGGGTTGTGCAACACCGAGTGGGTGAAGAACACGCGCGGTTTGTGGTCGGCCAGCAGGGCTTCGAGCGCCTCGGTGTCCGGGCCGTCGGCATTGCGCGGCACGCCGACCAGTTTGGCGCCGAGCAGGCGCAGGTTGCCGAAGAAGTTGAAGTAGCCGGGGTCGTCGACGAACACCGTGTCGCCGGGTTTGATCAGGCGCCGCGCGGCGATGTCGAGGGCCTGTGTGGCGCCGTGAGTGAGCACGATCTGCTCGGGCGGTGCGCCGATGCCGAACTCGGCCAGCCGGACTTGCAGCTGCTGGCGTAGCGGCAGATAGCCCTGCGGCGTGCCGTAGCTGGTGACGCGGGCGTCGGCCCGGCGGCCTAGGGCGCGCAGGTGGCGGCGCAGGCCGTCCTGGTCGAGCCAAAGCGTCGGCAGCCAGCCGGCGCTGGCCTTGAGCATGCCGGGGGCGTCGTCGAGCGCCTGGCGCATCAGCCAGGCCACGTCCACCGCCCGGTCGGCCACCACCGGGCGCTTTTCGCTCGGGGCCACGGCGCGCGGGGCGATGTAGAAGCCGGAGCCGCGGCGCGAGTGCAGGTAGCCCATGGCGACCAGCCGATCGTAGGCTTCGACCACGGTAAAGCGGCTGACCTGCTGCATCTGGGCCAGGCGGCGGATCGGCGGCAGGCGCATGCCGGGGCGCAGGATGCGGTCGTCCACCTGATGGCGGATGGCCTCGACGATCTGCTCCACCAACGGGGTCGATTGGCCGGGGTCGATACTGAGTTGAAGCATCTTGGCTCTCCTGGGGTGCCGGAATGCGTTTGTCGTGCGCCGCATCCTCTTGTGTTCGGCAGGTGTGCAGAAAGTATTGTCCAATTGTTCGGAATTGTCATGTCCTGCGTGCGGGGTCTGCGGCTCGGGTAGGACGAGCGGTCTTGCGCGTTGGCGGAGCTTCCTTTCCTGGGCGCACCGAAGCGCCGAAGGATCGACCCCAAGCCCCAAGCCCCAAGCCCCTCGAACCCGCGACAGCACGACAGCACGACAGCACGGACCAGCACGGACCAGCACGGACCAGCACGGACCAGCACGGACCAGCACGGACCAGCACGGACCAGCACGGACCAGCACGGACCAGCACGCGGGACGTGGGACGTGGGACGTGGGACGTGGGACGTGGGACGTGGGACGTGGGACGTGGGACGTGGGACGTGGGACGTGGGACGCGGCAGGTAGGCGCCTGCCGTCAGTCGATGCCCGCTTGCAATGCTGTTTCCATTTTGGTAAATAACTGACCGGTCAGTTATTAATCGAGTGCGAGATGGACGCCCTGCTCGTCTGTCTGCGCGCTGCGATGGCTGTGCGGGTGTCTGGGTTGGGGCGTGTGTGTCTGCGGAGGAAAGGTGTGGGTTCTTGTCTGGCGAACCCGGTGTTTTACGCCAAGGTCGCGCGCTTGCTCGGTATCGGGGTGCGCTCGGTGTGGCCAACGCTGCGCTTCATGCGCCAGTGCTGGTGCGAGACCAGCGAGCTGCCGGACGATGCCGCGCTGGCCGGAACGCGACGGCTGATCGGGTTGGGATTGATGCTGGCGGCGGTCTTGCCGGTGCTGGTGGTTTTGATGGTATGGGGGATCGGGGCTTGACCGACAAGGCAACACACAAAACACCGGTGCGGCGGCGCAAAGAAGCGCGTCCGCAGGAGCTCACCGCGGCGGCCCTGGCGCTGTTCGTCGAGAAGGGCTTCGCGGCGACACGGCTGGACGAGGTCGCGGCGCGCGCCGGTGTCTCGAAAGGCACGCTGTACCTGTACTTCGACAGCAAGGAGGCCTTGTTCCTGGCGGTGATCCGCGAGGGCATCGTGCCGGTCATCGAAGAGGGCCGCAAGCTGCTGGCAGCGCATGCCGACGACCCGGAGCGCATGCTGCGCGAATACCTGTTCGGTTGGTGGGCGATGATCGGCAACACCGAACTCGGTGGTGTGCCCAAGTTGATGACCTCGGAGGCACAGAATTTCCCCGAGGTGGCGCAGTACTACGTGCGCGAGGTGATCCAGCCGGGCAAGGCGATGATGCGCGAGATCCTCGATCGCGGCGTGGCCAAGGGCGTGTTCCGCGAACTGGACACCGAGATGGTGACCCACATCCTGATGGCGCCGCTGCTGCATCTGGCCTTGTGGCGGCATTCATTTGCGGCCTGCTGCCAGGTGCCGGACATGGACCCACAGAGTTATCTTGAGAGTTTCTTTGATCTGGTGCTCAAGGGCCTGGCGGCCGCACCGGAAGGAGGCAAGTGATGTTGCGTGCTGTGGTGATTTCATTGTCGGCGCTGGGCGTGCTGGCCGGCTGCTCGGCGCCCGAGTCCGAGGCGCCGCCGCCGGCCACCGTGCTGGTGCAGACGGTGACGCAGGATGGCGCCGAGGCAGGCAGGTACTTTACCGGCGAGATCGTGCCGCGACATGCCTCCGAGCTCGGCTTCCGAGTCGGCGGCAAGTTGGTGGCGCGTGCGGTCGATGTGGGCAGCGTGGTGCATCGTGGCGACGTGCTGGCGCGTCTCGACGGTGAGGACATGCGCCTGGGGGCCAATGCGGCGCAGGCCCAGCTGGCGGCGGCCCGGGCCGAGTTGTCGCTGGCCCAGGCGGAGCTTGAACGGGTGCAGACCCTGCGCGCCCAGAACTTCGTCAGCGAGTCGGCCGTCGATGTCCGGCGCACCTCCCGCGATGCGGCAGCGGCGCGGTTCAAGCAGGCCACAGCGCAGGCGGCGCTGGCTGGCAACCAGAGCGACTACACCACGCTGGTGGCCACGGCCGACGGTGTGATCACCCAGGTGAGCGCAGATGCGGGTCAGGTGGTGGCGGCCGGTCAGCCGGTGGTGACGCTGGCCCACGATGGCGCGCGCGAGGTGAAGATTGCCGTGCCCGAAGGCCATGTCGCCCGCATGCCGGTCGGCACGCCGGCGCGGGTGCGGCTGTGGTCCGACACCACGACGGTCTTGCCGGCCACGGTGCGCGAGGTGTCGCCGGCGGCCGACCCGCAGACGCGCACCTATGCGGTCAAGGTGCAGGTCGAGGCCGAGGCGGCCCGCCTGCCGCTGGGGGCGACGGCCACCGTGGCGCTGGCCGGGGGCGAGGCGCCGGGCGTGATCCTGCCGCTGCGTGCGGTGGGCGAGCAGGACGGGCAGCCGGTGGTGTGGGTCTTCGACCCGGCCACCGAATCGGTGGTGCCGACCCCCGTGACGGTGAGCCGCTACTCCGAGCGCGGTGCGCATGTGGCTGGCGGCGTGGCCGACGGTGCGCAGGTGGTGGTGGCCGGCATTCATCTGCTGCGCCCCGGTCAGACGGTCCGCGCCAAGCCGGCGTCGGCCGCCGTTACGCTGGATGCCAAGCGATGAGGCACTTCAATCTCTCCGAATGGGGCCTGCGCCATCAGACGATGGTGCTGTATTTCATGCTGGTGCTGACGTTGATCGGCATGCTCGCCTACAAGGGCCTGGGCCAGTCCGAGGACCCGCCCTTCACCTTCAAGGTGATGGTGGTGCGCGCCGAATGGCCGGGCGCCACGGCGGCCGAAGTGGCCGAGCAGGTGACCGACCGGCTGGAAAAGAAACTGCAGGAAGTGGCCCAGGTGCATTTCATCCGCAGCTACTCGAAGCCGGGTGAGGCGCTGATCTTCTTCTCCGCCAAGGATTCGACGCCGCCGAGCGAGATGGACGGCATCTGGTACCAGGTGCGCAAGAAGATCGGCGACATCCGCCACACCTTGCCGGCCGGCGTGATCGGGCCGAGCTTCAATGACGAGTTCGGCGACACCTTCGGCAATATCTTCGCCCTGCACGGCGACGGGCTGGACTATGCCGAGCTCAAGCGCTATGCCGAGGCGGTGCGCGCCGAGCTGCTGCAGGTGCCGGACGTGGCCAAGGTGAGCTTCATCGGCGAGCAATCCCAGCGGGTGTTCATCGAGTTGTCGAACACCAAGCTGGCCACCTTCGGCCTCAGCCTGAACGATGTGACCGGTGCGCTGGCGCAGCAGAACGCCATGACCAGCGCGGGCTTTTTCGAGACTGACGAGGAGCGCATCTACCTGCGGCCGGACGGCGACTTCGCCGACATGGACGCGATCCGCGACACGGTGATCCGCGCCGGTGGGCGCAGCTTCCGCCTTGGCGACGTGGCCGAGGTGCGCCGCGGCTTCGAGGATCCGCCGGGCGACCGCATGCGTTTCATGGGCCAGCAGGCCTTCGGCATCGGGGTGTCGATGCGCGCGGGCGGCGACATCATCGCGCTGGGCCGGCATCTGGACGAAGCGGTGGTGCGCATCGAGGCGCAGCTGCCGGTGGGCGTGGAGCTGGCCCGCGTGGCCGACCAGCCGCGCGCGGTGCAGCGCTCGGTCAATGAGTTCGTCAAGGCACTGGCCGAGGCGGTGATCATCGTGCTGGTGGTCAGCCTGCTCAGCCTCGGGCTGCGAACCGGCATCGTGGTGGTGGTGACCATCCCGGTGGTGCTGGCGATTACCTTTTTGTGCATGCGCGAGTTCGGTATCGGCCTGCACAAGATCTCGCTCGGCGCGCTGATCTTGTCGCTCGGCCTGCTGGTGGACGACGCCATCATCGCGGTCGAGATGATGGCCACCAAGATGGAGCAGGGCTGGGACCGGGTGCGTGCGGCCAGCTTCGCCTATACCTCGACCGCCAAGCCGATGCTGTCGGGCACGCTGGTGACGGCAGCCGGCTTTTTGCCGATCGCCACCGCGGCCTCGAGCACCGGCGAGTACACCCGCTCGATCTTCCAGGTGACGGTGATTGCCTTGCTCATCTCCTGGGTGGCGGCGGTGGTCTTTGTGCCCTACCTGGGCTTTCATTTGCTGCCCGACTTCTCGAAAAAGAAGCAGGCGGCCGGGCCGGGGCGCTTGGCCCGCCTGGCAGGGCGGTTGTCGCCCACGCTCGGCCGCAAGCTGGCGGCGCGCGCCGCGGCGGTGCCCGAGCACCATGACGAGTACGCCATCTACCACACTGCCTTCTACACTCGCTTTCGCGCCGTGGTGACGACCTGCGTGCGCCACCGCTGGTGGGTGATCATCGCCACGCTGGCGATTTTTGCCGGCTCGATCGGCGTGTTCCGCCATGTGCCGCAGCAGTTCTTCCCCGATTCCACCCGGCCCGAGCTGCTGGTGGACCTGGAGCTGCGCGAGGGCGTCTCGCATGCGGCGACCGACGAGGCGGTGCAGGCGATCGAGGCCTTGCTGAAGGACGCGCCCGGCATCGAGAACTACGTGGCCTACCTGGGCGCCGGCAGCCCGCGCTTCTACCTGCCGCTGGACCAGAAGCTGAGCCAGACCAATTTTGCGCAGTTCGTCATCCTGACCACCGGGCCGGAGGCGCGCGAGGCCTTGCGCAGCCGCCTCATCGAGCACTTTGTCAACGATGCCTCGGGCGTGCTGGGTGTGGTCAAGCGCCTGGAGAACGGCCCGCCGGTGGGCTACCCGGTGCAGTACCGGGTCAGCGGCCCGGAGGTTGACACGTTGCGCCGCATCAGCCACCAGGTGGCCGACCGGATGCGCGCGCATGAGGCCTTGTCGAATGTGCATCTGGACTGGGAGGCGCCGTCGAAGATCGTGCGCCTGCGCATCGACCAGGAGAAGGCGCGCCTGCTCGGCCTGTCGTCGGCGCAGATCGCCGCCTTCCTCGACACCTCGCTGCATGGCATGGCGGTGACGCAGTTCCGCGAAGGCACCGAGACCATCCAGGTGCGCCTGCGCGGCGCCACGGCCGAGCGCACGCATCTGTCGCTGCTGCCGGATCTGGCCATCCCGGTGGCCGGCGGCCGCTCGGTGCCGCTGGCGCAGGTGGTGACGCCGGAATACGGCTTCGAGGACGGCGTGATCTGGCGACGCGACCGGGTGCCGACGGTGACCGTGCTGTCCACGCTGTATGGGCATCTGCAGCCGGCCCAGGTGGTGGCGGCGCTGGCGCCGGCCATTGCCGACATCCAGGCAACGCTGCCGCTCGGCTACCGCATCGCCGTCGGCGGCGCCGTCGAGGAGAGCGCCAAGGGCGGCTCGTCGGTGGCGGCCGGCATGCCCTTGTTCCTGGTGGTGGTGATCACCGTGCTGATGGTCCAGCTGCAGAGCTTCTCGCGCGTGGCCATGGTGCTGCTCACCGCGCCGCTGGGGCTGATCGGCGTGACCGCTTCCTTGCTGCTGTTCAACAAACCTTTCGGCTTCGTGGCCATGCTCGGCACCATCGCGCTGTCGGGCATGATCATGCGCAACTCGGTGATCCTGGTCGACCAGATCCGCCAGGATGTGGAGGAGGGGCGCACGCCATGGGAGGCGATCATCGAATCCACGGTGCGCCGCTTCCGGCCGATCATGCTGACCGCTGCGGCCGCCATCTTGGCCATGATCCCGCTCACCCGCAGCGCCTTTTTCGGCCCGATGGCGGTGGCCATCATGGGCGGCCTGACGGTGGCCACGGTGTTGACGCTGATCTTTTTGCCGGCGCTGTATGCCGCGTGGTACCGAGTCAAACCCGATGCGGTGGCATGAGGCGGCCCCGAGCCAAGGCCGCGCGGCGGTGCAGCAACTACGTTAAAATGCGAGCGTTTGCGCCTATCTTATAAATTAGTGTGTGCTAATATTCGCACCGGGAGCCGATGATGGATTTTGAACGCGCGCGTTTCAACATGGTTGAACAGCAGGTTCGCCCGTGGGATGTGCTGGATCAGGACGTGCTTGAGTCGATGATGACGGTCAAGCGCGAGGAATTCGTGCCCGCGGCCCACAAGGCGCTGGCCTTTTCCGAAGCCGAGATCCCCATCGGCAACGGCCAGATCATGTTGGCGCCGGTCGTCGAAGGCAAGGTGCTGCAGGCTCTGCAACTCAAGCCGACCGATACGGTGCTGGAGATCGGTGCCGGCTCGGGCTACTTTGCCGCGCTGCTCGCCTCGCGTGCCGACTGGGTGCGCAGCATCGAGATCGACCCCGAGCTGGCCGCCCTGGCCGCCGCCAACCTGAAGGCGGCCGGCGTGGAGAACGCGGTGGTCGAAGAAGGCGACGGGGCCGAAGGCTGGCCGGCGCGCGCGCCCTACGACGTGATCGTCGTCTCCGGCGGCATGCCCGAAGTGCCGGCGGCGCTCAAGTCGCAGCTGAACGTCGGCGGCCGCCTGTTTGTCTTCGTCGGCGAAGCGCCGATGATGGTCGGTCGCCTTGTGACTTGTGTGGGCGAAGGCCAGTACTCGTCCGTCGATCTGTTTGAAACCGTGGTGCCGGCACTGCGCAATGCGCGCCGCGCCGACCCCTTCCGCTTCTGAGGACTGCCCATGCGCCAGATGCGCCCGACCGAACTGAAAGACTGGCTCGACGACCCGGCCCGTGAGGCGCCGGTGCTGCTGGATGTGCGCGAGCCCTGGGAGTTCGAGCTGTGCCATCTGGACGGCTCGGTGCTGATGCCGATGTCGTCGGTGCCGGTGCGCCTGGACGAGCTCGACCCGGCGGCGCAGACGGTGGTGATCTGCCACCACGGCGGGCGCAGCATGCAGGTGGCCCTGTTCCTCGCGCAGCGCGGTTTCGACCAGGTTATCAACCTCGCCGGGGGCGTGGCCGGCTGGGCCGCCCAGGTCGACCCCGGCATGCCTCAATACTGAACACGCATCGACGCGGAGAATTGCATGAAGCGCACCCTGAGTATCGTATTGGCCAGCCTGATGTCGGCGTCCGCGTGGGGGGCGGACCTGATGTCGGTGTATCGCGACGCCCTGAAGTACGATGCCCGCTTCATGGCCGCCAAGGCGCAGCGCGAGGCGGGCCAGGAGAAGTCCATCCAGGGGCGGGCCGGGGTGTTGCCCGGCATCGGCATGTCGGCCACCACCACCTGGAACGACAACACCTATACCGGCACCGATCGCAGTTTCAACAGCAACACCTACGGCGCCGAGCTGCGCCAGCCGCTGTTCAACCGCGCCGCCTGGACGCAATACGAGCAAGGCAAGCTGCAAACCACGCTGGCCGATGCCCAGTTCGAGCAAGCGCGGCAGGACCTGATCATCCGGGTGTCAGAAGCCTATTTCGCGGTGCTCAATGCGCAGGACGCCGCCGAAGCGCTGCGTAGCTTGCGCACCGCTGCCACCCAGCAACTGGAGTTGGCCAAGAAGAGCTTTGAAGTGGGCACCGTGACCATCACCGATGTGCACGAGGCTCAGTCGCGCTTCGATCTGGCCTCGGCCCGCCTGATCGCCGCCGAAAACGAACTGGAAGTGGCGCGCCAGCGTCTGGCGCAGATCATCGGCAAGGAGCCCGAAGCCGTGGCCGGCCTGCGCACCGGCGTCGAACTGGGCCGGCCGCAGCCGGACGACATGCGCCAGTGGGTGAGCTCGGCCGAGCAGGACAGCTACGGCGTGCAGATCCAGCAGATCGCCACACGGATCGCCGACCGCGAGGTGGTGCGCAACGAAAGCGGGCACCTGCCGACGCTGGACGTGGTGGCCCGCTACAACCAGTCCGATGCCGGCGGCAGCAACTTTGGCGCCGGGCGCACCGAAAACACGATCCGCACGATCGGCCTCGAGCTGAACGTGCCGCTGTACCAGGGCGGCGCGGTGTCCTCACGCACCCGTGAAGCGGCCGCGCTGCTGACCAAGGCCGAGGCCGACCTGGACGATGCGCGGCGCAGCGCCGCGCTGGCCGCGCGCCAGTCCTACCTGGGGGTGACCAGCGGTCTCGCGCAGGTGAAGGCGCTCGAAGCGGCCGAGGTGTCGTCGCGCTCGGCGCTCGACGCCAACCGGCTGGGTTACGAAGTGGGCGTGCGCATCAATATCGACGTGCTCAATGCCCAGAGCCAGCTCGCCGACACCCAGCAGCAACTGGCCAAGGCGCGCTACGACACGCTGATCGCCCAGCTGCGCCTGGCGGCTGCGGCGGGCGCGTTGAGCGAGCAGGATGTCGAACGCCTCAATGCGCTGCTGACGACGGCACCCTGAGGCTGCTGCTGGTCTGCTTTGCTATTGCCGCGCCCCAGTAGGGCGGGTTTCAACCCGCCATGGTCGGCTAAAGCCGACCCTACGCGGTATCGAGAATTCGCAAGCACTACACGAGTCGCCCGGCGACTCAACCGTCGATCAAAGGGGTGAGCAGGGCGACGGTGCGCGCCGTCGCGCCGCCGTGCTGGTGGGCAAACCGGCGCCCGGCCTCGCCCATGGCCTTGCGCCGCGGCGTGTCGCCGAGCAACTCGAAGGCCTCGCGCAGGGCGTCCGGCACGGTGCCGAAGCGCAGGCCCGCCCCGGCGTCCAGCGCGGCATCGCTGGCATCGCTGAAATTGTAGGTGTGCGGCCCGAGCAGCACAGGGCGGCCGGCGGCGCAGCATTCGATCAGGTTCTGACCACCGAAGGGCAACCAGCTGCCGCCCATCAGCACCACATCGGCCAGCGTGTAGTAGGCCGCCATCTCCCCCATCGAATCGCCCAGCCAGACCTGCGCATTGGCGTCCGGCACGCCATCCGTGCTGCGCCGGGCAAGCCGCAGCCCGCGCTCGGTGGCGAGCCGGGCGACATCGTCGAAGCGCTGCGGATGGCGCGGGACGATGACCAGCAGCGCGGTGTCGCGCGCGGCGTGGGCCAGGAAGGCGTCGAGGATCAGCGCCTCTTCGCCTTCGCGCGTGCTGGCGGCGAGAATCACCGGCTGTGGGCCGATCCGGCTGCGCCAATCGGCGCCCAGTGTCAGCGCCGCGGGCGGCAGGGCCATGTCGAACTTGAGGTTGCCGGTGACCACCGGCGCGTGAGCGCCAATCTGCTGCAGGCGAGCCGCGTCCCCTTCGCTTTGCGCCGCCACGACGGCGAAGCGGCCGAAGGTCTCCCGCGCCAAGGCGATGAGCCGCCGGTAGCGGCCGGCCGAGCGGGCAGACAGGCGGGCATTGACCAGCGCGCAGGGCACGCCGAGATCCTGGCAGGCGGCCATCAGGTTGGGCCACACCTCGGTCTCCATGACGATGCCGATCTGCGGCGAAAAATGGCGCAGAAAGCGCCGCTGCAGCCAGGGCAGGTCGTAGGGCAGGTAGACCGACACCACACGCTCGCCATAGCGGCCGAACACCGACTGCGCCGTCTCCCGCCCGGTCGGCGTCATGTGCGTGAGCACGATGCGGTGCGTGGGGTAGCGCAGGGCCAGGGCGTCGACCAGCGGCTGCGCGGCGCGCGTCTCGCCCACCGAAACGGCATGGAGCCACAGGCACGGGCCGTCGAACGGCGTCGCGTAGCGACCGAAGCGCTCGCCGATGGCCGACGCGTAGCCCGGCTGCCGGCGGCTGCGCCACAGCAGGCGCGCCATCACGGCGGGCAGGGCTATCACCCACAGCAGGGTATAGATCAGTCGCATTGTCCCGGGAGCGCCGAAAAGCGGGAAATTATACGACGCAACGCCTGTCGGCGCGGGCGACGAAATGCCGTTGTGCACTGCCTCATGACGCTCGGCTGTGAGAGAATACCGCCTTGTTTTTTCGGATCAGGGATCATGCGATGAAGGTGTTGGTGACTGGTGCGGCCGGCTTTATCGGCATGCACGCCTCGGAGCGGCTGCTGGCGCGCGGCGATCAGGTGGTCGGCCTCGACAACCTCAACGACTACTACGATCCGCAGCTCAAGCGCGACCGGCTGGCGCGGCTCGAACCGCATGCCAACTTCCGCTTCGTGAAGATGGATGTCGCCGATCGCGAGGGCATGGAAAAGCTCTTCGCCGACGAAAAATTCGACCGCGTCATCCACCTGGCCGCCCAGGCCGGCGTGCGCTACTCGATCGAAAACCCCCACGCCTACATCGACAGCAACATCGTCGGCTTCATGAACATTTTGGAAGGCTGCCGTCACAACAAGGTGGCGCATCTGGCCTACGCCAGCAGTTCCAGCGTGTACGGCGGCAACACCAAGATGCCGTTCTCCGAGCACGACTCGGTGGACCACCCCATCAGCATGTACGCGGCCACCAAGAAGGCCAACGAGCTGATGGCCCACACCTACAGCCACCTCTTCGGCCTACCGACCACGGGGCTGCGCTTCTTCACCGTCTATGGCCCCTGGGGCCGCCCGGACATGGCGCTGTTCCTGTTCACCAAGGCCACGCTCGAAGGCCGACCGATCGACGTGTTCAACCACGGCAAAATGCAGCGCGACTTCACCTACGTCGACGATATCGTTGAAGGGGTGATCCGCGTGCTTGACCACACGGCCGAGCCGGATCCCGAATTCAACGCCGACCAGCCCGACCCGGGCCGCAGCAAGGCGCCGTTCCGTGTCTTCAACATCGGCAACCACAGCCCGGTTCAATTGATGGACTACATCGGTGCGATCGAATCCGCGCTGGGCATGGAGGCGAAGAAGAACTTTCTGCCGATGCAGGACGGCGACGTGCCGGCCACCTACGCGGATACCTCGGAGCTCAATGCGTGGACGGGGTTTCAGCCGGGCACGCCGGTCAAGGAGGGGGTGGCGCGGTTTGTGGCGTGGTATCGCGAGTATTTTTCGGTTTGAACGAGGGGCTGGATGTCCGGTCGAGGAAAGAGCATGTCGAGTAAGCAGCCCAAAGTCGCCCTCATTACCGGCGTGACCGGCCAGGACGGCGCCTACCTGGCCGAATTTCTGCTCAAGAAAGGCTACGAGGTGCATGGCATCAAGCGCCGCTCCTCACTCTTCAATACCGACCGGATCGACCATCTGTACCAGGATCCGCATGTCGACAACCGGAACTTCATCCTGCACTACGGTGACCTGACCGACTCCACCAGCCTGGTGCGCGTGATCCAGAAGGTGCAGCCCGACGAGATATACAACCTCGCCGCCCAGTCGCATGTGGCGGTCAGCTTTGAAGAGCCCGAATACACCGCCAACGCTGATGGCATTGGTGCGCTGCGTATCCTCGAAGCCATCCGCATCCTCGGGCTGGAGAAAAAGACCCGCTTCTACCAGGCCTCCACCTCCGAGCTGTACGGCCTTGTGCAGGAAACCCCGCAGAAGGAAACCACCCCCTTCTACCCGCGCAGCCCCTACGCGGTGGCCAAGCTCTACGCCTACTGGATTACGGTCAACTACCGTGAGGCCTACGGCATGTATGCCTGTAACGGCATCCTTTTCAACCACGAATCGCCGGTGCGCGGCGAGACCTTCGTCACCCGCAAGATCACCCGCGCCATCTCGCGTATCGCCCTCGGCCTGCAGGACTGCCTGTACCTGGGCAACATGAGCGCGCTGCGAGACTGGGGACATGCGCGAGACTATGTCGAGATGCAGTGGCTGATGCTGCAGCAGGACGTGGCCGAAGACTTCGTCATTGCCACCGGGGTGCAATACAGCGTGCGCCAGTTCGTCGAATTCGCCGCCGCAGAGTTGGGAGTGACCGTCCGCTTCGAGGGTGAAGGCGTCGATGAGGTCGGTGTGGTCGCCGCGATCACCGGCGAACAGGCCAGATGCAAGGTGGGCAATGTCATCGTCCGGGTCGACCCGCGCTATTTCCGCCCCACCGAAGTCGAGACCCTGCTCGGCGACCCCACCCGCGCCCGCGAAAAACTCGGCTGGACGCCCAGGATCACCCTGGCCGAACTGGTCAGTGAAATGGTGCGTGCCGACTACACCGCGGCCAAGCGCGACGCGCTCGTCAAAGACGCCGGCTACCAAGCCTACGACTACCACGAGTAAGCCATGGACAAGACCGCCCGCATCTACGTGGCCGGCCACCGCGGCCTTGTTGGCTCGGCCATCGTGCGCAAGCTCAAGGCCGACGGCTACACCCATATCCTCAAGCGCACTCACGCCGAACTCGACCTGACCGACGCAACGGCGACCGAGGCCTTCTTCGCCGAGCACAAGCCCGAGTACGTGTTTCTTGCCGCGGCCAAGGTGGGAGGCATTGTCGCCAACAACACCTACCCGGCCGAGTTCATCCGTGACAACCTTGCGATCCAGACCAGCGTGATCCACGCGGCCTGGAAGCATGGTGTTACCCGGCTGCTGTTTCTCGGCTCGAGCTGCATCTACCCCAAACATGTCCCACAGCCGATGAAAGAGGAACACTTGCTCACCGGCCCCCTCGAGCCCACCAACCGGCCCTACGCCCTGGCCAAGATCGCCGGCATCGAGATGTGCTGGAGCTACAACCGGCAATACGGCACCAAGTACCTCGCCGCCATGCCCACCAACCTGTATGGCCCCGGCGACAACTACCACCCTGAGAATAGCCACGTCATCCCTGCGCTGATCCGCAAGTTTCACGAAGCGAAGGCGCGCGGCGACGCCTCCGTCACCGTCTGGGGTACAGGCACACCGCGGCGTGAATTCCTGTTCAGCGACGATATGGCCGACGCCTGCGTGTTCCTCATGAGCCTGTCCGACGACAAGTACGACAGTCTGCTCGGCAGTGATGAATCCAGAACCGGGAAGTTCGAACCGCCGCTGATCAACATCGGCGTGGGCGAAGATGTGACGATTCGCGAACTGGCAGAGACGGTTTCCGAGGTGGTCGGTTATCGGGGCGACATCGTGTTCGACACAACCAAGCCGGATGGGACTCCGCGGAAGCTGATGGATATGGGAAGGCTGCAAGCCATCGGCTGGCGTGCCAATACTGGCTTTCGGTCGGGGCTATCGCGCGCCTATTCGGACTTTCTTTCGCATGGCGCGACGGCGCTCGGCTGACATGAGTTTGCACGCGATTCACCCGGCGTGCTTGTTGTGAGTCGGCCATGATCGGACCGGCGCGCGCCAGGCAGATTCTCAGATCGCAGCTCGGTCAGAATATTCTGACCAACTACGCCGCCACGGTCTGGCTGGGTGGTCTGAGTATCCTGTTGATTCCGTTGTATCTTCGGCTCTTGGGCCCGGCTCAGTGGGGCGTGGTAGCCATCTGCATGGTCATTCAGGGCGTATTGACTTTGTTGGATGCTGGTCTCGGCCAGGTCATGTTGCGTGATGTCGCGAGGAGTGCCCGGGAGCCGACGGAAGTGGCCCTCGTGTTCCGTGTTTTTGCGCGCGCCTACTGGGTGCTCGGGGCCATTGGCTTTGTGGTGGGGCAACTTGCGGTTCCTTGGCTAACCGAGACATGGTTTAACCAAGGGCAAGGCGTGCCTGACGGAGCGGATATTGCGCTGCGGTTGGTACTCGTACAGTTTTTCTTTCAGTTTGCGAACGGCGCGCATGGCGGATACTGGAACGGTGTCCAAGCCCAGAAACTCGCGAACATGAGGCAATGTGGCTTCGCCACGGTGAAACACGCCGGAGCGTTATTGCTCATTTTCGTATGGCAACCGGCGGCAATTGCCTATCTGGCGTCGTTCGCTGTCGTGTCGATCGTCGAGTGCGTATTCAACGCGCTGACAATTCGAAGCGAGCTTCGGGATGCGCCGCGTGTGCGCCTGTCCCGGGAGCGTTTTTTGCGGCTGGGACGGGAAACCTCCGTGCTCGCTGCCGGCGTGCTCATCGGCATGTCGGTATCGCAGATCGATCGCGTTGTGTTGTCGCGGGTAGTGAGCGTCGAAGATTTTGGTCGCTACGCGATCGTGGCGAGTCTTGGGCTGGCATTCCTGCAATTGCAGTATCCGTTGATGCGGGCCTTTTTCCCGCGGGTCGTGCATGAAGATGCGACAGGGGGAAGCGGCTCGTTCAGGAAACTGGGCGCAGGGATCCTCGTTCTTTGTGTCTTGCCTTGCTTCGCGGTGGCGCTGGCGGCCCCCTGGGTGCTGGCGCTTTGGTTGAACGACTCCCCGGTAGCAGCTGCTGGTGTAGCACCCCTGAGGCTGATCTTGTGTGCCGTTGCAATCAACGCGGTATACCACCTCCTGTATCAGCGAATCCTCGCCCGAGGACATGGAAAAGCAGTTGTGCTGATCAACTTGGCGGCACTCATCGTCACCGTTCCTGTCACGGTGTTCATGGCGAATGCTCATGGGATCTTGGGGGGGGGCGTCGCCTGGCTGACATCAGCATCGATTCAGCTCGCGCTAGGTGTTGTCTGGATCAGGCGTGAGATAAAGACTCGGCCATTGGCGGTGGGTTAGGGCAGAATCGGGCGGAACAGGCTTCCTCGGTTGCGCGGCGTGGTGCGCGACGACATGAAAGATAGGAATGAATGAGACACACTGACTTTTTCGAGCGTTTGAACCGATACGCGAGGCGGGTTCTTTCACGCTATCAACAGGCTTTTAGCGCCATTCCGCAGTATTTGGCGTTGAAGCGTGTCGCTGATCCTCGGTTCAGAATGCGCTGGACCGATCGCTGGTTGTGTTTTGGTGATGCGACCGCCCAGACCGGTTTTGACCGGCACTATGTGTTCCATACTGCCTGGGCCAGCCGGGTGCTCGCGGCTACACGGCCGGCAATGCATGTCGACATCTCCAGTTCGGTGTTTTTCGTCACAATGGTCTCCGCCTTCGTGCCGGTACGGTTCTACGACTACCGTCCTGCTCAGTTCGGACTGTCAGGTCTCGAATCGGCGCATGCGGATCTGACGAAACTGCCGTTTGACGATGAGAGTGTCGAGTCGCTCTCTTGCATGCACGTCGTAGAGCATGTGGGATTGGGGCGTTATGGTGATCCGCTCGACTATGATGGGGATCTGAAGGCGATCTCGGAACTGAAGCGTGTCGTTGCGCGGGAGGGGCAGTTGCTCTTCGTGGTGCCGATGGGTGGTGAGCCTCGCATCCAGTTCAACGCGCACCGGATATACACCTATAGGCAGATCGTCGAGCTGTTTAGCGATTTCGAGCTGGTCGAATTTTCGTTGATTCAGGATGGACGAACCGAGCCCGCTTTTGTACGGAACGCCACCGAGTCGTTGGCGAACGCTCAGGGATACGGCTGCGGGTGCTTCTGGTTCCGCAAGCCCGCTGAAAGGCGTCCGGTCTGAAGAAGGCTGCCCGGGATGCATTGCTGCGGACCGTGCAAGACACAAATTCAAATACAGGGTTTTGAAGGTATGACGTTGTTCAGGGATTGGATCCAGTCTGTTTTCAATTTCAATGATCATGAGCGAGGCAAGTTCATTGCGCGCGTGGCGGCGGCTACGCCCACGGGCGCTCGGGTGCTGGATGCCGGCGCCGGGCCGTGCCGACACCGACCGCTGTTTGCGCATTGCGAGTACCGCGCTCAGGATTTTGCAAAGTACGAAGGCTCGGACCACAGCTACGGCGAGCTCGACTACGTTTGCGATATCACCAGTATCCCTGAGGCCGACAATACATTTGATCTCATTCTGTGCTCGGAGGTGTTCGAGCACATTCCCCGTCCGGATGAAGCGGTGAGGGAGCTGGCCCGGCTTCTCAAGCCGGGTGGGACACTCGTCCTGACAGCACCCCAAGGGTCCGGCATCCATATGGCGCCCTATCATTTCTATGGTGGATTCAGCCCGTATTGGTATCGACACTTCCTTCAGCTGAACGGCCTTGTGCCCACCGAAATCACGGCCAATGGCGGCTTTTTCAAACTCTACGGCCAGGAGTCCCAGCGTTTTCTGGGGCTGGCTACACCGCGCTCGACGCCTAGCCGCCTTGCATTCTTACCACTCAAGGTGGTATTGGCGGTGTGGTTCCGCGGTGTGATGCCCCTGGTTTGTCATCTGCTTGACCCAATGGATGCCAAGCGGGAATTTACGGTTGGCTATTTCGTTCGGGCGACCAAACCGGCGACATTGGCGAATGTGAAGGCGTGATGCCCGTGGCGTTTCGTCAATGGCTACGTACGATCGGGCCGATTGATCGCACCGTTGCGAGGATCCGTGCGCGGCAGACCCGCGCTGCGTACGAGGATTTCTGCGTGCGATTTGGGGCAGAGCTTGGGCCAGGACTTGCCGCACGGGTTCGTCATCGTATGGCGGAGGTGAGACTGGCGGCACGCGCGAACACGCCTCGCGTGTTCTATCTCGGCACCGATGAGTTTCAGGACCGCAGTGGTTTCCTGCAGGCCTTGTCTCGGTATGCGGATGTACGTGTCTTTACGCGCGAGGACGGCGCATATGGGCAGAACGACCCGCGCCCGCCGGAGATCCGCATCCCCGCGATCACGGCGCGTTTGCTGGCCTTGCTGGAATCGCATGCGGCCGAAGGCTGGACTCCGGACGTGTTGATGGGGCAGACGTGGGCTTCGGTGATCGATCCTGACGTCCTCTCTGTCGTGCGACAGCGTTGGGGCGCGCTCATCATCAACATCTCGATGGATGATCGTCACCAGTTCGTTGGGCCCAAACTCAAGAACGGGCAATACGGGGGGGTGCTGCCCTTGGTACCGCATCTGGACCTGGCCTTGACGGCGGCGCCGGAGTGCGTTCGTTGGTACGAGTCGCAGGGTTGTCCGGCCCTGTATTTTCCAGAGGCGAGCGACCCGGAGATTTTCCGGCCCATGCCGACGCAGCCCAAGGTCCACGATGTGAGCTTCGTCGGGGCGCGCTACGGCATTCGGGAGAAACTCGTCACCGCGCTGCGCGGCGCCGGCATCGATGTGCATGCCTACGGGTCGGGTTGGGAGGGCGGGCGCTTGCCCGTCGACGCGGTGCCGGCACTCTTTGCGCAATCCCGAATCATCCTGGGGGTAGGCACGATCGGGCATTGTGATGATTTCTATGCCCTGAAGCTGCGTGATTTTGATGCGCCGATGTCCGGCAGTTGTTACCTCACGCACGACAATACCGATCTGCATGGCCTGTTCGATGTCGGTCGAGAGATCGTGACCTATCGGAATATCGACGACTGCCTCGAGAAGGCGAAGTACCTGCTGGCGCACGAAGACGAGCGCGAGTCGATTGCACGTGCTGGTCATGCGCGGGCGGTTGGCGAGCATACGTGGGATTTGCGTTTTGCCGGCCTGTTTGGGCTTTTGAAAGGGCTGGGCTGAGGCATGTGTGGTGTGATCGGCCTGGTTGGCACCGACGTAGGGGCGATCGAGGCTTTTGATTCGTGGCGAGACCGGCTTCATCATCGCGGCCCGGATGACGCCGGAACCTGGCGATCGACTTGTGGGCGAGTCGTTCTCGGGCATCGGCGCCTGTCGATCCTTGACCTGAGCGAAGCGGGCCATCAGCCTATGGTGTGCGCCAGTGGACGCTACACGATCGTATTCAACGGCGAGGTGTACAACTTCGTTGAATTGCGACGTGAGCTTGAAGCGCGCGGTCACGTGTTCAATGGTTCGGGTGACACCGAAGTGGTGCTGGCAGCTTTCGTCCAGTGGGGTGAAGCATGTCTGTCGCGCTTCAATGGCATGTTTGCCTTCGCCGTATTTGACAGGGGCGATGCATCGTCGCCGGCGACGCTTTTTCTAGCGCGCGACCGGGCGGGCAAGAAGCCGCTGTATATCGCGCGTCAAGGGGGGGCTCTGGCGTTTGCCTCCGAGCTGAAGGCCATTCCCGACCGTCTGCGCGGCGGATTCAGCCCGGATGCGCTCAACCACTATCTCGCGCTGGGCTACGTGCCCGGCTCGTTGTGCATTCTGGAAGGCGTGGAGAAGCTTCCGCCGGCGCATGCCGCGCGCTACCGTCTGGACAACGGCGCCTTCGAAACTTGGCGCTGGTGGAAGCTGCCGCGCCTTGAGGCGGATGAGAAAGTGCCGGTCGAGCAGCTCGTCGATGAGGCTGAGGCGCTGCTTCATGATGCTGTCCGCTTGCGGCTTCGAAGCGATGTGCCGGTTGGAGTGTTGCTATCGGGCGGGCTGGATTCGAGCCTCGTGGTGGCCAGTGCAGCACACGCGTCGAGTTCACCGATCAAGACCTTCACCATCGGTTTTCCGGGCTCAAGGCTGGACGAGACCGGCTATGCCGAGATCGTTGCCCGCCATTTTGGTACGGATCACCATGTGCTGCCGTTGCCCGAGCCCTCGCTGGCGGTGCTCGATGAGCTGGCGCCGATGATCGATGAGCCGATTGCCGACTCGTCGCTATTGCCCGCCTATCTGGTATCGAAGCTGACGGTAGGCCATGTCAAAGTGGCGCTCGGTGGTGATGGCGGGGATGAGCTCTTCGGCGGCTATGGCGACTACACCACGGCCATGGCCGATGCGGCGCGGTTTGGTTGGATGCCGCCTGTGGCGTTTCGTCTTGGCGCCCGTTTGGCGGGTTCGCTGGCGCCTGGCGTGCGAGGCCGCAACAGGCTGTCGGCGCTGCGTGGAGGGCCGTTTCAGTCTTTGGTGTGGGGCACGCCATATTTCGATGCGACGGCGCGTCGCCGGCTGCTGTCGGACGACATGCTCGATGCCTTGGGCGATCGGCTCATGGCGCCTGAGCTGTTCCGGCTCGGACTGTTTCAGACCGGACAAGACCCGGTCGACGCCATGACCCGAACTCACTTCGGCAGCATTTTGCCGGATGATTTCCTCGTGAAAGTCGACCGAGCCAGCATGGCGGTCAGTCTGGAGTTGCGCTGTCCGCTGCTGGATATGCGACTCATTGAATTTTGCTTTGGTCGCGTGGCGAGTCGCTGGAAGGTGCAGGGGCGCGAGGGGCGCCGCTTGCAAAAAATGCTCGGCGAGCGACTCTTGCCCCGGAAACTCGACATCGAACGAAAGCAAGGGTTTTCGATTCCACTCAATGAGTGGCTGCGTGGCGCAGACGCGCAGCGAACTCGTCACCTGGCGTCCGGTTTGCCGCGCTGGTTCAAGCCCTGTGAAGTCGAAGCCTTGCGCGCCGGGCATGCCAATGGCCGTGCGAATGGCGGACGTCTCTTTGCGCTGATGATGCTCGATCTGGCGTGCCGCAATCTCGGCCAGACAAGGAACTGATATGACCTCGCCCAGACTGTCTGTCTGTATTCCTGCCTATAACCGTGCTGGCCAGCTCCCGCCCTTGCTCGACTCCATCTTCAGGCAAAATTTCGATGACCTTGAGGTGGTAATTGCCGAAGACGGTTCGCCCGAGCGCGATGCGATTCGACAAGTCGCGGAGACGTATGCCGACCGCTACCCGGGTCGGCTGCACTACGTCGAGAATCCGAAGAACCTGGGTTATGACGGCAACCTCCGCCGCCTGATCGAACTGGCGCATGGTGACTTCGTGGTGTTCATGGGGAACGATGATCTCATGGCCCCCGAGGCCGCCGCTCGGATCGCATCCGCCGCGACGCGGCACCCGAATATCGGCGTTGTTCTGCGCAGCTATGCCTCCTTTCACGACGACCCGCAGCACGTCGAGCAGGTATTCCGCTACTTTGATGGTGAGCGCTTCTTCCCGGCCGGCATCGACACCATTGTCACCTTCTTCCGGCGATCGGTCTTCATCTCCGGCATGGTCGTGAATCGCGAGGCCGCGCTCGCATGCTCGACGCCCGAATTCGATGGTTCGCTGCTCTATCAGCAACATCTCGTCGGGCATATTCTGGCAAAGCACAACGGCGTGTACGTGCCCGACATCCTGTCTTTCCATCGACTCGGAGGAACGCCGGATTTCGGAAACAGTGAGGTTGAGCGTGGGCGCTTTGTGCCGCGAGAGCAGACACCGGAGTCCTCCGTGCATTTCATGCGGGGCATGCTCACTATCGCGCGTTCCCTTGAGACAAAACTCGGACTGCCGCTGTATGTCCCGATCCTGAAAGACATTGGTAACTATTCGTATCCGATCTTGTCGATTCAGGCGGACCGGTCGGCGAGCGTTTTTCTTCGATACCTTCTGGCCCTTGCTCGCCTTGGGTTCTGGCGAGTCCCTTTGTTTTACGGCTATGCGCTAGGGCTGCTGTCTCTCGGGCGCCGACGATGCGATACCGTGATTGCCAAGATTAAAAGAAAACTCGGACGGGCGCCGCGGCTGGGGGCAGTCTACGAAGGGAACAAAGAGGGGCGCTATTAACCCGGCAATCAAATAGACAATTTACGAAGCGTACCGCACATACTCATGCTTAAAATAAGACCGCACCCGATCCGGCATCGCTGCAATGCGCTTCATGCAGGTGCGCGCTTTTTCAAGCAGTGCGGTGGCCGTCTTCGCGATCGGACCGGAGCGAATCGTCGTCTTCAGGTCGCGGTTCAGATATTCGTCGGGATTGAGCTCAGGCGCATACGGCGGAAGGTAGAACAACTCGATCTTCTCGGCGTTCTGCGCCACCCACTCGGTCACCCGCTTGGCGCGATGCACACGCAAGTTGTCGACGACCAGGAACACCTTGCGCTGTGCATCCTGGATCAGATCCTTCAGAAAGACGATGAAACGATCGGCGTCGATCGCGCCCTCGAAGAACGAGAAACGCACCAGCCCCTGGTTCGTGATGGCCGAGATCATGGAGGTCGATCCATGGCGACCCGCCGGGAGCCGAAGCTCCGGCGTCACCCCGGCCATCGAGTAGCCGCGTACCCAGTGCGAGTCCTGGCGGATCGCGGTCTCATCACCCCAGTAGATCTCGGCATCCTCGGCTTTCGCACGCGCGGCGATCATCGGATACGTCTCCTTGTACCAAGCGTTGAACAGATCCGGATTCTGCTCAAGGGCACGCTTGACCGGGCGCTGCGGCGTGAAACCCCAGCGACGAAGGTACTCGCCCACGGTGCGAATCGGCATCTCGATTCCGAACAGTTCCTTGACGGCGAGCATGACGGCACGTCGATTCCACAGTGCAAACTCAAGTTTCAGTTGCGCAGGGTTCGAACCGATGATCTTCAGCCTCAATTGCTCTTCCTGAACCAGCGTCAGTGTGCGACCCGAACCGTGTCGCCGGCCCCGCTGCCCGCCTTGGATGACCGCATCGACACCACTCGCCCCAGCGCGGCGAGCCCATTTCAATACCGTACCCACATGCACGCCAACCACCTCGGCAATGTGCACCCACGAGTAACCCTGCTGGCGAAGGACAAACGCTTGGCGGCGAATGTGTTCGAGCGCTTCTCGCGGAAGCTTTCTGGCATCGACTTTTTCCATGCCCCAATTATATCAGAACCTATTTAATTGCCGGGTTAATAGCCGCTTCTTTGCGGTATTTGTATCAATTTTCGCATTGCAGCGGGCATGAAATGAAGTCACGATAGAATGCCGTCATTGCAGCACGAAGTATGTGAAATGGAACATCTTGCAGGCGCGCCGCACCTCCGGCGTACAAGAAAAGACGTGGCGATGAGCCTCCGTGCGCATGCCGGGAGAGTTCTCTTTCCGGGATTCTGCGTGCTGTTCTACCTGTCGGGGATTTACCAGATCCCGTTTGCTGATATTTCTGCAGTGTTGATTGCACAGGCCAAGCACCTCATCTTTGGGATGATGATGCTGGCGATGGCGGCGGTCATCGACTGGAAGCGAGTTCGGTTTTGTCCGTTTGCGATAGCGTGCATGGTGTGGGTGCTTCTGCATGTCGTAAATTTTGTTGTTCGGATCGATCCGGTCGGGATCTATGTTCAGCGGCTCGGGCAAGCGGCGTTTATCTGGCTCTTCGTGACGCTGGTGTCGCAGTCAGGGAAGGATTGGCTTGCCAGTCTGTCCGCCTGGTACTCCGCACGACTTGTCGCCGTTGCTTGTGCCATCGTCTCAGGCGCCGCCTTTCTTCCGGAGGTGTCGGCCAGCCTGACGAACGGCTTCGGCAACAATCGCGTGAACTTTTCGATCTGGCTGTCGCAGTTTGTTTTTCTGAGCTTGATGCTTATCCTGCCTCGTGCCGACAAGGTGTCGGAGATGGGGTGGCGCGTTCTTTTCCTTGTGACGCCGGTGCTTGTCTTGCAGACCTTCTCGGGTGGTCGCTCCGGCTTGCTCGCGTCCTGCCTTCTCGTTTTGTGGTTCGCTGCACGGTATGCAGGTGTTCGTGGGTTTGTCATGGCGCTTGCCTATCTTGGTCTCGTCGTCCCAGTTGCGGCGGCGGTAGCTCCCGCCCCGGATCTTGTTGCCGGAACCCACGTGTTTCGGGCGCTGCGGCCGGAGGGGGCTGGCTGGCTGGCATGGCTTGATCGGTTGTCCAGCTACCGAATCGGCATTGCGGCGAGCGCCCTGGAAACGCTTGATGCTGCGGGCGCTCTGTCGGGCGTTGGCGTGGGGAATTTCAAAGGCTGGGCGATCGGTGGTTACTGGCAGGTTCACAACATCTATATCCGGACACTCGGCGAGTTCGGTGTTGCTGGTCTGGTAGTGCTGGTATACATCCTGACTCGGCCGTTCATGGTGCATCGCGGCGTTGTTTGGAAGGATCCTCGGTTGGCGTTTGTCGCAGTTTGCATGGTTGTCGGGATGCTGCATCCGGACTTTCTCCTGACCGCTATCGGAACGTGCATGATCTACTGGCTGTGTTTTGCGTCGATGATCCGGGAGGCGTCTGTCCTGCGTCTCGCTGGTGGAACCCCGCAGCCAAAGATCCGCTGAAACGCGGGAAGTCGTTCGTTGGCTAGGTACAATGTGCGACCGAATAGGCAAGAGCGAAGTTGATGCGTGTACTGGTTGTCGGCGACTGGCATTCCGAATTGCATGAAGAGGTGGTTTTTCGGGCGTTGAGCCAGTTGGGCCACGATGTTCACGGATTTAAGTGGCACCACTATTTCTCCGCATTGCCTGGTTGGGTTGGCCGAGTGCGTCATGTTCTTCAGCGGCTTCAGGATAAGTTCGTCTCAGGCCCGTTGCTATCGCGGATCAACCGGGACCTTCTCATATGCATCGAGCGTCTCAAGCCCGAAGTGATTTTTTTCTATCGAGGCACGCACGTAACCGCTGCGACATTGCGGGAAATCCGTAGGCAAGTTCGGGGGGTCGTCCTCGTTGGGTACAACAACGATGATCCCTTTGCCCCGCACCAGCCGCGGTATCTTTGGCGCCATTTCCTCAAGGCTGTGCCCGAATACGATCTAGTCCTGGCTTATCGGCATGCCAACCTGCCTGAGTATCGTGCTGCGGGTGCTCGACGAGTGGAGTTGTTGCGCTCGTGGTACGTTCCCGAGCGTAATCATCCGGTGACTCTGTCGGCCGATGAGCGTGAGCGGTTCGAGGCGGACGTGGTGTTTGTTGGTCATTACGAACCGGATCAACGGATCGACTATCTAGAAGAGATCGTTCGGCAGGGGTTCCGGTTGCGCTTGTTCGGGCCGGGTTACGATTGGAATCCGGTGATTCGGCGCTCGCCGTGGCTGCGGGACCAAATCCCGGTTCAGTTGGTGTGGGGCGAGGACTACAATCGGGCGCTTTGCGGCGCGAAGATTGCGCTGTGTTTCTTCTCGAAGCTCAATCGCGACACCTATACGCGACGGTGTTTTGAAATCCCTGCGACCCGCACCCTGATGCTGTCAGAGTACTCCGACGATCTGGCGACGCTGTTCGAGCCCGGTGAAGAAGTGGCGCTGTTTGCCACTCGCGATGAGATGATGGCCAAGATCCGTGAGTATCTCGCCGACGATGCGCTTAGAAGCGCTGTCGCGCACGCAGGATGTCAACGCGTGCTTGAGGGGCGGCATGATGTTGGCTCACGGATGGAAGATGTTATGGCATGGGTATCGTCCATCCAGGGCGGGCAAACGAAACAAGAATCTGTTGAGGCTTAGGAATGTTGCTACGTTGGATAATCGATCGAACCGTTTCGGTCTTGGGATTTGCGCTTTCCGGGCGGAAAGTGACGGCCGGCCCGGTGTCGGACGACGGGAAGATCAAGGTCAATATGGGCTGTGGTCTCGCCATTGCGCCAGGTTGGATCAACGTTGACGCCAGCTTGAATGCCTTGTTTGGCGGTGCGCCGTCAGACGTGCTCAGGCTCTTGTACCGCACGACCGGCGCGAGTCGATACTACAGTCGTGAAGACTACTGCCGACTCCTCGGTGAGCATCGGTTCGTGTTTCACGACCTCGGGCGTAGCCTCCCGTTTCACGAGAGATCAGTCGA
Organism: Denitromonas iodatirespirans; assembly: GCF_018524365.1. Classification (GTDB taxonomy): domain Bacteria; phylum Pseudomonadota; class Gammaproteobacteria; order Burkholderiales; family Rhodocyclaceae; genus Nitrogeniibacter; species Nitrogeniibacter iodatirespirans. The sequence goes on from NZ_JAEKFT010000015.1 coordinate 102,000, forward strand.
TTTCTTCTACTCGTCGCACTTCTTCGAACATCTTTTCAAGAAAGATGCCGAGCGATTGCTTCGGGATTGCCACCGCGCGCTCCGCGACGGCGGTGTGATTCGGATTGCGGTGCCGGATCTGGCCTACGCTGTATCGTTGTACCAAGTTGGCGATGTAAAGAAGATGCTCGACGACTACTTCTTTGTTGATGACTTGTCGAGCTATCTGGCGCGTCACAAATACATGTATGACTTCGAGTTGCTGGCAGAGGCGCTCGCGCGGGCAGGCTTCCGCGACATCAAGCGCTGTGCTTATCGGGAAGGACTAACGCCGGATATCGATACGCTCGACAACAGGCCAGACGAAACTTTGTTTGTCGAGGCCGTTCGCTGATGCGCGCTTGGGGCGTTTGCCGGTATTTTCGAGGAGACGGGGGCGTGCATGCAGGATGAGTCAGTCTTGATGCGGCAGTTGCGCCGCTTTGGTTTTGAATCCAAAGCATGGGCGATGCGGCGCTTTCATTGCCCTGTTAACCCAGATGCGCTGGTGCTTGAGGTCGGCTCCGGCGGCAATCCCTATCCGCGGGCCAATGTCTTGCTCGACGCGTACGAGACTACGCGTGAACGTCACTGGGCGCCCTTGAGTGCAGATCGACCGACCGTTCTCGGTTTTGTTGAAAACCTGCCGTTTCGTGACCAGGTTTTTGATTTTGTCATTGCTGCTCATGTGCTTGAGCATTCCACTCAGCCCGAGCAGTTTTTGAGCGAATTGCAGCGGGTCGCGCGAGCGGGCTACATCGAGGTGCCTGATGCGTTTCTCGAGCGTGTGAATCCTTATCGCGATCACCGTCTTGAGATCACGTGTCGCGATAATACCTTGTTAATTTGGAAGAAGCCGTCTTGGCGTCCCGAGAAGGACATTGTTGAACTCTATGAGGACCGCGTCAAATCGGTGATGACCCGCTCACTGGTGCCTAGGCATCCCTTCGAGTTCCACGTGCGTTACTACTGGGAAAACAAGATTGCTTATCGGGTAATCAATCCTGAGGTAGATGCCGCCTGGGCGCCGCCCGAGAGCGCGCCGCATGGTGGTGTGGCAGGTGGCGTGCGTGCCCAGGTGAGGGATTTTCTTCGTTGGGGCTTGTCGCAGCGGCGTCGGAACGCCAGCATCGTGCTTGACCCATTGCTACGGTGCCCGACCTGCCTTGGCGAGAGCCTGACCCGATCGTCCGAATTGATCGTATGCGCACAATGCAACACCGTCTATCCGGTCAGGCGCGGTATCCCGGTGATGAATGAGGGGGCGGCCGCGTGACTGATGTAGTGCGCACGCGGGGGCTGCATTTGGGCATTGATGCGTCGAACATCCGCCTCGGCGGTGGCCTGACGCATCTGTCCCAACTCCTCGCCGCCGGAGACCCCGGCGGTGTAGGCATTGAACGGGTAACTGTGTGGGCCTGCGCTGGCACAGCGGCGCAATTGCCAGAGCGTCCCTGGCTTCGGATTCTTAGTCCTGCGTGGACAGAGGCGTCGATGTTGCGTCGCGGCGCTGGCCAACAGCGAAGGCTTCCAGCTGCGCTGCAAGCCGAGCAATGCGATGCGTTGTTTTCGCCAGGGGGAACCTTGCCTGGGCGATGCCCGGTGCCAAGCGTGACCATGTCGCAGAACATGCTGCCGTTTGAACCGAAAGAGGCCCTGCGCTTTGGTCGGTTCAGTCTAATGCGCTTGAAAATGCGTCTGCTTAGAGCGACTCAGGGACGGTCGTTTCGCCAGGCTGACGGCCTTATATTTTTGACCCGGTATGCCCAGGACGTGGTGAGTGCGGCATTGGGCGGGCTGCGCGCCCAGAAAGCCTTGATTTCCCATGGTGTCGAGCCACGATTTTTTTGCAAACCTCGCTCACTCCGCGCGCTTGCAGAGTGTTCGCCAGAGGCCCCTTTTCGGGTGCTGTATGTGTCGATCATGATGCCTTACAAGCACCAGATTGAAGCGGTACGGGCAGTAGGTCGGTTGCGCGGCCAAGGAGTTCCGATCGAGCTATCGCTGGTCGGCGCGCTTTGGGGGCAGTACGGTGCTGCCGTCAAGGCGGAGTGTGAGCGCCTGGATCCGCAACATACGTTCCTGCATGTGCTCGGTGCGTTGCCGTTCGCCGATCTCCATCGGCGCTATGGTGAAGCCGACGCATTCCTGTTTCCGTCCAGCTGTGAAAATCTGCCGAATATCCTGCTCGAGGCCATGGCGGCGGGATTGCCGATTGCTAGTGCACGCAGTGGACCGATGCCGGAGGTTCTGGGCGACTCCGGCGTGTATTTCGATCCGACGTCCGACGCAGAAATGGCCGCCGCCGTGCTGACGCTGGCCGAAGACGTGGATCTGCGCCAAACGCTGGCGGCGAACGCCTATGAACGGGCTCAGGCCTATTCGTGGGCGAGATGTGCTGAGCAGACGTTTGCATTCATTGCGCAGGTTGCCAATGAGGCTGCGCGATGAAGTTACTGGTGGTGTCCCAGTACTTCGCGCCAGAGAACTTCCGCATTAACGATCTGGTCGCCGGCATGGTGGCGCGGGGGCACCAGGTGACGGTGCTGACCGGTCAGCCGAACTACCCGCAAGGACAGTTCTTTACCGGCTACGGCTGGCACGGACCACGAGATGAAACGCTATGCGGTGCCGAAGTGGTGCGCGTCCCGCTGATGCCGCGTGGTGCGGGTGGCGGGCTGCGGCTGATGCTGAACTACCTGTCTTTTGTCGTGACCGGCATCTGGGGCGCCTTGTTTCGCCTGCGCGGCGATTTCGATGCCATCTTTGTCTTTGAAGTGTCGCCCGTGACCGTCGGCATTCCCGCGATGGTCGCCAGTCGGCGGTTTCGTGCGCCGGTGCTGTTCTGGGTGCTGGATCTGTGGCCAGAGTCGCTGGAGGCTACGGGGGCGATCCGCCATCGTGGGGCATTGGCGCTTGTTGGTCACGGTGTTCGGTGGATCTATCAGCGTTGCGCGCGGGTGCTAGTGGCATCGCAGGCCTTTATGCCTTCGGTTGTCGAATTCGGCACACATCCAGCCGATGTTCGGTACTTTCCCAATTGGGTAGAGGGGGACTATCGCGCGGAGGCTGACTGTGAGTTGCCAGCTTTGCCCGCGGGTTTTCTGGTGATCTTTGCGGGCAATCTGGGTGCAGCCCAGGATTTGCCCGCGGTGTTGCGTGCGGCTGCCGCGACGCGAGACCTGACGGATGTGCATTGGGTGTTTGCCGGTGACGGTCGAATGGCAGGCTGGGCGCGTGAGGAGGTGATTCGCTTGAGTCTGCGTGACCGTGTGCACTTCCTCGGTCAGCTTCCTTCCGCGAAAATGCCAGCACTGTTTGCTCGGGCGGCGGCGCTGCTGGTGAGTCTTCGACCGGAGCCGATTTTCGCGAAGACCGTGCCGGGCAAGGTACAGTCTTATATGGCCTCGGGCCGACCGATGCTGGCCATGCTCGATGGCGAAGGTGCGCGCCTGGTAAACGAGGCGGGTTGTGGGTTGGCCTGTGCGGGGGGCGACTCCGAGGCATTGGCCGCGCATGTGCGTGCCTTGCGTGGCATGGACGAGGTGCAGCGCGAGGCGATGGGGCGTGCCGGTCGGGCGTATGCGGACGCCCATTTTGATCGGGATCGTTTGTTCGACCAGCTGATCGGCTGGATCGATGAAGTGGTGAGGGAGCAAGCGTGCAGCAAGACGAATTGAAAGACCTTTTCGAAGGCAAGACGGTTTTGATTACCGGCGGCACCGGTTCTTTCGGGAACGCCTTCCTGCAATACCTGCGGCCTTTTGGCTGTCGCGAGGTGCGGGTTTTTTCGCGCGACGAGCTCAAGCAGGAACATATGCGTATCTCCCTGGCCGATCCGAGCCTGCGCTTCTACATTGGCGATGTGCGGGATCGTGCGAGTGTCGATGCGGCCATGCTGGGTGTCGACTACGTGTTCCACGCGGCCGCGCTCAAGCAGGTGCCGTCGTGCGAATTCTTTCCGATGCAGGCGGTCCAGACCAACATCTCCGGCAGCCACAACGTAATCGAATCGGCGATCGTGCATCGGGTCAAGCGTGTGGTGTGTCTGTCTACCGACAAGGCGGTGTACCCGATCAACGCCATGGGCATGACCAAGGCGTTGATGGAGAAGGTGACGCAGGCGGCCGCACGGGCCAATTTCAGTGGCGACACGGTGCTGTCGAGCGTGCGCTACGGCAACGTGATGTGCTCGCGCGGCTCGGTGATTCCGCTGTTCATCAAGCAGATCCGTGAAGACAAACCGATCACCGTGACCGTGCCGGAGATGACGCGCTTCTTGCTTGCGTTGTCCGAGGCGATCGCACTGGTGGCCTTCGCTTTCAAGCATGGCAAGCAGGGTGACTTGTTCGTGCGCAAGGCGCCTGCATGCACAGTGGCGGATCTGACCACCGCGCTGCAGAACATGTTCGGGGCGACTGCCCCGGTCAAGGTGATCGGTATGCGCCACGGCGAGAAGCTCTACGAAACGCTGGCCACGCGCGAGGAACTGGCGCGTGCGCAAGACATGGGCGACTACTACCGGGTGCCGATGGATGACCGCGACCTGAACTATGGCAAGTACTTCACCGAGGGAGATACCCGAGAGCCCGAGATCGATGACTACACCTCGCACAACACCGAGCGCCTTGATGTGGCAGGCGTAGAGCGCCTGTTGCGTTCGCTGCCCGAGGTGCAGGCTGAACTGGTGGCGGCGGGGCGCGTATGAAGATCGGCATCACCGGCGCGGAGGGGCTGCTCGGCTTTCACTTGCGCGCGCGCTTGCAGGCGCTGGGTGGCCATGAAGTCCGGCTGGCGAACCGGGCGACGTTTTCGTCGGAGGCTTCGCTGGACGCCTTCGTCAGTGGCCTCGATGCACTGGCCCATTTTGCCGGCATGAATCGCGGCGACGAGGACGAGGTCGAGGCGGTCAATTCGGCCTTGGCCGAGGCACTCGTGGCGGCCATGGTCCGGACGCGTTCGGCGCCAACCGTCGTGTTTTCCAACTCGACCCATGTGGACCGCGACACCGGCTACGGTCGTGGCAAACGGCGTGCGGCAGAGGTGCTGGGCGCGTGGGCGACTGACTGTGGCGCAAACTTCACAGACCTCGTTCTCCCGCACGTGTTCGGCGAATTCGGCAAGCCATTTGCCAACTCGGTGGTTTCGACGTTTTGTTGGCTGCTGGCCAATGGCGAGACACCTGAAATCCATGTGGACGGGCACCTCGAACTGGTTCATGCCCAGGTGGTGGCAGAGCGATGCCTGAGCGCCATCCAAGCCTGCGAGAGCGGGCGCGTCCGTATGGCTGGCGAGCCGATCCAGGTCAGCGGGCTGCTTGAGCGGCTGACTGCGTTGCAGGCGCAATATGGTGCACAGATCATGCCGGCGCTGAGCGACTCGCTGACGCTTCGCCTGTTCAACACGCTGCGCTCATATCTCTTTCCCAAGCACTATCCGGTAACTCTGCAGTTGCATACCGACAACCGTGGTTCACTGTTCGAAGCGGTCAAAACGCACCAGGGCGGGCAGACCTTCTTGTCGACCACCCGCCCGGGCATCACGCGCGGCAATCACTACCATTTGCGCAAGGTCGAGCGTTTCCTGGTCGTCAGCGGCGATGCCGAGATCTGTCTTCGCAAACTGTTTTCAGACGAAGTCGTCCGCTTCCGGGTTAGCGGTGAGGCGCCGTGCTACATCGACATGCCGACCTTCCATACCCATTCGATCACGAACGTGGGCAACACGGAGGTGGTGACCTTGTTCTGGGCGAACGAGATTTTCGATCCGGCCGATTCGGACACCTATGCGGAGGCGGTAGAAGCGTGAACAAGCTCAAAGTCATGACGGTGGTGGGCACGCGGCCGGAAATCATCCGGCTGTCGCGTGTCATGTGCTGCCTCGATCGGTTCGTCGATCATGTGCTGGTGCATACCGGTCAGAACTATGACTACGAGTTGAACCAGATATTTTTCGACGACCTCGGCCTGCGCAAGCCCGACCATTTTCTGGATGCCGTCGGCGGATCTACCGCGGAGACCATCGGCAACGTGATTGCGCGGGTGGATCCGGTGCTGGCGAGCGAGGCGCCTGATGCTGTCTTGATTCTTGGCGACACCAATAGCTGTCTGGCAGCCATTGCGGCCAAGCGGCGTCATATTCCGGTCTTTCACATGGAAGCAGGGAATCGCTGCTTCGACGCACGGGTGCCGGAGGAGACCAATCGCAAGATCGTCGACCACACGGCCGACATCAACATGCCCTACAGTGATATCGCGCGCGAGTATCTGCTGCGCGAGGGGCTGTCACCGGACCGCATCGTCAAGACCGGCAGCCCGATGTTCGAAGTGTTGTCGCACTACCGTCCGCGGATCGAATCCTCTGGCGTTGTTGATCGGCTCGGGCTGAAGGATGGCCACTATTTCGTCGTCAGTTGTCATCGCGAAGAAAACGTCGACGCCCCGGAGCAATTGCTGCGTCTGGCAGACGCGCTCAACAGCCTGACGCGCGAGTACGGACAGCGCGTGATCATGTCGACCCACCCGCGTACGCGCAAGCGGCTCGAGGCTGCGGGCGTGGCACTCGATCCGCTGGTCGAGTTGATGAAGCCGCTCGGCTTCTTTGACTATGTAAAGCTGCAGATGGCGGCCCGTGCAGTGCTGTCTGACAGTGGCACTATCTCTGAGGAGGCATCCATCCTCAACTTCCGCGCGCTGAATATTCGCGAGGCGCACGAGCGGCCCGAGGCCATGGAGGAAGGTGCCGTCATGATGACCGGCCTTAGCTGGGGGCGCGTTCGTCAGGGCCTGGATATCCTCGAGGCTCAGCCTCGCGGCAGCGAACGTTTGCTGCGCCTGGTGGGTGACTACGCTATGCCCAATGTGTCCGACAAGGTTCTGCGTGTTTTGCTCAGCTACACCGACTACGTGAATCGTACGGTGTGGCGCAAGGCCTGACCGTCATGCGGGTTCTTGTGACCGGCGCCAGCGGGTTTGTCGGGCAGGCGGTGATCCGACGTTTGCAGCGAGACGAGGGCGTTGCGGTGCGCGGTGCCTTCCGCACGCTGCCTGCATCGGCGTTTGACGGCATCGAAACCAGCCCGGTCGGCGATCTCGGGCCCCATACGGACTGGCGAGGCGCCCTGGTCGATGTCGACCTAGTGGTCCACTGCGCCGCCCGCGTGCACGTCATGCACGACACCGAAGCCGACCCGCTGGCCGCCTATCGGCGCAGCAACGTCGAGGGAACGTTGCATTTGGCGCGATCGGCGGTGGCGGCGGGATGTCGGCGCTTTGTCTTCATCAGCTCCATCAAGGTCAACGGCGAGGCGACAGTGCCGGGGGAGCCGTTCTCCGAAGCCAGCGCACCCGCACCCCTTGATCCGTATGGTGTTTCCAAGCTGGAAGCCGAGCAGGGGCTATTCGCGTTGGCGGAGGAAACGGGGCTGGAGGTGGTTGTGGTGCGACCGCCGCTGGTCTATGGCCCAGGCGTGAAAGCCAATTTCCGGTCCATGATGCGTTGGTTGCAGCGCGGTGTGCCGTTGCCGTTTGGTGCCATCGACAATCGGCGCAGCCTGGTCGGCCTGGACAATCTGGCGGATCTGGTGGTGTGCTGCGCGACGCACCCGGCGGCGGCCAATCAGGTGTTCCTGGCCGGGGATGGTGAGGATCTGTCGACCTCCGAATTGTTGCGGCGTGTCGCCCGCGCCCTGGGGCGACCGGCGCGGTTGTTGCCGGTGCCGGCCGCATGGATGTCAGCCGCGGCCCGGCTAGTGGGGCGCCAGGCCTTGGCGACGCGCTTGTGTGGCTCGCTTCAGGTGGACACGAGCAAGGCGCGGACCGTACTGGGGTGGCAGCCTCCCGATACTGTGGACGAGGGTCTGCGCAAGACGGCGGTCGATTTCCTCGCCCGTCTCAAGTAGCGCGTTGCGTGGTTTGGATGAAAACGATTCCCTGATGAGTGCCTGGTTCTTGCCCCTGATCGTGGTCGGTGCCTTTTTCCTGACCGGCAGGCTGCGCCGCTATGCCTTGGCCCGCAGTCTGATGGACGTACCGAACGCTCGCAGTTCGCATGTGGCCCCGACACCCCGTGGCGGTGGCGTGGCCATCGTGCTGTGTTTCCTCGGGGTTCAGCCGTTGCTCGTGGCGCTCGGGGCGTTGAACTCAGCCGGCGCGTGGGCGATCGGCGGTGCCGGGGCGCTGGTGGCGCTCATCGGTTTCCTCGACGATCACGGCCATATCGCGGCGCGCTGGCGCCTGCTGGCCCACTTCGGGGCGGCGGTCTGGGCGCTGGTGTGGTTGCAGCCGCTGGGCATCGTGCCGGCCGGCGTGTCCGGCAGCCTCAGTGGCGTGCTCATGGTGCTGGCGGCGTTGTATCTGGTGTGGATGCTCAATCTCTACAATTTCATGGATGGCATCGACGGCATTGCCAGCGTCGAGGCCATCTGCGTCTGCGTGGGCGGGGCGCTGCTCTACTGGCTGCACGGCGCCAGCGCCGCGGCCTTGGTGCCCTTGTCGCTGGGCGGAGCGGTGCTCGGATTTCTGGTGTGGAACTTCCCGCCGGCGAAGATTTTCATGGGCGATGCCGGCAGCGGCTTTCTCGGCATCGTGCTGGGCATCCTGTCGTTTCAGGCGGCGGCGGTCTCTCCGTCTCTGTTCTGGAGTTGGACGATCCTGCTCGGTGTGTTTGTCGTCGATGCAACCTACACGCTCTTGCGGCGGCTGTTCCGGGGCGAGCGGGTGTATGAGGCGCATCGCAGTCATGCCTACCAGCAGGCATCGCGTCGGGCGGGCCGGCATCTGCCTGTGACCTTGACGGTCGGGGCACTCAATCTGCTCTGGCTGCTGCCTGTGGCGGTGTGCGTGGCCCTGGGGCTGTTGGCTGGTTGGGTCGGGGTGCTCGTTGCCTACCTGCCGTTGGTATTTTTGGCGGTGCGTTTGCGTGCCGGGGCGCCGGAGAGGGCCGCCGCGCCATAGTGCTGCTGACGTTTGAGGGGCTTTTCCGATGTCCGGGGTGGTTGCGGCGCAACATGCCGATATAATGGGCGGCATATCCGCCGGTGCCGTATCAGGTCAGTCTTTGCATGACACGCACCCGCCACAATCGACGCTCTGATCATGCCCATTCGTACTGTCCTCATCGTTCTGTTCGACTTGGTGACCGCCGCCGTGGCCTGGTCGGCCGGCTTTCTGCTGCGCTTCAACTTCGAGTGGCCTGTGGGCTATGGCACGAAGTTCACCCTGAGTCTGTTGATCCTGCTGGTGGTGCACGCGGCCGCCTGCCGCTGGGCGGGCCTGTACCGGGGCATGTGGGTGTTTGCCAGCCTGCCGGATCTCAAGCGGGTGCTGAAGGCCGTCGGTGTCTCGTCGGTGGCGCTGCTGGTGATGCTGGCGGCGGATCGCACTCTGCCGGGCATACCTCGCTCGATGATGATCCTGTACCCCTTGCTGCTGATCACCATCATGGGTGGTGGCCGAGCCACCTGGCGGATGTGGAAGGAGCATCGCCTGTATGGCGATCTGCGCGCTGCCGGCAAGCCGGTGGTGGTGGTCGGGGCCGGCACGGGCGGCGCCATGCTGGTGCGCGAGCTGGAGCGTAGTCCGGACTGGCGGGTGGTGGCGCTGGTCGATGACAACCCGGCCAAGCAGGGGCTGGAACTGTATGGCTGCCCGGTGGCCGGTGCGGTCAGCGAACTGCCGCAGGTGTTGAAGGACTTCAAGGCCCAGCATGTGATCTTGGCCATGCCCTCGGCCGCCGGTGAAACCTTGCGCCGGGCAGCGGATCTGGCGGTGCGTGCGGGTGCCCACACCTTCACCGTGCCCGGGCTGGAGGACCTCATGAGCGGCAAGGTGGCCATCAATGCCATGCGCCCGGTGGAGATCGAAGATCTGCTCGGCCGCGAGGCGGTGACCATCGACTCGGCGGATGTAGGCGCCATGATCGGCGGCAAGACGGTGCTGGTCACCGGGGCTGGCGGCTCGATCGGCAGCGAGTTGTGCCGCCAGTTGGCCAAGTTCTCGCCGGCGCGGCTGGTGCTGTTCGAAGCCAGTGAATTCGTGCTTTACACCATCGAGCAATGGTTTGCCGGTCACCAGCCTGGGGTACATATCGTGCCGCTGGCGGGCGACGTGAAGGATGCGCAGCGGCTCGACGAGATCTTTGCCGAATGGCAGCCGGCGTTGGTCTTCCATGCCGCGGCCTACAAGCATGTGCCGTTGATGGAAGTCGGCAACGCCTGGCAGGCGGTGCGGAACAACGTGCTGGGCACCTTGCAGGTGGCGCGCTGCGCGCAGCGTCATGGCGCGGAGCGCTTCGTGCTGGTGTCGACCGACAAGGCGGTGAATCCGACCAATGTGATGGGCGCCACCAAGCGCCTGGCCGAGATGGTGTGCGAGGCGCTGCATATGCAGGGCGGCGCGACGCAGTTCGAGATGGTGCGCTTCGGCAACGTGCTGGGCAGCACCGGCAGCGTGATTCCGAAATTTCAGGAGCAGATCGCCCGTGGCGGCCCGGTGACGGTGACGCATCCGGAGATCACCCGCTACTTCATGTCGATCCCCGAGGCGGCGCAGCTGGTGTTGCAGGCGGCGAGCATGGGGCGCGGCGGGGAGATCTTCGTGCTCGACATGGGCGATCCGGTGCGCATCGTCGATCTGGCGCGCAACATGATCCGTCTCTCGGGCTATTCGGAGGACGATATCCGTATCGCGTTCACCGGTTTGCGGCCGGGCGAAAAGCTCTACGAAGAGTTGCTGGCCGATGCGGAAGAAACCCGCGAGACGCCGCATCCCAAGCTGCGCATCGCGCGCTCCCGCCCGGTACCCGCGGATTTCCTGGCAGCGCTTGACGCTTGGCTGGCCTCGTCGGGGCCGGTGGCCGACGATGCGGTGCGCCAGGGCCTGCTGCGCTGGGTGCCGGAGTATGCGCCGGCCCATGGGCGACCCGCGCTCAAGGTGGTGGCGGGGGCCTTGGCCGGTGGCGACGTTCGACGGGCCTGATATCGGTGGCGACCTATGTGATCGGCGACGTCCAGGGTTGCCATGATTCGTTGCTCGCGCTGGTGACCAAGATCGGTTTTCGGCGCACGCGCGACCGCCTGTGGTTTGTCGGCGACATCATCAACCGCGGGCCGAAGTCGCTCGAAACACTGCGCGCCATCCGCGGGCTCGGCGAGGCGGCCACGGTGGTGCTCGGCAATCATGATCTCTACTTGCTGATGGTGGCGGCCGGCTGGCGCAAGCGCGGCAAGGACGACACCCTCCAGCCGATCCTCGATGCCCCGGATGCCGACAATCTGCTCGACTGGCTGGCGAGCCGGCCGCTGATGCATGTCGAGGGTAGCTTTGCCATGGTGCATGCCGGCCTGCTGCCGCAATGGACCATCCCGCAGGCGCGGGCGCTGGCGGGTGAGGTTGAAGCCGTCCTGCAGGGGGCGGGGCGCCAGACCTTTCTCGCCGACTTGGCGGGCAACACACCGGCCGAGTGGTCCGACGCGCTCACCGGGCAGGACCGTCTGCGCTGCATCGTCAACGCCATGACGCGGATGCGTTTTTGCACGCCGGGCGGGGAAATGGAATTCAAGCACAAGGGGCCGCCCTCGAATGCGCCGGCCGGCGCCATGCCCTGGTTTTGCGTGCCTGGCCGCCAGCACGACAGTCACACGGTGCTGGCCGGGCACTGGTCGGCCCTGGGGTTGCACATCGGCCCCGGGTTTGTCGGGCTGGATACCGGCTGCCTGTGGGGCGGCAAGCTCACCGCCTATCGCCTCGAGGACGGCAAGGTCTTTCAGGTGGCGGCGGTCGAAGCGGGCAAGTGATCGCTCAGGCGGCTGCGCGCTCGGCCGCCGCCAGCATCTCAGGGGCGACGCGGGCGGCGATCGCCGCATGGGCGGCGTGGGCGATGTCGCGGCGGTTGGCGGCGGTCGTGGGCAGCGCAGGCAGCACGGTCAGATGCACCTCGATGCATGGCGCGGCAGTGATCGCCGACAGGCTGTCCATGAAGCTCAGGTCGCCATCGTAGGCCGCAGCACGGGTGAAGGCGCCGTCCGGCGTGCGGTAGCACACGGCGAGCGGCTGCACCGGCTGGCCGGCATTGATCGCCGGCTGCAGCAGGGCGGCATGAAAATGCTGCACATGCGAGCCGTCGGTGGTGGTGCCTTCCGGAAACAGCGCCACGTGGCGGCCAGCGGCCATGCGGGCGGCGATCTCTTCGTTGATGATGCGGGCGTGTCCGCGGCTGCCCCGCTGCAGGAACACCGTCTCGTTCATGGCCGCCAGCCAGCCGATCACCGGCCACTGGCGCACGTCGGCCTTGGAGACGAAGGCGCTCGGCGAGAGCGCATTGATCGCGAAAATGTCGACCCACGACACATGGTTGGCGATCAGCAAGGCCGGGCGGGCCAGTTCGACGCCGTCGACACGCATCCGAAACCCCAGCAGCGCCAGCAGCCCCTTCGACCAGCGCTGGCGCAGGCGACCGCGCCGCGGCAGCGACAGCCAGGGAAACACCAGCGCAGTGGTCAGCACGCCCTGCAACAGGTGCAGGGCGAGGCGGGTGTAGCGCCAGCCGCGGCGCAGGGCAGAGGTGGTGGTCGGGTTCAGTCGTCGCGTCCCATGAAGTGCTTGGCGTACTTGGCATCGAGCCGACCCATCGGCATCAGGATGGGCAGGTCGGCCACGTTGAAATCCGGGTCCCAGGCCGGCTCGCCGCACACCCAGGCACCGGCGCGCAGATAGCCCTTGATCAGTGGTGGCGCTTCGGTGTCCAGGTCGCCGCGCAGCTTGTCCAGCGGCAGCGCGGCGCGCGGAAATACGCGGTACTCAAGCGGTGCCAGGTGGGTGTGGCGCAGCTGATTATAAAAGCTGGCCGCGCGGTGGCCGCCGTCGGCCATGCTCACCGACGCGCAGCCGATCAGCGTGTCGTAGCCGTTCTCGCGCATGTAGCGGGCCAGGCCCGACCACAACAGCGCGATCACGGCGCCCGAGCGATACTCGGCGTCGATGCACGAGCGGCCGATCTCGACCATGCGATGGCGCAGGTGCAGCAGGCGCGTCAGGTCGAACTCGTTCTCGGAGTAGTAGCCGCCCACGCGGCGTGCTGCGGCCGGCGGCAGGATGCGGTAGGTGCCGACGATCTTGCCATGGTCTTCGTCGCGCACGATCAGGTGCTCGCAGAAGGGGTCGTAGATGTCGCGGTCGACGCCCGGCGTGCGGGTGTCGAGGCGGGCGCCCATTTCATCGGCGAACACGCGGTAGCGCAGTTTCTGCGCTTCGACCACTTCGGTGTCGCAGGTCGCCAGACCGACATGGAGGTTGCGGCGGCGACGCTGGGCGGTGTCCTGGCGTTTGTCGAGCATGAGGTGCTCTCCGGCTGTGATAACGGTGGCCACTGTAGAAAGCCGAGGTTGCGCTCGCGTGACACCGGTTTTACCGCCAGGTGACAGTCGCCGGGCCGGCGTGGTGGCGTCGCATGTCATGGCAATGTCACGACGCTGTCACACGGATGTCGCCCGGCCGCGCGACAGTCGCCGCCATGGATGCGAGCCCCCTTTCTTTTGTAGAACTGCCCGCCGATGCCGACCGGCTGCGCGTGGCGGTGGTGACCGAAACCTATCCGCCCGAGATCAACGGCGTTGCCCTGACCACCGCCCGGGTGGTCGACGGGCTGGTCAAGCAGGGCCACAGCGTGATGCTGGTGCGACCGCGGCAAGGCGCCGACGATGTACCGGCGCAGGAGGCGCGCTACGAGGAGATGCTCGCTCGTGGCCTGCCGATCCCGCGCTATCCGCACCTCAAGATGGGGCTGCCGGCGCGCACCGCCTTGATCCGCCTGTGGTCGGTACGCCGGCCCGACGTGGTGCTGGTGGTCACCGAGGGGCCGCTGGGCGGGTCGGCCCTGGCCGCGGCGCGCAAGCTGCGCCTGCCGACGATCACCGAGTTTCACACCAACTTCCATAGCTACAGCACCTACTACGGTGTGGGCTGGCTGAAGACGCCGGTCAAGGCCTATCTGAGGCGCTTCCACAACAAGGGCGAACTTTGCCTGGTGCCGACGCGGGCGCTGGCCGAGTCGCTGCAGCAGGACGGTGTGCGGCAGATCGAGGTGGTGCCGCGCGGCGTCGATACGGCGCTGTTTTCGCCGACGCGCCGCGACGAAGCGCTGCGTGCCAGCTGGGGAGCCGAGCCGCACACGCTGGTGGTGGCGGTGGTCGGGCGGCTGGCACCGGAGAAGAACCTGAGCTTGGCGATCCGTGCCTTCGAGGCGATCGTGCAGCGGGTGCCCGAGGCCAAGCTGCTGTTCGTCGGCGACGGGCCCTCGCGCGAATCGTTGGCACGCCGCTATCCGGAGCACTGCTACGCCGGCATGCGCACCGGTGAAGATCTGGCCGCGCATTACGCGTCGGCCGACCTGTTCCTCTTTCCCAGCCTCACCGAGACCTTCGGCAACGTGACCACCGAGGCGCTCGCCAGCGGCTTGCCGGTGGTGTGCTTCGACTATGCCGCCGGCGCCGAGCGCGTGCGCAACGGACACAACGGCTGGCTGGCTCCGGTGGCGGACGAAGACGCCTTTGTCGAGGCCGCGTTGCGGGTCGCCGGTGACCGCGGCGCACGCCTGGCGATGGCCGCCAACGCCTGCCAGAGCGTGCAGCACATCGGCTGGCCGGCCGTTGCGGCACAGATGACACAGGTGATGCGCGGCATCATCAAGCAGCACGAGGTGCGCCACGGCCTGTGGGTGCCGGGCTGAGCGGGCGTGCCGGGCGTCGCATGCGCCAGGCGGACTATAATCACGCTTTGCCCTTTGAGCGGAAGCGCCCATGTCCATCCTCGTCTGCGGTTCGGTGGCCTACGACACCATCATGGTGTTCCACGACCGCTTCAAGAACCACATCCTGCCCGACCAGATCCACATCCTGAACGTCGCTTTCCTGGTGCCCGACATGCGCCGCGAGTTCGGTGGCTGCGCCGGCAACATCGCCTACAACCTCAAACTGCTCGGCGCCGATCCGCTGATCATGGCCACCGTGGGCGACGACGCGGCGCCCTACCAGGCGCGTCTGGCGGCGCTCGGCCTGCGTACCGACCATGTGCGGCAGGTGGCCGGCAGCTTCACGGCGCAGGCCTTCATCACCACCGACGTCGATGACAACCAGATCACCGCCTTCCACCCCGGGGCGATGAACCATTCCCACGAAAACCGGGTCTCAGACGCCAAGGACGTGCGCTTGGGCATCGTCGCTCCGGACGGGCGCGACGGCATGCTCGGTCATGCGCAGCAGTTTGCCGAGGCCGGCATCCCCTTCGTCTTCGACCCGGGCCAGGGCCTGCCGATGTTCTCCGGCCCCGAGCTCGAAGCCTGCCTGGAGATGGCCAGCTACTGCGCGCTCAACGATTACGAGGCGCGCATGCTGAGCGAGAAGACCGGCCGAACGATCGAGGATCTGGCGCGCGATGTCGACGCGCTGGTGGTGACCCTCGGTGCCGAGGGCTCACAGATTTATGTCGAAGGACAACGAATCGACATCCCGTGCGTTAAAGCAGATGCCCTGATCGATCCGACCGGGTGCGGCGATGCCTTCCGCAGCGGTCTGCTGTACGGCATCGCCAACGGGATGGACTGGGAAACAACCGGGCGGCTGGCCTCGGTGATGGGCAGTGTCAAGATTGCCCACCGCGGCGGCCAGAACCACCGCCCGAGTCGTGATGAGATTGCCGAACGCTATGCGGCGGCATTTGGAGAGAAGCCATGGTGATGAATTGGATTCAACGTAACGCGCGGGCGCTGCTGCTGGCCTCGGTGGCCCTGATCGGCGTGTCGGGCTGCGCCAGCAACCTGACTGGTGACACCTATTCGCGCGCCGAAGCGCGCCGGGCGATGGTGGTCAAGTTCGGCACCGTGCAGTCGGTCCGCTATGTCAAGCTCGAAGGCACCAAGACGCCGATCGGCACGGTGGCCGGTGGCGCCATCGGCGGCATCGCCGGCAGCACCATCGGACGTGGCAAAGGATCTGCGGTCGGCGCCGTACTCGGCGCCGTGGCCGGCGGCCTGGCCGGTTCGGCGGTCGAAGAGGGCGTGACCCGGTCGCAAGGCGTGGAAGTGACCGTGCGCATGGACGACGGCCGCTATCTGGCCGTGGTGCAGGAAGATGCCGGCGAGGGTTTCCGGACCGGCGAGCGGGTGCGCATCGTCCAGGACGGCGGCACCATGCGGGTAAGCCGCTAAGGCGGTGTGCCGCGGGTGCTGCTCAGCCGAGCAGCACCAGGGCCCAGACCACCACGAGATTGACCAGGGCCAGCAGCACGGCGGCGCTGCCGATGTCCTTGGCGCGCTTGGCCAGCGGGTGCCGCGCCAGCGACACCCGGTCCACCTCTGCCTCGATCGCCGAATTGATCAGCTCGACGATCATCACCAACAGCACGCTGCCGACCAGCAGCGCCTTGCCGAGCCCGGTCGCCGAACTCAACAGCGCGACCGGGATCGCCACCGTCGCCAGTGCGCACTCTTGGCGAAATGCCGCCTCGTGACGAAAGGCGGCGGCCAGTCCGGCGCAGGAATAGTGGAAGGCATTGACCAGGCGGCGAAGACCCGTGGCGCCCTTGCTCGGAGGATCGTCCGGCGTGTCGGCCTTGCGCGTCATGCCTACGGATAGAAGGCGTAGAGGCGGTAGCCCGAGGCGTTGACGTTGTCGGCCGTGAAAGCCACGCGTGCCATACGCTCGCTCTGAGGGGCAAAGCCGGCGGCATCGTCGGCGGCCGAGCCGAGCCACTCCTGCGGTGAAAACACCCGGCGCACCAGTGCCCTGTCGCGCACATCGGTGAGTGTCAGCTCCAGATGCGGGAAAGCCATGGCGGTGGTGGCCCGGTTGCGCAGCGTGGCTGTCAGCTCGAACAAGGCGTCGGCATTGGGCAGGCGGTTGAGGTCGGAGGCCTCGATGCCGATCTGGCTCGCATCATGCGGCAAGGCCATGTCGCAGCCCAGGTTGGCGCACAAGGCCTCGATGAAGGGGCGACTGGCGGGGAACTGGTCGATCAGGCGTTGGCGATAGGTCAAGGCCAGCTGCGCGGCCAGTGCCGCCAGCAACACACCGACGATCAGGCTCATCAGCCACGGACTGCGTTTGCGGGCCGGTGGAAGACCGGCCAGTGCGGATGTTTCCGGGGTGGGCGCCGCGAAGGGAGGCGTTTCAATCCGCGCCGGCGTCTCGGCTGACGCGTCGTCGGGCGAGGCGTCCGTTTCGGTAGAGGGCATCCGCTCGTCGACAGGTGCAAAAAAGCCGTCATCGGCTTCCAGCGCCTCGATCGTGATGACATCCTCTTTGTCGGCTTCGGCTTCGGCTTCGGCTTCGGCTTCGGCTTCGGCTTCGGCTTCGGCTTCGGCTTCGGCTTCGGCTTCGGCTTCGGCTTCGGCTTCGGCTTCGGCTTCGGCTTCGGCTTCGGCTTCGGCTT
>NZ_JAEKFT010000149.1 GCF_018524365.1 Denitromonas iodatirespirans
TCGAGCACGAACTCACCCTGGGCTGTTACGGTCTGCCGCATCTGGGCGGGTCGGCGGCGGTCACGAAAACCTTCGGCGACGCCCGGCGCAAGGTGATCACCGCCGCCATCGCCGGTAGACGAGTAGCTTTAGTAGCCTACTCCGGCTGGGACGATCTCCGGGCGCGGGTCCACTCCGGACGAAACGCCGAAACCGACGAGAGCACCGTCATTTACGCCCACAGGAAACGCCTGGCCAAGAACCCCGCCATGGAACTCATGATAAGCGTCCTCTTGCACCGTACCGACGATGGAGCCTGGACCGAAGAGGAGCTGGATCCGATCCGCTCCATCCAGATCATGGACATCACGCCGAGCTGTTCGGCCCTG
>NZ_JAEKFT010000150.1 GCF_018524365.1 Denitromonas iodatirespirans
CGACGGTGTCGTTGGTGAGCACACTTCCGCTGACGGTGTTGGCCGCATCCTCGGCGATCACGTTGGTGTCATTGATCGCCACCGGCACGGAGTCGGTGATCTGGATGTCGAGGCTGCCGGTGGCGGCGATGCCCAGATCGTCGGTGACCACCACGGCGATGGCGTCGAGCACCGGGGCGTTGCTGCTTTGCACGTTCGGGTCGTAGGTGTAGCTGACCGCGCCGGTGGCGGCGTCGTAGCCGGTGAGCACGAGCGTGCCCTCGCCGGTGTCGATGCTGACCGGGGTGGTGCCCAGGTTGCCCAGTTCGGCTTCGCTGACCACGGTGCCGCCGACCGTGAGGCTTTGCAGCCCGGCCGGGGCGCC
>NZ_JAEKFT010000151.1 GCF_018524365.1 Denitromonas iodatirespirans
CCATCCCGAACAGGACCGTGAAACGGAACAGCGCCGATGATAGTGCCCAACTCGGGTGTGAAAGTAGGTCATCGTCAGACTAACCAAAAGAAAAACCCCCGTAGTCATCTTGACTGCGGGGGTTTTTATTTCTAAACCCGAACAGAAGCCAGAATTCCTAGCCAGAAGCCAGAATTCCTAGCCAGAAGCCAGAATTCCTAGTGCTCGCGAAGACTCCCACAAAGCAGGCCCCGTGAGCTTCCCCCGAAATTTCGTCTGCCAAGGGTGACATAAAATCGACGTCACTTTTGGAAGGCAAGAAATGAAGATACCGAAGCAGGCATACACGGCCGAGTTCAAGGAACTGGCGGTCAAGCGGA
>NZ_JAEKFT010000152.1 GCF_018524365.1 Denitromonas iodatirespirans
AAACCGCCCCGGTCGGGGCGGATCAGCGAGAGATATTTGCAGGGGAAGAATCGAGCGGCATCGCCCGAGGACCGGGCTCGTCCAACAAACGGTTCAGATCGTGGATCGCTTCGCGATCACGATCTAAGGAAACGCTGATTATTTCGTTTGCATATCGCCCCACGGGCGGCTCTGTTTGAGACAATACGCATAGTTCCTTCACGACGGTGACGATCCCGATGCAATCGAGCTTCTCCGACCTTGAGTACGCGGCCAAGAAGAAGATGACGCGCCGCGACCGGTTCCTTGCCCAGATCGAAGCGGTGACACCGTGGGCGGCGCTCGAAGCGCTGATCGAGCCGC
>NZ_JAEKFT010000153.1 GCF_018524365.1 Denitromonas iodatirespirans
GCCGATGGCGGCGGCGAGTGGCACGGTTTGGTGGGTGGCGGCGGCTTTGGAGAGGGTTTGGGCCAGGGTGTCGGCCTGGCCGAGCAAGGCGGCGGCGGGGGCCATGTCGCCGGCCGGCTCGGCGTCGGTGGGCTGGGCCCAGGTGGTGAGCGTGATGCCGCGCGCGGCGCGCAGCGCCCCCCAGGCGTCGGTGCGAAGCTCGGCGCCGGAGCCCCTGAAACTGCCGCGGTAGTTGTCGGCCTGGTGGATGAGGTGGCCGAGGTTGAGCTGCGAGGCGTATTGGGTGCTGTGCAAGGCGGCGCGCTGCTGGTTGTCGGTGTCGTCGAAGACGAGTTGG
>NZ_JAEKFT010000154.1 GCF_018524365.1 Denitromonas iodatirespirans
TGCCGTCGGTGTGGCCGTTGATGGTGATGGTCAGCGTGGCGGTGGTGCTGGTGCCGTCGCCGTCGGTGAGCGTGTAGGTGTAGCTGTCGGTGAGGGTTTCGCCGTCGTTCAGGGCGTTGACCGCGGCGTTGGTGTTGTCGAGGGTGTAGGTGTAGCTGCCGTCGCTGTTGAGCACCAGGCTGCCGTAGGTGAGCGTCGGGCTGGCGGCGGTGATCGGGGTGGCGTTGGTGTCGGCACCGACGGTGTCGTTGGTGAGCACAGAGCCGGACACGGTGTTGACACCGTCTTCGGCGATCACGTTGGTGTCACCCACGGCCACCGGCACGGAGT
>NZ_JAEKFT010000155.1 GCF_018524365.1 Denitromonas iodatirespirans
CCGTCGCTCACCTGCAGCGAGACGGCGTGGTTGCCCACTTCGGCGTTGGTCGGCGTGCCGGACAGCGTGGCGGTGCCGTCGCCGTTGTCGGTGAGCGTGAGCCAGGCCGGCAGCGTCGGGGCGGTGATCGTCAGCGTCGCGCCGGCATCGGGGTCGGTGGTGGTGATGCTGTAGCTGTAGGCGGTGTCTTCGGTGGCACCGGTCACGGCGCTGCTCACGAAGCTCGGCGCTTCGTTCTGGTCGGTGACGCTGAGGGTGAAGCTCTCGTCGCGGGTGAGTCCGCCGCCGTCGGTGATGCGTACCGTCACCGCGTAGCTCGACTGCGT
>NZ_JAEKFT010000156.1 GCF_018524365.1 Denitromonas iodatirespirans
GGCCTTTGCGGCCTGGACGATGGCCGCATCGGTGAGATGGGGGAGTTTGCCGGCGGTGGCGGTGTTCTTCTGGCTGGCGTCGGCGAGCGCGGCGTCGAAGTCGGTGCCGTCTGCCATGCCGCGGGCGACGGTGTGCAGGGCCTTGAGCGGGGCGGCGTTCGGGTCGATGGTGCTTTGGTTGGCGCCGGTTGAGCCGATGGCGGCGGCGAGTGGCACGGTTTGGTGGGTGGCGGCGGCTTTGGAGAGGGTTTGGGCCAGGGTGTCGGCCTGGCCGAGCAAGGCGGCGGCGGGGGCCATGTCGCCGGCCGGCTCGGCGTCG
>NZ_JAEKFT010000157.1 GCF_018524365.1 Denitromonas iodatirespirans
GGTGTCATGGTATCTGTGCAGGGGGAAGGGTATGCCGAAGACCATCAACATCGCAGCCGCGGAACACGCCTACACCCTGGCCGACCGCGGCACGTTCATCAAGTATGAAGACAACTTTAAAGGCAACCCCCCGCTGGTGATTCTGGTCGAGGGCGATAAAGAGCTGAGGAACCAGTACAGCGTGATCCCAGTTAACCCCGAGAGGTGCACGAATGTGAAATACGACCTCGCCAAGGAGTTTGCCCAGTGGATGGCCTCGGACAAGACGCAGAAGCTCATCGCAGATTTCAAGCTCCTGAACAAGCAGCTTTTCTACCC
>NZ_JAEKFT010000158.1 GCF_018524365.1 Denitromonas iodatirespirans
CACCGAAATGCTCAGTTCCTGGGAAACCGCTTCCACTGAGGCGCCCTCCGGCGGCAACAGTCGAGCGAGCGCTTTGTCCTTGAATTTTTGTCCGTATCGAGCCACTTCGTTCTCTTCTCATCGCCCCCGGGTTTTGGATTCTATCGAGGCGACAACTATTCTGACTCAGGGGGAGGGGCAATGCTCTCAACTTAAGGAATTCAGCCTTGTGAACAGCATCTGTTTTGGGTAGAATAGTGTTCGTTAAGTTATTGATAAATAGACATTATGAACTCAAATCCTCGACCCCCGGTCGTTGCTGGATG